>NZ_JBBOVT010000010.1:0-1273 GCF_038006765.1 Paenibacillus sp. FSL H7-0756 | reverse complement strand
TTTGAAGAACTGGAATTTTCCAGGGATGAACCCTTACCCGAACCGGTTGATCCCGGCAACGCCGGGCGGCCCGGGCCCGGTTGAAGTGCCGGGGCAGGTGTGGCGGAGTGAGGGGAGGGGGAATATCCCAAACACTAAACTTACCGAGCCTTCTTTACCTAAAGGTGGAAAACCTAAAGGAAACTACACAAAAGGTGACTCACATGGTATTAAGAAAGAGAGTGAAACAGCCGATCTAATGGCAGATCAAGGTTATGACATTAAAATGTTAGATGAAGTAAACGGTGGTAATGGATTCGGAATAAAAGAGTCGTCAAATCCGGATTTCTTAATTGAAGGTAAGGTATTTGACTGTTATGCACCAACAATAGAAACGAATCTAGATAATATTCTTAGAAACACTACAAAAAAGACTAAAACACAAGCAGAAAGAATAGTTCTAAATTTAGATCAGTTCCCTTCAGAAAAAGTCGCCGAAATTATTCAGGGGATTTTAAGAAAAGCAAATCCAGACGGTGATTTGAAGAACTTAAAAGAACTATTTATTGTGAAAGATGGGGAAATTACAAGAGTATTTGGAGGATAGATGTAATGGACTATGAATTGTTTCTACTATCTAATGTAAGTAATAATTCATTAGGTGAAATGCTGGAAAGATTTACGACTGCGTGTGGGGACAAGAAGGCCTCATTGAGTTGTAACGATGAGGAAATAGTTATTGGCTCTGAGCTATTTGCATTGGCTCTTGAAATTGAAGATATTTCTGATATCGCTTTTGTTAGAAATCATTATAACTTAGATGTAAATGTTTGTATCAGAATTCAATTGTTTGGAAATACGTTTTATCAAGGACTAGAGCTTTTGTTTAAAATTATGGGAAGGCTTATAAGACATATTGATGGTAACCTATTATTTCTAGAAGATGGTTCAGCTCAGTTGCTTAGAATGGAGAATGGTCAGCTAATTGTCAATAACGCTTTAGACAAGTATCAGACGAAATATTTAACCACAAGCCTACTTAGTCTACTTGACCGTCCTTACGTTGAAAAAGAATTGTCTAACTAAGATGTAATCTGAGTCATCTGCGGGGCCACCCAATACCGAATGAACCCATCATTCAACGATAGGTTCTAGTCACGGTAAAAGGCTCCATGTTCGACGACTTGAATAACTAGACGGCGGATTTGTACTCTGGAGGTGAAGCATGCAGCAGCAGGTGGAGATCAAGCGGATACTGGAGCTGGAGCAGGGACTGAAGCGCTTGAACCGTGTC
>NZ_JBBOVT010000009.1:0-1393 GCF_038006765.1 Paenibacillus sp. FSL H7-0756 | reverse complement strand
CTTGAAGAACTGGAATTTTCCAGGGATGAACCCTTACCCGAACCGGTTGATTCCGGCAACGCCGGGCGGCCCGGGCCCGGTTGAGATGCCGGGGCAGGTGTGGCGGAGTGAGGGGCGGGGGAATGATGCTAAGATCCCTCAAACAGGGGCGGAATGGGATGAGTACTTCGGTTCAAAATATGGTGATGAAAATGTTACATGGGTGACTAAGAATAAGTTCGAGTATGTAAACGGTTTTGATGATCACATGATAAATGTACAAGGGCTTGTTAGAAAAGGGAATAAAGGCGTTGTTGGAGGTCATAATTTAGAAAATTTCGAGAAAATTCTGACAGATCAAGGTTGGAAGCTAGATGATGTTATTGTTTCAAGAACTCCGCATTCTACTGTTCCTGGGGTTTATGAAATAGAGTATAGAATTCCTGCATTAGACAGGGAATTAAAGGTAGTGCCTGGCCAATATAAAAATATCCCTCAACCAAAGACAGTCTATGATTCAAATGTAATTTCAAGTGAACAAATGATTGTATGGGGCAAAGAAGCTATGGCGAATGGTGTGATTAATGGGAGATTAGTGACTGGATACTCCTCTAATGGACTTAGATTTACGGGATACCTTGATGATAGTGGGAACATCACAAATTTCCATCCTTCATTTGAGGGGAAATAGGGAGGTAACGATATGACAAATGAAAATATTTCTGAAAAAAAACTGATAGATCTTTATTATTTTTCTATCGGAGATGGGAACTTTATTAAAGCGTTGGAAAAGTATTGTAACGGGCAGGGTTTTGGTAATGAGCATATCTGGTGTTTATTTGCAAGTGAACTAGAAGAGTGGGAAGAAGGGTACTTCGGAGAAGATGGGGTTTGCTATTTTTTTGACCGTCCTGCAGTTGATGAAGATGTAACCGTCGTACTAGATTACTACAGTTTCTATGTTTATCTTAAAGAAGCAAGTAAAGTATATTTGTTAAAGCACTCTGATGATAAGGATGTAGTTGAATCTCGATTATATGAAATTAAACGAAAGTTTAAAATTGTATAAGTAGTAGGGGCTACCTAGTGCCGAATAAACCCAACATTACCCATGTAATATTTTTACCCTGAATAATGCTACTCCGTTACATTTAACAGGTCGATTATGGTGAGATACCACCATGACAGGCCTGTTTTATCAGTGATATTAGATATAAAGGTCTATACTTTATAAGTTCTTTTCAAAGGCATCACGGCACTGGACGGCATGACCATCACAGTGAAGGGCCTCTATGTTCGACGACTTGAATAACTAGACGGCGGATTTGTACTCAGGAGGTGAATCATGCAACAGCAGGTGGATGTAAGCCGGATGCTGGAACTGGAGCAGGGAATGAAGCGCTTGAATCGTATA
>NZ_JBBOVT010000008.1:0-1559 GCF_038006765.1 Paenibacillus sp. FSL H7-0756 | reverse complement strand
AAAGCCGGCAGTCCCGCTGAACAGCAGCAGGCCCGGGAACAATTATCTAAGATTGCGGAGGCCTTGCGGGAAATAGGACGAAGTCAAGCAGCCTACTCTGTCTATGAGAAGTATGGGAACAAGACTTATATGAAGTCCGCGAACGAACATGCGGAGCGCCAGCGGGAGCTGCTGCAGAAGCTGGGCGTGGACCCGGGCTTCTATGAAATTTAGACGTAAGTTCCCTAATATTAAGCTTAATGTTTATTCTGAAAATATGAGATAAGGAATGATAATATGAGCATAATTAAATATGAAAGAATTAGAAATTCTGTAATGTTGGACTTTGAGGAATATATTGAAGAAGAGGGTTTAAATGTGGCGCAGGTTTCAGCGAAAATTTTAGAAGAAGATTGGAGAAGAGTAAATGTTAGTTTGTTTACTAAAACATTATATTTTGTTTCTATTGCTATAGAGAGTTTGAAATATAAAGAAATTGCTGACTTTATATATTCTAAACTGGAAATTTATCTTAAAGAAACAAAGTTTGAGGAGCATATAGATAAAAACGACATTGAAAAACTGATGCAAGACATTCAAATCTGTAAAAAGCTAATTGATAATAAAGGGGAATATAAAATCAGGGAAACAAGCGATTCTACTAAAATAGGGGTAGATTACATCTTAGGTTTGAAGGCGGATTTGTTATTGTAACGAAAAAGTGGCAGGAGCTACCCAGTGTCGAATGAGCCCAATTCGACCAAAAACATAGTTAACCCATGTAATACCCGTATAAAGATTTCTTTGTTTCGGTTGTGCGTACGAAAGGCTTGAATTTCATACCCTGAATAATGCTATTCCGTTACATTGAACAGGTCGATTATGGTGAGATACAACTATGATGGGCCTGTTTTATCGGTGATATATTTTTTATGGGTTAAACCTTAAAGCGTATCGTTAATTCTGATTATCGTAACGGCGGGAAGGAAACATAACAAAGTTATCCGACATGTCAAAGTATCGAAACAAGAACAAGCCATATACGGACAAAACATGAATCAGATTACAGAGGAGACCTGCGCTAAGTTTGTTATTAATCCGCAACAAGCTGGCTTACCACACTCTAGACTTTATTCAAGGCATTACAGCACTGGACGGCATGACCATCACAGTGAAGGGCTCCATGTTCGATGATTTGAATAACTAAGACGCTGTACTCGTACTCTGGAGGTGAACTATGCAGCAGCAGGTGGACATCAAGCGGATGCTGGAGCTGGAGCAGGGAATGAAGCGCTTGAATCGCATACTGGAGGAGCAGGTCACCGGTACGGACAGAAACGTTGGTGGTTTGATCCGTTCGGTGCAGGCTGCTTATCCGGAAAGTTATGTGCAGTCTCCCTCCCGCGAGGCGATCCGGTTGCTGCAGGAGTTGGGACGGGAGGCGAAGTCGCTTAGTGAACGGTTAGAGCGCAAGCAATCAGCACTCAGATGGGCGGCTGGGCAATATCAGTCGGCAGAATCGAAAGCGCAGAGTCTGTTAAAAGCTACACCAGCATTCACCTGGAAGCAGGCAGGCAGCA
>NZ_JBBOVT010000007.1:0-2239 GCF_038006765.1 Paenibacillus sp. FSL H7-0756 | reverse complement strand
ACCTATCGCCAAGAGCGGCGTGGTCGGCAAGGTGGCCGATGCAGTGATGGACCCGTTGACTGATGCGATGAAGAAAGTACCGGATGCCTTGAAAAACTGGAATTTCCCAGGGATGAACCCTTACCCGAACCGGTTGATCCCGGCAACGCCGGGCGGCCCGGGCCCGGTGGAAGTGCCGGGGCAGGTGTGGCGGAGTGAGGGGACGCCAAAAGCAGGCTTAGACAAAATTAGAGAAACTGCTCCGGATTACTATGAAGAATTGACAGACAAATATGGAGATAAGGGAAGATACTATGCTAGGTCACCAGAAGAGTATGAAAGTTTGGCAAAAGATCCAGCAAAAAACTTTAAAATAAACGAAAAATCAAAAGTTGAGAGACTAGCAGGCTTAGAGTTAGAGGCGAGAGGAGACCTACCTGGTCCTATAGTTAGAGATACCAATCCAGCAGGTGCAGAATTTATTGATGCAACAGGTGTAAAGTGGGACGTTAAAGGATGGTATTCAAAATTTGCACCAAAAGGTTATACTCTGGAAAAGGCAATTGCTGATATAGAAGAATCTCTTTCAAAAGGTGAGAATGTTATCATCGATTCATCAAAAATGTTCCCAGAGCATATAGACGAAGTACGCGAAGCAGTGAAAGAATTGGGATTAAGTGATAAATTGCTTTGGTGGCCATAAAGTATGTGAAAGGAAGTATTACATGGATGATAATATGTTTTTAAAACATCATAAATGGGCAGAATCGGAAGGTAGTATTGGAGAAAAATTAGAAATTGTGAATGAAGAATTAAAACAACTGAATCTTACAGGGATGAACCTGAGTTGTTCAGAGATTGTAGAGTCAAATATGAGCAATTCCTTTTTGACAAATGTTGATATGAGTGATTGCTATTTTTTAAGTACCTCATTCGAAAGAACGATTTTCTCTGAATGCATACTGAGTAAAACAGTATTTGATTACGCAACCCTAAAACATTCAAATATAAGAAATTGTGTAGGCATAAAAGCGTCTTTTGATGATACAGACCTTAGCTTTGCTAATGTATCTCAATCTGACTTGAGGCGAGCATCATTTCGAAGAGCAAATTTAAGCTACGCAAAGTTTTCTAATGTTGATATAACAAACGCTCTACTTGATGGAGCACTTCTTTATGGCACTAGTTTTGAAGAAATAAACGGGATTGATGAAGTGTCTGCCAAACATATTTTTATTGGAACAGAAGAGAAACCAATAAGGTTGGAAGGGGAAGATATTAAAAAGTGGTTAATGGAGCAGATGAGAGGATAATATCTTCATTGAACACTTGATAAACTTTCAAAAGCTCTTTCCAATTTGTTTTATGAGTAGGAATGAGCTTTTTTGGATATACCTGCTCTACTCGTAAAGCGGAGGGAATCTTGGGATTGGTGAAGAAAGACGGAGAAACGAAGCGAGAAAGTGGAGGGGGTTGGAATGGATTTTTTAAAAGACGGTGATATCAGGACTTTCTTGTTGATCTTAGAAGAAAATTTATACCCAATGAAACCTTGCAATGAAGATGAAATTTTAAAATTGAAGAAACTAATGCCAACCAAAGAACTCCCCTTAACTTATTTGGAATTTATGTGTAAAGCCGGCAATGGGATTGAGTTTTTGGCAGGTACACATTATTCAATGAAATATATATTAGAACTTAAAGAATGGGCAGTTGAACTTTTGGATGAAAATAATTTTCCGAAGAAATTAACAGATAATCAGTTTGTATTCATGATACATCAAGGATATATGTTTTGGTATTTTAACTTGGATGAGGGTGATAACCCACCTGTGTATCATTATGATGAAAGTTTGGATCTAATTGATTTCAGGAAAGTTAGTGATAAACTTTCGGGATTTTTAATTTCACTGTATGACTGATGCATCTCTGGAGGTGAAGCATGCAGCAGCAGGTGGAGATCAAGCGGATGCTGGAGCAGGAGCAGGGACTGAAGCGCTTGAATCGTATACTGGAGGAGCAGGTCACGGGAATGGACAGAAGCGTTGGCGGTCAGGTTCGTTCGGTGCAGGCTGCTTACCCGGAAAGTTATGTGCAGTCTCCCTCCCGCGAGGCGATCCGGTTGCTGCAGGAGTTGGGACGGGAGGCGCAGTCGCTTAGTGACCGGATAGAGCGCAAGCATTCGGCCTTACGCTGGGCAGCCGGGCAATATCAATCTGCCGAAACGAAGGCGCAGAGTCTGTTAAAAACTACACCGGCT
>NZ_JBBOVT010000006.1:0-5500 GCF_038006765.1 Paenibacillus sp. FSL H7-0756 | reverse complement strand
GAAGCTACCGGCTGACAAGACGGTCGAGGCAACGGCGCTGAAAACTCCAGTGGAGATCGGCGTGGCAACAGGAACTGACATTTTCAAGGTAACAGTAACCAGTAATGCTCCTGAGAGCTATGGGTTGGGAGTGACCGAAGTGGTCTGGACTGCTACGGATGCGAACGGCAATGTCAGCACGGGTGTGCAGAAGATCACGGTGGTGGATACCACGAAGCCTGTGTTGAAAGCTCCAGCAGATGTTGCTGTTCCGGCAACTGGAACAAAAACGCTTGTGACCCTGGGCCAAGCTACAGCGAGCGACATCTTCGGAGTTGTGCTGAAGAATGATGCTCCGGCTGACGGCTTCCCGTTAGGGAAAACAGTGGTTACCTGGACGGCTACGGATGTGAACGGTAATGTATCGACGGCGGTGCAGAATGTAACTGTCACTCAGACGTTCAAGGTTCAATCGTTTAATGCGAGCCGAAGCAGCGTGACGAATACGATTTTCCCGAGAATATCCTTTGAGAATACCAGCAAGTCGACCTTGCAGCTCTCCAGCATCAAGCTTAGATATTACTACACTATCGATGGTGAGAAATTCCAGAGCTTCTATGCGGATTATGCCAGAGTAGCAGGTTCGAATACCAGGGTGATTCAATCGTATGTCACAGGAAGCTTCCAGAAGACAACAGGCAAAACCGGCAGTGATTATTACCTGGAAATCGGCTTCACCAGTGGTGCCGGAAGTCTTAAGCCTGGAGAAAGTGTAGAAATTCAATGCAGATTCTGGAAATCGGATTTCTCTAATTACTATCAGACTAATGATTATTCCTTCAATGGACTCGCAACGGGCTTCACAGATACCAGCAAAATTACGGCCTACTCCTACGGCAATCTGATTGCAGGCATGGAACCGTAAGCGGCTAAGTACAGCATTGCACAGCTTCCAGGCTGCTGCCGGATCAGTGGTTGCAGCTTGGAGCTATTCATTAACGGGAGATCAACCAGCTCCATTAGCGGGGGTACGATATGCCAGACGACATGAATGAAATCCTTCAACGGTTGACCCGGGTGGAAACCAAGCTCGACATCATGAACAGTGCAAGGGATATTGCGCTTGAGGCTATGCAGAGCAGCAAGTCAGCGCATTTGCGGGTGGATGAGATGCGGGATGAGCTGTCCAGATTGAAGCTCAGGCAAGGTGAGAATCAGCGCTGGCTGGTGGGAACGATCATTAGCAGCGTGGGGATGTGTATTGCCGCAGCGGGACTTTTGATGAAAATATTAATCGGGTAGCAGACAGGAAGAAGGAGATGGGGGAATGGCCAAAGGCTTTGATTGCGCAGCACCGCTAACACGCACACTGGCAAAGAAATTCAAGGAGGATGGTTACGAATTCGTATGCCGTTACCTTGTGCCCTCCGGCTGGAAAAGGTTAACCCAGGCGGAGGCGGTTGCTATCAGCGCTGCCGGGCTGCAAATTGTCTCTGTGTATGAAACGACCGCCAGCCGTGCGCTGGGAGGCCGTGCAGCCGGCCTGACAGACGGGGCGATTGCCGCACAGACAGCCCTTGCGGTTGGACAACCTGCCGGGAGCCGGATCTACTTTGCCGTTGATTTCGACGCTTCTGCGAAGCAGCTGGACACGGTGATCCAGTATATTACGGCAGCGGGAGAAGCCGCCCGGAATTACCAGTCGGGTGTCTACGGGAGCGTTACGGTTATTGAAGCTGCAATGGCCGCTAAGGCCTGCACCGGTTTTTGGCAGACGTATGCCTGGAGTAAAGGCCGGAAAGCGGAGGGGATCCACCTGTATCAATATGACAACGGTCCCAAGGGATTAGGTCAACCGGTTCACGGAGTGAATGTAGACCTCAACCAGTCCAGCGGAGAAGCCGGCTGGTGGAGCACGCAGTCTGCCGCGGTTCCTGTACCAGGCAATGCAAACGGAGAGGGGAAAGACTATATGATGAAGAAAGAGGATACGGGCAAGATCATTGCTTTTCTTCAAGCGGCTTATATGGCAGCAGGTAGTGCAGAGTCTGGAAAAGAATTTCACCGTCTGGCGAATGAGCTGCGCAAAGCCTCGGGCCAAGCGGCAGACCCGAATAATCGTTAATCAGGAGGAAGGGTTACAGGCTGCCTAAGGGCGGCCTTTTTGACATGTGATTATAAGTAAAAATTAGAATAAATGGATTTATTTATAACTCCGGCTGTAAAAAGCGCTATGGATTTTACTTTATCTATAGGATCGATTTTTTACAGAGGGGGGAATCCATTGCAGACCCAAGCAACCGTAAGTAAGGAGAAAGATAAAGCATTCGGCGGCCATAAACCATTCAGCAATCCGCAGGTATTCATTCGTCCGGCAGCCGCGAAACAACCAGACCCGGTAGAGATTATCCGGCGTGTCCGCCAGAATCCGGCTTCCTTAAGCCGTGAAGACAAGCTGGCGCTCCAGCGCACACTCGGCAACCGGGCCGTGGTTCAGTTGTTATCGAGTCTGAAGGAGGACGGGAAGAAGAAAGAGCAGGCAGACAATGGAACACAGGCGGATGGACCAAGTAAGAGCTTGGCCGCAGAAGCTCAAGTGGAAGAGCATACGGATTCACCGGAACCGGTGCAAGCAGAAGTAGAGCAAGCCAGCGCTCCGGCTGAAGCCAAGATGCAGAGTAAGCAGGAGCCGTTGGGGCAGGCAGGAGGCGCTACTGCGTCTGTCACACAAACTAAGCCTGCTAGTGGCGGCAGTTCTTCAGGTCCCGTAGCCGTCAAAAAGACTCCAGCGCCTGCCCGGGCAAAGGGGAGGGCTGAGGCCGCTGCAGAGGGGCAAGCTGAAGCGGCAGAACGAGAGGACGTCGCTCGGTCTGCAGAAGAAGCCGGCGAAGAGCCGTCTGCGGAACCGTTGAAACCCGGGAAGGCGGAGGAGTCCGCAGCAGCTCAGGGAGAGGATGCGCCGGAGCCAGCCAAGAAGTCCGCCGCCTCCAAAGGAGCAGATGAACCGAAGAAAGCGTCCAAGGAGCCATCGCTTGGAGCAGCACTCGGTGCGTTAGCGGGAGAGGGGAAGGAGAAGCCGGCGAAGGGCAAGACGGTGAAGATCAGCGGTGAAGATCCGGGGCAGATTCTGGATCAGCTGACACAGGTTCAGCCTACAGAGCTGGGGGATGCCTATGCCCAGGCGGTGAATGTATCCTCCGGTGCTTTCGCGAAGCAGGCGCAGAAGACCAAACAAGGGCTGCCTGCTGTTCCTGTACCGACCGGCTTGAAAGGGAAGGTCCTGCAGGCCCGGAAGAAACCGGCAGCGCTGAAGCACACTGTGAAGGAAGGCTTCAATAGCGAGCGTACCGGCGGGGCTGTTCCTGCAGGCAAGCTGGATAAAATGAACATTAGTTCATCCGGTTCTGGGGGCAATCCGGAGGCGATGTTAAGCGAGATCCGCTCCGCAGCCGCCCAGCCGCCGGGAATCAGCATGACCGGGGAGGCAGATCCCTCCCAGCTGGAGGGTTTTCATCAGGAGGCCTCCCAGCAGGTGAGCGCAGCCAAGCAGGCGGAGATGGGGCAGATCAAGCAGCCGTTCGGGGAGAATGAGATCTATCCCGAGCCGGATGGCACCGTGGTGAAGGCTGCTGCAGGGCTGAAAGGCGGGCAGGCACCCGGGGCCAAAAAATTGCCTGCGCTGGCACTGTCTGCAGATATGACTGCCGGACTGAACCGTAGTCTGGCTCCAGAGATGAAGAAGCAGCTTGGTACCAAGCAGGCGGAATATAAGAAGGAACAAGCCAAATTCGACAGTAAAGTGCTGAGCTCCAAAGCCGACAGCCAGGCGCAAATCCGGCAGGTTGAAACGGAGGCGAAGAACAAGCAAATCAGCCAGCAGACTGGAGCCAAAGCAGAAGTCACCCAATTGCAGGGCGAGTGGAAGAAGGAGCTGGATGCTGCCGAGACGGACTATACCAAACAGGCCGGGTCAGCCGCCCAGCAGAAGAAGCAGGAGATCAACAGCGTCCGCACAGACAAAGAGCGGGAAGCTCAGAAGAAGCAGTCTGAAGCGGAGCGGGAAGCGACGCAGGCCTACAGTAAAGCTAAGAAGGAAGCAGACGGCAAGCATGAACAGGAGAAGGCCAAGGAAGAGAAGAAGGGCGGCTTCCTCGGCTGGGTGAAGGGTAAGCTGGAAGCTGTCGTCGAACTCGTTAAGAAAGCAGTTAACTTCATTTTTGAGGGTCTCCGCAAAGCGGTTAAATTTATTTTTGACAAAGCGAAGCAGGCTGTACTGGGCATCATTGAACTGGGCCGCAAGCTGATCACAACCCTGATCAAGGGACTGGGTGTGCTGCTTAAAAAGCTGGTTTCCGTTGTATTTGCTAAGTTCCCCGGCATTGCGGCCAAGATATGCAGCAAGATTGACGGAGTTGTCAATAAGGCCATTAAAGCGGTCAACCAGCTGGCCCAGAAGCTCAAGACCAAGGTTACTCAGGTGATGGACTTCCTGGCTGCTAAGGTGGATCAGGCGCTGGCAGCAGTACAGAACTTCTATTCCAAGCTGATCTCCACCCTAGGCAGTCTGCTGATTGCCACGTTCCTGGATGTGATGTCCCGGATTGGAGCGCTCGGCCAGGCGGCAAAACGTTCATTCAGCCATCTGGAAGGCAAGATGTGGGAGTATCTGCTCGGAGTAGATATCTCCAAGCCAATGGGGGCTGGAGCAGCTGAAGGGGGAGCTGTAGAGCAGGCTGAGGGAGCTGGCGCTGGTGCGGCAGCGGGCGAGAAGCTGAGCGCTGAAGATATCGAGATGGAATCGGTGGAGCAGGGTGAAATGGACCCGGCGCTGATACAGGAAGCCAATCTCAAGGACGGGGAAACGAAGGAGATGTCCGGCAGCCGCGACCCGGCTACAATGGACAGCATTATGGCGGAATTCGACACCGGAACAGCCAACCAGAGCCTTGGCGGCAAAATAGCTGATGGTGTCAAGCTACGTGCGAATAATGCGAAAATGTTGTTTGACCAAATTAAATCATTTGTAATAAAATGGATGAAGGCCCATGGATTACAGCTGCTTGCGGGCATAGCGGGAGCATTAGTGGCTGTTGGCGCAGCTTTTGTCGTCACGGGCGGGGCTATTACGGTGCTGATTCCCCCGATCATTAATATTATCACAGTTGTGATGCAGGCTCAGGCAATTGTGTCTATTGCGCAGACCTTAGCGCAAGCTGCCGGTTATATCGGTACCTACCTGAGCCAGGGCTGGCAGAAGATGATCGAACCTGCCGCGATTGCGCTCGCTACTGCACTGGCGATGGGACTGGTTGAGCTGGCGATGGCGGGTGGCTTCAAAGCTGTCGGAGCCGACCTCAAGAAAGCCGGACAAGCTGTCAAGAAGGGCGTCGGAGCGGCAGCCAGCGGGGTGAAGAACGTTGTAGGCGCAGGAGCCAAAGGCATCAAGAGCCTGCTGAAATCCGGAGCCAAGCTTGCATCCAAGAGCGGCAGCATGATTTTACGTAATGGTAAAATCGTGATT
>NZ_JBBOVT010000005.1:0-6344 GCF_038006765.1 Paenibacillus sp. FSL H7-0756 | reverse complement strand
ATTGCTGATCGACGGGACTATGCAGGAGATCGATGACCAGCACTTCAATAAAGAATTTAAGAAATTAAAGAAAGATGGAATGAAGCCGGTTGAACTTACTAAGTCACAACGCAGAGAACTTAGTAAGCTAAAAGGTGCAGAACTGGAAACGATAGTAAGAAAAGCGAATGGAAATAAAGCAGAACTTAAAAGACTAACAAACGAAAGAAATATAACAGCACACAAATTAGATACTAAAGGGGAGATAAGCGAGAAGTTTACTCTAAAACTAACAAAAGAGTATGAAAGAAAAATCGGTAAAAATAAAGTGTTTAATCATGATATGGGAGATTTTGGAGAAGAGGTAGTTGAGCTTGTGGCTAAAGAGAACAACTTAGGGAAAGACATTTCATCTATGTTTCAAAAGGGTAGGAATGGCATTGATAGAACATTTCTTTCGCAAGGTTCGCCACCTAAGCTAACGATTATAGAATCGAAAGCTTCGAGTATAGGAAGTTTTTCATACTCTGATGCTCAAAAAATGGGTGGGGAAGCATATTTCCAACAAATGATAAATAGTAATGATCCGAGATATGCAGGCTTCATTAAAGCTTACAAAAAACTAAATTTTGAGAATCCTGGACTTGAGTTTGATTACATTAGAGTAGAGACAGCCGTAAAGAAAACCGGAACAGGATTTGGGATAGATTACTTGAAAATAAAAGTTTGGAGCGAACTATAGAGGAGGATAAAATGCTTAACCAAAAAAAACTAGAGATCGCACTTAAAAAGTATACTAAGAACTTTCAAAAAAGCAGCTTTTATGAGGATAGCAAAGAACAATACGAAGATATCAAAAGTATATTATCTGAAATAATAGATTTAAATGACACAAAAAGAGACCATATCTTATTAATAAGTATTGGAACCATTTTTACGTATTACAATTCAGTGTGGAAGGAGGATGTATTTTCTTTAGAGAACAAGCAAATTGAAGGATTAAAAATGATGCAAATCTCCTTGTTTTATCAATGTATAGCTCAAGACTTATATAAAATTCGTTACCCGCGAATGATGGTTATCTATACATTTAAGGAGGTAGTCGCTGCCTTAATTCATTTCACGATGTATGGGTGGGAGAAAGAAGAGACAATTTTGTTTGATTTTATTGTTAAACATCTTGGTGAGAATTCTATGTCTGCAAATGATTGGAACAAGCATACATGGTTCTTGCTGGAACTCTACCTACAATACAGAAAAAAAACCATTTTTGAAATTGATCAACATGTAAATATTAGCGTTAAGGAAAAAATGAAAGAATCTGAAATGAAGTATGCTTTAATTCCAGAAAATCTAGACATCTATTCGGGAGTTTTGGAATCTTGGTCAACTCCTATAGAAGAAGAAATAACCGCTTTGATAGGACAAATGATCAATTATCATTCCGAGCTGGCCTCTGAACTGGGGAAATCTATTGAATTTGGTGACTACCGGTATGGATTCTATCCATATGAAATCTTGTTTCTGCTCCATGTTAGGAAGAAGAAGGGGTTACCGGTTCCACAACATTTTGAAGAGCTGTTGATGAATACACCTGAGGCGCAAATGGTGTTTCAGGAGCCAGAGCCATACCCGGAGCAAGATCCTCTACTGGTGCAAATTGATAGATTTTATCGTAAAAATTATCCGGATTATTTCTTGAATCAATATGGGGAAGAGCTTTTCCAATAATGCATAACGGAGGATAAGCAGATGTTGGATAAAGGAATACTGGAAGTCCTATTTCCGGGCCAGGAGGATGCAGTAGCGATTCTGGAAGGGGAGGATCGTACAAGCCATTATGAAAGAGTCTTAAAATATGGCTTGTCGAGCGGAGCCTTTCTTTTTCTGGATTATAAAGGAGAGGAAGACAATGAAATTGTAAATTACATTTTGGATTATGAGTTTGAGCGTGGAATTGAGCTTGCAACACAAGATGAACTGGAAGCGCTCGGTGAAATGGAGTATGAATACTTGCCTGATAAGATCCGGGAAACGAACAGCCTATTAAAAAATAGCAACTACGCTCTATTTGCCTTACCATCCCTGGGAGATTATTATGTATTGTTCATCTTCCGATTAGAGAATAAAGCGGTATTAACCAGTGCAGAACTGCTAGATGATGAGTTGGTTCCTCCAAGAGAAAGATATATCCAATACTACACGGGGACGGAGGTATAGCTGATACTCCGCTTCCAAGAATATTAGGATAACATAATGGGGAAAGGTTAATCTAAAGGATTTAGTATCCGGTGATTAACCTTTTTTTCCTCCCCTAGTTGTACTCCCCCGACTAAAACTCACTAAAATCATATGTACTGGTCAGTCAAAAGTTCTTGTCGAAAATAGATGCATAGAAAAATAACCCAATTGAGCGAATTATGGTATCCTTTAGTTCTCACACGAAAGGAATAATCGCCAAATGGGTTACAAGTAGTAGTTTACCCCATTCGTGAGCGATTCACCATACCGATGCTAAAATACCTGAATGACCTTTTACTTCCCTTCCGTTCTTGCTTCTCTAGGCAAGCCACCTTTGAGTAGTTTGTCGTTATTACCATCGGCTTCATGCTGCGCTCGGATCATCTCGGGGTAACTTCCATTATTCGCGATCTCTCTTTGAATCATCGCTGTTACGAAACGCTGATTCACTTCTTCCGTTCCTCGGCTTGGTCGACGGAATCCTTACGGCAGGCCTGGCTTCAGATCGTTCGCCGGTCTGCACCTCTTCTGGTAGTCCATGGCTATGTTGTTCTCATTGGCGACGGGATGAAGCAGGCTAAGGAAGGTCGACGAATGCCCGGAATCAAGAAGCTCTATCAGGAATCTGAAAATGTGTCCAAGGGTGCCTATATCTTTGGGCATTTGTTCGGAGCCATTGGCCTTCTGGTCGGCGACTCCCGAAAGTGGTTTTGCCTGCCTTTGTTCATGAATCTACAAGACGGTGTTAAGACTGTTCTGGGCTGGAAGACATCCGCGAGTGAAGGGGAGACGCCTTCCCATGTTGTTCAAATGATTGAACAAGGATTCGAGGCTGCGAAAGGTTTCGGTCAGGCACTGCTGCTCTTGGATCGGTACTTCTTGTCCGTTCCGGCCTTGGAGCGCTTACAGGCGTGCCACCTGGCTTCCGAAGCCCGTATGCACCTGGTGACCCAAGCGAAATCCAATGCGGTCGCCTACGAACGTCCCTCCGCGAAGAAGCCAGGACGTGGTCGACCGCCGAAAAAAGGCCAAACGGTCAAACTCAAGGAGTTGTTCACGACTCGCGCGGCTGATTTTCAAACCGCAACCGTTCGGCTGTACGGAGAGGAAAAGACAGTTCAATTTCTCTGTCTGGACCTGCTTTGGGGCCAAGGTTTATATCTGGAATTGCGCTTTGTGCTGGTGGTTTATGAGGGCCGGTATTCGATTTTGGTGAGTACCGATCTGACTTTACCTGCCACGGACATCATTATGTTGTACGGTTACCGCTTCAAGATCGAAAGTATGTTTCGGGAAATGAAGCAGGTTACTCACGCCTTCGGCTACCATTTTTGGAGTAAGTCCATGCCGAAACTGAACCGGTTTTTGAAAAAAGAGGAAGCCCATCCTCTCGAAGCCGTAACGAACGAACCCGATCGACAATGCATCCAAAAAACGGTTGAAGCCATCGAGGGATTTGTGATGTGCCAATGCATTGCGATGGGACTGCTACAACTGGTGGCTTTACGCTTTTCGGACCGAACTCCAAAGCATCTTTTTCGCTATCTGCGTACACCTTCCCACGCCGTCCAGTCCGAGGCTACGGTCGCTGCTTATTTACGCAAGTCTATTTTTCGCATGTTTACTCAAAATCCGCATGTATCTATAACCCAAATAATTAAATCCAAGCAAGGAAACGCTGAAGTGGAGCGCGATTCGCTGGTTTCTTAGCTCTGTAGAACTTTTGACTGTCCAGATATGTAATAAAACAGATTAAATGAAAATATTTAAAACTTTCAGGGCAGTCATCGGGATCTTGGCAGGGATCGTGGTCGCAGACCATTATCCAGGCCTCCGTTTACATCGGCACCTACCTGAGCCAGGGCTGGCAGAAGATGATCGAACCTGCCGCGATTGCGCTCGCTACTGCACTGGCGATGGGACTGGTTGAGCTGGCGATGGCGGGCGGCTTCAAAGCTGTCGGAGCCGACCTCAAGAAAGCCGGACAAGCTGTCAAGAAGGGCGTCGGAGCGGCAGCCAGTGGGGTGAAGAACGTTGTAGGCGCAGGAGCCAAAGGCATCAAGAGCCTGTTGAAATCCGGAGCCAAGCTTGCATCCAAGAGCGGCAGCATGATTTTACGTAATGGTAAAATCGTGATTAAGAGCCTGCAAAAGGGGCTCATGAAGGGGGCTAAAAATCTCCGGGGCCTGCTAGACCGGATTCTGCAGAAGTTCAAGTTCAAGAAGTTTAAGCTGGTGCGCAAGGGCAAGCATATCCGTCTGTATGGCGAGGTTAATCCTTGGGTATTGCTGGCTGATGGAACGATTCAAGAAGTTGATAGTCTGGATGGAAGAAAAGCAGGGATTAATACTCAGGCAGAACTCGATAAGATAAAGAGCCTGAAACCATCTGAGAGAATTGATGTTTATAATAATGCGGTTACCAAACCTGACGGTAAGATTGATTTTGATAGTATTAAGTTGCCTGATACTAATGTTCCTAAAGCATTCAAACAGACAGATTTTGCTAGTTCTTATCAAGATAGATTACATCAAACACCTGGTAAAAAGAATGTAAAGGTTAGTTTTGAGGCAACTAGAGGTGAATCATTGGCTACTCTCAAGCAACCCGCAGATCCAAAATTAAAACAAATACTAGATGATGCTGGAGTTAAGGGAATCAAATACAAGAACTCAGTTCCTGACTTCTCTCCTGTTGCTAAAGCTCAGGTGGAAGTCGATCATATGCTAGGGGGATTAGGGGATATGGGGAAAAAAGCTCGACGAATTAATTTTGCCCAAGCAGATTTGAAATTAGTTGATCAGCTTAATGCCTCCCCTGAATTGGCACGTCAGTTTGGAATGAAAGCGGGATCAATTAAAAGAGCAGATGTAGCAAAATATCGAAATAGAAACGGTTTAACTTGGCATGAGCTAAATGATGTAAAAACTCTACAGCTCGTTCCTACTGAGATCAATGATACATTTGGACACCTAGGTGGAGTAGGAGAAATAAATGCAGGAGCGTTTGAGTTTGGTGGATTTGCTCATAAATAAAGAGGAGGCTGTGAAATGATTATAAACGATGAGGTTTTTGGAGAACTAAACTATGAATTTGGTTGGACAAAGGATACCACTATTAATTTTTTTGGAAAGGAATATGAGATATCAATAATGATTGATGGTGAAGAAGATGAAGAAATTGATGAAGAGCAACATGAATCATATACTTCATTGCTGCAACATTGGGGAGAGTTGCAGCATAGTTTCATAGATGCAATTTTGAAATATTATATTCAGAAGAGACATGAGCTTGGTTATGATGTGGAAGTTAATGAAAGTTATCCGTTAATTACAACGACAGATCAATTATTAAACCATATATCATTGTCAGGAATAACTATTCCGTTTCCAGATATTAATGAAGGCAGAGATATAGGGATTACGTTTGACTGCACTTGGGATAACGAGAATGGTTTAGGTCTTCGTCTAGTTAATGAACAAGTTTTAAAAGTCGGTTATCAGGATGTGGCAATTTAACTACCCTTTTTTCTGTTTCATAAGAAATAAATAATAAGCTGAAGTAAATATCTCGTAATATGTAAAATGGTGCATTAATGGATAATCCATAATGCACTCTTTTTTTCTATTAAATTCTTCTGCTTTATCTCGAAATTTGAAAATTCCTCGCCAGTCATTGTGATATTGGCCGGTTTGGTTGTCGCAGAGATTGTGACCGGTGGGGCTATAACCGCCGCATTTCCGATGATTATCAACATCATCACCGTATACCTGCAAGCAGATGCCAAAAAATCCGTAGCACAGACCATTGTCCAAGCCTCCGGCTATATTGGCACCTACCTGAGCCAGGGCTGGCAGAAGATGATCGAACCTGCCGCGATTGCGCTCGCTACTGCACTGGCGATGGGACAGGTTGAGCTGGCGATGGCGGGCGGCTTCAAAGCTGTCGGAGCCGACCTCAAGAAAGCCGGACAAGCTGTCAAGAAGGGCGTCGGAGCGGCAGCCAGCGGGGTGAAGAACGTTGTAGTCGCAGGAGGCAAAGGCATCAAGAGCCTGCTGAAATCCGGGGCCAAGCTTGCCTCCAAGAGCGGCAGCATGATCATACGTAATGGTAAAATCGTGATC
>NZ_JBBOVT010000004.1:0-47394 GCF_038006765.1 Paenibacillus sp. FSL H7-0756 | reverse complement strand
GCTGTTTGCTCCTTGGTTTATAAGGGTTTTTGAGTGCTGGAATCAGCATTGAGGGCAGATTGGGGGCGAAGTAGGGAATCGAATTTGTCTGCGGCTGCTTGATCTGCGCTTTGAAGAGCGTGGCCGTAAACATTCATAGTGGTGGAGATATTACCGTGCCCCAGGCGTTCTGAAATTATTTTGGCGTGAACTCCCTGATTAATCAGCAGCGTGGCTGACGTATGGCGAAGATCATGGAAGCGAATATAACGGAAGCCATTCTTTTGGAGGAATTGACGGAACCAAAGATATGGCCGCTCCTGATGATAGGCTTTACCGTTCAGATGACAGAAGAGAAACTTTCGTTCTCCGCCCTCCCAAATGATTTCATTCCGATCCCGTTCTTTGGCCTGATACTTTGAATACTCTTTTAGCTCTTCCAGAACGGCGACAGGCAATGATACTTTACGCCGAGATCCTTTAGTCTTCGGAGCTTTTACGTGAGCCTCACCCTTTGGCGATAGAGCTACACTCTGTTCTATGCTGATAATGCCGGTTTTAAAATCGACGTGTTTCCATTCCAATCCTAAAAGCTCCCCGCGTCTAAGGCCGGTGGTGACCGCCAGGGTAATCATCATACGCCAATGGAACGGCTCTTTTTGGAGCGCCTGAAAAAGCTGCCTTACCTCCTGCTCATTGTAGGGGGTATTCTGCTTGCTTATGACCTTTGGCTTTTGTACGGCAGCGGCAGGATTTTCCTTAATTACTTTCCACTCTACAGCACGTTTGAAGATATTCTTCAGCACCCGATGATTAATCTGAATGGTGCCCGATGAGAGAGCTTTGCCATCTTTTCGGCTTCCCGGCTCAGCAAGCTGCTTCAAAAAGGTCACAATATGCAACGGCTTGATCTGATCGAGGCGCTGGTGGCCAAAGACTGGTATAATGTGTTTTCTTAAATTGACCTCATAGGTATAAATTGTTTTTTCTTCCAGATGCTCTTTTGCATATTTGTCTCTCCACTCCTCGACAAACGCGCTGAAATTCATCTTCTCCGGCGCAATGTATTCCCCGGCCTCCACTTCGATCTTGAATTTAACTAATTCCTCATTTAGGTAGGCTTCAAGTTTTCTTGGAGATTTAAGTAATGCCTTGTCTGATACCCGCACAGTTTTATAACGCCGGTCGCGAGATCCATTCAGTTTGTCCCCTATTTCAACTACAAGACGCCATGAAGCTTCTCCGCGTTTTTCATAATAGGGCATATTTTCACTCTCCTTAGAACATATGTTCTGTTTTTGGGTATATTTAAACAGCCTTGCGGCCGGGAAGCAAGAAGGTTAGAGGTGGACTTCAACAACATTGAGCGGGTCCAAATATATGATGTAATTATCAATCGTAACGAGAACGCCAAATTTTTCTTTAAATCGATCAATGGCTGATTGTAAAAAATCTTCAGTGACATTGATAAATTCAGCGATCTCAAAACGACCTTTAGCTCCAGAATGATGAGCTTGTACAATAGCTGACAGAGGAATGATTTTCTGATAGGCCCATTGCCTTGCCCTTAATTCCTGTTTGCGATTCCGGATGTCACTCTGATCAAGAATGTTTCCGGTTGTCGTCTCGTAATGACCCATTTCCTCCGCAAGGATGCAATGCTTTTCTATGTCAGAAATAGACTTGTCCAGCCAAATGATCTGATCTTTGTACAGTCCCTTCAGATTACCACGCAGGGTTACTTCATAGACCTCAATACCCTTTTTAGCTGTTTCTCTAAGTAGACTTTCGTAGGTCAAGGCAGCGTCACCCCCCGGCGCGAGGTCCTCTCTTCATTCTGACGAACTCCTTGAAACGCTCTATTTCTTCCAGTTCTTCCTCAGTCCATTCTTCTCCATCATGATGGGCCGCAATTGTTTCTATTTCATTATGCTCACTTAAGTACTCCTCGTAACCGGGATCGCTCATAGCGTCTTTATATTCAGCTTCCCGAAATTCAGCGTAAGCTATGGCCATTTCTGCCCCGCTCATGCCCTTCTCTTGGTAGTGGTGTAGCAGCTCTAATGGAATATCTTCTAATAAATCTCCGCTAACTTCCTCAAGATCGTAGCCGGCCGCGTTAAAAATTGTATTAGCGTCTACCAGCCAATGCTCATTTTCGATTGCAATTTTTAAAACAGTATCAATAGAAGGTTGTTTATACTCCATTCCTGAACAAAGTCTAGTTAGGTAATGTTCATCCAGCCCGGTGTCGGAGGCAAATTTCTTTACGGATCTATTGTGTCTGACTAGATTCACGATTGAAGTAAATTCACCTTTATTAAATCCATAGAGTAAAAAATCAGTAGATACACCGAGATACTCTGCAACTCTTTTCAGTTTATCGACAGCAGGGGAACTTTTATCCCATTTGTAGATAGTACCATTCCCAAATCCTAATTCTTTTTCGAGTTTGAATATGGAAGTGCCCTTCTCCTTGCAAAGTTTCTGAATAATATCTAACACAAAATAACCTCCGAATGTAGTTTATTTAGAAAATAATCAGAATAAGCGTTGACACTCTGAATATATTCAGATAAACTACAGTCAACAGCTTAATCGCTGGCAAAAAAGGAAACAAAAATAACTGTGAGACTGTTTGTCCCACCCGAAATCGTTCCCCAACGACGTTTATTTTGTGTTCCTTCTTTCTGATAATAGAATATTTTCAGATACCTGTCAACGATTTAGCTGTATTTTTTACAACTCTTTACAAAGGAGGTTTGCTAAATGCAGAACTATACCGAGTTCGGAGCTGAAGCACGAAAGGTCATGCTTCAGAAGAAGATCAAGATGAAGGATGTAGCCCGCGAGCTTGGCGTTTCTGTTACTTATGTATCAGAGATTTTCAAAGGAACGCGTCCTGGAGAGAAACAGAAGCCGCGTATCGCTGAGATGCTTGGACTGGAATGTGAGGTGTAAGCATGACAGCTCTAGAAAAGGCAATCGCAGACATCGTCGCCGTACATGTTGCTGAAGCTGAAAAGCGTATCATGGAAAGTCTTTCTATTTCAGATAACCGAACACTTACCATTCCAGAAGCGCGTGAATACCTCTCAATGAGCGACTACACCCTTCGACAACTATGCAAAACGAAGCGGATTCCGCATCGTACCGTTGGTGTGGAGGGCAGTAAGAATCCCCGTTATCTATTCAGTTCAGCCAGTCTTGATAAGTGGAAACGGGAAGAGGAAGAACGGAACTACCACTCGGGAGGAACTAGACCATGAAGCCAATTCTTCAATTTGAAGGAAGGCAAACTGTACTGACCCTGTTTCCTGATGATGTGAATATTCCATTTAAGGGGGACTTCATCATCAGTGCGAAAGACGTAGCTGCTGTTTTGGAATACCAAGGAAAGACGGCAACAAGCAATGTCCTCAAATTCTGTAAGGAAGAACACGTTTATACGGTTACAGATTCAGACCTTTTGAATCAAGAGGTCCGAAAGTTGAACAATGCCGGTGAAAAATTCATCTCGAACTTATCCCTTAACCGTGTGCTTGGCCAGTCTGAACAGCCAAAGGCGATCCCGTTTCAAGATTGGCTGTATGAAGACATGCTTCCCTCCGTGCAAAAGACTGGACAGTACGCCCTTCCTGGTAGCGAGTCCCAACTGCTCCATTTTAAGAAGGAAGCCTATATGGTGGAGATTGCCGCCAATGTACTGCGGCTACCGGAGAGCGGACGGCTCAAGTTGCTGGGCGATTTTAATCATAGGCATGGGCTGTCAGTTCCGTTGCCCGGATATGCGGTAGAAGAGGCAGTTACTGAATCGGCTACGGAGCTGCTCAAGAAGCACGCTGTAGGAATTCAAACAAAAGCCTTCAACATTCTGCTTCTGAGTCACAGAATCCTGGAAGAGAAGGAACGGCCCTCCAGCAAAGGCGGCGTCAAAACCTTCAAGTCGCTAACGGATATGGGCCTAAGCTACGGCAAGAACATTATCAGCCCGAACAATCCACGAGAAACCGCGCCACACTATTACCCGGACAAGTTTCCGGCGCTGCTGGAAGTGATCGGGTTGTCGAAAGGAGTTACACCATGAGACAAACCTGGATACTGACCCAGAATGACCCTTCGGCAGAACTGCTGAACCAATTTAAAGGCATTCTGGCTTCGCTGCAAAACGGTGCCCGCCTGAATGAGTCATGGCAAGAACCGGGAAAGCTCGTCGTCGAGTTATGGGAGGCTGAGCCTGAATGATTCGTGTAACAAGGAAAATCAGCGCTACGGAGCTTAAAGCCAAGATGGCCATATATAAGCGCCTGGAGCGCAGCGCTACCGCCTCGGGCCATGCAAAGGTTGCCGCTTACTGCCGCCGCAAGTACAACGCCTGCCGGGAGCTGCTGACAGCCGAATGGGACCAGCCGCTGAAACGGCTGAGGGCCTGCGGATGAGGGGCCCCATACAACGCGGGCAAGTTTACTGGGCTGACCTCGGCAGCGGCTCAGGCAGTGAACAGCGGGGCCAACGGCCCGCCCTGATCATACAAAATGATGTGGGAAACCTGCACAGCACTACCGTTATTGTGGCGGCCATCACGGACGGGGCTAAACGGTACATGCCTACCCATGTGTACTTAGAAACGTCGCACGGCTTATCTAAAAATTCTGTTGTCCTGCTAGAACAGGTCAGGACCATTGACAAGGCCCGGCTGGGCGACAAAATGGCCGATCTGAGCCAAGCAGAGATGTGCAAGGTGGATGTAGCCTTACACATCAGCCTGGGTCTTACTACAGGGGAGGGGTCAAGATGATGCGGCCCGATGCGAAGTCAGCAGATCCGGTAATGGATGCCATCTGGCGCAAGTTTGAACTTATGCGGATGCGCTGGCGGATAACAAGCGGTATAACTCAAGGTGAGCCGGAGGTGCTGGACGCTGCCGTAAGCTGGCTTGATTCTAAAATCGCTGAATTGGAGGTAGGCGGGTGAAAACACGTAAAGAGATTGAAGCGTTGAGCAGAAAGTTGGAAGCCATGCTTCCGGCGGATGTAACGAAGGTTGCCTTCCTGTGCATCGGCACAGACCGTTCCACTGGTGATTCGCTTGGCCCGTTGGTTGGTCGCTACTTAAAGCGCCGCGGCATCCCTAATGTCATTGGCACACTGCACGAACCTTGTCATGCCCTGAACCTTCAGGAGTGCGTTGATTCCTTAACGGGGATGTTTATCGTCGCCATTGATTCTTGCTTAGGGCAATCAGCCAGTATAGGTAAGATCAAGCTTGAAAATGGACCGATCAAACCGGGGGCAGGGGTTGCCAAGGATCTACCGCCCGTAGGGGATATCCATTTTAAAGGGATCGTCAATGTTGGCGGATTCATGGAATACTTCGTTCTCCAAAACACGAGGCTTTCCCTGGTGGACGACTTATCCACGGCAATTGGTCGGGCGATCTGCGGAGCAATTAAACGGAAGAAGGGTTTTGCTCTGGCTGAGGTAGCAAGCGGACTTGAAAGGAGTTGAGACAAACGTATGAGTATACCTGTGACAAGGGCACTGAGCTGGGGAATGGTTGCTGTAATCATTGATAATCCGGTATTTGGCAAGGAACTGCATCTATTTGAGGCAGAAGGCACTATGTCGGGCGCTTATGTACCGCCCAAGCAAATGAAAGTTACGGAGATTCGAGAGTTGAGGGACTTCCTGATCGAGCAAATGCCGCCGGATGACTTGGTCAATCTGCTGGCTACCCTGGAAAAGGCAGTAAACGAAAAAGACGACTCAACGGCTCCTACCCCGTGAATCGTCCGCATGAAAAATAATAGTTGAGGTCAGTGTACCACTGGCCAGAAGGAGATGCAATATGAAATCTACTGGAATTGTTCGCCGCATTGATGAATTGGGCCGTGTCGTTATCCCGATGGAGCTGCGCCGCACGATGGGGATTGAAAATTTAGATCCACTTGAGATTTTCGTGGATGGGGACAAGATTGTTCTGAAAAAGTATAACCCGGGCTGCACGCTGTGCGGAAGCTTGGAGGATATTGACCATATCACCGGCAAGCCGATCTGCCTTAACTGCGTGACCCATATCGTAAGTCATTTTGAAACCAATTAATTAATACCGGCGCTTCAAGCCTGGCGCCTTGCTTCGATCTGCCCAAAAAAGGATTTTTACGATTCCCGCCGTGACTTTTCTGGACGCGGGGCAGTCGCGGCGTTCACATATAACTTATAACTTGAGGAGGGGCTTTTATGAGTACAAAAAGTACGGAAATTAAGTTAGAATCACTGGCCGACGGCAGCGTATCCGAGCGTTTCAAGCAAGAGCTGGCGAAGGTTTTGACCAATATCGCTGATCCGAATACAGCAGCCAAGGCTGTCCGCAACGTGAGCGTCACCTTGACGATCAAGCCGAATGAGAAACGTGATACGGCAGAAGTATCCATCAGTGCTACCAGCAAGCTGGCTCCAGCTCTGGAAGTCCTGACGACCATCATCATGGACCGCGACAACGACGGCAAGGCCGTTGCAGCTGAGCTGAAGTCCGGCCAGCGCGGACAGTCCTATCTGGCCGATGACGGCGAAGTTGTGAGCGATACCGGCGAGCAGATCACCCCAGACGGGGACAAGATTAAGCGGATTTACTAAACCCAAATTCATAGGAGGAATTATACATGTTTGATCGCGATGCACTTGAGTTTCTAGCCCAATCCGGCAAAACAGAGTTTGTCACACTTAATGGTCAGCAATATGCGACTAAAAAGCTTTATGAAGTTACTGAGCCTACACCAG
This sequence comes from Paenibacillus sp. FSL H7-0756, assembly GCF_038006765.1. Lineage (NCBI taxonomy): Bacteria > Bacillati > Bacillota > Bacilli > Caryophanales > Paenibacillaceae > Paenibacillus > Paenibacillus sp. FSL H7-0756. Next base: position 40,636 of record NZ_JBBOVT010000004.1, on the reverse strand, counting down.
CTCCGTTGACTGTCCACAATTTGACCGGGTTGGTGCGTTACTTGCAGTCTGGCTTCGACCGCGAGGCACCGCTTCTGATACAGGTGGTGAGTCCTACACAGGTTATTGCTTCTTCTTCCTTCAATCATGATTACGCCCGGCGGAACATCATCGAGGCGAAGGCCCTACTTCCCCGGTTTGATTATGGTGATTTGTATGATGCCGAAGCGTTTGTCATCAAACTGCAATCCTGCTTTGTGAACAGCGATCAGCGTGCTGCGCTGCTGAAAGTGGTCGGAAATATCAAAGAAGAAAATGTGCGCCAGACAGGCGACGATGGTGTTTCTCAATCCGTTACTGCTAAGACAGGAGTGGCAACGGTCGAGAACGTCAAGGTGCCTAATCCGGTCACGCTGGCCCCGTTCCGTACATTCGTCGAGATTACGCAGCCAGAATCCGCCTTTGTCTTCCGGATGAAGGACGGTCCGCGCGCGGCGCTGTACGAAGCCGATGGCGGTGCATGGCGGAATACGGCGATCGCATCTATCGCCCAATACTTGAGCAAGGAACTGTCTGATTTAATCGACGGCGGTCAGATTGTCGTTATCGCTTAACCAATCATGGGCGGCCGTGGTGCCGCCCTTCATTCCCCATCATAAGGAGGAACACACGTGATCAAAATCAATAAGCTGGAAATCGAGAATGTGAAGCGAGTCAAGGCCGTCAAGATCGAGCCGACAGCAAACGGGCTTACCCTTTTGGGAGGAAAGAACAAGCAAGGGAAAACCAGCGTGCTGGATGCCATTGCCTGGGCGCTGGGCGGGAACAAGTACCGGCCTTCCCAGGCTGCGCGAGATGGTTCAGTCATTCCACCGTATCTTCACCTGACGCTTTCCAATGGCCTGGTGGTTGAACGGAAGGGGAAGAATAGCGACCTGAAAGTCGTCGATCCAAACGGCCAGAAGGGTGGGCAGATGCTCCTGGATAGCTTCGTCGAAGAGTTGGCGATTAATCTTCCGAAGTTCATGGGCTCCACTAACAAAGAAAAGGCCAACATCTTGCTGCAGATCATCGGCGTAGGCCAGCAGCTCCACGAGCTGGAAGCCAAGGAGCAGGAGGTATACAATCGCCGTCATGCCATCGGCCAGATTGCGGATCAAAAGGCCAAGTTTGCCAAGGAGCAGACCTATTTCCCGGACGCGCCGAAGGAGCCGGTATCCGCATCGGAGCTGATTCAGCAGCAGCAGAGCATCCTGGCCCGAAATGGCGAGAATCAGCGTAAGCGGCAGCATGTGGCAGCTATTCAAGCAGCATTCAGCCACCAAGGACAGGAAGTTGAACGGCTTGAACAACAATGGAAGGAAGCCAAACTGAAATACAATCAATTAAAAAATGATTTAGAGATTGCCAATAAGGACGCCATCGACCTGCAGGATGAATCCACGGAGGAACTGCAAGCCAACATCCGACAGATTGACGAGATTAACCGCAAGGTCCGCGCTAACCTGGACAAGGACAAGGCAGAAACGGATGCCAGCGAGTACCGGCAGCAGTATGACGCGCTAAGTACCGAGATTAACGGTATTCGGCAGCAGAAGACGGACCTTCTAAATACTGCACCACTGCCGCTGCCAGGGCTATCCGTGGATGATGGGGAGCTGATCTACAACGGCCAACGCTGGGACAACATGAGCGGATCTGACCAGCTCAAGGTATCCACGGCCATTGTACGTAAGCTCAAGCCGGACTGTGGCTTTATCTTGCTTGATAAGCTGGAGCAGATGGACCTGGAGACGTTGCAGGAGTTTGGCCAGTGGCTGGAGCAGGAGGGCCTGCAAGCCATCGCCACCCGGGTTAGCACCGGCGAAGAGTGCAGCATCATTATCGAGGATGGTTATGTCTCCGGGCAGGAGGGCGTCACCCTACAGCCGCCACCTGGTGAAATCGACCCGGGGCCGACATGGACAGCGACGCCAGCAGCGAACACTTGGAAAGCGGGTGAGTTTTAATGCAGGTCATTACTGGTAAAGTTCAGAAGGCCAAGAAGGTCGTTATCTACGGACCGGAAGGGGTCGGCAAGTCTTCCCTGGCTGCTCAGTTTCCCCGTCCGATCTTTATTGATACCGAGGGCAGCACCACGGAAATGGATGTAGCCCGGCTGCCGAAACCGTCAAGCTGGGAAATGCTCAAGCAGCAGGTTAAATGGGTTTGGCAGGGTGGACAGTACGGAACGCTCATTATCGACACCATTGACTGGGCGGAAATGCTCTGCGTGGAAAGTGTCTGTTCTACACATGCCAAGAACGGTATTGAGGACTTCGGTTATGGTAAGGGTTATATTTTCGTCTCCGAAGAATTGGGCCGGATGCTAAACCTTCTCAGCGATGTTGTGGATGCCGGTATTCATGTTGTGCTGATTGCTCATGCTCAGATTGTTAAATTCGAGCAGCCGGATGAAATGGGAGCGTATGACCGCTACCAGTTGAAGCTTGGGCAGAAGACGGCCAGCCGGACGGCACCGCTGGTTAAAGAATGGGCGGATATGGTGCTATTCATCAATTACAAAACCTTTTCCGTCTCAACAGATAAGGAAGGCAAGAAGAACAAGGCCCAGGGAGGCGTACGGACTGTCTACGCCACGCACCACCCGGCATGGGATGCCAAGAACCGCCATGGCCTTCCGGACGAGTTTCCGCTGGATTACGGCTATATCGCCCATATCTTCAACGGGCCGGCTCCCGCAGCACCGGCAGCAGCGCCGCCTGCCGTCCAGCAGCAAGCAGCCCCAACCGCTCCACCAGTCAGCCCGCCGCCGCAGTCACTGCCATCCATCGCCCCGCCAGCACAGCAACCGCCACAGGCTTCTGCTGGTGGGGAACTGAACCCGGCTATTCCGAAGTCCTTGCGGGATCTGATGATTCTGCACCAGGTCACGGAAGCCGAGCTTCAGCAGGCGGTGTTCCAGCGGAACTATTACCCGGTGGACACGCCAATCACCAACTATGACCCCGGCTTTATTGAAGGCGTGCTGGTAGCGGCCTGGTCAACAGTGCTGGCGATAGTTCAATCCAACCGGAACGCCGTTCCTTTCAATTAAAAAAACTTCTAGGAGGACTTATACATGAGTGAACAAGAACGCGAATTAGGCTGGGACGAAACGATTGAGAAGGACGGCGGGGAATTTACCCTGCTGCCCCCAGGTGACTACGATTTCACGGTAACGAAATTTGAGCGTGGGCGCTTCAGTGGTTCCGAAAAGATGCCGGCTTGCAATCAGGCCAAGCTGGAGCTGACCGTGCATTCGCCAGAGCATGGGGATGTAGTCGTTTTTCACAATCTGTTCCTGCATACCAAAACAGAAGGATTGTTGTCCAATTTCTTCGCCGGGATCGGTCAGAAGCGGAAGGGGGAAAAGGCGCAGATGAACTGGAATGCCGTGACAGGGCGCCGTGGCCGACTCAAGCTGGAGATTAACAAATTCCGGGGCCGGGACGGCGAGGAGCGGACGAACAACCAGGTAAAGAGCTTCTACCCTGCGGATGAACAGCAGCCTGCAGTACAGGCGCCGCCTCCTACCTATCAGCAGCTGCAGCCTGCACAGTACCAGCAGCCGCAGCATCAACAGCCCCAAACCAATCAGCCGCCGCCACAATATCAGCAGGCCCCGTTCCCAACCTCTCCTCCCCCACAAGGCGGGAACTGGTCCAACGGGCAATTTTAAGGGGGATGTCTTATGGCTATGGAGCTTAGACCCTATCAAGAGGCATCCCGGCAATCGATTCAAGAGGAGTGGAGAAAGGGCGTCCGTCGGACGCTCCTGGTCCTCCCTACGGGCTGCGGGAAGACCATTGTGTTCAGTAAGGTGATTGAGGATCAGGTAAAGCTAGGCAAGCGCGTGCTCGTCCTGGCTCACCGTGGGGAGTTGCTGGACCAAGCTGCCGATAAGCTGGCCAAGTCTACCGGGCTGGGCTGTGCAACCGAAAAGGCGGAGCAGACTTCCATCGGGAGCTGGTACAGGGTGGTAGTGGGCAGCGTGCAAACCATGATGCGACTCAAGCGCCTGCAGCAATTCGGTGCTGACCATTTTGATGTGATCATCATCGACGAGGCGCACCATTGCCTGTCAGACAGCTATCAGCGGGTCCTGGACTATTTCAAAGAGTCGAATGTCCTGGGCGTTACGGCCACACCGGACCGGGGAGACATGCGAAACCTGGGCAGCTACTTCGAGAGCCTGGCCTACGAATACACACTGCCCAAGGCGATCAAAGAGGGATTCTTAAGTCCGATTAAGGCAATGACCATTCCGCTGAAACTGGACTTGTCCACAGTAGGTCAACAGGCTGGGGATTTCAAGAGCAGTGACCTTGGCACCGCGCTGGACCCGTATCTGGACTCTATCGCTGCTGAAATGTGGCGGGTGGCCAAGGACCGGAAGATTGTTGTGTTCCTACCGCTGGTGAAGACCAGCCAGAAATTCACTTCTATATTAAATGCGATTGGCTTTCAGGCTGCCGAAGTCAATGGTGACTCTCAGGACCGGGCAGAGATACTGTCCGATTATGATTCCGGCAAGTACAACGTTCTGTGTAATAGCATGTTGCTGACAGAGGGCTGGGATTGCCCCAGCGTGGATTGCATCGTCGTGCTTCGGCCGACCAAGGTCCGCAGCTTGTACAGTCAGATGGTTGGGCGCGGTACCCGACTGTTTCCCGGCAAGGAGGAGCTGCTGCTGCTGGATTTCCTCTGGCACACGGAGCGGCACGAGCTGTGTCACCCCGCCCACCTGATCGCTGAAAATGAAGAGGTTGCCCAGGCCATGACTAAGCAAATTGAAGAGTCTGGACTGGCGCTGGACTTGGAAACTGTCGAAAAGCAGGCGGCTGAGGATGTCATTGCTCAGCGTGAAGAGGCCTTGGCCAAGATGCTGAATGAGATGAAGCGCCGGAAGGCCAAACTGGTTGATCCGCTTCAATTTGAAATGAGCATCCAGGCGGAGGACCTCTCCAGCTATGTTCCTTCATTCGGCTGGGAAATGTCGCCACCGAGTGAAGCGCAGGTCAGAACGCTGGAGAAGCTGGGCATCCTGCCCGAAGCCATCGATAACGCCGGTAAGGCGACGAAGCTGCTGGAACGGCTGGATAAACGGCGTACCGAAGGATTGACAACGCCGAAGCAGATCCGTTTCCTGGAGAACAAGGGCTTTGAACATGTGGGCACCTGGTCATTCGATCGGGCAAAGAATCTGATTGACCGTATTGCTGCTAACGGATGGAGAACACCTGCTGATATCAATCCTAAAGAGTATCGACCAGGGGAGTGAATAGGATGCGTAAGCGCAGAGTAATCCTTTTTGAACTGCATGGACGTTCTGGAAATACGATTTGCAATTCAATTCGCAATTTCACTACTGAGGATTCCGACGAGAAAATCCAAGCAGAATTTAAGGAATGGAAAGAGGAAGCACTGAGCGAGATTAGCGCAAATTGGAGTGATTATGATGAATAATGTTAAGTACCGGGCCTGGGACCGCAAGTTGAAAGCTATGTTCCCGGTTCACAAATTGGAATGGAATAAAATCGACAATGAGCTGATGTTCCTGTCTGGCGTGGACATCCACGACAAGGATTCCGATTGGTCGGGTAACGTGGCCTATGGAGGGCATGCTGCCAAAATGACGGGCACGCCAGCGCAACCACGGTTTGAACTGATGCAATACATCGGGCGGAGAGATCGCATTGATCAGGAGATTTGCAAGGGGGATGTTGTGGATTTTATAGATACATCCCATGAGGATAGTCCAGTCAAAACGGGTGTCGTTCGATTCGCTAACGCCTCATATTATATTGACTGCGGTTATTCCAATCATTACCGCTGGGTCGATTATGACTGCCTTGTTATCGGAAATATTTATCAGAATCCGGGGCTGCTCCAGGGAGAGGTGGAGAATTCATGAATGAAGAACAGAAAACTCTTCTTCTGAAAATCATGGAGTTGCCAGTGGGGACTATCATCCGGAAGGGGAAAACGGAACGGATACTATGTGGTTTAATGCCAGGAATGATTGTCTATAGAACAAAGCGTTCTAAAACAAAGTTTACAGCCTTAAATATCCTATCCTTCATCAAGTGGGCTGAAAAAGCGGAAATTCTGGAAGGTGAAGCAGATGGAACATAAATTGGATCTGGTTGCCCTGCTTGGCCATGTGGATCCAGTGTTCCTGAATTACCAGGAATGGGTCAATGTCGGCATGGCACTGAAATATGAAGGATACACAGCCAGCGACTGGGACGAGTGGAGCCGGCGGGATGGCGGGCGGTATCATCCTGGCGAATGCTTCAAGAAGTGGACCAGCTTCGAGGGTACCGGCAATCCGGTGACCGGGGCGACCATCACACAGATGGCTAAGGATAACGGCTGGCTGCCGCGTTCCGCTCATGATCGGGAACTGGATTGGGACGATGAGATTTCCGGCGGTTCAGGGGATTACGTCGTCGTGGATAAGAACTGGATTGAAGGGAAAGAGATCCATGAACCGGTTGAATGGAACCCTGTGCAGCAGATAACAACGTATTTGGGTGCTTTATTTGAAGCCTCCGAGAACGTTGGCTATGTGACAGAAGCCTGGCAGAGCGAGGATGGGAAATGGCTGCCCACCAAAGGGGCATGGGACCGGACGGCCGGAGAGCTGATCGAGCTGCTGCATATGTGTGACGGCGATATCGGGCAAGTCTTTGGGGATTACAAGGCGGAAGCGGGGGCTTGGATTCGCTTCAATCCCTTGGACGGCAAGGGCGTTAAGAATGAGAACGTTACGGAATTCCGGTATGCGTTGGTGGAATCCGACACGATGGACATTGAGAAACAGAATGCCGTCATGCGGGAGCTGGAGCTGCCGATTGCCGTCATGGTCTACAGCGGAGGCAAGAGCCTGCACGCCATTGTGCGGGTCGATGCGGCCAATTACGATGAGTACCGCAAGCGGGTGGATTATCTGTATGACATCTGCAAACGGAACGGGTTGGCCATCGATAAGCAAAACCGTAACCCTTCCCGGCTGTCACGGCTGCCGGGCGTGGAGCGGGCCGGCAAGAAGCAATTCATCGTGGACACGAACCTGGGCAAAGCGAGCTGGGCGGAATGGCATGAATGGATTGAGGGGATCAACGACGATCTGCCGGACCCGGAGAGCCTGACGGAATCCTGGGACAACATGCCTGCACTTGCACCGCCTTTAATAGAAGGAATGCTGCGGCAGGGTCATAAGATGCTCATGGCTGGGCCGTCAAAGGCCGGCAAGAGCTTCGCGCTGATTGAGTTAAGCATTGCCATAGCCGAGGGCATCAAGTGGCTGGCCTGGCAATGTACCAAGGGCAAGGTGCTGTATGTCAATCTGGAGCTGGACCGGGCCAGCGCCTTGCACCGCTTCAAGGATGTGTACACTGCCCTGGGGCTGCCACCGAGCAATATCGGAAATATCGATATCTGGAACTTGCGGGGGAAGTCGGTGCCCATGGATAAGCTGGCCCCGAAGCTGATCCGGCGGGCAGCCAAGAAGAACTATATCGCAGTCATTGTGGACCCGATTTATAAGGTGCTGACCGGCGACGAGAACAGTGCGGACCAGATGGCCCACTTCACCAACCAGTTTGACAAGATAGCGACCGAGCTGGGGGCTTCCGTGATCTACTGCCATCATCATTCCAAGGGGCAGCAGGGCGGCAAGAAGTCGATGGACCGGGCATCCGGCAGCGGCGTATTCGCCCGCGATCCGGACGCGCTGATCGACCTGGTAGAGCTGGAGGTCACGGAGGCCCTGCTGCTGCAGGAGGAGAACAAGGTCACCTGCAGCGTCTATCAGCGGTACATGGCCCGGTACAACCCGCAGTACCTGGCGCAGTCCGTCTCCCAGGACGATGCACTCAGTGCCAAGGCCATGGAGGATCATGCGCGCCGGGCTATCTACAATACGGAGCAGGATGCAGTCGCCGAAGAGATCAAGCGGGCGCTGGAAGCGGTACGGGCACGGTCAGCCTGGCGCGTAGAAGGCACGCTGCGGGAGTATGCCAAGTTTGCTCCTGTGAATATGTGGTTCCAGTACCCCGTTCATCGGGTGGATGAGGTCGGTAGCCTGAAAGACATCGACCCGGAAGGGGAGTCCGCTCCTCCATGGCAAAAGGCCACGGGTAAGCGCAAGGAGAAGGCACAGAAGGAGCGCCGGAGCAAGGCAGAGGAGTTTGAGGCTGCCGTGAACAACTGTAATTTCGGTGAACCCCCTACGGTATTAGATATCATTGAATGGTATGGTTCAACCGGAAAAGAGGTTGCCGAGCGCACCGTAAGAGATTGGGTGAAACGGTATGGCTACGAAATCGACCGCTCAAAGGGATTCCGTATAGTCAAAAAGGAAGAAGAATAATTGCGGCGGCAAACATTGATTTATGCTTGCCGCAAGTTGCGAAACATGGTTGCTGCATTTCTGCAAGAAGTTGCGGGGAATATGACACGAGTATGATTGCCGCAAGGTACGGCGGCGACCACTATATATAAATATATAAGGATAAGGGAAGGGGGTATAAAAATCCCCCTTCCCCCTCCCCTACATTTATCACCGCGAGAAAAACGGAAAAGTTAAAAAATGGGAGATGACAACATGCCGACTGAATTCTTCATGCCGATGAAAAAGGTTCCGACGATCACGCACCAGCAGAAACAGGTGGCGGTTGTCAATGGCAAACCGGTCTTCTACGAGCCAGAGGAGCTGAAGGCGGCACGGGCGAAGCTGATGGCACACCTTGGACAGCATACTCCTGTTCGCGCCTATATTGGTCCGATCCGGCTGACGGTGAAGTGGTGTTTCCCGCTGAAAGGCAAGCACCAGGACGGGGAGTACAAATCGACGAGGCCAGACAACTCTAATATGCAAAAGCTGCTCGAAGACTGCATGGAAGATTTGAGGTTTTACAAAGATGATGCGCAGATCGCCAGCTTGATCGTGGAAAAGTTTTGGGCGAAGCTGCCGGGCATTTATATCAAGATACAGGAGCTGTAGGCCATGGACTATAAGGCACTGTTCTGGGATGTGTATCAGTGGACGCAGCAGGTCAACGAGGCAGCCGCCCGGCACGGGATGCAGAACCCGGAGTTTTGGCAATGGGTTGCTGACTCCACCGGTGCGATTTGCCGCAAATATAACGACCACCGGCTGGCCATTAAGCAAATGGTCATGATGGTGGAATGGCTTGAAGAAGTCTATGAGAAGCAGCGGGGAGGAGCAGGTGGATGAACTGGAGGAACGCAACGGATCGAGAGCTTCAGGTTGTGCTGCAGGACCCTATGGCATCTTCTTGGGACATCATCGCAGCCAAGGAAGAGATTAAACGCCGGAAACCCAGGAAGTGGGACAGGGCGCAATACAAGATCAAGGAGGTGCCAGCGAGATGACCATTAACGCCTATCAGGCGGCCAAGCAGTTCCGCGACATTGTTGACGGCGTTAAGAAAGATTACGAGCGTGCCGTGCATGACGAGCAGCATTACAGCGATGAATGCACTGATTTGGTACATGCACTGGAGCTGCTGAAGCTTACGCCCCGGCAACGGCTGGAGTTGGGGAGTCAGCTGGGGGTCAGCCGCTGGAACCGGAGAAAGGCCAAAGAGGACAAGGAACTGCTTCAGCCGCTGGCGGAGTATCTTCGGCGGCAGAAAGGGATGGCTGGGGAACTGGCCGCTGTGGTAGAACGGATTGAGGAGCTGCAGCAGCTTCAGGCCGTGCGGGTATACACGCCCAAGGTACGCAAGGATCTGGGTGCAACCTTCGCACACCGTCAGCGGGAGCGGACAGCTGCGGCGGCAGGATATGTACGGAGAGTTCGGCGAGTGCGGTACAACCTGTCATGAGGGGGTGGCTGTCATGATTGACCGTACAACTGGTTCGCGAGTGGGCTATGCAGGAACGTCTGCACCCAGCCGAGTCGTTGAGTATAGCAGCAAAGGCGCCAGCGGCGTCCGGGAATATACTCTTACGCCGGAGGAACTGGAAGAAGTCCGGCAGAAGTATCCGGCTACGAAACGGGATAAGGATTTTAAAAAACCTGTGGTCCAGCGGACGAAGGAAGACATAGCTTCCGAAAAGAAGCGCCTAGAGAAGAGAGAACATCAAAACCAAGAGGGGGCTGACGACATGACAGGACAGCGGATGAGTAAAGAGGGCCCGAGTTGCGGGCTGACCAAGCAAGGATTTATCGAGCAGATAGCCGCAGGAGAAACAATCGGCAGCATTGAAAAAGCCTGGGGCATGAAGTTTAACACCTTGTCGTGGTGGGTCAAGAAGTGGGAGCTGAAGGGCATTAACGCAGCCAAGGCACAGGAGCTGCTTGCAAAGGGCACGCCCAAGGAAACCCAATTGCCCCGCGATAAGGAGGCAATGCCGTTGCAGGTAACGGCGGTTTCACCCGAATTGTACAAGAAGGCGCAGCAGGAGATCGAGGAGTTAAAAGCAGCGTTGTCCGCTACGCAGCCTATATCCCATGACATGATTAAGGGTTATAAGGCTGAAGCTGAACGCTGGAAGGCTCAGGCGACCGAAGCCGTAGCGCTTGCCGGCAAAGCTGCTGAGGAGTTTATGGCCAGGATTGAACAGCTCCAGGCAGCACGCCGGGGAGAAGCGGCCCGAAACGATGAGCTTCGGCTGGAGCTAGATCAGGCTGTTGCTGTTCGGGAAACCGCCGAGCTTGATTTGGGGCTGGCTGAGACCCGATGCGTCCAGTATGTGGAGACCATCGATCAGCTGGCAACGCAATGTGATGGGCTTCAAGAGGAGCTGAACCGCTTGATTACCGAGCGCGACGACCTGGTAGCCGAAGTGGAGGAACTGCGTGACGATATCCGTCGGTTGCGAGAAATTCAAACTCTTGCAGCTGCGCCGACCACGGATGTGCATCTGCTGGACCGGAGTATTGCCGAGCTGACGCGGGCCAAGTGGATTATAAACCGCTTATCTGCTTCAGGTGAATAACTTAACAGGGGGTCACAGCATGAAAGCAACTTGGATCGAAACCCTGATCGGGCAGTATGCTGCTGAGACGCATGTGCTGGAGCGGTACCGGGATTCCCTGGACCTCTCCCTGCCAGCGGCAGCAGAGGAGGCGGAGACGGTCTCCGGGATGCTGGCGGACATGCGTTATGCATTGACCTGGATGCGGCGCGGCAGACGGCCAGGGAGCCGCAGAGGGGCCGAGCGGACGGATGTCTACCGGCAGAGGGAAGTGTATGTCAAGCTGTCTGGTGCGCAGATGGGTGGGGCCGAGCGGCTGCGGATGGTAGAGGCGCTACTGGCGCTGAGCGACCGAGAGCGAACATGCTTCCTGCTACACATGGCACAGGGCTTGACGCTTCAGGAGATTTCGGATAAGCTGGATTTATCAAAGGCATCGGTTCAGAAGTATGTGACAAGGGCGAGGGAGAAAATTTCTGAGCAATTTATATAGTCTTGTCATACGTACTGTCATACACCATGCCATACAGCCAGCAGTGCTATAAGTCTGTCTATCCCGAGTCCTCCAGTGCGGAGGGCTCTTTTTTGCGTTAAAAAAAGCCCGGCATCACTCACCGGGCTTGTCTGTTTTAGGCTTGCGATTGTATATGCTGGCCGCTTCCTTCCGCTCCAGGACATCGGACCGGAGGAATAGGCGTTCGCGCCCAGTGTCCTTGATCGGCACAAGCTTCCCGCTCTGAACAAACTTGTGCAGGTTCTGCCGGCTGCAGTCCATGATCTCCATCGCTTCCGATGTGCCTACTACTTCCCGGGCGATCCATTCGGCCAGTTCTTCTTTGCTGTTGAAGGTGTACATTACCACTTCACCACCAAAATAATCAGGTTAATAATGCTTATCGCCAGCGTAGCATAGGTTACCATGTTTGTAGTCTTTTGAGTCATGGTTCATCGCTCCTTATATTATAATTATGTTATACTGAAGGAAAGACGGCCCTTGTTATTCATCCCCTACCGCCTGGCCCCTTGCGGGGCCGAGGTTTCGGGTTTCACTACTTGAGCAGTAGTTTGATGAGGGTGAGGATTTGGACGATCAAGCCGATGATTGCAGTCACCGATTTGATTTTGTTGTCCCTTTCCTCTTTCCGTCTTTCACTTCGTTTCTTCATCATTATCACCTCCTTATATATACATTATAGCATATTAGTTTACCTACGTCAACATATATTCTGTTTGAAGTCCGGTCATTTGATCGGGCTTTTTCGTATTTCAAGAAGAAAGAGGGTGGGTGAAATGCCATGAAATTAACCGAAAAACAGAAGCGTTTCGCCGATTATTTTATCGAGACCGGCAATGCAACGGAGTCGGCCCGCCTTGCCGGATACAGCCGCAAGACAGCGCCGGACATAGGTCACGAAAACCTCCAGAAGCCCCATATTCGGCTATACATTGATGAGCGGATCGCGGAGAAGGATGCTAAGCGGATTGCCAAGCAGGACGAGGTGCTGGAGTTCCTAACTGGCGTGCTTCGAGGTGAGGAGCAGGAGCAATTCCCGCTTGGCCTTGGCATGGGGGAGCAGCGCCTGGTCAAGAAGGATCTGAACGGCGCGGACCGGATCAAGGCGGCGGAGCTGCTGGGCAAGCGGTACGGGATGTGGGTGGACCGGCAGCAGATTGACGGGACCATGGGCGTTCAGATCATTGACGATATTGGGGATGGCTCCGATGAATCAGATTAAGCTGTCCGAGATCGTTACACCGCAGTTTCAATCCTTCTGGCGGGCGTCCAATTCGCACCGCTACCTGCGGCATGTGCTGAAGGGCGGGCGCGGATCGGCCAAGTCAACCCATATCGGCTTGAAGGTCATCAAGGATGTGATGAAGTACCCGGTTACAGCGCTGGTCATCCGGAAGGTTGCCCGCACGCTGGAGGAATCGGTATTCGAGCAGCTCAAGGAGGCCATTGAGATCCTGGGCGTGTCGGCTTATTGGCGTGTGCTGAAATCTCCACTCCAGCTGATCTATCTGCCCCGTGGGAATCGGATTATTTTCCGAGGGGCTGACGACCCGCTGAAGCTGAAGTCGATTAAGGTCAGCAAGTTCCCGATTGCGATTATGTGGATCGAGGAGCTGGCCGAGTTTAAAACGGAAGAAGAGGTTACGACCATCGAAAACTCTGTGCTTCGTGCAGAGCTGCCCGATGGTCTTTTTTACGCCTTTTACTATAGCTACAACCCGCCGAAGCGTAAGCAGAACTGGACCAACAAGAAATATGAGTCCCAGTTTAAACAGGCGAATACCTACGTGCATCACTCCACGTACCTGGACAACCCGCATTTGTCCAAGGCTTTCCTGGAGGAGGCCGAAGAGGCCAAAACCAAGGGGAAGATCGACAAGGACGGCCTGTCCTTACGGTACAAGTGGGAATATCGCGGAGAAGCTATCGGCAGCGGGGTTGTGCCGTTCGATAATTTGATCTTCCGCACCATCACGGACGATGAGATCAAGAGCTTTGATAACATTAGGCAGGGCATCGACTGGGGCTATGGTGTGGACCCGGTATCCTTCGGCCGCTGGCACTACGATAAGACGCGCCGTCGCTTGTACGCCTTGGATGAGCGGTACGGTGTGAAGATCAGTAACCGGGAACTTGCCGAGTGGATCAAGACGCGGAAATATCACGATGTGATCTCTACAGCCGATTCTGCCGAGCCGAAGTCCATTGATGAAATGAAGACCCACGGCATCCGGATTCGCGGAGCCAAGAAGGGTCCAGGCAGCGTGGAGTATGGCGAGAAGTGGCTGGATGATCTGGAAGAAATCGTGATAGATCCGAAGCGGACGCCCCACACGGCCAAGGAGTTCGAGGATATTGATTACCAAGTGGACGCGGATGGCAATCCACGCGCCAAGCTGGAGGAGAAGGACAATCATAGCATTGACCAATGCCGCTACGCCTTAGAAGGCGACATGGACCGTTCCGGCGTGTCGTTCAAGAAATAACAGGAAGGGAGGGGGACTGATGGAGACCCTACAGGAGATACTGGAGAACCTGGATGCCAATGCACCCATGACGCTGGAAGAGATCATTCAGGCCGAAGTCAGCGACTGGGAGCGGTCCGATGAGCGCAAGCAGATGCTGATTGGCAAACGCTACTACCGGCTTAAAAATGACATTCTTGATCAGCGCCGGAAAACGATTGATGCAGAGGGCAGGCTGGTCGCTGCGGATAATCTGGCGGATAACCGGATTCCACACGGGTTTGTTCGGAAGCTCGTGGATCAGAAGGCAGGCTACTTGCTTTCCAAGCCGCTCCTGCCAAAGACAGAGCTGCCGTCTTATCAGGATGAGCTGGAATTGTTCTTCGATGATGACTTTAAGCGCTTATTCAAGAATTTGGGCAAAGATGCCGTCAACTGCGGCAAGGCCTGGCTGCATCCGTATTATACCGAGACTGGCGAGCTGGCTTTCATGAAGCTGAATCCGGAGGAATGCTTGCCGATCTGGAAGGACGCAGCACATACAGAGCTGGCCGCTTTTATCCGGGCCTATGAGATTGAGGGCTATGTGGCCAAGAAAAAGCAGACCGTCAAGCGCGTGGAGTGGTGGGATCTGGACGGCTTGCGAATCTATGAGGAAGAGGCTGGCAAGCTGCGGCTGCTGGAACAGCGGAATCACCTTGCTGTAATTGAGGGCACCGGCGAAAAGGCACTCAACTGGGAGCGGGTGCCGTTTGTATGCTTCAAATACAATTCCGAGGAGCAACCGCTGATTGAGCTGATCAAGAAGCAGGTCGATGACTACGACAAGCAGAAATCCGCCAACAGCAACAACCTGGAGGATCTGCCGAACAGTATCTACGTGGTGAAGAATTACAGTGGCCAGGGCGGCGGTGAGTTCCGCGAGAACATTTCCCGCTTCCGTGTGGCATTTGTGGACGGGGACGGTGGAGTAGACACCATCAGCCTTGATCTGGATACGGAAGCCTATCGCAATCACATGGACATGACCCGCAAGGATATATTCGAGTTTGGACGCGGGGTCGATACTCAATCCGATAAATTTGCCAGCGCTCCCTCTGGAGTGGCCCTCCGATCCTTGTATCAGGATCTGGATCTGGATTGCAACGACTTGGAAAGTGAGCTTCAGTCAGGCCTTAAGCAGCTGTTGTGGTTCATCGACACGCACCTGGCTGCCATGGGCAAGGATTATTCAGAGGAACCGGTGACCTTCATCTTTAACCGGGATGTGTTGATTAACGAGTCCGAGGCCATCACAGACGCCAGTAACAGCACCGGGGTGATCTCCAGGGAGACGATTGTGGCCAACCATCCATGGGTCACCGACACCAAGGAGGAATTGAAGCGGATTGAGGCAGAGGAGCAGGCGACGCTGGATAAGATGGACGATTACGGCCTGCCCTCCAATAATCCTAAGCCACCGGAAGAAGTTGATCCCAAATGAAGTCAGCAGCCTACTGGACCGGGAGAATGGAACAGCTGAATGAATCCCTGCTGAATAAGGGCGTCCCTTTTACGAAGGCAATGCAGAAGGAGTTCCGGAAGGCGCAGATAGCCATTCAGACAGACGTCAATAACTTCTATCAGCGATTTGCTGATAATAACGGCCTGGTCAGTCTGTCCGAGGCGAAGCGGGTTCTAAAAGCCGGCGAACTGAAGGAATTCAAATGGAGCGTCGAGGATTACATTGCCCGAGGCAAAGAGAACGCCATCGACCAGCGCTGGATGAAGGAGTTGGAGAATGCCAGTATTCGGGTGCGTGTGACCCGGCTGGAGTCGATCCAACTGCAGATGAGGCAGCACATTGAGGAAATGTCTGCGAAGCGCCTGACTGGAACCACGGGGCTGCTGGGCAACGTCTACAAGGATGGATATTATCGCAGCATCTTTGAGCTGGAGAAGGGGATCGGCATAGGAGCTTCCTTCGCCAAGATGGACAAGCGGCAGCTTGAAGCCATTCTATCCGCTCCTTGGGCACCAGACGGCAGTAATTTCAGCAGCCGGATCTGGGCGGATCGGGTCCGGCTGAACGGAGAGCTGCGGAACATCTTTACGCAGGGGCTGATCAGCGGGAAGACCTCCAAGCAGATGATCAAGCAGCTGCAGGACCGGCTGGGCGTATCGTACCGGGCTGCGGAGCGGCTGATCCTGACGGAGTCCGCTTACTTTGCGGGCCAGGCCAGCCTTGCCGGTTTCCGGGAGTTGGGCGTGGAGCAGTACCGTTACACCGCAACGCTGGACAAACGAACCTCCCCGACCTGCCGGGACCTGGATGGCAAGGTGTTTGATGTCTCGGATGCCCAGCCGGGCGTCAACTTCCCGCCAATGCACGTGTACTGCCGCTCTACAACGATCCCGCACTACGATGATAATATCAAGGAGCGGGTGGCCAGGGACGATGACGGCAAGACATACAAGGTGCCGGAGGACATCGATTATCCCGAGTGGGAGAAGAAGTATGCTCCTGAAGCGGCCGAATCGGTTACAGCGGAAACGCCGGACAGGAAGCAGCCAGAGACGCCGCTGCCTACGATTATGATGCCAGGCGGGCCGGATAAGGGTGTACCGATTCCAAAGGATCAAGCACCTGATGTGCCAGTTCCTGCTATTCCTGCTCCGACCAGTATTCCATTGCCTAAAACGCCTGATATTCCAGTACCCGCAAAATCTGCATATACCCCAGAGCCGGAGAAATGGTATGATGAAACCGGAAAGACCGCCCCACCGCTGATTAATCTCAGTAAGATGGATCTGCCCAAGCTGCAGCCGGACATTCCGCGCAAGCTGGGTAATATTGATTTGTCCAAGCCGGAGCTGGTCCGTGAATACGTGAAGGATGCAGAACAGGTAATTCGTAAGGCGCCTGAAGAACACGCTGTCATACTTACAGAAAAGGGCGAAGTTCTTCATATGAAGGGCGAGAAGGCAGCCGTCGATATTACGAAACTCAAGCCCGAGCAGCTCAAAGGAAGTATCGTTACCCACAACCACCCTTCAAATGATGGAGAATTGGGCGGGTCATTCAGTAGCGATGATGTGCACGCCTTTATCAGGCATGGCATTAAACAGCTGAGAGCTGTAGATTTGGGTAACCTCTATGTAATGGGTCGAACAGCACCTATTCAACTCAGTGAAGCAGAGATCGATTCTTTGCTTAATCAGGCCTCTAAAGCTTATCTGGATCAACTTACCATCGAGCAGGCCATTCACGGGTACGACGATAAGCATTTAACTATGGAACAGTTGGTTTTGCTGTTGGAGGGATTAATTTATACCAAGGAGTGATCTTCTTGATATCCAAGGAGGAAAACCGTCAGGAAATTGAAACGCTTCTTGCTCCTCAACGTGAACGGTTAGGAGAGCGATTCGATGATTTTGTAAATGAGATTAACGAGGTCAACTACGAATACATGATAAAAAAGGATCAGCTGCCAAAGTATCCGGTAGGCGTCCTGGATGCGAATTCGGTTGAACAGCGGCGCCTGGCCCGTGAAGAAGGAATGAAGTGGGTATTGATTAAGCAAAAATATGGTGTCTGAAGCACTCTCCAAAACATGGAGGTGCTTTTTTCATGCCGTCTTTTTGGTATTGCAGACGTTAAAGAACAAGACATCACCGGACGCGACCGGGTAAAAAGCGAAGATGAAACGGAGGAATCCTGAATGAATAAAGAACAGTTTATTGCGATTGGATTGACAGAGGATCAGGCGACAAAGGCAGCGGCTGCTTCAGCGGACGAACTGAAGGGTTTTGTTCCCAAGGCCCGGTTCGATGAGGTAAACGAGGCGAAGAAGCAGGCTGAGCAAGACCGCGACAAAGCATCTGGTCAGCTAGAAGAGGTAAAGAAGTCTGCCGGTGATAACCAGGCGCTGAAGGACCAGATCACGAAGCTGCAGGACGAAAATAAGACGGTTAAGACGGACTATGAAGCCAAGGTGAAGGATCTGCAGCTGACCACGGCGCTCAAGCTGGCGCTGGCCGGTGAGGCGCACGACCCGGATATCGTTGCTGGACTCCTGGACAAGACCAAGATTGAACTGGACGACAGCGGAGCCGTCAAGGGCGGGCTGGACGACCAAGTGAAGGCCCTGCGCGAGAGCAAGGGCTTTTTGTTTGCGGAAAAACAGCAAGCCAAAGGGCCGACCTTCAAGGGCTTCAAGTCGCCTGATGGCAAGGATCAATCTAAAGGTGAAGGCGGAGCCAGTGTTGCCGCAGACTTCGCCAAGGCGGCCAATGAATCAGGCAAAGCGCCGGCTGCCGCTAATAACCCATGGGGTTAAATCAGAGAGGAGAGAAAACGAATGGTATACGTTAAAAATTACGATAAGGCCGAGGATATTAACTTCCTGGCAAGTGCGAAATACGTCAGCTACACCTATCAGATCAGTGACGCGGGGGTAACCGCGAATGCGCAAGGCCGTAAGATCGTCAAAGCCGGCACGCCTTACCCGGCGAATGATGCCACGGCCGTTGGTATCGTGTTCACGGATACGGATGTAACCGAAGGCCCGCAGCCGGGCGCAGTGCTGGTGGATGCCTGGATTCTGGAAGCCCGTTTGCCGATGGCTCTGGCTGCTGCAGCCAAGACGTCCCTGGCGGCCAAGTCGGATATCAAATTCAAACAAAGCGTATAATCGCGCGGAAGGAGCTTATCAATTATGGCAAATGTATTAGAGTTGTTCAGCCAGCCCGAGATTCTGAATTATCTGGGCAATCGGCAGTACCCGGCATTGCTGGGTGAAACCTTGTTCCCGGAGGTTAAGCGGGATTCTTTGGAGTTTGATCAGATCAAAGGCGCGGGTATGGTTCCCGTTATTGCCAGTGTACATGCGTTTGATACTGAAGCTGAGATTGACAGCCGCGAGGGTTCCAAGCAAGCGATGGAGCTGGCGCTGATCAAACGGAAACGCCAAATGAAGGAGAAAGACATCATTGCCTTGGAGAATCCACGTACATCTGCAGAACAGCAGTACCTCATGAAGCAGGTGTATAACGATGTGGATGCTCTGACGGCAGGCGTTCGTGCCCGAGTGGAGCTTATGCGGATGGAAGCTGCCTCTAATGGTACGGTGACGCTGAACGAGAATGGTCTGAACCTGACACTGGATTACAAGGTGCCAGCGAACCACAAACAAGTCTTGTCCGGATCTGATTTGTGGAGCGATCCCGACAGTGATCCCATCACGCAATTGATGGACTGGTATGCCACCATGGGGACGAAGCCTAAGCGCGCATTGACTTCTGCCGCTGCACTGGCCGCTCTGCTCCGGAATCCGAAAGTGATTGGGGCTTTATTTGGCAATAATTCCGCACGTGTAGCTACGCGCACCGATCTGAACGCCTTCATGACCCAGCTTGAACTTCCTACCATCGCCACCTATGAAGAAGTGTACAAGAAACAGAAGGCCGATGGTACGTATGAGCAGCTTCGCTACTTCCCGCAGAATAAATTCGTAATGTTGCCGGCTGGTCCGCTGGGTGAAACCATCTACGGCCCAACAGCCGAGGAGATCCGCCTGGCCCGTGATCCGCAGATCGACACCAGCAAAGTAGGCAACGTGCTGGCTATGGTGTACGAAGACGGCAAGGACCCGGTAAGCACCTGGACCAAGGCCGTAGCCACGGCGCTGCCATCGTTCCCAGCAGCTGATGAAGTCTTCCAGGCAACAGTACTTTAATTATGGGGCGGTTCGCCGCCCTTAAGGAAAATTTTCCTGAGCAGAGGAGGAAACATTGTGAAAGTGGAAGTCAAGGAAATACCAATTCGGCATAATGGCCAACTCTACCAACAGGGAGAGTCCTTCAGCGTGACCGAGAAGGAATTCCCCCGGTTAGAGCAGTACGTCACCTTCCTGGAAGATGAAACGCCTGAGGTGGTACCGGTTGCTGAAATGAAGCTACCGGAGCTGAAAGCCTATGCCAAGGAAAATAGCATTGATCTGGGCGAAGCGTCCAAGCGGGAGGATGTGCTGGCTTTGATCCTGAAAGCAGGTGAGGCTGGTGGAGGAGCATCTTAAATATCTGCCGAAGCTCAAGGTGTTGCTGGGCATCCCGATTGAGAGCGTGACGAAGGACTTCCAGCTCACGTTTGCTCTGGAGTCTATCGTTCAGGCTATTAAGACCTTTTGCAATATTGCTTCAATTCCGCGAGAGCTTGACACGGTGGTGCTGCAGATCGCGGAGGACTTCTATCGGGCTAAGTACCCGACAGAGTTTGAGCAAACGGCACCGGTGGTGACTAGCATCAAGCGCGGGGATGTGACTACAGCGTTCGGCGGGAGCAAGGCGGTAGTTACCGTAGGCTCTGGAGCTGCATTCGTCCGGAACTACGAGGCCCAGCTGGTCGCCTTCCGCAGGATGAGGTGGTAATATGCCTAGCTTTGGGAATATCCCCGCCGAGCGGGCAGCCATAGAGAGCACCTATGAAGGGTTGTGTGCCGTTTTCGAGATGCAGAATGTCAAAGACTCGGTAACGGGCAAGACGCGGCAGCAGCCCGTTCCTGTTCTGATTGACGAACCGTGCGCTCTGTCACAGTCCTCTTTGCCCGCAGCCACTCAGACGGTGACGGCAGATCAGATCAATTATGACGCCAAGCTATTCATCTCCCCGGATGTGGTCGTCAAGCCCGGCAGCCGGATAACGGTGTTGCAGAACGGCATGGAGTTTAAGGGAGAACAAGCGGGTAAGCCGTTCCGGTATGCGACCCATCAGGAAATCAAACTGAGAGAAGTGAAGAACGCATGAGCGGGCTGGGAAGCTTCGATTTTTCCGATGCCAAGAAGCTGCAGAAGAACCTCCAGCGGATGCAGAAGGAGTTCCCGGCCTTTATGGAGGAGTGCATCCGGGAGTTGGCTGGACGGCTGCTGGCTAAGGCGATAGCCCGGACACCGGTGCGGACCGGAGACCTGCGGCGAGGGTGGCAGATTGGCCAGGTGGTCCGGCTTCCCGGCGGCGGGGTCCATGTGGAGATCGTCAATAACGTGGAGTATGCACTGTATGTGGAGTATGGCCATGTCACGCGGCTGCGCACCGGCTGGGTCAATGGGAAGTTTATGCTGACCTTATCCGAGGAAGAGTTGGAGCGGGAGCTGCCGGGCATCATGGAGAAGAAGCTCAAAAAATACATTGAGAAGCATATGGGGCGGTGAGTATGCAGGATATCAAGAACGCACTCATCAAGAGGCTGTCGTTATTTCTGCCGGAACTGCCGGTATATGACGAATCCGTGGAGCAGGGCATGCAGCAGCCGTGCTTTTTTGTGCTGCTAATGGAGTCCAGCCAGGTGAGGGAGGTTAACCGGCGTTATAAGCGGTTCCACCCCTTTGATGTTCATTACTTCCCGGATCGAGCCGCCGCCGCTCCGCGTGAAGACTGTGAGCTGATGGCGGAGCGGTTGTATTCAGAGATTGAGTACATCAGGGGCGCTGAGGGCGGGTACCGGGGGACAGGAATGCGTCATGAGATCGTGGACGGGGTGCTGCATTTCTTCGTTCAATACAATTTCCATATCCTTCGGGAGCGGGAACCGGAAATTAAAATGCAGACAATGACTGAAAGGAGCGGGATTAAGTGAAGGAAGGCAACGGAAAGCAGCTTGCAGATGTGAAGGCGACAAGCACACAGAGCGCCCCAGTAGTAGAGGAGACACAGGGAACATTTGTGAAAGAGCAGTTCCTGGCATCAGCCAAGTACTCGCACCAGGACAAGGATGTGCTGGGCGCGCTGTTGGAGGATGGCCGGCTGTATACAGCCTCAGAAGCGCAGCAGGTTATTGAGGATTTTAAAAACAAGGAGGCGGAATAGATGGCCGGAGGAACATGGACACT
The DNA here is from genome assembly GCF_038006765.1 of Paenibacillus sp. FSL H7-0756. Lineage (NCBI taxonomy): Bacteria > Bacillati > Bacillota > Bacilli > Caryophanales > Paenibacillaceae > Paenibacillus > Paenibacillus sp. FSL H7-0756. The sequence continues at coordinate 18,817 of NZ_JBBOVT010000004.1, read as the reverse complement.
TCAAAACAAAGTCAGACCGGGCGTATATATCAATGTCGAATCATCCGGCGGTACGCTGGGCGCAGCTGGTAGCCGGGGCGTAACGGCAATTGCGCTGTCGCTCCCCTGGGGCGCGGCAAAGGTGATTACGCCGATTGTAGCCGGCGAGGACACACTGACCCGGCTGGGCTATGACCTGACCGCGCCGGAGCTGCTGTTGGTCCGGGAAGCGCTGAAGCGGGCACAGACCGTGCTGCTGTACAAGCTCAACGAGGGCACTAAGGCAGCGGTGACCGCTGGCGCACTGACGGCCACGGCCAAGCATGGCGGCCTGCGGGGCAACGCCCTGACGGTGGTGGTGCAGACCAACCTAGACGATAGCACCAAGTTTGATGTCAAGACACTGCTGGACGGTGCTGTGGTGGATACTCAGGTGGTCAGCAACATTGCGGGGCTGGTGGCTAATGACTGGGTGACTTGGAGCGGTTCGGGCGCCCTGACAGCTTCAGCCGGTGCACCTCTGATCGGCGGGGCCAATGGCACTGTAACGAACGCCGACCATACGGCCTTCCTGGCTGCACTGGAGCTGTTCGACTTCCAGACCGTGGCGCTTCCGGCTACGGACAACGCCCTGAAGGCCGTATATGCTGCCTTCATCCGCAGGCTACGGGAGAATGAAGGCAAGAAGGTGCAGGCCGTGATGGAGAATTATCCTGCCGCAGACAGCGAAGGCGTGATCAGCGTCCGTAACGGCGTGGTCCTGTCAGACGGCACGATCTTGACGGCGGTGCAGGCTACTGCATGGGTAGCGGGAGCAACCGCTGGTGCAGAGATGAATGAGTCACTGACCTATGCGGCCTATGACGATGCGGTGGATGTGGCACCGCGCTTCACCAATAGCCAGATCGAGGCGGCATTGAATGCGGGAGAGTTCATCTTCACTCCATCCGGCAACCGTGCTGTTGTGGAGCAGGATATCAATACTTTCCTGTCCTTCTCGCCATCGAAGAATAAGTCGTTCCACAAAAACCGGGTGATCCGTGTCTTGGACGGCATCGCCAACGACCTGAAGCGGATCTTCGAGACGTCATACATCGGCAAGGTGTCCAACAACACCGACGGCCGGGCACTGTTCCGGAAGGAAATTGTTGTGTATTTGACGGCCTTACAGGAAATTGATGCCATCCAGAATTTTGATTCGCAGGCGGATATTACTGTATTGCCGGGGATCGATTCAGACGCCATCTATGTCGAGGCGAATATCCAGCCGGTGGATTCTATCGAAAAAATATACATGAAAGTGAGAGTGGTCTGATATGGCATTTTTGAAAGCCAGTGATACAATCTCCGGGCAAGAAGGCCGGGCTTACGCCACGATTAACGGCCAGGTCGAGGAAATGTTCTATATCAAGACACTAGAGGCCTCCGTGGAGAAAGAGAAGGCAGATGTGAAGACGCTGGGCCGCCGGGGGACGCAGCACAAGGCCATCGGCTGGAATGGTACCGGCAGTATGACGATCTATTATGTGACCAGCCGATTCCGCCAGTTGATGCTGGATTACATGAGTTCCGGTAAAGATACGGATTTTGATGTGACCATTACGAATGAGGACCCCAACTCTACGATTGGCCTACAGACGATCACACTGCTGGGCGTCAATCTGGACAGTGTGGTTATGGTCTCTTTGGACACTGAGTCAGATGCCCTAGAAGAAGATATCGATTTTACCTTCGAGGGCGTTGATATGGGCCAAGCGTTTGCTGCACCCGCAAGTCAAAACTAAATTTCAGGAGGAAACATAGAATGAGTGAATTTTCAGCATTTTTTGCACAGACGGCTGCCATCGAGACTACAGAGGATTTTGTGGTATCGAAGCGCTTCAAGGATAAAGAGGGCAAAGCCATCCCCTGGAAACTGCGCAGCATCACTGAGGATGAGAACCAGGAGCTGCGGAAAGCCGCCATGAAGAAGGTAAAGGGTCGTAATGGTGTGTATACCCCTGAATTTGATTCCAATGAATATCTTGCCAAGATGGTCGGCGCTTCAGTGGTTTACCCCAACCTAAAGGACGCCGAGTTGCAGAAGTCCTACGGGGTTCGAGGGGCAGAAGCACTACTACGCAAGATGCTACTGCCTGGCGAGTTTACGGCCCTGATGGAGCATGTCAATGCGCTGAATGGGTATGACCAAGACATGAATGAACTGGTGGATGAAGTAAAAAACTAATTAACGAGGGCGATGGTGAGGCGAATTTTGCCTACTACGCCCTCCATGAACTGCATATAATGCCGCATGAGCTGATGGCCCTGAGCCTTCGGGAGCGTGCAGCAATCTATGGCATGATCTCCGTCCGGATCGACAAGGAGAAAAAGGATCAGCCGAAAGCTCGCAAAAAATGATAGACCCTCCCTTCCCTTATTTGGTATATTGTTTGTAAATATTACCTATGGGGGCTAAAATGAAAAAGTTTTGGAGTGGTTTATTAATCGTTTGTCTGCTGCTGGTCTTCTCGGGGTGTTCATCGTCTAATGAAACCGATGACTTGACCATGGATAAGTTTATCGAAGCTTTCAATAACTCTGGGGAAGATATCAGTAGTGGTATGTCTTCGGATGAGAAAGATTTTGTAGACAAAGAGAAAAAGCCTATGTATCAGATGATTGGAGCGAAGGATGGAGTTATCTTCGATATAGGTAAGGATGTTGTTAAATTATATGAATATGAGTCTAATGCAAAAATTAAAAAAGCCGTCAAAAGTTTCGATCCATTAATGGAGGATTGGCCTATTAGAGGGAAATTCATATTAGAAACGCACAACGAAAAAGCCATTGAAATATTTAATAACGTTAAATAACCTACGGCACAGAGGCATCCCATGACGGGGTGCTTTTTTCATGCGTGGAAAGGAGGGAAGCCATGGCTTCGATTGAAGCGAGTATTAAGCTGTATGAGGACTTCACCCAGCGTTTAGCCACCATGAACAGCGCAATGAATGCAACCATTGCCATTATGGAGCGGCTCCGAACACAGATGCAGATGGCAGTAGGTTTGCATATTGAAGTTGGCAACGCCCTGGCAGAGCTTCAACGGATCAAGGAGCTGCTTACAGCGCTGGGGCCGGGCAACGCCATTCAATTGTCCGTTAACTCGGAGCAGGTGCTGCAGCAGCTCCGCACCGTGCGGCAGCAAATCGGCTCGGAATTTGGGGCGGCGGTGTTGGAGGTCCGATTGGCCGCCTCTGACTTCGCGGCTCAATTAACGACTATCCAGTCCTCCCTACCTTCGGTGCAACTCTCGGTAGTGTTGGATACGGCTGGTGCAGTGCAATCAGCTTCCGCTGCTCGGGAAGAGATTCAACGCGGACTGGGCACGATTACGGCTGCGCTGAGGTTGGAAGTCCCTGATATGACTGCGCAGCTTTCAGCTCTTCGGGCAGCGGTGCCGCCTATTCAAGTTATGGTCACCCTTAATGCCGGAGCTGCTCTATCTGCTGCTTCCCTTCTGGGCGTGCAATTGCAAACCCGGATCGGCACGATTACCGCTGAGGTAAAATTGGAGTTGCCGGATGCATCCGCAGTAAGGTCGCAGCTCCAAGCCTTAATTCATGGCATGGGAAGCCATACGGCTGCGATTCGGATCAGCGTAAATCTGGATACTGCTCACGCATTGCATCAGGCTTCACTTCTGCGGGCGCAGCTTGAAGCGCGAATCGGCACCATTACAGCGACACTCAATTTGACGTTACCAGCTACTCTTGACACGCTGCTTCAGACCTTGATTCGGACAGTGGATAAATTACGTATACTGGTCAATCGGTTGCTGGGGAGTGGTGGTGGACCTGGCGGCGGAGGAGGTGGTGGATCTGGAGGCCGTGGCGGCGGAGGAGGTGGTGGTCTCGGGTTAGGCAATATACTTGCAGGGGTTGGCGGTGTCATGGGGGCCAAAGCTCTCGGCACGGCGATGCTTGGCGGGGCAATGGAGCAGCAGAAGATGGTGGACATGTTTGTTGCCCGGACCGGAAATGCTGAGATCGGTACTGCCATGTTTGATAAATTTAAGGCTGATGCCTTAGCTGCGGGGCAGGATGTCAATAAGTCGCTGCAGAGCACGCTGTCATTCTTTTCAGCCACACAGAATACCGATCAACTGGAAAAGCTGAATAATTTCGCGCTCCGGATGAATGCATTTGACTCTGCGGGGAATGGGATTGAGGGTGCAGCATTTGCATTAAAAGAGGCCATGAGCGGAGATATTGTATCTCTGGCAGAACGTTTTAACATGTCGAAGTCAGATATTCGTGGTTTCAAAATTGATGAACTCGGTAAAGCCGGGGATATGGACGGCTTTATCAAGGCATTCGATAAGTTGCTTGAGAAACAGAAAATGGGCCAGGCAGCCTTTGATAAAATGATGGCCAGCCCGGCGAAGCAGATGGAGACCCTTGGCAACAATGTACGTTCTATGTTCGCGGATGCTGGGGCAGACGCAATGAAATCCCTAACCCCGCTTATCAGCCGTCTGAATGCTGCTTTCCAAGCAGGCAAGTTTCAACCGTTCTTTGACGCCTTAAGTATGGGCCTGGATTATGTTGTTCAGGGCGTCATGAAGCTGGTGGACTGGATCACTGTGGTTTATACGTATTTCTCGGAGAACTGGTCGTGGATTGAGCCAATTATTTCAGGGGTGGGAGCGACTGTACTATCCCTGGTCGCTGCGCTAAAGCTGGTGTCCATTGCACAGGCGGCGGTAAATGCCGTGATGAAGGCCAATCCTTATGTACTGATTGCTACTTTAATCATCGGCCTTATAGTCTACTTCTATCGGTTGTGGAAAACGAATGACGAATTCGCCGCCGCGATGATGCGGGCCTGGAATGTGATTCTTGGATTCTTTGATAAAGTCCCATTATTTTTTATGCGAATCGGTTATGGTATCGCAGATGCATTCAGCTATGCCAAAATCGCCTCCCTTCAGATATTGGAAGATTTGGCGAATGGTGCCGTTGATAGAGTTAATGACTTAATCCGAACACTTAGAGAAATACCTGGAGTAAGTATTGGTTTCGTAGATCGCGTTGAATTCGCCGCCAGCGAAGCCGCCAAGGAAGAAGCAGCCCGTCAATCCCGAGATGCGGCACTCGCAGTAAAAGAGGCAGCCATCGATGACAAGGCAGCAGCTCGCGAAGAGAAAGTACAAAAATTCCTTCAGGACCGGGAAGACAAACGGGCCGCCGCTGAGAAAAAGGCGAAGGAGGAGGAAGCGAAGGACAAGGATAAAGGGAAGCCTTACAACTTCGATGATTGGAACAAACGCGCTGATGCTGCTCGGTCACCTGTAGGTGGAGATGACAAAGACAAAGACAAACTGAAGAAGGTCGATAAAGTCGGCAAGGTTGAAAAGCCAATCGACATATCCAAAGAGGATTTGAAGATTATGCGCGATGTGGCCGAGATGAAGAATATCCAGAACTTTGTGACGCTGACACCAACGGTGCAGGTGAAGACGGGGCCGGTGACGAATCAAGCCAATTTGGACTCCATTGTCACCAAGATCACGAAGAAGTTAAATGAGGAGATTGCTTCAACGGCGAAGGGGGTGTATTCCTGATGCCTAAGGTGTTCAAAGTGCCTAAAGTGCATAATGCGCCTGTAGCCCCTAATGTGCCAAAAGGCTACAGCATTGAACTGAGCTTTAACAACCGCGCTGTCTGGTTTGAGATTCCCGTTCTTCCGGAAGAAATTGAGATTTCCGGCGAAGGGGACGGGGAGACGTATTCCATCACTGATCTGGGCCAGATCAATGTCATCAAGGCCCCCGTTCTTAAAACGATTCAGTTCGAGAGTTTCTTCCCGGCAATCCCCCCCGGTGGTACGGTGCCAAGCTATGTCTCCTCCGCAAATTGGGGGCAGCCGGCTGATTACATCCAATTGATTGAAGACTGGATGAATAAGCGCAAGCCGATTCGCTTTATTTTTACGTCTCTGAGTCTCAAGATCAACATAGCCGCCAGTATTGAGATATTTAATTACAAGGAAATGGCTGGCAGACCAGGTGACTTTGAGTATGAATTGGAGCTGAAGGAGTATGTCTTTTACGCTGCCAAGAAGGTGACGCTGAAGACAACACCAACAGCCAGCGCGACCGGCACCAAGACCACGGCCAAGAAGGAACCAGCCAAGCGGGCAGACGAGCGGGCTAAGCCGAAGACGGCTACTGTGAAGGCTGGCGACACGCTCATGAAGATCGCCAAGCGGGAGCTGGGGGATGGCGGGTGGTGGAAAGAGATCCAAAAACTGAACGGCCTCACGGACGCGCAGCTCAAGACGCTGAAGATCGGCTCCGTTCTGAAGCTCCCGGGGTGATGAGGTGATGACATGGAACTTCTGATTGATAATAAGGATGGCAAGGTGTGGGACGTCTCAGCCATAGTATCTGAAATCACCTGGAACACCTATCGGATCGGCAAGCCGGCTTCCTTGGAATTTACGATCATCGACCGGGGAATCTACCAGGACAAGGGCTTTAAGATTAATAATGGCGATGTGGTCAGGTATACGGACGAAGGGCAAAAGGTCTTCTATGGGTACATTTTCAAAATAGATGATGGCCGTGAAGAGGAGATCGAGATCCTGGCCTATGACCAAATCCGGTACCTGATGAACAGCGGAACCTATGTTTTTACGAAGCTGACAGCCACGAAGATCATCCAGAAGATTGCTGCGGATATGCAGTTAAAAACAGGGGTGCTGGAGGACAGTGCTTATGTGATCCCTTCGCAGATCGGAGACGGCAAGCCGTTTATTGACATGATCTGTATGGCGATGGATCAGACGCTCATCAATTACGGCACCAATTTCGTATTCTTCGACGACTTTGGCAGCTTGAGCCTCCGAAATATTTCCGGCATGCGCTTCCCCTTTGTGATCGGTGACGACAGCCTTATGACTGATTACTCTTATAAACGCAGCATAGACGATGAGACCTATAATCAGATTGTTTTGTATAAGGATAATAAGGAGACGGGCAAGCGCGAGACGTACGTCACCAAGGACAGCAACTCTATAAAAAAATGGGGTTTGCTGCAGCTCTATGAGTCTGTGGATGAGAAACTGAACCCGGCTCAGATTACAGAGCAAATGGCACAACTCTTATTTCTGCGAAACCGGGAATCCCGATCACTGTCTATTGAAGCCCTGGGAGACTACCGGCTGCGTGCTGGTTGTTACGTCAATCTCTATATCAAAAAAATGAGTATCAATAAATTTTTCCTGGTCGAGACCTGTACCCACAAGAAGTCGGACGGGGTACATACGATGGACCTGGAACTAAGGCTGGTGTGACTATTATGCTGGAAGCGATCAAGCAGGCCGCATTAGGCGCGATGGACGCGGCGGGGCCGGTCATTGTGCAATTAGGATCTGTAACGCAAATTAATCCTCTCAAGGTGATGGTCGATAATCGGCTGGAACTGACAGAGGATTTTTTCATACTTCCGGAATCCCTGACCAAGCTGGAACTGGACCTGAAGCATACCCATGCTATTACTGGATCAGGATTAACCCAGGAGGCGTTGAAAGATAAAATCATCCTACGCAAGGGGCTGGCTGCAGGCGACAAGCTGTTGCTGCTCCGTATGCAGGGCGGCCAGCGTTACGTCATTATGGACCGGGTGGTGTCGTCATGATCCCACAATCAGATGAAATTGTTCTGAATGAAGATATGGAGGAAGCGCCCCAGCCCAGCCTGACCTATAAGCTGGATATGAATAACGGACGGATTGGGACGGTAGCGGTGGACGGGCTGGAGGCAGTGAAACAGGCCGTCTTTAAGATTCTATCCACCATTCGCTTTGAGCATCTGATCTACAGTCCGGACTACGGCAATGAGGCTGATGTGGGCGGGGTACGGGGGCGGGCCGTCTTCGAGACGGAGATCGAGCGATGGGTGAGAGAAGCGCTGCTGCAGGATGATCGGATCATATCCGTTACACAGTTCCGTTTCACCTATGAGCTGGACACGGCCCTGGTGCAGTTTGTGGTCGAAAGCGACTACGGTAATTATACAGATGGACTGGAGGTGTAGCAGCAGTGTACGAGGGCCAAACGTATGAAACGATTTTGCAGCGGATGCTGGAGCGCGTACCGGACAGCCTGGACAAGCGGGAGGGCAGTATTATTTATGACGCGTTGGCTCCGGCTGCCATCGAGCTGGCACAGCTGTATATGGAGCTGGACATTAATATTAATCTTATCTTTGCGGATACCTCCTCCGGGGATTATCTGGATCTGGCCATTGCCTGGTCCGGTGTCGTCCGCAAGCCTGCGACCCAGGCGCAGCTCAGGGGCTTGTTCTATAACAGTGCCAATGCCCTGATGGACATTCCCGTTAATAGCCGGTTCGCCATTGATACGATTACGTACAAGGCAGCTGAGCGGCTGTCGCTGGGCGAGTACCGGATGGTCGCGGAGACACCGGGCGCTGCGGCCAACGGGGTGTTTGGCACACTCATGCCTATTGATTATATCAATAATCTGGCACGAGCAGAGCTGACAGAGCTGCTGGTGCCAGGCACCGGCCGAGAGACGGATGAAGCGCTGCGGCAACGGTATCGGGATGCAGTGCGGCGGCCGGCGACCAGCGGCAACAAGTACCACTATATCGAATGGGCGCTGCAGATTCCCGGCGTGGGCGGTGTCCGGGTGTTCCCGTTGTGGGATGGCCCGAAGACGGTCAAGGTAGTGATCGTAGACGCTGAAAAGCTGCCTGCCTCTGCTGTCCTGGTGCAGCAGGTCCAGGACTTTATTGACCCGATACCTGGGCGCGGCGAAGGGCAGGCACCGATCGGGGCTGTGGTCACGGTGGCGGCTGCCGTTGGTTTCATACTGGATATTCACGCCACGGTCACGCTGGCCGCAGGCTACACTCTGCAAGGCGTCACCAATACATTTCGGGAGCGGCTGGCAGCTTGGCGGAAGTCCGCAGCCTTTGAAGCGACTTATGTCAGCCAGGCCATTATCGGCGCGCTACTGCTCGGGACCGATGGGGTGCTGGACTATACGGAGCTGCTACTTAACGGCGACAGCGGTAACCTTTCACTGAACGATGAACAGGTCCCGGTGATCGGCGCCGTGGAATTGGAGGTGTGATATGGCATATCCTGAGTCGGTAGATCAATTTTCCGATAAGCTGAATAAAAGCCCAACCGACAAACCGTATGTCGTAGAAGAGCACATTCTCCTGCCTACCGGTAGTTATGATGGGGACCTGCAACACGACAACATCAATAATCAGACGATCCGGGTGTATACCGGCTCGCGCTTCACCGGCGACGAGGTGACCAACTGGACGCTGTCCGTTCCAGGAGCTACCCCATGGCGCCGGTCGATCAAGATTTATTCCAGCGCTCCTGAAGTGTTTGTCACTTATGAGACGCCGGGGGATACCGTAGAGGCTGACGACATTAATGCCGTGCAGCACGCGATTATGGCCACACAGTCCGAGGTGGAACGGTATAAGGCCAGCGGGCAGATAGACGGCGGATCATTTACGAGAGAGGTGTAACATGGCACAAACTATTCAGATTAAACGGGGTTCGCGGGCAGAGCTCACCACTTACGGGGCGCTAAAGGCCGGGGAGATGGGCTTCTGTACCGACACGAAAGAAATTTACATCGGAGACGGCACCTCTAATTCCATGGTGGGCCGGGCGCTGTCCGGTCCGGAAGCTTCGCGTCCTGCGGCTGCCTCAGTGGGCCGACTCTATTACGTCACAAGCGGGACCAATGTGGGCTATTTGTACTTTGACAGTGGCTCTACATGGGTCCGAGTCAATGTGCTTTCTCTGGCGGATCTCACCGGTTCGATAGATAACGTTGCCGATGGAACCACGTATGCCAAGGTGCTTAAGGCGGACATCACCGCAGGACATCCCAATAAGGTATCGGATGGCACGAATACGAAGACAGCAGCGGAGATTGCAACCCACATTAACGATGCTGCCAAGCATCGGCTGATCAACGATACCGGTGCGGCCATTACAGATCTATGGTCGGCGCAGAAAATCAAAAATGAGATTGAGTTGGCCAAACATAATATCGAACCACAGGCTTCGGTCAAGGATCAGAATCTTACGGCCCCGCCTGCAAGCCCGGTGGAAGCGGACCGCTATATTATCCCTGCCGGGGCTACCGGTGCATGGGCGGGGAAAACGAATCAGATTGCGGAGTATACCTCTGGAGCCTGGGCCTATTATGTTCCGGCTGTCGGCTGGACGGCGTATGTGGATGATGAGCAGAAGATATATAGCTGGAATGGGACCGCATGGGTACGCACCGGCGGGGCGCTGCAGACCATCACGGCAGGGAACGGCTTAACCGGCGGCGGGCAGGCGGATAGTGTAACCCTCACGGTTGGAGCTGGCAACGGAATTACGGTAGGCGCAACAAGCGTAGCAGCAAAGCCGGGCAAGGGCATCCTGGTCAATACGACAGGCATCGAGGTCAATATAGACGGTTCGAGCATCGTCTACGATGCGGCCAATGGTAACCAACTCACGGTCAGCACCATAGACGGCGGAACATTTTAGGAGGCTGAAGCTATGGCGAGAAAAGCATTAATACAGATCCGTCGCGGGCTGGAAAGCGCCATCGGCACGCTGGCTGCGGGGGAGCTGGGATATTGCACGGATACCAGTAAACTTTATATTGGATCAACAACAGGTAATGTGCTGCTAGTGGCTGCACAGACTGCAGGTGATATGCTCAAAAGCATCTACGACACGAACAATGACGGTAAGGTGGATTTTGCAGCCGTGGCCGACAGCGTTCCATGGTCGGGGGTGGCGGGGAAGCCCGCTGCTCTGCCTGCTGCTGGAGGATCTGCGGATGCTATAAACATGTTAGATACTCGAGCGGTAGCGGACAAACCGAGTGATCTTCAATCCAAAAAATTGACAGGTGCATTTAAAGCATTGACTGCTGCGGGCAACCCCCCGGTTTCCGCTTCGGGGATGTATGTATATGTGCTGAATGTGGCGGGATGGTCTTCAAACGAACCCTCCGGGGGCTGGCCGGTGCAGATTGCCATAGGCGGAAATGGATTAGCCTTCAGACAAGGCGTGAGTGCGGAAGCCTGGGGGAGCTGGACAGCCCTTGCCAAGCAAGGCGCGTTAACCTGGAACCAGCTTAAGGGGGTGTAAGCTTTGTCCTACGGAAAATACCATTATGGAACATTGCTCTTCGCTGCCGAACCAGAAGATACCGAGCCGCAGCCGGAGGATGGCCTGGACCTCATGCAGTATTTGCCGGACTATTACCGGGGCGTCAAAGAGATGGAGAGCCTGCAGGATACGCTGGGCCGGGAGATTCTTGCGCTGCGCTCTGGTGCAGCTGTGGTCTTGGCTCAGGCATACGTGGAGACAGCGACGCAGAGCCTGGGCCGCTGGGAGGCGGAGCTGGGGCTAAGTACTGACCCTTCCAAGTCCTCAGAGAGCCGCCGGGAGATCATCAAGGCCAAGCGGCGCGGCGCGGGGACGACAACACCGCAGATGATTGAACGGGTCGCTTCGGCCTTCACTGGCGGTGAGGTGGCGGTGGAAGAGGTACCGGGCGAATATCGGTTCATTGTCCGATTCGTCGGCACGCTGGGCATACCGCCAAATATGGCGGGCCTGATTCAGATCCTGGAAGAGATTAAGCCAGCACATCTGGACTATGAGTTTACGTACACGTTCACATTCTGGGACTCTCTGAAGTCCCTCACCTGGAGCGCAGCGAACAGCAAGACTTGGAATGAACTAAGAGTATATGGATAGGAGTGGGAGCAATGAAAACAACGGGTAACTTGGGGCTGAAGAAGCCCGAGGGAACGGACATTGTAGATATCAACGATCTGAACGGAAATATGGATATCCTGGACACCGCCGTCAAGGCCGCGCAGGACCATGCAGCAGATACGGTAAAGCATATCACCACTGCGGAGCGTACGGCATGGAATGCCAAGGCGTCTACGACAGTTGCAACGACAGCCGCAGCCGGGTTAATGGCCGCAGCTGACAAAGTATTGTCAACTAACCTAAGCAGCTTACCTACTACTACGGGGACAGCTACGGCCTACCTTGCTGAAATATCTGCTGGGTCTACGTTAGTTGCAGGGTTGCGGTTTTCTTTCAAAGCACACGTTGCTAGCGGTACTAACCCTACAATCAACCCTAACGCACTGGGCGCGAAGGCGGTTAAAAACCCTGACGGGACTGCCGCCTCGTTTGCTCTGAACGGAGTGTATACAGTAGTGTACGACGGAACGGCTTTTCAGTTACAGGGTAAAGGAGGTGGTATAGACTTAAACGGAACAAATGCAGTCCCTGCACAAGTACTGGTCGGCAAGACTTTCCTCAGCTCAAATAGCGCAGGAATACAGACGGGAACGATGCAGAATTATGACGGAATGTCACAGGCTGGGGTGCTGGCGAATCCGGGCGTTGGCGCTGCTTATGCTACGATTCCTAGTGCTGGTTTCTATGGTACTACTTCTGAAATAGGATTGTATGATGCCGATTTTGTTTCTCAGAATATTAAGAGCGGTGTTAACATTTTTGGTGTGACGGGAACGTATTCTGGCAGCGGCGGAACTTACATTACCGAATCATTCCAGGACGCATATGGATCGTTTGAGTTCCGAGATGATTATACTTTGGGATTTAAAATTGAACTATATACGACAAGAAATTTTATGGGTCGTCTTCGAAGTTGCAGCATTGCCTCTAAACCCGATTTGATGAACAATATAACCTGTGATAATTTTTTAATGAAATTCGGCGGGGCTGTTTCCGACAACTCCATTCCTTCATACCTTGACTTTATTGGGCCGGGGGATAATAACTTTATCTTGACTAGAGAAAGTCCACATACGTCCATAGGCACAAGTGATTATGACGGAACCATAACCATGAATATATCGCGTTACGATTTCGAGCCAGATAGAATAACAATTCACTTCCAGTACAACATTTATTCAGAGGCGAATTTCCAATATAATGGTTATCCGGTATTTGACGTTGTTCTAGGTGGTCTATTTTAATTCCAATCGCCCTGGTCTAATGTTCATCAGCGCCATTAGGCGTTTTTATTTTGCCCTCGGATCCCCGGGGGCTATTTGAATTTAGGGAGAGGGGAGCGGGGGAATGGATAATACTAATGTTTCAAATCTTGAAAAGCTGCTGCCGCTCGCAGACAAATACGGACTAGCCTACATCGTGTCGTTGGTACTGGTCTTTATAGTCTTCGGCTTTATCCGGGACATCCGGCGCGGAAGGTGGGTGCCTCGTGAGTTATTGGATAAAGCAGAAGAAGACCGGGACCGGCTGCAGGGTATCCTGGACAAAGAGCGTTCCGATTTCATGGCGCCGACGCTTGAAGTACTACAGCGATTGAAAATAGATCATGCCGCAAGTAACAATGCTGGCAGTGATGAGGACAGGAGTGGGTAAACGTGTTGAGTAGACTATTCAAACGATTATCCCAGCATAAAGAGAGAGAGAACGAGCTGGCGCGGGCATCCCGCAGGGTATCATTTTCGATTTCCCGATACAAGAATGTATCCAAAGAAATACAGCAGGAAATCGAGAACAATGGTTTCGCAGAATTTTTAATTTATGATCGGGGTGTTAATAATGGGGGGCACTGATATCTTGCTGTTAATTGCATATGGTATTTCATTCATTTGTGCGCTGCTGCTTATAGCCGCGCTTTTTTTGTACTTCCGCAAGAGATTCCGGGCGCGGGTGGTCAGCCTGTTCATGCTGGCGGCATTCTTCTTTCTCGGAGCGTATACCGTGAAGATGGCCGTAGCGTTCTGGATTCGCTTCACTTCGGCTTCAGGAGGCGCTGCAGTCTACGCGACGCTTAAGTCCACCGCCTGGGCCGTGGCGCAGGTCGGAACAACTGCGGGGCTGCTGGTGCTAACAGTGCTGATGTATTCCAAAGGACAGGACATCTTTGTGTCCTTGCCACGGAAGGGGAAGAAACACGATGCTGACGCTTGATCAGGTAAAGCTTAAGTCCATGCCGCGTATGTCCGGCCTGCACCCGGTCCTGGTAGCCGCTACCGTGGTACTCATAGAGCGATGCTATGCCCGGGGTGTACCGATCATCATCACTCAGGGGCTGCGGACTATCGCGGAGCAGGACGCGCTATATGCGCAGGGCCGCACGAAGCCGGGCAGCATCGTCACCAATGCCCGGGGCGGCTATAGCTATCACAATTACGGATTAGCCGTAGATTTTGCACTACTGCTGCCGGATGGCTCTAGCGTTTCCTGGGATATGACAAGGGACGGAGACAAGGACGCTGTAGCTGATTGGGCGGAGGTAGTCCAGGAGGCTAAGGCGCTAGGGTTCGAGTCAGGCGGGGACTGGACGAGCTTCAAAGACTACCCACATCTGCAAATGACCTTCGGGCTATCGCTTGCTGATCTGCGGGCAGGCCGGAAGCCAACAGGCGTGCAGATGGATGCAGCATACGCCAGAATCGATAAATTACAAGGGGAGGCGGACGAATTGTCCAAAGAAGATGTAAAGCGCATTTCTGACCTTGAGATTCAATATAAGGCCATCATGATGGGGCTTGAATCATTGGTCCACAGCAGGGATGTATTGAAGGAACAGGCACTGCAGCAGGCAGGAGATATTAAAGACCTGAAGGATAAAGCATCTATGCTTCAACCGCCAGCGTGGGCGCGCCCGGCCATCGACGCAGCGGTTAAGGCGGGGCTGCTCGACACTCCTGCAGGCGGCAGCTATGACTTTTACCGGACGTTGACCGTCCTTCACCGTGCGGGCCTGCTGATTACGATTCATGAGGGGGCGAAGTGATGCAGAATGATGTTCTGAATAATGTGCTCGCCTTCGCATCTGTGATAGCTGTTTTTGTGCTGGCAGCGGTTGAAGGGATCAAACGTAGTGTAAATGTGCGACGCAATGCGCTGCCGGCTGCCGGACTTGCGGTAGGCCTGCTGATCGGCTGGGTAGCTTATCCGTTCACAGACTTGGAGCTGGTGCTGCGGCTTTGGTCCGGGGCACTGGCCGGTCTGTCGGCAACCGGTCTATTCGAGTTAGTGTCCAGGGGACGGGGGAATAAAGGGAAGTAATTAAAATACCACTGGCTTAAATGGGCCAGTGGTATTTTTTAAGCTGATATTGTTGCTTTCTTAAAACAATGATTGCATAAGCCTTGTTTCAAATATGCTGGGCTTTTGGTATCGACAGGCTCTCCGCAGTCTTCATGAGGACATTTAAAAGCTTCGCCGACCTGTAGAAGGAACTCATCAAAAAATTTTTCTTCAAGTGAAACCCTTCTGATATCCCTAAAATTATCAATTGTATTAATATCTGAAAGTAAACTGGAGTCTAACTCAGATTGATTTATGTTGATACTAGTGTAACAACCATAATCTAATGAGTATACATTATAAGATACTCCGCTATTATCTTGATGAGAATACCCATTTTTACGAAGATGTATCACTCGTAGATCTATGAGTGTAGCTAAGTATTCGTTTCCACTATGTTTTTCGGGAATTAGAAAATGTGTTTTCTTTTTTTTGAGTACAATTTCATTAACGATTTTTTGAAGTAATTGCTTAGGGTATAAATGATTATCAACTTGATCTTTTTTATCAGTTTTGTACCAGTCAACCGTTGCTTCACGGACATGTTTTACCCCAATGCGTTTGTTTGACGAAGAAGTATTAATAATAAATTGATCATAAGAGTTAATGAATAAACTGATAAAGTCTCTAGGAATACCTGCTGATGCTATTAAAATTTCTCTCAAGGCAATATTAGCGAAAAATTGATTTATTATTCCATTGTTACTCTTATTACCTGCTGTATCATCAAAGATATCTTTATCAATATGTGATAAGTGTTGAAATAAGAGTTCATTAAAAAAGTCGCGAGTTTGCTGTTTGTTAATTTCAAATACAAAACGATTATCTAAACTGTATCCAAAAACGTCCCCTCCCTCTTCTAAGCCGATAAATTTAGAATCGGTTTTGAAACCAAGGCGTGAACGTATAGGAATGGCGGCAATTTTTAAGGAATACTTTCCTGCGATAAAGCTCCTTTTAAGTAACTCAGCTAGATACGGCTGAGATTCCCCAGGGATTTCGGCCCATTCATCCAATAATATTACTATTCTACGCAGCCCAAATTCAAACGGTATTTCATCTAAGATTTTTGTTATATCAGAAAAAGAAATGAATCGCGTTTTTTGGAAATCTTGCGATTCTCTTTGTTCATATTCTTTTGATAAATTTGCTTCTGGAGTTTTATTTATAGCCAAAGAACCAGATATCTTTCTCATTTCCTCTTGGGAAAGGGAAAAATCACTAATTTTCTTATATTCGTGACCGTCAAACTCGTAATTGAATTTGGAAAGTATTTCTTCTATTTTTTTCAGTTTTGAAGACTTCATTTTATTATCGCCATCCCACTCATTTAGGTCGAAAATAAAATTAATATTCTCCATTACTTGGTCGATGATAGATTGAGCAATGAACTTGAAAACTAAACTAGCAAACTCAAGTGAGTCATTATTGCTAATTAAAGGAAGTATTTTTCTCAGATCTATGTATACCGGGAATCTCCTTTCCTCTTTAAAACTCTGAATTAATTTTTCTCTAAAAGCAAAAAGAAGATGTGTTTTTCCGATTCCCCGTCTTCCATATATAGCCTGATTTTTAATGTTATCAATACTTGCAAGTGTTTCTTTACCTACATATAAATCTAAAGAATTGTCTTCAATGAATTCGGCTCTAATGTTGTCAGAGAGGTTTTTGATAGCCGTTTTAACTTGTTGATCATTAATATCTGTAGGCATTGAAATAACACCATCCTATTTTTTATAGATTAGTCTACATTTATTGTAGTAAAATGTAGTATTTTTACTATGATAAATATAGCATGAAATGAATGGTATTCATGCTAATCTTAAATTAATCCGGAAGCACCGGTTAGCCTCTGCCAATGCAGGGGCTTTTTTCTTGTTGTATAAAGAACAAATGTTCGCATATACTGGAGGCAGGAGGCGATTATGATGAGCACGAATGCCGGCAGCAAAATGATTACGCCTGAAGAGAGGGAGATGGTGCGCGACCTTATTCTGCTTCCCTATCTGGACACTATGGTGGCCAAGAGTCTCAAGGAGATTGAACTGTCCGGCAATGTCCTTAATAGAGCATATTTGACGGCTGGCCGTTACATCCAAAAGTGTATCATCCAGGAGTCCTACCAGCTGCGCCAGGAGCTGAAGCGGCGGAACATCAAGGTGGTGGAGGATACTCAAGAGGATTTTGTCACTTACAATATGATCTTTTACCGCGGTTACCAGGAAAGATTCGGACTGACCCGGGATGCCATGCGGACGGAAATCAGCCTGCGCCTTACCAGGTACACGGCGGAGCTGGGCGAGGCGTTACGCAGTCAATTATAAAAGCCCCTGTCAGCCATAACGGCCAGCAGGGGTTATGCCTATACTTCAAACTCTTCCCACCCTGGCGTCAGCGGCTCCTCTGGCAGCTCTTCCAAGGCTCCCGGCTCCAGGATCACCAGCACCGGCTCTGCAATGTCCACTAACGCCCCGATCTGCTTCGGCCCGCCCTCAAATGTTCCGATGGCTAACACTTTGCCGGTCTTGCCTTTATGGAATCCCTCTGTGATCTGCACCGACAGCCCCGGCCGTAACTCCTCTAGTCTCATAAGGTCGGTGCCCTTCCGGTCAGGCGCAGGGCTTCCTCTCGGTGGCCTATCTCCTTAAACCAATTGTCGTCCCCTGTACGCACTGCCAAATTAGTCAGCTGCCGCAGCATAAGGGTGTCCCAGCAGTACCGGGCATTGATCTGTAAGCATTGCCACAATTCCAAGCCTTCAGGGTCTGTAAGCCCTCTGGCTTTATGCAGGTGATACAGCTCCGCGAGTCTGACCTGAGCTGGCAGCATTACCACTTCACCAGCAATATAACAATGTTCACAATGCTTATAGCCAGGGCGGCATAGGTCATAACGCATGTTGCTTTTTGTTTGAATGTCATGATTTTATCACTCCTCAGTAGTGTGATATAATCGAGAAGAAAGGCGCCCTTGTATTTCATCCCCTACGCCTTAGCCCCTTTCGGGGCCAAGGTTTCGGGCTTTCCTACTTGACCAGCAGGATGATGAGGGTGAGTATCGAGTTGATCAAGACGATGATGGCCGTCACAGTCTTGATTGTTTCTAATTGATACTCTCTACGCCTTTCTTTTCTCGTTTTATCCATTTCGTTCACCTCCTTTCTTATCTTTATTATATACGATAATCGTACAAGTGTCAACGAATTTCGTATATGATTTATTCGATAATCGTTGATTAATTTACGAAAATTGCGTATATTAATAGTTGAGGTGAGGATATGTTAAAACTCAAATTGGACAAGCTATTATATGAAAAGAGATTGAATGCAAATCAGCTATCAAAAATGACAGGAATAAGATATCCAACCATCTCAGATATGGCTGACAATAAATCAAAAGCATGGTCGCCGGAAAATCTCAATAAGATTATGGTGGCCTTGGACCTGGAAGACATTTCTGAATTAATTGAATATGAAAAAGAGCCGCCACAGGAGTGATCCCAGGCGGCTTTTCTATTGGTGGCAAATTGGGGGCAGAATGCTTTTTGAAGTGCCCAAATTGACCATAAACCGCTCAAAACAAAAATGAAAAGACCCTTATAAATCAAGGGTCTAGGCAATTGACAGTCATCTACAGTAGGCAAAGCAGTTCCCGCATACGGTGCATGTGGAG
>NZ_JBBOVT010000003.1:0-1777748 GCF_038006765.1 Paenibacillus sp. FSL H7-0756 | reverse complement strand
ACGAAGGACATCCTGAATCCCACGTGCTGCCTGATCCCTTAGGCCTTGCAGCCACCGGCTGAACATGCTGCCTGCCTGCTTCCAGGTGAATGCCGGTGTCGCATGAACCAGACTCTGCGCCTTCGTCTCGGCAGCTTGATATTGCCCGGCCGCCCAGCGTAACGCCGATTGCTTACGCTCTATCCGGTCACTAAGCGACTGTGCCTCCCTTGCCAGCTCCTGCAGCAACCGATCCGCCTCGCGGGAGGGAGACTGCACATAACTTTCCGGGTAAGCAGCCTGCACCGAACGAACCAAACCGCCGACGCTTCTGTCTATACCGGTGACCTGCTCCTCCAGTATGCGGTTCAAGCGCTTCAGTCCCTGCTCCAGCTCCAGCATCCGCTTGATCTCCACCTGCTGCTGCATGCTTCACCTCCAGAGTACTAATCCGCCGTCTAGTTATTCAAGTCGTCGAACATGGAGCCTTTTACCGTTACCGTCATGCCGTCCAGTGTCGTAATACCTTGAATGGAGCCTAACGTGCGATAAGCCAGCTTGCTCTTGCCAAGCTCCACATTCCCAACCGACACTTTAATCGGATACTCACCGTCCGCCATATTGGCGTGGGTATACAGATAGCTGTTCTTTGGGTTGATCACAATCGTAACGCGGGTCTCTTCCGTAATCTGATACATTTTCTGCCCGTCTTTTACGAATTCCTTATATTCAAAAGCAGTATTGCTCCCTGCCGTAGAGGACTGGCTATAGCCCTCCATCACCTTTTTCCAGTATTCATGGGTATCGCCCTTTACGTCCTGTGAATGCTCCAGCTCCACTACCTTTTTGCTGTAACGGCTGCCATCTGTACTGCGGTCCGTTACGGCCAGCAGCACTTCACCATTCACACCCTTTGGACTCGCGGCAGTCAGTATGCCGGTTTTACGGGCAAACCCTCCGCCCTGCTTGGCAAGCGGCTCATTGCTCAGGTTTACGGCAATCTTTTTGTTGTTGATGTAGATCAGATCATTCTCATAACGGAACGAATCAATGACCCGCTGCACCAGCTCTTTATGATCCTCGGTATCGTCCTTGACCGGCTTGTACACTACGGTCTTTACCTTGAAGGAATAGGACCCTGCCGGGTTAAAATAGTAGCCCGACTTCACCGGATAATTGAAGCGCTGCAATTCCCGGTCCGTGGCGAACACCGCTTTATCATAGCCAGCTTTACCCGCTTGTCCTTCTTTGGCCGCAGTCCGTGAAGTCTGGTATTCTTGGCGCTGCGGACGGTCTGCACTCCATGCAATGTCGCCCATACCTTGCTGCGTGAACGAACGCTTGTATTGCCCATTTACAGCTACAGCCTGATAGGCTTGATTATTCTTATCTAAATGGTACATCCAGCGGATGACATCCACCGGATACGGCTCGGTTCTCCACAGCAGCTTCTTGGATAGAGAGGTCCCGGTGTTCTGCTCGATCTTACTATCTACCACAGGCTCTGGTACTTCCTTGCGTCCATGATAGAAATACATCTCATAGAGCTTCCGGTCCGTTCCCTGCGGGAAGCTGGCGGTTGCCGTATCAGTTACTGTCCGTGTGGTGCAGGTACCATTGCTGCAGCTCGTCACGTCATACTTATAGGTTCTTTGGACTCCGCCCTGGAAGTCCACCCGGCCTTCTTTTACCGCAGGAGAGTATGGATTAGCCGGATTCAGCCATTTGCCATGCTCAGGGTCATCGCCGAAATCCTTGCGGTCAATCACCGCGCTGACGATGGGCTGGCGCGAAATGTGACTCCCCGGATCATCCACTACAGGATTGCCCGAAACATTATATTGCCGGAATACATCCGGGGTCGCATTGGTCACATGCAGTTGTCCGGTAGCATTGTTGATCCAGCTTCCGCGGGGTAAGTACAACTGGGCAACTAACGGTGCACCGCCGTAGATCGGGAATTCCACCTGCCGGGTCAGCACATTATAGC
The DNA here is from genome assembly GCF_038006765.1 of Paenibacillus sp. FSL H7-0756. Lineage (NCBI taxonomy): Bacteria > Bacillati > Bacillota > Bacilli > Caryophanales > Paenibacillaceae > Paenibacillus > Paenibacillus sp. FSL H7-0756. The sequence goes on along the minus strand of NZ_JBBOVT010000003.1, from coordinate 1,775,779 downwards.
CCAGCGGCTGCGGCTTCAGCAGCTTGACGGCGATTGGATGCGAATCGAGCACGTTATTAGCCAGCTGCTTCTCCTTGGGGGTCTTCCCCTCCGGGTTCACACTGAACTTAATTCGCACCTCGCTGTCCGGCATTTTGAAGCTGGCTTTCAGCAAGCGCTCCCCGTTCTTGGGAATGACGAGCTCCCCGCTACCCTTCTGCGCATGACCGGTGAACGTCAGCTTTGCCGAAGAGCTATTGATGGCCTTGCCTGTACTCACCTGAATAATCTCCCAACGGAAGGGGGTCTTAATCTCTTCAGGAAAAGATGAATCCACCCGGATCTGTACTTGCACCTGTTCACCGGTCTGTGCCTGCAGCGGCAGCTGTTCGAATTCAGCCTTCAAGTCGTATTCCTGCTCGACTAGTGCCAGTGGTGCAATCGGAATGTCCAAATACGTGATATTCCCGCTGTTATGGGAGATATAGACGGTTCCATACCCCCACGAGAAATACGTGGGCGGCTGGAGCACATGAACATAGTCAATCCACTTGCCGCCCTTGGACGGAGTGGCGTTGTTGGTATAGACCTTCTTATCTTGAAGCTCTTTATTCTGATCACGGTACATGAAATCCTTATACGTACGGTTGCCGCCGTATTCAAAATTCAAGCCCTCGATAATCGCCTGCTCAAAGGTCCCGTCTGTGAGATAGGCGGTGAGCTTTGAGTTGTTAGTGTTTTGATAGCGGTCAAATTTATTTGTGTTAACTTTGAATTTTTGCTGAACGGCATCATCCTCCCAGGATTCCTTAATCAGGGAGAGATTCTGAATCTGCGTCCCGCTCCACCCGGCGAACCAGGGAACATTCTCTGTCGGTACCGAGTTGCCTTCCCGGGTATAGCCGGAATATTCATAGAGCCCTCCGTCCAATTGGGTGCCATGACTGGTCCCGTAGACGATTTCATAGTAACGTTCGGCACCTGAAGCAATCCTTTTTTGCAGCAGATCCTTCCGGTAGCTGCCCTTGGAGGTCTCCTCCTTGAAGTAATCCTTCACACCATATAAGTCCAGGTAATCTTCGTTGGCGAATTTCAGCACTTCGGCCGGAGTGGCCGGCTTCCCGCGTGCATCCGAATAGGTATCCATTTGGAAGACGGCAGCGACAAAAATGACCGATAGTATGGCTAGAACCAGGGCTCTCTTCATCCATCTACACCTATTTTCTGTATATAGTAAAAACCAGCGCGTTATATTCGGTAGAAGACACATTAATTTTGTATTTTGCATCTTCAAATGTTCTAAAGGGCAGGTTGTACTCTACTGTCTTCTTTGGAGCAACATAGTCCAGCATGGCATCTACAGTAGCCGGCTCAATCTTTTGCCGCATAATCGCTTCTGCTTCCTTCATTTGCATGGCATAATCGGCACCCTCGATCTCGAAATCGACCAGAATGACAAGGACGGCCTTGCCCTTGGGAGGATTCTCAGTAGAAGAATTAACCTGAAGCATAGAGCCTGTATTCGTATAATAAGTGAATCCGTTGGATGTCTTGGCAGTGCCCTTAGCGGGTGCGGAGCTGATCACAGGCGTCTTGCCATCCGTAGAAATATAAGCGGTGCTGACCCGCTGATCCCAGTTCACGCCTACGCCCAGCCCTGCGCTGACGAACTTCAGCGGCACGAACGTTCTGCCGTTCTTCATCAGGGCGGCGGTATCCATCGTCTTCTTAACGCCATCCAACGTAAATTGCCGGTTCCCGATGACCAGCACCAGCTTCTTGCCATTGAGTTCCACCGTTACCGTCTTGGAAGTTGGAGTCCAGCCAACCTTCGCCCCCAGTGCTTCACTCACGAAGCGGACCGGCACCTGTACCCGGTTCTGCTTGTCGAGAAACGGCTGGGCATCCGGGAAGCTGATTTTGGAGCCGTCCACCACCACCCGGACAGACTGGGCGGCATGTGCCGATACAGGCATTAGCGAGATTAGCAGTAATAGAGCTGTGAACCATGTTGTTATTTTTTTCATCTTCATATCCTCCTCAAATGAGCTTGTGACAAGCCTTATCTTTACTCCTTCTACTGGCGCCGCAGAATCACTGGCTCTCCGTCTAGCTCTACCGTTATGACAGGATCGTTGATCAGCGTGCCCATGAAGCCGAAGGCGTGCCAGGCTCCGCTTGCCAGTGCAAGGTCTGAACTGTGCTTGCGGCCGTATTGAGTCAAGAGCGGTTCCAGGTCTTTGCCTGTAAAAGGCACTACCTGCTCTGCTCCGCTAGTACTGTCCGAGACGGTAATCGAGCTAAGCTTAATCTCCTCACGCGGGCCTGCCAGATCCTCTGCATGCAGATCGAGTCCAACCTCAAGCGAACGTTCATCTGATGCCTCTGTAATTGCGGACAGGAAGGCATATTCATCCTCCTTGCCGCGCAGCTGGTTCATCGCAGCTTTAAATTTCTCATTCCCCGGCGTAGTTGGCGACAGAATCGCCATCAGATGCACACCCTGCGTCGAATAGCCAGTATAGATGACAGAGTCATTCAGCAGCGGCTGTACCTGTTCTTGCTGATCCAGCATCTCCTCTACTTCCGCATCGCTGAGCACGATGGACAGGATGCTCTGCAGCCCGCGAATCCGGTCAGAGGCCAGTTCGCCGTCCATCAAATCATCAGAGTTTTGCTCCACCTTCTGCATATTGGCCTGAAGCTCTCCATACAGCTTCTCTTTCAGTGCAGTGCCTTCATGATCTCCGGCAGGCTTCACCTGATCATAGCTCTCCGTAACGGGACTATTCGTCTGCCATTTATACGAGGAGACACCCCAGCCGCCAACCTTCTGTTCCTGCAGCCATACCGTGAAGTAATGATCCTTCATTACATACTCCAGGACCCGGCTTCCATCGTCAGCCCCTTCATAGGTGTGGAACTCCTCCCCATACAGCCGGAGCACTTCTGCTTCCGCATCCCCTGCCTTAAGGCCTGCTGTTGTGGGGGATTCATGCGTCACATCAATCCTGTAGAGCCGCTCATGCTCATCGAAGGTAAAATCAGCTTGGTCCGTCATAACGGTACGGTGTCCCTGATTCCAATCGGCGGGATCACCTGCGTTCTCAATTTCATTGCTGTCGTCCATGCCTTCAGCTTCCAATTGTTTGCGTACTTCATCCAGGGTCATTCCCAGTTGGAACATGCCCTCTTCTCCATTCTCCTGCTCATCGGTAATGACCTGCTTGGCCGGGACTGCTGAAGGACTGGGAGCAGGGGTTTCGATTGCCGGACTCTGCGTGGCAGCCTGACCCGTTTCATGGGCTGGAGCCTTATCTGTCCGTGCGCAGCCTGTAATCATAAGTGCTGTGCTGAGGCTGATGATCCAGAACATTTTTTTCATATGGCGGTTGCCCCTTTCCGAGTGTTGCTGCTGCGCCTGCTTCACTTCTATGTCTGAACCATCACTTTCATGATGTCTGATATTCTGAAGTTATGTATAACAAGCATAGCCGCGCCGGAAGCCTATGCTTCCGGCCGCCTATACCTATATTCCGCCTGCTTCTATCTGCGAAGCTGGCTGGCAATATCGCGATCGCTTTGCTCCTTGATCTCTGCTACCTTGTTCAATTGCATACTGATGCCATTCACACACTCGACCAGCTTGTCGAGCGACGGCTTCAACTGGTTAAATTCCTCAATGAAGGCCTTGGAGGATTCACCTTGCCACCATGCTTCAGCAGCTTTGATCTCACTATCCAGCTTGTTGATGATATCTTTAGCACTTTGGCCTTTAGCTTTAATGGAACTGGCTACACTTCTAGCCTGCTCAGGACTGAACACCTGTTTCACCATTCGATTCACCTCCCTTCGTGGAATCTATTGCCGTTACTTCTTCCTCGCAGCGGCTGCGGCCAGCGCGCGGCGGGCCTCTTCTTCCGCCTTCGCCTTCGCCCTGCGTTCATCGTCAGCCCGCTGGACAGCGCCCGCCAGGGCCTGCAGCTGATTCTGCAGCTCCCGCATCTGTCCAAGCAAACGGGTTACATCCCGGGTAATCTCCTGATACTCGCTGCGGTAAGTATCCCCGGCTCCGCCCTTCCACCAGCTGCTGCTCTGAGCCGCACTGCTGTCATTCTTACTCTGCTCCCGGCGGATATCCTCCGCCGCACTGCTTACATTTCCTGACTGCCGGCGGATTTCTTGCGGCGTAGGCAACAAGCTCACCTCCTCAAATGGGTCCATTCGAAGGCCCTAAGTAGCCGTGCGGATACCCGAGTATTTATTCTTCATAATCAGGTAGCCATCCCCCGGCTCCAGCTCCTTCTCCTTCTCACCGTAAGGCAACCGGACGTTGAACAGATTCTGATCCTTCAGGCTGCCCAGCTGAAGTCCGCATTGTTCCTCGCGGATCGCCTTTCCGAGTCCGTCCCAGTTCCCGGCTAGCTCGGAGGTGTTATCTCCGGCAATAACGGCAACCTTAAGCGCCCGTTCCTGCTTCACCATTCGTTCCAGCAATTCTTTCAAGGCATAGAGGTCACCATTCGTGAACTCCGTAAGCCGGTCAATGACGAAGACGATACGCGGCCATGAGGTATACAGCTCTGCGGCTGCACCGCCGCTGCTCTTGACCTCCAGCAGGGAGCGGCGTCTGCCCTCAAGCTCATTCTTGATTTCTTCTGCAAAGGCATACATATCATCGACGGCTGCCAAATCCGTTACACCGGGCTGCCCCAGCACACTGTAGATTCCCATACTCCCCGAATCAAGCGCGTAGATGGCGGTCTTCCCAGACTGTCTCAGCAGCTGTGTGACCCAGGATACCAGCAATGTACTTTTACCGGACATGGGATCTCCGGCTACCATGACGATAGGTGTTGTGTCCAGATCCAGGACGGCAGGCTGAAGGTCGTTATCTGATAGTCCAATCGCCAGCCGCCCTTCCGGCAGTGCACAAGCCTCATTCAGCTTACGGATATCAATGGAAGCCGGCATCACCGGAATCCGCGGTGCTTCCGTTAACAGCCCGGTGTCTGCCTGTTTACGCAGGTGAAGTATCCACTGCTCCACTCCTCCATGCTTCTGCTCTGGCAGGAGCGGCAATGCCGTCTGGAACTCCAGCGGAGGCTTGCTGCGCACAAGTCCCCGGCCGGCCGCGCGTGATGGCTCCAGGCCTTCCGTACGGCCGACAATCATTTCATATTCGCTTTTCTCTGTCATCTGCAGGCTGATGGCATTCTTGAAATTGATAGCGAATTTATAGCGTACAAGCGAAGCATTGGTAGCCGTAACCACCATATAGATTCCATATTTGGTCCCTTCCCGCGCCAGCACCACCATCTGCTCATCCAATTCCTCATAGGTCTCCGATAAGGCGAAATAGTTGTCAATCACAAGCACCACAGACGCCAGCTTGCCGATCCTTGCCCGGTAATCGGCAAAGCCGTCCGCCCCGCTGTCTTCAAAAATCCGCTTGCGCTCATTCATGGTGCGGAACAGGAACTTAGTAAACTGGAGAATACTCTTCTCTTGCTCCAGTGTCATCACACCCCCGCAATGGGGCAGCGCTTCAAGCGCTTTGAACGAAGAGCCTCCGCAATCCATCAGGTATAGATGTACGTCTTCCGGTGAATACCGGTAAGCCGCTGACAAACATAAGGTTCTCAGCAACACCGTTTTGCCCGTGCCCGGCGCACCGTAAATGAAGAGATTGCCCTCCCCGGCCAAATCAAGCATCAGCGCTTCCTGCCTTTGCCCGCGCGGGTCATCTACAAGACCAACAGGGATACTCAGCGTCTCCTGGACGGACGGCCAGCCGCCGGCTTCCTCCCAGCCCCCGCCAGCCTTATACAATTCCGCTAAATGTACCGATTCAGGCAGCGGAGGATGCCAGGGTCCGGGGAGCGGGTGAATGTCTGCGCTCCGGGCAGAAGCTGCCAGCGATTTGACCACGCTCTCCAGTTGGCTTGGCACCTCCATCTCAGGCAGCTTCTCTTCATCCAGCGGATAGATCTGCTCCTGTTTGCCGTTGAGCTGCAGCCGGTAAATGCGCTTGTGCCGGAGGTGATGCCTTTGCACGTTGCCAGGATCATACATCGCTCCAGAGTAAGCCGACTGGAACATCTCGAAGATCTCGTCATTCCCCACCTGGATGAACGCCCGCCCCGGCTCCTTGATCATTGCCGCATCCGGACGCTTAATAACATCCTTGCTGTCCGCTTCATCCTGGACCTTCAGACAGATCTTGAATTTCGCATTGCTCCAGATCTGATCATCCACGATTCCTGCCGGCTTCTGCGTAGCCAGTATCAGATGCACCCCCAGGCTTCGCCCTACTCTCGCGGCACTGACCAGTTCCTTCATGAAGTCGGGCTGATCCTGCTTCAGCTCCGCGAATTCATCGGCAATCATGATCAGATGCGGAATAGGCGTCATGCCGCGTTCCAGGCCTCCGTTATGATACAGCTTCTGGTAGCGGTCGATATTGTTGACGCCTTGTTCAGCGAACAGCCGCTGGCGGCGCAGCAGCTCGCTTTTGATGGAGAGCAGCGCCCGGTTCGTCTCATTCCCGCCCAGGTTGGTAATCGTCCCCACCAGGTGCGGAAGCCCCCGGAATACATCGGCCATCCCGCCGCCCTTGTAGTCAATCAGGACAAAGACCAGGTCATGCGGATGATAGTGGATCGCCAGCGAAATAATCAGGCTCTGAAGCAGCTCGCTTTTGCCTGAACCCGTGGTCCCGGCAACCAGGCCGTGGGGGCCATGCCCGCTCTCATGCAGATCCAGACGAAATGCGTTTCCGCCTGCGCGTACACCGATAGGGACACTCATTCCCCTGAACGTCTTGTTGCGGCTCCAAATGGACGGGAAATCCAGTTCCTCCACGGTACGGACCCCCAGCATGTCCAGCAGTGTGACCGAAGCAGGAAGAGCAAACGCTGCTCCCGTAGACCGCAGACGCAGAGGGGCCAGCTTACGGGCCGACTGTTCAAGCGTTCTTGTATTCACCTGATCGGGCACGAAGGTCAGCTTGACTCCCGATATTTTGTCCGCGAGTTCAGCACTCTTACTGTTCATATGGATCACTACGCGGCTGTTCATCGGAAGATAGGCTTTATTGGCTGCAATGAACATCGAGGATACGCCAAGCCGGGAATTCCCGTTATAGAGATAATTGTAAATAGGTTCATTCTCAAGCAGCGAAGGATCTTCAATGATAAAGACATAATGCGGATGCAAACTCCCGTGCACCGTGCGCAGCTCCCGTTCCCTCAGAATCTCCTGTAATTCACCCAGCACAGGGTGGGCCATCGGCCGGCCGCAGAGCAGGTAACGGGTGGTGAAATCCTCATTCCACACATGGGGCAGATGCTTAAGCCAACTCCAATCCTGAACACGTTCCTCCGGCACCAGCAGCACGAGCTTCACATCATCGTATCCGTGATGCGTCACCAGCTGCAGGACCATTTGCTGCAGCAGATGCCGGGTTCGCTCTGCCTCTCCTGCCAGGCCGCAGATTTCTGCCTCCAGCAGGTTAACCGTAACCGGTGCATCAGGAACCTTGGCGAACTCCAGCGCCAGCCGGTGCGGCTCCATCAGCAGCGGGTCATTCTCCAGCACGACTGCCTGCTTGTTGTATACGATACGTAAGGCGGACGGCACACTGCCTACTCCCAGCCGCAAGGAGAGAAAATCCTGGTGAACCGGCGTCCGTTCCCACAGCTTGCTGTCATGCTGCTGAAGCCGATGCAGACAGGCTTCAGGCTCCGGGTTCATCTCGTGCAGCGCCTTGCTCTGCTGAGTCCGGGCCAGTGACAGCTCGGTACGGACATCGGCAATATATTGCAGATACTTCTGCTCCCGCTCCTTCTTCTGCCGGTTATACTTACGGATCTGCGACGCTGCACCCGTGAAGGAAAACAGAAGCGTGGTTACCGTCATGGCAATGGAGAGCATCATATACATAGACTGGGCTGTCAGTGCCAGCAGCACGGTAATGACGAGCATTACGGCAGGTGGCACCAGCAGCGCCATCCAGGCGATCTCCGGTTTAGCATAGGCATGCGGAGGATTCGGAATTTCCAGTTCACCGCCAGGCATATCCGGCAAAAATCTGGGCTGGCGGCTGAATTCGTATACTTTTGCCATCTTCATCCCCCTTAACGACTTCTGTCTGCCTGAAAGCGAACCGCTTGTCCGCCTGACATGGGCATGGTGTACCACAGCTCTTGATGTACGAAGAACAGTTGCCCGTCTGCCTTATGCACGCGGTCCGCACGCTCTCCATACATGCGCAGGCTCTCACCAGACTTCAGATCCAGCCTATAGATCGATCCGTCATTGCCCGCATTGCAGCAGTAGATGTAACCACCTTCGCTGATCATGCTGAGCGGAATCAGGTCCGGGTAGGCTTCCTGCTCACCGGACAGCGGATCAAGCAGCGTCAAGGCATATCCGTTCGTCAAATCCGCATACAGGAGCCGCGCTCCGCAAGTTTGCAGATAAGCAGCGCCTCCCTCAGTCAGCCGGGCAGAGCGGTTACCCTCCAATGGACAACTGTAGATCCCTTGTGCGCAAGTATAATAGAGCTGTTCTCCCAAGATCGTATAGCACTGCACCACACTGTCCGTAAGGCGTTCGGGCTTGCGTCCATCCGGCAGACAGCGGTACAATTTTCCATCCTTTTCATTAATGTAAAACAGCCAGCCTGCTCTGAGCCTGATCTCACGGCAAGGTTCATGCAGCACCACCTTCACCTCTTGCGTTTCCGTATCCACTCTAACCAGGACATTGCCACGGCTCTGGTCACTGGCAAACAGCAACCCTCCCGCTTCATTCATGAACCAGAGAATTCCCGGCAGCCTTTCAGCTCCTCCTTCATCCCGGTTCAGTATGTAAGTTCCGGGTTCCGGTTCCAGCGTCCCGCATAGATCCGTTATGTAGAACACACCCGGAGTCTGTAACAGGAGTCCGCCGCCTGCAATATTATCATTCATGCTGTCATTCCTCTCCTATCAGCGTCAGCAGCGCGCCGTGGCTGACACCCTCTTCCTCAAGTGAACGTGCGCTCTCCAGAATACGGCCCAGCGGCTCTGCCTGCAGTCTCCTTCTCTGCGGCTTCTTCAGCGCAAGCGGCTCCTCCAGCATCTCCAGCAGTTCAGATACCGGGATTTCCGAGGGCAGCTTCAGATCGGCTTCCACCGTTCCTGCCTTCAGCGTAACCATCACATATTCCATAAGAATCCTATCCTCCGTTCCCTAGTTCTTCACAGAGAGTACGGTCATCCGCTCGCCTGTCATGACGAAATCCACATCCTGCCCGGCTTCCCGGGCCAGCCGTAAATATCTGGTCTTGAACACATAAGGGACTTCCGCCAGGACATGCACTTCAGTGGTTTGCCGCCCATTCCATGCCTCAGGCTCATGCCTAAATTCAAGGGTTACCTGTATCGCCTGCTGCTCCCCTGCGAAGGTTAGCTGACCTCCATCGTTGCTTGTAAGCCCGGCTTTCATCGCTGCACCGAACGCTTCAGCGAAGTACTCCGCGAAACGTTCTTCATCCACCTCCGCATCTAGCCCCCGCAGCTTCTCATAGACCAGGCTCCGGTCCTTGGCAGAACGCAGCGCGTTATTAAGCGCCGTACTCAGCACAATCTGCTCGCGTGATATATTGAACACTTCGGTCAGCGGTGCAATCAGGATGGACAGCATCACAGCGATCAGAATGGACACCGCGATTGTTCTCAAGTCCTTCATTCCCCGCTTCTCATCTCAGTGAGTTAATCGAAATAATAGTCCAGATCCTTATAATGCTTCAGCCCGACTGAGGTTAGCGAAAAAGACACAGGAATCTCCGTGCGGATCTCTTCCCCCCATAGCTTAACGCTCAGCGGATAAACTGCGCGTACCGTGACCGTCACGGGCTCTCCCCGCTGGCGGTAGGGCTTCTCCAATTCGGTCGCATTGGCATAGACCGTCTCATCATCGTTCCCGACGGCCCTGCCGTCATCTTCATTCAAAGCTTCAACTTCGATCTGATCCGGATGCTCCCGGTAGATCGGCCGCTCCTTTAGACGCTGCAGCGCATCATCATAATAGGATTGCTTGATGTAGTTATCTCCGGCAGCGACCTGTGACAGGTTGAAGGTCTCGATGACCAGCGTCATGTACCATGGGAAGAAGAACACCAGATTGGTGAACACCATAATGGTGGCTGCCACCACAATCGCGACCAGAAAGGATTTTGCGACTCCCCGCATAGCCGGTGTACCTCCTTCAGATTACTGTGTGAATTTCTCAATCTGATTCATGAACAGCTTCCAAATATCACCGATCCAGGTTCCCAGATTGTCTTGCACAATTACGATAGCCGCACCGATTATGACAATTGCTGCTACGGTAAGTGCAATCTGCTTCACCCCGATATCCCCGCGCTCCTCTGTCCAAAAGCTCTCTTGACTCTTAGGCTTAGCCACGTTCTGCGATTTCTTCTCCATATTGTTCAACCTCCGAATATAAAATTTATTGAAACATTTTCAGTGAACCCTTGACCAGGAACAGATAATAAATGGCAATGTACACGAACAAGATGATAATGAGTATCCATTGGATTCGTGCATTGCTGCGCTCACGCTGCAGCAGTTCCTTCTCCAGCGCTTCCACCCGGAATTGATTGACCTCATTCTTGAGGTACACCATCTGGGAGACATTGTCATAGCCTCTAAGGCGGGTCTCCATGATGTCGCAGAACTTGATCACATAACGCATAGGAACCCGTTTCTTGAGCTGCTTCAGCGCATATTCCTCGCCGTATTCAATATTGTCCAGCATCACACCCAGCTCTTCGGCCATATCCTGGCCCGCATGGGGCAGGTAATCACGAATCACATCCGCCAGATAGATATTGATGGATTTGGAGTACTGGTAGTAGACCATGCTGTAAAAGGCAGGGAAATCAAGCGAGATATTGCGGTTCTTCTTCTCGATCTGTTCTTCAAGGCTCTTCACCGGATAGATCCAGCCCAGCAGAATGAAGATGGCGGTCACACAGCCGAGCAGCCGGTTGGCACTGCCCAGCACAAGGGTCAGCAGCATTCCGCCCGAGGCATAGAGCAATTGATTTAACCGAATCTCCTCCGGCCGGACCAGCAGCTCCAGCCGGTCTATCATCTTGCGGAAGCGGATGCGGTCAGCTGTGCCCACAAAGCCTGTCATATATTTCAGGGCAAAATTCTTTTTGTACAATGCTACCCGCTGCTTCAGCTGCGTGCTTTTTCGTTCGTTCATGAACCGGCGTGCGCGCTTCTTCTTTCGTCCGCTGACCGGCTTCAACATGGGCAAGAGAAACAGCTTGATCAAGTACAGAATGGACGTTAAGGCACACACCTTGGCGATAAAGATCATTTACGGTCACTTCCTCCCCCAAGGTTACCCTGGAGCGCCTGGGTACGGGCGAAGCTCAGACAGATTACACAGATCATCATCGTGTTAATCAGCTTCCCGGCCTGCGTGTACAGCATGAACTCGCGAAATCCGTCAATGGATAAGGCGTAGATAAAGAATAGCAATACGATGACGGTCTTCATCAGGAAGTCACGGTTCATTTTGCGGAAAATCGTCTCCTTACGCGCATTGATCTCCCTCAGCACCGCATTCTCATCTACAATATCCAGGAAGATGTCGGCCATTCCCTTGCGTTCGTTATATTCAAACACAATCGCTTTCTTTGTAAAATCATCGAACTTAGGACCGAGCTGACGGTTCAGCAGGGTGATGGCCTGCCTGAAGCTGTATCCGTTATTCTCGCAGTTATCTATGAACTGCCGGAGATAGACCCGGATGTTAGGGCTGATGTATTCGTCACTCTCCATCACCTTCTTGATCGCGACCAGCACACCGTCCCGTGCCAGCGGACAGATCAGATCCTCTGCGTCCATAATATTTTCGATATCCTGGGCCCGTATAATCTTGGACTGCATCACGAACCAGGTCATCAGGCCGACAAAAATGGAGATGGTCACGACTACCGACAACGTTACGCTATTCATGAAGAACACAATGACCACGGCTACCAGCGCGAAAGAAATGCAGAGCAGAGAAGTGAAGCTCTCCAAGGTAACCGGGAGGTTGAAATCCAGAATCAGCCCTTCCACCAGCCGGTTGTATTTCGCGATCGGGCTCTCCTTCCGCTTGACGATACGCTCCCGCTTAATCCGGGAAACGTAACGCTTGGTATTGTATTTACCAAGATGGTCAGCCACCGTATCCAGCAGATCTAATAGACGGTGAAGAGAACCCTCGAAGAAGCGGACCTGAAACATTGTATTGAACAGCACGAAGGCCGCAACGCCGAGCAGCAGACTAATGAGTAAGTTCACATTCATCGAATGCATAACCCTCCGTTTCGTCCTCGAGGGGCTCCCGGGTGAGGAATTCAAACCGGCTGCGCTTAATGCCGGCCTTGAGCATAGATTCTTGGGCACGCAGGGATAGCTTGCCCACCCGCTTGTGCCGCCCGATAATTTGGACCACCCTTGTGCCGCCCGCCTCCTCCACCACATCATCATAGATGAACTTATAAATCGGATTGATCAGCGGCTTCAACCCTTCTGACCCCAGAATCTCAGATATCGAAGTGACCTTGCGGGTTCCGTCAGCCAGCTTCTCCTGGTAGATTACGAATTTGACTGCACTGCAGATGTTGCGCAAGGCAAGCTCAGCCGGTTCATTCGACACCATCAGATAGGCAGTCAGGAAGCGGTAGATCGCCTCCTCATCCCCTTCGGCATGAAGTGTGGTGAAGAAGTAATGCCCCGTCTGTGCCGCCCGCAGCGCAGTCGCGAATTCACCCGGGGTCCTCAGCTCGCCCGGTCCGATCCAATGCGGAGACTGCCGCATCGCATTAATCAGCAGGTTCTCCATCGTAGCCGGACTGGCATCATCCTCTTCAGGCACGGATTCGTACTGCAGCACATCATTGATGATGGGGCCAAATTCTCCCCCTTCCCGGCGGTGCAGCCGCATCTCGGAAGGATTCTCAATCGTTATGATCCGGGAGAGCGGATGAATCTGCTTCACTAACACCTCATTCAGCGTCGTTTTACCGCTGCCGGTTGGCCCTACAGTAATCCATGACTGATCTGCCTTGGGAATCAGAGAGAGCAGCCGAAACATATTGACAGAGAAGCTTTGTTCATGAATCATCATGGCGGGAGTAAGACTTTTTTTGCTGAATTTACGGATGACAAAAGCAGGCAGCTCATAGGGCGAGATTTCCGCATGTGTGGCATTTACCCGGTACCCTTCCACCGTCCGGGCATTCACCATCGGAACCTTCGGTGTTAGGCGCATCTTGGACACTCCAATTAACTTCGATATGATACGCTCCATATGTTCGCGGTCTGTGAAATGCTGGTCCCAGCGCAGCGTTTTCCCGCCGGTCTCCACGAAGATCTGTTCCGGCCCGTTGGCCCGGATCTCGTCAATTTGCGGGTCCTCCATGGCCTCGGTTATCGGGCCATAATGCGTGATTTCGTTAATCAGCGCATTCTTTAAAGACTGCAAACCGCCATACCCCTCCACACTAGGCTTCTGGGAATCGACGAACTCCATAATATACCCCTGGGTCATTTCCCGTTTGCGGATCGGGTCTCTCTCCCGGCGGAAGGCATTCGTTGCTGCCTTGCTAATGTATTTCTGGCATAATTCCAGCGCTTCCTCGAAGCTGATGGTGGTGTATTTATTTTTGAGTGCATCCATATCTTCCTCTTGAGTGCTGTGGTGCGAGAACTTCTGCTGCATTTCACTTACTTTTGCCCGGGTTAGCAAGGCTCAGGCCTCCTTCACTGATTAATAATGGAATCCCGCAAACGGTTCATTTCCTTCATGAATGCCTTATTTTGCAGCGGATGATCTTTAACATATAGCTTGCCGTCCTGGGTGTACGCCGCTGCGGCCTTCACGAAGGGCAGCGCTGCTGCGATCTGAAAGCCCATCTGCTTGAACACCTTATAATCCAGCCCGATCTCATGCAGGTTCATCATAATCACACTGGTGAACTTGGCTGTGCTGATGCCAATGGAAGCGGCAAAGTCCAGCAGCTTGGTCATATTGCCCGGAGCCTCGATCCGCTCGGCTGCTGTAAAATATCCGATATGGCAGTGCTTCATCGCCCCCGTGCAGAATTCGAGTGGAGGATTATATGGAATGTCCAGCAGGATAATATCGAACATTCCCTTAAGTGTGGCTAATACCTGTTCAATGTGCGCGAAACCAAATTCGAAGTATTCCTCCAGCAGATCATAGGGACTGGGGGAGAGCAGATACAGGTTCTCCTCTGAAGTAGAAGCAATATCTTCACGCATATCCGCTTTATCGCTTTTGAGCACCCGGATCAGCCCTTTTCCTCTGGCGGGAGGGTCTACACCAAACAGATAGTAGAGGTTCGGATTGAACACTTTAAAATCCACGATGCAGGTGTTAAAGCCTTGCTGCGCCAGCAGATAGCCTAAATTGCCGATCAGCATGGCCTGATCTGTCCCTTCACAGGCCGGCAAGAAACCAATAACACTATAGATCAGCGGGCTGTCCCGAAACTCGGCTCCGACCAGCTCCTTGGAGGATATCTTGCGGAAGATGCTCTCCAGTTTTTTTACTTCTTTTCGATCCATGATTCCACCTCATTTTGCAGTGTAGGCAGCTCATCCATAATTACCGTGCTGCCGCTTCTGCTGAGCATCGTAATCAGAAAGCTTTTGCTGTCCAGGCTTTTGTATTTGGCATACTTGTTAATCTCCTCACCTGAGCCTTCCAGCAGCAGAGCCTTGGGCTGAATGCTCTTCAGGAAATCGTCGCTGCGCATAACCTCCTGCCGCTTGTCCTCGCTCAGCTTCAGCACTTCCTTGTATACCTCATAGATCGAATGGCTGTTCGCGTTGAGCATATCCTTGATGACAATACTGTCGAACAGAATCTCGGTCTTCGTAACGGAGGACTGTGAGGAGTTGAATACGGCATTAGGATTGCCTCCTGCTCCAGAAGCTGCAGCTTCTTCCACATTGTAGGACACCCGGATACGGACACGGTCTCCCGGCATCAGAATGTCTCCGCCAGCCTCAAGGAAGTTGTAGGGCAGGGTGAGGACTTCCTGCTTCTCACCCAGCTTATACAGCCATTCATTCTTGACCGGCTTCTCATCCAGCAGCTGATCCTCATACAGCACACTATTATCCCGAATATAATATTTCGTGAACTTGCCCAGTACTTCAGGGAGCTTGTCCGCCAGCACCATATCGGATGTATACTCTGTGCGGATAATGTTATAGGTCTCCACTTGCTTCTCTGTCAGCACCGTAAAGGCGGGCAGCCCTCCCTTTTCTGTGAGCCGCAGCACCTCTACCGTATCACGGGCATCCTGGCTGGCGTTGGTGATGACTATGTATGAGACGACAATGACGATCAGACTGAACAGTACTGCAACTATTCGTTTCAACAGGTTCCGGTTGGGAGCCACATTTTTTACACCTCTGATATCCATCTACCCCGAACCCTCCATCAATCTAAGAAGTATGGTGCCGAACGCCCGCTCGAACTCCGGTCCGCTGTTCACAATCGGGATATCACTTTCGATCTGCTGGTCAAATTCGGCACTGGCAGGCACGTAGCCGGCCAGTGCCGGTTCGTACCGGAAGCTGTCACTGAGGCCCGAGCCGAGCAGCTCACCGACCTTCTCCGGGGTAAACAGGTCACCGTGATAACGGAAGCTGTGATTATAGCGGGTGACAATCACTTTGGTCTTGGCATTGAGATAGGCGGCAGAATCCCGGTCAAGCACTAATTCAATATTCCGCAGGGTGCTTAGCACCGAATACAGGTTGTTAGGAACACACAGTCCGAAGGTATCCATATGAATCAGCGCACTCTCCATCTGCCGCATGGCATCCAGGGGAAGATCGAGTACGACAAGGTTGAAGTTATTCCGCAGAGCCGATAACAATCCGGCCAGCTTCTCGCTGGTGTAGAATTGCTGAATCGCCCGCTTGTCCTGGAATCCGTAGCTGAGTGTAGTCATCCACAGATTCCCTTGGACAGGAAAAGCATTGGTCCTGTAATCCTGCGGCTTCGCCAGCATCCGGATCAAGGAACTCCCCAGATGCTCATCCTTGTGCGCCTGTTCATCAAATCCGCTGAAATACAAGTTAATCCCTCTGTATTCAGTATCCATATCCACAAGAATAGTGTTCAGTCCGCGTTTTGCAGCTTCTGCCGCCAGATTGACCGCGGTGCTCGTCAGCCCGCTGCCCCGGTGTCCGGTCACCGCCACGACCCGGCTCATCCCCCGGCTGATGTTCGCCAGCTCCCGGGAGAGCGAATCAGTGGACTGGAAGGTTTCTGTATCCTTGCCTTTGGAACGGAACCTGTCCAGGAAAGAACGCTTCTTGGCCTTCAGCTCACCCGGTTCACTCTCCCGGGCTGGCGTGAAGCGCATTTCTAGGCTGCCTGATCCTAGCCCATTATTCCTCTGACGATCTGCAAGCTGTGCCAAAGCCTGCTTCACCAATGCGATTGGCAGCCTGGGCGTATGATATTCAAGAACACTGAGCCCCAGATATTGTCTTACAAGCGATGACCAGGCTTCTCTCTGACCCGGGTCTCTCGTTAATATAATTACCGGAGTGTCTTCCCGTGTCTGGGATAGATGCTCTAACAAAGTATGAACAGACTCCTTGTCAGCAGCCAGTCCGTCCGGCAATCCTTCGTCTGTAATCACAACAGCTTCCGGTCCGGGAAGGGTGGAATTCTGCAATAATCCGGCTGTATCCCGGACCCGCAGGCTCCCGTCATTCATCGTGGTCCACGGATCTGCGATATGGGCAGTGATGTACCCGTGAGCTATACCTGCGAGTAGAAGTACCCTCATCTTCAATCCTCTTTCATTGTGAATTTGCCTGGTATAGAACCCCGGCCTTCAGCCTTGACACAATACGGCACATCATGAGAAAATTTTCCATAAAACGACTAATAGTGCAGAGCACAAAACCCAGCACAGCACACAGAATCCGAGGCGGTGTCCTATATGAAACTCCTATTGTTATCCAGCCTTATGCTAATACTGATCTTATGTAGCTTAAGTGATATCCGCCGGCGCAAGATTCCCAATATGCTGACAGCCTTAATTCTGGGAATGGGCATTCTTCATATGATCCTGTACGGGTCTCTGCTGAACTCGCTTAACGGTTTGCTTCTTCCCGCCGCCCCCCTTCTTCTCTTGCGCAGGTACTCCCGTTCGATTGGAGCAGGAGACATTAAGCTAATCTCGGCTGTAGGGGTATGGCTGGGAGGACTCCTCAATCTGGCCCTGTTCGGTGCGGCTTGTCTGTTATGTGCTGCGGTTCTGCTCTTGAAGCGGACCTACCGGCAGGATATTCCCGGCTCCGTGCCCTTCGCTCCTTTTCTTACTGTTCCAGTCATTCTGACCGTGTTAATTATGTATTAACTTGATTTGATTTAGCTTTATTCAATTGGTAATATTTCCTTATGTTTTTAATTAATCCAATGGCAGGTGATTTGAAACAGGCCCTATTACCCAAATTAAGGTGCAAATGCGAAATATTATACAGACCTATAGACAGCAAAATTTTCCGGCGAACCGCTTATTATGATGTAGATCAATCGAACTAAACGTTCGTCCTAACGAAAAAGAGCGTTCCACAGTCTCTATCGGCTGTGAAACGCTCTTTTTTTGTAAATAAACACTTTATGCTTGTGCCGCCCGCTGCCCGATCGTCCGTCCTACCTGCTCCAGGATCGCAGACACCGAAGCCGGGTCCTTCACATCGTACTCGTCAATATTCAGCCGCAGCACCGGGCAGGCGCTGAATTCGTTGATCCACTGGGAATAGCGGCCGTGCATATGCTCCCAGTAGGAGACGTCAGTCTGGATCTCCATCTCGCGTCCGCGCTCATTAATGCGGGTCAGGATCGAAGGCAGGCTACCTTCAATATAGATCAGCACATCGGGATGCGGGAAGTATGGCGTCATCACCATAGCCTCGTAGAGGCTGGTGTAGGTTGCGTAATCTGTCGGGGACATGGTGCCTTGGTCGGCGTGCATTTTTGCGAAAATCCCGGTGTCTTCATAAATCGAACGGTCCTGCACGAACCCGCCGCCCAGCTCGAACATCTTCTTCTGCTCCTTGAAGCGTTCCGCCAGGAAATAGATCTGCAGGTGGAAGCTCCACCGCTCAAAATCGTGGTAGAACTTCTCCAGGTACGGGTTATGATCCACCTGCTCCAGCGAGGTCTGGAAATTCAGGCGCTGCGCGAGTGCTGCGGTCAGCGTCGACTTGCCGACGCCTACGGTACCGGCTACCGTGATAATTGCATTGTCCGGGATGTTGTAACTGTTCATTTCATAAGCTCCTTTACTTGCTTTGCGATGGTGTTGAAATCTTCGGGATTTTCTACGAAATCCACCTGATTTCCGTCGATGGTAACGATAACGGTGGACGGTTCGCGGCGGGCCAGGGAGGCCATCGCATCGTCATAATCCTCAATTAACTGCTGGAGGTAGGCAGGGGCAATGATCTCTTCAAATGTACGCGCGCGCTTGGCAATCCGGGCCAGCAGCGTATCCAGGTTCGCCCGGATATACAAAATGATGTTCGGTTTGGGGAAATCATCGGTCAGAATATGATAGATCTCCCGGTATTTGTCCCGTTTCGATCCCTTCAGCGTCCGTTCCCCGAAGATCAGATTCTTATAGATATGATAATCCGAAATGACCGGCTTCCCTTGATCTATGTACTGCACAGTCGTGTCTTCAAGCTGCTTGAACCGGTTGCAGAGAAAGAACATCTCAAGCTGGAAGCTCCAGTCGTCCATATTCTGATAGAACTTGTCCAGAAACGGGTTCTCGTCGACAATTTCTTTAATGACCGGAAGCTGCAGTTCGGTGGCGAGCATCGTGGCGAGGGTGGTTTTACCGGCTCCAATCGGGCCTTCCACGGCTATAAAAGGTGCATGTTTCATTAACGCTAATTTCCTCCTCAAGTACGGACAATTCCAAAAAAACAGACTAAATTATTGTACCACAGGAGCGCTGCCAGCAACGGTTAATTTTCAAAGAAACTTTTCAGGGCCAAGCAGCGTCTATATTCAAGGTAATATATTCTTTTATTTACCTAATTCAGTAATTTTCTAAAGAGAGTAGAGGATATCGTGATGAAAAAAAGAAATTTGCTTGTGAGCATGGTGATGGGTTTGACGGCTTGTCTGACTGTTGGGACTCCCGAGGCTGCAACAGCAGCAGCGAGTGGCGGTGGCTCAGGCATCTCTTCCTACGGACCTGACTATCTGATTAAGGATGACGGGACCCTGTGGGTCTGGGGGGAGACGAAGTCCGTACCTACGCAGGTGCATGGACTACAAGATGTACAGGCTTCTTTCCCGCTATATTACAGTGCAATGGTAACCACCAAGGATGGCTCGGTCTGGAAGTGGGAGAGTAATGCCCGAACCATGGCCATTGAAGTTACACCTGTGCCCGAATTGAAGAATATAACCAGTTTTCAAAGAGTATACCCGCGTCATTTGGCAGTCACTGGAGAGGGTGCGGTATATACTTCAGTTACGTCAACCGACGATAATACGACTCCTCCGTTTGCACCTGTTCCTGGCTTGGATCACGTTGCATCCATCTCCCAATATTCCGAGAGCAACAAGCTTAACAATAAGTATAGCGACTGGCAGCGTTATCTGTTCCTGAAGACAGACGGGACGGTCTGGACCAGCATCGACGAACTTGCCACTTTTACACCAGTTCCCAATTTGAAGGATATTGTCCAGCTCGAACAGAATTATGCGCTCAGCAAGGATGGCAGCGTCTGGACCTGGCCGGACCAGGATAGTTATTTACCGGAAACCAATAGTGACCCGGCGAAGATAACTGCAACTCCTTTTTCCGGCTTAAAAGATATTCGAACCCTCTACAACAATGGACGCAGCCGGCTCGCGATTGACAAGCAATCCCGTCTCTGGTTCTGGGGCTCCACAGTCACCGGATATTCGGATGGAACCACCTATCAGGATGAACCCGTTCCGGTTGTCTTCTCAGGAATCAGCAAGGTGACCGATGCCTACATTGTTGAGCAATCTATTGTCGCACTGACGGCAGACGGAAAAGTCTATGCAGCTTCGATTGCCGCAGAACTGATGTCGCCGAATGCAAAGTTTCCCCTGCTCGCTTCCGGTATCCAGTCAATAAAAGGCGGCGGAAGACACGTCATTATGCAGAAGAACGACGGCACTCTCTGGGGGTGGGGCGTGAACAAGAATGCTGAGCTCGGGTACGGTACTTATGAATTCAGCTACAAAGAGCCTGTCCCGATGCAGAAGCCGATCTCCGTTAGCCTGAATGGTGAATCCATCGCCTTCACCAATGGTGTCATTACCCGTAACGGACAGAATTTCATTCCGCTGCGTTCACTGTTCACCAAGATGGGAGCTACTATCGGTTATTCCATGGACAAAGTGGTAACGATCACCGGTACCACTGCCGACAAAACGCCGCTAACCATCGTCATCAAGACCGTGAACGGAGCTACCACTGTAAATGGTAAAAGTGTCACTCTGGCAACGCCGCCGTTTGTAGTTAATGGTACCGTCTACCTGCCGCTGCGCTTCATCAGCGAACAGCTTGGCGCCAAGGTCGACTGGCTGCCGCAGGAGAGCAGAATTGCGATTAGTATGAAGTAAGGGGGATAGAGGGAAACCAGGGGTCGAGATAGCATCCAAATGTTGCACATTATGCAGGATTTCTGGCTGAGTAAGGAGCAAAGATGCGAATTGTTGTACTTTTTGCAGGATTTCCCGCGGTTTGTCGGGTCAGACAGCCTATTGTTGCATTTTGTGCAGGATTTCAGGCAGATGGACGGATCGGGGGCAGTAATGTTTCATTTTTTGCAGCTTTTCCAGCGGCGGGGAGCGGAGCGACAATTGGCAATATCGCAGACTGTCCGCTAGCAAGCCGCCCCTTCCATCCCCCACCCAAAAAGCGCCCCCTCAGCCAAAGCTGAAGGGGCGCTTCTATTATTATCATCTACCCGATTAAGACAACCGGCCGCTAAAGTCACTGTATTCGAACTCGCGGATCACCTTGAGGCCTTCTTCTTCATTATAAGAAGCAATGGCCGGGAGGTTCACGCCGTTGAACATGTGGTTCTTCACCATGGAGTAATGCGCCATGTCGGTGAAGATCAGCTTATCGCCGTATTTCAGCGGCTCCGGGAAGGAATAATCGCCGATGACATCCCCCGCCAGACAGGTCATGCCGCCCAGCCGGTAGGTGTGGGCGAATTCGCCCGGTTCTCCGGCCCCGATAATCCCCGGACGATACGGCATCGCCAGCACATCCGGCATATGGCATTCGGCAGAGGTATCGAGAATCGCGATATCCATGCCGTTATGCATCGTATCGAGTACCGTTGCTACCAGATAACCGGTATTCAAGGCAATCGCCTCGCCCGGCTCCAGATAGATCTCCACGTTGTACGTCTGCTTCATATGCAGAATGCACTTGATCAGGGTGTCCAGATCATAGTCAGGACGGGTAATATGATGCCCGCCGCCGAAATTCAGCCACTTCATACTGTGCAGATACTGCCCGAACTTCTCTTCGACCACCTTGAGCGTACGCTCCAGCGTATCCGAGTTCTGTTCGCACATCGTATGGAAATGCAGGCCGTCAATGCCGTCCAGCTCGTCCGGCCGGAAGTTCGGCAGGGTTACGCCCATACGGGAGAAGTTGTAGCAAGGATCATACAGCGGCACTTCAATCTCGGAATACTCCGGATTGACGCGAATCCCGCAGCTAATCTGCTTCGGTGCGTTCTGCACGCGCTGCTTGAAGCGGCTCCATTGGTCGAACGAGTTGAACACCATATGATCGCTGTAACGAAGCAGCTCATCGAACTCGCGGTCGACATAAGCCGGTGCATAGACATGGACCTCTTTGCCCATCTCCTCGAAGCCCAGCCGGGCCTCGAACAGGGAGCTGGAGGTTACGCCATGCAGGTATTTGCCGACCAGCGGGTACATGGCATGCATGGAGAAGCCTTTTTGCGCAAGCAGAATCTTCGCTCCGCTCTTCTCCTGCACATAGTTCAGGGTCTCCAGGTTCTTCGTCAGCAGCCGTTCATCCACCAGGTACGCCGGCGACGGCAGATTGCTGATATCAATATCGATGTCCTTGTTCTTCATGGCCATGCGCCTTAATCCAGCAGCGTCGGCGAGAAATCTTCTTGCCAAGGCAGGCCGTGTTTGTTAAGAGCATCCATGAACGGATCTGGATCGAACTCTTCGATATTGTGTACACCCGGTTTGTTCCAGATGCCTTTGATAATCATCATTGCCCCGATCATCGCAGGAACGCCGGTAGTGTAGGAAATGGCCTGTGAGCCAACCTCTCTATAGCACTCTTCGTGATCGCAGACATTGTAGACATAATAGGTCTTAGGCTGGCCGTCTTTGGTTCCTTGAATGATACAGCCGATATTGGTTTTACCTTTGGTTCTTGGTCCCAGGGAAGCCGGGTCAGGCAGAATAGCCTTCAGGAACTGCAAAGGAATTATCTCTTTACCTTCATAATTGATAGGCTCAATAGAAGTCATGCCCACATTCTCAAGCACCTTCAGGTGAGTCAGATAGTTCTGCGAGAAGGTCATCCAGAAGCGGATCTTCTTCACGCCAGGAATGTTAACAGCCAGTGATTCTAACTCTTCATGGTACAAAAGGTAGATATCCTTCGGGCCGATCTCCGGGAGATCGTATACTTTCTTCTCAGACAGCGGCGCGGTCTCAATCCACTCGCCATTCTCGAAGTAACGTCCGTTCGCAGTAATCTCGCGGATATTAATCTCAGGATTGAAGTTGGTAGCAAACGGATAACCGTGGTCGCCCGCGTTCGCATCCACAA
This sequence comes from Paenibacillus sp. FSL H7-0756, assembly GCF_038006765.1. Taxonomy (NCBI): domain Bacteria; kingdom Bacillati; phylum Bacillota; class Bacilli; order Caryophanales; family Paenibacillaceae; genus Paenibacillus; species Paenibacillus sp. FSL H7-0756. The sequence goes on along the minus strand of NZ_JBBOVT010000003.1, from coordinate 1,752,849 downwards.
TATCAATCGTATGGATCTCGTCAAAATAATGCTTCTGCGCATAGGCCGTAAATACTCCGGTTACGCCAGGGTCGAAGCCGCTGCCGAGCAGCGCTGTAATTCCGGCCTTCTCGAATCTTTCCTTGTACGCCCATTGCCAGGAATATTCAAACTTCGCAGTATCCTGCGGTTCGTAGTTGGCTGTATCTACATAGTGCACTCCGGTAGCCAGGCAGGCATCCATGATCGTCAGATCCTGGTAAGGAAGAGCCACATTAATCACGACATCCGGCTGGAAGCTCTTGATCAGCTCAATGACTTCTTCCGTGTTGTCAGCATCCAGCTTGGCCGTAGAAATCTTAGTCAGGCCCCCGTCCAGCTTCTCTTTGAGCGCATCGCACTTCGACACCGTACGGCTGGCAATGCAAATCTCTTCGAATACATCCGGGTTCTGGCAGCATTTATGAACAACAACGCTCGCTACACCGCCAGCGCCAATAATTAACGCTTTTCCCAAATTAATAACCCCCTAATTATGCTTAAGTTATTAGTTATTAGCCTTGCTGCTCTGGAACAGGCTACATCCTATGAAAAATCAACAACGCTGATTATACAGAAACTTTCTCAATAAATCAATAAAATCCGACAAAAACTGTGATCTTCCGTGTAAAATCTGCAGTTTTCTACATTAATACTCTGTTATTCACTTCATTGCACTGAAATCCTTCGTTTTCCTTCGCTTTTAACCTTAATAAATTGAGAACCAGCTTAGGGTCGCGTCCACATTTCAGTCCATCAGGCCAACCGGATAATTATATCACAACGGCGGTGTTGTTCAACTTTTTATTTTAAATTTAAGCAAGGCAGCCGGACAAAAGTGCAAATGAGGCACATTATAATAACTTACCCGTTTTTCGCTGCCGTTAACTGATAAGTGTAAAGGTCGCCCAATGTTGACTAATCTGATCCGATCCGGTCCGGTCCATTCGTTTATTATGCGTAACCCTGCCTTTCCCATACCTCTGTCATACCTGGGCGTTGCGGATTAACCAGACCTCATCGCAGACGGCGGTTGTCCGCTGAGCTGCTTGAAGGCTTTGCTGAAATGAAACTCATCGCTGTATCCGCAGGCGGCCGCAATCTCCTTCAGGGTTAGCCTGGTATACAGCAGCTGCTTCTTCGCATGCTCATAGCGGATCTCACTTAAATACCCTTTGGGACTCTTGTGCAGATATTGCTGAAAAAGACTGCGTACATACGAGGAGGATATGCCGTAGCGCACCGCCAGCTCATGGATCTGCAAGGGTTCACTGTAGCGCCGCTCCAGCTCCTCTTTCATCCGTAAGAATAATTCGTATCCCTGCCCCCGGTCAGGAAGGCCGCTCTCCTTAGCCTGAAATAATTCGTACAAAAGCTGATAGAGCAGCGCCTTAGTCTTAAGCTGGCTTCCGGGACTGCCCGGAACAAAATCTCCGGCAATCTGGCGGAAGAGCTGACCCAGCGCTCTGCCCGGCTCCCTCCCCGGCTTCAGGCGGAAAGGTAAAGGCAGCACAGGAAGCGGCTCTACCCTCCCCTGATTGTCCGCTGAAGGCGACATTGTATACAGCGAGAGCAGGATCATGGTGATCCGCAGAGGCATCCCGCCTCCGCTGCTCATCTCCATGGACAGTCCCGGCCGCAGATAGAACAGCATATCCGGCGACACCGGGTGCTCCTCTGTATCTGTACAGAACACTCCCTCCCCCTCCTGAATCCAGTATAGGCTGTGGACATGTATATTCTGACGGATATCCCTCCAGTGCGGGAAGGTGGTCTTGTCATGAATCCAGTGGATATCTATCACCAGATTCTGCGGAATCTCCTCCATGAATAGCTCCTCCGTTTCTCGGCCTGTCATTTCTGAAGCGTTTTTGACATGCCAATTCTGTTCATTATACCATGCCACTCCCCTGTATTCATTGCTACACTTAGGACATTAACGGCTGGAATGATGAAGGAGAGATACCAGATGACTGAAACCTTATCCACTACGGCACAAGCCCTGGATTACATGCCTTGGATTGGCCTGTCCGAACAAGAAAGGCTTCAGCAGGACCGGCACCAGCAGCAGCTTGCTGCCGATTATCCCTGCACCTTCGGAGAAGCCTGCTTCGTCTCGCCGCAAGCCATTGTGCTGCCGGATCAGCTTACGCTCGGCGACCGGAGCTACATCGCCGGAGGTGCGATTGTCCGCAGCACACGGCTGGTCACAGGCAGCGACTGCTCTATTAACAGCTATAGTATATTGTCAGGCGATATTACCATGGGAAATGGTGTACGAATTGCTTCCCATGCAAGTCTATACGGCTTCAATCACGGCTATGCCGTGACGGATGTTCCGGTCTTCCGCCAGCCTCTGACAGTCAAGGGCATTGTCATTGGAGATGATGTGTGGATCGGGGCGAATGCCGTGATTCTTGACGGAGTGCGGATCGGGTCGCACAGCATTGTTGCGGCGGGGGCGATCGTAACCCGCGATGTACCGGCGTACAGCATTGTCGGCGGCAATCCGGCCAAGCTGATCCGCAGCCGTCTGGCCGGGAAGACAGTGACAGAAGATCATAAGGAGGATGCAGCAATGGAGATGAAAGAGCAGGCTCGCGAATATGCAGAGCATGTAGCGGATGCGCAGAGACTGTCGTCTGCTGAATATGAGGCAGATACTGCTAAGCTTGAAGGAGCGGGAATGGGCAGCGGAGTACTGCCGCGTGGCAGAGCGGAGCCTGCTCCTTCAAGCCTGTATGAGCAGCTCGCGAATTTCAGCAAGCAGGTGCAAGAGCAGCTAACTCCCCTGCTTGCGTTCTACTCCGAAACGTTAGAGGGAGAGAAGCTGTTCCGGGACCGGCCGGGAGCGGGGCGGACTGTACGGGCCTACTGCGATGCCGTGGAGATCGCTGCGATGTTCGGCAATCTGCCGCCTGGCTGGACGAAGGAGGAGCTGATCGCTACATTAGAGCAGTTCCAGGATAGCCGGACCGGATTATTGCCCGACCCGTGGTCGCCGCCCGGGCCGGAGGATCAGCCGGAGCTGTTGGCCGATCATCTCTCGCGTTATCATCTTCTCGCTGTAGGCTACGCGCTTGAGGTGTTAGGTTCTGCTCTGCCTTATCCCGTTGCCGTGGCCGAGAATATGGATACCGCCACACTGTATCAGCAGCTTGATAGTCTGCCCTGGGCGGACAATGCCTGGGGCGGCGGCGACTGGATTGATTGCTACGCTACCGGGCTGTATCACAATCTGAAGTCCTTCGGCTCCGGCAAGCGCCCGGATGATCTGTTCGGCTGGCTGGCGACGCATTGCCGCCGGGACTCCGGGCTGTGGGGTCTGCCGACTGCGGAGGAGGGCTGGCTGCAGCCGGTGAACGGCTTTTACCGGCTTACCCGCGCTACCTATGCCCAGTTCGGCCTGCCCCTGCCTTACCCGGAGCAGAGCATCGATACCGTGCTGGCTCACAGCCGGGACCGCCGCTTCTTCCGCCTGGATGCGCTGAATGCCTGCAACGTGCTGGATGTCGTCCACCCGCTCTGGCTCTGCCTGAAGCAGAGTGATTACCGGCAGGCGGAGATTCGCGCCTGGGCAGAGAAGCTGCTCGGCGAAGTACTGCCCTTCTGGGTTCCCGGACGCGGCTTTGCCTTCCAGCTGTCGCGCCAGCAGGAGACCGGCCTGCAGGGCACGGAGATGTGGCTGAGCATCGTTTATCTGCTGGCCGATCTGTGCGGGTTAAGCTCCGCTCTGGGCTACTCCCCGAAGGGAGTACACCGCCTGGAGCCTGCCTTCTCGTTATCCGTATAAACGCAGCTTGCGCCCACAAGGCGGCTTGAACTTATTTTCATAAGTGGAAACGAAACGGCTGTGCCATCCTTTAAAAGATGGTACCGTTTCAGCGCAAAAACCCCGTCGTCTCCGCTCGTTCTGAGCAGAGATGACGGGGTTTTGTTCGCTTTTACTTGCAGCTTCCGATTATTGCCCGAAGCCGACGCGCGGACGCTCGCGCTCCTTGGTCTGCAGCTCTACTGCCCGGATCGAGGTAATGGGAATGTAGAGGGTCTGATACTCCGTACTGTATTTCACGAACCGTTCATCCAGCTCCTCCAATACGCCTCCTCTAACACTTGTACCATCCAAAAAATGAATATGAACTTCCTGTCCCTTCAGCGCTTCCAGCATGCTCTTCCTCTCCTTCGTCTTACAAATGGGTGATGATAGTGTCAATAATTCCGTATTCCAGTGCCTCCTCAGCCGACATGAAGTAATCCCGGTCCATATCCTTCTCCACCTTCTCCTTCGGCTGGCCGGTCCGCTCAGCGGTGATCCCGACAATCTTCTCACGGATCTGAAGAATACGTCTGGCGCTGATCGCAATATCGCTGGCCTGCCCCTGCGCCCCGCCATGCGGCTGATGGATCATAATCTCGCTGTTCGGCAGGGCTGATCTTTTGCCAGTGGCTCCCGCAAGCAGCAGCAGTGAGGCGAACGAAGCAGCAAAACCGGTGCAGATCGTGTTGACTTGAGGTTTAATTACCTGCATCGTATCATAAATACCGAAGCCTGCGGTAGTTGAACCTCCCGGGCTGTTGATGAACATCTGAATATCCTTCTCCGGCTCATCGGCCGCGAGGAACAGCAACTGCGCAATAATGCTATTAGCCAGCCCGTCATCAATTGCCGCACCCACGAATACAATCCGGTCCTTCAGCAGCCGGGAATAGATATCATAGGAACGCTCTCCTCTGGCCGTCTGTTCTATCACATAGGGTATTACACTCATTCTGGTATGCCTCCTCTGATCTGTTTTAGTGTGGATACCCTGTAAACGGGTTGCCTGCGCGAAAAGATACGGAAAGCGGAAGAGGTGCGGAAATAGCGGGGTGCGTATCTTTTACATTGTGCCGTTCGTTTATATAATAGAAGCAACGCAACCCATTGAAGGAGAGGGCTACTATGACGATTCTTGAACATCACCGGACACCGGATACGATAGCTATGGATACAAGACATCTTCAGGAGCTGGGAGCAACGCTGCAGCGCTACTGCCTGTCGCTCACACGCTCCCGCTTCGACGCCGACGATCTGGCGCAGGAGACCTGGGCCAAAGCGCTCGGCTACCGCAAATTCACCATCAGCCCCAATCCCGAAGCCCTGCTGCTGCGGATTGCCAAGAATACCTGGATTGACGCTTCCCGCCGCCGGGGATCGCTCATCCGGGCCATGGAACGGTCTGGAGTGTCAACCGATCCAGCTTTTGCAGCGGCAGTCCTAGAGGAGCTGACCGGGACGGAACTGACCTTTCAGGCGCTGCTCGCCCATCTCTCGCCGCCGCAGCGGACCGCCTGGGTCCTCCGCGATGTGCTGGGGTATTCAGCCGCCGAGTCCGCCGGACTCTTGGCAACCACGGAAGGAGCAGTCAAAGCAGCGCTGCACCGTGCACGTCAAGCCTTGAGCAAGGTCCGGGAGGAGCTGATCCAGCATGAAGGTCCCGCGCTTCCGCAGGATGCCGATTACCGGGGTTATCTGCGGGCGCTGGCTGAGGCCTATGAGCAAGGGCAGATTCCAGTATTGCTGGAGCTGCTGCGCCAGGAGAATGCTGGAGAGGTAACTGCTGCTGTAAGTACATTTACTGTTCAGTCCGTGTATTCCATGTTTACAGACAACACCAGATACGCCTATACCCATGGAGTGCCTGCATATGGCGGACTTCGGATGGCTGCATAATACGGATGTAAGGAGCAGTGGCTCTGCTCTGACTATACCTTAGGAGGATGATCCCATGAAGAAGGTGCTTGTGCTTGGAGGGACGAGATTTTTCGGCAAAAGACTGGTGGAGCTGCTGCTCCAGGACCAGGACAGTGAAGTCACCATTCTCACCCGGGGTCTAACTGAGGATACCTTCGGCGAGCGTGTCACCCGGCTGGCTGTGGACCGGACGGATGAAGCGGCTCTTGAGCAGGCTGTCGGGGATACTGTATGGGATATCATCTATGATAACATTTGCTACACGCCGGATGAGGCGGCGGCAGCTGTACGGATCTGGGCGGGGCGGGCCAAGCGGTATATCCTGACTTCCAGCTTATCCGTGTACGATCCGCAGCCGGAGGCGCTGGCTGAAACGGACTTCGATCCTTGGCATTATCCGCTGAAGTCTGGCGGAAAGACGGAAGTCAGTTACCAGGAAGGCAAAAGGCAAGCCGAAGCGGTTCTGCTTCAGACAGCGGATTTCCCGGTGGCTGCGGTGCGTTTTCCGATTGTGCTGGGCACGGATGATTATACGCGCCGGCTGCATTTTCACATCGAGCATGTTCTGGCGGGAAGGCCGGTTGGCATCCCTAATCCGCAGGCGGAGATCTCGTTCATCCGTTCGGACGAAGCGGCTGCTTTCCTGCATTGGCTGGGCCGGGAAGGCTCAGCCGTTACGGGGCCGGTGAACGCCTGCTCGGACGGCACCCTCACCATTGGCGGCGTCATCTCCATCATCGAGCAGATCACCGGAAGGACCGCTATCGTCCAGAGTGAAGCGGCGGAAGGCGACCAATCGCCTTTTGGCATCGGTGCATCCTGGTTCATGGATACGGCAAAAGCCCGCAGCGCGGGCTTCAGCTTCCTGTCCTTATCAGAGTGGTTCCCGGAGCTGGTCTCTTCGCTGACCCGTTCACTTCGCCAGGACCAGTAGCTCCTCCTCCAGTTCTTTGGAGATCTCTTTCTCCGGTTCGTTCACAAGCGTACTCAGGCCGGGTGCAGGCTTATCCTGCACCGGTATTCCCGCAGGCAGGGGCCGGTGAATTCCGGCTTCTGCCTTTTTTTCCGGCTGTTCAGTCAGGTTCGCATGCATCTCCCGCTGTGGCTTGGACTGGATTCTCCCGGCTGTCTCCGCTTCCAGCTTCTCTTCGAGCATCAACTGCCCCGGCACTTCCGCCTTCGCTTTCGATGCCTGTACCCTTCCGCGAACCGTTGTATCTGCATATGCTGAACTTGAATTTGAACCGGAATCTGCTGCTGATTCATGCTCAGATGCTGCTTCCCGTGTAATTCCGTCCTCAGCAGCCTCCGGTATTTTGAACACATTGATCTCCCGGAACAGCCGCTGCGAGATTTCATTAATCTCCCCGGCCTGCCTTGCAATGTCCCCAATAGCCTGATCCTGCTGGGTGCTGGAAGCGTTAACCTCCTGAACTCCGGCCGCCGTCTGCTCGGCTACTGCCGCAACCGAATGTACAGATTCGGCAAGCCGCGAATTGAGGGTACGGGTCTGTTCCACCTTATTGTGAATTTGCCCGATCTGTGTGCTGATGCCTGTAATCGATTCGTCGATAGCGGCGAAGGAAGCCAGGGTCTGCTCCACCTGATGGTCCTGCTGCTCCAGGCTGTCCCGGGTCTCCATCATATGCCCCTGAAAATCCTCCATACCGGCCTGCAGCTCCTGAATAATCCTGCTGATATGCACCGAGGAGTCATTCGTCTGCACAGACAACTGCCGCACCTCATCGGCAATCACGGCGAAGCCTTTGCCTGCTGCTCCGGCCCTGGCCGCTTCAATCGCGGCGTTCAGTGAGAGAATATTCGTCTGCTTCGAGATTTCGGTGATCGAATGGGTAATGCGCGAGATATCCTTGGACTGGTTCACCAGCTTGTCCAGCGCCCCGTAGACCTTGCTGATGGACGCCCGGGAATGCCGGGAGCTCTGGCGCAGCGCTGTAACGGTATCCGAGCCCTGCTGTCTATTCCGGTTAGCGGCTTCACTTGTCGTCAACATGACATCCGTATAGTCAGTAATCTCCTGAACCCCGCAGGCCAGCTCCTCCAGGAGCTGTGTGCTCTGCTCCGACTGGCTGGCCTGCTGGTCTGCCCCAAGCGAAATCTCCTGTATGGTTCTGACAATATTCTGGTTCGTATGCGCTGTAACCGCCGAAGACTGCTCGAAAGATTGCGCGTAATCGGCAAGCGAGCCTGCCGCAGACAAGGTCTGCCGCAGCATCCCCTGTACCCTGCCGACCATATGGTCGAAATGATGGCTCAGCTGTCCCAGCTCATCATTGTACGGAGAGTTAATCTGCTGCCGCAGATCGCCCTCCGCGATCTGTCTGAGCGCCGCCTGCAGCTTGCGCACCGGTGACAGGAACGAGCGGATCAGCAGCCAGGCGAGCACCAGCATGAACAAGGATACTGCAATTGCAGCGTACATCACGATGGATACCGTATCATCCAGCAGAGCGAAGGAGACACCCTGGGCCTGATCGGCATGGGTAGCGGCAGCGGTGTACAGCTCACTGTTGGTCTTCAGCATGTCCTGATTCAGCGCAAGCGCTTTTGTATGTATACCATCTATGGTCTCCAGCACACTCAGCGGATCAAGGGTCTCGTCCGACATCGTCGTTACCAGTTCTTTCGTTAGAGCGCCATATTCCTTTGCTTGTGCAGACAGCAGCTTATAACTGGCAGAAGCAGGCGTACCCTGTTCAAAATTCACCTTGCCCAGCTCCGCAGACAGCTGCTGCTGCTTTTCCCGCAACGGTTCGGCCTGCTCCAGGTCACTGGATTCCGCCAAGGAAGTCTCCGCACGGTTCAGCTCCTGCAGCTGCTGGGTGATGGTTGAGACCGTAATTCTATTCTCCATTTCGCTCTTCTGCCGTTCCATGGATTGCTCGACCTGCTTGATTTTATGTCCCTGGTACAGGGCCACACCCAGAAAAATAAGTGTAATCGCCGAGAAACTCAAGATCAGCTTCCATTTCATCGAAAAGTGCAGCGGCTTCCCCTTCAAAAGTATCATCCCTTCATATCCAGCCTGATTTTGCAATAGGTATATTCTGCTAATACTCTCTAATTGTAAAAGCCGGATATTAATTGTCCTCCTAAGTTATGTATGCGCAGCGTAAAGAATCTGTTGCGATACTGTTAACAAATGTGCAGAATTTAAGGAATGACAGGACTAATAGGACTATTGGGACTATTGGATAGGAACACGGCTTATTTGTACGGGACGATTCGGCCGGTTGGGGTCAGAGAGACAAGGTGGGACAGCAACGGTTGGTGGGACAGCAGCGACTGGTGGGACAACAGCGACTGATGTGACAGCAACCACTGATGGGACAGCAACCACTGATGGGACAGCAGCGACTGGTGGGACTGCAGCGACTGGTGGGACTGCAGCGACAGGCCCGGTTGTTGTACAAATTGCAACATTGATATACCGATAAAAGGGTAATTCTAAAGATTGTTGCACAAAATGCAGGAATATCGCCGCCCAACCCCTTAGAGAAGAGGAAATGCTGCCTTTTGTGCAATATTTTCAGATTAGGATTAGTTTAATGAGGGAGAAGTTGTATAATATGCAGGATTTGTACCAGCAAGAGCGCAGAAGGCATACGCAAGAAGGGACTGAAGAGTAACAGTGAGCATTGAAAATAGGCTTGAAGCTACTTCAAGAGAAGAATTAAGAGATTGGCTAATGGCGAACAGCACCACAGAGGGTTCTTGCTGGATAGAAGTCAGTCTCAAGCCGCTCCCGGGGACGATACTGTATCTGGACGCCGTGGAAGAAGCGCTGTGCTTCGGCTGGATTGACGGGGTGAAAAAGGCGGGGGCTGACTCGAAGCTGGCGCAGAGATTATCCCCGCGCAGCAAGCGCAGCTCATGGACCGAGCTGAATAAGGAGCGCGTCCGCCGCCTGGAGAAGCTGGGACTGATGCGCGCCGAGGGACGGCGGTGCCTGCCGGATATGGATGTAGAAGCTTTTCGGATCGATCCCGTGATTGAGCAGAGATTGAAGGCGGACGAGCAGGTGTACCGCCATTTCCTGGCTTTCCCGGCGCTGTATCAGCGGGTGCGGATCGACACCATTCAGAGCTACATCCGCCAGCCGGAGCTGTTCGAACGCAGATTAGACAAATTCATAGAGAATACCAGAGTGAACAAAATGTACGGCCAATGGCATGACGGCGGGCGTCTGCTGGATTATTAGTTCTGTTGGAGTGTAGTTGTGGTGGATTATTAGTTCTGTTGGTGAGGTTGATTTCGGACAAATTGTCCATACAGTTGGGGCATGTAGATCCTGAATGGTTTGCGCAAGCGGTAGGTGTGGGGATGTGTGATGGGTGCATTGAAAGTAACTGGGGGTTGCTCTGCATGATGGGTATTACATGATGGAGATTACATAATGCATAATGGTTGGAAAAACGTATCTTATTCTAGGTCCTTTGGAGTGTTTGCGGAACTTAGTTGGATTTATGACATTTATGTTCGTGCGAACTCCCTCTATGGCTCTGATGCCAGCATATTAAGTGTCGTTTATCCAACTACGGACTCGCTATGCCCCCTTCCGCCCCTGAACAAGTGCCCAAAATCCAACTGTTCCCTGCGGCTGGGGCTGAGGTTGAAGGTGAGGCTGGTGCTGATGCAGACGATAAGGCTAATTCAGTACACATATGTTGATGCTGATGTGATGCAGCTTGTGGTCCAGGTGCTGGCGCAGACGTTGACGCTAGTGCGTGCATCGCGCAGATGCTAATACGAATGTATGCGGAAAACCGAATACATTTACTATTAATGTTACTGGCGTGGTGCAGACGCTGGCGCAACAGCCATGTCCGTGTCCTTGCCCTGTCCTTGCCTTGCCCAGCCCCTGCCGCTCTAGCCCTCCGTAATCGCTCAATTTGAGCGATTCACTTACATATCATAACAGGCCCCCATAACCTGGGGGCCTGTGCACACCTTACCGCCGCGCCGCTCAGTCCCGGCGGTACACCCAGCCGCCGGCCTGGCACAGCGCCGCCAGCGTAAGCCCGGCACTGCCCGGCCCGGTGCGGCGGATCAGCGCCAGATCGGCCGGTGCCCCGGCCGCCAGGCCCGCCGCCGCCGGCAGGGCCATGAAGCCTGCCGGGCGCACGGACGCCATGTCCCAGGCGTCCGGCAGCGCGGCCAGGCCCGCGGCGCTGAGGCGCGCGATGTGGCGCAGCAGCATCTGCGCCGAGCCCGCCAGCAGCCCGGGCTCGCCGGCGAGATGCAGCCGGCCCGCCGGGGTCAGCACGACACGGCCGCCGACCGGCGTGTCGTAGCTGCCGGGCGCCAGCCCGGCCAGGGCAACGGCATCGCTGACCAGCAGTGCCCGCTGGCCCTTGACCTTCATCGCCACCTTCAGCACCTCCTCCGGGAGGTGGAAGCCGTCGGCGATCAATGTGCACCACAGCTCATCTGCCGCGAGCTGGGTCCACAGGTAGTTCGGATGGCGCGGCAGCATAGCATGCGCGCCATTGCCCAGATGCGTGGACAGCCGCGCTCCGGCGGCTACCGCCCCGGCAATCTGCGCGGCATCCGCTGACGTATGCCCGATGGAGACGGTGATCCCCTGCCGTACACAGTGGCGGATGAACTCCGCGCTCCCCTCCCACTCGGGGGACAGCGTCACGATGGCGATGCGCCCGCCGGAGGCCGCCTGCCACTGATCCAGCAGGGCCGTGTCCGGCGGCCGGATATGCTCCAGGGCATGCGCCCCGCGCGGACCGTCCTCCGGCGAGAGGAACGGGCCCTCCAGATGGATGCCCTTGATGGTTGCCGCGCTGGCTGCGTCCTCGTCACAGGCCCGGGCAAGGGCCCGCATTGCTCCCAGGATGGTATACGGCGCGCCGGTAATCACCGTAGGGTAACAGGCGGTCACCCCCTCCCGCCATACCGCGCGGACTGCCTTCTTGACATCCTCTGCCGTCAGCGCCGGATGATTGAAATCATGTCCGCCATAGCCGTTGATCTGCAGATCGACAAGCCCCGGAGCCACCAGCGGCAGCTCTGCCTGTTCCTCCAGCGTCAGCCGCGTCTCCAGCGGTTCGATAACAGCAATTAAGCCCTCCTCCACCGTAAGCCGGACCGGCTCGCCCGTCCGGTAATGCAGCGCCTCCAGCTTCATGAGAAGACCGCCCCGAAAGAGTCCGTGTCCACAAACATCCGGCAATCTCCATGCTCCCGCAGGATGGTGGACGGACAGGCCGTAGAGATGGTTTCATGCAGCGTACGGGTCACCGCACCGCGCTTGGAAGCGCCCGGTACCATGCAGAACAGCCATTGCGCGGACAGCAGCACCGGAATCGTCAGCGTCAAGGCCTGCTGCGGCACTTCCTCCAGACTGGCAAAACACCCGTCATTCACCTGCTGCCTCCGGCAGATATCATCCAGAACCACCAGCTTCACAGGAAGCGGATCAGCGAAATCGGCTACCGGCGGATCATTAAACGCCAGGTGACCGTTCTCCCCGATGCCAAGACAGACTATATCGATAGGTGCTTCTGCCAGCAGCTGTCCATAACGCCTGCATTCCGCTTCGCTACCAGCGGCAGGATTCAGATAATGAACTGTTCCCGGCCGTACCTTGTCGAACAGCGCCATACGTAGGAAGGCGCCGAAGCTCTGCGGCGAGTCTTCTGGCAGGCCGGTATATTCATCCATATGGAACGCGGTAATCCGGCTCCAGTCCAACTCCTTCGCAGCGGCAAGCTCAGCAAGGAATTCATTCTGCGAGGGGGCGGCGGCGAAGACAATCCGCACCTGCGCTTTGGAGGCCAGCAGCGCCCGGATGGCCCCCGCTGCCTCACGTCCGGCAGCAGCTCCAAGCTGTGCACGGTTTTTGTATACCCGGACAAGCATAGCACCCGACAGCTCGGTATGAATCGGTTTGATCGTCAGCATGGGTAATGCCTCCTTGCTTCAGGGGGTTGTGTGAATCGGTTTGATCGTCAGCATATGAATCGGTTTGATCGTCAGCATGGGTAATGCCTCCTTGCTTCAGAGGGTTGTGTGAATCGGTTTGATCGTTAGCGTATGAATCGGTTTGATCGTCAGCATGGGTAGTGCCTCCTTGCTTCAGGGGGTTGTGCGGAACGGCTGCCTTCCTCTCCCCGGAATTCTCCGGGCGTAGCTCCAGTATGCAGCTTGAACAGCTTCGTGAAATAACTTTTATTCTCATATCCTAACCGCTCGGCAACCTGCTCCACACTTTGCGGAGACTGGTCCAGCCATTCCTTGGCCTGCTCCATTTTGATATGGGTGACGTAGTGGATGAAGCTCATTCCGGTCTCCTTCTTGAACAGACGGCTGAAATAACTCGAATTCAAATGCGTATATTCCGCCACCTCCTCCAGGGTGATCTTCCGGCTCAGATGGCGGTCTACATATTGCTTTACCTTCTTAATCTCCTCCCGGCGGGTCTCCTGGTACATCTCGCGGATATAAGGAAGCCGTTCGTAGAAGAAGGCCAGGGACCAGCTCTCCAGCGTGCCGATATCGTCAATATCTGCCAGGGTATCATGCAGCAGCTCCAGCGAAAAAGTGGACTGGAACTGCTGGCGGGCCATCAGCCGCATCTGATTGTCATAGAGCAGCTTGAGCATCCATTCTTTCACCTGACGCGGGGCATAACGCTTCAGACGGATGTGGTCCATCCATTTGGTCAGCAGCTCCGCAAGCCTGTCCGCTGATTCCTCCAGGAAGGCTTCACGGATCTCATGCGCAGCCTCGGCGTAACGGGTGAACAGGTCCTCCCCGGTGAACGGCGGAAGCTCCTTCAGTCCGGCCAGCTCACCCGGCTTCAGGTAGAAGGCATGCTCCCGGCCTTGGGTTAGCAGCCCTATCAGCCCCTCGCGAAAATGCCCGCTGCCCCGAGGGATACACAGGTATTGAAAGGACGCCCTCACCCCCGGCACGGCTTGAATAGCTGAGCGTAGCCTGCCAAGCATAGAAATGTGTCCGGCCTCTGCCCCGTTCCCCATACCGCCGGTGAAAACCAGTACACAATCACGGCCGCTGTAGGGCAGACATAGGGCGGCATTATTGTCCTGATACACCGACTCAGCCGCCGATGCCACCAGGGACATCCGCGCAAGCTCCTCCCCTGGAGCCTCCCCGCTGTCTCCGCTGATCCGGCAGAGCACAGCGACATGGGCTGTGAGCTCAGGCTGAATGCCCAGCTCGGCAGCGTCACTCTGCCACTCGCTGCCTGACAGCTCCCGGGCAATGATCCGTTCCAGTACCCGTTGCTTCAGCAGCCCCTTTTGATGCTCAGCCATGCTTTTCCATTTCAGCGTCTGGGCCTTCTCTTCATCCCTGCGGCGCAGCTCCACGCCTAATTCCCGGAGCAGATTCGTGATCAGCTCTCTATTCATCGTCTCCTTCAGAATATAGTCGCTCACCATCAGCTTGACCGCCTGCTGCGCATAGGTGAAGTCATCCATGCAGGACAGCACCACCACGCGCACCTCCCCGCATCGCAGCTTGAGCTCGCGGATCAGCTCCAGACCATCCATATACGGCATGCCAATGTCGGTAATCACAATATCCGGCATGTCCGCCCCGGCCTTCTCCAGAGCAACCAGACCGTTCTTGCAGGCCGAATGCAGCGTGAATCCAAGCTCGTCCCAGGGAATCATTGCCGACAGAAAATCCAGTACCGGCTGATCATCATCCACCAGCATTACGCTATACATCACTACCACGCTCCCTTTCCTTAAGCTTGATCCGGAATCTGCCCGGGCAGCACGAACCGGAAGGTTGTCCCCCCGCCGGCCCTGCTGTCCATTGTAATCTGGAAGGCTGAACCGTAAGTCAGATACAGACGCTCATAGACATTGGACATTCCGATATGGGCCAGCCTGCCAGGCGGCATTGCTTCCTTGCCCGGCGGCTTGGAGCTTAGTTCGGCGCGCAGGCGGTTCAGAGTGACCTCATCCATCCCCTGCCCGTTGTCTTCGATCTCAATGAACAGCCGGTGATCCTGTGTCCACGTTCGGATCAGAATACGCCCGCCTGCCTGACGCAGCCCATGAATGTAGGCATTCTCAATGACCGGCTGCAGCAGGAAGCGGGGGATACGGACGCTGAGGCTCTCGGAGGTACAGTCTGTATCCAGCGCCACCTCCTCGGACTGGCGGAAATTCAGCAGCTCCACATAGCTCCTGACAATATGCAGCTCATCATGCAGCGTAGTATATTCATCCCGCTGTTGAATCGTCATACGGAGCAGCCGGGAGAGCGAGAAGAGCAGCTCCGCATTCTCCTCATCTCCCCGCATCATAATGCGCAGACGGATCGAGTTCAGGATATTGAACAGGAAGTGGGGATTAATCTGCGATTGCAGCATCGCCAGCTCCGCCTTGCGCTTCTGTGCCTGCTCTTCCTTGATCTGGACAACCATCCGCTCTACCCGGTCCAGCATATGGTCGAAGGATTTGCCCAGCCGCCCGATCTCATCATATCCCCGGACTCCCGAACGGAGGCCCAGCTCCCCCCGGTCCACCCGCGCCGCCACCTGATCGAGCCGGATGACCGGCTTCGTGAACTGCCTGACCAGCAGCACCAGGATCAGCAGGAAAAAAGCACCCGAAACCACCTGCACCGCCGTACTCCAGCGGTGGGTCGCACTGATCCGGCTGACCGCCTCACGGTAAGGCGCCAGGCTGACAATCCGGTAATTGCCGTAAGGGATCTCCAGACTGCTGAGCAGATACTGCTCCCCCCGGTAATCGATGAAGCTGGAAGCGGCGGCGGGCTTCACGGCATCCATAAGTGAGAACGGCCGGCCCAGCAGGGACTTGTCCCGGGCGGCAATCACCGTTCCGTCCGGCGCAATCAGCAGGGTCTGCTGTCCCTTCCCGCTATCACTCAAGATCTGGCTGATCCGGCTCTCAGCGATACTAATGATCACCGTAGCGTAGGTTGAACTGGAGGACAGCTTGAGATTGCGGGCAATCGTAAGCACCTGCGGGCTGCCGGCTGCTGCGGTCGGAATATAATTATCAATCACGCCTGCCCAGTACAGCTCGAAGGCAGGCTGCTTGCGGGCGGTATCCATCCAGGGCTGCTGGAGCAGTGCCCCGACATCGAGCTTAGCGTAGGAATAATTGGAGTAGTATTGCCCGTCCGAGGTGAGGACGGTCACGAACGTTTTTTCCATCATGGAGGTCACGCTGACCAGTTTGTCGGTCACCTCTTTGAAGTCCAGGATATGTCTGGCTGTATCAGGCTGGTGCAGCTTGCTGCGCTGCCAGTTTTCTTTGAGAATGAGTGTAATGCCGGGATCGAACTGGATATAATTCGCCACCAGCACCATATTGCTGAAGAGGTTCGAGATGTACAGGCTCTCCTGCTCCAGTGAACGGCGTTCATTCTGAATCACCTGGGAACGGAGGATATGCTCTGTGTAGGAATTGGAAATATACAGGGTAATAGAGGCGGGAAGCAGCAGACAGAGCAGAGAAGCGACGAGCAGCTTATTGCGAAAACCGAGTCTCCATCCTCTTGGCAGCAATGGCAATCCCCCTTCACAATCAGACTATCGTGTCTATGCTTCTATCATATCAGCTTTCCGCCTCCAGCAGCTGATTTCACCGCAGGATTTCAGGTAAAATCCGGCCGTTTAGCCCTGCCAATTTTTACTTATTGGCGTCCACAATCTTCTGCAGCTCCGCCTGCGCTTTGCTGATTGTAGTCTCCAGGTCCTGCTGCTTCAGAATGAACAGCTCCGTTTCTTTGGTAAAGGCTGTCTCCAGCTCGCCCTGATAGGTCGGCGGCACACTTAAGGGAGCAGGCTTCGCATTCTTGATCACATAGGCCAGTGAGGTTTCGTCAATGTTGTCCGGGCTCATGGCCTTGGTTTTGACGCCTGCAATGAACTTGTCCACATCCTGATTCTTCCAGGCAGAATATACATTCTGCATCTGCTCGCCCTCCGTGGAGTACCAGCGGATGAAATCATACGCTTCCTGCTGATGCTTCGACTTTTCCAGAATTCCAACGTAGTTGCCGTTAGCAATACTGACCCCGCTCGGTTCTCCTGCACTGTTCGAAGGCATCGGCGCGAACGCGGTGGTGAACGTAGCCGGGAACTCCTCCGACCCGCCGGCTTCACCGATCATCCAGTTGCCGGTCACGATCATCGCGGCATGTCCGGTGAAGAATTCTGAGCGGTATGCGAGCTTCTGGGAGATCGTATCGGCATACGGTACGGCCACTCCGGATTCCTCAGCCTTATTGCGCAGCTCCAGAGACTTGCGGATGCCCGCGCTGTCAATATTTACGATACCGTTATTGACCAGATTATTGTCCTTCTCCTGGTTGATGATTCCGAGCTCCCAGTACATGGCCCAGGTATGGAAATAGGTGCCGAAGGTCTTGGAGGGGCCAGTGCCGCTGGTCAGTTTGGCTGCATAATCGAGATAGTCGTCCCAGCTCCATTCCGTCGGAACGGCTAACCCTGCCGCATCCAGCTTGTCCTTGTTCAAGAGGACGAAATAATTCTCAAGCGTATCCGGGAGTGCATACACCTTGCCGTCCACGGATGGATCAATCGTGTATTCGTCAGCCAGCGTGATCCCTTCCTTGGTGATCAGGTCATTCAGCGGAGCCAGCAGGCCAAGTCCGGCACGCTGTGAATAGTCGGTGGCTCCGGGCATGAACACCACATCCAGGTTCTCGCCGGAAGCCACGAGCAGATCCAGCTTTTTCATGCCAGCCACAGAGTCCCCGTTGTCGGCAAGCTCGACATATTCCAGGGTGACGCCCGGATGTGAATCCTCATAGGCCTTCAGCACAGGCTCCATATCCGCCGCAGGGGACCAGTTGGCAACCTTAATCGTTACCGGTTCTGTGGAAGGTGCGGCACTCTCCCCTGCCTCCGGTGCAGCCGTACTGCCAGCAGCGGGAGCTGCGCCATTGGTGTTGTTTGAATTGCCGCAGCCCGCCAGGGCTACCAGAAGCACGACGATCCATACCAGAGCGAACACATTCTTTTTCATCAATAACACCCCTTCTAATGTGGTTTACACCCGGTTATGCAGTTTCCGGGAACCTGCCCGCCCTCACCCCTTCACCCCCCCTAAGGAAATACCTTCGATAACCTGCTTCTGCCCAAGGATGAACACAATCAGCAGCGGGACAATAGCCGAGACCGAAGCCGCCATAATCAGCGAATAGAAGGCTCCGTTGCGGTCGGCGAAGGCGTTCATACCAAGCTGTAGCGTGTAGAGCGTCTTACTGTTCAGGAAGACCAGCGGCGTCTGAAAATCATTCCAGGTCCAGATAAACCGCAGAATCGCATACGTGGCAATCGCGGGCCGGACCAGCGGGAACAGAATGAAGGTGAAGATGCGCAGATGGCCCGCACCGTCAATCTGTGCCGATTCGATATATTCGTTCGAGAGCGAAGCGAAGAACTGGCGGAGCAGGAAGGTGCCCAGCACGCTGAACCCGCCCAGCAGGATCAGGCCCAGATGCGTATCGTATAGGCCGGTCGACCGGAAGATGATGAACAGCGGCACCAGTGTGGCTTCCGCAGGAATCATATAGGTTGCCAGCACAAGGACGAACAGTGCATTTCTGCCGGGGAAGCGGATTTTGGTGAAGCCGTAAGCGGCCATGCTCGACACCCCCACAGACAGGAGCGTGGTGAGCGCCGTGACCTTGATCGAGTTCCAGTAATAGAGCGTGAAGTTGGCTTTGCCGAACCAGACGGAATGATAGTTGAAGGCCGCCCTCCAGGTCTGCGGAATCCATTCAATCGGATACTTGAATACATCGGCCTCAGGCTTGAGCGAAGCGGACAGCATCCATATAAAAGGAAGCAAAAACACGATCCCCAGCAGCGCCATGATCAGGGTGATGATGGCTTTTCCCCAATCCAGATTGCCTATTCTCACAGGTGTGTGCCTCCCTTCTCTAGTAATTGACCCAATAGCGCTGCCCCAGCCACTGCAAGCCGGTAATGGCCAGCACGATGACGAACAGAATCATAACCATGGATGAAGCATACCCGGTCTGAAGATCGACGAAAGCCGTCTGGTACATGTCATATACGACAACAGAGGTGGAATGGGCCGGTCCGCCGTCCGTCAGCACCTTGACCAGGGCGAAGGATTTGAAATTGCCGATAATCCCGGTCACCAGTAGGAAAAAGGTCGTCGGCGTCAGCAGCGGAAAGGTGATCGAGCGGAACTGGGCCAGCTTCGAGGCGCCGTCAATCGTCGCCGCTTCATACAGATCGGCAGGAATATTCTTGATTCCGGCGATATAGATAATCAGCGAGACCCCGAGATCGATCCAGATCATCAGCAGCATGACCGAAGGAAGCGCATACGACGGATCGGCCAGCCATTTGGGCGGATGGTCCACGCCGAGCGCTGACAGGAAGCCGTTAACCGGACCATACGAAGGATGGAAGAGCACCTGCCACACGACCGCTACCGCGACGACACTGGAAATCTGGGGCATGAAGTAGATGACTTTAAAAGCCCCCGGCGCGTACACATGACTCGTGATAATTACCGCCAGGATCAGCGCGATCCCCATTCCGGCCGGTACGGCCAGCAGCATAATGAAGTTATTGCCCAGCGACTTCAGGAACACCTCATCCTGGAACAGCTGGCGGAAGTTATCGAAGCCATTGAACCGGATCTTGTCGAACCCGGTGACGAACGACCATTTGGTGAAGCTGAGCACAAAGGAGAATATCATTGGAATTAGCGTAAATACTAGCACACCCAGCAGCATCGGACCGGTGAACAGGTATCCCATCCCGGCCTCCAGCCGTTTTCTTTTTCTGCTGCCTGCGGTTGGTTTCTCACGGGACTGCGGTAAGGTAACTGACGTCTTCAATGGCTCTGTCCCCCCTCTTGCGTGATCTTATCTCTCATTATAGAAAGGTAAGGCAATAGGCATAAGCCACGATCCTGACCCGTTCGGAAAAATTTTTACCTGCCGAAGACGGGAGCTGTCCATTAGAGTGTTTGGCCCGGCATCACGGACTGAGGCGCGCTTATTGCGGAGGATAGTCTCCACTTGGGAAAGGAAACGGACCCCATGGGCCTTATTCTTGGAATTTCTACTTTAAACATCTTATAGAGAGAGGATAAGCTCCACTCAGTCCGTTAACCCGCAAAAAGTAGCGTTTTCCAGGGAATAGGGTCTCTTAGGTCCGTTAGGAGCAAACTCGACCGGCCGGTGCAGTTTCATTGTACTGAACCTCCGGGATCAGACCTTATTCACAGAATTACATCTGATGCACCTCTATGACATCCGGTTGGCCAAATCAGTCAAAAACGGTCCCG
The DNA here is from genome assembly GCF_038006765.1 of Paenibacillus sp. FSL H7-0756. NCBI lineage: Bacteria > Bacillati > Bacillota > Bacilli > Caryophanales > Paenibacillaceae > Paenibacillus > Paenibacillus sp. FSL H7-0756. Next base: position 1,732,755 of record NZ_JBBOVT010000003.1, on the reverse strand, counting down.
ATTTGCGCAAAATAGTTGATTTACTGAGGCAGTCCGGTTTGTTATCTTCTAGGCAAGCAGAAGCTTAGGCTTACATCTTAAGTAAATGCTTCCGATGCCAGTTTGGCGAAGAGACCCAGGGGGCTTATGCTTACAAAACTTTTAGGAGGGATAGTGATGAACGTGAAGTCAGATATTATGTCCGCTTATATGGATACTATTGTCGAACTGCTGAATGAGATACGGAGTGAGCCGCAGGACAAGCTGCTGGAGGTGGCGGAGCTGCTCGCGGAGCATATTGCAGAGGACAGGCTGATCTATCTCTACGGACCGGGAGGACACTCCAATATGAATGCCACCGAGGTCTTCTTCCGTGCCGGCGGACTGATGCATATCAGCGCCATTTTAGATGAAGGTACGATGATCTCGAATGGCGCCCTGCGCTCCATGGCGGTTGAACGCACTCCCGGCTATGGCACATTAGTCATTGAAGACAACCGGCTCGGACAAGGCGATATTCTGATCATCGCCAATGCGTACGGAATCAACACAGCCTGTGTCGATGCCGCTCTGGAAGCACGCCGCCGGGGCGTGATCACTATTGCGGTGACCTCCGTGGGCCATGCCGAAGCAACCCCAGCCAAGCATATTGCCCGCCACCCTTCGGGACAGAATCTCTACGCACTCTGCGATTATGTTCTGGACAGCAAGGTCAAGCCTGGTGACGCTGCGCTTCACATTGACGGCATTGAGCCGAAGATGGGCTCCACTTCTACCTTCGCTAACGCTTTTCTGCTGAATTCCCTGATGATGACCACGGCCGCCTGCCTCGGGGCAAAAGGGATCGAGGTGCCGGTCTGGCGCAGCGGCAACGCCCCGGGCGGGGACGAGTGGAATAACCGCTTCATTGAGCGCTTCAAGGGCCGGGTACGCTGGCTATGAGCTTTCAGCTGATTCCAACCCCTCAGGTGGTGCAGAGCCGTGGACCGGAGCAGGTCAGGGGAATTCGCGGCTGGGCAGTGCAGTTACGGAGCCCCGGGGAGGATGTCCGGCTAGTGGTGGCGGCTGAACGGATATTCGCCGGGGTAACCGCGCATGCTGCTCAGGGCGGCAGCGGTGTATTCGCCCTGGTCACGGAGGGGACTCCGCTCAATCCGCTGCTGGCCCGGCGGGTTGAGGGCAAGCATGACGGTTACGTGCTGATTACGGATAAGGACCGGATCGAGCTGTATGCACTCAGCGCTCCTGGCCTATTCTACGGGCTGAAGACGCTGGAACAGCTGCTGGGGAGCGGCGGCGGTACCGTGCCTGCGGTGACGATTGCCGACTGGGCGGAGCTGAAGCTGCGCAGCGATTATCTCGATCTGCGCACCGTCTATCCTACGTATGAGCATCTGCTGGAGTATATTGCGGAGCTTGCCGACTATAAGATCAATACACTGATTATCGAATATGAGGACAAGCTGCCGTTCCGGGAACTGGCCTTCCTGCGCCATCCTGAGCTTGCCTTCACAGAGGAAGAACACCGCCGGCTGCTCCAGGTCGCACATGACCACTTTGTCACCGTGATTCCGAAGCAGCAGTCCTTCGGGCATCTGGAATACATTCTGAAGCATCCGGCCTACATCGGTCTGCGCGAGGTCCCGGAGACCGTGTCGGAGCTGTGCCCGCACCGCGACGGCTCCTTCGAGATGATGGCCGGGATTCTGGAAGAGGTGGCGGCTCTTCATCCGCACAGCCGCTATCTTCACCTCGGCTGTGACGAGGTCTGGACGCTTGGCACATGCGCGGACTGCAAGCGCTCCGGGCTTACCCCCGAGGCTTCGTTCATCCGCTTCGTCAATCAATTGGCGGAGAAGACGCTCAGCCTCGGCAAGCAGCCGATGATCTGGCATGATATGATCATGCAGGCTACAGCAGAGGAGATTGCGGCGCTGGACAAGCGTGTGATCGTGGTTGTCTGGATCTATGGCGGGCACCGGATGAAGGCGGATGCCCGGCAGATTCTCCACAAGCTGCGGGATGCGGGCATCCAGACCCTTGGCGCTTCCTCTGTCCGCTGCTGGGACGATAACGGCGACCAGAATTATCCGGTGATCCATAACCGGATCAAGAATGTGCAGGACTGGATTCAGCTCGCCCGTACCGAGCAACTGGAGGGTATTATTCATACGAACTGGGGGTGCCCGTTCTCGTTAGGCAGCCCCTACGGATTGTTCGAGACCTCACGTTATCCGGCTGTCTTCGCTGCGGAGCAGAGCTGGAACGCCGGAGCGGAGACCGCGACGTTCCTGACACGGTTCCTGCACCAGTTCCACGGCCTGCCTGCGGACCGGCTGAGCGGGGAAGAATGGGCGGATTATGCAGTCACTGACTATTACGCATTGATTCCGCAGCTTCTGCCCGAGGTCAAGAAGAACCGCTTGACCGCTGAGCTGATCGATGCCATGATCCAGTATGAGCTTCCGGCACAGCGCCGCTCGCCGCTGCATACCTTCCTCTTCCGGGGAGCGATGTCGCCGGGCAGCGAGGAAGTGATGACCTTCCTCCGGGACAAATACCGGAGCGGCTATGGCGATCTCCAGCGGGCCAAGCTAAGAATGCAGAGCGTGCTTGCCGAGCTGCTGGTGCCGCAGATGGCGGAGCTGTTCATCCGCTCCCGGTTCTACCGGCCTGAATTATTCGAGGCCAATTTGCAAGCCATGATAACCGATCTTGAGATCATAGAACAGAAAGCGGGGGAACCTTGATGCCTGATATGCTTGTGAAGCTATACGATTTGCCGGACAACGGAGCGCTGCTGGAGCGTCTGCGGGGTGAAGGGATCGCCATCAAACGGGCGATGACCGGAGATAAGCAGGCGATTGTGGATTTTGTCGGCCGCCATTTCACAGCCAGCTGGCGGAATGAGTGCGAGACGGCCTTCGCCCATCTGCCCGTCCACTGCTATATTGCGGTGAAGCAGGGCGAGGTCATCGGCTTCGCCTGCCATGATGTCGTGGTGAAGAACTTTTTCGGGCCGACCGGGGTGCTGGAGGATTACCGGGGGCTGGGCATCGGGAAGGCTCTGCTGCTGGAATGCCTGTCGGCCATGCACCAGAGCGGTTATGGCTATGCCATTATAGGCTGGGTGGCGGACGCCGTCCCTTTCTATGAGAAGACCGTGGGTGCGATTGCGGTCCCTGATTCTTTTCCCGGCGTATTCCGTGACCTGATCAGCATGGACTAAATAAGATTGTATTGTGTGAGCACAGCAAATAGCGGCAGCCGGGACATCTCTGTCCCCGGCTGCCGCTGTTTGCTGTGTTATTTTCTGGCCAAATGCAGGTCTATCGTGTCATAAACCGTCAGCACATCCCCGCTGTTCAGGATCGCCGCTCTGATCTCTTCCTCTAACAGCAACCTCGCCGCAGCGGGCATTCCTCTGTGATCCGAATAGGTATTGAGGAAGCCGATATAATCCGCTGAGGAGAAGGCTCTCGTCAGATGATACAGCTTCAGCTCAATCTCTCTGAATCCGTAGGTATGCAGACGCTGCGAGACCACATTGTACCTTGCCGTATCGTGCTCAATCAACGGGGAACTTCCGGGCCTGAACTTCCGGTATATCTGCTGGAGCTGCTGATGTAATTCATCGTCTGTCCGTGCGGCAAACGGCCGGTTCCAGAATAACGCTATGGCCCCTCCGGTCTTCAATAATTGCAAGACTTTCGGATAGCCGGTCTGCTCTGGAATCCTGTGAAAGGCGGTGCCTGAATAGATAAGATCGCTACTCCCCGCGCGGGCTGCAAAATCCTCAAACGATGTATGATGCACCTTGAACCCTGTGTACTCCAGGAATTTCTGCTGTGTGTACTCCGCCAGATTCCTGCCCAGCTCCACCGCCGCCAGCTCACAGCCAGTCTCCAGCACAGGCCGGGTCGCCTGCCCCATACCGATTCCGATCTCAATCGCCTTCTTGCCTGGTCCGATGTGTGAGTAAGCGATGATGTCCTGGAATAATTCTGCGCAGTAGACCGGCCTCCAGCGCTCATAATTCGCCGAGTCCTCGTTGAAGGTTAACCGCTGATCCATCTCCTTACCTCCGATCATGTCTTCTCAGGATAGCGCTAATCTGTGCCGGTGTATGTTTTATTTTTCATATTGGGTTCATTCACAGAATTGTAAAAGAATGCATGCTGTTTTATGCGGCATTTCTGATTTTCTTTTTACATACAGGGGGTAAAATATATAAATATGCTTAGTTGCGGCTGACACAAGAACATATAGGAGGTAACGATCATGCCTAATATCTGGATGCATATCGAGTACGGGCGGCAGCTGGCCGGAGAATTCAGTAATCGTCTTCCGTTTCTTCAGCAGCTGGAGCAGCAGAAGCCCCTCTATCATCTTGGCTGTCAGGGTCCGGATATTCTGCTGTATCACAGCTTTCTCCCTTGGAGCAAGGATGCCGGGGCGCTGCATCTCGGGGATCTGATGCATTCGCGCAGCTGCGGGCCTGTACTTATAGACTTCTGGGAGTCAGCGCGGAACCTCGGCGGAGCGGAGGGCGATCAGGCCCGGCTCTACTTCCTAGGCTTCCTCACCCATCATCTGCTGGACCGCAATCTCCATCCCTATATTAACTGGAAAGCGGGCTATCAATACCGCGATCATCAGCGGTTCGAGATTGATCTGGACACCTTGTTCATGAACCGGCGGCGGAAGCTCAACACGTGGCAGAACCCGGCCTGGTCCCTGATCGACGCCGGCTCCCGCCTGCCCGGTCCGGTTCACCGCATCCTTCACACTACAGCCCTTAAGCATTACCCGGAGGCGATGGCCCGGTTGCCTGAGGAGATCTGGCAGACCTCTTACCGCGATATGGTGCTGGCCCAGCGGTGCCTGTATGACCCGAAGGGCTGGAAAAAGGCTATCACCTGGGGACGGACACGCCTGCTGTTCTCCCGTAAGCTTACCGCGCGCGAGGAGCAGCTGGATTATCTGAATGAACGGCACTCCGAATGGCGGCATCCCGCACTCTATTCCGAGGTCCGCACAGAATCGGTGTGGGAGCTGTGGGAGGCGGCTCTTACGGAAGGCCGGATGGTGCTCGGAGCGCTTGCCGATTGGCTGGAGAGCAAGGACCCCGCTGCGGCAAGGCGCAACCTGGAGCAATTCGCACAGGTGCTGGGCAACCGCTCCTACGATACCGGCAAGGATTGCAGCATGAATCTGCAGAATCAATACGCCGAACCGATCTGGACAAGTCTGCCGGGGAGTTGAGGGGGATCGGGGAATGGAGTACAGGAACGGGGAGCGAGTCCAGTGGAGCGGGAACGGGGAGCCACACAAGGGTGCCTGAAGGAGTAGCGGGTATTAGGTACGCGCACGGTACAGGGGACCAGGAACGGAGGTACGTGTATCGTAATCGGGGATGGGGAACAGGAACCCGGCAGCGGGAGCAGCCCCACAGCAAATATCTGGCCCGCCCTTTTTACCTCCGCACCCTTTTCCTGTTGGAGGAAACGAGTGCCTGCCGTAAACAATCGGAAAAACGTATCTTATTTCGCCGGTTTCTCAAGAATATCGGGTAACAAGTGGATTTTGTACATTTATTCCAGTTAGTTTTCGCTACTGTTGGAGGAAACGGGCAAATTAAGTGTTGTTTATCCAACTGTGGTTCCAGCAGAGAGCCTTCGTTCATCAGCAAGTGTACAAAATCCACCTATTCCCTTTACAGTAACTCGTTGCTTGTCCGAACGTCCCTCCTTCCCCCTCAGCAGCTAAAATAACCACAAAGCCATACCGCCCTCCGGCTCTGGCTCCTATACCTGCTCAGGTACTTTGCACGAACGCAATGTATGCTGTTTTTGCTATACATTTAGTCCATCTACCTGCTTGCGAGCAGAATGTATACTGTTTTCCACATACATTCAGACCGCGTGCCTGTTTACGAGCACAATCTATGCTGTTTTTGCCATACATTTGGTCCTTCTACCTGCTTGCGAGCGAATGTATGCTGTTTTTCACATACATTCAGCCTTCAGTCACATTCAGCATCAAAGTCATTCAGCGAATCATTCCAAGAAGTCATCTCCACACAAATTTACACTCACCTTTTCCACAGCAGCAGGAATCTATAGTCTCCTATATATTTTCACAAAAACGCCCGGTTCCCCGGGCGCTCAGCATAATCTATACATTATCCTTATGTCAGATAGCATTCCAGCTTACAGCGGATCAGCATTCGGAAGAATCTCCGGCGGGGCTGGAGGAATAATCTCGGGCTGCTCCGGCGGTACGATTTCGGGATGCTTCTCCGGCACAATCTCCGGCGGGATCACAACCGGCTCCGGGAGGATATCCGGCTTTACATCCGGGACAACCTTCGGCGGAACCTCTGGCGGCAGATCTTTACTCATCTCCTTATACCTCCTTCATTCCTGATACCTCATGTATACCCGATCCGCTCCTCCTTTAACCTTGTTGCCCTAGTCTTCCCCTGGTCTTCTCTAGTCTTCTCTAGTCTTCCCTAGTCTTCCCTTATTGCCCTAGCCCCCCTTGTCCTCCCTACTCCCCCCTCCTCCTCCTTGGTCCTCCCTAGTCTTCCCTAGTCTTCCCTAGTCTTCCCTAGTCTTCCCTACTCCTCCCTACTCCTACCTACTCCCCCCTCGTCCTCCCTACTCCTCACGGGTCCTCACGAATTCCCTCCGACCCTCCCTGCAAAATCCCTCCTTCGTGCGAGATGTTTAACCTGCGGTTGATCTCCAAGTAATAGTTGGTTGTTAAGATCAAAGCAACAAGATTACTGGGAGGGATACCGATGCGTCTGGCACTATTCACGGACACTTTTCTTCCGCAGACGAATGGCGTTGCCCGCACACTCAGCCGGCTGACCGGCCATCTGCACCGCCGGGGAATAGAACATCTGCTGTTCACGCCAAAATCAGCCCCGGAGAGCAGCTACCCCGATCCTGTCAGACCCGTGGCCAGCATCCCCTTTTTCCTGTATCCCGAGTGCAGGCTGGCCCTGCCCGGCATGTCCTCCATGCAGAGTGAACTGGCTGCCTTCGCCCCCGACCTGCTCCATCTCGCCACCCCGTTCAATATCGGCCTAACCGGCCTCCGGTATGCCCGCAAGCAGCAGCTCCCCCATGTCGCCTCCTATCACACCCACTTCGACCGTTACCTCGAATACTACAAAATGAGAAGAATCCTCCCGCTCTACTGGAAATACATGAAGTGGTATCACCGGTCCTGCGATGCCATCCTGGCCCCTTCCCGCGAGACCCTAACCAGCTTACGCATGGAGGGCTTCACCAAGCTGCGCCTGTGGTCCAGAGGCGTGGACTGCACCCTATACTCGCCAGAGAGACGAAGCGAAGAAGTGCGGGAGCGTTACAGCAAGGGAGCAGCACTGATGATGCTCTATGTCGGACGGATTGCCCCGGAAAAAGATCTCACCACCCTCCTTCAGGCCATGCCGCTCCTGCCGGAGTCCGTGCGTGTAGCGGTTCAGCTGGTGATTGTCGGCGATGGGCCGCTGCTGCCTGAACTGAAATCGCAGGCACCGGACAATGTCACCTTCACCGGTGCCAGGCACGGCGAAGAGCTGGCAGAGCTGTACGCCTCCGCCGATTTGTTCGTCTTCCCCTCCTGCACGGAGACCTTCGGCAATGTCGTGCTTGAAGCCATGGCGTCGGGGCTCCCTGTCATCGCCGCAGATGCTGGCGGAACGCGGGAACTGGTCGCACCCGGTGTCACCGGCATGCTGTTCGACCCCCGCAGTCCGGCAGCCATGGCAGAGCAGATCTGCACTGCCGCCGCCGGGCATCTGCTGCGGAGCGCAATGGGCCGCGAAGGGCGGCGCCAAGCTCTCCAGCGCTCCTGGGAGCAGATTTTTGACAGGCTGATTAAGGATTATGAAGAGGTCATCGAGCGCCGCAGGATCAAGAATGAAGCAGGGATTTACACCGCCTGAGCGGCTGTCTGCCCGCCTATGAAGACTAAGCGTTCCCGGGACCACGGGAATGCTTTTTTCCATTGTTCACGGTTTCTCCCCATCGCTCTATTGACCATTGGAATAATGACTTATATTATACACATATACAATAATCCAAAATATGGAATTCAGTCAGGCGGTGATCAATTGAAGCCTCTCACAACGATCCGGAGTCATCTTGAGGCTTATCTCTATTCCCAGCAGTTGTCCATCAACCAGTTCTCCATTCAGTCCGGCGTTAATTCCGGCACCTTAAGCCGTATCCTTAGCGGCCAGCAGCCGATTGCGATGAACCACCTGAAATTGATTACCCGGGGCATGTCATTGCCGGAGGATCATTTCTATAGCATGTATGTCGATGAGTGCTTCTTATATTCGGCACCAACCTGGCGGCGGCTGCGCCCCTTCATCCTGAATTCGGCGGAGCTGGGGCGGCTGGACTGTATTGAGCTTGTAGCCAAAAATCTGCTGGACAACCTAACCTACGCTCCGATGCTTTTTGAAGTGGCCGAGGACCTGTTTCAGGAGCATCACTGGCAGGCCGCGGCCGTGCTCTACAAGAATATCAGCGCAAGCGAGAAGTATCAGCATTCGGAGCGGCTGGCCCTCTGCCAGTACCGTTTGTTCCGTATCACCCTCGGAGACAGCCAGACACTCAACCTCCAGGCTGCTCTTTTATTCGAATGTTATATTGAACGGCTTGAGGTGCCGGATCAGCTCGATGGACTCAAGACCCTGATGCATGTCTATTACTCGTTGCACAAGTGGGACAAGGTGGATGCGCTGGCCCAGGAGATGCACCGTCTTGCCATGCTCAGCTACCACCATCTGCACCGGTCGCAGCGCAGGGACCGCCAGGATAAAAGCCCGGAGAAGCCGGTTTTCTTCTATGCGCTGTATTCGCATCTGATGCGGGCAAGTGTGTGCGAAGAATTCCGGGACTATGAATCGGCGCTGAAATACGTAGCACTATATATGGATAGGAGCTGGATACGCGAAAAAGATGAAGACACCCGGCACATCCTGGACCAATTCCAGGAATGGGGCACGGCCAATACCCTTCTCTACCGGATGATGTCCGGCGACTATGAAGTGCTGCCTGAATATGTGGCCTATATTGCTCCGCATGCCAGTGAGATCTTTGTAGCCCTGTACCATATTATGATCTCAGCCAACCGTTTCTCCTGGAATGTCGATGAGGTGCTTGAACAGTTCCCTTCCTATATCCCTTACCGGACCAACCTGAAGGACTTCGGGGAGCTTCACAACCAGCAGATCCTGGCTGACCAGTACTCTACCTTTCTCGCGGAATTAGCCAAGTATTATTTACGCAATCACCGCCTGGAAGGAATGGGCTTCCTGCTCCAAAGTCTGGAATCTTCTGCTAAAATAAAGAGTGATAGCATAATCATTAAATGTGTGAATCTGTTTGAACAATTCCGGCATCAAGCCACTGAGGAACAGACAGAACAATACAGACTTCTGATTGGAGAGGTGCAAGAATCCAATGATAAGAAAAATGATTATGCTTCTAGTTTCATGTAGCTTGGCGTTTATAGCCATTCAGCCCCTGGGGGGGTATGAATCTGTTACAGAGGCTGCTGTACAATCCGTGGTTCAGCCTATGGGTCACGGGACGGGGGACGGCTGATCCAGCAGCGGCTGCACCCCAGAAAGGATGATGAACATGAAGATCAACCGGAGAATGTTAGTCCTCGCCGCACTCGCACTGGCCTTGACCGGAGGAACTGAAGCCGTTCCGGCTTCGGCCAAGCCTGCCCCAGGCGTGCAGCTCCAATTAACCTACAGTAACGGAAGCGGGTTATCGGGCATGGCCGGAGGCACCGCACAGATCAAGAACGGCATCTCTTATATGCCGGCTAACCTGGCCACAATCATGGGTCTTGAGGTCAAGTGGAATAATGCGGACAAAACCGCTGCCTTCAGCGGGTGGAACAAAAGCTTCAGTGTGAAGCTTGGTCAATCCACCGGCGTACTGGACGGGAAGAAGGTCTCCCTTGGAGGCACACCTTATATGGCTGATAAGCAGCTGTATGTGCCTGTCAAATTTGTAGTAGCGGCCCTTGAAGGCGGACCCGTAAGATGGGATGCCGCCACGAATACGATACGGGCCAACGGTCTGCATATGTACCGCGGTTATTCAGAAGTGTTCGACGGCGGAGTGTACTCCCTGTCGCTGGACAGCGGCGAGCTGTATCTGACAACGAAGCAGAACACTAAGCATAAGCTTGCTGTTCTCGGTAGAGGACTGGATGTAGTAGATTTCACCTTCGAGCGCACACCTGCCGGTCTGACGCTGCTTCAAGTCGTCAATTCCTATGGCGAGCCCCATGTGCATGCGGAGTACTACACCTATCTAGTGAAGAACAATAGTGTAATCCGTCAGGGGCATACGGATATCCACACCTCCTTCGGCACAGCCCCGGTCTGGGCCGGCGATAAGCTGGTATTCAATGACGGCCGCACGCTAAGGCTCATTGAGGATGGAACCGGAGCAGTCAGCGAGACGGTAGATATACCGAAGCTGCTGGGTGCAACCGTTACCCAGGATGTCTACTACAATGTCGAAGCCGTCTACCCCGATGTTCTGCTGGTCCGCCCTACAGACACCGCCTTCCTGACCCTCGTTGACCGTGCTAGCGGTGAGCAGACTTTGTTATACAAGCAACTGCTAAGTTCGGAGCGCCAGCGCGAGGTAGAGCAGCCCGACTTCATGTTCCCGGGAGACTATATCTACTTCACCGGGCGCAAAGACAATGTGTTGAGCTTCAACATCCACAGAATGGATGGCAGTCAAAATATCGTGCAGACATATACGCTGCCGGGCAGCCAGAACTGAGCAGCTGCACTTCACATTCGATGAATTCGGTTTTTCGCAAACATTTTTTCGGCCACGACAAAAAAGCGCATAAACGTCATCATATAAAAAATGACGTTTATGCGCCTGCCATCCAGCCGCCGGCAAATGAAAGGCAGGGCGTCTACAAACGCCCCTGCCTTTTCATTCTCCGCTCCATTCTTCGCTCTCTTCTTCGTTCTCTCCTCCGCTTGCGGTCCTTACGGTAGAGCAGAAGATCCAGCATAACTTCGAAAAGCATTCCGAATAGCTCAGCCATACAACCCCTCTTTTCAGCGGTTTCAGCGGTTATGGAATGGCAGCTTCACCCCTTACCGTCGCCGCAGTCCACCCAAGCTTGCTCCTTCACTAAATACCCGCTCAATCCTCCGCTGCACCTCAGGGTCAGGAATTAGCGGCGGCGCCTGATGCGGCTTCACCCGGGCGTCGATGATCACATTATCACAGGCCCAGTGCTTATGCTCCACCGTGCTGTTCACCCCATGGATGTCATGGGAAGGATTGCTGCGGGTGAAGGTCGCCCACAGGAAGTTGTTCAGCGACTCTGACATGAAGCTGCTGTCATCGCACAGAATAATCATGGGGCAGGAATCAAGCGCCCCCTGCGCTGCAATGGCAGCACTCAGTGCGGAGATTTCTTCTGCCGCCGAGGCGTAATCCCGGAACGGCTTCCCCTGCATGGCGGCAATCCCCGGCATAATCATGGCCGCCGGACCCCAGCCCCGGTCTACCTGCTGAAGAACCTCAGGCACCTCCGTACACAAGCTCCGCTTCTGTTCCCCTACGGCTGCGAAGACCACCTTGCTTCCGCTGTTGATCCCGGTGCCGGAATAATCCAGCGTATCGATCGTTGTGTTCGTCTGGAAGTGAATATCGCGGCGCAGATTGATCCGCTCCAGGATGTAAGTCAGGAACCCGGCGATATCATGCGTGCTGACCGGCTTGTCCTCTTCTGCCGTGATGAACAGATATTTCGCCAGACTGAGCTGGCCGGTTCCGAGAATCCGGTTGCTGATCGTCAGCAGCTCTGCAGGCTGCTTAAGCTGCTGATACGGGGTATACCGTTCACTGCCGATCGCGAACAGCAGCGGGTGCACTCCCGCAGCATCTATCGCATGTACCTCCTTCACGCCGGGAATCTCCGAGCGGATCGCCCCGCCGGTCAGCTCATGGATGAGCTCTCCGAAGGCAGTGTCCTCCTGTGGCGGACGGCCGACCACTGTGAAGGGGAAGATGGCCCCTTTTTTGGCATAAACCTTGTGTACTCGCATCACCGGAAACGGGTGAGTCAGGCTATAATAGCCCAGATGATCGCCGAACGGCCCCTCCGGCTTCGTCTCCCCGGGATGAATCTCTCCGGTAATCACGAAGTCGGCATCGCTGCTGACGCAGAAGCCGTCTACATAGCTGTAGCGGAAATGACGCCCCGAGAGCAGCCCGGCAAAGGTCATTTCACTTAAGCCCTCCGGCAGCGGCATCACCGCCGAGAGCGTATGCGCAGGGGGGCCGCCGATGAAGCAGCTAACCTTAAGCGGCTCGCCGCGTCTGTTCGCGTGGGCCTGATGAATGCCGATGCCGCGGTGAATCTGGTAATGGACGCCCACTTCCTTATTCAGCTCATATTCATTGCCGCTAAGCTGGATACGGTACATCCCCAGATTGGAGTTCATAATGCCCGGCTTATCGGGATCTTCGGAGTACACCTGCGGAAGCGTGACGAACGCCCCTCCGTCGCCCTGCCAGTGCTTAATCTGCGGAAGATCGGAGATCCTAATCTCCTCGAATCCGGCCGGCACACCGCTGCCCTTCTTGATCGGCAGCGCTTTACGGGCGGCAAGGCCTGTCCCGATATACCTTAAAGGCTGCTTGAGCGCCTTCATGGGATTGCTGCGCAAGGCGATGACCGCCTGCGAAGATTCCCACGTGTCGCGGAAAATGAACTTGCTGCGCTCAATCGTTCCGAACAGATTCGAGACCGCACGGTACTTCGAGCCCCGGACCTTCTCGAAGAGCAGAGCGGGACCGCCTGCCTCGTAGACCTTCATATGTATCGCCGCCATCTCCAGATGCGGGTCCACCTCTTCATGTATGCGAATTAAATGCCCGTGCTTCTCCAGGTCAATAATACATTCTTCCATAGTGCGATATGACATGCTTCTACTCCCATTCTCTCAAGAATATGAACCTCTTTATTATCAATGAGTGTGTCCGTCAGGTCAATTGCCGCCAGGGCAACCTCTCCAGTTATCACAAATATTCTTGCCTTCTTCTGCGGAGAGCTATTATTATACTTGTAAACCGGACGGCTCCGGGCATACAAACGGCAAAGGGGACTAACGCAATGATCATCAAAAAGGTTACCTGGCTTGAGCTCTTCTACGATCTGCTGTTTGTCGCTGCGGTCTCCAAAGCCAGCCATGTGCTGCTGCATGTAGAACACGAGACGCTGTCCCTTGAGACACTCGGCAAATTCGTACTGATCTTCATTCCGATCTGGTGGGCCTGGGTCGGGCAGACACTCTTCGTTAACCGCTATGGGAAGGATACCGTCCCGCACCGCGTGTTTCTGATCATTCAATTATTCTTCGTGCTGATCATGACGGCCAGTCTGTCTGTGGATTTCGATGCCAACTATCTGCCGTTTCTGATCGGCTACCTGGGGCTCCGGATCATGACAGCGGTCCAGTATCATTACAGCCATTCCAGAGAAAGCGGACATTTACGCAACACAGCCCGTTATCTGGGATCACGCTTCTGGATTGGACTTGCGATTTCGGCTTGCTCCCTGTTCTTCGATTCCTGGCTCAGGTATGCGGTACTATACGCCGGGATTATCCTGGACATCATTCTCCCGCTGACGGGACGGAGGATTCTGGTGAAGACTCCCGCCAATACCCATCATCTGCTGGAGCGCTTCTCCCTGTTCGCGTTGATCCTGCTCGGCGAATCCGTGGTCAGTATCCTCGCCGTGCTGCAGTCCAGCAGCTGGACCGGACCATCTGTCGGTTTCGCTGCGCTCACCTTTGTGCTGATCATCGCCATCTGGTGGCAGTATTATGACAACCTGGAGAAGAAGGTCGATATGCATATCCAGACTGCCGGACAGACGATTATCTACGGGCATCTGTTCATTTATCTGTCGCTATGTATGCTTGCTGCGTCAATCCAGCTATTGTTCCTGGATCAGCTTCATTATGGGCAGATGCTGAACCTGTTGTTCGGCTCCGTGCTGCTCTATTTCGCTTCCACGGCACTGGTCTTTCAGGTCTACAGGCATAAGCAGCACCGGCTGGGAATGAAGCCGCTGGCCCTGCTGACCCTCATTCTGGCCCGCTTCTATGTGCTGGATCTTGTAGTCCATGTACCGGATGTCCTGATCATGGGCGAGCTGGCGCTGTTCTTCACGCTGTACGCCAGAATTACTGCCTGACCCGTCTGCCAGTCAGCTCTCAGGCACTGGCCCATCTATTCGCTCTGCACGCCAAGAGGCTGCACCAGAGGTCATTGCCCGCCTCAGGTACAGCCTCTTCAGGCCGTCTTACTGGCCTGTAAATTCAATCTCATCGTAATCATAATAAGCCTGGAGGATCTGCTGCCGGTCATCCTGGAAGAGCTGGTCAGCCACACCGCTGACCAGTCTCGGAATCGCATTCCGCAGGCCCGAGATGGCCGATGCCGATAACCCGCAGCTGGCCAGAGCGGAATAGTTGAACACGAATAAGCCATGCAGCCGCTTGCGGCCTGCTTCATCCCGGCTCTGAAGTGCAAAGCCGGGGCTAAGGTACGGGTGTGCGTCCAGCAGCGGATTCGCCGCTCCCGCAGGTGCTGTGTACCGGTCGCTCCAGCGGGCAATATGAGGCTCCACCTGCCGCAGCTCCGGCCGCAGGGCAGGATCGCTGAGCAGGCCCGTGCTGACGATCAGATAGTCGAAGCTGAACTCTCCGGCGGGCGTAGTCACCACCGCCTGCTCCCCTGAAGCCTCCACCTTCAGCCACGGCGAGCCGAGATGCAGCCGGAAGCCGGGCCATGCCGCTGCGCGGCGGAAGGTATCGCTCGTCGGCGGCTGATTATACTGGAAGAAATGCGAGATGACCGCATATTTGTCCGCATCCGCCAGGGTATGGAACCGCTCAATCATGCCCGAGCCCTCCATCTGGCGGATCGGATTCACCCCCGGAAGCTGCGCCCGGCGGACGAAGACCTGGGCCTCCGCCGCGCCCTCCTGAAGCGCATAATTCGCATTGTCGAAGGCGGACGCCCCGCCGCCGAGAATCCCCACCCGCTTGCCGCGAAGGGCGGCGAAATCAATCTGCCGGGAGGTATGGGCATACAAGTGCTCCGGCAGATGATCTGCAATCATCGGCGGAACATGCCACTGCCCTCCGCCTTGAATGCCGGTAGCCAGCACCACCTTACGGGCCAGCAGTGTTCCGGCCTGCGCACCCGCTCCTGTAACCTGCAGACGGTAGATCCCATCGTCACCAGGCTCGACCAGCAATAGCCGCACCTCATTACGTACCGGGAGCTTCAGAACCTGCCGGTACCAGCGCAGATACTCCATCCACTGCCCGCGCGGGATTTTGTCCACCTCACTCCAGGCCTCCGCCCCATGCTGAGCCTCCCACCAGGAACGGAAGGTCAGCGACGGGATGCCGAGATCAATCGAGGTCAGAGCTTTGGGCGTACGCAGCGTCACCATCCGGGCGTAGGTCTCCCAAGGCCCCTCCAGCCCGTCACGATTCTCATCGATAATCAGCAGATTCGAGATCCGTTCGCGCAGCAAGCCAAAAGCCGCACCAAGCCCGCTCTGGCCCCCGCCCACAATGACGACATCATAGACATGGCCTTCGGCATGCTCCACAGGGCGAACCCAGTCCGCGCCGCCATAGGCGAGGTACGAGAGATCCGTGTTCACACGTTCATTCAAGGCTTCCAGGCTCATCATTCCTCAGACCTTTCCGGAGCATCTTCAGCGCATAGCTGCCGCTCACTATATCCTGTTTCACAATCCCTGATATACATCTATGGCGATATTATATAGGGTATGCCCCCGCTTTTGAATATTGATGGAAGGTTTATTGTCATAAGAGCTGAATTCGGTGAACGGGATTGTACATGGAGCCAATATTTTAACGCCAACTCCCCTTAATGCTTGACAAACGGAATATTATTCAACACGCATCCGCAAAATAATCCCACAAAGCCATCCGTGCCGCTGGCGCGGCACCACAGAAGATCCCAAAAAATCTAACGGACCGTAGAGACCTTATCCCCACGAGAACGCCACCTTGTGCAGCGTAACGGACTCAGGCGACCTTATCGTCTTTCTGCGAGACGTTTTGGAGCTGAATGGCAGGGGATAAGGTCCTTGCGGTCCGTTAATCGCCCAAGTGACGACTTTCTTCCCGGATAAGAGCCCCTGGGTCCGTTACGCTAAGCCAAACGCCCCCAAAGAACTTCGAGGCGGACCGGGCAGTCAATATGTTCAAGCTGCTCGATTACCTGCTCTATATCCAGCTAGCCAACTTCCTGATCATTCCGGTGATTCTCTATAGCATCTATTATTTCAGACATGACCATAAAGCAGCGCGCCCTCAATAAATCCGGGCGCGCTGTTGTTACTTAGAAGCGTGCTACAAAAAACTCGCGGTTCGACGGGACGAACTTCTGTGTGCGCTGCACATTATCCGCATCGATAATCCGGAGCGTGTAGCTGACCGTTGTCAGCGTACTGATCGTATTGAACTGGGCGACGCCGAATTCATCGAATTGAGCCGTGATCACAGTGCCGGAGCTCCGGGTCAGTGTAGCCTTCCAGTCCTGCGTTTCATATGGGACATTGTTATTGTTCACGGCAAGCACGATGAAATTATTAAGCACCTGTCTGATCCGCCGTCTTTTGGGTCTTACTACCGCCGCTGCTCTTGCTTTTTTAGCCATCCATTGACGTTTTGCCAGCAATGCCTTCTTCTCTGATTCTTTCATTTGCTTCACCACTTTCTATTGGAATACAGTAGTAAATGCAAGAGAAGAATCAGCCGAAACGCGTTATTGCCTGTTAGTTACATAAATGTATCGCTGTACTCATTCCTGGTTTCGTACCCACCGAGCAGCTGGCCGCATACACTGCTTCATAGAGGTGATTACATTATGAAGAGTGAACCATCATGGGTCAGGCGTCACACCGCCAAGCTCAACCGGCCCCTGAAGCATAAGATCCGCCGAGCCTATTCCACTGCTGCCTCAACTGCTGCTATACCGGTGATTATACAGTTCAGACAACCGCTTACTCCGGCGGGACTCCGCGAACTTAGGAAGCATTTGGGACGGCATGTCCTCCCGGTCAAGCATCATCTGCGGCTGCACCAGGCCGTGGCTTCACAGGTATCCCTGAAATGTCTGGAGCATTTATGCCGCTGGAATGGAGTCCATAAAGTCTATCTGGACGGCATTAAGAAGGCTACGCTCAACATTGCAACTCCATCCATAGGCGCTACAGCGGTTAGACGCTCAAGAGGGCTTACCGGCAAAGGCATCAACATCGCTGTGCTCGATACCGGAGTCTATCCGCATCCCGATCTGACCCGGCCGGTGAACCGCATTCTGGCGTTCAAGGATTATATCAATCACCGGAAATGCCCGTATGATGACAACGGACACGGCACCCATATCACCGGGGATGCCGCCGGTAACGGCTGGTCCAGCCGGGGCAAGTACCGGGGACCCGCGCCGGAAGCGGGTATTGTCGGAATCAAGGTGCTCGATAAGTATGGAGACGGCTATGACTCCACCATTATCAAGGCCATTGAATACTGCATCACCCACCGCAAAAAGCTGAAGCTGCGCATCCTCTCCATGTCCTTCGGCGGACCGGTGGCTCCGCATGTCAAGGATGACCTTCTCGTTCAGGCCGTTGAAAAAGCCGTCAAAGCCGGCCTCACCGTAGTCATCGCCGCCGGCAACGCCGGCCCTGGGCGCCGGACCGTCGAGTCCCCCGGGATCAGCCCCTCCGCGATCACCGTCGGAGCCGTCAATGACCGGCGGACGCTGACGCAGAAGGATGACCGGATTGCCGTCTATTCCAGCCGCGGGCCCGCTCCCGGCGGCAGGGTGAAGCCGGATCTGGTCGCCCCCGGCGATTCAGTGATCTCGCTGCGCGCCCCCGGCTCCTGGCTGGTCCGTGAATTGCCGCGCAATAAGGTCGGCAAGCGGTATTTCAAGCTGTCCGGCACCAGCATCTCCACGCCCATCGTGTCCGGTGCCGCCGCGCAACTGCTGCAGCTCCGTCCTTGCCTCACGCCGCGCCAGGTGAAGCTCTTGCTGAAGCGTAATGCTTTCCCTCTCCGCCTGAAGCCGAATACCGGCGGCAGCGGGGAGATTGACGTACGGTTCCTGAAGCGGCGCTGCTCGCCCAAGAAACCCCACAAAGTGAGACTTTAGCTCCCCAAAACAAAATATCCCGCCTGGTAACCGCTCCTTATTTCACGGGGAGCGGTTACTCCTCAGCCAGCTGCGGCCATAGCTGGCGCGCCCAGGCTAACAGCAGCTCGTCTTCTCCATATCTTCCTATGCACTGGAAGCCGAGCGGCAGGCCTTCAAGCGTTGCCGCAGGCAGACTGACCGTAGGCACTCCCGCGAACCCCCAGACCGCAGGCATCCCAGCCCAGCCCGTATTCCGCTCCTCGATCTTCGGCGCAGTCCCCCCTTGGGCCGGAGAGACCCACAGGTCGATCCCCTCCTGCTCCATAAGCTCCATCAGATCACGCCGCAGCTCCCGTTGCCGGGTGCGGTACTGCTCCAGCTCCTCCTCCGGAATCTGCTGTCCTCTAAGGATCGCTTCCTGCACGGGAA
The DNA here is from genome assembly GCF_038006765.1 of Paenibacillus sp. FSL H7-0756. Taxonomy (NCBI): domain Bacteria; kingdom Bacillati; phylum Bacillota; class Bacilli; order Caryophanales; family Paenibacillaceae; genus Paenibacillus; species Paenibacillus sp. FSL H7-0756. Next base: position 1,714,063 of record NZ_JBBOVT010000003.1, on the reverse strand, counting down.
CGCCGTATTCTACTCTATGTTCCGCGAATCTATCTTCATGCTCCCGTGCCAGCTCCCCCTCAATGAAACGCAGCATGGCATTTCCGTAGATGAGTTCATCCTCCCACGGCATTTGGACGTAACGGACTTCATATCCAAGCTGTTCAAGCCCTGAGATCTGAGCCTGGAACACCCCTTTGACTTCTGCGCTCATCAGCTCCATATAGACTCCCTTAGGGATACCCAGAACCGGCTTGCGGGAGACTTCGGCAGAGCGGTTCTGCCAACTTGGGACAAGCAAGGCCGCCGCTGCCTCCATATCAGGCAAATTCTGCGTGAAGAACCCTACCGTGTCAAAAGACGGCGAGAACAGCAGCACCCCATCCAGCGGAACCCGGTCATAGCTGGGCTTGAACCCGACCACCCCGCAAAAGGACGCCGGAGCGATCACCGAACGCAGCGTCTGTGTGCCCACAGCCAGCGGACAGAGCCCTGCAGCCACCGCTGCGGCGGAGCCTGCACTGGACCCGCCGGGAGTATGTGCGGTGTTATGCGGGTTACGCGTTGCAATCGGTCCGTTGTAAGCAAATTCCTCGGTCACCGTCTTGCCTGCAATCACGGCCCCGAGGGCACGCAGCTTGGTAACCAGAGACCCCTGGGCGCCGGTTAACCGCTCAGCGGATAGCTGCGATCCCGCCCGGGTCGGCAAGCCGTCCACGTGGAGCAGGTCCTTAATGGCTACAGGAATGCCGAATAGGGCCGGTTTTCGTTCATCTGCGCTGTAAATCCTTTGCAGCAAAGCTTTTTCCGAATCCAGACGCCCTTCAATCCCATCCTCAGGGACAAACGCATGGATATGCGGCTCAAGCTGTCTGTAACGCTCCAAGTACGGGTCAAGCACAGTTTCAGGTGAATATCCGGGCTCTTGAATCCGGCTCATCATTTCTGTCAGGGATACCTTGTGAAGCAGCATAAGATCATCTCCATGGAAGATTATGTATAGCATTTGGCTTATTACGGTTCAGTCAGCAAAAGGTAACAGAAATTCCTAGGTTTTCTCATACTCATACTCATGCTCAAAAAGCCACCCGGGCCGCTTCCCCTCCAAGATGGCTTTCATGCTCCCTGGCTCCAGTGCTTCCTAAAGCTCTTCGTTGGTTTGATCTCCGCCCTGCTTATACTCATTCAGCTTCTGATTAAGCTGCCTGGCTTCCCGTTTCCCGTCGATGTGCATCATCGCGTACACCATACTTTTGACCACCAGAATAACGATGACGAACGGCACCAGCACTCCCTTATCCATCAGCGGGCCGTCCGCGAACAGCCACAGCCAGAGAATGACCAGCACATCGGCCAGGATGAAGCAGAGATAGAAGCTGACCGTCTGCACTTTGGGATCTACCTCATACGTATTCACCAGCGCATACCGGAAGCAGGTAAAAGCCGCCGCCCCCAGGAACAGCTGCACCAGCAGCGAGCCCCGGATCATCTCCGTAGCATTCAGAGCCAGCACAACCGCTGCAAGCACCATCAGCCCCCCGCAAGCCACCAGCAGATCCTTCACGAACAAAGACACATACTTTCTGGTTGTAATCATGAGCTTTCCTCCTATTTGAGTCTTGATGACGCAGCTATAACCCTAACTTCCGTTTCAGCACCGGGACATATTGTCTGGAGATGTAGACCTTCTCACCGTTGTGCAGCAGCGCTTCGTATCTTCCGTAGAGCACCGGACGGAGCGACTCAATCTTCGCCACATTCAGGATACTGGATTTGGAGGCCCTGAAAAAATCGCCAGACTCATACTCCGTCTCCAGCTCATACAGCTTCAGCCTCGACTCATACACCTTCTCCTGGCAGTAGATGAACACCTTATGATCTACCGCCTCGAAATAATAGACGTCACGCGGATGGATGATGTGCATCTGTAGCCCGGTCATACCGATCAGCTTCCTTGCGCCTGCGTTCACCGAATAGAGCAGCGCCAGCAAGCCTTCATCCGGGTCATTGCACCTGAGAATAATTTCAGGCTCACCGCCCTCCGGAACCTGCTCAATCGTGATTTTCACCGCCACCGCCACCGCCACCGCCTCCTGCCTTCTCTCCCTACAGCTACAGTATATTTTTGTCAAAAGACTTATACAATGGCCTTTGCGCAAGCTGCACTTTAGCGGGTTCAAGCTGCAGGTTTGGCAGGTTCAAGCTGGTCCAACCAAATCCAACCAAATCCAACAAAGTGCAACCAAGTCCAACAAGGTGCAACCAAGTCCAACTCCTTCGTTGGCTCTTCTGCAATATAAGGTAACGGTTATAAAGGGAAATACGATATAATACCGGTATAGGCCGTGAAGAACACGCCGTCTCAATAGAACGTTTATCTGGAGCTGACTCTGGATACGTTGTATCGGGGCGGCTTTTCTTGTGTTCGGCTTCGGGTTCACTGCAGATTCACTGCGGATTCACGGCCAATCTACTGTAAAGGGGAAGCTTCATTGTCGAGATTCGAGCAGCAATATGAGGAATGGCTTCAGGAACAAATTCATGCGGAGACAAGTTCAATAAGGTTGGAGTTTCTTAATAAGGGGTTGGGGCACGGGACCGTAGAGTTTCTGCGCTCCATCTGGTTTCCCGCTGTCGGCAATTTCAAGTCTCTGTATGCGGAGTGGGAGGTCCGTGATTTCAACAACGGTTACCGTTACTTAGATCTGGCGTATATGCCAGGCGGTGCTAAGGGCGGCATTGAGATTCAAGGCTTTGGTCCGCATGCACGGGATCTTGATGTCAGGGCGGTTCAAAGACTTATGCCGACGGCATTGTCTATTAGCGCTGGACGGCTGGACTTTTTTGCCCATCGCCTATCCGTCTATTACAGAAGAGCCTCAGCTCTGCCAGCAGCTCGTGCTTGCGTTCATTGGCAGATTCGCTGCTACTGATGTAACCGCATCCTTATCCTGGCTGGAGGCAGAAACTGTCCGCCTGGCCCGTCGCGTTCTGCGCCCGCTGACACCGCTGGAGCTGGCGGCGCATTTGCGGGTATGTGACCGTCAAGCCAGGCGCATTCTTCATCATCTCGTTGAGTTGCAAATCCTGGAGGTGGCGAGTGGTTCTACGCGGATTCGCACGTATAAGCTCCGGGTCTAACTTTGGTAAGAACCGCTAATCTTGACTCCCCCCGCTTTTGGTGGACGAGTCTGCCGGCGTGGACTGAGAAGCGCCTATTTTGCTAAAAATAAGGTTTTTCTGCGCTTCGCGGACAGAGATTCCGCTATCCGACCTAGAAGTCACCCAAACAGCCTGTTTGAACAGCAATAGCGGATTGTCAGTCCGCCAAAGGTCCATTTGGCCCTGAAAATCCACAATAGCGGAATCTCAGTCCGCAGCCGCTTAGAACACTTGGCCATAGCAGTTTAGCCGATGCCCTTGATCACACGCTGTCTTTTTGCCGATGCACACTTGACCATACACTGCATCCGCCCCGCCCTTTTCCCGGTCAGGTCAGCCCCGCCTCCCCAAGCCTGAAAAACCCGCAGATCAGCTCTGCGGGTTCCTGGAATATACGATTTTGCGGATGCTATCTATCGATAACCCGTATTGCTCACACAATTGGTCCAACTCTGCACCTTCTTGGAAGCGGCTACGGATCTCAGCATTGCGGACTTTATAGTAATCGGCTGCCCCTGAGCTTTCGCCCCATTTTTTGCGTTTGCTCTTGCAGGTCGGGATATACAGGGCTTCCCCTTGAATATATTGCTGAATCTCCTTCAGCAGGTGGTCTGGCAACAGCTTTGCTGCATTTACACATTGCATATCTGGCTCGCTCCTTAAAATATATTAATCTTTTAAGGGCAAAGCCTGTGTAAATAACTGTATTACATAAAACATACTTCAGGCGAATAAATCCGCTCCATGCCAAGCTTTCGCCTTAGTTATTCCACAGGCTTTGCATGGAGCGTGCCGTTCACATACTGACTCATCCGAAACATGGCCATCACCTCCCGGGATTCAATAATTGGTGCAGATTAACTCTATTCTAAAATAATCTCCATATCGGTTCAACAACGGATGTTTGCGGTACCAGGAGTATAGCGTTTAGCTATAATCAAATATTACCGGAAGAACATTAGTTTTTTGCGCGCGCCGATTATATAATAGAAACTATATGGTAAAGAAAGGATGCGATGCAGCAAATGAAATTCTCAGAATATGTATACGAACGACCGGATGTGGCTCAATTCAAGCAGGAGTTCACCACTCTGCTGAAGGACCTGGAGACAGGCAATCTGGAGGAGCAAAAGGCTGCCGTGACAGCAATCAATAAGCTGCGCAGCCGCTTCGATACGATGGAGACCCTCGTGAGTGTCCGCCACTCCATCGATACGGAGGATGCATTCTACAAGGCAGAGCAGGACTATATGGACGAGACCGGACCGGTGATCCAGGAGTATATCACGGATTATTACAGAGCCCTCGTCAACTCCAAGTATAGAGCCGAGTTCGAGCAGGAATGGGGAACACAGCTCCTAAGCTTGGCCGAGATCTCACTGCGCACCTTCAGCCCTGAAGTCATTGAAGATCTGCAGCTGGAGAATAAGCTGTCCTCCGAATATTCCCAATTGATCGCGTCCGCCAAAATCATGTTCCAGGGCGAAGAACGCACGCTGGCACAGCTGATTCCGTTCGATTCTTCCACGGACCGTGAAGTTCGTAAAGGTGTATTCGAGGCCCGCAATGCCTTCATGGCAGAGCATGAACCCGAATTCGACCGGATCTATGACGAGCTGGTGAAGGTCCGGGCAGGAATCGCTGCCAAGCTGGGGTACAAGAGCTTCGTGGAGCTCGGGTATGACCGGATGGGACGTACCGATTACAATGCTGAGATGGTGGCGGGCTTCCGCAAGCAGGTGCATGAGCATATCGTGCCGGTTGCGGGGAAGCTGAAGCAGCGCCAGCGCGAACGCCTTCAGCTGGACGGACTGAAATTTTACGATGAGGGCATTAAGTTCAATTCCGGCAACGCGACCCCTAAGGGAGACCCGGACTGGATCGTGGCGAATGGTGCGAAGATGTACCAGGAGATGTCCCCGCAGACCGGTGAATTCTTCACCTTCATGCAGGAGAACGGGCTGATGGATCTGGTCAGCAAAAAAGGCAAGGAATTCGGCGGCTACTGCACCTTCTTCAGCGACTACCGTGCTCCGTTTATTTTCTCCAACTTCAATGGAACCGCCGGGGATATCGATGTGCTGACCCATGAGGTCGGGCACGCGTTCCAGGTGTATTCCAGCCGGAATATGGCGGTCCCTGAATATGCATTCCCAACCTCCGAAGCCGCTGAGATTCATTCGATGAGTATGGAGTTCTTCGCCTGGCCATGGATGGACCTGTTCTTCAAGGAGGAGGCGGACAAGTACCGTTTCAACCACTTGGCTGACAGTCTGGAGTTCATTCCTTACGGCGTATCTGTCGATGAATTCCAGCATTTTGTGTACGAGCATCCGGAAGCTACGCCGCAGGAACGCAAGCAGGCTTGGCGGGACATTGAGCGGAAATATCTGCCGCACCGTGATTATGACGGTAATGCTTATCTGGAACAAGGCGGCTTCTGGCACAAGCAGGCCCATATTTTCCGCTCCCCGTTCTACTATATTGACTATACCCTGGCCCAGCTCTGCGCCTTCCAGTTCTGGAAACGCTCGAACGAGGACTTCACCTCGGCCTGGCCGGATTATCTGAAGCTCTGCCAGGCCGGAGGCAGCCGCTCCTTCACCGAGCTGGTGAAGCTTGCCGGATTAACCTCCCCGTTCGAGGATGGCTGCATCGGCTCCGTCATCGGTGAGATTGAGGGCTGGCTGAACAGCATAGACGATAAGGCGCTGTAGGGACTGAAATTGATGCTTGTTTTGCTCCAGTCTAATGGTAGTAATACCTGCGGTTATGCAGCTACTGACCGCTAACGCCCCAACTAACTAAGATTAGGGGCTGTCCCAAAGCCATCAAACGGCTACTTGGGACAGCTCTTTACTGATCTTCATTTTATTTATCCTCAAATTTATGTGGCTCTTTAACAAAACTTTTTAAAATAAATCCACACGTTATACAAATTACATGAGTAACATCTGATCCTAATGTTAGCATCTTTTTCATAGGATACACCCTAGCTTCGCCGTGCGACTTGCCCTCCCCCCATTTTGTCCCTCCACATTCTGGACAACATTCTTCGTTTCTCATCTCGAACCTCCTGCAATGAAATTAATCTTTTCATTACTTCTACTGACTTGCTACTTCTTCTTCCCCTTCTCTGCAGCCTCCTGCTTGTTCTCTTCCACTCTGAATTTGACGATTCTGGCAATGAGCTCATAGGGGAGCGGCTCCTTGATGGGGAACTGTACCGACCCTTTGGCCCCTTTATACTGCGCCAGTTCCTCCTTGAAGGCTTCGATTCCACTGGGTGCCGGGTAGAACCCAATGTGCGTCTTGTAGGCGGCAAAATGCACCAGATTCTTATGCAGGAACCAGGTCGGCATCTGGTAGCTGATCTTCTCCACTGCCTCCGGCGCAGCTTCCGAAATGACCTTACGCAAGGTCTGCAGAAGCTCCTGGACCTCCGGCGCAAAGTCCGCAATATACTGGTCAACCGATTCATAGGTAACTTTATTCTTGTCCACTTCGGCTTCATCTCCCTTGGGCTGGTTCATAGGCGTAGTTAAGTAAGCCCAACTTATATGTAGCACACAGCTTTTCCAAATTCAAATTATAATGCGTAAGCGTCATGATTCCTTCGTCCTCCCGGCATAGAATTTCAAATATTCGTCCATATGGCTCTTCCAATAGTCCCCGTCATGCTGGCCTGCCCTGAGGTGATATTCCACCGGCACGCCCTTCCCCTTAAGCAGGGTATACAGGCGCTCCGTGCCTTCATAGAACCGGTAGCTGTCCTCCGCTCCGCAGTCCAGGTAGATACTCAAGTTCGATAAGTCCCTATTCTGCGCCAAAAGAAGCGGATCACGCTCCTGCCGCAGCGCCTCCGTCGGATAGAGAAACTGGACCAGACCGTTCTCCCCTCCGGCAAGAGACCAGTCATCCAGGAACAGCGCCGGGCTATGCCCGCCAACCCTGCTATACACGTCTCTATGCAAGAACGCAGAATGCAGGCTGATAAAACCGCCCATCGATATGCCGCCAATATAGCGGGAACCGCGCTCAGCCAGAGTATTGAAATGCGTATCTGTATACTTCACAACATCCTTCACCAAATAATCCTCATACCGTTCACCACCCAGCGCTGTGGGATCACCCGGATTAGCTATAGCATTCAGTCCATAGCTGTTGTCCATCTGGGGAGCGACGATAATGAGCGGCTCGATTTGACCGTTCTCAATCAGTCGGTCTGCATTCTGCTGAAGCTCCAGCCCGCCCCACATATCTGTTTCTTTGCTGCCATAGCCATGGATGAAATAGAGCACCGGATAACGCTGAGAAGCCTTGTACCCTGCGGGAAGATAGGCACTAAGCCGCATCTCCCGGTCCAGGGCCTCACTGTAAAAAATTAGATTTTGAACGCCGGGACTTTGCTGCGGTGCCGTCTCAACCTTGTCTGGAGCACCTTCAGAGTCTTCGCCTGAGTTCCGTGAACAACCTGCCAGCATTATACACAGTATGATCAGAAGCAGATACAGTCTGGAGCTTCGAGAACCTTTCATATCGGCCGCCTCCCGTTCTCCGCTACAATCGTAGCGCTTACAATAAACAATATCATGGAACTGGATATTAATAGTAGAACAATTATGTTGTCTATGTATTATTAAGTCAGCCAGCAACTACTGGATGGCCTATCTTATATGTGTTTTAATAAAAAATCAATCGTTTTTCCGGTCTGCTGCGTCTTACTTATGAAAACATATTTCGAGGACGACTTCTTCCATAGACCAACATAACAAGGAAGAGGGGATGGTGAATGGGGGGAAGACAATGAAAAAAGCCAATACAGCAGAGCTGGCGCTGATGGATGAAGAGGTGTTCTATGAGCGGCTTGCAAGTGAGCACCGTAAACTGTATGCGCTCGCGTACAGCTATCTGCGCTCAGAAGCAGATGCCCTGGAAGCGGTGCAGGAAGCCTCGTGCCGGGCCTGGATGAAGCGCAAACAGCTTAAGAACGAGCAGGCCTTCACACCTTGGCTGCTCCGGATTACCATCAACTGCTGCATGGATGAGCTAAGGCGTAAAAAACGCGTCGTGCTGACGGAGAAGCTTGAAGAGGAAGAAGCCCAGGAGATGAGGAGCAGCGATCGTCTCGATCTGGAGCGGGCGATGAAGCGGATGAAGCCGAAATACCGGCATGCCGTGATGCTCAAGTATTACCAGGATATGACGAACGCCGAAATTGCCAAGGTCCTGAATAAGCCGGAAGGCACGATCAAGACCTGGATGCGTCAAGGGCTCATGCAGTTGCGGAAATATATGTGAGTATGTGGGAGGTGGCAGAAATGTTGGAAAAAGAAGAGCGCGTTCTGAAACAGGATGCCCAGGAGGTCAATCTTGATGCCCAGACGATTCAGGAAATGAAAATTTATAAGGCCATGCGCAGTGGAATGGCGCAAGGGAAAAAACGCAGCAAACGGCGTTTCTATTCCTATGGGGCCGGCGCCGTATTAGCCGCGGCCGCAGCCATTTTTGTGATTGTCTCATCCATAGGCTTGCCGGCCGGAGGTACAGACGGTTCCGTCCTCGGCGGTTCAGTGCAGACGTCCAGCAACACAAGCTGGAATGATTTTGCGGACTATCGCACACACCCGTTAACGAACCGGCTCTTTGGCGACATCCTGGAACGAAATCTGGTCAAACCGGTCCGTCAAAGCGCAACAAACAAAGGATACCGTATGGATGTGGATGGCGCCGTCACGGATGGCCGTAAAGTGTATATCCTATTCAATGTGCACAACGGTACGGATCAAGAAGTTACTCCTGCACATACGAAAATTCAATTCGGTGATTATGAGGTTCCAGATCCGCATCGGGGCGCAGCCCTGGAAATAGCGTACGGCGGCGACTCCAGAATTCAACCCGGCCAAACCAAGGGTTTTATTTACTCTACGAACTATCCTGCTTCCATCACTGATTCCAAGGATCTGAAGTTCACTCTAATTCTCACCGGAACGTCCGAACAGGCGCTCACTTCCAGCAGCAACAAGTATCGGACCAGCCTGGAGGTATCGTTTCAGCTTGATCCAGACGATTTCAAAGACCAGGTGCGCACGCTGCCTGTGAACCGCACGCTTACAGTGGACGGTCAACAGATTATAGTGCACCAAGTACAGTATACTCCGTTCCATACTTATGTCGATCTGGAGTATGACAAGGCGAATACCAAACAGATTTTCAGCCTGCTGAATCCTGTTCTGACCGCAACAACCGGGAGTCAAACCGAGAAATTGGTATATCCGGGCAGAATCACGGCCGATAATTCCGAGGTGTACAAAGACAACTCGCAGGCAACGCTGGTGTTCAGGTATACCGGGCTTAACCAGCCGGACTCTACCACACTGAAAATTGCCGGTATCTCGGCGCTGGAGCCGGACCGTATGAAATTTGTGGTCGATCCGAACAAGCAGCAAGTGATCGAAGCACCGACAAACGATTGGGAAATAGTCACCTCCACAAAAGAACATAATGCAACGGCGGCAGAGATTCTGCTCCGGCGTGAGGTGAGCGGCCTGTCTTATTATACCGATTCACAAGGGGCGGTACAGGCAGAGTCCATCGGCGTAGGACTGGACGACAAATTCACCGATGCGAACGGCCGGGTGCATGATAGAACCAATCGGGAAACACCACTAATCAACTTCGGCGGAACCACGGTTTCTAGAGATGGTACGGGAATTGTCGAGATGAGTTTATCTTTTGGCAGTCAAGCTGCAAATTACCCGCAGCCGCTTACCCAATCGGTCTGGCGCATTTGGAATCCAATTATGGAGACGCAGAGCATCGAGCTGTTCTCAAAGAAATAGACTACAGCAAGAAGCCCCGCCCAGCCGACAGGCTTGCGGGGCTTCTTGCTTATTTATCTGGACTTTGGAACTTCCACTCCCTAATTAATTTTGGTAAGCTGCCACTTCTGGGCGTCGGTTCCGTTGTCCGTCCATTGCTGCACGGCCGCTCCGTCTGCTGTAGAGGAGTTCGAGACATCCATGGCCAGCCCGCTGGCTTTGGAGATCAGCTTGTAATATCCGCCGCCCACATCGACGATGCTCCACCGCTGGGCGTTACTGCCGTTGTCATTCGCCTGCTGGAGCTGGACTCCGCTTGCCGTGGAAGCGTTCGGCACATCGAGCAGTTTGCCGCTATGCATCGCTGTAAGCTTGTAAAAGCCGTCTCCCGTGCTCTCCACTCTGAATTGCTGATTGGCGGCGGTGTAATTAGTCCACTGATGCATTTTGGCTCCGTCTGCTGTAGAGACATCCGTCACATCCAGCACCTTACCGCTGGCTTTGTTCATCAAGGTGTAGACTCCGCCGCTGACAATACCGCTCGAAGGAGCGCCCGCCTGATACACCCGCACATAATCCACCAGCATCTGCGCCGGGAAGCTGGTTGCTCCATTCGGAGCGCCAGGCCAGTTGCCGCCTACCGCAAGATTCAGCAGCAGGAAGAACGGTTTCTGGAATTCCTCTGTATTGCCGGTTCCATTCTCAATATAGAATTCATTGAACTGGTTGCCGTCCACGAACCATCTGATGTACTTGGAATCCCATTCCACGCTGTACACATGATATTGAGAGAAGTCCAGATTACCGGACACCCTGCCGAATTCGGCATGGCCTCCTGCATCCCAGTGCACCGTGCCGTTAACGGCTGCGTTATTATTTACCCGCTCCATAATATCGATCTCACCGCAGGCCGGCCAATAGGCCGTATTAATATTGGAGCCGAGCATCCAGAACGCAGGCCATAAGCCTTGCCCGGACGGCAGCTTGATTCTGGCTTCGATTTTGCCGTATGTGAAATTCTTAAGCCCCTGCGTCTTAATCCGCGCCGAGGTATAGTTCATGCCTTCATAGGATTCTTTCTGCGCAGTAATGACCAGATTGCCGCCGGTTACCTTCAGATTCTGTGAACGGTTGGTATAGTATTGCAATTCATTGTTGCCCCAGCCCCCGGTGCCTGTGCCAATCTCGGCTGTCCAGTTGGCAGTGTTCAGGGAAGATCCGTCGAACTCGTCGCTCCAGGCCAGATTCCAGGTTGCTGCGCTTGCGCTTCCCGCTGGGACCAGTGCGATTAATAACGTGAACAGCATGAACAAGCTTAAGACTTTACCTCTTCTAAACATCTTCGTCCTCCTTTTTTGCGTTTCGAAGTTGCCCTGCTTATTTCAATGCACGCGTACGTTCGCGCAGTTGAAACCTTACCCAACCGGTTTCGGACATGAATATGGCAGCGCCTTCTTCTGCTACATCCCATATATATCGCTTTTGCTTCCCGGAAGAACCAGAAATTTGACAATTCAGCGAACCTGGCGGAAAGGAGGGGCTGTCCTTTTGGAAAGTACTCCTTGTCACCCCCAAACACAGCAAAAAACCGCTCTCCAACGGAGGCGGTTCCTGTTTTTGCAAAGAGTGATTGCCGTACTACTCGAGTCCGTGCTCCTCGCGGATCTTATACATCCCTTGCACGAGCAGCTCCGAAGGATCACGGTTAAGCTGCAGATGCGTCAGTAGCAGATGGAGCGGGATAGCGCAGACGTTATTTCCGTCCGTGATTGCAGGGAAGCCTGCTTCAAAGACCGGTCCATGCTCCTCGTTCCAGGCCAGTCCGGCATGCACCTGCTCCGGTGCGAACTCCTCCGTTACAGCGGCGATACACATCGGAACCAGCACATTGTCGACAGCAGCTTTGGCTTCCTCTTCACTGGCAAGCGGCTTAGGCATGGAGTTGCCTCCCTTGGTCTTCATCATCTCGTGGAAGAAGGATGCCATCCAGATCTCCGGACTGTTGCCGGTCTGGAAGCGGCCAGCCAGCTCACGAAGGAAGAAACCGCAGTAATAATCAGCGTTATCTTTATCCTTCACACGGAATACAAATACCGGGCCGTAGTTGTCCAGGTTCAGCACCTGTCCTTCCACATCGCTGAAGCTCATTTTGAGAGCTACAATGCCGTTATGAAAAACAGCCTTGAGCAGCTCATTCCAATTCTCTTCGGTCATTTCTTTCCCGGCAGCTTCCGCTTCCCCGTTGACCGGCTCATTCGTAGTCTCATTGGTTGTTTCGTTTGTCATAGTTAAATTCACCCCACTTTCTATCATACCATCCTATTGAACAAGGTAACATACCATATCTCTCAGGCGCAAATGGAAAGCTCTGCCGGACCCGGATGTATGTCCTTATGCGCAAGTGCTATACTAGACAGGGTACAGAAACCATCTCATCTTGCAGAAGGGAATGACACTAACCATGAATACCGAACAATTGGACCGGATTCACACTGGCCAAGGCTTTATAGCTGCTCTGGACCAGAGCGGAGGAAGCACCCCCAAAGCGCTGCTGCAATACGGTATTAAGGAAGACCGTTATTCAGGGGACGAAGAGATGTACACCATGGTTCACAGCATGAGAACACGCATTATTCAGAGTCCCGCCTTTACAGGCGAGCATATTCTCGGTGCAATTCTGTTCGAGAACACGATGGACCGCCTCATAGACGGGCAATATACCGCCGATTACCTGTGGGAGCAGAAGGGCGTCGTGCCTTTTCTCAAAATAGACCAGGGACTGGCCGCTCCTGAGCACGGAGTCCAGCTTATGAAGCCTATTCCCGCCCTCGATGATCTGTTGAAGCGGGCAGTCAGCAAGCATATCTTCGGCACCAAAATGCGCTCCGTGATCCATGAGGCGAACCCGGAGGGTATCCGGCAGGTAGTGGAGCAGCAGTTCGGGCTGGCCCGGCAGATCGCCGCCTTCGGACTCGTTCCGATTATTGAACCTGAAGTAGATATCCTCAGTAACGACAAGCAGGAATCAGAGCAATTGCTGAAACGGGAACTGGCCGCACGCTTGTCTGAGCTGCCAGATGGCATGAAGGTCATGCTCAAGCTGTCGATCCCGACAGAGGATAATTTATACAGCGGGCTCGCCGCAGATCCCCATGTAGTTCGGATCGTAGCCCTCTCAGGAGGGTATACCCAGGCTGAAGCCAACGAGAAGCTGGCCCGCCAGCATGGAGTGATTGCCAGCTTCTCCCGCGCCTTATCCCAGGGGCTCAGCGATCAGCAATCCGAGGACGAATTCAATAGCACTCTCGCTGCATCGATCCAGGCCATATATAAGGCTTCGATTACTTGATCAGATCCATGCTCATTTAAGCTCATAGCTTCATATACAGAAGAGGACCCCAGGCCTAGTGCCGCAGGGTCCTCTTCTGTATATTCCGAATAAAAGTTCCGCAGGAGAGATGCTCACTTAAGCCGCTTAATGCCCTCCCGCACCCTAGGCGCTACCTCTGTCCCGAAGAGACGGATGGCCTGCATCACCTGGGCATGCGGCATGGAGCCGTGCGGGACATGCAGCAGGAAGCGGCTAATCCCTACATGCTCATAGAGGTGGATGATTTTGCGGGCAACTGTGTCCGGATCGCCTACATATAGAGCACCGTCAAAGCTGCGGGCGGCATCGTAATCCGCACGGTGATACGGCGGGAGCCCTTTCTCCACCGCCCGGACATTCGTACGTGCATGTGTGGACGGGAAGAAACCCTCTACCGCAAGCTCGTCCGTCTCCGCAACATAACCATGAGAGTGTGAGGCAATTGGAAGCTTGGATACATCATGACCCGCCTTGGCTGCTGCCTCCTTATAAAGCCGTACATGCATGGCATAATCGGAAGGGTTCACATTGCCGATAATTGCCAGGGCAAAGGGCAGACCCAGGGTACCCGCACGGACCGCAGACTCCGGAGTTCCCGCACTCGCAATCCATACGGGCAGCGGATGCTGCTCCGGACGCGGATAGATCTCCAGATTCGTAATAGCCGGACGGTGCTTGCCGCTCCAGCTCACCTTGCCGGGCTCCCGCAGCTTGAGCAGCAGGTCCAGCTTCTCGTCAAACAGCTCTTCGTAGTCCTTCAGATCATAGCCGAATAGAGGAAACGACTCGGTGAACGAGCCCCGGCCCACCATAATCTCGGCACGGCCGCCCGATATCCCGTCCAGTGTTGCGAAATCCTGAAATACCCGCACCGGATCGGCTGAGGACAGAATCATGACCGCACTGGTCAGACGGATTCGGGTCGTCAGCGGTACAGCCGCCGCCATCAGCACAGCAGGCGATGAAGCTGCAAAATCAGGCCGGTGATGCTCACCCACGCCGTATACATCCAGTCCCACCTGATCCGCAAGCACGATCTCCTCCACCGCTTCGCGCAGCCGCTCCGCATGGCTTAGAGTCACTCCGGTATTCACATCAGGCGTTGTCTCGACAAAGGTGCTTATTCCAAGTTCCACGTCTTGTTCCTCCTAGAAGTCAGTAATCTTTATATTCTAAAACTAAATAGTTAAATATTCAAAGAAAACTTTAACCCGCAGCAAACAGGGCGCCCCGGCTGTGTAAACAGCTCTTAAGGCACCCCGTCATGTGTTAGCTGGCTGATCGCAGCCGCTCCCGCTTATTTCACCAGTTCCTCCAGGCTGCCAAAGGCACCGGAGGCCGATTTCAGCTTGGATTCGCCTCCGACTACACAGAAGTAATTCTGCTGTGTTACCGCCTCAAGCAGACTGGCATAGCTCCTGATATCCGCAGCTTTGGCCGACAGGATTTCATTACGTTCCTGCTGAAGGTCTTCCGCAGTGATCTGTTCGAAATAATGCCGGTCTGCCTGACGGCCTTGCGCGCCGGGACTAAGCGGTTGGTCAAGCATAGCCAGAGTCCCGATAATTGCCCTCTCCATCTCCGCTTCATCTGCCGTATATTCTCCGGCAAACTGAGAGGCCCGGTCATAGACCTCCAGCGTCTCCAGCAGGTTCGGATCGCGGTAGGAAGTGAACAGAATCACTCCGTCACGGCGCAGGAGCAGATTGCCGCCATACGCACCGCCTTTGACCCGGACCGTATTCCACAGGTAGGTTAGGCTGAGAATCTTCTTAAGCACCTGAAGCTTGCCGGAATAGGCGAATCCCAGCTTCTTGTAGTCATAGCCTTTGACTACATATTGCACCTGGCTTGCGGACATGAAGCCTTCGTTGACCGCCTGGTCCTGTGCAGACAAGAGCGGCTGGGACTCTACCACCCGGCTGCTCAGGTCCAGCTCCTGCACATGTGCGGCGAATTCCGCATACGAATCCGCCGTACCGGTGATGGAGAGCGTCAGATTATGCGTATTGAACAACACCCCGCAAATTTCCTTCAAGGTATCCGCAAGCCCCTCCGCCTGCTGGTCAATGGTGCGGGCAAGCTCCTTGATGAAGCGGTAATAGGCCACTCCGCCAAGCTGCTCCTCGTACATCCCCCGGTCCGAGAAATAGGACAGCACCCGGCTGGCTGCAATCTCATTGCCTTTCTGGGTCAGCATCGCCTCCATCCCGGAGGCTTCGCGGCGGACAATCTCCTGCAGCTTGGACAGATTATCCAGATTGCTGCCGTAGAGCAGCTCGTGCAGCAGCCTCAGGGAACCGCCGATGTTGCCCTGCATGACCTTGATCCGCGCGCTGAATTTGGCCTGATAGCTTCCTTCCGCAGACTTCCCGGCTCCGAACACCTCA
Organism: Paenibacillus sp. FSL H7-0756; assembly: GCF_038006765.1. Lineage (NCBI taxonomy): Bacteria > Bacillati > Bacillota > Bacilli > Caryophanales > Paenibacillaceae > Paenibacillus > Paenibacillus sp. FSL H7-0756. The sequence continues at coordinate 1,698,341 of NZ_JBBOVT010000003.1, read as the reverse complement.
TTCTGAAAACGGATGCCCCCGGTCGAAATCCCAATCTCACTGGTCAGCTCCTCAATACTGTAGGCTTCCGTCTCCAGCTGTCCAAGCACTCTCGCCAGCAGCTCCAGATAAGGAATCTGCTGCGCGGCAAGCACGCTGGTGTCCCAGTACAGCTTGATATAGGCGATTGCACCGGCAGCGACTTCATGATGCAGCACCTTAACCCCATCCAGCACATACTCCATTGTGGGTACCCCCGCCGGAGCGATAGGGTTAATATCCTGCAAGGTCAGCTTCGGCAGCTTCTCCAGCTCCTCAGCGGGGTCAGGAGTGTTCTGCCGGGCCAGCAGCTTCTGCGTGCTAAGCACCAGATCATCCAGCTGGGCTGGGGCCAAAGAGGCTTTGTATGACGCCAGACGGCTGCGGACCGCCGCATCCTTTTCCCCCGCCAGAGTCTGAGAGGGCTGGAGGACAACAACACTGCAGTGGTTACTGTTCAGCAGGTAGGTCTCAATCAGCCGCTCGAAATAGCGGCCCGAACTTTGTTCGCGGATCGCCGTAAGTGCCGCTTCGTACTCCAGATACGTGGACGGCAAGCCATCATACAGCCAAGCCTTCATGACTTCCATATTATAGGTTAGACCCTTCGGATATTGACTGAAATCGGCTTCCCTCAGTTCAAATTCCTTGCTGTTCACCGCAGCCAGCACCAGCTTCTCATCCAGTCCGTCTGCTGCAAGGCGGCTCAGCGTCGCTCTGACCAGATTCACGAATTCTTCCTTAGCCTCAGGGTTAGAATGCGTCAAGGCAATACCCAGCATAGGCTGAACCATACTATCTGAATAAAAGGCAACCACATCCTTGCCCAGGCCGCTCTCCAGCAGCGCTTGCTTCAGCGGGGCGGCGTTGCTGTCCATCAGCATGCTTTTCAGAATGGCAAAAGCCAGATTCAGCTCCCGGTCCATAGAGGTTCCTATTACATAATTCAAGCTCAAGTATGTCTTGTCCGCAGCCGTTTCCGTCTCCAGAATGGGGTACTCCGCCGTAAGCTGGGTAATGCCGACCGGTGCCTGTAGAGCAATCGAAGTATCCATAGCCTTGCGGGTATAGCGGCTGAGATATTCCTCGTGGATAAACTGCAGCCGTTCTTCGATATTCAGATCCCCATACAGATAGAAGTAACTGTTCGACGGATGATAATAATTCCGGTGCGCCTCCAGAAACTGTTCATAGGTCAAGGAAGGGATATTCTGCGGATCACCGCCGGAGGAGTGACGGTATATCGTACCCGGGTAGAGCGATTTTTTGATCCGGTCAATCAGCACCGTCACCGGCGAGGAATATGAGCCCTTCATCTCATTGTAAACAACGCCCTTGTAGATGAGCTCATCCCCGGAATGCGGCAGCTCATAATGCCAGCCCTCCTGCTCGAAGATCTCCGGCTGACTGTAAATATTCGGTTGAAAGACGCTGTCCAGATAGACCTCCATCAGATTGGCAAAATCCTGGTCATTCTGGCTGGCTACCGGATACATCGTTTTGTCGCCAAAGGTAAAAGCGTTCAGGAACGTCTTCATCGAGCCCTTCAGCAGCTCCACGAACGGCTCCTTCACCGGGAATTTGTCCGAGCCGCACAGAACCGAATGCTCCAGAATGTGAAACACTCCCGTGCTGTCCGCAGGCGGAGTCCGGAACGTAACACTGAACACCTTATTGTCATCCTGATTCTGTACATAGAGCAGCCGTGCGCCGCTCTGCTGATGCTCCAGCGTGTATACGGAGGATTCGATTTCCCGTATGTACTCCTTGCGTATCACTTGAAACCCGGAATAGACCTCACCTGCTATTAAGCTGCTCATATCTTTCCCCTCCTTAGTTCAGGACTGCCCTGATTCCATGAGCTTATCATATCCGGGGTTTCCGGTTCCAGTATGAACTGCATAGAGGCTTGTTCATCACTATAACCTCCTGATCTAATGTGCTAAAATATGCGGATAGCTAATATTAGCAACAATTGAATTGTACAGTAAAGGATGGATCATGATGGAGCTCACGATGAATTGGATTACACTCAGGGTACGCAATCTGGAGGCTTCCCTTGATTTCTATCACAGAATTCTAGGGCTTCCGCTGGAGCGCAGATTCGAAAGCAGAGGGAAACAGATCGTCATGCTGGGGATAGAGGGACAGCCGAAGCTTGAGCTCATTGAGGGCAGTGACCCGCCGGTGAAGCCGGAATGCGGAGTGTCTGTAGGCTTCGAGGTTAGATCGCTGGACGAAGCTATGGCGGAACTTAGTAAGGAAGGAATTCCGGTCGCCCGCGGCCCCATCGCGCCGAATCCCAGCCTGCGCTTCTTCTATATCCTGGACCCGGACGGGTTCGAGGTGCAGCTTGCCGAGCATATGTAGGGGTAAGCCTACTTGCGGAATTTGCGGATGCATAATGTATCCGCTTTTTCGAGTACATTCGGCCCACGTGCCTACACACGCCACAATGTAATCGGTTTTTCGATTACATTAGCGCCACGCACCTACACACGACCCAATGTAATCGGTTTTTCGATTACATTAGCGTCACACGCCTTCACACGCCACAATGTAATCGGTTTTTCGATTACATTAGCGCCACGCGCCTACACACGCCATAATGTAATCGGTTTTTCGATTACATTAGCACCACGCGCCTCCACACGACCTAATGTAATCGGTTTTTCGAATACATTAGCGCCACGCACCTACACACGCCACAATGTAATCGGTTTTTCGATTACAGTAGCGCCACGCGCCTACACACGCCACAATGTAATCGGTTTTTCGATTACATTCGGCCCACGCGCCATCCCCGGTCCCAATGTATTCGGTTTACCGCACACACCTCTCAAAACAGCAAAAAAACGGCATTTCTGCCGTTTCTTAAGGGATGGACTCTCAGGGGCTCGAACCCTGGACAAATAGATTAAGAGTCTACTGCTCTACCAACTGAGCTAAGAGTCCGTATGGTGTCTATGTATGATTCTCTAGACGATAATCTCTAAGCTGACTGCGTCCGCTCAAAAGTACTTTCATAGTATACTTTTTTGAACGGGCGCTTGTCAACTGTTTTATTAAAACTTTCTCACACTCAGCTATGAACTGCTGTTTACACGCGATTCTTCCGCATCATCACCATATACACCGGGAGTCCGGCAAGCGTGATGCCAATTCCTATAAGCGAGCGCAGCGGGTCACTGATAATTGTACTGGCTAGAATATAGAGCCCCCCTGCTACGCCAAGAATCGGGGTGAACGGGTAGAGCGGCACGCGGTAGCGGCCTTGTACGGGCTGCAGCTTCCTGCGCAGGAGGAACACGCCGAACACGCCCATGGTGAAGAAGATCCAGAGCACGAACACGAGCAGATCCGTCAGCGTATTGAAGGTTCCCGAGAAGATGTAGACTACCGCCAGCACACTCTGAAAAACAAGCGCATTCGCCGGTGTCTGAAACTTCGGATGAATGCTGCTCAGCACCCTGGAGAACGGAAGCTGTCCCCGCTCCCCCATCGCCTGCGGCACCCGCGCTGCGGTCATGAGATAACCGTTTAGCGCCCCCAGCACAGAGACGATAATGCCTGCCGTAATAAACGCTCCGCCGCCGCTACCGAACAGGGCCTCTGCCGCATCGGCTCCCGGAGTCTGTGATGACACAATCTGGTCATAGGGCAGCGCCTGGAACACCGCTATATTGAACAGCACATATACGGCGATGACAAAAATAACACCGATCGAAATGACTTTGGGCAGCGTTCTGGCCGGGTCCTTGATCTCTCCCGCCATATTGGTCACGCTGATCCAGCCGTCATACGCCCAGAGTGTGCCTAGCACCGCTGCCCCGAAGCCCGCACCCACAACTGCTGTACTAATGCCTCCGAAGCCGGGAGCCAGATCCGAGAACAGCCCGACACCCACAATGCCCGCTACCGGAATCAGCTTACCGACCGTAGCCACCGTCTGAATGATCCCGCCGAACTTCGTCGCGATGACATTCATCAGCAGAATGAAGGCCAGAATGCCCACCGCAAGCAGCTTCTGCTGCCATGCGTTCAGCGGCAGGAAGTAACCGGAATAGGTAGCAAAAGCAATCGCCAGCGCCGCCACAGAAGCCGGATAGGAGATGACCGCCTGCACCCAGCCGAGCAGATACCCGAACACTCCGCCGTACAATTCACTTAAATAAGTATATAGACCTCCCGACTTCGGAATGGCGGCCGCAATCTCCGCCACGCTCAGCGCCGAAGCCAGGGTAATGATCCCTCCAACACCCCAGGCCAGAATACTCAGCCACGGGCTGCCCGCATGATTCAATACAATTCCTGGCTTCAAAAAAATCCCCGATCCGATAATCATCCCGACCACCAGGGCCAGCGCTTGCATGAACGTAATACTTTTGGTTAACGGCTTTGTTGTCATAACTTCATTCCTTGTCCTTCCATTCTGTGAATATGTATATGTGTGTATTTCTCTGCGGCGCCTCTACTCCCCTGCTTTTGACCGGATAAATTGACTATAAAATAAACTCCCCATTGAACTATCCACTATATGGAATATATACTAAAAGTGAGGGTGCTTTCATTTATCTACTAACTTTAAGGAGGAATCATCTACTTATGCTGCACACTCCCGGCATTACCGACTGCTCACCGGCAGAGGTTCACTATGACGCATCAAGAATCGGGGTACTCCATGCCCTCTTTCAAAAATTGATCGACGAGAACAAAATCCAGGCCGCCGCTTACAGCGTCTCCCGGTACGGCAAGACGTTCATGAACGGTGCCATCGGCCCCCTCTCCTACCGCAAGGACCGGACGGACCCGCTGCTGCCGACAACCGTTCATCGCATCGCATCCATCACCAAGGCGGTTACCTCTGTGGCGATAGCCAAGCTCGTAGAAGATGGTATTCTGCGGTTTGACCTTCCCGTTGGCGCTTTTCTGGAACCGTTTAATGTGGAGCCGTTCAATAAAATCGACATCTACAGCCTGCTGACCCATACCTCCGGCCTGTTCCCTGACTGTGCGGGCAGCATGATTCCTTATCACAAGTCTTACTGGCAGCTGATTGGCGAATATTTCGACAAGTACAATCCGGAGGACGGCGAGCTGGACTGGATCACAGCTGCACTGAGCTGCGGGATCGACAAACCGGCCGGTGAGGAATGGCAATACTGCTCCTTCGGCTTCTGTATTCTTGGTGAGATCATTAAAAAGGTCACAGGTATTTCCGCTGAACAGTACATAGAGGAGCAGATCCTGCAGCCGCTCGGCATGAAGGATACGATGTGGGAGCCGACTCCCGAATTAGCGGAGCGCTTCATCATAAGAAATGAACATAAAGAAAAGCAGCTCCATGACCTGATCCATGGCGTACAGCAGGAAGAACCTCCAGCAGAGAAGCTGTGGAAGAACGTATCCAGCACAGGCGGGGGACTGGTCTCTACTACTGCGGACCTCACCCGCTTCGCCAATATGCTCCTGGGCATGGGTACCTTGGGGGATACGCGGATTATCGGCCGTAAAGCCGTAGAGAAGCTCACCACCCGCACACTCTATGGCAAACCTGATTACTGCTGGGGTAACAATGTCAAAGACCGGAGCTATGGCATTGGCCTGGATATGCGCAAAGGCCCCGCATTTCTGTATTCCGAGGGCAGTTATTTTCATGAAGGAGCCGGCGCCTGCTGTATGGTCATCGATCCGGTGGAGCAGCTCACGGCCGTGTGGTTCGTGCCCTTCACGGATGATAACTGGTATGCGGAAGCCCTGTTCAATGTAACCAATGTGATCTGGTCAGGACTGATGTAATGAACCGTCTCAAGCATAACTGGCTCATCTGCCGGGCCGTTGCAGAGGTTACTTACAAGGAATGGAGTGCTTACCGCACCCATTCCTTGGTCTCTGTTATTGTCGGACCGGTCTATTTCATGGTGCAATATTTCATTTGGACCGCCGTCTATGGCGGGCAAACTACACTCGGCGGGCTTGATCTCCAGCAAATGATCCGCTATTTCGGGGCAACGGCGCTGATCGGGTATCTGATTATGGATTTTGCCGACTGGAATCTGTCGATGCTGGTGCGCACCGGCAAATTCCTCACCTTCCATCTGCGCCCGGTGCATCACCGTTCCTTCGCCTTGTTCCAGAAGCTGGGGCACCGGATGCTCGGCTTCTTATTTGAGTTCCTGCCCTGCCTGCTGATCTTTATCTATATTTTCGGGATCGATATGCGGCCGGCGAGCCTCCCATGGACACTGGTATCTGTGCTGCTTGCCTTTCTTATGAACTTCTATGTCAATTATACAATAGGCCTGACCTCCTTCTGGCTGGTGCAATCCGGCGGGATTCGCAGCGCCTTCCTGCTGGTATCGGGTATTTTCTCGGGGGCGCTGATTCCGCTTGATTTCTTCCCGCACTGGCTACAGGTCACCCAGCTGTTCCTGCCTTTCCAGTACATTGCTTATATGCCTGCCATGGTGTTCACCGGGCATTATTCACTTGGCGGTCTTGAGCTATCCCTTCCCGAAGCTGTAGGCATGCAGGCCGCTGCTGTACTGGTAATGTTCGGCTGTAATGAGTGGGTCCGCCGCCGGGCAATGAAGCAGTTCACGGCGGTCGGCGCATGAATACACGGAAGGAAAGGAACGTTCCTGTTATGAAAAAATATGTAGATGTATACAAGCAGTGTATGTACTCTGCTATCCAGACCGCTTCGGCCTACCGGATGAACTTCATCGTCAGCAGTCTGATTACACTCATAGGCAACATTCTGTTTCCGCTGGTGACGCTGTTAATCTACCGGGCGGGCACCAGCTTTCCCGGCTGGAGCTTATACGAAGTACTGTTGATTCAATCTATATTCACCATGTCCAGCGGTCTCTCCAGTCTGGTCTTCGGAGGATTGCTATGGACAACGATGTCGCATGTACGTGAGGGAAGCTTCGAGGTCATTCTGCTCAAGCCGCTGAATCCGCTGTTCTACATTGTTGCAACTACCTTCTCTGTAGAGAGTGTCGGATTATTCCTTGGCGGGGCTGCCTTATTCATCTTCTCCGCTATGCATATCGGCGCTATCTCCGCCCTTGCCTGGCTGCAATTCACTGGAATGTTCCTGGCCGGGACGGCTGTACTCGCCGGATTATCGCTGATGATGGCGGCGATGTCCTTCAAATGGGTCGGCAATTCACGAATTTCCGAGCTGGCGGACAGTGTGCTGCATGTCGGCAAATATCCGCTGCCGATCTTCCCGAAGGCGGTGCAGGCGGCAGCTACGCTGATCATTCCCGTGGGGATGGTTGGCTACCTCCCGGCCTCCGCATTGCTCGGCCGGGTACAGGCCGGTGATTTTATCGCGATTCTGCCTTGCTTTGTCTTTCTCTGGGCAGGCATTTGGGTATACCGGCACATGATCAGATTATATGAGGGGGTTGGCGGCTGATGCCGGTGATCGATGTCAAGCATTTAACGAAGTCCTATACCACCTATAAGCGGGGCGCAGGCATGGGGCAGACCTTCGCGAGCTTTTTCCGGCGTGAAGCGGTCTCTGTTCAGGCTGTGAACGATATTAGCTTCGCCATTGAGCGGGGTGAAATCTGCGGGATGCTGGGTCCGAACGGGGCAGGCAAATCCACTGCGATCAAAATGCTCTGCGGCGCGCTCTACCCGACCAGCGGGGAGATCGACGTACTCGGTTATTCCCCGGCCCGGGACCGGAAGCATTATGTCCGCACCATCGGAGCGGTCTTCGGCCAGAAATCCCAGCTCATCTGGGATATTCCGCCCATCGACAGCTTCAAGATGAACAAAGCGATCTATGGCATCTCAGCCACGGATTTCAGCAACCGGCTGGAAGAGCTGGCAACGCTGCTGGATATCTCCGGAGTGATGGAGAAGCCCACCCGCGTACTGTCGCTAGGCGAACGCATGAAATGCGAGTTCGTGATGGCGATGCTGCACCAGCCGGACATCCTGTTCCTGGATGAGCCGACCATCGGGCTGGATGTAATCGCTAAGCTCAAAATCCGCGAATTCATCCGCCAGATGAACAAGCAGCAGAACATGACCTGCATTCTCACCACCCATGATCTGGAGGATGTGGAGGAGTTAGCCCACCGGGTGATTGTCATTAATCACGGCGAGAAGGTGTTTGATGACTCGCTGCAGCGGCTGAAGCTGTTCCTCGGAGAGAAGAAGCGCGTAAGCTTTACCTTTAACGAGTCTGTGCGGGACACCCTTTTCGACAATGACTGGACCAAGGTAATGGAACGCCCCTCCGACCTCCAGATTACGCTTGAGGTAGACACCGCCCGGATTTCAATCAGCGAGTTCATTGAAGGCATCTCCCGCAAGCATGCCTTCTCGGATATTTCCGTCAAGGAACTCCCGATCCAGCAAGTCGTAATGAATATCTATGAGAATGCCAAAAGCAGCCTGGACGTCACCCGTTAGAGTGACAGTTCAGGCTGCTTTTTTATCAGACTACTATTAGCTTCTAGCTTCGGCTTACTTCGCAGCAGCCAGCTCAGACGCAAGCTTCTCCGCCCCGTCAAAGATGGAATAGCTGTAGCCCCAGAACTGGTTGAAGTCAATCTTATAGATCGCTTTGTTCTGGATCGCCTTCAGACTCTGTAGTGACGGATCGGCATAGAACGCTTTTATCGACTGGTCGGCATCAATACCGCCTGTGTACACCGAGATCAGCAGGACATCCGGGTTGGTCGCGATCAATTGCTCCTTGCTGATCTCACCGGTCACATCGGCATAGCTGTTGGTCAGTCCAAGCAGTCCCAGCACATCTCCCGCAAAAGTATCCACGTTCCCGCTATAGACAGCGATAGCCCCGTTGCCTGCATCAGATACATAAGCGAAGGTCTTGGCACCAGTAGCTGCCGCTCCCTCCTTCAGCTTCGCTGCACGCTCCTTCAGCTCTGCAATGTATGCCGTGGCCTTCTCCTGCACATCGAAGATCTGGCCTAACTGTTCAATATCCTTGTACAGGCTGTCTAGCGTTGCCCCTTGCAGACTGGTGCTCTGCACGAAGGTCTTGATGCCCAGCTCATTGAGTCCGCCTACCGTCCCGACTCCCCAATCCGCATCTGCGAACAGGCCGCCGCGCCCCATCACCAGATCTGGACTTGCGCCTACAACCAGCTCTTTGCTGGCATAGTCCTGGGAGATGACAGGAATCTTCTTGAATTCCTCTTGAACCGCTGGATCGCCTGCACCGTAGAGAGCCGCTACTCCGACCATTTTGTCGGTAAGCCCCAGCTTAATCAGCAGCTCCGCCGCACCTTGCGTATTCGCTACTACCTTCTCAGGAGCCTTATCGAAGGTCTGCGATTTAGCCGTCCATTCGGTGCCTTCCCCGTTATTCGTGTGGTTCTGGGTGGTTAGCGGATATACCGTCTTGGCTGCCGCCGGTGCAGTCTCCGCCGGTGCCGGACTGGCCGATGCAGGTGCAGCCGTTGCCGCCGCTTCCTTCTCATTACCTGCGTTGGAAGAACAAGCCGCCAGCATAACCGCCATCACCAGAACCGCCAGCAGCGGTACATATCTTTTGAATATTTTCTTCATTCTCTTTGTCCCCATTTCTGTATGTACGTTAGTTCCCCTGCGGAAATGGCATTAAGCCTATGGCCTTGCAAGGAATACCTCCGTAGAATATAGAAAGTTTAGCCACATGTCAATGAGAATTATTATCATTGACAATCATTCTCAATGTACCGTATATTAAAAAAGACCCTACCGCTGCGTAGTCGCGCTGCCTTGTATCTGGCCGGATGTAATCGGTTTTTCGATTACATCCGGCCTACGCGGTGCCCCCGATCCAATTATGATCGGTTTTTCGATTACATCCGGCCTACGCGGTGCCCTCGGTCCAATTATGATCGGTTTTTCGATTACATCCGGCCTACGCGGTGCCCCCGGTCCAATTGTGATCGGTTTTTCGATTACATCCGGCCTACGTGGTGCCCCCGGTCCAATTGTGATCGGTTTTTCGATTACATCCGACCTACGTGGTGCCCTCGGTCCAATTGTGATCGGTTTTTCGATTACATCCGGCCTACGCGGCGCCCCCGGTCCAATTGTGATCGGTTTTTCGATTACATTTGGCCTACGTGGTGCCCCCGGTCCAATTGTGATCGGTTTTTCGATTACATTTGGCCTACGTGGTGCCCCCGGTCCAATTGTGATCGGTTTTTCGATTACATTTGGCCTACGTGGTGCCCTCGGTCCAATTGTGATCGGTTTTTCGATTACATTTGGCCGCGGGCATACATCCTATGCTCCTCATGACTCTCCTGCATACTTTGCCGGGGTCCCAACACTTATATGTTCTTATTCTCTTTCAATAAAGGAGCTTTATTACAGACATGCAAATGCATACTGATCTAGCCGTACCTTCACAGCCTAAGCAATCGCTCATCCATTCTCGTTACGGCTTCATGGCTGTTATAGGCATCCTGTTCATTATTACCCTGCTGTCTGCCGGGGCGGCGGTCTCTTTCGGGCAGGTGGACATTCCTGTCTCGCAATCCTACCGGATTCTGCTTCACCACATCACAGGGATTCAGATTGGAGATATGCAGGACCTGACCTCCGGTTCGTTCGTCGATATTATCTGGAAAATCCGCTTCCCGCGTGTCCTGATGGCGATGTTCATCGGCGCCGGACTTACGCTGTGCGGAACAATCATGCAGGCAGCGGTACAGAACCCCCTGGCTGATCCATACATACTCGGTATTTCCTCCGGCGCTTCGCTGGGTGCAACCTTCGCCATCCTGATCGGCTTCGGCTCGATGGGGCTGCTCGGGCAGTCGGGTGTCGCCTTTTGGGCTTTTGCAGGGGCGGTTGGCGCTTCTCTGCTGGTCCTCACACTCGCCAGTGCGGGCGGCAAAATGACCTCCGTCAAGCTGGTGCTGGCCGGGATGGTCATTAACGCTCTATGTACCGCCTTCGCCAACTTCATTGTCTATTTCGCGAACAATGCCGAAGGCATCAAGACCGTGACCTTCTGGACAATGGGCAGCCTGGCCGCCGCAAGCTGGGACAAGCTGCCGCTGATCTCAATCACCGTCCTGCTCGCCGTTATCCTGTTCCTCTCGCAGTTCCGTGTGCTGAATGCCATGCTGCTAGGAGATGAGGCGGCGGTTACGCTGGGCATTCATCTGGGTGCCTACCGCAGAGTCTACATGATTCTCACAGCGCTGATTACCGGCGTTATGGTAGCAAGCTGCGGGATGATCGGCTTCGTGGGACTGATTATCCCCCATCTGGTGCGGGGACTGGTGGGCTCGGACCACCGCAGACTGCTGCCGGCGTCGATTCTGTTCGGGGCGATCTTCCTGATCTGGACGGACGTCATTGCCCGGACCATCGTACCGAATGTGGAGCTGCCGATCGGGATCATTACCGCCCTGATTGGCGCGCCGATGTTCATGTACATGCTGATTAGAAAAGGCTATGCCTTCGGAGGGAAAAGCTGATGAATCTGAATGTTGAACGGCTAAGCGTCTCTTTCGGTGAGGCGAAGATTGTGCAGGAGGTCTCGCTGAGGGTGCAAAATAAGCAATTCGTCGGTCTGATCGGCCCGAACGGCTGCGGCAAATCGACACTGCTCAAGAGCATCTATAAAGTCATTAAACCGCGCCAGGGCGATGTCTTCCTCTCTGAGCTTAATGTGATCAAGGCCAGCCCGAAGCTTGTTGCCCGGAAGCTGGGCGTAGTCGGCCAGTTCAACGAGCTGAGCTTCGACTTCACCGTTCGTGAGATGGTGGCAATGGGCCGGACGCCCCACAAAGGCATGCTGGAAACCGACAGCCAGCAGGACGCTGACATTGTCTCGGCCGCACTCCGCAAGGTCAATCTGGAGGGGCATACTGGCCGCAGCTATAATTCCTTATCCGGCGGCGAGAAGCAGCGGGTCATTCTGGCGCGTGTGCTGGCCCAGCAGCCGGAATTCATGATTCTGGACGAACCGACCAACCATCTGGATATCAAATACCAGCTGCAGATTCTGAATATCGTCCGAAAGCTGGATATCGGCATTCTCGCCGCCCTCCATGATCTCACCCTGGCCGCTGAATACTGCGACTATCTGTATGTTATGAAGGAAGGCCGGGTCGCGGCCAGCGGAGTCCCTGAGGATATTCTAACGAAGGAATTAATCCGCGAGGTCTTCGATGTGGAGTGTGAGACCTACCGCAATCCGGTCACCGGGGCGCTGGGCATCGCCTATCTGGAGACAAGGTAATCCTTCGGGACAAATGGAAACGGCTTTGCCGTCCTTTTAAAGGACGGTACCGTTTCAGCGAGAAGCTTCTACAGCCTGCGGCTCTTTGCCCGCAGGTTTATTCTTTTTGCAGGATGTTGAAACTATTTTCACCCCTTGACGGTCTAATGGTCAATCAAATGCTTCAAGAAGCCAAAAAAGGAGTGAAAGAGCTGAAAGCTCAGCCGCAAGTGTGCCTTCCTATGCAGTCGACCAGAGGCAGGCTCCGAACCGTCTGATCTTTACCTTTAACGGTGTCCGCAGCTTCGTTTACGATGCGCTGGAGCAGGATATACTGGCCTCACCGCTGGTCAGTGATGTGTACAGAAATATCATCCTGGATGATTCCGCCATGCGGTTCGTGGTTGAACTGAAGGAAGGCACCCGCCATACCCTTACCGAGTACAGCAATCCGGGTACGCTTGAGCTGAAGCTGACAGCAGAGGGCAAGGCCGCTGCATCTAAGGAAGTCTACTATGTACGCAGCGAAGGAATGCCTCCGGGAGAATCACTGGCTATCCTGGAAGAGATCTATCTGGATGACGATGTTACCTTCCTGAAGACAGCCTCTGGTGATTTCGCCGCTGTCATCGGCGGTTTCGCCACCCGTGATGAAGCAGAGCAGAAGCTCGCAGCAATCTCCGCGCGTGAAGACTATGTCGGAAACCTGCGCGTGGATAGCTGGATGAGCAATGGACATCCGGACGATTGACCGTATTCCCACAGGCAGGTTGTGAAGCAGCGGCCGCTTTTATTGCCCTACCCATCCGCGTCAGCTTTAAGGAGGGGAAGAGCATGAAAGCGGCCTTTTTGTGCGGCAATTGCAGCTCCAGATGAAATTCCCTCTATACACCTGATGGGCGATCGCTCATCGTTACGGACTTAAATGTAATGTATGTGTAATTTATATGTTTTGTATAATCACATAAAATTAATTTTTATTAAATTTTTATGCATATTTATGAATTTATTTTACATAAAAGTAAAATTATCATTTTGACAATTATGAATAATGTCATATATACTTACACAGAAATCAAATTAAGAGGAGGTCACTTATGAATCTTATGCACAAAAGAAGTCTAAGTCTCTTTACCGCTCTGTTGGTTCTCTTCACCATGTTATCCTTCCCTTCTATCACGAAGGCCGCCGAAGTCACCACTCCCGGGAGAATCATACCGAATGTCGTAATAGTCGGTGTCGGGGGAACCATCACCTCCACTTCTCCTTCCAGAGAGCTGTTTCAGACGTATGGCACGCCAAAGGTATCCATTAATGATATTATCCAAAGACTACAGCCCGAGCTATCCAAAATAGCCAATGTCACCAGTACTGAGTTAAGCAATATCAGCTCGGCGCAAACCACCTCCAAGGACTTATACAACCTTACCATCGCTATCGACAAGGAACTGGCCAACCCGGCTGTTCATGCTGTAGTTGTTACTACCGGCACCAACATCATGGAAGAGTTGGCTTACTGGACTGATCTCACTGTCCGCAGTCCCAAGCCTGTTATCTTCACCGGGTCCATGCGACAATCCAATACGATCTCCTTCGACGGAGAAGCTAATCTGCTGAATGCAATCCGGCTGGCTGCAAGTCAGAAAACCACTTACTATGGTACAGTTTTGATGATGAATGATGAATTCTTTGCAGCCCGGGAAGTTACCAAGACCGATGCGCTGCGCTTGGATACCTTTGACGGGGGCCGGTACGGCGCTCTGGGAACGGTAGACGAGAACCGGATTCGTGCGGTTCGTGCGCCAGCCCGCGTCAAGGATGCCGGTACGGAGAAGTGGAAGACTCCTTTTGATCTCAGTACGATCCAGCCGGAGGATTTGGCGAAAGTCGATGTTGTGTATAGTTATACAGAAGCCTCCGCTGCGCCCATTACGTCCTTGGCTATTGAAGGGGTTAAGGGGATCGTAACTGCGGGTCACGGCGCAGGAGGCATCTCCACCGCACAGCAGGCAGCCCGTACGGCGGCTATCGAGAAGGGCGTCTTATTCGTAAGTGCAACACGCGCGGGTTCAGGCGCAGTATATGACACAGGCGCCAAAGGCATCATCGGCGCAGGCGATTTACTCCCGCAAAAGGCAAGAATCCTGCTTCAGCTGGGCCTTACCTTCTCCAAGGACCAGGAGCAGATCCGCCAGTGGTTCTCTACCATTGGAATGCCGGATTACGATATGAGCAAATAAGAAGACGCGCGCGTTTCGAGCGGCTCCTCCACATCATTTCCTCATAGGGTACGAAAGATAAGCGGAGGCCCCCGGCCTCCGCTTTCTGCTGCTTAACGCTTCCTACGCCTGCCCGCTACCGCATCAGCCTACGTCCTTATATCTCAATCTGCGAATCGACCAGACTGACAGAACTACAAGGTACACTCCATTCATCAGGAAGAATAGCAGATTCTCCATAGCCGTCAGTCCGGGCTGGGTAAGCACGCCCATGCCAATGGTCAGCAGCGAATATGGGAACAGCAGCCCCAGCTTGAGCACATACAGGCCCAGCCCCACAAAAACCGCACATAGACTGATTCCGATGGGTGTGGCAAAGCTGCGGATACGGATGGACAAGCCGAGCTGCAGGGCAGCAATACTCAGCGAAGCCACCCAGCCGCGCAGGGTCCACAGGATGATGTCCTTTGGAAATGCCCCCGTCAAAGACAGCATCTGTCCTGCCGCCCAATACATTAGAAGGAATAGCGTCTGCGCTCCGGCAATCAGCATGCCCACAATAACAAGCTTGGCTATAAAGAGACTGGTTATGGATACCGGAGCAGCCAGGATCATGTTCCAGTTCCGGTTCACATGCTCCAGCCTGCAGACAAAGGCGCAGCAGATGGCAATCAGAATCGGCAGGAAGAACTCTCCATAAAATAAGCTTACCTGAGTCCATAGACTATACCACTCTCCCTGCAAGGCCTCCCGGTTCATCACAAAATTAGCACAGCCGATCATCAGGCTGACCACAGGCAGACTGACCAGCACCAGTCCCATCCGCGAGCGGCGCAGCTTGGGCCATTCGGCAGCAACACTTCTAAGCATAAGTTCTCCTCCTTAGACCGATTGTTTGGAGACATGGGTATTCCCGGCAACATACAGAACCAGTGTCAGTATCAGAGCTGCACTTAACTGAATCAGAGGTATGCTTCCGGTAACATAGGTTCCTGATGAAGCCTTATACACATAAGTCACCGGACTGAGATCCAAATAATAAGACCAGACGACTAACTGACGGACAGCGGCAGGGAACAAGCTTGCGGTCGTCCCCAGGAACCCGCCCAGCATGCCAAGACACAGGGCAAATGCCTGATTCTTCACCGCCAGCGACATCCATTGCTGCATCGCAATAATCAGCAGACTGGCAATCAGAGTACCCGCAGTGAACTGCAGCAGCAGGCCTGCCGGAAGCGATTCTGCGAGTCTATGGAACATACCGAAGCCGGCAATAAAAACAACCTGGGCCAGAATGCCGTAAAGGATCAAACTTCCGGCACAGAAGAATTTGGCGGCATACACCGTCTGGCGTCCGACAGAAGTAGTCATCAGCATTTTCCAGGTATCCCCTTTATGCTCCATGTCGCAAATCCTTGACACCACAATCGCCGACAGAATAGGCAGGAACAGCCCGTTCATGGACGAGAGGCTGAAAATCAGCGCTTCCCAGGTAGCATTGTCCGCACTCCGCGAGATCGAGATGCTCATGGACATGGCCGCCCAGCCCAGCTCGGCGGCCAGAAAGAGGGTCAACATCGCCCATACCTTTCTCCTCCGGATTTTGTAGTATTCCAGGAACAAGGCTTTCATCACAGGCTCCGCTCCTTTCCGGTAAGATCCAGGAAGATATCCTCCAGACTCTTCCTCGACTCCACGATCCGGCTCACAGCAATCTGGCCGGACACCAGAATCTCATTGACCCGGGCCACCTCAGAGTCCGGCATGGCGCTGAACACCAGCTGCCGCTCCTGCATTATGGGCCTATACCCGTGCTCCGACAGTATCCGGACTGCCCGGGCGGGATCATCGATCCGAAAGTGAACCGCCGCCCGGTTCTGCGCCTGAAGCGCAGCCATCGCCCCCTGGAACAGCAGCTTGCCGTCACTGATGATGCCAACCGATGTAGCAGTCTGCTCAATCTCCGACAACAGGTGGCTGGATACCACAATCGTCATGTCATACTGGGCAGGCAAGGATTTAATCAGCTCCCGGATCTCTCCGATCCCCGCAGGATCGAGCCCATTCGTAGGCTCGTCCAGAATCAGCAGACTCGGGAAAGCCAGCAAGGCCATAGCCAGACCCAGGCGCTGCTTCATTCCGAGTGAATACTGCCCGGCAGGCTTGTGCCGGTGATTATCCAGCCGGACAATCTGCAATACCTTATCAATATTTTTGGCAGGCAGGCTGCGCAGCCGCTGCATGACTCTCAGATTCTCAAGGCCCGTCAGATGTCCGTAATAGGAAGGCGACTCAATCAGGGAACCCGTCCGGTTCAGAATCTCCAGCCGGTGGTTCCGCAGCTCTTGGCCGAACAGCTTAACGGTTCCTTGGGTGGGTTGCACCAGTCCCAGCAGCATCTTGAGCGTAGTCGTCTTCCCTGCTCCATTCGGACCCAGGAAGCCAAAAATCTCTCCCTGCTGCACCTTTAGATTTACCTGATCCACCCGGGGCGTTCCCCCATAGGTCTTGGTCAATTGCTGTGTCTCGATAATTGGTTGAGTGTTCATAGGTTCCAGTTCAGCTCCATTTCTCTCAAGTTGGCTCTTGCTTCCAAGCATAGAGGCCTTCCCTTGCTCCAGGCTGAAGATAACCTTACGCCTACCTTAAATACACCGGTTCCTCCATTCTTCACCGCCTGATCGTGTATACTAATTCATGGGTGATGACGATTGAATACGATGAAGAACCGCAAAATAATGATCGTTGAGGACGAGCCAAAAATACGTGAGATGATCGAGCTCTTTTTACGAAAAGAAGGGTATTACCGCATCTATGCGGCTGGCGATTATAGCAGTGCCCTCGCCATGTGCCGCCAGGAGAAGCCGGATATCGCCATTCTCGATGTGATGCTGCCGGATGGGGACGGGTTCTCGCTCCTCTCCGCCATACGGACCTTCTCCGATATGCCGGTACTCTTCCTGTCGGCACGGGGCGAAGATGAGGACCGCTTGCTGGGGCTGGGCCTGGGAGCCGACGATTATATCGTCAAGCCTTTTCTGCCGAGGGAGTTAATGCTGCGTCTGAGCGCTGTGCTGAAGCGGGTATATGCCTCGCCGATTCCAGAACGGCTGCCTGTCTTCAGGTCAGGTGAGCAGGTGGTGGATCTGAACAGCGCTGTGGTACGAAGAGACGGCCAGGAGCTGCCTCTGACGGCTAAAGAGCACGCCATTCTGGTCAAGCTCTATGAGAACCGCGGCCGGATTGTGACCAGCGATGCTCTCTGCCTGGCGGTATGGGGAGATGACAGCTACGGGTATGAGAATACCTTAATGGTGCATATGCGGCGTATCCGCGAGAAGATCGAAGCCGATCCCTCGAAGCCGGTACAATTGCTGACGGTCAGAGGGCTTGGGTATAAGCTCTTGGTGCAGGAGGCGCTCTAATGGACAGCGCGGTCCGTATTTTACGCAAATTCGTAGGTTCTACCCTGCTGGTCTCTACGCTTCTGCTCCTGTTCAATCTGATTCTGCTGGGTTCCCTGATCTTCAAGGAAACGCATCAGGAGGCTTCACCGGAAAAGGTTGTACGGGAGATATCCTCAGCTCTGCAAGGGTCTGACGGCAAGTATTCCCTTAATCCCAAGGAGGGTGCCCTGCTTCAGCAGAACCGGGCCTGGGCTATGCTGCTGAACGCGGAAGGCAAGGTGACATGGAGTGAGCAGCTGCCTCCGGAGATTCCGCACGCTTACAACATCGTAGAGGTGGCGAAGTTCTCACGCTACTACTTGCTGGAATATCCTGTGTATATCTGGGAGCATCCAGAAGGACTTATTGTCGTAGGCTATCCTAAATATTCATATGAAAAATATCAGCTCGGATACATGACGGACTGGCTGCGCTCCCTTCCCTTAAGAGTGCTGCTGCTCCTGATCTGCAATGTGGTACTGGCCGTGGCCCTCTCCTTGTTCATCGGCACCCGGCTGATCCGCAATATCCGGCCCCTGATCAACAGCATTCATGCCCTGGCCAAAGACAAGCCGGTTAACCTGGAGACTGCCGGACTCTTCAGTGATTTGTCCGAGAGCATTAATTCGGCTTCCGCTACCCTGCAGACCAGGAGCTCGCAGCTGAAATCACGGGATGAAGCCCGATCCAACTGGATCGCCGGGATCTCCCATGACATCCGCACCCCGCTCTCGATGATCCTTGGCTACGCGAGCAATCTGGAGGAACAAGACAACCTGACCGGAGAGCAACGCCAGCAGGCTGCCATTATCCGCCGCCAAGGCGAGCAGCTAAGGTCGCTGGTGAGCGACCTGAACCTCGTCTCTATGCTGGAGTATGACATGCAACCTTTGCAGCTTAAGCCGGTACGCTTATCCGCTCTGGCCCGGACCGTGGTATCCGACTTCATTAATAACGGCCTGGAGGAGCGTTATTCACTGGACCTGTGCATTATGGACGAGCGGCTGCAGGTGATGGGAGATGAGAAGCTGCTCTACCGTGCAGTAAGCAATCTGGTCCAGAACAGCATCCGGCATAACCCGGATGGGTGCGGGATTACGGTAACGGTTTCCCGCAGCCCGGAGGAGCGGGAATGTTGTCTATCTGTATCCGATGACGGGCCAGGGGTTCCAGCAGAGCTTTTGCCTGAGCTGGTCCTCCTGCCTTACTCCGGGAAGCGGACCCGCCCCGTCCGGCAGGGCCACGGGCTTGGCCTCCCGATGGTCGCCCGCATTGCCGAAGCCCACAAGGGGAAGCTGATTCTGGAGAGCAACACCGGCCATGGACTGCGGGCCACCCTGCAGTTTCCCCCTTTGGCGTGAAGACGGATGGACAGCGAATGGAAGAACCTCTTGCGGCGCAAGAGGTTCTTCCATTTAGGCTAAAATCCTCTCTCCAAGATTCCCCATTTTCTGCTATGCTAATAGAAATCCAAAGTAGAAGCAGGAGGCGCGCAATAGAATGGATGCATTTCAATACGAGCTTACATCTGAGACAGCTATCAACTTGAGATATGAGTATGGGGGTGAATATTTTACATTCAACCTGTTCCGGGATGACAGCGGGTGGGTGCTACATCCGTTTGACGGGATGCTGCTGAGGAATCAGGCAATGTGCACGCTGGTTGCGCAGGAGCTGTTCAAGCACAAGCCTTTTCAGGTGATGCTGGCCAAGGAAGGGATTCTGTTCACCGACATACGCTCCACGGTCAATCTGGATAATGTCAGCGCGCCGGTTGCCGCACGCAATGAACGCGAGTCACGCGGTAATCCTGCAGACGACCTGATGGAATTCGTTCAGCAGCACTCGATTGAAGAGGTCATTGACTACGAATGCAAGCTGGTGGGGAGCCGTATCTCCTTTTACCAAGAAATTCTACAGCGCATGTTCATGGACAACCTGGGCCCCTCGGACCCCGAGTTCCAGAAGATACAGGATATTGTACGGATCTACGAGCAATCCCTGGAGCGCCTGACGGATCTGAATGGTCCCAATCTGGATGCCGGAAGCCGGGGCAGATTCTGAGTCTGCCACCCGCACTTATACATGCTTGAACTACTCATAGGAAAGGCTGGTTCTCATGACACTTGAGCTTATCAAGGGGCAAAAATGCAGCTTAACCAAAGACAATCCTCTCCTCGGCCGCATCATCGTAGGCATGGGCTGGAATGAGGCAAGGGCTGGGGTCGAGATTGATTTCTCCGTTTTTTTACTTACCGCGTCGCAGAAGGTTGCAACAGAGAAGGATCTTATTTTCTATGGCAATCCTGCGGCCCCGGACCAGTCTGTAGTGATATTGCCGCCCGCGCAACGAATCCATAGCGGACCCGCTGACGATACACAAATTGCTGTAGAGCTTAGTCTAATTCCTGCGGAGGTTGAGCGGATTGCCTTTGCCCTGACGATCTATGAGGCGGAATCAAGACAGCAGAGCTTCTCGCTGCTCTCCGATCCCTATCTGCGCATTATGAACGCTGCGGATGGAACGGAGCTCCTCCAGTACCGCCTGGGCGGCGGTTATTCCGTGGAGACTGCCATTGTGGCAGGGGAGATCTACAGATATCAGAACGAATGGAAATTCAGCGCGGTCGGCTCCGGTTATGCGGGAGGCTTAGCCGCGCTCTGCCACAGCTACGGAATACAGGTCAAGGACATCCTGCCCGTTGTTCAAGCTTCCAGAACAGCCGAACCTGCCCGCAACTCCCCCTTTGTTCTTCCGGAGCTGCGGTCACGGCCTAAGCCGGTCGATTCATTGCCTCCCGCAGCACCAGCCGCTCCTTCCGCTCCTTCCGCTTCGCCCTTGAACCCGGACACCATCGTACTCAAGCGGCACGGGGAGACCCTCCGTCTCCAGCAGGGAGCAGGAGCCGCAGGAGAGATTCTTATCAATCTTAACTGGCTTCAGACTCCATCCTCCGGGTGGTTCGGAAGCAGAGGCATTGACCTGGACCTCGGCTGTCTGTTCGAGCTGAAGAACGGCCTTAAGGGTACGGTCCAGGCGCTCGGCGAATCGTTCGGCAGCTTAAACCGGCCGCCCTACATCCTCCTAGACGGGGATGACCGCACCGGCTCCATCGCTACAGGCGAGAATCTGCGGATTAACGGCCATCACCTGTCCGAGATCAGCCGGATCGTCATCTTTGCTTTTATCTATGAAGGTGTTACGAACTGGTCGCAAGCTGGCGCCGTTATAACCATCAGCCAGCAGGGCGGGCCGGAGATTAAGGTGCAGCTGGACGAGCATAACAACGATAAGGGGATGTGCGCCATCGTCATGCTTCGGAGCCAGCCAGATGGAAGCTTCAGCGTGGAACGGCTTGTAGAGTATTTCAGCGGGCACGAGGAGCTGGACCAGCGTTACCACTGGAATCTGCGGTGGGAGTTGGGGAGTAAGTAGCGGCCAGCATAATCAGGAACAACGTCCCCTGGCGGGCGGGTGATATGGCCGATAGCGCTGAGCCACCTTCTGCCGGACCAATGTGGTCGGTTTTTCGACCACATTGGACTCACTCGCCTCACGCCAGACCAATGTGGTAGGTTTTTCGATTACATTGGGCCCACTCGCTCCACGCCGGACCAATGTGGTCGGTTTTTCGATTACATTGGGCCCACTCGCTCCACGCCGGACCAATGTGGTCGGTTTTTCGATTACATTGGGCCCACGTGCTCTCGTGGCAGCCTATAGCTTCAGCCGCACACAAAACAGCCCTTCCCCGTCAAAGACGGATGGAAGGGCTGTTTTGCTGTAATTATTTTATTCTGCAGTATGATCTACAGATGCTGCCTGGATGCTGCCGAATGCCCAGTAGCTCGCCGGGACATCCGTCCATTTCTGGGCCGCGCTGGTCAGCGGAGCGATCTTCAGAGCACGGTTGATGATGGTTACGGCTTCCGCACGTGTTAACGTCTGGTCTGGACGGAATGTGCCGTCCTGATAGCCGGTAATCATGCCTGCCTGGGACATCCGCTCAATCGCGGCCTGTGCCCAGTGTCCGGCAATATCGCTGAAGCCGGCCGATTGGCCTTCGCTGCTTGTAATCAGGCGCGATAGAAGGGTCGCCATCTCAGCTCTGGTAATCATCTGGTTCGGCTTGAAGTTGCGGTCCGTGTAACCTTTCATCATGCCGCTTCTGGTCACCTGGCCGATAGCCTCTGCTGCCCAGTGTCCGGCAGGAACATCGGAATACGCTACACCAGCAGTGACTGCGGACTGGCTGAAGGTGCGGGCAATGATGCTGGCCGCTTCTGCCCGGGTGATGCTGTTGCCTGGCTTGAAGGTACCATCGGCATAACCCGTCATATACGCCTTCACCTGTACCGCAGGATCTTGTGCAAGTACAACGGTAAAGGTACTAAATCTGCTGATGCTAAATTGAATGCCTGACTTTCCGGTCTGGCCGAAAGGTACGATCTCTCCCTTGACCAATTCTTTGGTGCCGTCGCTGTGCTCGATGAAGACCGCCAGTGCCTTCAGTTGCTCCGCCGTTAACGAAGAGTTGCCAAGCGGCAATACCAGTGTAACCGGACGGCTCTGCAGATTGGTCTCAATCGTTACAGGACGGCTTACTAACGTAACTGTCGCACCGCGGGATACACTCTGCACCTGTGCTTTGGCAAGTGCTTCAACCTCTGCGCTCTGCTGTGATGTCTTCAGTGGAACGAGGTTGAAATAAATATCTGTACCGAATCCAGCCATTGAGCTGCCCGGCACCTTCACCTCAGCATTCACTGTGAATAGATCCAGCATGATCTGATTATCAGCAAATTGCTTACTGGAAGCTGCTGGAATGGTCAGTCTGGTTCCGGCAACTTCATCATTCTTATCAGGCACGATGATTCTGGCAATATTGGACCCGGCCGCCTTAAGCTCATTGACTGCCCGGATCGCCTGCTCCAATGTGAACGTAAGAGTATCACTCTTCACGCCGTTCGCATCCTTGGTGCGGGTAATGACAACGGAGGATACCATGGAGCCTTGAGCAGCCCCGTTTTCAACGTTTGCGTTAATACTTTCTGTCTGAGGACTTGGTGTTGGAACAGGAGCCGGGGCTCCCCCACCTGATCCTGAACCGCCGCCCGGTGCCGGTGTAGGAGATTCAGTTGGCGTGACTGGAACAGGAACTGTTGCGAAGCTCCAGAGCTTACTATCCGCAAGTCCTGCATAACTGTTACCTGCTTCATCTGTAAAAGCACCCGGTTGTATAAGCACGTAATAGCTGCCGCCCTGCTTCAGCAGGCCGTTCGTGTTGATGCTGACGGTTGAGTTCGCAATCGAAACTAGCGTCTTGTCGTCCGCTTTAATCGACTTAACGACTTCACCATTCTCTGCATTTACAATCTCAATATTGCCTTTTCCAGCAAGCACATTCTCGTTAAAAGTCAATGTGAGTGCAGCCGATACAGGTACATGCGTTGCATTGCCTGCCGGACTGTAAGATGTCACTACCGGGGCTGCTGTATCCGGCGCACTGGTAGTCACAAACCGCCAGGCGTTGATACCTGCAATACCGGCATAGCTGTTGCCTGCATTATCGGTGAACGCTCCTTCAGAGACCCGCACAAAGTAGCTGGTACCATGCTCCAGATTGGCAGCCGGATTAATGGTGACTACATTATTTAGAATGGTTACCATGTCCGAAAGTGCTGGAATCGTCAAGACTGGATGAATATCATCGGTACTGCGGAAAATCTCAATAGTACCCGCCGCTGCCCGTACATTTTCGCTGAAGGTAAGGATCAGATTCGCGTTAACTGCTATTTCTGTGGCCCATGGCTCCGGCGAATAGGTAATCACCGTTGGCGAGATCCGATCGGGTGCATCTGTGGTTGTGAACTGCCACGTGGTGCTGTCCTTGATTCCGGCGTAACGATTTCCTGCTAAATCTTGGAAGGCTCCGCTTCCAATTCGTACATTGTAGGTTGTTCCATACTTCAGAGCATCTGCCGGATGAATGGTCACCACATTGTCCTCAATGGTTACGTTCGTGGAAATGGCGTGAATATTCGCCACTGGTTCTTGATTCGCACTGTTGTAAATCACAATATTGCCTGCCCCTGCCTGTACACTCTCACTGAAGGTTAGAGTCAATGGGGTAGTTGCCGCTACACCTTCTGCCCCTTGTACAGGGGAATATGCAGTCACAGTTGGCGCTGTAGTATCCGGCGCAGCCGTTGTGGTGAAGTGCCACGTGGTGTCGTCTGCGATACCGGAGTACAAGTTGCCGGATAGATCTGCGAAAGCATCTCCGCTAATCTGTACATGGTAGCTTGTACCATATTCCAGATTGTCAGCCGGGTTAATCGTGACTACATTGTTCAGAATGCTTACGTCCTTCGCAGCAATGATAGCCGCTATTTTATCAGACGAGTTGTTGTAGATAACAATACTGCCTTCCCCTGCTTGTACATTCTCGCTAAAAGCAAGCTCCAGGTTAGCTCCGATAGCTACCTCTGTTGCCCCATTCTCCGGGGAGTATGTGCTTACGATTGGCGCGGTTGTATCCGGTTCGCTGGTGGTACTAAAGCGCCAGGTTGTATTGTTAGTGATACCGGCATAGCTGTTGCCCGACATATCCGTAAATGTACCATTATCAATCTGGACATAATAGCTTGCACCATAATCCAGATCAGCCTCGGGGTTAATCGTTACAACTTTGCCGTCAACGATTACTTCATCAGAACCAACAGGGATCGTCACAGGAGGAACTTCGCTGTTCGTGCTGTTGATTATCTTAATTTGGCCTTCACCCTTCTGTACATCCTCATTAAAGGTAAGAGTCAGGTTGGTGCCAATCTCTTCATTCGTTGCTCCATCTTTAGGAGAAAAACCACTCACCACAGGCGGTGCAGTATCTGGCGCCTCTTCTGTTGTGAACTGCCATGTGTCCTTATCCGAGATACCTTCATAATAGTTAGCATTGTCTGATAGATCTTTGAAAGCTCCTTCATCGATGTTTACAAAGTACGTAGTACTGTACTTAAAATCATCATACGGAACAATGGTTACCACGTTATCCTTAACCGTAACTTCCGCTGAGTTAACCGGAATTACCATTAGGTTACCTTCGTCCGTACTGTCATAAATCACAATGTTGCCGCTGTCTGTCGTTACATCCTCACTGAATGTGAGCGTCAGATTTGTGTCAATGGCTACTCCTACCGCCCCTGGCACAGGAGAATAATCACTTACAGTCGGAGCTTTCGTATCACCCGGCCCAGCAACTGTCGTGAAGCTCCACTCTTCCGCTGTGATTGCTGCATTGCCGCTTGCACCGTTAGTAAAAGCATTCGCGTCAACTGTAACGGCATATTTCGTCCCTGGATCAAAATTTTTGCCCGGATTAATCGCTACCGTATTGGTAGCTGGATTTACTGTTACTCTGCTGGTGTCATCCGCCGGGATGGTTTCAACCGGAGTGAACAGATCCGCAGCCTTGAAAATTTTAATATTATTGTCGTCTCCAGTGGCTGCCGTCACCGGCTGATTAAACATGATCTCCAGATTTGCATTTACTTCTACATCGGTCTCATCATTCCCTGGAGTCAGACTGAGCACCCGCGGGATGTTGGGAATGACATAAGACATAATGATTTCTCCGGAATCACCCGCTGCGATAAATTGATTAAGACCTTGGAAAAATACGATACCGTTAAGATTAGCCGTTGCGTTTGTAGTCTCTGGCTTCCACGTTTGCCCCAGATCGGTGCTGGAAAACACTTTCCCTCCATCTCCTGCGGCCATAAATACGCTGTTTCCGAAAGTTATTCCATTCAGGTTCACTTTCGATTCAAGGACCTTTGCTGCGCCTTTCGAACTTTCCGGAGAAGTAATAATAGTTCCAGACGCACCAATCGCTACGAACATTCCACCGCCAAAGGTGATTCCGTTCAATTTGTTGGTTGTTTTACTTGTCACCTTAGTCCAATCAGATCCATCTTTGGACATTACTACTGTACCGTTATCACCCACCGCTACAAACGTACCGTTGTTGTAAGCCACAGCGTTCAGATTCTCATTAGTGGCTGAGTATACTATCTCCCAGTCAGTGCCAGTGTCACTTTTCTCCATGATAAATCCTGAATCTCCAACAATAACTAATTTTTCATCTCCGTAACTGACTCCATTCCAGTTCATACCGAAGGTTCCATCGGAGGGTGTCCAGGACACGCCATCTGTTGACGTTAGGACTATCCCATTGTCACCGACTGCAACGAATTCGCCGCCTGCGCCTTTATGAATAATACTATTCAAATCCTCGCTTAACCCAGAATTACTAACTGCCCAGGTCGAAGTGCTGCTTGCGGCAACAATTTTCCCTTCTCCCCCCACTGCAACTAAAGTATCTGAACCTATAGCAACTCCGTTTACGTTGATGTCGTCTGGCAGCGGACCAACATTGTCCCAGCTTGCCTCACCATTGTCCGTTGAACCCGCATATACCGGAAAGGCTCCGGTCCAAACCAAGCTGATCACGAGTAACAACGAGAAATATTTTTTCAATCCCTTACCCTTAAACAAATGTATCGTTCCCCCTTGTTCATTCATCCTGTGCGCTATATTGCAAGTTCTGCTGGAGTCTAGCATCTGCCCCCTTAGAAAATTTCATTTCTGCGCCCATTCTATCAGACAGCTCTAAACAAACTCTTAACAATTCTCGACAAAAACCGATTCATCAGGACCTAATTGGGGTATAGCTCTAAAAAAAATGAAAAAACAGCGATTTTCTAACCTCTTATCAAAAAAATTGTCTAAACCAAAAAAAGCGCACGGAGCTTTCGCTCACATGCGCTTTTTTTGGTTATATTTCCTCAAAAATCCCCTTGGCAACCTGTATCGCCGATGCGGCACGCGGCCAACCTCCATAAAAGGCGAGGTGAGTCATTGCCTCGATCAATTCTTCTTCGGATAGACCGTTCTCCAGGGCCAGACGGATATGAAAGGGTAACTGCTCGGTAAGTCCACCGGCAACCAGGGCCGATATCGTCAGGAGACTGCGTTCCCGAAGCGATAACTGCTCCCTTCTCCATACCTCCCCAAAGAGCACCTCCTCCGAATAACGCGCGAACGAAGGAGCAATGTCTCCAAATGCTTCAAGAGCATTCGATGCAATTTTCCGATGCTTCATTCCAATACCTCTCTTCCTTAAATGATCATTCATTCAATCATTTGAGCGATGCCATTGCCAAACGTCCAGTCCTCGAATTCTGTATCGACCAGCACGACGAAGACGTCTTCTTTCCTGATGCCCAGTGTGCTCGACAACGTCTCGGCCAGCTTGCTGTAAAAGCCCCTTTTCTGCTCCTTGCTTCTCCCGGATTTGAGCGTAATCTGAATATAGAGCAGCCCATCCGTTCGCTCTATGTTTAAATAATTCGGACTGTAATAAAATTCGCTTGCTTTATGGGCATGGTAGACTTGAAAGAAATCATCTTGCGGCACGTTAAAATATTCCCTTAGAGCACTCATAATTTCGCGGCTAATGATAGGCAGCTGTTGGTCATCGTATTTGTTCTCCAAGTAACTGACTCTGACAAAAGGCATGTCATTTCACTCCTTTACTGGTGTAACTTCATTGTACTCCTCGCCTCTTATTCTGTATAATTGAATTAAATGATACATTAATTCAAATTACCCGATGGAGATATCTGCTAATGGACCTAAAAGAACTAACTACATTTCAAACCATCCTGCAAGAAGGAAACTTCTCTAAAGCAGCCGCCAAACTGAACTACGCACAATCCACAATCACCAATCAGGTTCAACGTCTGGAGAAGGAACTGGGCATCCAGCTGTTCAAACGGGGCTGGGATTCTGAGCTTACAGCTTCGGGGCGAATATTTGCCGCTGAGATCGACAGTCTGATCCGACATTGGAACTATGTTGCGGACCAGGCAAAAGCTCTGCAAAAAGAGGAGATCGGAACGCTCAGGATCGGAGGGCTGGAATCATTGACAGAGCAGATACTACCAAAGTCACTGCTGCGGTTCATGGAGCATAAGCCTAATGTATCCTGCCATTTTGTGATCGGTAACACCGCTTCGCTCTCGCATGCCCTGCTTCAGAATCAATTGGATTTTGCCATCTGTGGAGAGCCTGTTGACCTATCTTCGTATCACTTCGAACCCTTGTATCAGGAGCGGATATCTTTTATCGCAGGGAACAACCACCCTTTGGCCGCAAAAGATGAGATCGCTTTCGAGGAATTGCTTGGTTATCCAATCATTGCCGGGGGAGCTACCTGTCTATATCATTCCCAATTATCGAAGCAGTTCTCCCGGTACACCGAAACTCCCTTTCTGCATACCGTAAGTCAAATCTCTGCCATTGCGGGCTTCGTCCAGCAAATCGATTTTGTAGGAGCCGTCCTCGAATCTACGCCGTTACCACCGAATGTGGTGAGACTCCAGGTCACGCTGAAGGAAGCCTCCATTCCCGTAGGCCTGCTGCAATTACGTAACGATGAGTATCTATCTTCATCCAAGAAGCTTTTGATGCAATTAGTAAAAGAGGAGCTGGAGTCTATCCACGATTAAGGCAGGTGGAGTAATGGGGATGCGAGCAGCACTGCAGTGATAAAAACGAGCTGAATTCCTATGCGGACCGGTAATTTTGGCACAGGCTTGCCCCCGATTGTCATATTCATGCGTGCTGCATAGATATTGGCGGGGAGCATGGCAATAAGAAGCAAGATCAGGCATACAGAAGCAGTTGCTGAGAAAGCGGGCAGCAGGATACCTATAGCTCCGGCCATTTCCAGCATCCCGGTAATCGTCACGATCCATTCTTTCTGCGGAAAAGCAGGCGGCACCATTCTGACCAAATCCGGCCGCCGCCGTCCCCAGTGAGCCGAAGCTCCGAAAAGCAGCATCACAGCTACAGCCCACTGAAGGGCGGTTTGCCAGTCATTCCAATACGTCAAGCCTAGTAGACCTATTCCCCGGAACAGTAAAAAGGATACGATGAGCGCTATAAAAGGAACCATTTAACCTCTCCCCTTCTTGTTACTTCATATTGCTTCATCTCAATTCTTCAGAATACCAGCCATAATACCGGATATTTCTTTCGCAGAAAGGGTCCTGGAAGAGGCGCGCAGGGACGCCCGCACACGCAGACCTAATGACAGCAGAACGAACAGCTCCGCCATCTCATCAGGGTTCACCGTTTCTTTAATCACCCCGTACTTTTGCCCCGTGATAATCCACTGCCTGGAGACCGACACCGACCGCTCATGAAAATGCTCAAGCACCTCCGCTACCGCCGGTTCATTCTCCTTGCCCAGCAGGTATAGAAGCACCTTGTTAGTCGCTTCATGGCTGTCTTCCAATCCGGCAAGACTTCTGGCGATGGCATGCATCGGCCCGTCGAAGCTTTTATCAATACTGCCTCTTACTTCCTCCTCAAAACGATCATTCACAGCGTCAAGCCGCTCCTCCAGCACCCAGGCAAAAATCTCATCCTTGCTCTTCACATAATGAAATATCGCCCCCTTAGATAATTGCGACTGCTCCATAATATCCTTCAAGGTAATGGCATGACAGCTCTTGTCCCGCAGCAGCTCCTTGGTCCCCTCCAGCAGCTGCCGGATCGTCTGCTTCCGCCGGTCTGCATTCTTCATTGCTATTCTCCTCTTCTGCCTTACATAGGTAAGATTAGATTAAATTAAAATATGATTACTGTTGATTATACATACCGACCGTTGGTTTGTAAATTAGTGCGTAAATAAAAAAAAGGTTCGGAATGTTCCGGATAACGTGGATTAATTCCTCCATCATTTCTCCGGCTCCCGAGCCCATGATTTTAATATCTATCCGATATGTATATTATTTCCATCTATGCCTCTTCATCCTCTTCGTCTTCATCTTCATCAAAGCCGCCATATTGATCCGGTGCCTCTCCCTCGATCTCCGTGACCATAGGCAGTTTTTGTCCCGGCTTCACTTCAGTCTCTCCCAGATATTGAACAATCATTCTCCACTCATCGCCATAATCGAATAGGAGCAGCATCTTTTGTTTGGGGGTATGAAAAACTTTACTGATTTTTGCTTTTTGCACTCCAGGAAACCTATCCCCCGCCCCCACATCAGCAAATAATTCATAGCCTTCCTCAGAGCGTGTCCAGTTTTTGAGATTATCATAGAATCCAAAGGCATGATCCAGATCAAAATCAAAAGATTCAATCGTAACTACCGCAAGATCGTACAGCGACGCCTTTGCAGAAATTGCAATCTTCCGGGTAGGCCGACCACGCACCGCACCGTTCCAATCGCTTAAGGTTACTTTGAATAATCTGGCTTGTTCATTCATGGTCATATGTCCCCTCTATTTGAATCAATTGAAGTTAAATACCTGTCCAAAAGCTTACACTTTCCTCGCTTCAATCCATTGTAAATGACGCAAAAAGTTAAGTACATCATCCAGCGATTGATAGATGCTATGATCCCTGACTTTCCCCTCATAATCAGTTACCCCAAGTAACGGAAATTGAAGGTGAACGGGATCGAACTCGGTAATCTCCTCAGCCGCATCGGGATAATTCTCATGGGTATGATTATGAAACTTTATAATTAATGAATGATCCTTATTATACCAATTGTAGAAAAAAGCCTGTAGATTGCCTCGCTTATCGCCGTGTTCTTCACATTTCAAATAAGAATTCCATCCATTAAGCTTGATGGTAAACTTTGGATTATACGCAGACGGATGATCTTGCGTGACATCTAAAACGATTTCCGGATGTACGTTTTTGATGTTTCCTGGATTTGAGGTGAAGACTTCCTGTGTGAACTCAGCCAAGCAGGCTCTCTTTTCTTTTTAGCAAATAGGTCCATACATCCAAATCAATATCTTCATCAGAAGTAACGAGTTCCCCGGATTCACTCTTATGCATGAAACGTTCAATAGGTCCATACTTTTCTTCGTAAGCACTAAGCTTTTGAGCTATAAACTGTAATTCATCTTCAGACTCTGTCTCTACAGCAGTTTGCATACGTGCTTGATAGGACTCCGCTACCTCACTAATTTTTACAGTCTCACCACTCGGATACTCCAAAATCGCATTGGCAGGAATATCCACATGTTTTCCTGGCTCTGTGCGAGTAACACCGTCGAACCGTCCTTGGGCAATCCAGCGAGAAATAGTCTGATGAGATACTCCCAGCATACGCGCTACTTCCCTGGTAGGATAATGCTTGACCTTGGAGGAGACAGCCTGTGATGAATGCTGAACTTGAGTAAGTTGGTATACGATGTCCTGCTGGCCGACCCGAAATTTCTCAGGGACAAGCAATTCATCATCGGATAACCGTTGAATTTTGATTCCTGAAGCCTCTACAGCATCACACAGCATTTGGTAGGTAATAATATTCTCTCGTAATTGGCGCGAAGAAAAAATATTGCTCGCATACGTCGCTTGACGTTCCCGTACTTCCAAAATATCCTGTATCGCCATACCCATCACCTCTCCCCCATTTTACCATAGAAATGACATTAAAATAAAAAAAGCTCTCAATAAATCAACATTAAATCAACATTCACAGATATAGATTATCCAAATTCGCTATTTCTAAACCCGTCACCTGATTTCAATCCGTTCACTTCGTGTACCTGTTCAGTAATGACCCTAGATATACTCCTTATCAGGCAGCAAAAAAGAACGGCATCGCTGC
The DNA here is from genome assembly GCF_038006765.1 of Paenibacillus sp. FSL H7-0756. Classification (NCBI taxonomy): domain Bacteria; kingdom Bacillati; phylum Bacillota; class Bacilli; order Caryophanales; family Paenibacillaceae; genus Paenibacillus; species Paenibacillus sp. FSL H7-0756. The sequence goes on along the minus strand of NZ_JBBOVT010000003.1, from coordinate 1,666,731 downwards.
CATTCTTTTTGTGATGGACTCTCAGGGGCGCTCAAACCCGGGCAAATAAATTAAGAGTCTGCTGCTCTACCAACTGAGCTAAGAGTCGGTATGAAATTAGTGGAGCCAAGGGAGATCGCACCCCCTGACCTCATCGCTGCCAGCGATGCGCTCTGCCGTGGTGGTCAAGGGCACCGTCCTATTATACTAGTACAAACATTTTCACATTCTATACTCAAAAAATTAAAATTTAGAAAAAAATGATGGCATGCTTTCCGGTGACACTGGTGTTGGATCATTACTTGCACCAGCTCTAGTAAAATAACCATTCTCAAAAATAGCAGCTCCGTTGTCACAAATAATTTTAAGTATTATTACAGATTTTGAATAGTAGTTAACCATTCTTATCTTCGAGCCCAATTGTCGTTTATAGTGCTCGGATATAGGCGCACTATTTATCGCATTTTTAAATATTGCATAATAACTATCATAATTTCCTTTGTCAAACTCGTTTACTTCACCGTTAACTCCAGTTATATAGAATGATCCTACTTTTAAATAATCAGTATTATATCTCTTACTTATTTTCTCTGCATCTTCAATTTTATCAGCGACACCAATAATAACATAACCCACTGAGTTTTTCCCTGAATTCGCCATTGCGGTTAATGTTTTAATTATTTTCTTTACGAGATCATCATTACGTTCACCTGTAATTATATTGTAAATCCCTTGTTTAAAATCATACTGACTATTTTCAGTATGCGATTGTTTAAGCAGAGTCTCAACCTCAGTCGTATATGAATAATACATCGGGTCACCATCATTACGGTCTACAAAATTAGAAGCAATGACTCCCACTGTCGCTGCCACCAAATCAGTTTTTTCCTTACTAGTCCACCAACCGCCACCGCCAGCAATATTCATCGTTCTACTGCTGATATTTTCCATATTTTGATAAAGTTTATCGTAGTCTTTTATTTTTTTCTCTTGTCTTATTAACAATTCATACAACGCTAAAAATAGAATTTGAAAATATCTAGGACCTTTATATAATCTTGGCCCAACAATCAGACCAATTATTGTCTTTGAGCGATTGTAAAAAACCTTTTTTATTTCATCAAGGATATAGAGGAATTGTTCGGAGAGCCTCTCTGGATTAACTGCTAATACTGCTTCTTCAATTTTCCTCCCTCGAGTTTCTGAATCAACATTTCGAAAACCATAATATTCATCCAAAACACTAACATTTGATGGAGGGATTGGGTGAAGAACCATTGCAGCCAGTAAATCTGCTACTTGTTCTTCATCCATGGATTGACGTAAATCTTCTTTATTAATTATATTTTCCTTTACCCAGAACACAGAATCTGCATTGATGCCTGTATCATTCAAGTCTTGATTTATACTCACTTCTTTCATATGAGAAAGTAAAAGGATATCATCATGTGATACATCTCCACGAATTTGTGTAGATAGCATACGGACTAGTTGAGCGAATTCACTTGTTGCACCTGCTTGTCTAATTTCTTGACGTGATAAATGTTGACCATTGGAATTAATTCTTCTAAATACTTCATCAATCACGTCTGGATCACTTTCATTATATATAGAATAAGGTAATTCATAACTAACTACTTTAACACACTGTGAACGATCAAGCATAGGATATTTTTGTTCTAAAACACCATTATCAAGCAAATCTTTTGTTATTGCTGTTGCGGAGAGATCAAAATAATAACCGTTTTCCAACGGATATTCATTTTCTATAAATGAAAAAATTGCATTTAATCTTTGCATTCCATCAATAATCTCATTTCTGACAATACCTTTATATTCACTTATGGAAAATAAAAATAACGGAACAGGGTATCCATTTGCTAAAGAGTCAATAAATGCTCTTTTCTCCGATACCCCCCAAACAAGTTTTCTTTGATACCTACGATTAACAAGATATAGATTATTACGATAATCTTCGTAAGACCGTTCTACTACTTTTCCATTAATAATCGGTTGCTTTGCCATTTTACCTCCTGCATTCATATAAAATTGATTTTTCTTCTAAAACTTCTATAATTCCGGTTAGATTCTCTCTACTATATCATAAGTTTGGTGGAATTTGGTACGAAAAACAGGCCCACAGATAAGTCTGTGGGCCTACAAATCGTTGACTATAAGTTTTAGTGTTAAATTCATAGGCTTGCCATTCTTTTGATGGACCTCAGTAATTCGAATCAAGTTATTCATCTATCAAAAAATTTATTCTTCTATCAAGCGCCGTCAGCTTAATATGCCTTTTATGATCAGGGTCCTGATTATACACAAACTTAAAAAACTGACGGACCTCTCTTTTAGTAGAGATATTCTCTTTCACACACAAAAAGCATAAATCCTCTATAGTATCCTGTACGATTAATTCCGGAGTAAGGGCTTCATCTGAACCCACAAGCAACTGCTCGTCCTGTATTACTTCTCTAATATCATAATCGTTACTACATATATAGCCAACCGACAGGAATATCGCGGCTGCCAGGGAATGAATTTCACCTGTATCGCTCGTTCCTTTTATACGTCTGCCCTGAAGCTTTTTCTTCTCGTCCAGTCGCTTGAAGCCTTGCTCAATATAATTAACAATTCGTTCGTAGATTGGAAATTCATCATCTGTTATCTGCTCGGGATCGTTTGGATCGAAGAAGATCCATTTCCCTTTATCAATATATTCCAGCACAATCTTTTTATTGGATTCGATTAATATTTCGGCCAAAACTTCAGAGTGAACGTACAGTGTATCGTATAGTTCATCCAGCCAGCCCAGTATGTCACTTTTTTGGTAAGTCACAGCGAAATTAATAATATTGGCATCAATAAACACATGTGCATTGCGCCTCGTCATTCTTCCTTATCCTCTGAGGCTTCAGTAGTCGTCATCAGCGTTAATGCGGCCTCCTGATACTCCCTGGCTTGCTCTGGAGCGATATGCGCCAAGAGGTTAGCCGCCTCTAAGGATGAGAGCTTCCCTTGCTCAAGAACAGATGCAACAACATTAGTATATCTTTCAAAAGACTCCTCGATGTACGCTTCATCAAACGGACTGGTTGGCAATGAAGACGCACTGCGCTGCTCTTTCCATTCTGTATCCGTCAGCTTCAATACTTCTGTAGAGATAGGCAGCTCTAATTCATTCACTCGTCTGGCAACAGCCTCATATGGGACAGAAGCCATATCTGCAATCATCAAAATAGCCTTCGGTTCTTTGAACTTCTTCTTAAGCTTCGGCCATACCAAGCGAATAATCTGCCTAGGCATCATGAGAGCCGCAGCAAATCGATCTGCTGCCCGTTCGACATCCAGCTGCTGAGGTAATAGTTGTTCAAAATTCAGAACATGCCAAAGCTCATGTGCAGCAGTATAATAACGGGTTCTCAATGGCTGATAAGTATTAAGCATTACATATTTATCATCGTCAAAACTAACAGTAGCACCAAAAAAAAGAGGGTCCGGGATATTTTGATAAATCACAGAGGCATGTTCCCGCAATTTTTCTTCGACTCCCGACCCAATAAAGGTTAGCGCTCCAATCTGTTCAGTCAGCACTTCATATGCAAAGTTTTCACCCATTTGTTCAGACTGCTGTTTTATGGAGGGCATTATCGTCCGACCTCCACATATTCCTTTTCCAAATGACGGCTATTCTGAATAGCATTCAGTAAAATATTCAAATGCCGTTTAGCAATTCGCGAATCCGCATTTCCCCTTAAACTTAGGGTATATTCCTTTTCTTCCGCTTGTTCAGGAGCCAGTAATTGTTCTATAGTAATTCCCATCACACCGGCGACTTGCACCATACGTTTAGGCAGGAACTGACGCTCACCGCTCAGAATATGCCCCATCAAAGCCTTGCTAACCTTGATTTGATCAGCAAGCCACTGAATGGACCTGCCGTTCTCCGCCATCCATGATTTCACCTTCACAATTGCCGCCTGATTCATTTCATTAGCCATCCGAAGCATACCCCCCCAACTAGAAATGTCACGACATCAATGTCTGTATTTATTATACGTCAAAATAAATTCGATGTGTAGACGAATACAAATTATATATTAACCGTCTACAAAATTCATAAACATCTTATTTAAAAGCAAAAAAAGAACGGCATCTCTGCCGTTCTTCATGTGATGGACTCTCAGGGGCTCGAACCCTGGACAAATAGATTAAGAGTCTACTGCTCTACCAACTGAGCTAAGAGTCCGTATGAAATTGGTGGAGCCAAGGGGGATCGAACCCCTGACCTCATCGCTGCCAGCGATGCGCTCTCCCAGCTGAGCTATGGCCCCATATTTTTACAATTTTGCCAATTTAGAATTACATTATGTATTCTAAAATCTGATCTGAGCGAGAAGCTCAAGTCGCTTATTCATCAATGTGTTTCGTAGGCGACTTCTATATAATACAGAAATCTGCTTTCAGTGTCAACACTTTTCCGAAATTAATTTTGATACAAGACGCTCCACCCGGGAACTGACCTCTCAACCTCAAGGCCAGCCCCACTACCCCAATCGAATCCTTCACTTCTAAACGGCGAAGCTTACAGCCCGTCCAGCTCCTCAGTCTTGGACAGCAGTCCCTTCAGTTCCTTCATGAACATGTTAATGTCCTTGAACTGGCGGTACACGGACGCGAAGCGGACGTAGGCTACCTCGTCGACAGGGTAGAGCTGCTCCATGACCAGCTCGCCGATCTGGCGGCTCTCGATCTCGGCGAGAGCGATGCCGCGTAGGCTTTTCTCCACCTCAGATACGATGACCTCCAGGCGCTCTACAGGGACCGGACGCTTCTCGCAGGCGCGGATCAGGCCGCGGAGGATTTTGTCACGGCTGAACTCTTCACGGCTGCCGCCTTTTTTGATCACAATCAGGGGGGTCTCTTCAATCATCTCGAAGGTGGTGAAACGGCGGCTGCACAGTTCGCATTCCCGCCTGCGGCGAATGGACTTATTCTCGTTGGCAGGGCGCGAGTCCAGGACCTTGGTATTGGTGTGGTCGCAGTAAGGACATTTCATAAGCTTCTTCACTTCCTCATCATTAGAATGGTTAGGCCCCGTCCCTTGATACACAAGGGCTATGCGGGCATCATTTAATTTCCAGAAAACACCGTTTATTTGTTGTTATGAATCTGACATGTCCGGCACATAATACAGTTACCAACCGATAGGAGGTGAACAGCAATGAGCCAAAATAACAACTCCAATAACCTGGTAGCTCCAAACTCACGCGGTGCCTTGGAACAACTGAAATATGAAGTTGCCCAGGAACTAGGTATCACCCTCTCCCCAGACGGATACCAAGGCAATAAAACTTCTTACGAAAACGGTTCGATCGGTGGTTACATCACTAAACGTCTTGTAACCCTGGCTGAACAGCAACTGGCAGGTCAGTACAAATAATACCTGCCCACACGACATAAGCTTGCCTAAGAAGTATCGAACGGCTCCGGCCGTTTGATGCTTCTTTTTACATAACAGCAGCAGAAGTAACAGGCACTCTAGAACTCATCCTAGAACTCACTGTAGAGCTCGGTGTATTGATCATAATAATAAATCACACGCTGCACGTAATGACGGGTCTCACCGAACGGAATGTCCTTCACAGAGGCTTCTGTTCCGTCCCACTGCCCTTCATCCAGCCAGCTCTGCACCTTGCCGGGTCCGGCATTGTAGGCGGCGATAACTGCTATACGGTTGCCGTCAAACTGCTTAGAGAGCGTAGACAAATACCAGGTACCCAGTTCAATGTTGGACGAGGGCTCTTCCTTCAGCCGTTCCAGCGATACCTCAGGAAGCTTGGCCTTTTCTAGCGCCCACTTGGCGGTATCCGGCATAAGCTGCATCAGTCCGAGTGCTCCTTTTTTAGATTCGCGTCCGGTCTTATAATTGGTCTCCACACGGATAATGGATGCCACCAGGAACGGGTCCATCTCATACGTCCGGCTGTGCTGGCGGATCTCTGCTTTATAATGAATAGGATAAAACCATGACATCCAGTTGGAGCCTAGAAACAGAATCGCGGTGAAGCCGATGAACAACAGCAGCAGGACTCTTTTTTTACGTAACCACTTCATCATATCAAGCCCAGCCTGTCCCACAACCGGGCAACCTGAAGCTCGGCAGACTGCAGATCACTGCTATTGTCGATCACATAATTCGCTTTCCTGCGCTTCAGCTCAATATCCATCTGCGACCTCAGCCGGTCCTCAGCCTGTTCCAGCTTCATTCCGCTGCGCTCCATGAGGCGGGCTAACTGCACCCTTCTCGGAACATAGACCACAATAATCTGCTCAAATAAGGAATCCAGCTCTGATTCGTAGAGCAGCGGAATGTCGACAATGACCAGCCGCTGCGGATTCTCCTGCTCAAGCGCATACATTCTGTCCTTGATCTCCCTGCGGATTGCCGGATGGGTCAGGTTATTCAGTGTCTTGAGCGCCTCCGGGTCCCGGAAGACAATCTCACCAAGACCCGCCCGGTCCAGCGAACCGTCAGGCAAAAGGATGCGGTCTCCAAAAGCCTCCACCGCTGCCGCCAGCACCGGATGTCCGGGGAGCATCACCTCTCTGGCGATGACATCGGCATCCACCAGTGCAGCTCCCTTGCGGACAAACAGTGCAGACACGGTGCTTTTCCCCGAAGCTATGCCTCCGGTTAAGCCTATAATCATGTACTCACCTCATAATAACTTCATTATACCCATTACAATTAATAATATCGCGGGCAGCGCAGCCGCATGCTTCATCCAGTAGCTGCCGGATAATTTCAGTCCAGTCTTCATTCCCATCAGCAAAAAGGTTCCGCTGAATACAGCGATCATCAGCGAGGTGGACCACGGGCTGAATCCGAGCAGTGCCGCACCGAGGCCGGCCCCGAAGGCATCCAGCGATAACGCGATCCCCAGAATCATGGCTTCCATGGAGGAGATGCTCCCCGAAGCATCCATATCAGCGGAAGACGGTGTGCGGAGAATCTGTATCACCACGCCCAGATGGCGCAGCTCCAGCGAGAACACAGCCGGCTTCAGCACTGTCTCGGCACTCTGTGCGGCAGCAGCAGTCTCCAGCCTGACTTCCTGTCCGGAATGGCCCTCTGCGGCCGCAGACGCAGTCTCTTCTTTCTCCTTCTGCGTCAGCATCTGGAACAGGGACCAACAGCCCATTAAGACGAGAATAACCGCTCCGACACTAGAAGCGGCATTCGGCGAGACTACCTTGGCCAGCAGCACGCCGACCTGCATAGAACCATAAATGACTACCCCTGAACAGAGCGAAATAATGATAATGGAAAGCAAGGGGATTTTCATTTTACGCAGTCCATATGTAATGCCTACACCAAATCCATCCAGACTAAGCGCAAACGCAAGCAACAGCAAAGACAACAATGGGCTCAGCACCCGCAATCCCTCCCGTGAAGAACCGGAGCCGGTGGATTAAGCATCCAAGCCGGAGCTCCGTTTCGCCATAATCAGCAATCTTCACACATTATATGGGCGGGACGGGCAGTAAGTGCCTGCCTTTATACAGAACGGTTATAACTCAGGTGTAACTGGCCCGGAAAAGGGCGGTAAATGCAGCGCTGACTCTAAATAAAAACTACAGAATCTGTACAGGTACGGGCTGGCAGGTGGGACAATAATGCGTTCCCCGTCCGCCGACCACGCTCTTCTCAATCAGTGTGCCGCAGGCAGCACAAGGCTGATCCTTCCGTCCATAGATCTTGTGCTGATCCTGATAGCTTCCGCTCTCCCCCTGGCCGTTGACATACGACTTCACGGAGGAGCCTCCGGCATTCACAGCCTCTGTCAGTGTTGCGACAATAGCATGGTGCAGCCTGGCCAGCTGATCCTCCGTGAGGGACTTCGCGGTCTCCTCCGGGTGGATTCCTGCACGATGCAGGGACTCATCTACATAAATATTGCCGATACCTACTATATATTCCTGATTGAGCAGCAGCGGCTTGATCTTAGTGCTCCGCTTCGCGACAATCTCCTTGAACCGTTCCAGCGTGAAATCGGCATCCAGCGGCTCCTGCCCCAGCTTGTTCAGCGGCTTCAGCTGCAGATCCTCTCCCGGCTGGAACAGATGCATCGTCCCGAATTGGCGCACATCCGTATAACGCAGCTCTGTCCCGTCTGTGAAATGGAAAATAACATGCGTATGCTTGTCCAACAGCTCGCCCTCACGGTACACGCCGTAACGGCCCTCCATCCGCAGATGGGAGACCATCACCAGCCCGTCAAATACGAAACGCAGGAACTTGCCTCTGCGTTCAACTGTAACCACACTATGGCCTGCCAGCATATGGGCAAAGGCCTGAATATCATCCGGGCGCTGAATAATCCGCGGCAGCCGGACGGTGACATGCTCTATCTGCTTGCCTGTAATTAACTCATTAAGTGTTCTTCTGACTGTTTCGACTTCCGGCAATTCCGGCATCATGGCTCACCTCCACTCCATTATACCGGATATCTGCCATGCGCGGGGAGCCTATTTCGCTTCGTACCAGTTGCTGCCATAACTTACCTCTGCCTTCAGCGGAACAGACAGCTGCAGCGCTCCGGCCATCACCTCGGGCAGCAGCTGCTTCATCTGCTCCAGCTCCTCCTCCGGCACCTCGAACACTAACTCATCGTGTACCTGGAGCAGCATCCGGCTCTTCAGGCCGCGCTCATGCAGCGCCTTGTCCATATGAACCATGGCCAGCTTGATAATATCCGCAGCGGTTCCCTGAATCGGCGTATTCATCGCGGTACGTTCTGCGAAGGAGCGCAGATTGAAGTTCTTCGCATTGATCTCCGGCAGATAACGGCGGCGTTCCAGCAGCGTAGTCACATACCCCTGCTTACGGGCCTCGACCACAATATCATCCATGTAACGGCGCACACCTTGGAACACCTCGAAATACTGTTCAATGAACCGGGCTGCCTCCTTACGGGGAATGTTCAGGTTCTGCGACAGGCCGTAATCGCTGATGCCGTACACAATTCCGAAGTTAACTGCTTTGGCGGACCGGCGCATATTACTGTCCACACTTTCCGCAAGGACGCCGAATACATCCATGGCAGTCTTAGTATGAATATCCATATCCTCGACAAAAGCTTCCTTCATCCGCTCATCGCCCGAGATATGCGCCAGCACACGCAGCTCGATCTGCGAGTAATCCGCTGCCAGAATCGACCAGCCCGGTTCGGAGGGAACAAAAACCTTGCGGAGCTTGCGGCCCTCTTCGAGCCGGATCGGAATATTCTGCAGGTTCGGGAACTGGCTGCTGAGCCGGCCTGTGGCCGCAATAGTCTGCCGGTAAAAGGTGTGTACCTTGCCGGTCTCCGGCGAAATTTCCTTCATTAAACCTTCGACATACGTAGATTGCAGCTTGGCCAGGGTGCGGTATTGCAGAATCAGGCGCACGGCGTCATGATAAGGCGCAAGCTTTTCCAGTACCTCGGCATCGGTCGAATATCCGGTCTTCGTCTTCTTCACAACCGGCAGACCGAGCTTCACGAACAGAACCTCGCCCAGCTGCTTCGGAGAATTCAGATTGAATTCGGTTCCGCAGGCGGCGTAGATCTCAGTGACCAGCCGGGAGATTTGGGCTTCGAATTCCTTGCCGAGCTGAATGAGATCATCCTTGTTCACAGCAATGCCCTGCTTCTCCATATCGGCCAGAATCCGTGATAGCGGCATCTCCAGGTCCTGGAACAGACCGGTCATGTCCGTCTTATCCAGCTCCTCCTGCTGCTTCTGCACAATGCCAAGCACAGTCGCACTCTTGCGGGCGACATGCTCACCGAGAATTGCAAGCTCAGGAATTCTATATTTGGCCCCTTTGCCAAAAACATCCTCATCCGGCGACAAGCGGGGCAGGCCGTATTTCGTGGTCAGGTCATTCAGATTCTGGCTCGCTTCAGTCGGGTCCAGCAGGTAAGCGGCCAGCTGAACATCGTTAGCAGCCCCGGCAAAAGCAATCCCCTGCCAATGCAGCGCCAGATCGGCACGGTGCAGATCATACCCGCTCTTCGGTGCCTGCTCGTCACCGAGCCAGTCACGCAAGGGTGCTGCCGCCTCACTCTTCAGCAGGGCAAAAGGCACAAAGTAATGCTGCTCCGGCGAAGACAGCCCGAGGCCGATCACTTCGGCGCGGTGCGGGTTCTCGCCGTTAGATTCCACATGCAGGGCGGAGATGTCCGGCAGTGCCTGAACCAGCTTCTCTATTCCGGCTTCGTCAACGATGGTAATCGTAAGCTCTGCCGCTTCCACCGCTGCGGGGCCGGACAGACCGCCGTCCGCCGCATGCGAATAGGCGCTCAGCGACAGGCGTTCCAGCAGGGATTTGAACTCCAGCTTCGCCAGGGCAGGGCCCGCCGTATCGGCAACAATACCGCTGAACACCATATCCTCCCAGGTATGCTCAAGCGGAACCTCACGGTAGATCGTCGCCAATTTTTTGCTCATGATAGCGCTGTCCGCATGTTCTTCCAGCTTCTCCTTCATCTTCCCCTTCAGTTCGCCGGTTCCGGCCAGCACGCCCTCCACCGATCCGAACTGCTGGAGCAGCTTAAGCGCCGTCTTCTCCCCGACTCCCGGCACCCCGGGAATATTGTCGCTGGCATCGCCCATCAGCCCCTTCAGATCAATAATCTGCTCAGGGGTGAGATCATATTTATCACGGATCTGCTTAGGCCCGTACAGCTCCACTTCCGTAACTCCCTTACGCACCAGCGCGATGGTGGTATGCTCGGAAGCCAGCTGCAGCATATCCTTATCCCCCGACACAATCATCACCTGACGGCCGGCGGCATCCGCTTCCCTGGAGATGGTGCCGATAATATCGTCAGCCTCGTAGCCGGCAATCTCGAACTGCGGAACTCCCAGACCCTTCAGCAGCTCTTTGAGCAAAGGGAACTGCTCGGACAGCTCCGGCGGGGTCTTTTGGCGTCCGCCCTTATAATCTTCATAGCCTTCATGCCGGAAAGTAATCTTCCCCGCGTCGAAGGCCACAATCATATGTGTCGGTTTATGCTCCTCCAGCAGACGGAGCAGCATCGTCGTGAAACCGTATACCGCATTCGTCTGCTGTCCCGCTGTATTCGTCAGCGGCGGCATGGCGAAGAACGCCCGGTAAATGATATTATTTCCATCAATGAGTATCAGCTTGTCCACACTAGCACCTCGCCTTTATCTTGCTTTCTCTTTACATAGTACCATATGCTCCGTACAAAAAAGAACCTGAGGCCACAGATCCACACCTGCTCCGGCCTTTAGCTGCTGCTAATGGTATGGAATACAGGTTTGCCAAGTGACGCGCGCTTTAAAACAAAAAAAGGCAAGCCCCGGGGAGGTGGCTTGCTGTCTGACGTTCAAGGCGCAGAGCTCTGCTTAGCTGTATTTATGCGCCAACATTATGCGGTTATTGGTTCAAATCCGGACGTTTACCTGTAACCAGATACACTACACTCTCGCCAATATTCGTGGCATGGTCGGCAATCCGTTCAATGTAACGGCCAACCAGTGTGAGCAGCATCGCCTGATTCACGGTTTCAGGCTTCTGAACCATATACGTGTACAGTTCGTTAATCATCGCGCTGTACAGGCCATCTACCTGATCGTCATCCTGCGCCATTTTGTAGGCCAGATCCGTATTCTCGTCCAGATAAGACTGAATCGCCTCCGTGGTCATGATCGTGACCAGCTCAGCCATGCGCGGAATATCCACAAGCGGCTTGATCAGCTGCTGCCCCTGGATGCGCATCGTTACCTTGGCTACATCCAGTGCCAAATCGCCCATACGCTCCAGATCGCTGGAGATTTTAAAGGCTACAATAATGCGGCGCAGATCCTTCGCCACCGGCTGCTGGGTGATGATCAGCCGTGAGCCGATCTCCATAATCCGGTCTTCCATGGCGTTCAGCCGCAGGTCCGCTTTGACAATCTCCTGCGCCCGTGCCGTATCAAGGGTCTGCAGGGCCAGTATCGCACCATCCAGGGCATCCGTTACATGCTCGCCCATCTGCTGCAGCAGGGTACGCAGTTCTTCCAGATCTTTGTCGAATTCTTTTCTGCGAATCATATCGAAAGTGCTCCTCCTCAAAAACATATGGTCATATCGGGTGAACGGAGTGAACCTAAGACTTACGAAGCAGCCATTCTTAGCCGAAGCGGCCGGAGATATAGTCTTCTGTGCGGGAATCCTTCGGGTTGGAGAATAACAGCTCCGTGTCCGCAGCTTCCACAATGACACCGTTCAGGAAAAATACAGTGCGTCCCGATACCCGGGCGGCCTGATGCATATTATGCGTGACCATTACAATCGTATACTTATCCCGCAGCTCCTGGACCAGCTCCTCAATCTTGAGCGTGGACACCGGATCGAGCGCTGACGTCGCCTCATCCATCAGCAGAATATCGGGCTGTACGGCAAGGGCTCTGGCAATACAGAGACGCTGCTGCTGCCCGCCGGACAGACTTAAGGCAGACTTCTTGAGGAAATCCTTCACTTCCTCCCAGAGCGCGGACTGGCGCAGGCTTTGCTCTACAAGGACATCCAGCTCGGCTTTGCTCTTCACACCGTGCAGACGCGGGCCGTAAGCCACGTTATCATAGATCGATTTGGGAAAAGGATTGGGCTGCTGGAACACCATCCCCACCTGCTTGCGCAGACTCTCCACTTCGATCTCGTCGCTGTAGATGTTTTTGCCGCCGATATTTACTTTACCTTCAATACGTGTTCCGGGAATCATGTCGTTCATACGGTTAAGAGTACGCAGCAGTGTGGATTTCCCGCAGCCGGAAGGTCCGATAAAAGCGGTCACCTGCTTCTCCGGAATCTGCAAATCCACGTTCTTCAGGGCATGGAATGACTCATAGTAGAGATCTAGCTTCTCTATGTCAATGATGGATTTCATTAGTTTCTGTTGTCTCCTTCTCATCATCTTCGTTCCCCATGATAAGCTTTCAGTGTAAATAGAGCTCCAGAGAATTGTTAACGCAGTGTAAAATCCTTGTGCAGTAAGACAGGGAGCGGAGGAGAAGGTGCTTATCTTGTGAAAAGAACACCGCCATGTTAGATGACAGGTGTTCTTTTTTTGTTGACGACCAGTTTGTAGCCCACGCCGCGAATGGAATCGATATGCACGGATTCAGGGTCAAGCTCCAGCTTCTTGCGCAAGGAACTGACATGCACATCAACGGTACGCTGACCTCCGATATAGTCGAAGCCCCAGACCGCATTCATCAGATCATCCCGCGTCAGAACGACGCCTGGCTTGCGGGCCAGATATAACAGCACTTCAAATTCCTTCGGCCGCAGATTGATGCTCTGTCCGCCCAGTGAGACTTCATAACGCTCAGGATAGATCTCCAGCTGTCCGAGAATAATCGTCGATGCAGATACTGCTGTCTCGGGCGGAGCTTCTTCGGCAATGCCGGAGATCCGCCGCAATACTGCGCTGACCCGGGCCAGCAGCTCGGATACGCCGAAGGGCTTCGTAATATAGTCATCCGCCCCTGACTTCAGCCCGCGGACCACATCCTCTTCCGCATTCTTGGCCGTCAGCACGATCACCGGTGTGCGGATGCCTTGTCCACGCAATTTATCCAGAATGTCAATGCCGTTCATGCCGGGCAGCATCAGATCCAGTACGATCAATTCAAAAGGTTCTCTAGTCGCACGGTCATATCCTGCCGTTCCATGATCCTCCACCGTCACTTCGTAGCCTTCCTGTGTCAGGTTATAAGACAGCAGCCGGGCCAGTGTCGGTTCGTCTTCAATGACAAGCAATCGTTGTGCCATAGGTTCCCCCGTCTTTTCATAGGTTATTAATTTTACAAAACTGCACACATGCACATCATAGCACCACAATGTTAACTTAGTGTAAAATCATAAATTTATTCTCTATTAGACTCCGCAGAGTTATTCATTCTCTTCCTGCAGCAGCGGCAATTCCAGGATGAACGAGCTGCCGATGCCCAGATCGCTCTCTACATTAATAGATCCGCGATGCAGCTCGACCAGATGCTTCACGATAGATAAACCAAGGCCGGTTCCGCCGGAGCTTCTGGAGCGGGCTTTGTCCACCCGGTAAAAGCGTTCAAAGATCCGGGGCAGATCCTTGCGCGGAATCCCCATCCCCGTATCACTGACTGTAAAGCGCACACTCTCGGTGCCATCCTTCTTCTGGATGCTCACGGCGGTCACTCTGACATTGCCCCCGTCCTGGGTGTAGTTGATCGCATTGGAGAGCAGATTCATGAAGATCTGGCGCAGCTTGTCTTCATCTCCCTCAATGAATAACTCCGCAGGCACATCCGAGCTGAGCGTAATCTTCTTCTTCTCCGCCACCTTACTGAGCGTTTCCAGCACAGAATCGAAGAACTCGATCAGATGAACCGGGGAGCATTCCAGCTGAACGCGTTTGGATTCGATTTTGGACAGCTCCAGGATGTCGCCGATCAGCCGGTTCAACCGTTCGTTCTCATCGTAGATAATCTGCAGGAACGAACGCGCTGTCTTCTCATCCGTAACGCCCCCGCCGAGGAGGGTCTCGGCGAAGCCTTTTACCGCAGCGACAGGGGTCTTCAGCTCATGGGAGACATTGGCGACGAATTCGCTGCGCATTTTCTCAAGTCTGCGAATCTCAGTAACCTCCTGAAGCAGGAACAGCATCCCCCGGGAGCAGCCGTCCTGGATCATCGGCACCCCGTCCAGACGCACAATCCGCTCCACCGGATTATAAATGCTGCGCTCTTCATGAATAGGCTCACCTGCGGACACGCCATCATCAATCAGCCGGGTAAGCTCATAATGATGCTTAATCTCCTTGTAGGAATGTCCGGTCATCTCGCTGTGCTTCACATCGAGCAGCCGTTCGGCGGCCCGGTTGAGCAGGGCAATCTCCCCTTCCTCGTTAATCATCACGATGCCGCCGGTCATATTGTCGAGTACACTCTGCAGCAGATCCTCATTGTCGCGGATAGTCTTCAGCTGGGCCTGGAGACTGTCGGCCATCGCGTTAATGGCTGTTGCCAGCTGGCCGATCTCATCCTTGCGCTTCATCGGCACCCGGGCATCGTAATCCAGATCGGTAATCCGCCGCGCCACTCTGGTGATCTGCTCCAGCGGTGAGGTCATACTGGAAGCCACTTTGTAGCTCACCAAGGTTGCGGCAATGAACAGCAGCACCAGCCCCCCTGCCATGATCATCCACGCCCGGTTCAGTCCTTCGGATACGGTATCCAGCCCCATCGACAGCCGGATATACCCGTTAAAGCCCTGATCCGAGGACACGGAACCTGCCACATACATCATTTCGCGGTCTAACGTATCGCTGTAACGGATCGCCCGGCCAATCCCTTCCTTCGCGGCCAGCAGCTCCTCCTCGCGGGTAGAGTGGTTGTCCATCTCGCGCGGATTCTTCTCCGAGTCGCCGATGACCTGGCCTTGCTTCGTAATGAAGGTGACGCGTGATCCGGTCAAGATTGAGATTTTCTCTGCCTGTTCTGTATAGTAGGTCACGGCCTCCGGGCTGCTGGTATCCATGAATGAGAAGGTGCCGGAGAGCAGCTTTATTTCCCGGGACATGTTTTCTTCCAGCACGGAAATATGCGAATCCTTGAACAGCTGAGCCATGGTGATCCCGGCCCCGGTCATTGATATTCCTATCAGTGCCATAAGTATGATGGTAAGTCGAATGCGGAATGGTTTCATCTGCGGCGGTCCTCTTCCCTCGTGTAAATGTCCATGAGAACACTCTACCTGCATTTTCGGCAAAATACCAGTTCCGGCGGCGATTATCAACGGAGTGTAAAATGTGCGGGGAGCGGGATGTGCGCTGGGAGGGAGTGCCAGGGAGGACTGGATATAAAGTCGAGGGAGGAGCGGTGTCTGAGATCTAAAGGCCTGGGGCGAGGAGGGGACGATGTCTGAGATAGAAGAGCCTGGAGCGTGGAGGAGTGATGTAGGCTCTCTAGTGGACGCTCCGCAAACGGACCGTTGTTCCGATCGCTGTTGTTCCCGGATTTAATTAGAATGGACTCAGCGGTAAAAATCCGTGAACAAAGGCGAACGCTGCCGCTTCTCCACAATCAGTCCGCCCGCTGCGCTGTTTAAGTGGTGGAGTTACACAACCCTAAATCTCCTTAAATAATCAACACCTCAACACCCTGACACCTCAACCCGCAACTATCCGATTCTGCAAACTTTAATTCCTCAACTCCTCATTTCTCCAATCCTCAACTCCTCCAATCCAAATAGTTTCAGCCCTGCTCTTCAGAAGTGACCGGTTCACGGCAAACAATTGGAAAAACGTAGCTTGATTCGCCCTTTTCTGCTAAATTACCGGAAGCAAGTGGATAAATGACAACTAATTATGTTTGTTTCTGCTATTTCTCGTAAATGTGAATGATTAAGTGTTGGTTGTCCAACTATTGTTTCTTCGGCGCAAATTTTGTAAGCAGCAGGTGGAGAAAATCCATCTATTTCTGCATCTTAAGTCAAAAGAAATCGCCCATTCTCAGAGGGCTGTATTACACCATCCAAAAAGGGGCGATTCGTGGATCAGACACTCCTGGATAATAAATTGACCAATAACCTGCTACTGATCCTTCCAGCGCTTCACGGTCAGCGTCACCGTCTGTGCACCGCCTGCGGGTGTAAGCGTACGGTTCGCAATATCCGCTCCGCTGGAAGTGATCTCTACCGTGGCCCAGCTTCCGCGCGTCAGCTTATACGTCACGGCGCTGCCTGCCGGAAGGTTCAAGGTGATGGAATATATCCCATCACTTCCACGGGTCAGCAGGTAGGCCGGATCTGCCGCATTCCAGCTGTTGAACGAACCCGTCAGATAGACCTGAGCATTTGCCGGAGTCGAGCCCGGAACGGTAACCCGGAAGGTTACGCTATCCGCCTGCGGTTCCCCGGAGGTCAAGCTTCCTCCTACCAGACTCGAGCTGCCGGTGCCAAAATGATAGTTATTCCCGCCATTGTTGTCCCAGGTACCGCTGCCGTTATTGAAGGCTGCGGTCAGGCCTGTGGCGCTGCCGAGCGGAATGGTAATGGCTTTGTAGCCACTGAAAGTAGAGGCCTGCATCTGCACACCCGGTGAAGTCGTCCAGGCCGTTGCCCCATCCAGCTTGTAATGGATATAGGAGTTACTGAATGCTGTATTTTTGTAATAGATCGTCGCGCTGTTGCCCGCCGGTGTGGCGGTTGGCACAGGTGTCGCCGTTGGCGCTACGGTTGGTGTAGCTGTTGGCGTGGCACTTGGCTTAGGTGTTGCCGTAGCTGTTGGTACTACCGTCGGTGTAGCTGTAGGTGCTACGGTTGGCGTTGGCGTCACGATGGGCGTCGGTGTAGCCGTTGGTGTAGCCGTTGGCACAACCGTTGGTGTGGCACTTGGCTTAGGTGTTGCCGGAGCTGTTGGTACTACGGTCGGTGCCGCCGTTGGCGTGGCACTTGGCTTAGGCGTTGCCGTAGCTGTCGGTGCTACAGTCGGCGATGCCGTTGGCGTCACCGGACCACCCGGCTGAATATTGCCTGTAGGCGTGTAGGTCCAGGTGCCGCTGCCGAATAGATAATTGCTGCCGCCGTTGCTGTCCCACGTGCCGCTGCCGTTGTTGAAGCAGGCTTCAAGCTGGGTGGCTGCGCCGATGTTAATGGTGATTTTGTTATAGCCTGCTAGCTCGGCGGCCGGAATCGCTACGCCCGGGGCGGTCGTCCAAGTCCCTCCAACCGGGCGGTAATGGATGTAAGGCGTGGAATAACCCTGCTTATAATAGATCGTTACATTATTGCCCGCCGGTGTGGTGGCAGTTGCTGCCGCACTGAAGCCGGAGAGGTTACCGGAGGCATCATAGGCTTTAATTTTGTATTCATAGGCTGTACTGGCTGACAAGCCGCTGTCTGTATATGAGGTGGAAGTAGTTGTTCCGATTCTAACGCCATTGCGGTAGATCTCATAGCCGGTAACACGGATATTATCTGTCGCGGCATTCCAGGTCAGCCCGATAGAAGAAGCATTAACCACTGTGGCCTGCAAGTTCGCTGGAGCAGCCGGAGCTTCATTATCCGGGACAGCAGGCACATCTGTGATGAATGGATGCGTCCCTTCAATAGTACCTTGGATGCTCTCCTTATATTTTCCGTTCTCCAGCGTATATTTGCCGGCACCGACATAGACCTGCTGGATATCACTTTTGGTCACATTGCCTTTGGCATCCTTGGCTTCAATGTAGTAGTCCAATAGCTGATCGCGGTAATCGGAAATGTAAGAGAAATACAGGTTCCCGATATCTGTGGCCGGAACCTTCTGCATAATCGTCTTGCTGCTTGGCTGCCAGTCGACACCGTTAATATCGGCGCTCAGGTCGCGGACATTCATCGGGTATTCCGTCCACGCACCAACCTTGGCGGGATCAATACCAGATACCCCGGCTGCGGCCAGACCTGCTGGATCATATACTTTAAAAGTATTATCCGCTGCGTCTGCCGTCTTATCACGGTGTGCCCGGACCTTCACCTTGATGTCGCTGATTCCGCTGGTATCGAAAGCATAGGTATAGATGGCAAAAGCATTATTATAATGCTGAAGGGTCCAGCCTTCTGCCTTACTGACATTCGCGCTGCCCGGATTGTACGGGTAGCGCTGCGGCCACCAGACCGAGGGGCCGGTTTTGTCTTTGGCCAGCTTTTGCGATACATAGGGCTTGGAGAAATACAGCGATTGATTAAAGGACAACGCCGGCTTCACGCTGTCATCCACATTCTCATCATAATAACCGAAGCCCGAGTCCATCGCAGGCAGCAGGAAGTACCAGGCCAGCTCGGCGGGACTGGCGCCTCCGGCATAGTCGTTCGCGGTGTTGCCCTTCACGGGATAGGAGAGCATCCACGGATTCAATTGGTTGCCTTCGTAGGTCACCTCACGGTCCAGCGGGTTCGCCGGCTTCCAGTAATTCGGATGCTCCTCCAGCCAGATCTGTTCGGCGGTCTTGGCATAGTTCAGGGAAGCTTGTAATAACGCGAAATTACGCTCCAGATAATGATAGCCCTTCTCGAAGGATACCGTCATGCCTTCCTCGACACCCGCCAGATTCTTCTTCGGGGCGTAAGCGGTCCCGTTCACCTGATTGAAGGCCGCGAACTGGCCTTTCCAGATCCCAAACGGCAAATGCCAATGGTACCAGGTCGGATCAGAGGACGAATCCCGGGTATCGATCCAGGAGCCGTCCTGCACATGGACCACATCGGAAGCGGCCGGTGTGTTGCTGCGCAGATACTCATCGATCCCCATTCCGGTCACACCGCTGCTGGCATAGGTGACATTCCCGGCATTTCGCCAGGTCTCCTCAGAGCCGGCCCGGCCCGAAGAATTATCTCCGTCATGGGCCACGACAAAAATCTGCTTCTGCAGAGCCAGATTCTCATACGGCTTAAGCGCATCTGCTTTTACCTGGCCCAGATATCCTTCTTCCCAGGACTGCGCCTGCGCGACAGGTACGCCAACCACTCTCGATTCCGCCCCGGTTGCCGGGTCCACATAACGGACCCAATGAGCCGTTGAGGCAAAAGGATATTTATTATAGACCACCTGCTGCTCATTGAACATCGGTTCACTCACCCAGGCCCCCGCCGTGCTGACATTCTGCAGATCACTGCGGTTGGGCGGCGAGATCATCGTGTCCTTGCCCGGACTATCCAGCAGCGGGTAATCCTTGAGCGTGCGGGAGAAATGGTTGTTGCCGATCACGGACCACTGGATGCCGAGCTTGTTCAGCACCGGAATGATCCGCTCTGAGAACCCCAGCTCTGTCGGAAAAAAACCCTTCGATGACTTATAGCTGCTGCTCAGGAAAT
Organism: Paenibacillus sp. FSL H7-0756; assembly: GCF_038006765.1. Classification (NCBI taxonomy): domain Bacteria; kingdom Bacillati; phylum Bacillota; class Bacilli; order Caryophanales; family Paenibacillaceae; genus Paenibacillus; species Paenibacillus sp. FSL H7-0756. The sequence goes on along the minus strand of NZ_JBBOVT010000003.1, from coordinate 1,646,858 downwards.
AAGGCTGAGCCATCGTCGCTCCATGATAGATCATATCCTTGAGCAAATAATCGTTGCCGACCAGCGGTCCCATGGAATGGTGTCCGGAGAAATGAATCAGGTCGAGCATGTTGTCGCCGCCTGTGGTCCGAAGCTGATTCACGGCATTCTTCCACGGGGTTCCCCAGGCCGGATCGTTGTATCCGCTTACATTCCCTTGTTGAATAATACTGTTTACATTGTTCACCACAGACCCCGACATGGTAACATGCATCTGCGCCTGGGGATGATTGCTGTGCAGCGTGTTCGCCACACTCCAGGGCCAGGTTAAATACGCGCCCGTCTTGGCGTGATGGGAATAATAAGAGACCAGATCATCGTGGGGCATGGGAGATCCATTCGGCAGATAATAGGGATATCCCGCGGGCGGATTCTGCTTCAGTTGGATGACTTCGCCATCGTAGGTATAACGGATCGGACTGCCTACAGGGGTGGAATTGTAAGTGTTCAGGTCATAGTAAGCCCAGAAATTCGGCATATGATTATGATAGACATGCGTAGCGGCAATATCTGCCGAGACAGGAGACACTAATGTTGGAATCGTCAGAAGCGTGCCCAGGAGCAGGGCTGAAATTCTGCGCAGGGACCTTGAGGTCTTGGTCATGGTTCAACTCCTTCTTACTTGGGATTATTCTTCGTTAAAAAAACGGGGGCGACGGACATCCATCCCCCACCCCCTCAAGCTGCTTACTGATCCTTCCAGCGCTGCACACTTAGCGTCACTGTCTGTGCTCCGCCTGCCGGTGTAAGCGTCCGGTTCGCGATATCAGCACCGCCAGACGCGGTCTCTACCGTGGCCCAGCTTCCGCGCGTCAGCTTATACGTCACGGCGCTGCCTGCCGGAAGGTTCAAGGTGATGGAGTAGATCCCATCACTTCCACGGGTCAGCAGGTAGGCCGGATCTGCCGCATTCCAGCTGTTGAACGAACCCGTCAGATAGACCTGAGCATTCGCCGGAGTCGAGCCCGGAACGGTAACCCGGAAGGTTACGCTATCCGCCTGCGGTTCCCCGGAGGTCAAGCTTCCTCCTACCAGACTCGAGCTGCCGGTGCCAAAATGATAGTTATTTCCGCCATTGTTGTCCCAAGTACCGCTGCCGTTATTAAAGGCTGCGGTCAGGCCTGTGGCGCTGCCGAGCGGAATGGTAATGGCTTTGTAGCCGGTGAAAGTAGAGGCCTGCATCTGCACTCCCGGTGAGGTCGTCCATGTGGTCGCCCCATCCAGCTTATAATGGATATAGGAGTTACTGAATGCTGTATTCTTGTAATAGATCGTAGCGCTGTTGCCCGCCGGAGTGGCGGTTGGCACAGGTGTCGCCGTTGGCGCTACGGTTGGTGCTACTGTAGGTGTTGCGGTCGGTGCGACCGTCGGTGTAGCTGTTGGAGCTACAGTTGGTGCCACCGTTGGCGCCACGGTCGGTGTCGCTGTTGGGGCTACGGTTGGTGTAGCCGTCGGCGATGCCGTTGGCGCTACCGGACCGCCTGCCTGGATATTGCCTGTAGGCGTATAGGTCCAGGTGCCGGTGCCGAACAGATAATTGCTGCCGCCATTGCTGTCCCAGGTGCCGCTGCCGTTATTGAAGCAGGCTTCGAGCTGGGTGGCTGCGCCGATGTTAATGGTGATTTTGTTATAGCCAGCTACCTCGGCAGCTGGGATAGCCACGCCTGGAGAGGTCGTCCAAGTCCCGCCCACTGGGCGGTAATGAATGTACGGATTGGTGTAACCCTGCTTGTAGTAGATTGTCACACTGTTACCGGCAGGGGTAACGATCAGAGCGGCTGCGCTGAAGGCCGACAGATTCATGGCGGCGTCATACGCTTTTACCGTATAGGAATAATTAGTGCTGCCCACCAGTCCGTTATCTGTAAAAGAGGTCGTTGCCGAAGTTCCGATCTTCACTCCATTGCGGTAAATTTCATACCCGGTCACCCCGACATTATCGGTGGATGCTGACCAGGACACCAGCGCGCTGGAGGCATTCTGTACCGTTGCTGTTACATTCCCCGGAACACTTGGTGCTTGCGTATCGGTTACCGGCTGAGTTTTGGAGTAGATTTTGGCCGAATTGGCGCCCAGGGTAACTGTAATTTGCTTACCGGTAACACCGCCCGCTTGCACGGTCACAGTATCGGAAGGGTTCAGTTGGTTCACCAGAACCGTACCTGCGGTAAGCGTGCTTTCGGCGCGCAGCGGCAGCGTCACTGTCTGTGATCCGCTGGAGGCATTACTGAATGCGGAGATGACCTCCTGACCGACATTCGTGCCTGTATCAATCCGCCGGGAGAAGGCGTACAGATTCTGTGCGGACCACATTTCGCGCTGGGTGCCGGTGCGCAGGGCCGGGTTATTTTTGCGGATCTCGTTCAGCTTGGCTACATGCTTGAAGGTACTGGCATTCTCATTGAAATAATTCTCCAGCACATTGCCGTTTGCATCCCGCTTCACCATCGACCAACGGTTCCACGTATCAGCGATGCCGCCCGTCATGATCTGACCGTTGCCGTTGCCCTTGTTCTGCTCGGTTCCCTGGAAGACCACAGGTGTTCCGCGCACGGTGAAAATAAAGGACAAAGCATTCTGCAGCTTCTCAACACTGCCCCCGGCCTCGGTCAGGAAGCGGTTGCGGTCATGATTGTCGATGAAGGTAACCATATGGTTGGCGTTGCCGCCATAGTAGGAGTCTTGAGCCAGAGTGCCTTTGATATTCGCGTCAAAAGACTGCCCGTACGCAAAGCTGTTCAGCACGGAGAAGAATAACGGGAAGTCGAGCATCCCCCACTCCTTGTTGGTACCGACCCAGCGGGAGACGAATTCGGCATTGCCGTCAAAATTCTCCCCAAAAGTATTCACGCCCAGCAAATTCTGGAGTTCGCCGATATCCGTCGGCTTCATCAGCTTGGCTGCATCGACCCGGGCGCCATCGGCTCCCGTATAGTCAAACCAACCCTTAATTGAGCTGAATATGGCCTGCTTAGCGGCAGGAACATCGAAGTCGATATCATCCAGACCACCCAGATCATGATTCTCCAGATAATCCTGGGCCCACTGATCGTACCGTCCATCGGCAAGAGACCAGTTAATGTCCCCATTGTGGTGATACCAGGCCGGATTATTGAATGGAGCGGCAGGCTGCAAGGAAGGAATATCATAATAAGCCTGAGTGCCCAGCATGTAATCGCCGATGTGGTTGGGAACGACATCAATGATGACCTTAATTCCGAGCGCATGCGCGGAGTCTACAAGCTCTTTTAGCTTTTCTTTGGTACCGAAGTAAGGGTTGGCCTTGTTCGGGTCTTTGACATTGTAGCCGTGGTAGGCCGTGTTCTTGCCTGAACCGTTGTTCTCGCGGTTAGTCATCTGCGGCTCGGCTACCGGTGAGATCCAGATCGCGGTATAGCCCATATTGTGAATATACGGGAGCTTGTCAATGACCCCCTGCCAGTCGCCGCCCTTCATGTAACGGAAATCCTCCTCGGAGTTCTCCCCGTAGCGGATAGCCGCGCCTGTTGCATTATTGGAAGAATCCCCGTCATTGAAGCGGTCAACCATAATCTGATAGATCGTGTCATTCTCGGTTACTGTTCCAATGCTGGCTGCTTCCACCTTAGCTTGCGGCAGGACAAACAGATTCATCATGATCGACAATACAATGGATGTGATTAGAACGGGAACAAGCAGGCGGTTACGTTTTCTTTTCATTCCTCATCTCCCTCTCATGTAAAACCGAATGCAACACTTTGGGGCCAGCGGATACTTTGCCGTCAACAACTTGAGCTTTGCTTCAGCTTGATAGTGCATAGGCTGATGCTGACTGCTTAGCTAGTGCTTAGCAGCATCTGAGCAAGTGCTTGCGGACTCTTAGCTAGACTGTGCTAATGCTTAGCTAGATAGTTTCGCTAGAGCTTAGCTTTACAGCTTCAACACAGCAGTGGGGAAACCGGTTTCCCCACTAAAAATTAACATGTCCCTGTATGCGCTGTCAAGACATATAAATCAAACCTGCCGCCAACCCGTATCCCATATAGGATAACCGCTCTGCAAAAAACACAAAAAATAGTATTCAGCATAAGCTCATACCTGGAAGGAGCCCTCAGGGAGGCTGTATTGTTCTCATACTCCCCTCTTCCTTGCTGGTAAGATCAATTCAAGCCGGTTGGCGGATTCAGGGGCACTAGTGCTCTTCATTTGCCCGTTTAGCTAACTTTCCTGAGATTCTGGTGCACTAGTGCTCTTCATTTGCTCGTTTAGCCAACTTTCCTGAGATTCTGGTGCACTAGTGCTCTTCAGTTACTCTTTTCCCCGGCTACTCTTTGCCCCCAACAAACTCTCAGCACTATCCCCATTCATTTCCACTCCGACAACTTCCAGCACCATCAAAGGGATTTATCCCTCTCATTTCCGCATCCCGCCCACTTTCAGCGCCATCAGAGGGATTTATCCCCTTTATTTGTCCTTATATTTGTCCTACCATTTGGTCCTTCAGCCAGCTTCCGTTACACAACAGTGTACCTGCTGATTACTGCCTCCTCATTTGAAAAGGAAGTTGCCCTGCACAGCTTCCGCAATCGCCAAAAAACCTCCTTCACCGAAATGAAGGAGGTCTAGTCTAACGGGATATCCAACCAGCTAATATTACAGTTTGTTAGATACTACCGCGAAGCAAGAACAATCTACTCAATTACTTAAACACCGGCTCGCGGAACTGGGCCAGCTTGGCGGCGGAATCCTTTTCGACATCAGCATGCAGGCTGTTACCGTGCGCATCCATGGTGACGATCGCTGCGAAGCCGTCCACCTGCAGATGCCACATGGCTTCAGGAATACCGAATTCCATGAAGTCTACCGCGTTGACCTTCTTGATACATTCTGCGTAATACTGTGCTGCACCGCCGATTGCATTGAGGTAGACTGCGCCGTGCTCACCTAAGGCTTGGAGGGTCTTGGGTCCCATACCGCCTTTGCCGATTACTGCGCGGATACCGAATTTTTTGATAATATCGCCTTGATACGGCTCCTCGCGGATACTGGTCGTCGGGCCAGCGGCCTTCACATGCCATCCCTCATCATCCTTCAGCATGACCGGTCCACAGTGGTAGATGACGGCACCGTTCAGATCGACAGGGGTGTCGTGATCCATCAGGTATTTGTGCAGGGCGTCGCGGCCGGTATGCATCTCGCCGGAGAGGATGACCACATCGCCTACGCGCAGGCTGCGGATATCCTCCTCGCTGATCGGTGTGCTCAGGCGGATCTCACGCGAGCCGCCTGAGCCAGCGGAGGCTGCCCCGTTCCCCGAGACGGCCGCAGCCGAAGCTGCTTCACCCGTACCGGATACAATAGCCGGTGCCGCAGGAATCGTAGCATCCTCTGGCACCACGCCGGAAGCTGTCCCTTCTGCCGCTGCTACACCCACAGCTTCAGCAACAGGCTGCGGTGCAGCTTCCCCCTCAACGGATATCCCGGTGCCGCTCTCATACAGCCATTCCTGAATGTCACCGGTAGCCGGATGGACCAGAATGCCTTGACGGCGGAAGGCCCAGCAGTTATAGGCCACAGAGACGAAAAAGCTGGCTGGCAGCCGGTTCATCACTCCGATTTTGCAGCCCAGCAGCGTCACTTCACCGCCGAAGCCCATCGTGCCGATTCCGAGCTTGTTGGCATTCTCCATAATGTAATCCTCCAGCTTGCCCAAATCTGGGGTAGGATTCACATCCTCGACCTTGCGGAACAGTTGCTTCTTTGCCAGCTCATAGCCCGTGGTACGGTCGCCGCCGATGCCTACGCCAATGAACCCTGCACTACAGCCCTGACCCTGCGCCTGGTACACGGAATGCAGGATGCACTTGCGGATACCGTCAAGGTCGCGTCCGGCTTTGCCGAGTCCCTCCAGCTCTGCCGGAAGGCTGTACTGGATGTTCTTATTCTCGCAGCCGCCGCCCTTCAGAATCAGCCGGACATCAATACTCTCTTCCTCCCACTGCTCGAAGTGAATCACCGGAGTCCCTGCCCCCAGATTATCCCCGCTGTTCTCGCCGGTTAGCGAATCCACGGAATTGGGCCGCAGCTTGCCGTTCTTCGTAGCGCGGATAATCGCGCTGTGAATATCCTTCTTCATCTCTATCTGATTCACGCCCACCGGCGTATGGATTATAAAAGTCGGCATCCCCGTATCCTGGCAGATCGGCGATATTTGCTGCTCCGCCATTCCGATATTCTGCGCTATCGTGGTCAGTGCCAGTCCGGAGCGTGTTGCCCGGTCTTCCAGTGCGCGCCCTCTGGCCACCGCCCGGCGCACATCACCCGGCAGGTTCGTGGAGGTCTCTACAATCAAATTATAAATGCTCTCTTCAAAATGCTGCATCTTCATTCAGTCTCCTCTCCATCTGGTTCAAGCGGCCCTAACTCTGGTACAATTAGTTACTATAATAGCACATTAAGCTGCTCATGAAAGGGGTTACCTCAAAATTGAACTACCATTTCTCCGCCTATCTCTACCGGCTGCAATATATCCAGCGCTGGAGCCTCATGCGCAGCACCGCCCCGGAGAACGTGGCGCAGCATTCGTTCCAGGTCGCCTTGCTGGCGCATATGCTGTGCACCATTGGCAATGCCCATTTCGGCCGGTCGCTGAACGCCGACCGTGCATCCACGATGGCGCTGTTCCACGACGCCACCGAGGTCTTCACCGGCGATATCGCCACGCCGGTGAAGCATAACAACTCGCGTCTGCTGTCCAGCTTCCGCGAGATGGAGCAGGTGGCCGCCGACCGGCTGGCGGCCATGATCCCGCCGGAGCTGAGCGCAGTCTACACGCCGCTCCTGCAGCCCCATACCAGCCCGCCCGGCTCCGAGGATGCCGGACTGCTCCGCTACGTCAAAGCAGCGGATGTGCTGGACGCTTACCTGAAATGCGTCTGGGAGGTCGCCGCAGGCAACCGCGAATTCGCCGCCGCCCGGGAGCAGACCGCCGCGAAGCTGCATGTGCTGGAGATGCCTGAGATGGAGTATTTCCTTAAACACATGGCTCCGGGCTTCGAGATGTCGCTGGATGAGCTGTCTTCCAGCGCGAGTCAGGGGCAGTCTGCCGGGCAGCCTGAATCTATAGAGTAGGTAGAGTATGGCATTCGCATACATTTGACCCGCGCACCTCGCGCTGGCACATTGTATTCGGTTTTCCACACACAATCGGCCCGCTTACCTTCGCCCAAGCACATTGTGTTCAGTTTTTCGCATACATTTGGCCTACACGCCTCACGCCAGCAAATTGTATTCGGTTTTTCGCATACATCCGGCCCACGGCCTTCGTGGTAGAAGGAGAAGTCAGCACGCGAAGCCTACAACGCTTATACAATGCAAATAACCCGCCATGAGGCGGGTTATTTGCATATGGTCAGGTTACGTTAGGTACGATTAGTCTGGTCAGTTGAGTTAGTCTCAGTTTTCTAGTCAGGTTAAGTTAAACACGATTAGTCTAGTCAGTCTAAGTTCATTCAGTTAGTCAGGGCAGTTTAACTTACATCCAGTTTAGTCACCTTAAACTAAGCCACATCAGCTTACCTACCTCACGCCAAGCGGTCAGACAGGATATCCCAGTCCTTGAATACCGGCTGGAGTCCTTGCGAGCGCAGCATCTCGGCTATCTCGGCCACGCTGCGGTTGTCCGAGATTTCAAACTGCGGGGTGCCCCCTTCGAGGGAATGTCCGCCCACTTCGGTGGATACCCCGGCGGACATCTTCGTGATGCCGAGCTGGACCAGATGATCGCGCAGAGCGGCAGGCTCGCGTGTGGACAGTGAGATGCCGGAGCGCGGCAGGAACAGGCGGTAGGCCAGGATGATCTGCACCAGCGCCCGGTCGGTTACGTCGCTTGCGGGGTTGAATTCGCCTAAGTAAGGCCGGAATCTGGGAATCGACAGCCCGATTTCGCATTCCGGGTACTTATCCTGCAGATACCTCGCATGCAGCGCAGTCGCCAGCGCCTCCTGCCGCCATTCGTACATGCCGAGCAGGGCCCCGATATTCACTGAACGAAAGCCCGCTTGGCAGCCCCGCTCGGGAGCGTCCAGCCGGTTGCGGTAGACGCGTTTGGGTCCTTTTACATGCAGCGCTCGATAAGTCTCCTGGTGGTAGACCTCCTGGTAGAGCGTCAGACCGTCCACGCCGGCTTCCCGGAGTTCAGCATATTCGGCTGTCGAGAGCGGATTCACTTCAATGCTGACAGAGGAAAAATAGCGGCGCAGCACATTCACGCAGTCCCTCACATAACCGGCCGGGCTGTCTCTCCGGGATTCCCCGGTCAGGATCAGAATATGGCGCAGGCCCGTGGCTGCGATGGTCTCTGCTTCCCGGGCGACCTCCTCCAGCGTCAGTTTTTTGCGCGGAAAATCATAGATAGAACTGAAGCTGCAATACGTGCAGTGATTCACGCAGAAATCTGCAAGATACATCGGGGTAAACAGCTGCATCACATGGCCGAAATGCGTACGCGTCAACCGGTGCGCCTTATGTGCCATCTCCTCCAGATAAGGCTCCGCTGCCGGTGACAGCAGGGCCATCAGCCCTTCTTCATCCACCTGCTCTGCACGAAGCGCGCGCTTCACATCCTCTGCCGTATAACGGCTCCATAGCGTCCCGTAAGGAAGCTGCTCCAGCCGGGCCATCGTCTCATAAAAGCTCATAACCGTTCCTCTCCTCCCTATTCCATCTGTCAGGCCAAGAATCCGGTCAACGGTGAAGAGGCTGCCGCCGTCTCCTCCACAGGGCCCAGTCCGGCGAGATAAGCTTTGCGCCCGGCGGATACCGCATCACGGAAGGCTTCTGCCATCAGCAGCGGATCTGAGGCGGTGGCAATCGCTGTATTGAGCAGGACCGCAGCAGCGCCCATCTCCATCGCCTCAGCCGCCTCGGACGGTCTGCCGATTCCGGCATCCACGATCACCGGCAGATCCGTCTCGGAGATCAGAATCCGGATCAGCTCCTTGGTCTGCAGCCCGCGGTTGGACCCGATCGGTGCCCCTAGCGGCATCACAGCCGCAGCCCCCGCTGCCTTCAGCCGCAGGGCAGCGGACAGATCAGGACTCATGTACGGAAGCACCACGAAGCCCTCTGCTGCAAGGATCTCGGTCGCCCGGATGGTCTCCATGTTATCCGGCAGCAAGTATTTCTGGTCATTGATGACCTCAATCTTCACCCAGTTTCCCAGCCCCGCCGATCTCGCCAGCCGGGCAATACGTACCGCCTCTTCTGCGGTGCGCGCACCAGAGGTATTAGGCAGTAAAGTCATATGGGATGGAATATGGCTGACAATATTGTCACTGCTCTCCGGGTCCACCCGGCGCAGGGCAACGGTAATGACCTGTGAGCCTGAGCGCGTAATGACCTCGGGAATAAGAGTGTTACGGCTGTATTTTCCGGTGCCAATGAATAGTCTGCTGGTTAGAGTCACGCCGCCAATCATCAATGGATCTTGCATCTTAACGCCTCCTGGGATAAGTCTTTGTGTTCAGCCTCCGCCTACAAAATGAACCAGCTCAATCCGGTCCCCTTCATTCAGTAACGTATCGCCATAAACCTCTCTTCCGGCAAGCTCGCCGTTCAGCTCGACAATGACCAGCTTCCCGGCCCACTCGGGCCGGGCCAGCAGATCCGCCAGCGTCCGGCAGCTCTCTTCCACCCTCTGGCGGGTACCGTTAACGGTCACAATCATGCCTGTTCACCTCCTGCTGTGCCTTTTACTTGATCCATATCATGGGTTACAAGACTGCTCTGCCGCCCTGTGAACCGCTTCCCTATAAGCACGGGCTGCTGCCACCGGGTCAGGAGCTCCGCAGATCCCCGACATGACAGCAATGCCAGCCGCCCCTTGGGCCAGCACCGCTCCGGCATTGCCCGGGGTAATCCCTCCGAGCGCAATCAGCGGTATGCGGCTCCAGCGGACAGCCTCGGCCAGCTGCTCCAGTCCGCGTGCCTGCTGTCCGGGCTTGCAGGCCGTAGGGAACACATGCCCGTAGAGGCAGAAGTCTGCTCCCTGCCTTCCAGCTTCCGCCGCCTCTTCCTGCGAGTGGACCGATCTGCCGATCCGCAGGCCCGGTGCAAGGCCGCGCACTGCGGCTGGCGGGAGGCTATGCCAGGCTAACTGTACACCGCCTGCCCCGGCGGCCAGGGCAACATCGATCCTATCATTAATGACCAGCTTCGATGGCGGTACTCCGGCCTGAAGCATCTGCTGCGCCGCCGCCAGCAGTTCGCGGGCGGGCATGGATTTTTCGCGGAGCTGGATATAATCCACCATAGAATGCACCGCCGCGGCCCATTCAGCCAGCGCTTCAGGCGGTAGCCGCCCATCCGAGACCGCATGAATTTCGTACAACGACCTTCCCCTCCCGTCTGTTCCAGCTCACTCTGCACCACTCCACAACACAAAAAAGACCGCCCCCCGTAAAGGAAGCAGTCTGGAATAGAAACAGGAATACCGGCACTTGCCGTATACCCCCGCTGCAATATTCGTTCTCCACTTCCCTACGCTGGTATAAACCAGATCAGGTTCAAAGGGTCCAGGCAACTACGCCCGTCTCAGCCTTGCGGCACCCCTAGTGATCGTTCTATGCGGTTGTTTCGTCTTGCTTGTTGTATATTAGCATATTATTCCTCTTAGGGCTATTCTTTCGTAGATTTTACTTCAATTACAAAAACCACAGATGAACTCCCTTCTGAAAATTTACCATCCTCGGTTGTCCAGAATGCTGATATGCCATAGTAATAAACGCCTTGTTCTTTTGGAGCATTAAAAGAGCCGTTCTGCAATGGAATTTGCACTTCTTTATCATCGGCAAATTGCTGAACGGTTAACCCGCCGGGTGCCGGTTTATAAGTAAAAGCAACATGGATCCCCCCCTCAGGTTCTATAACAGTGGGAGTAACCCCCTGTACCATGGATTGTCCTCCTATATAATCCGCACATCCTAATTTCCCCCAGCAATAGCTGCTTTGGGTAACCGGAATTTGGGTTTTCCCGGAAGTAACAAGGGGTAGCGGCGGTGATTCCTGTGTAATTCTAACCCCAATGCTTTTTGCCTTTCCTTCCAATCTTGTATTTGCCACAAGTCTCCCTGCAAAAGGAGTCAAGTAAATGAACACTACCAGAAAAACAAAAATCCCCGCTGCAGATAGAATGAATCCTTTTTTTCTAAGCATCCCAATCCCCTTTTCATATCCAATTAACTAAATAGACGGAAATATATTGTAATAGTTACAAGCGCAGAAAAAAAGCCTGCCGGCAAGCGGTTAGGCTTTTTTAAAAATAGAATTTATATGTTGCACACAAATCTGCATCCAGATCTTATTCTACACCCATCAGCCGTTGACAACCTCGCCGCCGTTCACATGCATCACCTGTCCGCTCACATAGGAGGAATCGTCCGAGGCCAGGTATACATAAGCCGGTGCCAGCTCTTCAGGCTGTCCCGGGCGCTTCATCGGCTGGGTGCCGCCGAACTCACTGACCTTCTTCGCGTCAAAGGTTGACGGAATCAGCGGGGTCCAGATCGGTCCAGGCGCTACCGCGTTCACGCGGATGCCTTTATCGGCCAGATTCATCGACAGCGAACGGGTGAAGCTGAGAATCGCTCCCTTGGTGGACGAATAGTCCAGCAGCTGCGGGCTGCCGCGATACGCCGTGATGGAGGTGGTGTTTATGATCGTAGCACCTTTTTTAAGATGAGGCATGGCTGCCTTGGTCAGATAGAACATGGAGAAAATATTCGTCCGGAACGTACGCTCCAGCTGCTCTGCCGTAATGTCCTCAATCTTATCCTGCGGATGCTGCTCTGCCGCGTTGTTGATCAGAATGTCGAGCTTGCCGAGTCCTTCAACGGTTTGACGAATCAGGCTCTGACAGAAGCATTCGTCCCCAATATCCCCGGCGATCAGAATGCATGTTCTGCCCTCCTGCTCCACCTGGCGCTTGGTCTCTTCCGCATCCTCATGCTCGTTCAAGTAGGAGATCACTACATCCGCTCCCTCCTTGGCAAAATGAACGGCAACCGCACGCCCGATCCCGCTGTCGCCTCCGGTAATGAGCGCGGCCTTGCCCAGCAGCTTGCCTGCTGCCTTATACGCCGGTGTCTCAAACTCCGGGAGCGGGTTCATCTCACTCTCAATTCCCGGGCGTTGATCCTGTACCTGCGGGGGCAGGGTTTTGACAGGTTGTTTGTTAGTGTCTGGCATAATCCATTCTCCTTTCGCTGTCCACAGTAATGTTGATTAATCATGTTAGCATGGCTTAAGGTCTGGTGTTTATGCATCAGGCAGTGTGCCTGCTTGGCTGTACGTTATGTTACTTACCACACTTGGCAGCCGCCCAAACAACCAATCTTCATTCACCGGCACCTGTTGCGGAACGATAGTACGGTAAGCAACGAACGTTTCCAAAAAGAATATTATCTATATCCGCTAGGGGGAAAGCCCTATACTTTGTGAGGAAAGACAACTACCTTAACGGAGAGGACGCTTCCACCATGGGAAATGAGCGCATCTTGCTGGTGAACGGAACGGTAATCGATGGAACCGGACGGCCGCCGCTGCATCATACAAACATTGAGATTGTTAATGGCCGCTTCGGCACCATAACACAGCAAAGTGACATTAACGGGAGATCCGGGCCTGACTCCGCAACTAAAGTGATCGACCTGGAGGGTCTGTTCGTTTTGCCGGGGTTCATTCACACCCATGCCCATACAAGCTTCAAGTACATACAGAATGAGCCGCTGCACGGATATCATACGGAATATTTGGCCGCGTGCCTTGCAGAAGGAATTACTACGATCCGCGATGAGGGAATGACTACGGCAGCATCGATTGACGATGTAGTCACACATACGCGGCAGCTGGAGAGCGGTGCTTTTCCCAGAATTCTTACGTCTGGCAAGGTCTTCACGGCTCCAGGCGGTTACGGTGGTCAGGAACCTATCGGCGTAGAGAGTGTGGATGAGGCGCGGCTTAAGGTCCGTGAAGTCCTGGAACAAGGAATACATTTCATCAAAACAGCGCTGGAAGACGGCTACGATCCTGCTACCGCCGGACTGCCCCAGCTGAATCAGGAGATTCTTGAAGCGATCTGCCGGGAGGCCCGGAGCATGGGCACTTACGTATCTGCTCATGTTACAAGTGCGCGCAATCTTCAGATTCTGGTGGATGCTGGGATCAGCGATGCTGCGCATATGATTTACGACCGGCTGGACGATCAACTGATAAGGCAAATGGTGAGCAGGAGCATCCGAATCGTCCCCACACTCACCGTACTCCAGATGTTCCAGGACAAATTCGGAGCGCCGCTGCTGGAGCAAGGCCTGGATAATCTCTGGAGATTTATTCAGGCGGGCGGGGAGATTGGCCTGGGGGATGATTTTATCGAAGAAGCTCCTCCGTGGTACAGAGCCGGTATGCCGTGGAAAGAGATCCAGCTGTTAGGACAAGCCGGCCTCTCCCCGATGCAGATTATTATGGCCGCCACTTCATCCGGTGCCAAAATCTGTAAGCTGGATCATGAACTCGGTACCATTGAGACAGGCAAGAGGGCCGATCTGTTGGTCGTCGGGGGAGATCCGCTGGCGGATATTAATAACCTGCGTCAGGTCATATGCGTAATGAAAGACGGCAAGATCGTATCGAAATCATACTAGCAGGAGGTTTTGCAAAATGAACGCAAGAATCACATTATCTCCGGTCACCCCGGACGATATCGATTTCATCACAGATCTGGAGACCAGCACCTCGCTCTGGCCCTTCGAGGATATGATTCCAACCGACAAGGAGGCCGTCCGGAAGACTGTGGCGGAACAAATCCATAGCGACTGGCACAAACAATTCGTGATCCGGCTCGCCTCCCCGGAGGCAACCCCTGTAGGGGAAGTGCATATACACTGGTATGTAAAAGAGCGCGAGAGCTGGGAACTGGGCTACAGTCTTTTCCCTGAATACCGGGGGCAAGGCTACTGCACTGAAGCAGCGCAGCTGGTCTTGAAGCTTGCTTTTGAAGAATGGAAGGCCCACAGAGTCGTGGCTATGTGCAATGAATACAATACCTCATCCATCCAGGTGCTGGACAGGTTAGAGATGGTCCGCGAGGGGGTATTCCGGGAAGAAATACACTGGAACAACCAGTGGGTCAACCAATACTTTTATGCAATACTGGACCGGGAGTATCTGGGGCGTAAAGGGATATAGATCTATACAGAGCAGCAATGCTGATCCTGATGCTCTTCATGACGCCCTTTAGAAGAGAGCAGTCCTTCATTCAGAATTCTATTCATCTTCTTTCACGATTACATCCAGAACTCTGCCTGTTCCCGTAACCTTCGTTGACGTATTCAGAATAGCCTGAGTAATCGTTGTCCCTTCATCCAGCTCTATCTTAAGCCCTGATGCTGAGGCCGCGGTCTTAACCGTGCGTATGGAGCCTTTTTGCAGGTGGAGGATGGGTCCTTTGGCTTCAATGTTCACGTCTCCGAAATTGCCATTAAGTGTCACTACGAGCCCGGCTGCAAGGCCGGATGGCAGATCAATATCTGTGAGCACGGCACCAGTACCCTCACCCTCCTCCAGAATCACACTAGATTGTACTGACACCGCCTTCACCGATGTTGCACCTTCGGTTACCAGGCGGGCAGTTCCGCTCTTCTTCTGCACAATCACTTGGTTCAAGGTTGTGTTCTTGAGCTTCACTGAGGGATCTCCGCTTCCCTGTATGATGACCTTGCCTAACACTTCAACACTATCCAAGTCCACCTCTCCGTTGCCAATTCCTTCTTCCAAAACCAGGTCTCCAAATATCTTAAGATTCTGCAGCAGCACATCATAGCCGGATACGGTGACATTGTTATAGTATTTGATGGCTCCCGGTTCAAAGCTTCCGAGCCCCTCAGAAACTCCGATATTTACACTCTGCAAGCCGCCGCTTGTGACGTTGTAGTAGTCCAGCAGTGCAATCGCTTCGGCCCGGGTCATCGCTTGTTTTGGAGCAAACCGTCCGTCCGGGTATCCCCTCATTCCTCCGGCATTGATCATAGCAGCGACATCGGCTTGGCTCCAGCCTGCAATCTGATCCTTATCGCTGAACCGGGATAATACCTCCGTGCTCCCCGTCTCATAATACAGCAATCTGCTCACCATAATCGCCGCCTCCTGGCGCATAACGGGATCGCCCGGACGAATCGTGCCTCCGTAACCCTTGATGATACCCGCATCGAGTGCTTTAGAGATTTCTTCGTAGGCCCAGTCCGTCTTAGGAAGATCGCTGAAATCGGCCTTCACCTTGCTCTCCGCCGTTAGCCCGGCGAACCCGTTGATCAACGTGATAAATTCCGCTCTGGTGATTGCCTGATCCGGCCGGACTGACCCGTCCGCGTATCCCTTCAGCCATCCCTTTTCCAGCCAGCGGCTAATCGGCTTCTGCGACCAGTGTCCTTCATAATCGGCTGCCGCATACATAACCCCGCCTGAACCCAGCAGCAAGCCCAGACTTAGCCCCACTGTTACTATTTTTCTTCCAATCATAACTGCCACTCTCCTATGTATGTGATCCTAAATGAACTAAGCACCTAATCACAGTGTAGCGGAATCCACGGCCGTTGGGAACAATCTCCAATAATGTGCTTCCAGACATACGAAACAGCCCTGGAGGCCGAGGCTTCCAGAGCTGTTAGCACCACACTGCCCATCCGGCAGCAGGTTAATTAGATAATTGTGTTGTACACCATGAAAAAGATCATGACGACCAGCGAGACCATCAGCAGCAGACTCATGGTACGGATCTTGGCGGTCTCCGCAGAGACATCACGGTTCTCTCTCATGCCTGCCGCAGCGAGGCGCAGAGGCTTGGTCATAATCCCGCCGAACGCGAACATAGCCAGCAGCAGCACCGTAACAATGATCATCCAAGGTACAGAATACTCGCCCTTAGTCATCATGTAGCCGCCGGTCAGCAGCTGAATCACCAGCCCGTATTGGGCAAAGCGGTTGAATCCGCCGATTGCACTGAGCGTGCCTTCCTTCGCCGGGGAGGACAGCTTAGCCGTCCCGCTTAAGATAAACGGCAGCACCAGATAGAAGCCAAGCGCCAGCGTCCCGATCATATGCAGAAAAAAGAAAACATGACCCATCGTAATCTCCTCCTATTTCAATTTGAGGGGCTCCGGCAGATGCCGGGGTTACATAGTTACAGAGGAAGTCACCGCGCGGACCGAATCAGCGGACTGGTCGAGCGCCGCCTGTTCCTCCGCCGTAAGCTCCAGTTCAAAAATCCGCTCAATCCCCTCCGCTCCCAAAAGCACAGGAACTCCCATGAACAGGTTCTCATAGCCGTATTCACCCTCAAGCAGAGCGATTACCGGTATGATCCGTTTCTTGTCCTTGAGAATGGCCTCCGCCATCTGAACCAGGGATGCTGCCGGAGCATAATATGCACTGCCGTTGCCGAGCAGACTGACAATCTCACCGCCGCCGACGCGGGTACGCTGTACAATCTCTGCGATGCGGGCTGCCGGGATAAGCGTCTCGATCGGAATACCGCCTACGCTAGAATAACGTACTAACGGCACCATATCGTCGCCATGGCCGCCCAGCACGAAGCCGCGTACATCCTCTACCGATACATTAAGCTCCTGAGCGATGAAAGTGCAGTAGCGGGCTGTATCCAGCACCCCGGATTGTCCGATTACGCGGTTCTTGGGGAAGCCGAGCGCATGATAGGCCACGTATGTCATGGCATCCACCGGATTGCTCAGAATAATCACAATGGACTCTGGAGCCACACGCTTCACATTCCCGCAGACCGATCTGACAATGTTCGCATTGGTGTTGACCAGATCCTCACGGCTCATGCCGGGCCCCCGGGCAACCCCTGCGGTAATAATAACGATGTCAGAATCCGCTGCATCCTCATAGCTTGAAGTTCCGGTAATCTGAGCATCGAATTTCTGCACGGGTCCCGCTTCGAGCATATCCAGGACCTTGCCCTTAGTCGGATTCTCAAGCTGGGGAATGTCCAGCAGTACCACATTGCCAAGTTCCTTCTGGGCAAGCATAAGCGCCGTGGTCGCGCCGGTGAATCCAGCACCTACGACAGTGATTTTTGAACGTTTGATCGCCACGGTAGCCCTCCTAACCTGATGATAGTCTGCAGGCGGCTACATAGATATAAGCTACACGGATGTGCAGCTTATATCTGTAATATTTACCGGCCCGGCCTGCTTACAGATGGTTGATGATCTCGTCAGCAAAAGCAGAGCATTTCAGCTCGGTCGCGCCTTCCATCTGGCGGGCAAAGTCGTAAGTAACCGTCTTGTTGTTAATTGCTGTGCTCATTCCCTGGTAGATCAGGTCAGCTGCTTCCTGCCAGCCCAAATGCTCAAGCAGCATTACGCCGGAGAGAATAACAGAGCCCGGATTCACTACGTCCTTATCAGCATACTTAGGTGCCGTACCGTGTGTAGCTTCAAAAATAGCATGTCCCGTAATATAGTTAATATTCGCTCCAGGAGCAATACCAATGCCGCCGATCTGGGCAGCCAATGCGTCGGAGAGATAGTCACCGTTCAGGTTCAGCGTCGCAATGACATCGAAGTCTGTCGGGCGGGTCAATACCTGCTGCAGTGCAATGTCCGCAATAGCATCCTTCACGATGATCTTGCCTGCTGCTTCGGCTTCCTTCTGGGCAGCATTCGCAGCCGCTTCACCGTCGCGCTCCTTGATGACATCGTACTGGTTCCAGGTGAAGACCTTATCGCCGAACTCCTGTTCAGCCACTTCATAGCCCCAGTTCTTAAAGGCACCTTCAGTGAATTTCATGATGTTCCCTTTGTGTACCAGGGTCACGCTCTTGCGTCCGTGCTTAATTGCATACTCTACTGCTGAACGAACAAGGCGCTTCGAGCCTTCCTCGGATACAGGCTTGATACCGATACCGGATGTTTCCGGGAAGCGGATTTTGTTCACACCCATTTCCTTCTGCAGGAATTCGATAACCTTCTTCACTTCGGCAGAGCCTTCCTGATATTCAATACCCGCATAAATATCCTCTGTATTCTCACGGAAAATAACCATATCCACCAGCTCAGGATGCTTCACCGGAGAAGGAACGCCGTCGAAGTAGCGCACCGGGCGAAGACATACATACAGGTCAAGCTCCTGGCGCAGCGCCACGTTCAGGGAGCGGATACCTCCTCCGATTGGAGTAGTCAGAGGGCCTTTGATTGCCACAATGTACTCGCGGATCGCTTCCAGCGTGTCGTTCGGCAGCCATTCACCATATGTATTGAAGGCCTTCTCGCCGGCAAACACTTCGTACCACGCAATTTTTTTCTTACCGCCGTAGGCTTTCTCTACAGCTGCATCCAGCACCCGCTTGGAGGCTTTCCAAATGTCACGGCCTGTCCCGTCACCCTCGATGAATGGAATGATCGGCTGATCCGGAACCAGCAGCTTGCCGTCTTCGATTGTAATTTGTTCGCCTTCTGTGGGCAGATCGTATTGTTCCAGTTTCAACATTGGTAGATATTCCTCCTAAAAGTATGATGTATAAGCATTCATATCATTCATTGTACTAAAGGGGCAGAGCAGCCTGCAAGGGCTGCCCCTCCCTGCCGCCCTGTTACCGCTCGTCTACAGGGACGTACTTCATGTCGGACATGCCTGTATATTCCGCACGCGGCCGGATGATACGGTTGTCTTCGTACTGCTCCAGAATGTGCGCCGTCCAGCCCGAGGTACGGCTGATTGCGAAGATAGGAGTGAACAGCTCCCGTTCGATCCCCAGCTGTGTGTAGACCGATGCCGAATAGAAATCGACATTCGGTTTCAGCCCCTTTTGGCTGGTGATCAGCTCTTCCACCTTGACCGACATGTCATAGAGACTGGTGTCATTCTTCATCGTGCCCAGCTCGCTGGACATCTTCATCAGGTGCTTGGCGCGCGGGTCGCCGTTCTTGTAGACACGGTGTCCGAATCCCATAATCTTCTCCTTGCGCTCCAGCTTGCCTTGGATATACGGCTCCACCGCGTCCAGACTGCCGATCTCCTCAAGCATCTTCATGACGGCTTCATTCGCCCCGCCGTGCAGCGGCCCTTTAAGCGCACCGATCGCCGAGGTCACACCGGAATAGATGTCGGACAAGGTCGCAACCGTCACCCGTCCGGCAAAAGTCGATGCATTCAGCTCATGGTCGGCATGCAGCACAAGCGCCGTATCCAGCGCCTTGACGGATACCGCATCCGGCTCTTTGCCCCACAGCATATAGAGGAAGTTCTCGGCGATGGTCAGGCCCGCCTTGGGGGCTACCGGCTCCAGGCCTTTGCGGATGCGCGCCAGTGCGGCAACTACGGTCGGAATCTGCGCCTGCAGCTTCAGCGCCTTGGTCTGGTTCGCTTCCTTGCTCATATCATCGGCAGCTTCGTCGTACAGCGCCAGACTCGATACGGCAGAGCGCAAAGCGGCCATGGTGTTGGCTTCCTTGGGATATAGCTTCATCTGAGTGAGCACCTGCTCCGGGATCGCAGCGTGTGCGCTGAGCTCGCGCCGCAGAGCTTCAAGCTCCGGCACCGTCGGCAGACTGCCGAACCACAGCAAATAAGCAGTCTCCTCAAATGTGGCATGGTCCGCAAGATCGTCAATATCATAGCCGCGGTAAGTGAGCACTCCATCTACGATAGAGCTGATTGAGGAGGTCGTTGCAACAATGCCTTCAAGTCCTTTAGTAGCTGTCATAGTATCTCTCTCCTTTGCCAACAAGAGTGTATAGTGCCGCTTCAAACCTCATGTAAACATTTACATTTCCAAGTATTTCAACTCTCTCTGAAAAAGCTTCAGAACCGGCTCAGAAGATTGCAACTAAATTTCTGCTCTTTAACCTTTAATTATCATACCGGATTTTGACGGTTATGTGAACAACGTGGAAGCTTTGCAGGACATCAAATGATTTTATCGGAGGGATAGAAAAAAACGAACGCAAAATCTGTTTCATGAACCGCCTTCCAGGTTATGGATATGCCCGCCGTCTGCGCTTTTCTACCGCTGCTAGTCTTTTCACACCCCCTATGAATATATATAAGACGAGCCGTTATTTCTGGAATCCGCCAGAGTAGGAGGGACCGAAGATCGATACACTTGTGCTTAAAAGAATGCTGCGCGGCCTCTGGGTCGTGCTTGCCGCCGCCCTGATTCTGCTGGCTGTATATGTACTGCTGCCGCTTCTATACCCCCTGCTGATCGCCTGGCTGCTGGCTTATCTTATGCATCCGCTGGTCCTGATCCTGAAGGGGATGAAGCTCCCCGGCTGGCTCGCCGTATCGCTCTCGCTGCTGTTCTACATCGGTGGCATCGCTCTTGTACTGACCGCACTCATCACGCGGCTGGTCAAAGAGCTGATCGGGCTGCTCCAGACCTTCGATCTTCATACCGATCAGTGGCGGGAGCTGCTGCTGTCCTTAAGCCGCAATGCCAGCATTCAGAATATTATTAACCAAATCAACCAGTTTTACCACGACAATCCGGGTTATCATGCCACCATTGACAGCAATATCAACCGGACCACTGAAACTGTCGGCCAAGCCGTAACGCAGATGATTACCGGATTCTTCAATATCATCCTGAAGCTGATCTCCTCGCTGCCGAGCCTCGGCACCATTCTGATTGTCATCGTATTGGCCGCCTTCTTCCTCAGCACCGGCTGGGAACGGCATAATGCCAAGCTGACTGCGTGGCTTCCAGCCCCGCTGCTAAGACCCGTGTCTGAGATCTGGAAGGATCTGCGCAAGGCACTGTTCGGCTACATCCGCGCCCAGCTGGTGCTGATCTCCGTAACGGCAGTAATTGTGATCATCGGCCTGCTGCTGCTGGGGGTCAAATCAGCCTTCGCCATCGGCCTGACCATCGGCATCGTCGATCTGATTCCTTACCTGGGCGTCGGTATCGTCATTCTGCCCTGGGCTTTGTATTCGTACATGACCGGGAACATGGCGCTGGCCATCGGGCTGCTTGTGCTCTACGGCGTCATTCTGATCACACGCCAGGTACTGGAGCCCAAGGTACTCGCCAGCAGCATCGGCGTCGATCCGCTTGCCATGCTGATCGGCATGTTCGCCGGCCTTCAGCTAATGGGCATGCTTGGCCTGATCCTCGGCCCGGTGCTGCTCGTTATTCTCGACGCGTTCGCCCGCGCCGGCGTATTCCGCGCCTTGCGCACCTATATCCTTAGCGGCAGGCTGCATTAGGGGGCTGCCGCTCCAAACAAATTTTGCCCACTGCCCCTCGAAATTAGCTTGGGCTACCGACAATTCAAGACACCTGCTGCCGGGCATCTATGGGAAATTGCCCGGGACGCCCCTCCCCTGGCTAAACTGCTGATAGCTCCCCCTCCGTTACTAATTGCCAGTGCCTTACCTATCCGTTGCTAATCCCCGGTGCCTCCCCCGAAACTAGTTGGATAAACGTATCTAACTTTGGAGATTTCAGAGCTTTTTGGGGTAGCAGTTGGAAAAATGTCACTTAATTTTACGAATACCGCCTTTTGAAGAGAATCGCAGCCTAACAAGTGCTGTTTTTCCAACTAATACCTGAGGATACCTGATTCGCACATCAGCAAGTGTATAATTTCCAACTATCTCCGACTGAGCTGCCCCCTCCGCCCTCCCTCCCCCTGAACGCCAAATAACCCCACAAGATGGGGAGTTAGCTTTGATGTACACTCAGGTATTTTGCCACATATAAATTCCAAATTTCCAAAAAGGCATCCAGCCGCAGCAATCTGCAACTGAACACCTTTTGGCAAGCCTGATTACTTCCTTATTACCTGCCAGCAACCGCCAGCCTGCTCTCTCTCCCCGCCTACCTGCGGTAGAAGGTGAACGTGCCGTTTTTCATCTTTTTCTCGATCCATTTCAGCAGAAAAACCCGGTAGAGCGGCCGGGTCAGCGGAAATACCAGAGTAAAGCCGATCAGATCCGTGACAAATCCCGGCAGAATCAGCAGCAGACCGCCGAAGAAAATACATAAGCCGTCCAGCATGGTCCGACCGGGCACCCGCCCCTCCTGCATATGTGTTCTGCTGTCCTGCAGTACCTTCTTGCCCTCGAACCGCATCATTAGCAAACCGATGACTGAAGTAGCCAGCATGATCAGCAGTGTCTTGGGCGC
This sequence comes from Paenibacillus sp. FSL H7-0756, assembly GCF_038006765.1. NCBI lineage: Bacteria > Bacillati > Bacillota > Bacilli > Caryophanales > Paenibacillaceae > Paenibacillus > Paenibacillus sp. FSL H7-0756. Next base: position 1,624,633 of record NZ_JBBOVT010000003.1, on the reverse strand, counting down.
TCCAAGAAAACTTGAGACATAGATGAAACCGAATAATTCCACGGCCGGGACTGCAAATAAGGCGGCCCACAGCCATTTATTCCTGATCATACTGCTCCTCCTTCTTCCTTACATTAACGCTATTCTTCTTCCTTCAGCGCAGCCAGGATGGCCTGGAACAGCTCAGGCTGTGCCCTGTCGATCCGCACAGGCCTCCATTCCCCGTTCAGCCAGACATGGCTCGTCGAGCCGCTGACCAGAAGCTCGCCTGCGGTCCGCTCCTGCCCTTCCTGACCCGCCGCCATCCGGCGGATTTCGTATTCATACACAACCCTCAGAGCCGAGAAGGTGGTTAACCGCGCATTCACGGTGATAAGATCATCATATCGCGCGGGGCTTTTAAATTGCAAATCTGCAGAGGTTACCGGGAGCAGCAGACCGAGTCCTTCCAGCATCCGGTAGTCAAAGCCCAGCTCACGGAACATTTCCGTACGGCCGCACTCAAACCAGATCAAATAATTGGCATGATAGACGACGCCCATCTGGTCGGTCTCCTGATAACGTACACGGATGGAGGTACTATGCCAGCGGCTGGCCCATCCAGGTTGATGAGGATTCATATTCATGCTCCTTTCTAAAATACAGTCTGCCCGGCAGCCAGCAGTCCGCTAAACGCCGACACCGCCGGATGCAGACGCAAGCGGCAGCTTGCGGCGCGAGCTTCGGGCAACATAGACCAGCAGGGCCGCGCCCGCAGCCGCACTAATCATGCAGGAGAGGTTCATCAGCCCGACCCCGCCCTGGTTCAGCAGCATCCCGTTCAGCAGATTGCCCAGAATCCCGGCTAACCCGGAGAATACGATGTTAAACACACTTTGCCCAGTCGCCTGCATCTCTGCCGAGGTAATCTTCGATACATATTCAACCGCCGCGATATAAAAGAACCCGAACGAGAGGCCATGAAGCACCTGTACGCCGATCATGACGGAAGGGTACGGAAAGGCCACCTGGATGCCCCAGCGCAGCACATAGATCAGCGCACCAAGCAGCAGCGTCCGCTCCATGCCGAGCCTGCGGATGACCCGGGAGGCGAAGAACATGGATGGAACATTGGTAATGGACGCCAGGAACAGGGCGATTCCCGCAGAGCTGGTGGACCCGCCGACCGACTGGAAGGCAATCACGAAATAGGTCCCGAAGGCCGTCATGGTCTGATTGACCAGAAAGCTCCCGCCCAGGAAGGCCAGGAATATACGGTTGCCGAGCAGTTTTTTGATCCCCTGGGAGAAGGACTGGCTCATCATGTGATTCTCCTCCGCCTGCTTAGGAAGGGTGAAGGCAATGAATACGGCGATGCTGTTGAGCAGCAGAAACGGCAGCCAGATGGTCGATACAGAGAACTTGGATACATACTGTCCCCCCGCAATGGCCCCTACGGCGGCGCCTATGCTCATCATCATGCGAATACTGCCGTAAGTGGCTCCAGCCCTGTTCGCAGCCGCTATGGCGTACGAGTCGGCTATAGGCGCCTGTGTAGAGGAGAAGATCGTGGACACGGTATACACCAGCATCAGCACAATGAAATATTCCGAACGGTACAGGACCGCAAGCACCGCCGGAACCGCCACGCTCAGAATCAGCACCAGCCGCGCCTGGTTATACCGGTCGGAGACCATTCCCCATAAAGGCTGCACACAGATGGCGATCAGCGTACCTATAGCCATCAGCAAGCCGATCTGGCTGACTTCAAGTCCGTTTGATTTCAGCAGCAGCGAGAGGTAGGAGCCGAAGGAGCCCCCGGCCAGTCCCAGAAACAGATAGAACCCGCGCAGCTTTGTTATTTTTTCCATGGGGATTACAAGTCCTCTCTCATTCTTTTTAACAGAATACCCAACCTTCATAGCCGCCTGCTGCATTAAATAGAGCACAACCTATTATGAGGCGGTGGACAAGTGGGCCAAGTCAATAGATTAGCACGGAGCAAACCCTGTCTGAAGGATAAACTCAATACGGGCAGAGCCGCCAGTTCCGGCTTCGGCTGGACATCAAGCAACTGGAGCGGTTATGCCATTTCCGGTAAAAAAGGCAGCTACCGGCAGATATCTGCCGACTGGATCGTCCCTTATGTAAAGCCTACGGAAAAAGCTACGTTCTCCTCGGCCTGGATCGGCATTGACGGCTTCAAGAACAGCAGCCTGATCCAGACCGGCACCGGCCATGAATCAGTGAACGGCAAAGTCAGGTATTATGCCTGGTGGGAGATTCTCCCCGCCTCCGAGACTGTCATTCCTTATCCCGTCTCCCCCGGCAACCATATGCGTGCTTCCATCGTCAAGCTGAGTCCCGGCAAATGGTGCATCACCCTGCGCAATCTCAGCAAATGCTGGGTATTCCGCACGGTGCAGCGCTATAACGGACCGCAAAGCTCTGCCGAATGGATTGTCGAAGCCCCCCAAGTGGGATTCGATATCGCTCCGCTGTCCAAGTTATCCACAGTCTGCTTCACCTGTTGCCAGGTCAATGGACGCAGCCCCAGACTAAAAGTCACAGACGGCGGCGTTATGATCCAGAATAAGAGGCTGCTGGCCGTGCCATCTCTCCCGCGCTCTTGCGGAAGCGCCTTTTCGGTCAGACGGATCTATCGTAAAAGTCCCCCTGCCGTGTATTCCAGGAACCCTATTTATACGACTCCCTGACATACAGTCCTGCTCCAAACACTCAGGTCCAATATATCCATTTGTATCCGTGAGATCAACCTGTATCTTAACATTCCGGAGAGTCCACTTATCAAAAAAAGAGCAGCGGCAATCAAGCGCCACTGCTCTTATTATTATATCTTATTCTTGCTGCAGAAGCTCTTCCAAATCCTAGTCGGCTGGAATCGTATCTACCTTCACCAGGTTAGTGGAACCGGAACGTCCAAGCGGGATACCTGCAGTGATGACTACAAGATCGCCGGCTTTAACCAGACCGGAAGCCTTACCGCCGTTAAGTGCTGTTTCCAGCAATTCGTCAGTAGAATGAGCTTCAGGACCGAATACAGGAGTTACGCCCCATACCAGCGCCAGTTGACGCATTGTTCTTTCCTGGGTAGTAACAGCAATGATCTGTGATTTAGGACGATATTTGGAAACCACGCGTGCAGTGTGGCCAGTTACAGTCGAAGAAATGATCGCTTTAGCATTCAGATCCAGAGCGGAGATCGCTACGGATTGGCTGATCGCTTCAGTTACAGTAGTTTCTTGAGCGATCTGCTGCTTCATGAAGATCTCACGGTGGTTCAGAGCAGATTCTGCTTTCTCAGCAATACGGGACATAGTCAGTACGGATTCTACCGGATATTTCCCGGCAGCAGTCTCACCGGACAGCATGATTGCATCGGTTCCGTCGAAGATTGCGTTCGCTACGTCACTTGCTTCAGCGCGGGTTGGGCGCGGGTTGCGCTGCATGGAATCCAGCATTTGGGTAGCTGTGATTACCGGTTTGCCGGCGATGTTACATTTCTGAATCATCAGCTTCTGAGCCAAAGGTACATCTTCAGCAGGGATTTCTACACCAAGATCGCCACGGGCAACCATCAGGCCGTCGGATACTGCCAGGATTTCATCCAGGTTATCGACACCTTCCTGGTTCTCGATCTTGGAGATGATCTGGATGTGGGAAGCATCATGCTTCGCAAGCAGTTCACGGATTTCCAGAACGTCGCTGGCTTTGCGTACGAAAGAAGCGGCAATAAAATCAATGTCCTGTCCGATCCCAAAAATGATATCATTGGTATCTTTTTCCGTAATACCCGGCAGGGAGATGGATACTCCCGGTACGTTAACACCCTTCTTGCTCTTGATCGTACCGCCGTTAACAATACGGGTCTTGATTTCGGTGCCTTGAATGTCGACAACTGTAAGGCCGATCAGGCCGTCGTCGATCAGGATCGTCGATCCTACTTGAACATCGTTAGGCAGGTTGTTGTAAGTGATGGAGATACGGTTATGATCGCCAAGGATCTCTTCCGTAGTCAATGTCAGATACTCATCCTGAACCAGTTCAATCGGTTCTACTTCCAGCTTGCCAGTACGAATCTCCGGTCCTTTGGTGTCGAGCAGGATGGCAACAGTCTTGCCAAGCTCCTTGGATGCTTGACGGATCGTGTTGATCCGGGCTCCGTGCTCATCAAAATCGCCGTGGGAGAAGTTCAGACGGGCCACATTCATACCAGCCAAAATCAATTTTTTGATATTCTCCAACGATTCACTTGCAGGTCCGATCGTACATACAATTTTACTTTTCCGCATTAGGTTTTCCTCCGTTTTTTCGTTCTCTCTGTCTCGCTTTTTCCAACTACAAAATCTACTATAAGGCTTGCTCTTTGTATAGGAACTTTATCACATGTAAAGACATGCACGTTTTATTGCGCCCTTATGAATATTACTGCATGTTGAACACAAAATCAATGTTAGTGCCTGTTTTTGCTGTAAATTAAAGTCGAATAATATAGGATGGCCGATAAAAGAAAAATCATCCCGCAGCAAGCACAGGATGATTAGAATGGGAATTATTGTATAATAGGTCTTGTCCCGTCCGCGGTCTGGAATAAGCTGGAATATGTTAAAAAGTGCAAACCCGGCGGTACCAGCCATGGGGCTCATCCCCCGGAGAATAGCCCCCGCTTACTCCACAATCTGCACTTCATCCTGATCGGAATCCTGCTCCAGCACCGACTCGGAAAACTCGCCGATTTTGCGGAATTTCAGGTAACGGTCTTCCTTCAGCGCAGCTGCATCCATGCCGGACAACTCCTGCAGGTGACGCCAGACTGTGTCCTTAACCGCCTCCGCCGCAGCTTCGTAATCCCGGTGCGCACCGCCTCTGGGCTCTGCAATAATCTCCTCGATGACTTCCATTTCCAGCAGATCGGTGGCCGTAATCTTCATGGCCTCCGCGGCCTGCTCCGCCTTGGTGGCATCCTTCCACAGAATCGACGCTGCACCGTTAGGGGAGATCGCTGAATAGATTGCATTCTCCAGCATCAGCACGCGGTTGCCCACGGCCATCGCTAAAGCTCCGCCGCTGCCGCCTTCGCCGATGATCACGCAGATGACCGGCACGGTCAACTGGGACATCTCGAACAAATTACGGGCAATCGCTTCCGATTGTCCGCGTTCCTCTGCGGTATTGCCGGGGTAAGCCCCCTTGGTATCGACAAAGGTGATGATCGGACGGCCGAACTTCTCCGCCTGCTTCATCAGCCTCAGCGACTTGCGGAAGCCCTCCGGATGGGCGCTGCCGAAGAAGCGCAGAATATTCTCCTTCGTATCCTTGCCGCGCTGCTGCCCGATAACGGTCACAGGCCGGCCGTTCAGCTTGGCGATTCCGCCGACTACCGCAAGATCGTCACCGTACAGGCGGTCACCATGCAGCTCGATAAAGTCCGTGAAGATAAGCCCGATCAGATCCAGCGAGGTCGGGCGTACGTGATGCCGGGCCAGATGCATCTTCTGGGCCGGGGATATATTGGAATAGATCTCATTCTCCAGCTCGCTGTAGCGCTCCTCAAGCCGGGCTACCTCATCGCTGAAATCAATGCCCTTCTCTTCACCGAACTGTTTGAGTTCGGCGATTTTTTTGCGCATTTCTACCAGAGGCATTTCAAAAGGCAACTCTCCTGCCAACCTAAAATCCCCCTTTCACATCATGCAGCTCCAGCAGCTTCGTGAGCGTGGAGCGCATTTCCTTACGGTGCACGACCAGATCCAGCTGACCGTGCTGCAGATTGAACTCTGCCGTCTGGAAATCCTCCGGCAGCTTCTGGCGGATCGTCTGCTCGATGACAATCCGTCCGGCAAAGCCGAATACCGCTCCGGGCTCGGCAATAATAATGTCGCCCAGGCTGGCAAAGCTCGCCGATACCCCGCCGGTGGTCGGATCAGTAATGACGGAGATATACAGCCCGCCTGCTTCACTGAACCGGGCCAGCGCGGCACTGGTCTTCGCCATCTGCATGAGACTGAGAATGCTTTCCTGCATTCTGGCCCCGCCGGAAGTGGAGAAGATCAGCATCGGCAGTTTCCGCTCTGTCGCTTCTTCCACCGCTCTTGTAATTTTCTCACCAACCACAGATCCCATGCTGCCGGTGAAGAACTCAAAGTTCATCACGGCTACAATCACCGGATGTCCGCCGATGCTGCCCTGGCCGGTGATTACAGCCTCAACCTGTCCGGTTTTGGACTGCTGCTGCTCCAGCTTGGAGGCATAGCCGGGGAACTTCAGAGGATCAATGGACGCCATCTCGCTGTCGAACTCAATGAACCCTTCCGGATCAAGAATCATTGCAATCCGTTCGGTAGCATTCAGGCGCATATGATAGCCGCAGGACGGGCATACTTTCAAATTCTTCTCCAGTTCCTTGCTGTACTGGATCGTTCCGCATTTGGCGCACTTGCTCATTAGACCTTCGGGAATCTCCCGCTTAGGGCGCTCGCCTTCTGCCGGTCCGCCGCTTCGCTCCAGACGTTCTGAAGGAATAGTCGCGTACTTCCGTTTTTTCTGAAATAAATCTTTGAACAAGGGTCGCACCTCTTCAGCCGTTTATTTGCGTAAATAGCAGCTTGCCGCTGTCATGAATGCTCTTGAATCTCTACGCCATACTCTTCAGGGATGCAGGATCAGATTGAGGACCTCCTGCACTTCTTCAAGCTCTCCCGAAGGAACCAGAATCTCAAACTGCTGCTTGGACATATTGATGGGACGGCATTTAATCAGAAATCCTTCTTCCGTAAGCTTCCTCTGGATCATCTCCGCCACTTTGGCGGTCGGCGCTATATAGATTACCGTCCACATGCCCTGCAAGGCCTCCCTAATCTCGAATCCAGCCGTATCCTGAATATAATGAAATTATGATAACACAGTTTTCTTTTTTCCCGCAAGCAAACCCGGCAGGAAGGATTCAGGCCCGGGAGGCCGGTCGCAGCGCATCAGGAGCAGCCGTTATTCGGTCCCGGTCACATGGGGATATACCTTCGCACCCTCATGCCCGTGGGCGATGCGGGCTGAAGCAGCAGCCGCAATTCCGGCCACAAGATCATCCAGAAATACATGAATGCTCCCCTTATCATCATTCAATTTGCCGATAATTCCAAGCTTTATTTTATCCAGGTAGCCGAAGCTGGTCAGGCCGATCATTCCATACACGCTCGTGATGCCCAGCGCCAGCGTCTCGTCCGCCCCGTAGAGCGATTCATCCGCTTCCATTACCGCCTGAAACGGCTGGGGCAGCAGCTTCTTCTCAGCCAACTCATCCAGCGCAATCCCGGTCATTAGCGTATACTGGACCTCTCTTTTGTTCAGGACCGACTTGACGCTGCTCAGGCACTCCTCCTGCGTTAAGCTGGGATAATAGACCGATTGCAGGATATAGACGATCTCCGCGATCGAGTCCAGTGATACTCCCCGGCGCTCCAGCAGCTCCTCCGCCATTTGATAGGACATGATGTCATTCCCCTTCCGCACGGGGCAATGCCCCGCTATGATTTAGCTGAACTTGAGAGTGAAGCCTGACAGATTCATAACTTCACTCTATTGGTTCCCTAATGTATGCGGAAGAGGGGACAAATGTGCTAAAAAAATCAGTGTATCTCAGCGGATGCCCGTAAAAGATGCATTTGTGCAGCATCAGAATTAACTGGTTAGAAACTCTTTAACCAGCTGCCATGCTGAGGGTTTGCCATGGCGCGATTATGGCGCTGGGTATGCTCAATTGCATTCCGTACAAATAAATCGCTTGATTTACTGCCGACCATCCATTTAGCTGCAATTGATACAATTAAACAGCCTCTATATGCGGGTTCTTACCTATTCGGGCGGATTTAGTTGTACAAACGAAACCCTATCACCCCCAAAAATCTAACGGACCGAAGAGACCTTATTCCCACGATAACGCCCCCCTATGCAGGGTAACGGACTCAGACGACCTTATCATCTTTCTGCGAGACGTTTTGGAGCTGAATTGCAGGGGATAAGGTCCTTACGGTCCGTTAATCGCCCAAATGACGACTTCCTTCCCGCATAAGAGCACCTCAGTCCGTTACGCTAAGCCAAACGCCCCTAAAGAACAAACCTCGCATGGAAAAGATGTAAATTGAAGGGGAATTGTTTCTGCTCCACTAATTTAAATCCGATGAGGTTCTAGTAGCGCATCAGATTAGAAATAGCGGGTCGGCATGATGAGGCTTGAACGACTAAAAGAGTGAATTGCTTGGGCCTAATGTATGCGAAAAACCGAATACATTTCGATAGCGTGAAGGTAATCAGGCCCTTTGTATGCGAAAAACCGAATACATTTCGATGGCGTGATGGTAATCGAGCAGAATGTATGTCAAAAACCGAACACATTTCGATGGCGTGAAGGTAATCAGGCGCAATGTATGCCAAAAACCGAACACAATTGTAGGTGGTATCGTTTTACTAATCCAACCCATTCAAATTAAAATCTGACGCTGCACCAGGCTAGACGGGCTGCTCCTATCGGAGGCGGACGGTTCCGGCACCCAGCATCTCTTCAATGGCGGCGAACAGCTCCTCCGAGGGCTCGATCCGGTAGCTGTCGCTCAGCGCAAGCACCTTCTGGTTGCGCTCGTAGAACAGCAGCGTCGCTGCGGGTCCCGGATGGGTCTGCAGCAGCGCCTGGAGGCGCGGCAGCAGACCCTTCAGCTCAGCGCCCGGCGTGATCTTGATGAAGACACGCTGGGCGCCGGGCGCTGAGCCTGCGAAGCGCTCAGCGGCTGGGTCCTGCCCCGTGCGCAGCGGGGCAGGGCTGCCCGGCCGCGCGTCGGACGCGGCCGTGGCCTTGGGCGCGGCCTGCGCAGCGGCCGCGGAAGCGCGCGCACCGGGCGGCTGTGCCGCCGGTGTGCGCGTGCCCGGTGCAGCGGCGCCGCCAGCTGCACCGCCGGGCCGGGCGCCGGGGCCACCGGCGCCCGTGCGGGCTGCAGGAGCGGCCGCAGGCGCTCCTGCGGGGGCACTGCGGCCCGCGCCGTAGGCGGGCCGGGACCCGGCGCTGCGGCGCTGCAGCAGGCCGCGCACGCTGTCCGAGGTGAGCGGAGCTACCTCCTCGGCCAGCAGCTTGAAGCCCTCGTCCTCCTGCTGCACCTTGGCGCGCAGGGCCAGCAATGCGCCCTTCTCAATCAGGGCGCGGGTGCGTTTCCACACCTCCGGGAAGAGTACGACCTCGCAGCGCTCGATCTGGTCTTCCCATTCCACAAAAGCCATCGCCTTACCAGCTTTGGTCGTGATCTCCTTCAGCGACACGACCATACCGGCCGTCACGGTCATGCTCTCATCCGCTGCTTCGCCAAGATCCATCAGCTTCTGTATCCCCGGCTCCTCAAGCAGCCCCGCATGGTCATCCAGCGGATGGCCGGAGAGATAGAGCCCGAGCAGCTCACGCTCCAGCTCCAGCTGCTGGGTTCCGCTGAACCTCGGAATATCGGGGTAGCGGATCTCCCAGTTCGGCGTCTCGATCAGGTCATCGAACAGCTGGATCTGCAGCTCATCGCGCTCCTTGCGCCATTTGGCTGCCGCATCCACCGTCTCATCCAGCATCGCCAGCAGCTGCGCCCGGTGTCCAGGCAGCGCATCGAAGGCGCCGGTCTGCAGCAGGGATTCGATCACGCGTTTGTTGCAGACCCGCAGATCGACCCGGCGGCAGAAATCGAGCAGGCTGTCGAACGGCCGCTCCTTACGGACGGCCATAATGTTCTCCACAGCCTGTGTGCCGACATTCTTCACCGCAGCCAGCCCGAAGCGGATGTGTCCGCGCCCTTCGCCGGGTACCGGAGTGAACAGCACCCCGCTCTCGTTGACATCCGGCGGCAGGACGCCAATCCCGGACCGGCGGCATTCCAGGACATATTCCGCCACCTTGCGGTGGCTCCCCATCACAGCAGTCAGCATAGCGGCCATGAACTGCACCGGATAATGCGCCTTGAGATAAGCGGTCTGGAAGGCCAGCACCCCGTAAGCGGCAGCATGCGCGCGCGGGAAGCCGTAGTTGGCGAACCGCACGATCATATCATAGACCGCATGGGCATCCGCTTCGCTGTAGCCCTGCTTCAGACTGCCCTCCACGAAGTGGCTGCGCTCCTGGTCTAGTGTCTCCCGCTTCTTCTTGGACACCGCACGGCGGAGCAGGTCCGCTTCGCCCAGCGAGAAGCCCGCCATCAGCGAGGCAATCTGCATAATCTGCTCCTGGTAGACAATAATGCCGTACGTATCGGCCAGAATCGGCTGCAAATCCGCATGCGGATAGACAACCTCGAACTCCCCATGCTTGCCCCCGATGAATTTCGGGATGAATTCCATCGGACCCGGGCGGTACAGCGCCACCACCGAGACAATATCCTCGAACCCGCTCGGCTTCAGATCCTTCAGCACCCGCCGCACGCCTGCAGATTCCAGCTGGAATACGCCGGTGGTCTCGCCTGCTCCCAGCATCTCATAGGTGAGCGGATCGTGATCCGGGATGATGCGGAAATCCGGCACGCTCCCGGTCATCTCCTTCACCCATTTCATGCAGCGTTCAATAATCGACAAGGTCCGCAGGCCGAGGAAGTCCATCTTAAGCAGCCCAACGCTCTCCAGATGCTCCATGGAGTACTGGGTGAGCGCCGTGCTCTCATTGCCCGCCTGGAGCGGAACAGCATCGGTCAGCGGACCCTTGGAGATGACTACGCCAGCCGCATGCGTCGAAGCATGGCGCGGCATGCCCTCCACCTTCATCGCCGTATCCAGCAGCACTCTGGTCTTCGGATTCGTCTCATACAGCGCCTTAAGCTCAGGCGTGCCCTCCAGCGCCCGGCTGATGCTGATGCCGAGCTGGCCCGGAATCAGCTTCGCCGCCTTGTCCACCTCGTTATACGGCAGATTCAGCGCCCGGCCCACATCACGGACAGCAGCCCTCGCCGCCATCGTACCGAAGGTGATGATCTGCGCTACATGCTCCTTGCCATACTTGTCTACCACATAGGCAATGACCTCATCGCGGCGTTCGTCGCTGAAGTCGATATCAATATCGGGCATCGTGATCCGCTCAGGGTTCAGGAACCGCTCGAACAGCAGATTATATTTCAGCGGGTCCACATCGGTAATCTTCAGCGTGTACGCGGTGAGACTTCCTGCGGAGGAACCGCGGCCCGGACCGGTAACAATACCGCTGCGGTGACAAAAAGCGATAAAATCCCACACGATCAGGAAGTAATCGCTGAACCCCATGCTCTCAATAACTCCCAGCTCATAGTCGAGCCGCTTCTCAGCCGTCTCCTTCTGCTCCGGCGATTCCCAGAGCGGAGTATCCGCATAGCGCTGCTCCAGCCCGCTGCGGCACAGCTCGCGCAGATAAGCAGCGGCATCCAGCCCTTCCGGCAGAGGCGAGAATTCCGGGAGAATATGATTGCCGAACGTCAGCTCCAGATTGCACGCTTCAGCGATCCGCTGCGTGTTCTCTATCGCCTGCGGCACATGTGGAAACAGCGCAGCCATCTGCTCCCCGCTTTTGAAGAACAGCTGGTCTGTCCCGATCTTCAGCCGGTCCTCATCGTCCACGGATTTGCCTGTGCCGATGCAGATCAGCACATCCTGAACCTCGGCATCCTCCTTGTCCATATAGTGGACATCATTGGTTGCTACCAGTGGAATGTCCAGCTCTTCAGCAAGCGCAATCAGCTGCGGATTCACCCGCTTCTGCTCGGCAATCCCGTGATCCTGCAGTTCCAGATAGAAGTCGCTTCCAAAAATCTCCTTATACCGCAGCGCCGCCTTGCGCGCCTCCTCCTCCCGGCCGTGCAGCAGATGCTGCGGCACTTCACCGCCCAGACAGGCACTTAGACAGATAATGCCCTCGGCATAGGCTGCCAGCGCCTCCATATCGATACGCGGCTTATAATGCTGGCCCTCCAGATGGCCGATGGAGATCAGCTTCATCAGATTCTGGTAGCCGGTCATATTCTTCGCCAGCAGAATCAGGTGATAAATCGGCTGATCCTTGCGGCTTCCCCGCTCACGGCGCGAGCCTGCGGTCAAATAAGCCTCACAGCCGATAATCGGCTTGATTCCCTGCGCCTGGCAGGCTTTATAGAAAGGGATGGCCCCGTACATCACACCATGATCTGTCAGCGCCAGCGATGTCATGCCGTATTCGCCGGCCCGGCGCACGAGATCTGTAATGCGCGCCGCCCCGTCCAGTAAACTGTATTCGCTGTGCACATGCAAATGCACGAATGGGCTCATATTCCCCACTTCCCTTCAGCTCCAAATCAAAACATAAGATGAAACTATTTTATCATATTAGAGGGGGAACCGCCCATAGAATGGATTAAGAGCATATGGACAGGCAAAAGCAGGCCGCCGCCTGATCTAAGGAAGGAGCTTTTCATGGATATTTTCTTAAGCAAGGCCGTCCTCGACTTCTTCATCGCGTTCGGTATAGTGCTGGGCGGAGCGATGCTGGGCGGAATCGGAGCCGTCGTCTCTCTTCAGCCGCCAACCGACACCATGCTGGAAATCGCAGACCGGATTAAGATATGGGCCCTCGCTGCCGCCGTAGGCGGAACCATCGACCCGATGCGGGTCATTGAGAGCAATATGCTGGGAGGCAATCTCTCTCCGGCGATCAAGCAGATTCTCTATCTGGTGTTCGCCTTCCTGGGCGCTCATATGGGCAGCGAGCTGGTCAAGTGGGTATGCGGCAAGTAGAAGCGAAGGGGTGAAAAGAGACATGCGACTTCCGCCGTTTGACCGCTACCGCCGTTTCTCGCAGATTGCTGCTGTGTTTGTGCTGGGGATGATTGTAGGAGCCGCTCTGTACAACACCATTTATCATATGGGCTATAACATGCTCTGGGTCAATAACCAGGCCCTAAGGCTGGAGATTGAACAGAACCGGAAAGACATTCTGACGCTCAAAAAATACAACAACACCTCCACCGTCATCCGTGAGATTAAGGTGCGTACCGAGAGCAGCAAGGTCAAGGACAGTGCGGCGGCACTGGACCCGGTGACAGCCAAGGAGGTCCTCAGCAAGCTGGCGGGCGATCTGGAGCCGCTGCGCGGGCGCAGCATGTTCGATATCGATTCCGACGGCAAGCTGGCGCGCCTCTTGCTGGACAGCAAAATCTATCTGGCCCGCGAGAAGGAATACACCGTCAAAATCCGCACCATGCTGGTGATGGAGGGCGTGCTGCAAATCTGGGTGGAAATCAGTCCGTATAAGCGCAGCTGAGCCGCAAATCATGATACAATAGTGGACAAATCACAATCACAGGATACAGAGTGCCCGGCTGAGGCCATGCTGACTGACGGGTCTTCCACAAAGGAGCTGCCGTTCATGATTATGTTCATTAAGTATCTGCTGTTTGCCCTGCTGGTTATCTTCATGGTATGCGCCGCCGCGTATAGCATCTCTTCCCGCAGAACTGCCGACCCGCTTATCCAAGGCACCAGACGCTCGATCATGAATATGCTGCTGGGCGGAATGCTGGTCACGCTTTCATTAATGTCGATGTTCATCTTCCGCGGCTCGACGCTTAATGTGGTCATTGAGGCTGCTTTTCTGCTGCTGGGCCTGTTCAATATCTTCTCCGGACTGCGCAGCTTCAGTTACTATAGCCGGATGCGCAGCGGAAGCTGAGGGTTCAGCCGCCGCCAGCACAAATAGACCAGTTGCCCCTCCTGATCGCCTGCAGGACAGCCCTGGTCTATTTAATATTTTGCCGAAAATGAATCTTCGTTCATCGTCACTCGCTATTCCCGTTACCCATGGTCAATCGACTGCAGCATCAGAACAGCCTTGGCTACAATGGTATCCATATAGCTGATCTCGATCTCCAGCTTGCAGGTGCGGCGGCTGATCTCCAGCAGCTTCGGCATGACGGTGATGGAATGCTCAATCTGTACCGGACGGATGAAATAGGTGGACATATTGTCCAGTACGTAGTCGTTCCCGGTGATGTCCTTGGCTGCTTTGAAGGCGGACAGAGTCATTAGGGTGGACAGAACCCCTTCCGAGATCGTTCCCAGATCGGTCGCCATCTGCGGGGTAATGAAGCCGTGGAAGAACAGCCTGCCCTCCTCATCCCGCTCATCCGCGAACCCGTTCCAGATCAGATGATCGAACGTCTCTCCCAGCTGCGGCTGATTGCTGGCGTCGCGCAGGCTCTGCAGTACTTCACGCCGGGTGACCGATCCTACCAGCTTGCGGTTGCGGTCCACAATGGGCAGAAAATCGATCCCCTCCCACATCATAATCTGTGCCGCCGAAGCCAGCGAGGTCTGGAGTGCCGCGGTGACCGGACTGCGCACCATCGCCTTTTCAATAATTTGCCCTTCGCTGAGATCCTCCACATCACGCCGGCCTATTATCCCGATGACCCGGTTCCACTCATCCGTGACCGGGAACCGCTGCTCGCCGCTGGCCTGCGCCAGTTCGCGCAGCTCTCCTACGGTGCTGGAGATTTTGAGCGTGTTCAGCCGCAGCTTGCCCTCCACGATATCCTCGACCAGCATAATCTTCTTCTTGATCAGCCGGTCAAAGATCGCACGGTTAATCATCGAAGCCACTGTAAATGTATCATGTCTGGACGAGATGACCGGCAGGTCCAGCTCATCGGCCAGCGCCTTAACCTCACGGCTGGTGCCGAAGCCCCCCGTTACAAGCACCCCGGCCCCCTGCTCCAGCGCAAGCGAGTGCACATCATCGCGGTTCCCGACGATCAGCAGGCTGTCGGCATCTATGTAGCGGATCATGGCATCGACCTTCATCGCACCGATCACATATTTATGAAGATGCTTGTTCAGACCCTCTGCTCCGCCAAGCACATGCCCCTCAACAATATCTACGACATCCCCGAAGGTGAGCTGCTCGGAAATATTACGCGGCTTCTTCTCCACCCGGACCGTGCCAATCCGTTCCTTGGTGATAACAATTCCGAGGTTCTCCGCTTCCTTCACCGCACGGTAAGCCGTGCCTTCGCTGACCCCCATCTCCTTCGCCAGCTTACGGACGGAGATCTTGGTCCCCACCTTCAGACTTTCAATGTGCTGCAGCAGTTGTTCATGCTTTGTGATGTTATCGCCTTGACCTTCCAACTGTTACACCCCCATACCCCGATCTGTACTATTCTGTACCCATTATACATGCTGTCCGCACCGGAGTACAGCAGGTTACACTGTATCTTTCAAAAGTTATGACAGCCGGGAATATATATATAACACCGGGTACTTACTCCCGGCAGGAGAGACACGCACAGGTAACCCCCGGTCCGCCGCAACGGCAAACAGGGGGTACTTTTTTTACACAGCTAACTCTATTCCTGAACTATGATCTCTGCGACACCCGGCCTTCTTCGTTCCACTTGCCCTGCCACTGAGCCAGCTTGGCCTTACGGACGGCATCCAGGCGCTTCTGCTTCTCTTCATCCACTCCGATAATGAAATGCAGATGCGAGGCAATGACCAGGAACGCGAAGACACACCAGACGATACCGAAGCCCAGCACCCAGCCGGAGCCATTCTGGAAAGACAGCTTCGGCAGCGCGTATAACAGCATGGCCAGGGCAATCAGCAGATACACGGAATGCTTGAATTTACTTTTCTTTCTCATTGCAGGACCGCTCCTTCGCTCAACAGGATTGTTAAAATGAATCTATATCTCTATTCTATGAACCTGCGGCCAGAAATATGAGACAAGCTGCGTAATTTTTCAGAAGGATGTTAGCGCCTTGTTAGCAGTTTCTATCCTGCATGGCTCGGGTATGAGATGATATATCGCAAAGGAGGGAATGACCTTGAATCCCATTTATAACCAGACCCGTTACATCGCCCGCAAAAAAATTTTCTCTGCGCTGGGCGGAAAGCTACATATCTTGGGTGATTCAGGGGAGCTGCTGCTGTTCTCGGAAATGAAAGCGTTCCGGCTGAGAGAGGACATTACGCTGTACCCCGACGAGACGATGGGGAGGGAGCTGCTGCGGATCAAAGCGCGCAAGATTCTTGATATCAGCTCAACCTATGATGTGTATGATATGGAGACCGGAGAAACAGTGGGCGCACTCCGCCGCAAAGGCCTGAAATCCCTCATCAAGGACGAATGGGCCATCCTGGACACGCAGGATAACGAGATCGGCACCATTAAGGAGGATAACGCCTTCCTCGCCTTACTGCGCCGTGCGGTTGCCATCCTTCCGCTGAAATATAACTTAGAGATCGGAGGAATGGTGATTCCTGCGTTCCGGTACAACTTCAACCCGTTTGTCACCAAAATCACTGCCGATTTCTCAAAGGACACCCATGGCAAGCTGGACCGCCGACTCGGG
Organism: Paenibacillus sp. FSL H7-0756; assembly: GCF_038006765.1. Classification (NCBI taxonomy): domain Bacteria; kingdom Bacillati; phylum Bacillota; class Bacilli; order Caryophanales; family Paenibacillaceae; genus Paenibacillus; species Paenibacillus sp. FSL H7-0756. The sequence continues at coordinate 1,608,296 of NZ_JBBOVT010000003.1, read as the reverse complement.
ATGGCCGCTACTATTCTGCTGTGTCTGGTAGAGGGCAAGCAGGATTAACGGAATGTAGCTCGCAGTAATTATGGAGCGGCACACTAAAAAAAGGGGGATTCCTGAGCCGTATGGCCCTGAAATCACCCTTTTCCTGTATCAGAACACATCCCCGATGCGGTGCAGGTGCTTATTGAGCGCCGTACATTTGGGACAGGCTGTCTGTGATGATTTTGTTCACATCTTCGATGACCACACTAAGGCGGCGCTCTGCGTCGAACAGACGGCGGATGCCCAGGTTCAGGTTAAGCACCTCGAAGAGCTTCTCCATCTTCTCCATGTCCTCCTGCGGAGGCATGTCCCCGCTCATCATCCGCTGCTGCAGCTCAATCTGGCTCTGGCGGAAGTTGTCGAGCATCTGCTTGCTCTCCGGATCTGCTTCGATCACCTTCATTGCACTGGTAATATCCGATACCTCACTGCTGTCCTTAATAGCACGCGCTAATTCATGCGCCTTATCAATCACGTTCATTCTATTTCCTCCTCCAAATGATGTTCGTCTCTGCTTCGCTTCAAAAGCCCCGCCCGTTCAGCAGGCAGCGGTCTATGCCTGTCCAGCAGGCAGCCCCGGGGGCTGTCCGCGCCCAAATTTGGCAGCCGTGCAAGTTCCGCCCGGGCATGCCTACTTCCTTCTGTGCTCCCGCCCTCCGGTCCGGATGCGCCTGCCAGCCCCCTGGCTGCCGGCGATATTAATCCGCCCGGCACGGCTTTTTCGGGAATAGGTCAATCACCAAGGGTCAGATGTCTCCATATGATGAATGATATGTAACCCTCAAGATTCATATTGCCGGCACCATGCTTGCCTACCGGAAGGAGATTCACGATGTCTAAGCTAAAGATCCCGGTTCAAACGGTCCACTCGGGCATCCTGCAGGAAAATGCTGTAATGCTAGGCGACAAATCCATGAAGAGGCTCAAAATACCGGCGCACGGAACCATTCAGCTGAACTTCGGCTCTTTCCGGCAGGAGGTTACTGTAATTCCTGTCCCCAAATCCGACAGCCTGCGTGTAAGTGAGGCGCTCGGCCGGCGGCTTGGCTTAAGACAGCGCTTGACGCTTAACGCTTCCTACAGCACCGGCAGCCGCATTCTGCGTCTGGGGCCGATGATTGGCGTCCTGGTGAGCCGGGACCATCCCGAACAGCCTGAACGAGTCTTCGGCCAGATCACCATGTTCTGCCGGGAGCTGACCCATGCCTGCCACGCCCAAGGCGCCTATGTCTATTTCTTCACCCCGGAAGCGCTGGAATCACGCAGCACTACCATCCAGGGCTGGGTATACGATGAGGGCTGGCGGAAGCTGAGTCTTCCTGTTGCCGATGTGATCAACAATCGGCTGACCACGCGAAAGGTAGAGAATAAACCTAGCGTACAGCATTTTTTGGCAGATGTAAAATCCCGCTACGGAACCCACTTCTTCAACGAAAAGTTCCTAGACAAGACAGAGGTATTCGAGGCGCTGGCGCTGGACCCCGCCCTGCAGCGGTACTTGCCCGAATCGCATGCCCTGAACGGCTTCGCCATACTCAAAAAAATGTGCAGCAGCTACCCCAGCGTGTTCCTGAAGCCGGTACGCGGCAGCTTGGGCAAGGGCATTCTGCGCATTTCCAAGGAGGAAGGCGGCGGCTACCGGCTGCTGTCTACCACTCCGATGGGCACACGCAAGCAGAGCTATTCCAGTCTGGCGAAGCTATTTCAATCCATTGCCCCCAAGATGAAAACCACCCGCTTTCAGATCCAGCAGGGTCTCTCCCTGATGGAGCTTGGACGGCGGCCGGTCGATTTCCGGGCATTGGTGCAGAAGAACGGCACCGGCAAATGGGGCGTCACCTCCATTGTGGCCCGGACCGCCGGAAGTAATCATTTCGTCTCCAATCTTGCCCGCGGCGGTACGCTCAGTACGGTCAAGGAGGCCGTCGGCAAAAGCAGTCTTCCGGCCGGTGTCAAAGAAAGCACCCAGATTCAGCTGCCCAGAGCAGCGCTGGCCATTGCAAGAGGGGTTGAGACCTACATTCCCGCCCATTTCGGGGAGCTCGGCATCGACCTCGCACTTGACCAATCGGGCCGGATCTGGCTGCTGGAGGTCAACTCCAAGCCGTCCAAGAACGACAATACACCCCTGAATGACCAGAAAATCAGACCCTCAGTCAAACAAATGATTCTATACTGCCGCTATCTGGCCGGGTTATAAGGAGGACATCATGACCACAACAGCAATGGGGTTCCTTGGCATTATGACAGGCCGCCGCCACGGGATTCCTCCCATCGCAGAGCCGGAGTTCTGCAGTCATCTCTGCCGTGCGGCCCCGCTGTATGGGCTGAAGGTCCTTGTTTTTCATCCGGAGAGTGTAGCTGCAGACGGCTCCTCTATCCGCGGATATGAGTGGCAGAATGGACAATGGGAGCCTGTGCAGGCTCCTCCGCCCGACATTCTCTATAACCGCTGCTTCTACCGGACACCGGAGGAGAAACGGGCAGCCGCCGCTGCCCTGTCTGTATTGACCCGCTGTCTGCCCTGGTCCCGCGGGCTTCCTGATAAATGGGGAGTCTACGAGATTCTGCGGCGCAGCTCCGCTGCCGCCGCCCTGCTGCCGGAGACTGAGCTATACAGCAGCCGCGAAGCGCTTGGCAATATGTTAGCTGAAAGGGAATACGGCGTTTTCTTGAAGCCCCGGACCGGCTCCCACGGCAAGCGCACCCTGCACGCTGTTCTGCTCGGCAGACGCGAAGGCGGCGGAGTGAAGGTACGGGGCAGAGACCGGGATAACAAACCTTTTCAATATGTTTTCGGTACGCTGGACGAAGGTCTGGACTGGATCGGCCGCTTCATCGGCCAGCACCGCTATATCATACAGCCATACCTGCATCTCACCGGCAGCGGAGGACAGCCGTTCGATGTACGTGTGCTGATGCAGAAGAACGGCACCGGTGCCTGGACCCTGACCGGCATGGCCGTCCGGCTCGGCACCCGGGGATCACTGACCTCCAATCTGCACGGCGGAGGCACAGCCGTTCCCGCCCTCCCCTTCCTGCTGGACGAATACGGCGCGGGAGGAAGAGACCTGCTGGAGGAGCTGACCATGGCGTCTGCGCTCCTGCCTCCGCTGCTGGAAGAATCCTGCGGCAGACTCGGAGAGCTGGGCCTGGATTTTGGCATCGATGCCGGAGGGAGAATCCATCTGCTGGAAGCCAATTCCAAGCCAGGGCGCACGGTGTTCCGGCTGACGGGCGACCGCCGGGCTGCTAGACTCGCCGCCGAGAACCCGCTGCGCTATGCGCGCCATCTGCTGCTTACCGCAAGCAGCCATTACAAGCTGCCTCCCGGGCAGCTCCGTTCACACGGGAGAATGATATCTATGGTTCCAAAGGAGGATTCATAAATGGGTCTCACTTTTTGCAATGTACATTTCACCAAGCAGCCTGATCGAGTAGTATATGTCTCGGGTGAACTGATGAGAAGCCTGAAATTATCCGGCAAGAAAAATATCCGCCTGCGCCTCGGAAAAGATGCCATCCCGGCCACGATCAAGCCGATCAAGCGTGCCGGCAAGCATCTCTTCCTGGCCTCCGGGGTCAAAAGCGCCATCAAGGTCCCGAAGTCAGGCGGGGTCTACCTGCGCAATCTGCAGAATGACGAGGTGCAGATCGGACCGCTGGTCGGTGTGCTCTCAGACGGACCCGCCTCCGCTGCGCAGCCCTTCGGCTCCCGCACCGGCTTCATCAAGCAGCTGCTGCGCGAAGGGAGCAATAAATGCTACATCTTCGCCTTCATGCCGCGGGATATCGACTGGCAGCAGGAGCAGGTCAACGGATATTTCCTGACGGCAAGCGGCCGCTTCGAGCGCAAGCTGGTGCCCCTGCCGGATGTCGTCTATAACCGCTTGCCCAGCCGCAGAGCCGAGACCTCACCTTACATTAACCAGTTGCGCGAGCGCTTCGGACGTAAGAAGATTCCGTACTTCAACTGGAGCTTCTTTAACAAATCGGATGTCTACCGGCTGCTGGAGAATGACGGGGCAGCGAACCGCTTCGTGCCTGAAACGCACAGTAACCCCAGCTCCGAACAAATGCGGGATATGCTGGACCGTCACCACTTCGTCTATTACAAACCTTCCGCCGGCAGCCTGGGACACGGCATCTACCGCCTGACCTATCTGCCGAAGAAAGGGTATTTCGCCCGGTACCGCAGGAGTGGCAAGAACGTGCTGCTGCGCTTCACCAGCTTCGACAGCCTGATGCGTATGCTGCGGGGACGCCACGGGCAGAGCATGCAGAACTATGTGGTCCAGCAGGGCATCCGCCTTATTGAGATTGACAACTGCCCGATAGATTTCCGCTTCCACATGCACAAGAACGGCAGCAATCAATGGGTCGTGGTCGGGATCGGTGCCAAAAAAGCCGGACGGGGCAGTGTCACCACCCATCTGAAGAACGGCGGAGCGCTACTGACCCCGCAGCAGGCCCTCGGCCGGGTGTTCGGGGCCAGATCAGATGAAGTGCTCCAGCGCGCCAAGACCACTGCCGTCAAGCTCGCAGAATCCCTCGAGATCCAGCACCGCCATCTGCTCGGCGAGATCGGGTTCGATCTCGGCATTGACCAGGATGAGGATATCTGGATGTTCGAGGCCAATGCCAAACCGGGACGCTCTATCTTCCGCCACCCCTCCCTGCGCGCTGAGGGCAAAGCTTCCATTGAGCACATCCTGGAGCATTGTCTGTATCTCAGCAAATTCCGCAGGAGGGATGACTTGTGAACAGCCGGATACCCGATCCCAGCAAGCCCGTAATCGCCATTCTGACCACCAGTGACCGGCTTAAGCAGTTCCGCGGCAACCGCAATAACTTTCGCGACATTATCCGTACCGGCAGAGAAATGGGCTATATGGTCTATGTCGTCACAGTCCGTGACCTGAAGCTGAATGAACCGACCGTGACCGGCTACATTCCTTCCGCCAGCGGGAAGATCTGGTACGCCATTCCTGTTCCTCTGCCGCAGGTCATCTATAACCGGATTCCCAACCGCGAGGAGGAGGAGAAAGCACCGGTAGCGCGCAAAATCGCCGAGTGCCTGGAGCATCCCGAAATCTCGCTGTACAATCCGAGCTTCTTCAATAAGTGGAATCTCTTCGAGTGGCTCAAGGAATCCAAGGCCACCTCAAGGCATGTGCCTAAGACCCGCCGCCTGCGCAGCGCAGCGACCCTTACCGCGATGCTGAAGAATCACGAGAGCCTCTATCTCAAGCCGGAGAAGGGCAAGGCGGGCAAAGGCATCATGCGGCTGGGATACCGGCCGGACACTCTCCTTCCCTACCGGCTGCAGATTCAGAGCGGCAAAAAAAACACAACCTACAAAGCCGCGTCTGTCGAACGGCTGTGGGCCCGGATCGGCCGGGAAAAAGGGTCTTCCCGCTATATTGTCCAGCAAGCGATCGTGCTTGCCGGACACCGCGGCCGTCCCTTCGATCTGCGGGTGCTGTTGCAGAAGAACGGCCGGGGCGCCTGGGCGGTAACCGGCATCGGCGCCCGGCTGGCCGGAGCCCGCAGCATCACCACCCATGTGCCGCGCGGCGGCAGCATCGAAGACCCCTCCAGCATGCTGGAGGGAACCTTCGGGCCCGAGCAGGCAGAGGTTATCCTGAAGAATGTCTCTACGACGGCGCTGCTGGTTGCCCGGCAGATTGAGCGGGCTTCCTCCAGCATGCTGGGCGAGATGTCGATGGACCTCGGGGTCGATGAAGAAGGCGGAGTCTGGTTCTTTGAAGCCAATTCCCGCCCGATGAAATTCGATGAGCCGGCAATCCGCAAGCTGTCGCTCGAACGCATTTTCCAATACGGCAATCATCTGTCCCGCCAATCCAAATAATCCATTATCCGTCAAAGGAAGTGACACCATGCAGATATCCTCACTCTACGATAGCAATCCCGTACAGTGGGAATCCAGGCGAACCGGATTGCTTGAGTTCCTGAGGGAGTATGGGGAGCAGCGGATTACCCTTCGCGGGTGCAGGAGGCTGGCCCGGCTGACACCGGATCAGCTCGCCCTGCCGGGGGTCTCCCTGCTCGTTGCCACGGTGCGGGGTCAGAACGGCCGCCAGCTCGCAGGCGTCAGCTTCGTGTCCGGCTTCGGCAAGGAGGCCTGTGTAGTCGCCGTCCATCCCCTGTACCGGAATAGACATACGGGCACAGCCCTGCTTGCTGCACAGCTGGAGCGCCTTGGTCAGCTGGAATGCCATGTCGCCTGCGACAATGCAGCCAGCCTCAAGATGTGCTTCAACATCGGCCTTGCAGCTGTTGACCTGGTTACCGGCCCTACAGGCAAGTCCACTCTGCTCTTGCGTTCCCCAGGGAGCGCAGTTGATCCCGCCATTCTCCCGCAAGGAGGTGAACTCCTGTGCCAGAGCCCGTCCTAGGCATCCTCACTCTGTATCTGAACGACGCCAAGCAGCTCGAAGAGAAGAGTGTATACCGGAGGATGATTATCGAAGGCAGCCGAATCGGGCTGGATGTCTTTGTGTTCACCCCGGCAGATGTACATGTCAGCAAGGACCTGATCCATGCCATGGTCTATGATGTCAAAAGCGGCGTATGGTCGCGGAAGTGGCGCTCCTTCCCGAATATGATCTATGACCGCTGCCGGATTCAGCGCAGCCAGCGCTTCCAGCAGCTGCTGCGCTTCCGCGCGCGGTACGATCATCTGACCTTCCTGAACCGCCCGCTGCGCAATAAATGGACGGTGCACCAGACCTTCTCCCAGCGGAGCCGCTTCCGGCCCCATATGCCGGAGACGTTGCTCTACCAGTCCTCCGCCGATCTGCAACGGATGCTGAAAGTAAGCCCCGTCGTCTACGTCAAGCCGATCAACGGCACCGGGGGGCGCGGCATCCTGCGGATCGAACGCCAGCGGGAAGGCAAGTCCCTGTTCGATATCCAGGGACGCCGCCAGAGCCGCCAGATTATCGCCCCGCGCAAGGTGTCGCTGAACCGGCTGGAGACCATCGTCCGCCAGTGGTGCATCAGCGGTAAGTTCCTCGTGCAGCAGGGCATCCCGCTGCGGCTGCCCAGCGGCCGGTTCCACGACTACCGGATGCTGGTGCAGAAGAACGGCCAGGGTGACTGGGAGTTCACCGGCATGGCCGGCCGGGTGGGCGCCGCCCGCAGCGTCACCTCGAACCTGCATGGCGGCGGGCATGCCATGAAGGCAGAGACGCTGCTGAAGCAGTGGCTCGGCAGCGAAGAGCGAGCCGACAAGGCCATGCGCGCTGCCGAGAAGCTGGGGATCGAGGCTGCCGCCTATCTCGAAGACAGCTTCGGCGCCCTCTGCGAGCTGGCCCTGGATCTGGCCATCGACCGCGAGGGCAAGATCTACGTGCTGGAGGTCAACCCCAAGCCCGCCCGCGAGGTCTTCGCCCGCTCCGGCGACAACAGCACCTACCGCAAAGCGCTGGTCCGCCCGCTGGAGTACGCAATGTGGGTGTATAAGAATAAGAACACGCCTAGTTCGTCTAAGGTGGTTGAGGAGTAGAAGTTAGATACTGACGTAAAAGAACCGCCCCCAAGGCTGCTGTGGGGGCGGTTCTTTATTTTACAAGGTGACTATTAGAACCCTTCATGTTATAAGATTCAGTAAGAATTCCCATTCATAAATTGAATAGTTTCATTTGTTTTTACTCGTTGCTTAAAAAATAAAATTTGTAAAGCTGCACTTGGTGCTGCTGTTGGAGACGGTGTTACATCTGGCGTTGCTGTTACACTTGGTGTCGCTGTCGGCGACGCTGTTACACTTGGTGTCGCTGTCGGCAACGCTGTTACGCTTGTTGTTGCTGTCGGCGACGCTGTTGCACTTGGCGTTGCTGCCGGTGATGCTGTTGCACTTGGCGTTGCTGCCGGCGACGCTGTTGCACTTGGTGTTGCTGTCGGCAATGCAATTGCACTTGGTGTTACTGTTGGAGACGACGTTGCACCTTTCATTGAAACAGGAGCTGGCACCTCAATGGTTTCACTATAACTAGCTAACACATCATTGATAGGATTAATAAGTCTCACTTCAACGGCATGTCTTCCTTCCGTTAGAAGGAATGGACCAGTATACTGCTCCCACTCGCCATCGTCCACTCTCACTTCAGCTTTTACATCAACATGAACAGTTCCCGTTTCAACTGTGATTCCATCCTCTGTAATAATAATTTTGGGAAACCCTGAATCAATTATAATAGGATTATTTTCTCCATCGATAGTGAGGACTTCACTATAGATTCCTCCACCGTCTCCTGCCCTTGCCTGGACTTTATAGGCACCAGGATCTGTGAGGATAATCGGCTGAGTATACTGAACCCAAGTTGCTCCATTATCCAAGCTGTATTCTTTTAACTGAATTTCTGGATCACTCCCAAAATCTAGAGTTACAACCTGATGACTATATTTGTCTTTAGACAAAGTATAGATTGGGGTTTCGAGGATCTTAGGTGAAAAATCGATTCCATCTATTTTTTGAGTTTGATACGAATTCCCAGAAATTTGCGATATATTGTAAATCTCACCCGAAAACATTTGGGCAAATACAGAGTATCCATCTGTGGATAATGTATCTACTCCAGACATCAATTTGATTTCCGAAGAATTAAACGATCCAGATGTGACCCATACATCCCCATTTTCTTTTAAAAACCATACCGGTTTTTGTATTGTATTACCTTCCCAAATATAATAAGCACCACTCATACCATTAGTATATAAGTTTTGATAGAACATCCCATCATGATAAGTGGCTATGATATCTTTCACATTCTTTAACTCACCTGATGGACCTTCAATTTTGCCGATTCCAAAATTATCATAAATAAACCATGCAGTGTTGTCGTCCTTTAAAACAACATTATATTGTCCTACCGGGTAATATTTTTTTACGCCAGATATCCTGCTTGCAGGCGTTACAATATACGGTGAATATCCCGGTAAAGCAGTAGGTGATAGAAAGTAGATGATTGGCACACCAAACGTGTACAGAGTACCATTTTGCAAAGAACTATAGTGGTCCTGCGCACGAACTAAATTAGTAAGATCTGAAACATTCGGTTTATACAAATTAATACTTTGTGCAGTGAGTCCAGCGATAGGTTGCGTTGCTTTTTTTGCAGTGGCTTGGTATGTTGCTCGCTTATCAACATATGGATCTTTTCCCCAGTAGTAATAATCTGCTCCAACTTGAAATACTAGTGTGAAGGGGCTTCCCGACAAATTATAATGAAGTTTTCCATTCTGCAAACCACTCATTGTTGCAACTTTTCCCGAGAGGTTTGGAATTCCCATAACTGCAATTGGAGTATTAGTCGATTGATTAGCAGTAAGAGTATTATTACCTAAATAATTTCTATAATTAGTCCCTACCGAGTAAAGCGCATTTGTGGTCTGAATGTATGAATTCGCTGGTAAAATCCAAGCTTCCAATACATTCTGTAAAGCCCCTACCCCGTTTGGATTCAAAACGGGGGCTATTAATCCCATGGCGGGGTTATTTCCAACTCCCATCTTGTAGCTCATCTCGAACCCCGATGCCCAAAGTGTCTTATCATTCTTCAAGTAAAATACATTGTTTCCATCCAAAAACACCTTATTAACATTTTCTATCGGAAGCTTTGTAAATTCTGTAACAGCGCTTGAATCTGTGAGGCCAATTAACCCCCCATTATTTGCTGCTATACCATAAACATCCCCACTTTGTTTGACAGCAATTATAATTCTTCCATAGTTATCAAATGACTCTAATGATTTAACTCCTTCAAGTATCCTTGTTGCTTTTCCTTCAGCAACCTTAAAAACAGCATGATTAGATGCTAAGATGTATTGAATTGAATTATCAGTGACAACAGATTCTATTGTACCTATTGGAGCATCTGTTGCACTTGGTGTTGGCGTTGCTGTCGGTGACGATGTTGTACTTGGTGTTGGCGCAGCTGTTGGTGTCGCTGTTGCACTTGGCGTTGGCGCAGCTGTTGGAGTCGCTGTTGCACTTGGTGTTGGCGCAGCTGTTGGAGTCGCTGTTGCACTTGGTGTTGGCGCAGCTGTTGGAGTCGCTGTTGCACTTGGTGTTGGCACAGCTGTTGGAGTTGGTGTTGTAGCCATTGTTTTTATCCAACCAGGACTTGACCACTCAGACCATACAGCCTCATCTTTAACTCTAACTCTAACCTGCAAAATTTCATTTGACGGTAATTCTGGATTCACGATCCATTGTCCTTCTGCGCTGGTTGCAGACTTTTCTAATACACCTGAATCAATTATTATTTCCCCTACTGCATTCATTAATTGAACCTGATATGCCGTAAACACCGTTAAATCAGCATCCTTTTGAGTCCACAAGATAGATGGATGAGTTATAGTCATCGTTACAGGTGAAGCTTCATCCCCGTTCGGTGAAATAAGGCTTACCTGGGGAGGAGCATTTTCTAATAACTGCACAGGTTCATACCGTGCCGTCACTGTTCCATCCCCTAGTTGACCATAGTCATTGTATCCCCACGTCCACACACTTCCATCCGCTTTGGCAGCAGCCATAAAGCGATTTCCACCTGCTACCACTACCGCATCCGTTAGATTATTTACCGGACCTGCAGTCGTCCATCCTCCTGCTGTTCCCCGTCCATATTGGCCATATTCATTTGATCCATAAACCTGTACTTGCCCACTTGTGAATGACACTATTTTGGTGTCCACTCCACTTCCAAATGAGGTTATCTCCCCGCTACTAAAGTTTAAATGTACTGGAGGGTCTTCTTCGGATAATCCGGAAGAATTAAATCTCACCCCCCCCCATCTCCATCCTAAACCATCTTCTGTAAGAGCATAGTTCGTCTCGTTACCTGCAGAAATTTCTGTAATATTTGTCCCTATTCCTGTAATTTGACGCGGCCGGCCTACTGTTTCCGTACCTCCCCCACGCAGCCGATAGTGTTTATTTTCACCCCAGCCCCAGACTGTTCCATTGCTTTTTAAAGCTAATACAAACCCATCAATGGCTGATAGAGATCTGACTCCGTTTAATCCCTGTACTTGTACCGGGATTTTTTCACTTGCAGTAGTTCCATTGCCAATACCATTTCCGTACCCCCAAGCCCAGACTGTTCCATCTTGTTTCAACGCATAGCTGTTTGCATTGTTTGCTGCTATATCTATCACATCATTTAATTCGGACACTTGGACGGGAGTTGTAGTCGATCTCCAATCTCCTGTTCCCAATTGTCCTGACCAATTGTTTCCCCATGCCCAAACAGATCCATCACTTTTTAAAGCCATACTATGAAGATCACCGGCAGACACTGCAATCACATTAATCAGCCCCGGCACCTGCACTGCTGTAGTCTTATCCGTCAAAGTTCCGTCTCCCATTTGTCCTTTCCAATTCCCTCCCCATGTCCAGACACTTCCATCTGCTTTGACATACATCCCATGGTTTGATAAAGAAAGTCGTTTTCCTGACATATGTGCAGAACTATATTCCAGCCAGCCTGCTTCAGACCAATTGGACCACACCCGTTCATCTTTTACTTTTACACGGACCTGTAATGCTTCATCCGCCGGCAAATCTTTATTTATCGTCCACTCTGCATCCGGTGCCGTTACCGCTTGTTCAATTACACCAGAGTCTGCGACGATTTCTCCTGTTACACTCAACACTTGCACTTGATAAGCCGTAAACACCGTCAAGGCTGCATCTTTTTGATCCCACAAGATAGAGGGACGTGTGCTATTCACCTTTTCAGGCGATATCTGACTTCCATGTGGTGAAATAAGGCTTACCTGAGGAGGAGCACTCTCTAATAACTGCACAGGTTCAAACCGTGCCGTTAATGTTCCATCCCCTAGTTGTCCTTGGCCATTTCTCCCCCATGTCCAGACGCTTCCATCTGTTTTTGAAGCCATTACAAAGCCAAGTCCACCTGTTATAGATTTTGCATTCGTCAAATTTTTCACAGGCGCAGAACCCAAATATCCGGTGTCACCATTTCCATTCTCGCCATCGCTATTTGATCCAATTACTTGTATAGTTCCATCTGTTTTCACGATAATGACTGTCTCAATTCCAGCTCCTATAGTTTTGACTCCATCTGAGACATACACTGGTGTCATATCTACATTTAGTCCATAGACCAATCTTCCCCATTTCCATGCTGTTCCATCATTTTTTAACGCTAAATTACATTCTCTTCCTGCTGCAATTTGTGTAATTCCGCTTAATCCAACAATTTTGCGAGCTCCATACACAGAATCAGTATAATTTCCACCTAATTGAAATTGATTATTGTACCCCCATCCCCATACTGTCCCATCACTTTTTAAAGCTAGCGCAGTCTCGCTCTTAGCTGACAGTGCTATGACTCCATTGAGATTCAATACCCTTGAAGGTAACGTCGGAGTTACATTTACGCCATAACCCACTCCTAATTGTCCCTCCAAATTGCTTCCCCAAGACCATACACTCCCATCACTCTGTAATGCATAACTTGTATATTTGTTAGAAGCTATACTAATCACATTGTTTAATCCCACTACTTTTACCGGAAGCACTGAAGAAATGTAGCTACCAGTTCCTAGCTGACCGCTATCATTATTTCCCCATGCCCAAACAGAACCATCACTCTTTAGTGCCAAACTATGATGGTCTCCTGCTGCCACTGAAATTACATTATCGATTCCATACACTTGGGTAGCAGTTGTTTTATATGTTGTTGTTCCATCTCCCAACTCCCCATAAGTATTTCTTCCCCACGTCCATACGCTTCCGTCCGGTTTAATATATAATCCATGCGCCATGCCAGCACTAATCAGACTTAATGGAGTCTTATCATAATAAATTCCAGCATTTGATGAGTTACCAGCTTCATCTCTGGCCACTATTTTAAACTGAAATTTAGTATCTATTTCCAAATTAGTGAACGTATATTCAGTGCCAACTATAGTCCCTTTATATACAGAATCTTGATATAAGTCATACCCTGTAACACCAATATTATCTATTGAAGGGCTCCAGGATATTGTGATTTGATCGTAATTTCGCAAAAGAGTTTTAAAGTCAGTTGGCATAGAAGGATTAGTCTTGTCAACTTTTGCCTGACCTGATACTTCATCGCTGATTAAACCTACATTGTCTATTGATCTAGCATATACATTGTACAACCCTGCTTCACTAACAATGATTGGTTGAATGTAATCCTTCCATTCACTACCATCGATCTTATATTGGTACTTTTGAAATCCGCTGTTAGGAAACCCTTTATCCGTATCAGTTCCACCAGTTAAGGTAACAGTGACATATTTATTGGTCCACTTTAGGGGTTCTACTGTCATTGTTGGTTTAGGCGGATTAGTTCTATCAATCTTCGCTTCCCCAGAAACTTCTTCGCTTAGATTAGAAGCATTATCTACTGAACGGGCTGTAACCTTATATAGTCCCTCAGAATCGATAATAATAGGGGTGGTATAATCCTTCCACTCACCACTATCAATCTTATATTGATACTTTTGAAATCCACTATTCGGAAAACCCTTATCCGTATCGGCTCCACCGGACAAAGTTATGGTAACTAATTGATTTGTCCATTTCGATGGTTCTACTGTCATAATTGGTTTAGGTGGATTGGTCTTATCAACTTTTGCTACTCCGGTTACTTCTGCACTAAGGTTAAATACATTGTCTACTGATCTGGCATAAACATTGTATAGACCTTCTGAATCGATCACAAAAGGAGCAGTATAGTCTTTCCATTCCCCGTTTGAATTGATCTTATATTGATATTTTTGAAAACCGCTATCTGCATCGGTCCCACCGTCTAATCTAATCGTGACAAATTTATTCGTCCATGTTGTTGGATCGACCGTCATTACGGGTGCAGTAGGATTGGTAGTGTCTACCTTGACGGTTTCAGTTAGTACCTCAGAGTCATTTCTATTCTTGTCTCGAACATACGACTTGAAATTATATATGCCTGTATTAGGCAATGCTAATGGTTCTGTGTACTCTTTGTATTCGGATTCGTTAAGGTTATAAAAGTATTTGTAAATACCTGAGGCATTATCTTCCCCAGTTAGATTATAATGAACGTTCTTTCCATACCAATCATTTACACCTTTCACTCCAGTAATATGTGAGGTTAAGGTAGGAATTGTTTCGTCCTGGGTTCCTCCAAGATCCAGTTCAACAGTTGGGTTAATGCTACCTTCGAAGTTACCGTCACCATTTTGATCAATCTGAAGTACTACTTGCCCATTCTGATTAACATCTGCTTTAAATACTGAAGTGGGAGTAACCGCAACATTATCAAAACGCAATGTTCTATTTTCAATATCTTTTTCGTTCGCCCATACTATGGAGAAAGTTAATTCACCATATCCTGTACCAACGATACGGACTTTATAGTCTTCAGTATTGTTAACTAGAGCAATCTTTGTTTCTCCATCTGTAAAATAGTTAGCATCAGGTATGTTAGAATCAAAGTTAGTAGACCCACTTGGTCCAGTGTGATTTCCTGAAGAATCATAAACATGCAGTTCTACAGGGCATTCGGCTTTAAACTTTAAGGTTCCCATCTCAAATGTTGTCTTGCGTATATTAGGAACATCGATATCAGGTTGTCCCTTTAAAATGTTCAGAATTTTTTTCTGTACATCAACATTTTTCGCAAGGCCGATATGAGATGCCTTTACATAAAAAGTACGGTTGGGATCAAGTTGAAAGCCTGCTGTGGCGCTAGAAACAGGCACAACACCATCACCCTGTGTATTTCTAACATCATCAAGAACAAATATTGGATTATAGTCAGAGTAAACACGGTAAGATAACTTACCTAATGTGGGCTTCTGGTCACCCACAAAATAGTATGAATCAACACTTTTTATATTGTTAACTACATTAAGTGAAGAATGAAAACTAATAGCTTGATCAAACAATAATTTGTTATAAAACTGTGCAGAATTATTTTTCAAAAATGAAACAGTGTCATTAAAATTATATTTCTTTACTACCTCTCCCCTCGACTTATCAGGACCTAATGTTCTTTTTGATTCTATATATCCATTCGACTGAAATGAAAAATATTTCTGGGTTGGAAGTAATTCGAAAATCGAAGGAATATTTCTTTCAATTTCTTTTATGGGAATACTAATAACGCTATCTACCCAGGTATCCGTGAGATTTCCAGTCTCAAGCATATACGCTGCTTGTGGTGAACCAAAGAAAGGAGTTCCTAGTGTAATTAGCTTATTTATTGATTTTGCATTTCCTTGCTTAATAAATTCAGTTGCAACGAGCCCCCCCATACTATGAGCTATTACATAGTAATTACTATAAGGATGACTAGCTCTCTCTAAATCTATAACTTCTTTTAACTTCTCGGCGCTATCACTTATACGAACCCTCCAATCAAAGGCAAAATCTACAACTTTATAACCCTCGTTATCAAAAAACGTTCGTATGCCACTATAGTAATCATCAATACTGTGACCAACACTAATATTTTGAATGCTCTTACCCGAAGAATCCATTTTTAAGCTAAGAATTTGAGGAATAGCGCTAGGTTTATTACTTGGCATCCATTTTTTTTCTTGTCCTAAGAACAATTCAGTTCCCATTGTCCCAGGAATAAATATTATTCTGTCTTTGTAGACAGTGACTACACAATCCCTTGTATAATTAGGTGCATCAAGAGGTTGAATAACAAATCTATATTTCCCCTCATCTTTCGGTTCATAAGAGAATTTTTCTCCCCAAGTCGAACCTTTACTAATATGATCTGTTAATAATTCATTATCCTTATAGATGTTAATTAATACTGGATGTGCAGCATCATTAAAACTGTAGTTTATATATATTTTCTCCCCAAACTTAACAACACTAGAATCTGGATATACGGAGGTGCTTAATATTCCGATTGAACTATCAGTAGAACCTAGTTTAATTTTGTTTTGCATCACCTCTATTTGTTCAACTTCTTTAGCATAGCTAACACTATTAAAACCGAATCCATATCCGCTAAATAAGTAAAAAAACATTATTAAGCTCAAACATATGCTTAATGTTTTTCTCATACAATCAATCTCCTTAAGTTTAGTAAAATTTCATGGCTAAGGGTGACATAATAATCAATTAATCACTCTTTCGGATATTTTAATATCCATAGCGCTACAAGTAGAGTTAATTGAATTACAAAGTAAATAAAAGGAAACACAAGAACTAATCCAAAAAAATCACTGTCAAATTTCAAATATACAAAACCATATTCAGGAGCGTCATTCACCTTATTTTTATGTAGAAGAAACAACAAACTAATACTAGGAATAGTACTTATTAAAAACCAAAATAAGTTATATCTTTTTTTTCCTGTCACTAATGACTTCACACAAGTTACGTATAATATAATTACTAGAACCGAATAAACTATAACTACTTGTTGTATATCAGCTTTCTCCCAATTTTGTAATCTTAATTCCAGAAAAAAAATTACACTTATATGTAAAACTGTTACTAAAACAACTTGTGAAATTGCCCTTACCCTCGTAAGAAATCTATCGCTCAAATTAGATTCACCCCACAAAAATCTCTTTTTCTTTTATTTTTTTAAAATTTAACATAATATCTAATTTCACTAGGAAATTTACGATTATATTTTTTATTAATTGTTTAATATCACCGACTTTCGTAAAATTGTTTTAAGTATCCAGAATTTAATTGCTACTTTTTAAATTTAAATACTAAAAACCCTTTTAATGTAATCATCGGAAACTTGAACACTAAAATGAATAGTAGAACCTAACCACTGAATTAGATTTTTTCATTCTTAGTCATCCATTTGAAGGAAAAGACCAAACAAATATAAATTGTTAAATTCCGGAGGCAGAAAAATTGAAAAAGACACTTTTCTTACTGATACCGTTGTTATTATTGGTCCTCCTTGCATCCTGCAGCTCTAATAAACGCAATCCAAACATTTATCTTATTCCAAACAACTATGTGGGTTGGGTCCAGATTATTTATAATCAAGAGGGGTTTAAAGAATTTTACTACTATGATGAACAAAATAAGCAGCAAAAATTAGATGTAGATCAAATGATCCACGGTTACACTATAGGCGACGGCGAGTCGGTTAGTAGTTCCGGTACAATCGAGGGCCTAGGGTGCAGAGCTTTTTTGTAGGAACAGAAGCTGAGCTTAAAAACACTCCTGATCCTGACTATCCTGTTGAAACTCTTTGATATTGAAATAAAACATTTCGATTGGTGATACGCAGTGCTCCCGAACGTTCAAGGGTCCCTTGTAAATAATCGCAGAGTTCATTGAACCTGTCGGTCAGAATATGTAACTGGTCTTCGCTAAAATAGGAGGCCACATATAAAATGAGCGGTGCAGCCGATTGTATGACAATATCATTTTGCAATACGTATTGGGCTGTTACCTTAAAATATTTGCCGAGGATATCCTGGCCATTCTCCAGGTTAAAATTTTTAACGGCTTCGTTAAAGAAAGACAGTCTGCCGTCAAACTCTAATATGAGCTGCAATAATTCTCTATAATTGTTCGCGCTTACAGTTGAAGCGTATGCCATTCCATTAGGAACCAATACGCGGTTGATTTCAGAGAAAATCTTCCTGTGGTCCTGAAAATGGTACAGCAGGTGGTTCGCAATCAAAACTTCAAATGAATGATCCGGCCAAGGCATCTTCTCAGCATCAACGACTTCATAGTGAAACCGATCTAGGGAATCATTGATACTTCCCTTTGCCGTCTCTACCATTCCTCTTGAAGCATCAGTCAAGACAATCTCAGATCTAAGCGGAACTTCACTCAGTTTTTTCGCCCACAAGACACCGGTTCCGCAACCAATTTCTGCAATCTTCAAACCCTCGGTAAGTCCTAAATGCTCAAATACCCATTCATGCCAATCCTTCTCATATGCTCATTGCCGGAAGGAGGGTATGATCTTGAAAGAACGCTTTTTGGTACTATTCTCGAAAGGTGTCGTGCAGATTAATGAACAGGGATGATTTATTTTCGCATGTCCAAAAATTTTCTGAAGATCAGTATTCCAATGAACATCGCTTGAATGCAAGGATACAGCTATATCAGTATTGTGAACATAAGTTCCGCATTAATTCACCTGCCCTTCTAAATTATAAATGTGTTTCTTTTATGTAATGAATTATTTAATCTCTAGCCCTAAATCCTCGCATATTTCATATGGTTCACAGTAACTAACACTTTTATCTATATCTATCACAAAATCTATCAGCAGGTTTTCATAATTTTCATTTAAAATCCCAAGCCTAACCCTTTCTCCGTACGTCATATCGAGTAATTTTTCCATATCGTATATAGAAATATCTTGGTAGGAAGCTTTTTTCAATACAACAATGTTAATACTTCTTACCTCCTTGAACCTCACCCTGCTCTTTTCAACATCAACTGAATACGGTAGTTTTTTTGTTCTAGCATAACCTCTACTTTTTCAATAAACTTTTCATTGTTCGAAAAGCTAATGTTAGAAAGTTCTCGCTTTACTAAGGATTTTGATTCGATGATCCAAGGTGCAAGGGAAAAAAAGAGAAACGTAGTCCCAAAACAAAAAAGAAGTAAAAGTGGCAATTTTTTTCTATTAGGTGTTTTGCAAAAAAAGATAGGCTATGATACATAACAAAAAAAGGGTAGCGTAAAAAAATAAAGAATCATAGTGAGTTACTGTGAAGAGGTCACCACCACCAATAGAAAAGAATATTCCTATAACTAAAAACCAAATACCTACCCCCATTGCTGCGCTTAACGCAACAAAAAATAGACTCGTTTTCATCGTATTCTCCTTTGGCTTATTTCACGGCGATATCCTTTTTCCCTTTTTATATTTTCAGAAGCCTAACATCTTTTCTTAATTTGATTACGTAATATACGCCCAAAATAAATTGGATAATGGAAATACCCCAAGGAAGCAGAATGAGCATCTCCACTTGATATTTCGGAAAAAAATTAATAGTAACGACTGCCTGTTCATAATCTCCACTCGTTTGTATTGCTTTGAAAAATAAAATAAACAAAAAACTTGGTATAGTAGTTACCAAAAACCAGGTAATATGGTACTTTATTCGCTGCGTCCTTATAAACAAAAAAGAATTAATCAAACAGAATAAAAGCGGTATAAAATACACCTTAAATGAGGTTATGGATACTTCTGTTCCCCATCTCTCAATTCTTATCTGTAGTAAATAAACCAGGATCAGATGCAGTCCCAGCACCACTAATACATAAAGAATGGCTTGGAGTCCTGTCTTCAATGATTTCATCTTCGGCCCCCTTTTTATGTAATTATCGGAATTTGAGATGAAAATGAAGAACAGAGCGCTATAATTAATTACATATACAATAATTTCACGGAGGTTAAGCCTTGAGAAAAGCACTTTCAGTATTGATTCCCTCGTTGCTGATCCTCGTCGCCTGCAGCTCTAATACAAGCAATCTAAACACTTATCTTATTCCAGAAAATTATGTCGGCTGGGTGCAGATTATCTATAATCAAGAGGGACTTGACCCTATCAAGCAGGTTAATGGGAAAAACATTTATACCATTCCAGAATCAGGAATTTTAAAAACGTCCACTCCAGTTGAATATGGGATATCTTTCGATGAATTTTACTACTATGATGAACAAAATAAGCAACAAAAAATAGAGGTCGATCAAGTGATCCACGGTCACCATATAGGCGACGGCGAGTCGGTTAATGGTTCCGGTAAAATCGAAGGGCCTACGGTCCAGGAGTTTTTTGTCGGAACAGAAACACAGCTTCAAAATACTTCTGATCCTGAATATCCTGTTGAGCTTATGAAGTAAGGTGAATAAATTTCGATGTGAGGAAAGGAGAGTACACACGTGGAAAATGTATCTAATGCAGATCAATTGGAATCCATAACCTCTATGCAATCCACAGTCAAAAAACTTGAGAGCGCTTTGTCCCAAATGACTCAAAGTGGCGCCAATACTACCCTGGTAACCAAACGGCTCCATGCTGTATCCATCGGCTTAGCAGTTCTGGAAAATGTCTGGAATCAAAAGCCTCATCCATATACACCTGAAGATTTAGCAGAGGCCGGCAAAGTTCTCACTGGTTTAACCCCTTCGGTGGAGAACAGTTATGCCAAGTCAAAGGCGGGCAGTCCACAAAGAACGCTTTTGGAGCGGAGAATTAAGGCGTTGAGGCTGGCTATTCAAGCGATTGAGGGAATGTAATCTGATCCTCGGATTCCAATTTCTCTGTCGAAATACGAAAAAAGCAGTCTTGAACTACAAAGTCCCAGACTGCCATTGATTTATCGAATTTTATTATTCTTCTACATCTGTAGGCAGGTTTTTAACTGCTGCATGTGGCTTCGTGTACATTTTATTCAGTAGGATCGTCTGCACGATAATGAATATACCGCCCACCACCCAATATAAGGGTAGCGCAGCAGGCATCCCAAAGGAAAACACCCCCATCATAATTGGTGACAACAACCCGATGAAAGCCATTTGGTTATTTGGGTTGTGCTGATTCTGTGCGGAAGCGGATTGAGACAAGCGGAACTGAACGAAATACACCGCAGCAGCAATAAACGGCAAAATCATATCGGTCTGCCCCAAGCTAAACCACAGAAAATCGTGAGCGGCAATCTCCGGGGTACGGCGAATGGCATAGTAAAATGCAAGAGTGATCGGCCATTGGAGAAGCATCGGTAAACAGCCTATGCTTAAGGGGTTAAATTGATGCTTCTGGTAGAGCTGCATCATCTCGGCTTGCTGTTGCTTTTTTGCATCCACACTAAGGTCGTTCTTGTACTTCTCCTGAAGTGCAGTTAACTCCGGCTGGAGGACGGTCATCTTCTCTTTCATGTCCATTTGTTTCTTGGTTTGATTCATCATGAGCGGCATGATCGCAAGTCTTATGATGAACGTCATCAGCACGATAGATAATCCGTAGTTTCCGTGAAATGCATCGGCGAAGAATTTGATCAGGAACGATAACGGATAAATAAAAAAGTGGTTGAATATCCCTGTTGAATCGGCAGTAATCGGGTTTGCTTGGGCTGCTGTCGAACACCCGCTAAGCATAATGACCGGAATAACTGCCATCAACAATACGAGAATGGGCTTGGCCCATGGTTGAAGCCGCATGATCTTTTTCATCGTTGTCCTCCCTAATTGAAAGTATGAATATCAATGTGGGGAAGGACCATTGTCCTCTTCATCCGGTGCCTCTCTTCGTCTGGCAGTACGTACGATCCAACGCTGAATGCCGTCCGGTTGCGACAGTCTGACAGCCACATACCAAGTGGAACCCGCTGCAGCAATATCATGATCCCAGTGAATCTCCCGTACAGAAAAATGGGCAAATGGAAATGATACTAAGGAATAGATAAGTGCGATTGAAAACGCCAATTGAACCAAGTCATAAAAATGCTCCAGCCAGGTTCACCTCCGTATGAGCCATATGGGATAAAGTTGAATACGGATCATACGTTAGATTGACGTTGGCGTTTCACTTACCTGCACGTTAGATTGACACATAGCAGCACATCCTGCTCCTCACCCTTGTGATCCACAATAGAAATTTGCTCAGGCGGTTTTTCCAGGCTTTTCCCTCTAACTAACAGCTGTTGCTCCCCTTCGATCGGGTACCTTCTTATATACACTCCTGAACCGATATCCTCATACGGATACTTGTCAAAATCGCTCCAATTCAGTGCGGCTCCCTTGTCCGCTAAGCTCTCTAATTCATTTAACGAGATATAGCCGCTCGTTCCTTGCTCCTTATGACTTTGGCAGGCTGTACAGATCATTAAGACAAATAACAATGTCATTGAAAGCTTGAGGCATTTGGATAGTGTCATACAATCCCTCCAAGTTCTTATCATTCCACTGGTAATCTTAGGGATAATTATATCGTAATTTATGCAAAACCAAAAACTAAGGAGAAAGTTGAATTGCGCCAGGGGAAAAAGTATACACCTTGTGCAATGAGTTATCCCGGCGTATACTTCTAGTAAGGGGGCGATGAGATGAGCAGAATGAAGAAAATCACGATATTTACGGATATTGGATTGTTGAGCGTTGTTGTCATTGCCATTGTTGCGGTCTATGCCTTCGTAATCCAGCGGCCAGTGACCACTACGCCCATAATCACGGAAGTGAAGCCTTATGAGTGGAACAAGGTCAAGCTGGGCGGGAATACCCTTTCGAGCGATGGATCAGAGTATTTCATCTGGACCAAAACCGGTGAGAGCAACAATTGGATCGTCTTCTTTTCCGGCGGCGGGGTCAGTTGGGATGCCCAGAGCGCTGCACATCCTATTAAGCTCATGAACTTTATGAAAGGCGGAGATACAGGCAACTATTTCGCTGACATTCCGTTCTATATGCTGACTTTGCTCGGCGGGATGATGGATACGCACAACACGGATAATCCTTTTCACGGCTGGAATGTGGTCTACCTCCCCTACTCGACCGGTGACTTCCACATTGGTAACCGCACCGCTACGTATCCGCGAGAGGACGGCAGCACCTTCACCATGCGGTATAACGGGCGTAATAATGTGCGCAGCAGCCTTGACTGGATCTATGCGAACGTGGCTAAGCCAGATAAGCTGCTGATTGCAGGCGAGAGCGCGGGGGGATTCGGGTCCGCCTTCTGGGCGCCCGAGATCTCCAATCATTATAAAGACTCCGAGATTTTTCAATATGCGGACAGTTCCTTCCTGAAGTCAGACAAGTGGCCGCAGGTGATGGAGCAGGAATGGGACTCGGATTTCACTGCAAACTTCGGGTATGCGCCGGAGACAGATATTATCGGGGCTGCTTTTCGGGCGAATGGCCGGTTGCTGCCTGCCGGTACGGTGCTTTTACAAGCCTATTCGGTATATGATGAGATTCTGATCCACTTCCAGAACAAGATCAACGATTACAATGGTCCACGGGACCATAAGCTTATTAAGGCGTGGTCGGAGGAAATGCGGCAGTCGGTAGCTGCTCTAGCGGCTAAGGTTCCTAATTATTATTACTATCTGACGGATTACGGGCTGAACGCTGAGAACGGGACGACCCCGCACACTTTTTCCACCCGGGAGACCTTTTATCAGGCGGAGCAGGATGGTGTGAAGCTTGTGAAGTGGCTGGGGGATGCGGTCAATCAGCAGAAACGCTATTCGGTAGGCAGTGAGTTTTTGGAGGCGTCGGCAACCGCTCAGGAGTAGATCCAGCCGCAATATTTTCGCAGGAAGACAGGAGAGAAGATCATTGAATTTACGTGAAAAGCAAATGCAAATGACCAAAGAGCTCATTAAGGAGGCCGCGCTGGGCCTATTCTGTGCTCAGGGGATCGAACGGACCGATATGGCTCAGATCGCCGGGCAAGCCGGTGTCTCCCGCCGCACGTTGTACCTTCATTATAAGGATAAGGAAGATTTAGCTGCTAGGCTCTATGTGGATAATCTGGAGCGGATGTTTGGCAGGCTGCTGTTTGATTTTGATTTTGCCCGGCCTGTTCCGTCCCTGGAGAAGATTCTGGATCAATATCTGGCGCTTAGAGAGCATGAGGAGGCGTTGATCTATTATGATGCTATTTTTGGAGTGTATTACAGCACCCTGTCCAAAGATCCGGCGGAACTGCCTGATTTCAAGAGAGCCATGGAGGTCTGGTATTCCCGGTACATAAATCTTGAGACCGCAGCGGTGGCTCCTGAGCATCAAAAAAAGTGGCTGGATCTTCTGCAGAAGTCCACCCACCTGTATTTCATGTATTTGCAAAAAGCCGTTATTCTAGCTCATCAGCGGGGCGGTATAGTTACAGAGGAAGACCGGGCAGCGGACCGGCAATTCAAGGAGTTCATTATGTCTGGCGTACGGGCAACCTGACGATAATCGTCGTGCCTTCTCCTGCCGCACCGTCTACCTCAATACTGCCCTGATGCAGGGAGACGATTTTTTTGACAATTGCCAATCCCAGACCGTTCCCGTTATTACTTCCGTTCCGCGACTTGTCTACGGTATAGAATCTCTGGAATACGGCGCCCTGCTCTTCCGGGGAGATTCCGATGCCATTATCGCTGATGGTGACCGCAACTTCTGCTGCACTATGGTCTATACGGATGCGGATCTTACCGCCCTCAGGCGTGAACTTAATGCTGTTGCTTAACAGATTCATCCATACCTGCTTAAGCTGATCTTCATCTCCGGTCATATTAACTGCCTCCGGCAGCTCCAGATCGATAACGAGGCTTCGGGCTGACCATTGCGGCTCACAGGTCACCACGATTGTCCTTATCTGCTCATCAAGCCGGAAAGACACTGCCGCGAAGGGGTGATGCTCGGAATCCAGAGAAGCAAGCTTCAGCAAATTATCACTCAGCCGTGACAGGCGTCCACTCTCCGCAATGATGATATCCAGATAGTCCTTACGCTCCTCCTCCGCAATCAAATCATTGTTCTGCAGTGCCTTGGCAAAACCGGATATAGAGGTTAGCGGTGTCTGAATTTCATGCGAGACATTGGAGACAAAATCCTGCCTCATCTGCTCAAGCTGCTTCAGTTCTCCCGCCATCTCCACATAGCTCTGCGTCAGCTCCCCGATCTCATCCACACGGTTCATTCGGAGATTCACTTCAAAATCTCCCTTGGCCAGTCTTCTGGTGGCATTCGTCAAAGCCTTGATCGGCTCCACCAGATATCTGGCAGCCACAACAATACATACACTTCCCAGCACAAGCACGAGCAGCAGCACAAAGAGTACCAGCCGGTTGACAATATGCTCGTTCTCGGCAGAGTACTGCAGGAACATCGCACGCCACTCCCCCTTGAGCATAAAGGGCATTCCGATAAACGTATCATTATCTTCCGTGGAGGAACGATAGACCTTTCCCTGCAGCACTTGCCGGACAGCGTCGGGGGTGATGGTCACAGCCGGACTATCCGGGAGCCCGTAAAAGGTATGTTCTCCAGACGGATGATACAGGTGGATAGGATGCGCCGATACCTTAACCATACTATTCAGGAACTCGTCCGTATCTGTAGGCTTGGCGTCATCATAACGGTGAATGATCTCCCTGCCTACTGTAATCATCTCGTTCTGTGCCTCATAGCTTATTTGCTTCTGAAATACATACAAGCCGATGAAAAAGGAACAGATCACACTAAAGACAATAATGCCGAGAAACGTGAGAATGATCCGAACATACAAGGTCTTGATCATGGCTCAGGGATCAGCCGGTAGCCCAGGCCCCGGGCGGTTTCAATTTGAAAACCCTCGCCGTTGCCGCTGAACTTCTCCCTCAACCGGCTGATATGCACATCTACAGTCCGCCCGTCCCCTTCATACTGGAGTCCCCAGACCTGCTGAATCAGTTGGTCTCTGGTGAAGATCTGTCTGGGGTGGCTGACCAGCAGAAACAGAAGATCAAATTCCTTCAAAGGCAGCGTGACCGGTGCTCCACTGCGTGTAACCTGGAAGGTGCGGCGGTTAAGCACCACATTGCCGAGCTGCACAGACTGGGAAGTCACTACCAGTGAGCGCTTGAGCAAGGCTTTTACCCGCATCACCAGCTCCACCGGATCAAACGGCTTGGTCAGGTAATCATCCGTTCCGAGCTGAAACCCTTTGATTTTGTGGGCGGATTCCGCTTTGGCCGTCACCATGAGCAGGGGGAGATTGGCATCCGAACGCCTGATTTCCCTGCACAGCTCCCAGCCATTCAGTCCCGGCATCATAATATCCAGAATGACAAGGTCGATCTGTGAGTCCTCTATGAGAGATAAGGCCTTGGTGCCGTCCCCGGCTTCTTCGAGGCTGAACCCTTCTTTGCGCAGATATAGAGACATCAGCTTCCGGATATTATCATCATCATCCGCGATCAGTATAGTAGCCACGATCATCCTTCTCTCTTAAGCGTTATCCAAACTGCCAGCCGAGCAGATTCCAATAGTAGAAGAAGATCGCCAGTACGACAGCCGCAAGCGCCACTAACGTGTAATGCACCCGCTTAATGGCGGTCCAATACTTATTTTTCCACACCAGTATAGCCGAGACCAACAGAGCTAAGGTCAAGCCCGTCATAATGATTGGCATAATTAAGAGGACAGACAGCAACGGACTGATGCCACTGAGCTTCTGCATAATGTCCATGGACATTATAACCATAAACAGAGTTATAAAAGATAACATCCCCCAACCGGCAGTTCCCGCAGATAAGCGGATGGCCCGCTTTTCCGGGAGTGTCATCGCCTTGAACCTGCGTCTGAAGAAGACGGGGCCGGGCAATGCCGTGAGGAAGATGAATCCTACGACTCCAAGAAGAATAAGCCAAAACTTACTCTGATCCAAAAGCGGCGTACGCTCCAGCGGCATCTCCGGGGCTATGTCCAAAAGCATATGTGTAACTTTGCCGGACTCATCCGTAAGGAAGCCGATCTGATCGGTCCCTTCCTCCAGCTGGAACAGGTTAGGTGCGATCGCTCTGTACAGTTGTTGTTCACTGCCGCTTCCCAAGGATATCTTATTATCCACAGTCGTAACATTCAGCTGGGCAAAAAAGTTGAAGAACTTGTCAATATCACTTATGTTGCGGCGTGTAAATTGATAGGAGCCGGCATATTTCTGCACGGATTCCGCAGAAGCGGCGAACTCTGGCTGCTCCACCTCCGGAGCAGGATAATACCGGTTGAACAAGGCCTGGAGCAGATTGGCCGCAGCTTCGCTGCCTTGACCGCCATTGTAGGATAAGAAAATACCCAAGTGCTTGGCAGGTGCAAGATAGAATTCTGTATTGAACATGGGATCGGAGCCGCCATGCGAGATTAATCTTACCCCGTTCACCCGCTTCTCTGCGAATCCGAGGGCTACTCCCGGCAGACGCTTATCGGGCTGAAATGCCGTTGAATGCATCAGTTCTGCGGTCTCAGGCTTTAGAATCTGCCGGCCGCCATATTTCCCGTTCTGCAGATGTGCAATCATGAAGTGCGCCATGTCTACAGCGGATGCGGTAGCCGAGCCGGCAGGACGAAAGCCGCCCTCGAACGTAGGTGTGCCAGGAATAAAGCTGCCGTTCTTAGTATTGTACCCTATCACTTCGTAAGGGATGAATGACTCCGGCAAAGGCTCCACGACAGTCGAGTATTTCATGTCCAGCGGATCGAAAATATACTTCTGAATATAATCATTATAAGGAATACCGCTGACGTCCTCCACAATCATACCTGCAAGCGTGGCTCCGTAGTTAGAATAGGAACTCATCA
This sequence comes from Paenibacillus sp. FSL H7-0756, assembly GCF_038006765.1. Classification (NCBI taxonomy): domain Bacteria; kingdom Bacillati; phylum Bacillota; class Bacilli; order Caryophanales; family Paenibacillaceae; genus Paenibacillus; species Paenibacillus sp. FSL H7-0756. The sequence continues at coordinate 1,580,970 of NZ_JBBOVT010000003.1, read as the reverse complement.
CACCGGGCGGTCTGATCCGTGCAAGCATATGCTTATTGAGCGTTTCCGAAATGGACCCGGGCAATTCGGCAGGATCAGTGGTGATCTGATAACCGACTCCGCCCTCTTCAAAACCTGCTGTATGAGTCATCAAATGACGCATGGTGATGGGCTCAGGATAAGTGTCAGGAATCTTCACGGATTTCAGATAGGTGTTAATGTCCGTGTCCAGATCAATCTTTCCCTGCTCTACCAGTTGCATCACCGCTGTCCAGGTAAATAGTTTGGTTGTTGAAGCTATTCGGAACATACTGGTCGCAGGATCGACCAGTAGCGCTTGTTCCAGATTAGAGCTGCCATACCCATTGGCCAAAATAATCCTGCCGTCCTTGACGACGGAGATAACCGCTCCCGGAATCTGCAGCCGGTTCATATACTCTTCCATCATCCCATCTACAAAGGCAGTCAGACCTGCCGTATCCTCAAGCTTGGCAGGCGCTTCAATCCGGGAACCCGGTGAAGACGCTTGCCCTGTCTCCGCCTTGGCATGTTTCCCGGGAAATATAAGGCCTGTAGCTAATCCCAGCACAACGCATATTGCCAAAGTAGCGATCAGCCTGTTTTTCATAGATATTAACATTATTATCCTCCGCATCATCTTTATAGTTAAGGTTGAATTTCATCCACCTGACACTTATAGAGATTATCAGAGTAGTGTGAATGGAACGTTAACAAGGATGGAAAACAGAGCACGCACAAAAACGCCCCTCAGCCAGGTGACGACTTGGGACGTTCTTCGTGTGATTTAATTATTGCCTGCACATTAGGTGCTCAGCTCAACTGCATACTGGTAAGACAAGTATCATCACTCTCAAAGGTGGAAATATCGGACTTTGCCTCTTTGCCCTCATGAGTAATGGTCAGCTTGTAGTTCTGATCACGCGGCAGCCATAGGTCGATGAAGCCGTTTGGCTGGGACTTGACGGTCTGGTTCATTATCTCCTTACCGTCCGCGTCTACGACTGTTACCCCGAAGGATTGTTCGACCATCTCTCCCTGGCAGCCGGTCAGGCTGTGGGTCGCACAGGGATGTGTATTCTGCACATACGGGGCAACCGACAGGAAGAACTCATCCTCCGGCAGCCCATAGACCGCTTCGTTAGAACCGCCGCTGTCCACGATCAGCTGGGTCGAGGTAATCGAAGCGGACTCCGCGGTTAAGGTCCGTGAGCTGAAGTCAGCCACCATTTGCTTGATGTCCTGGCTGGCAGACTGGCTGCTGCCCGGAGTTGTGGCAACCTCCGTGGTCTTCGCTCCCCCGCTTCCCGCATACAGGTAGATTCCCAGCGCTGCAATAACCGCACAGGCACCCGCTACTATTTTATTGTTCATGTTAAGATTCAGCTCCTTATAGATGGCATTCAGCCCATTTCTTCCCGCAGATCATGCTCCATGAACAGAATATCACGTTTCATTTCTTTCATGCTAGCTCTGGAGATCCGTCCGGCCTCGAACATCAGCTGAATGTTATCACGCTCTAGCTGAATTCCCGCCCGGGACAACTCGTGCAGCGACTCTTCGAACTCCCGCTTCGTAGCAGAGATAGACTCCTGCCGGGTCAGCCTTAACCGCCCACGCTCATAACGCAGAATCAGGGAGCTGATCACTTCGGGCTCCATCTCTCCCGTATTCTGCAGCTCTCTCAGCCGCTCAAGAACATAAGTGAAGATCCCGGACTGCAGCCGGTTCGATTCCTCACGCCGCTCTTGCGCGCTTAAGCGGACCTGCTGAATGAAACCTGTGATTTCTTCCCAACTTTTGAATGGAATCAGGTCATTCTTGTACTGCGGATCACGGGTGTATATGAATAGCTGCCGGTTCAGCCGGTTCAGGAAGCGGTATGCCGTATACGGGTTCACCTCGTGCTGCTTGAGCGCAAGCATAGTGTATTCTCTCTGCCACTTGAAGGCTGTCACCCCGAGCTTCCGTTCCATCTCCTCGGCCTCTTCATTCTTCTTCAGCATGCGGATTCTGGCATTGTAGGTGCCGGTCAAATGATTCAAAGCCATCCGGGACTGGGACTGATCTGTAGCCTGCTCCTGTAGTCCGGCAACTACGTTGCGCAGAATTTCGATTTTGGCCTCGGCCTCCTCGGCATTATGCTCCGCTTCATGATCTGAGCCAAGCAGCAGCGGCAGCAGAAAGTTAGATGCCAGCAGGGTCCACAGAATGACACCCGCCGCCAGGAAAATAATCAGGTCCCTCGCCGGAAAGTAGGAACCGTCATCCAGGAAAAACGGCAGTGACATCGTACTCGCCAGGGTAATCGTACCCCGCACCCCCGACAGCGTCAGAATAAGCGCCTTCTTGAATTCCAGCTTCCACGGTCCGCGCGGCTCCTCCCCTTCGGGGATATCCATGATCAGCATCCAGATCAGTCTTAGGCCGAGGACGGCAGCGGTTAATAGCAGGGTATACAGGATAATCTGGACATTCCCAATATCCGGGTTGTTCCAGACCGTTCTAATGATCTCCGGCAGCTGGGTACCAAGCAGCAGGAAGACCAGACCGTTCAAGACGAAGATAATGACGGCCCAGGTGCTTTTGGACACGATGCTCAGCTTAGCCACCTCAGGATTCATCTGCTTATATCCGAAGGAATGGGCAATTCCGGCGCTGACAACCGCCAGTATTCCATTGACCCCCAGCTCCTCAGCGGCCATAAAAATAGCAAACGGCGTCAGGATCTCAATCAGCATATGTAACGTGACATTCTCCATCCCGAGCCTGCGCAGCCAGCGGACGATCCCGTATTTAATGAGCGTGAGCACAAGGCCCAGCACCACACCGCCCAGCGAGATGGAGATAAAGCTCAGACTCGCCGTTTTGAAAGAGAAGGCGCCGGTGACCATAGCTGCAACCGCAAATTGAAAGGACACCAGACCCGATGCGTCATTAATCAAGGATTCACCTTCGAGAATTTGCATGGTCTGGTGCGGGATTTTTACTTTTTGCTCCAGTGCGCCTACGGCGATTGCATCCGTAGGAGCCAGTGCAGCCGCCAGCGCAAATGCAGCCGCCAAGGGCAGGACCGGCAGCAGCCAGTGCAGGAAGTATCCCAGAACCCCTACCGTCAGAAAGACCAGTCCCAGGGCCAGCAGCAAGATCGGCTTTTTCAGCTTCCATAGCGCCACTTTATCGGCAAGCCTGCCGTCATTGAACAGCAAGGGGGCAATGAATAACAGCAGGAACAGCTCCGGGTTCAGCTCCAGCTCGAAATGCAGGGGCAGCCAGGTTAAGGCCATGCCCAGCGCAATCTGAATGATCGGCACGGAGAGCGAGGGGATGAACCGGTTCACCAGATTCGACAGTGACACGGCTGCCAGCATCAACAAAATATACTCAAATAATTCCAATCGGACAAACCTCCATCTCTGCACTTGCGTATGCAGATACTAAATTACGTTATTTATTTAAACTCAGTATAAACGATCTTGGGACAAATATCCTCTTGGAGATGGACTATAAAGCATCTATTGCCGCTCGCCCATGTGCCGACGTATAATTAGGTCAGACGAAGAACGTCCCAAGCCATCGCTGGCAGAGGGGGCGTTCTTTTTTTGTCAACATGAAGGAGGGAATACATATGGAGTTTGAAAAAGCGTATCAGCTGCTATTGGACCGGCATTTGTCAATCCGATCAGGGGAGCTAAAAGGCCGGTTGTCACGGGGGCACCAGTATGCTGAGAAGCTGATGCTGCGTAATGTCTGGTGGCCGCTATTCGGCAACCTGGATGACCTGCATCCTGAATATGAAGTGTACGACTGGAACCGTAAATCACAGTTTCTGGATGTTGCCTTTCTCCCGTCCTACGGCAAATTCGGCCTGGAATGTGATGGTTATCAGAGCCATGTGAAGGACATGGACCGGGAGAGGTTCAGCTACTCGTTGAACAGAGACACGTACCTGAACGGACTAGGCTGGAGGATCATCCATTTCTCCTTCGATGATGTGCAGAATCGTCCGGAAATCTGCCGCATGCTGCTGCAAATGGTGATTGCCCCAGCCTTGCTCCGGGTTCCGTCCGGACTCTCTCTTTCACCGCTGGAGAGAGAGATTGTTAGACTCTCCTTGAGTCAAAAGAAGGGGGTACGCCCCAAAGATGTGATGCTCCAATACGATGTGAACTTTCGGACAGCGCGTAAACAACTGCAGGAGTTAGTCCGTAAAGGCCTGCTGCGCCCGGTGATGCAAGCAGCGTACATTTGTTATTATGAGCCTGTGCAGGGCCTGCCCGATTTGTTTCTGTAGCTGTTTGGCCGGGTTCCGCCCTGCAGGATAATATATTTGATTAGTTTATTTTAAGTAACTTGGAGTAAGTTTAATGGGGTTGGGTTGGGTTGGGTTGGGTTGGGTTGGGTTGGGTTGGGTTGGGTTGGGTTGGGTTGGGTTGGGTTGGGTTGGGTTGGGTTGGGTTGGGTTGGGTTGGGTTGGGTTGGGTTGGGTTGGGTTGGGTTGGGTTGGGTTGGGTTGGGTTGGGTTGGGTTGGGTTGGGTTGGGTTGGGCAACCGAGTAATGTTGCAGAATTTGCAACTTGGGCTGTTGAATACTCAGGGGTGAGGTAGATTTCTTGCAGAAAATGCAACATTCTTCTCACATAACCACTTGGTTGGTAGGAGAATCCTGCCTTTTGTGCAACATTTCACGATTACTGCCCTTTTATTGAGGAAAATGTTGCATTATGTGCAGGATTTTTAAGCTTCAACATGAGACTACCTTCGCCCTCCCTTAGGGTAGTCGGGCAAGGTGGTTAATTAGTGCAAATACGAGGGGCTTACAGGAGCAGGCGGGCGTGTGCGGAGCGCACATGCACTGTGTGCAGGCTGCGGGCACATGCAGGTATGTGCGCATGCAATAACAGCTAAGCAGTGTTGTTTCGGCTGGACGGGCGAACCGGACAAGCACACGAACACCCCGCTTATTTCATAAGCGGGGTAACTTCCTGCTCCATTTGTCCGAGCAACTCGTCAACGGTGGACTCTTGCGTGTATAGACCGTCCAGCAGCATCTGGATCTTCGTATCAATCTGCTGCCAGTTCTTATGGCCGGGCGCGATCCGCGCCGTAGCGATCTGGTCGAGCACGGCCAGCTGGATGCTCTCAGCAGAAGGCTCCGAGGCCGCCCGCAGGAAGACATCGGATTCCAGAACAGACTTGCGCGACGGGACAAAATACTGCGCAGTCACGCTCATCGCCTCCGCGCTGGTGATGAACTTCAGGAGCTCCGCGGCTTCCGCCGGATGCCTGGTCTCGAACACGGACACTCCCGCATAGCCCAGCGAGGTGCCTGTCCCGTTGATGCCTGCCGGCATCGGAGCAATATCCCAGGCGAAATCAGTGACCGCACGGGCCTTCGAGGTATAGCTGTAGCGGTCTGTGTACATGCCGATCCGGCCGCTGTCGAAGGTCAGCTCATCCCCGGGCAGCGGGTGCACCTTGTCTTTGAACATCATGTCACTATAGAGCTGGAGCGCCTCCTTCCCTGCGGGGGAATTCAGCGCAAACGACGCGCCGCTGCTGTCAAACAGCTCGGCTCCGTGCGACCAGAACAGCGGCAGCAGTGCATCCGACCAGTTGTTCCAGTCGCGGACAAGCTTCACACCGTAGATGCCGCGCTGCGGATCGGTGAGGCTCCGCGCTGCCTTGAGAAATTCATCGTAATCCCATTTTCCTTCCTTATACAGCTCCGTTGGCGTCTTTAGGCCTTTCTCAAGAAACAGGTCTTTATTGTAATAGATCAGCACCGGAGGCGTGGAGAACGGGATGCCGTACAGCCGGTCCTCCCGCTTGAAGATGTCGAGTGTGGACGGATAGATATCTGCGTAATGATATTCAGGGTCCTCCTTCACCTCAGCGGAAATATCCACCAGCTGACCTGATTCCAGCAGCTGGGGTATCATCCGTTCCGCCAGCCAGCCTGCATCCGGCGCGGTACGCGAGGCCAGCATGATCGACAGCTTCTGCTGATAATCGGCGAAGGGAATCGTCATAATCTCCACCCCGATCCCGGGGTGAAGCTGCTCGAATTCATCCACCAGCCCCTCCACCATCGCCTTCTGCGCATCATTGCCCCAGAGGCTGAACTTCAGCTTCACACGCTCCTGCACAGCTGCCGTACCCTGGCCTGCACTTCCGCTGTCGTCTGTCCCGCCAGCTCCCCCGCCTCCTGCACCCGGTGTGCAGCCTGAGACCAGTAACAGCGCTGCCATAAACCCTAACAGCCTTGTCCGTATCATTCTTCCTCCTCCTGCCTGTCCCCTGCGGGTACGGCATCGTTCATCGCTTCCCAGTTCATCGGCAGCCGCAGCGAGACCGTTACCCCGCGCTCTGCTGTATTATCCAGTCTCAGGCCGTAAGGCTCTCCGTAGAGCAGCCGGAGCCGCTGATGGACGTTACGCAGCGCGAGTCCCTTCTGAATCCGGCCAAAGCCTCCCTGGTCAGCATCCGCAGCAGGCCGGGATTGACTGCCATATAGCTGTTGTTCAAGCTCCTGCAGCCGTGCGCCGCTGATGCCAAGACCGTCATCCTTAACCGACAGCACCAGATCCTCTTCGTCCACAGAAGCGGTCAGGATAAGGTGCAGCAGCTCCTGCCCCATAGCATGCTCAATAACATTCTCGATCAGCGGCTGCAGAATCAGCTTCGGGACCACACAATAATCGAAGGAAGAATCGATATGAATCATAACCTGCAGCTTGTCACCAAGACGCATACCCTGAATGCGCGAGTAAGCTTCCACAAATTTCACTTCATCCAGTACATGCACCATCTGCTCCCGGTGGCCGACCGTATAACGCAGCAGCTTGCCGAGACTGGTCACCACGCCGGAGAGCTCCCGGGTATTGCCCTGAAGGGCCAGCATGTTCACCATCTCCAGCGTATTGTACAGAAAATGCGGATGAATCTGGCTCTGCAGCGCCTGCAGCTCAGCCTCCCGCTCCTTCAGCCGGGTCTCATACACCTCTTTGACCAGACGGTCGATCTCACCGATCATGGTATTGAACCCTTCGGTCAGTTGCCCGATTTCATCGCTGGTGGTCACCGTCGCCCGTTCGAGGAACAACCCCCGCTTCACCTGCCTCATCTTCGACTGAAGATGGGCAATCGGCTTAATCAGCCGGTTCGACAGCAGGATCGCCGCCGCATACGCCGCCGCCAGGGCCACAATGGAGACCACCAGCGTAGAGTTGGTTAACTCACGGGCGTCCTCGCGGAGCTGTGAGCGCGGAATCAGGGAGGTTACCTTCAGTCCCGTGTACGTGGATTCCGCCGAAGCCGTAATATAGGACTCCCTCGAGTCGGGCAGCTTGTCTGCTTCAGAGTACAGGACCACCTGATCCTTGCCTGTAATCTGCAGCAGGCCGCTTCCGCTGGAACGCAGCGTCGATACAATCGAACCGAAGCCCCGCGGCGTCAGATCTATTTTGACAATTCCCAGCTTGGCATTAGTATACGGCTCACGGATCACCCTGGCTGCCGAGATCATTCCGTGCTTCCCCTCAGTATAATAAGCTGCGGTATGCGGCGGAAGAATGGTCAGGCCTCCGTCCTCCCGTTCCACAGGCTCCATCCAGTCTGCCATGCTGCCGTCCCACCGCTTCCTTACACTCTGGTCCAGATTACTGAAAATTCCGCCGTCATTGGTGAACACCAGAATGCTCTCAATCTCCCCCCGGTCAAAAGCCAGCGAAGAGATGAACAGGTTCATCTTCAGCGTCTCATCCGTACTCAGATAGGTGCCGGCCGGGCCTGCGCCCCTGTGCTTGCGGAGAATCTGCATCATATCCTCATCGTACAGCGGCGTAAGGGTAAGGCGGTCCAGTTCCTTAATATAACGCTCCAGATTAATATTAATCTGGTTCACCACCTGATTGGACAGCTCCACCGTACTGCGTTCGACGCCGGCGGTGTATTTCCGGTAGCTGATCGTACCGATGATCAGAAACGGAATCGTGATCAGCAGAAAAAATAAGACAATAAATTTGGTGCGCAGCGGCACATAGATTGATTTTGGATTCGACCCTTTTCTGAACAGCATGCGAAGCAGCCTCCCTGACTCTCATTCCCTACATCAACATAGCATAATTTGCGGATGAAGTCAGAGCCGTTCGCCATGTGTATTTACCAGCGGAAGGGCAGCCGCTCAGGGCCTGTGGTTCAGCTGTGGCTCAGCTATGCTCAAGCTCCCCCGCCCATATCTCCGTCTGTCTCCAGAATTCAGCAGCCGTCAGCGTGCCGCTGTGAATCATATAAGCATAATCCAGCAGATTCGGCAGGCAGGGCAGATCCAGCAGATAGCGGCTGAAGGCATGTGCAGCGATCTCCGAGGTTCGGGTCACACTGGACCGGATGCGCAGCGGACCCAGGGAGAGGCTGCTGATATCATCCAGCCGCTTGTTGGTGTACCCCAGCTCCGTGAACTCCAGATCGTGGAACAGCTCATGGGCCAGATGAATGTCTGTAATCTCCTTCAGGCTGAAGGAATGGCCCGGAAGCAGTACACCGGCAGATTGCCGCAGCTCCTCCATGGATGACTGATACAGCGTGATGACACGCTCCTTGGCGGACAGCTCAATCTGGGCGCGGAAGCGGATCTGCCCGATGGTGCCCTTTCGCAGATTCAGATCAATACGTATGCCGCGGTTCCGGCAGATGGCCCCGACATCGGTGCCGTAACGGGCCTTGAAGGCCAGCGCCTGTTCCCTGCCGATCGCAAGCGGGCGCTCCACATAATATCGCCGTTTGCTGTACGGTATCCGGTGAAACAGCAGGTCGTTCTTCAGCTCGGCGTACCCCAGCACTTCATCGCCCGGAAGCGTATGTTCCGCTGTCTTCATCATCCTGTGCACCTCCTACTGGTAGACGACAGCAAGCAGCTCGCTGTTGTCCTCAAGCAGCTGGGTCTCCACCTCAAGAATGGAGAACAGCTGCTCCTTAGTCTGCATCCCGGTCAGATCCAGCATTTTTTCCTTATAGAAGATGAACGTCTTCGGGATCGTAGCATTGGCGTCCGAATAGATCGTATTCTCCTCCAGGAACGAAGCGAACCGGTCAGCCATATTCTTCTTCAGAAAAGCCAGATGATACGCATTCGTCTTCTTGAAGCGCACCACCCCCTCGCGGTCCAGCACGCTGACATGGCTTAGCTTCTTCTTCACCAGCCCGAACAGCGACTTCTTGATCTCGCTGGACTCGAACAGATACCATCTGCCGGAGGCTGCCTTCAGCTCCGTCTTGTCCGCCGGCTGGCCCAGCGCATCCGCTGCCGTCAGCATCAGCTCATTCACCGGCACCTCGCGGCTGGCCAGATCCTTGGAGCGCAGCTCGGTGGAGCCGGTGGCAATCGCACGCAGAATATTGCGCTGGGAATCGATCTCGATCGTAACATCGACGGTGGATTCGTTCGCGCCGGACTGGACAATTTTCTCCACAATCTCCGCCCGGATCAGCTTGATGTCATGCTCTGTGGCACCCACTACCGTCTTCTCGATCTGCTCGCGGACCATAGCCATCCCGACGCCAATCGTGGAGATGTACGGCGCGTTGTTCGCAATCTGGTGCTTGAAGCCCTCCTTCGCCGCCATGGCCGGAACCAGAACAGCTCCGCTGCCGCCGCCGCCCACCAATGTAATGAAGCCCGTGTCCAGCTCATAGTCGCTGATCATCTGATTCACCACCGCCATTACCTTGCGGATGGCAATGTCCATCGCTGCCCGGGCCGCATCCTCCGCAGACATGCCGAGATGGGCCCCCAGCGCCTGCCAGGCGATCCGTGTGCTCTCCATATTCCCGCGGGCATAGTCTGTCTCCGGCACATGGTTCAGCAGATTCGCCGCTCCCGCCAGGGTCAGCGCATATTCATGGCCTCCGGCGCTGCGGACCGTAACATAATCCGGGTCCCCTTCGCGCGGACGGACAAGGCCGATAGACGGCTGCTCCAGATTCTCCCTGCCGGTGAAGCATTCGTATTCCAGTCCTGCAATATGCGCGCTGCGCGGACCGACATCCGTAATCTTGCCCCCGCCGATCTGGATCATACTGCCCCCGGCAACCGCCAGTGTCCGTACATCCAACGAACGCAGATAGGTCTTGTGTCCGCCTACCTGGGCGTTCTCGATCATGACTTTACCGTTCTTGATTACGGAGATATCTACACTCGTGCCCCCGACCTCGAAGAAAATACCGTCCGAGATCTTCTCATACATCAGAGCGCCGGCCACCCCGGCCGCCAGCCCTGACAGCATGGTCAGGATCGGGCGCTTGCGCACCTCATCGATGCTCATGACCCCGCCGTCGCAGCGCATAATCATCAGCTGGGAGGTGATTCCCGCCTCCTTGACCGCCTGCTCGGTCATGTTGGCGGTCTCCATCATTTTGGGAATCAGGCTGGCATTGACGACCGCTGTCCGCGTCCGGGTCTTCAGCCCGTAGAGCTGGGAAATCTCATGTCCGCCGGTAGCATATACTCCCCGGCTGCGGGCCGCCTCCATCACTCTCAGCTCATTGGCCGGATCATCGACGCTGTAGGCCTCCGAGGCGACGATGACCTCTGCCCCCTGAGCCAGCAGCTGATCAATCGCATCGTCTATCGCGGCTGCTGTAAGTTCTTTGGAATCGATGAACTTGTGATACGTGGTCAGGTATTTACCCGCCGCCAATTCGATATCCGCCACATTGGTCTCCGAGCGGGCACTGCGGGCATCCATCCCCGTCCCCATCCCTACGATGCCGACACGGGCAACGTCCCCTTCAAGCAGAGCATTGGTGGCCTGTGTCGTGCCGTGGGCGATGAACTTGATATCGCCGGGAAGAATGCCGTTCTCGCTCATGATCCGCTGGATAATCTGGACAATCCCGCTGGCTACTCCGCGTTCATCGTGGTGCGTGGTGGGCATTTTGACCTTGGACAGCACCTCGAAGGTCTCATTATCTATCGCTACGGCATCCGTGAAGGTTCCTCCGACATCGATGCCGATTCTGACTTGTTTATTGCTCATAGCAGGTTCTCCTCTCCGTGAAGCTTATATCTGCATATATCCTGTAGACGCTACTGTACCTTGCCGCTGCCTAAAAAGCGATCATTCCCGCAATAATCATCGAGATCATGACAGCAACGAACATCCATGGCAGCGTCTTGCGCAGCGTCTCAATAATATCCGTCTTGGTGTAATCGGCGATCCACACATTGTGCGAGTTGGTCGGATCGCTGACCGCCTGCAGATTGCTCACGATACGCAGAGCCAGCATCGCAGCAACAGGCGCCATGCCTCCGGCCACGATCAACGCAGCGATACCGCTGCCCAGTCCCCATACATTAAGCGGTCCACGGTAGATTGCCAGCGGAGACAGCAGCGTGAAGACGAGGATATACATCAGCGGGCTGGTTGGAATGATGCCTTCGATCAGCGGCTGGATTAACGCGGCCACCTGTGGCGCAGTAACCGCACTGAGCAGCATCCCGATGCCGATCATCAGGCCGAGCGCACCGGCTACATCCTGAATCCCTTCTACCAGCGCACTCGACAACACATGGAATGGACGCTTAGGTGTGGCAAGCAGCAGGGTGACCAGCGCCCCCATGAACACCGCAGACACAATATCTACCTTCAGGAAAAAGACCAGCAGTACCGGAACAAGCGGGCTGATCAGCGCAATCGCTCTTACGTTCTTGCTGTCCTGAGCCTGAAATTCCCGCTTGAGCGGCATCGCCCAGGCACGGCGGACTTTGCCGTCTTTGCGGGTATAGTAGACGATCATAATCAAAGCAATGACAATCAGCGGAACGGCACAGACGAGGGAATAGGAAGCAATGGTGTTCGTCGGCACCTTAAGCACATCAGTATAAATGGCCCACGTAGAGACATTGAACACCACGCCGACCGCATTGGCCAGCAGCACCACCAGGCCGCTTACAAAGGGCTTCAGCCCAGCCGTCAGCATGATGGGAATCGCGATTGTTCCGACCAGAATGACCATACCCAGACCGTTGGCAGCAGAGAAGATAACAGAGGCCGCGAGGAAAAAGATAATGGCAATCGCCAGCGGCTTATCACCCGCCAGCTCAGCCGCCTTGCGGATAATGGTCTTGGTGATGCCGACCTTGCTGAGGATCTGCCCGAACCAGGCGCCGAAGATCAGTCCGGCAATCGCGGTGGACAGCTTCATGGCCCCGCCGGCGAGCACTCCCTTCGTGATGGTGAAGGTATCCGGGTTGTCAGACAGAAGCGGGATGCCTGCAATCGCCGCCAGCAGAATCGCCATCATCGGCAGCGCGAGCAGCGTGGTCAGCTTGCGGGTCATCATCAGACCCACAAACACAATGAATACAAGTAAAATCCCGATAATTTGCATGGTTTCCAAACCAATTCCTCCTAATATTTTGTTGAATTTACGTTGTTATAAGAATTAATTCCAAGTTTATTGAACGTTTGTGAGGTACAGATGCACATATTACAGTTATGGCGCGCCGCCCGTTATACTTCCAGATAAGCGCCGTGCGCTATAAGTGTCTCCTGCACGCTCTTAACATCGACCTGCTGCACAGGAACTCCTGCACGGACCGCCAGCGCCGCTGCTGTACCACCCGCTTGCCCGATTGCGCCTACTGTCGGTGTCGTCCGCACGGCCGCCTGGGCTTCAAACGTGGCCGAGAGGCATCTGCCAACCATAACCAGATTGTCGATTTCATTTGTGACCAGGCAGCGGTAAGGGATGCCGTACATTGCCCCCCACTCCAGATGATCCGTTGCCGTTCCCTCGCCGTCCGGACTGTGAATATCAATCGGATACCCGGAATGGGCGATCACATCCTCGAAGGGCTTCACCGACAGAATATCCTGTGCGGTCAGTGTATACACGCCCTTGATCTGGCGGGAGCCGCGAACGCCGATGGACGGGCCGGTGGAGACCACCACGGAATCTTCGAACCCGGGAATATATTTTTTCAGAAAAATCTCCAGCTCGCGGCACTGCTTGCGGCCCTCTACCTCGGCCTCGCTGAGGCTCCACGGGTCTGTGCTGTCCTTGCCGAGAATCCGCGTAGTATTCATGATAATCTCACCGGGATTGCTCGTCTCGAAGAATAGCACATCCTCTCTCGGAATGCTGATCTCGCCGCGCGCCTTCGCTTCACGGAACTGCTTGTCGAAGCCGACGACAGAGAGTCTGGCCGCAGAGTCCATCACCGTGATATCCAGATTCATGCGCGGAAAATCCTCGCGGTGCTCACGGATATAAGCCTTGATTTTCTCCGTGTCCACTCCTCTCATCTTCATCTTCAGAGTCATCGGCTGCGACTGCTCGTCGGATTCGCGCCCTTTGGTGAATGGGACGCCGGACCAGGCCGCCAGATCGCCATCCCCCGTAGCATCAATGAACACATCCGCCGTGATCCTGCTAAGCCCGGCTTTATTGCACAAGGTAAGCGATGTAATGCGTCTGCCGGATACTTCAGCACCGGCCAGCATCGTATGATACAGCACCTCGCCTCCGCTCTCCTGCAGCATCAGATCCAGCTCGTATTTCATTGCTTCGGCATCGAACGGTGTCACCGAATAGGTGTAATTCGTTGCATCCTGGATATGCCCCGGCGATTTGCCGAGCGCCCGGAGCCGCTGAATCAGCTCATCGGTAATTCCCCGGATAGCCTGCTTATCCCCCGCGTGAAAGGTCATCATCGGCCCCACACCCGCAGCGGTCAGCGTTCCGCCGAGGAAGCCCCCTGCCTCAATGATCAGCGTCCGGGCGCCTGCTCTTGCAGCCGCGATGGCCGCCACGGAGCCGGAAACTCCGCCTCCCGCCACAACCACTTCATATTTCCGCATCTTTGCTCCTCCTTCTTCCTCTAAAGTGAACGGTTACATTACTGCTGCTCCCTGTATTGCGTTGGGGTGCAGCCGGTATGGTCCTTGAATACTGCCATGAAATGCTTCGAGCTTAGATAGCCGGATAATTTGGCGACCTCATAGATTTTGAGATTCGTCTCCTTAAGCAGTTGCTTGGCCCGCTTCATTCGGCACTGTAAGACGTAATCCGTGAAGTTCTGGCCGGTCTCCGACTTGAACAGCACCGACAGGTACTGGTGATTCAGATGCACCTGCTCGGCCATATATTGAAGTGATATTTCCTGATCCAGCCGCAGTGCGACCAGTTCCTTCACTTTACGGATCAACAGTCTGCCTTTCTGCTCCGCTTCGCCCTCCTCCGGCTGGCCCGGCAGCCCGCCCCCGGTTCCGTGCTTGCGCTTGAACTCCCCCAGGGCCTGAGCCAGCTCCGTGCGGTCCACCGGCTTCAGCAGATAATCGCTGATGCCGTATTTAATCGCCTGCTTTGCATATTCGAAGTCGGCATATCCGCTCAGAATCAGGATATATAGTTCAGGGTACTGGTCACGGACCCGCCGGATCATCTCCAGGCCGTTCATTTCATTCATCCGGATATCGGTGATCAGAACATCCGGCTTCACGCTTTTGAGCGCCTCCAGCGCAAGCCTTCCGTTCTCAGCCTCCCCCACCACCTGATAGCCGCCGATGACCTTCTCAATCAAATGCTTAAGGCCCGAACGGATCAGAGCTTCATCCTCCACCAGAAACAGCTTGTGCAACACTATCCCCTCCAAATCCAGCATTCCGGCCACCATACCCGCTCCGCCAAGCTTCTCAGCTTCACTCCTTGTAAAACGCTTACAGTACCAGTATAAAATTTGAGCACCGGCAAAGAAACGGTCCCCATTCGAGAAAAGGTATGAAATTTCGAGATTTATCCGTACCCTCTGCTTAAGCCATCAAACCGGATGCCCACCACGCCAAAAAAAGGCGAAAAGGACACCCGGTTCTGCTTGCCTGGTATATAAAGATTACATTACTGGCCTACCTGATTACAGGTCTTGTGCGGTACTGTTATCGTACAGCTCAATCAGTTCATCGAACGATGAGATAATGACATCCGAGCCCTTCAGCTCATCCTGCCGCCCGAAGCCGGCATAGGCGCAACCGATAACGGTCTGTCCATTGCCCTTGCCCGCCTGGACATCCGAAGAACGGTCCCCGACCATCCAGGCGCTGCCGATCTTGTGATTGTCCAGCAGAAGGCCGAGCAGCTCGGTCTTGGTTGCCGTGCCCGAGCCGCCTGCGCTGTACAGCCCCTCGAACAGGTCCTTCAGCTCATGCACGACTACGATGCTATGAATATAATCCTCCAGCCCGTTGCTGGCGACGAACAGCTTCACTCCGCGCGCGTGCAGGGCACGCAGCGTCTCAACTACCTTAGGGTACAGGACCGTCCCTCCGGCTTCCAGCCCCTCAATCTCCAGCTGCAGGAGCAGCTCATCCGCCCGGCGGTGCACCGCCTCATCCGCTTCCGGCATTACGTTCTTCCAGATATCCGCCAGCAGCATGCCAAGACTGCCGAGGATGCGCTCCTCCGGCGGAGTCGGGCCGGAATGCAGGCCTTCTTCCCGCAGAATATCAAACATTTTATGATAGGCGGGCAATAACAGGCTTTCTGTCTGGAACAGCGTACCATCCATATCAAACACGATGGCTTCCGGCTGGTTTAATTTCGGCAGCGGTCTGTTCCCCGCCTGTGTCTGTTCTTCGTTGCTCATGAGGTGAATCATCCCTTCTCATTGTTCTTCGGTCACACGCCCTAATGATATAGGAAGCAGCAGATGTTGTCTACGAACCCCTAATTACAAAAAGGGACCACAGTGCAAACACATGGAGTGCTTACACTGCGATCCCTTCTGTTCATACTGCATACTGCCTCAGAGCCTTAACTTATACGTTGTCGAAGCTTGAGATCAGTTCATCAAGAACATCTTTGCTGACCATTTTACCCTTGAAATTGATCAGGTTCTCGGAGCTTCCGGAGAAGATGCAAGTAGGTTCATATTTTCTGAGAATGATCTTTTCGCCGTCCACAAAAATTTCGAGCGGATCCTTTATGTCAATTCCCATTGTTCTGCGCAGCTCAATCGGAATCACAATACGTCCCAGTTCATCTACTTTTCTTACTATGCCAGTTGCTTTCATCATTATGCATCCTCCCTTGAAATAACACTTGGATCATCATTGCGTGTTAAAAGCTATCAAAGCTTCTAATAAGTAGAAATGATTACTCTATAATTGCATTGTAAAGTGCTATTTCTTTCCTGTCAATTTTATTTCTACATCTTTTGATATTTATCGACAAAAAATTCGACAAAGTTTAGAGTTTTTTCGACAAATCTATAACCGAAACCGTTTTATATCCATTTTATTCTTTTCATTCAATTTTTGCCCGATATTCTGCGGGGGCATGGCTGATGCGGTTCTCCTCTTAGCTTACGGCTGCTCCTTTGGAACTATGCTCTTCCTTTACTTGACAAGAAAGATATACAATCTATATATTTTACGTAATATACTATATTGGAGTGTTTCCATGAGCAAAGAAGCTGAGAAAGAGCAAGCCGTCTATACCGTCATGGAGCATATGGCCAGCGTGCAGCAGAAGTCACAGGCGTTCATAGACCGGATTACGAAAAAAGGGTCACTCTCGCAGAATCAGATCATGCTGCTGTTCCTGCTGCAGCTCACCGGCTCCCTTAATATTACGGATATCTCAGAGCGGCTAGTCATTACGCCGGGAGCCGCTTCGTTCATGTGCGATAAGCTGGAGGATCTGGGATACATCGAGAGAGTACGTACGAAGGAAGACCGCAGAGTCGTCAATATTGTTCTCACCGGATCAGGCAAGCAGCACATCCTTTCTCTGTTCGACACCTTTGCACTCACTGACCTCGACAAAATTTCGGCGGTCCTCCAGAGAATTGATGAGCTGGTGGGCGGAATGTTAGAGTAGCACCGACGGCTATACTTTACGGACAGACTGCATTTCCCTTAGGGAAGTGCAGTTTTTTTGTAAATATAAGAAATTATATGTTGCACACGATAACTTATCCTTCTATTTCTCGCTGAAACGGTACCGTCCTTTGAAAGGACGGCAAAGCCGTTTCCACTTGTCAAGAACATATATTGATTATATATTTCATTTAATATATATTATAGTTACTAAAATACTTTAAACGGCGGTGAATGAACCTATGTCTGCACTGAACCCGACACCTGAATCCAATAAACCTCTTAAAATCAACGGCTCCCGGATCTGCCGGGGGGATATGAACGCCTCCCATGTGGAGGTGCTGGGACACCTGCATGTCAGCGGGAGCTTGACCACAGCGCGCCTGCGGCTTAGAGGAGAATGCTCCATAGGGTTATCTTGCAATACACAGGAGCTGAGCAGCTTCGGAAGTCTGCGTGTTCCTGAACTCAGGGGCGTGAGCATCACGTCCAACGGATACCTGGCTGTTACCGGTGAGGCTGCCGCAGAAGAATTCAAGGCTGAGGGCTGCGTACGTATAGACCGCTTGTCCTGCATCGGCACCATCCGCATCAAGCTGGGGGCCTTGTGCAAGATCAGACATATGACCTCTGAAGGTGATATTATCGTGTCCCCCTCCTCCAGGCTGCTCCCTGTTCCGCTGAGCCCTTTCCGCAAGCTGCGCTGCGAGGTCATTGAAGGGGCTGACCTCACCTTGTACCGGACGCAGGCAGACCTTGTGTGCGGACAGAATGTTACACTCGGACCGGGATGCTCCATCCGGGAGATCCGTTACCTGGAGACGCTGACCATTCATCCCCTTTCACAGATAGGCAAGATTATTCAGATGAATACATAACGATGGAGGTACACGACATGAAATCTTCTTCCTCTGATGCAATGCCCAACCTGCTGAACTATCTGGCAAAAGGGGTCGTCATCCTCTTTGCATTGCCCGTACTGGGCGTCTGGACGGCCGGGAGCTTCATCTGTGCCATCATCGCTCCAATCGCAGGCTTACTGCGGACCTTCGGAGTCAGTGCCATAGGGATGAATCTGCCCCCTTCCTATTCGGTCCCGGTCTTTCTCAGCTTGCCCTTCAGCCTGGTTCTCGCATTCCTCCTTCTCTTGTCCTTTTATTACACCCGCCGTCTGCTGCTGAAAAGCCTAAGCTTCATCAGATAGCAAGTGGAAACGGCTTTGCCGTCCTTTTTTAAGGACGGTACCGTTTCAGCGAGAAATAGAAGGATAAGTTATAGCGTGAAACATATAAATTTTTATATTTCAAAAAAAGGTATTTCAGCAGCCATTCTCCGGTGCAGAAATACCCCTTTTTGTATGCAACTACCCCCGTATCCCGTATCAGCTGTTCAGTCTCTTGTTGGTGGGCGAAGCGGGCCCTGCGAACGAAGCTCGAAGAGCCTCGCAGTCTTGCCAGCGGGCAAGGTAACGGTCAAGCTGCCTTCCATAGCGTCCCAGCTCCACTGCGACCCGTGCACCTCAGGATATGCACATCGTGCTTCCGCGTCGCACCCCCTCAGCTCAGGAACAGGCAGCTTGACCGCTGCCGTTTCTCCTGCAATCCGCCATACAGCGATATAGCGGATGTCTCCATGACGCAGCCCGAAGCTGACCCATTCGCCTCCACTATCAGGCAGACCGAGCGGCCAGAAGGCGAAGGCTTGCGGAATGTGGGCGCGGATAGACTTGTAATAATCCAGCGCCTCCTTCACCAGCGCGCGGCGCCTTGGCGTAAGCTCGGCCAGATGGCCGCTCTGGTGAACGCGAAGCAGCAGCGAGTTGACCATATTGAAAATGACCTCTTCATCGTCACCTTCGCGCAGTGGATAAGACCAGACCGCCGATTGCTCGGGAGTCAGTGCAGCCGGAGAGCCTGCGGCAATGGCAGCATACTTCACATAATCCTCCTGGTCACTGGTGGACTGAATGCTGTGGCGGCTGAGCATGGCGTAATCCATCCGCATCCCGCCGCTGGAGCAGTTCTCGATGACGAGCTGCGGATAACGGGCGAAGATGCTGTCCAGCCAGGCCAGATAAGCGCGGTTATGCTGCAATAGACCATCCCCGAAGCTGTCTGCATCGGTCTCCGTACCAATGCCTGCATTGATGTTATAGTCCATTTTGATGTATCCGACGCCGTATTCCTCGACTAGCCTGGCAATCACGCTGTCGGCATGCCTGATGACCGCCGGATTACGGTAATCGAGCTGATAGCGGCTGCGGTCCTTGACCCGCTTGCCATGGCGCATGAAGAACCAGCTGTCGTCAGTCTCCGCAAGCTTCGGACTGTTGATGCCCATCACCTCCAGCTCCAGCCACAGACCCGGAATCATCCCCTTGCTGCGGATCACATCAAGCACATACTTGATGCCTTGCGGGAAGCGCTCAGCCGAAGGCTCCCACTCCCCGACCCCATCCCACCATTCACCGGGAGCATACCAGCCTGCGTCGATGCAGAAATATTCACAGCCGACTTCGGCAGCAGCATCAATCAGCGGCAGCAGCTTCTCCGTGGTCGGGCTTCCCCACAGGCAATTCATGTAGTCGTTGAAAATCACCCGCAGCAGCTCATTATCCTCATTCGGTCTGCGGATCAGCCGCCGGTATGCAGTGAGCTGCTCTGCCGCCTCTCCGAATCCGCCCTCTACTACACCTGCGGCCACCGGCACAGAGGTGAATGCTTGGCCGGGAGCAAGCTTCAGCCACCAGTGGTTGTCATGTTCCGTAGGTCCGCTGACCAGCAGTGTAAGCTGATCTGCCTGATCCGTCAGCTCCCAATGCCAGGAGCCGTTATGTTCAATCTGCCAGAACAGGCTGCTCCCGCTCTCCTGGTTGCGCAGCACAGCCATTGGCAGCAGCTCCGCCGCTGACCAGGACCCGGTATTGCTGGCGGCAATCCGCTTCGAGCCACGGTCAGCGAGATGGGACATACCCAGCTCTGGCAGGCTGTAGCTTTTCCATTGCAGCTCACTCTGCCACCCGCTGTGAGCAATACTCACTTCAATCTTGTCATTACGGTCGCCGTTGCCCTCTTTGTCCACTCCGGTGAGTGCAAATGAAGAGATATACTCCACAGCCGCTTCCTCATCGCCTTCATTACTCACCACTGTCCAGGAACGGACAATCTGCACACCGGTATAGAACTGATAATGCTGTACTGCCTTCACACACGTCAGCGGGTCAGCCAGCGTAAGCTCCAGCTTCCGTCCCAGCGGATTCACCGTGTCCCTATGCCCGCTATACACCATCCGTAACCCGGGATAGGACGCGCGGTGCGTCCGCCCGTGATATTCCGCCCGGTCTTCCCCCGACAGCTGGAGCTCCAGCAACCGGAAGCTTGCCTTATGCTTCGCTTCAATGCTCCCAGCTTCCAGCGGCGCTGCACCAAAATGCAGCAGCCGCACATCCAGCTCCCCGGTAATTTCAATCGTAAGATAAAGCCCGTTCTCGGCTATGTTTATGAGCCTGCTGTCCATGTCTGATTTGGCCTCCCTTATAAAGGATGTTTTTCTTGGTTTCTTGGGTTCTTGGGTTCTTGGGTTCTTGGTTTTCTGCCTCCCCTGATTAGGAGGCCATCTCTTCTATTCGTAACTGCTGATTTCCTGTGGTGCTCGTGTAAGTGGCGAAGTAACGGAGGGAGGTTTGGAATTGGAGGAGCGGTAGCGACCGCCTGAAAGCTTTCCGCAGGAAAGCTCGCTTCGGAAGCATAGGCTGTTTGGATTTCTACTGCGGCGAGCAGTTTAAATCGGGAAATCCAAACATAACAGCGGCCGGAAATCCAAAGCTCCTGCAGTTACGTCCAGCCACTTACACCCCCGCCCCGCCTAAAAATCCGCGTTACATAGAAAGATGGCCTCTCAGCAATCCTCAGAGGCCATCATTAAACCTTATTTTTATTCCGCAGACCCGAATTGAATCCAAGCCTTCTGAATTTCATCAATTGCCTGATCCTTCGTCTTGCTGCCGCCGATATAAGCCTGCATCAGCTCACCGAATTTCTGGTGGAACGTATCCAGGGAGTAGTTCACCGACAGGTCGCCGGATTTCTCCGTCTTCAGGATTTCTTCCATTTCCTTAGGCATTTGCAGGTCAGGCATCGGAGCATCCTTGATTGGAGGAATGACCTTCGCTACGTTAGAGAACCAGCTCTTCCCGTAATCGGAAGTATACAGCCAGTTGAAGAACTCAATCGTTTCCGCGGCTACCGCAGAATCCTTATTGATCCGCAGTGCCTGGTCAGCACCGGTGATAATCTGGGATTGCTCCGGTTTGTCACTGACAGGGTATCCGGCGATGCCGAGGTCAAAGTCAGGGGTGATTTTCTTAATCGCTTCTTCATCCCACGCGCCTTTGCCGGTCATGAAGGCTGTTTTGCCCAGGGCAAAATCACTGACCTCAGCATTGCTGTCGCGTTCAAGCGGCTTGTCTGTTCCGTGCTTAACCGTTGTATCAATGAAGCTGAAGAAGTTGTCATTCAGCACCGGATGATCCTTGAAGGTCGTCTTCCCGGCAATGAAGTCCGCTACGAGCGTCTTGGCATCCGTTCCGGCATCGGTCGCTGCGGCGTCTACGAAGTGCTGGAAGATATGCTTCCATACCCACCACTCTTTGTAGGCGTTGGCGAAGGGTGTGATGCCCTTGGCTTCAAGCTTGGTGATCGCATCATCCATTTCAGCAGTTGTCTTAGGCACTTCGGTGATGCCGGCATCCGCCAGCAGCTTTTTGTTGTACATCAGGACGAACAGGTTGCCCTTCACCGGCAGTCCGAGGACTTTGCCGTCGGTAGAGCTCATGTTGGAGCGGACGGCATCCGTCATCGCTGCGGCCAGCGGCTCATTGGTCAAGTCAGCGCTGTATTCGGCAAAAGTATCGATATCCCCGCCCGCCGTGGTCTGGAACACATCCGGTGTGCTGCCGGCGGCAATTTTGGATTTCAGCACTGTATTGTAGTCTGCCTGCATGATTTCCAGATTGATCGTAACGTTCGGCTTCACCTTCTTGTATTCCGCAATATAAGCATTGAAGGCATCTGTGTATTCGGGAGAGGCGGTGAACATATTAATGGTGACGGGCTTGGCGGAATCCGTTGGTGTATTGCCGGCTCCGGCTGTTCCACCCGTGTTGTTAGCGGCATTATTAGTGTTATTACCGCCGCAGCCGGCCAGCAGTCCGCCCACCAGCAGCAGACTCGCAGATAATGCCATGAATCGTTTTAACATGATGTTGCCCCCTTTTTCCTTTTGCATCTTGTGGTCTTGCTCATCATTCTAAATAAAAAGAAAAAGGATAAGAATGTACATAAGTGAACTTCTGAGGGTAAAAAAGTGTCCATGTAACCGTTTCACTTTTCTACCCCTGGCAGCCGCAGCCGGAATTCAGAAGGGGAGCACTCATAATAATTGCGGAACGCCTTGCTGAAATAGTTCTTGTCCTTGTATCCCAGCATTTCAGAGATATCCTGAATTTTGAGGGCAGGATCGGCCAGCAGTGCTGCGGCTTTGTCCATCCTTACCTTTTGCACATACTCATGAATGCCGTAGCCGTATTGTCCCTTAAACAGCTTCATCAGATACTCTCTGCTCAGGAAATATTGTTCCGTGAACATCGATATCTTAATATCCTCGAAATAATGGTTATCAATATACGCCTTAATATTCTCCAGCACACTGCTGCGGTCTCCGGCTACTGTCCGGCTGATCTCGCCCGCATAACGGTCGAAGATATCGTTAAGCACGCCCGCAAACTGCTCAAAGGAGGCAAAGTCGCTAAGAATGCCCAGAGATGCCAGACTGCTGTCCTTCCCGCTGCGGATCTGCGGCGGCATAGCATCCAGCTCTGCAGCAATCTCGCCCAGCAGCAAAATAAAGCCCTGCAGCGTACGGTCCGCCTCCCCGAGCGTGAACCCTTCCGTCTCTTGGCATTTGCGGATGAACTCGCTGAGGATGCTGCGGGCATGGTTCACATTCCCGCTCTCCAGCGCGCTGCGGATCTGCGGCATCCGCCCGGTCAGGGAGGGAAGTTCCTTCGCTGCGGGATTCATCACAATGCCCTGCACAATCAGGCTGCCCCTCAGGCTGAGCAGGTCAATCGTATCTAGTGAGGCTTTGGCCTGCTCATAGGAGGCGGCAATACTGAGCGAATCGCGGCAAGGCTCCCCGATTCCGCCTGCACAGAGGATTCCGAACAGCTCCTTCAAGGTAGAGGCCGCTTTCTTCATATGGTGCAGCGACAGGAAGGCCGCATCTGCTTCATAACCACCCTTCATGGTGAAGATGGCAATGAATTCTCGCTCCCCCTTAGGACTGGCGAAGCTGAACGACTCGAATTGCCCGTCCGTGTTCTCATTCATCACATTCGTTACGGCAAAATGCAGCAAATCCCGGTCTCCATGGAATCTTTCCTTACGTACCTGCTCCAGATTAAGCATCCGCAGCAGGCCGACAGCGAAGTGGCTGGCCGCCCCGTCCGCCCCGATCAGCGGGAGAAAGGCCTCATTGGACTGGGTCTTGAAGCTCCGGTCAATGATGGACAGATACATCTTCTCCTTCAGCTTAGGCAGCGACATATTCAGTGTAATATTGCGGCTGATGAACTCGCTCTCCCGCTTCCGTTTGGCCTCCAGCACCCCCACTGCCTTGCGCAGCGCATGGTTAAGATCTGTACGGTTCACCGGCTTCAGCAGGTAATCCACCACCTTCGAGCGGATGGCCTGACGTGTATACTCGAAATCATTATAACCGCTGATCACAATCAGCAGCAGGTCAGGGAATTCCTGCTCGGCAATCTGCAGCAGCTCGGCTCCGCTCAGCTCCGGCATTTTCATATCAACCAGCACCAGATCGAACCGCTCGCGGCGCAGCAGCTCAAGGCCCGCCTTCCCGTCCATCGCCTCCCGCACCTCGCTTACACCGAGGCCCTCCCAATCCCCCAGGATATGAATCGCTTCGCGCAGCGGCTCCTCATCATCAATAATCAGCACTCTATACATGTTGTCCCACTCCTCCCCGCGGCAGCCGCATCTCCATTCGTGTTCCCTGTTCCGTGCTATGAATGACCAGCCCCGACTCTTCTCCATACAAAAGCTTCAGCCGGGTGTTCAGATTCTTCAGCCCGATACTCTCCATGCCGTCCTCTTCGTCCGTGTCCGCTGCGCGGTCCTCCCACTGGATCTGAAGTGAATTCAGCACCTGCTCCAGCCGTTCTCCGCTGATGCCCGGACCGTCGTCCAACACGGAGATCACGCTGTGTGTGCCGGTAACATGCGCCTCAATGGTGATGGTAACCGTACTCGATACCTTTTCCAGCGCATGCTTGATGCAGTTCTCTACCAGGGTCTGGAGCGACAGCTTGGGGATTCTCAGCTCCATCAGGCTCTCATCCCAGGCGTACACCACCTGCATCCGGCTGCCGAACCGCGCCTTCTGCAGGGCCAGATAACGTTCGATATGCCGCAGCTCCTCCCTTGCCTGCACCACATCCTTGCCGCTAATGCAGTATCGCAGGGTCAGGGCCAGGTTGTCCACCATCTCAACAATATCATCGTTGTTGTTCTTGAGCGCCTTGGTTGAGATCACCTGGAGCGCATTGTACAGGAAATGGGGATTAATCTCGGCCTCCAGCGCTTTTAGGACGGCGTTCTTTTCAACGATTTTCATTTTATAGCGTTCATTAATCAGCTCATTCGTCTTCTCGACCATCTTGTTGAAATGGCGCGACAGGTAGGCGATCTCATCCTTGCCCGCAACCGTCGCCTGCGCATCAAAGCTCCCGGTGCTGAACCGCTGCATCTGGAGCGACAGATTCTTCAGCGGATGGGTGATCCGGTTCGAGGTGAAGCTGACCAGCACCACAGAGACGATCAGGAACAGCAGGCCAATCGCCACACTTAACGTTCGCGTCGTTGTCGCCGCCTCATAGATTTGGGTGTAGGGGATCGGCTTGACGAGCTTCCAGCCTTCCTTTTGACTGATATCGTAAATTACGAGGTATTTCTGCCCCTTGCCGGACCAGGTTACGCGCCCCTTCTGCTCCGGTGTCAGCAGCTTCGCCAGTCCCGCCTCCCTGCTCTCCTCGTAGAATTCCTTATCATCCACCTTGAAGGGCTCGCCGTCCGGGCTGATGTACATCAGATGCTCTCCGGTGCTGAACGGGATATCCCGCATAATCTCATCGGTCACGGAGGAATTCAGATATAGCGATAATACCGCTTGCGGCTCGCGTGACACGATGGAGCGGATCAGCCGGTGGTAGCCCATGAATACCTTGCCCCGGTTAACGGGGTAATCGGCACTGTTCACGCTGGCCGGCCGCTCCTCCACGAACGACTGATAGGAACGGTTATATGGACTCTTAAGCGCCCGCTTATACCACGGCAGGTCATCAACAGGCGGATGCTCGGATACCCGGACGGTGATGTTATAGTTCTCCTTGGTGACATAATAATACTTCTGCTCCTTGATTACATAGAGGTATACAGCCTCCAGATCATTGCGCGAAAAATACAAATTCCGCAGATAATCCTCCAAGTACATCCGGGAGCTGTAGTCTTCCGATTCATGCAAAAGCGCATAATTGAACTCATCATAGGAGATCTGCGGCAGAGACAGCTGCTCAATCCCGCTCAGGTAGCTCTCCAGATTCCGTCCGACCAGAAGCAGGTTATTGCCTGTACTGGCAATGCTGTTATCGACCGATTCCCGCTGCAGCATGCTATAGGATATGTAGGTGAGTGAACTGACCACCAGGATGATGATAATCGTAAATAACAGAATCAGCTTGTTAGCCAGGCGGCGGGAC
Organism: Paenibacillus sp. FSL H7-0756; assembly: GCF_038006765.1. Classification (NCBI taxonomy): domain Bacteria; kingdom Bacillati; phylum Bacillota; class Bacilli; order Caryophanales; family Paenibacillaceae; genus Paenibacillus; species Paenibacillus sp. FSL H7-0756. Next base: position 1,555,257 of record NZ_JBBOVT010000003.1, on the reverse strand, counting down.
ACCCGCGCCAGTAAAGGCTCAATTAGCTTAACCCACGCTTTTCTCATGATGCTCTCCGCTCTCTCCGCTGCCGGTTTTGGGGACTTGTCCGGCCTCCGCAGTCCGTTCACCTTTTTACCCTTAACTGTACTCTTAAATCCATTTTTGACGATACGGGTCTGCTCTATAATACACAATATAGACTAACCGGAATGGTTAAGTGTGGCAAGCCAAGCCTAATACTCCCACCCTATAACTCAAGAAGAGGTGCATCCATGTTAAAAACACCCGGCAAAAGATGGCGCGAGAAATTCGAATTCGGAATCTTCACTCTCCCGGTTCTGATCTGTATCGCTGTAGCCTTCTATATTCCCTTCGCCATGACCATCCGCTATTCGATGACCAAGTGGAACGGGATCTCCAAGCACCCCAAGTTCATCGGGCTGGATAATTTCAAGCAGATCTTCTCCGGCGATACCAACTTCTCAAATGCTGCCTGGTTCACGATTAAATACGCGGTGCTCTACATTATCATAGTCAACGTGCTGGCGATTCTGCTGGCGGTGCTGCTGGACATGAAGCTGAGAAGCACCTCCTGGCTGAGAGCAGCCTTCTTTATCCCTTATATCCTCAGTCTCGTTATTGTCGGCTTCATCTGGAAGTTCATCTTCATGCAGGGCTTCAACTCGCTGGGCGAGAGTACCGGCTGGGCAATCTTTGATCTAAGCTGGCTCGGGACTCCTGGACTGGCCTTCATCTCCATCCTGGGCGTATCCATCTGGCAGTCGATCGGGTTCTATCTGGTCATTTACATTGCCGGTCTGCAGTCTGTGCCTGAGGATCTCAAGGAAGCTGCTACAGTAGACGGTGCCGGACCGCTGAGAAAATTCTTCGGCATTACGCTGCCGCTGCTTGCCCCATCGATCACGATCTCTGTGTTCATGGCGCTCACCAATTCGATCAAGGTATTCGATGTCATCCTGTCGCTGACCGGCGGCGGTCCCGGCGGAACTACGTATAGTATCGCTTATGATATCTACCGGGATACGTTCCAGAACAACCTGTACGGCTATGGTACAGCCAAAGCGCTCATTCTGTTCCTTGCTGTGCTTGCCGTAACGATTATCCAGCTGACCGTCTTCAAACGGAGAGAGGTGGAGGCCTAATGACAACCAACCACAACAAGGCAGGCAAGATCATCCTGGAGGTTATTCTGGTCCTCTTGTCTCTGCTGTTCTTGTATCCGCTGTTTCTGACCATTATCAATTCGCTCAAAAGCTTCGGCGAGGTCATGACCGATGTCATCGCCCTGCCGCAGAAGCTGACCTTCAGCAACTACTCTTATGTCTGGGAATTCATCAACTATCCGCGGCTGTTCCTGAACAACTTCATCATTACCGGTGTCGGCCTGCTCGGTATCGTATTCATCTCCTCCATCGCCGCCTATAAGCTGGCCCGGACCAAAACCAGATGGAGCGGTGTCCTGTATTTCCTGTGCATTATGCCGATGCTGATCCCGTTCCAGTCGATCATGCTGACGGTCCTCCAGACCGCCAAAAACCTCAACCTGTCGGAGAGCACCTGGGGACTGGGTCTCCTGTATTGGGGCTTCGGCGCTCCGCTGGCAGTGTTCATCTATCACGGCTTCGTGAAGGGTATCCCGACAGAGATCGATGAGAGCGCGACGATTGACGGCGCTTCCGGCTTCCGCCTGTTCTTCAGCGTCATCTTTCCGCTGCTGAAATCGGTCACCACGACCATTGTGATCATCGATGTCATGTGGATCTGGAATGACTTCCTGCTCCCGCTGCTGATGGTCAATGGTTCACCTGAGACGAAGACGTTAACGCTGGCGGCTTACACCTTCGTAGGCCAGTATACCTCGGACTGGCAGTATGCCATGACCGCTATGGTAATGGCGGTGCTTCCATCGATCGTAGTATTCATCTTCCTGCAGAAATACATTGTGAAGGGTGTTGTCGCAGGGGCGGTTAAGGGCTGATCCCTGTTAGCACCATGCAAAAAGGCGTCCTGTAAGCCGTAACGGCTACATGGGACGCCTTTTCTTTTTGCCGCGGGATACCCTAATGAGTCTGCAGCCATTCATTCTTGATTTCCGGCGGCAGCTCAAGCCCCAGCTCATTTGTACAAGCCGCTTCAAACTGCTTATAGAGCCTGCTGATATTCTCCATTGCGCCGCGTCTCCGATACATACCGATTAGCAGGCGGTTCATTTCCTCCTCCAGCGGATGCAGCGACAAGTATTGCTCCAGACGTAATTCCGCTGCCGCTTCATTTCCAGCCGTAAGCTCTGCCGCCGCCAATTCCCTGACCATTGCTGTATATTGCTTGAAATATGCTTCCTCTAACGGGATCTTCCATAAGTAATTCTTGCCTTCCAGCAGCGGCCCCTGATACAGCAAGCAGAGTTGTTCGGCTTGCTCTGCAGTCAATCTGCCCTCACTGTGGACCTGCTGCAATTGATGATACAGAAGGAGATCATATTGTTTATTTGCTGTGTCCAGCATGTAACCGTCATTAAGCTTCTGTATGCTCATCGGAATTCCGTTCTCTTTCAGGACTTTTTTTAGCAGGTACAGGGTATTATGCAGATTGGATAATCCCCGCTCACCCTTCGCATCCTGCCATAACAAATCAATAAGCTTCCACTTGCTGATATACCGGCCAGGGTGGCACAGAAGATAAGCGAACAATTCCTCGGTCCGGCGGGTTCGGAAGTGAACCGGGAGTCCGTCCGGATTAAGGACTTCAAATTCACCGAAGCAGCGGATAGAGAAGCTGGACTTGAGGGTCTCTGCGGGAATGAGGGTTGACCGGTGCTTGAACAGCCGCCCGGTGACCCGCTGAATCGCCTGCGGCGTGACAGGCTTGAGAATATAATCAAGTGCACTTACTTCGAATGCTTCAAGCGCATAATCCTTATAAGCCGTAGTGAACACAATCTCTGCCTGACCCAACTGTTCACGGAGATGCACGGCAAGCTGCAGCCCGTTCATCCTCGGCATCTCCACATCAATGAACACGATATCCGGCTGCAGCTCCTGCAGATTCGCCAAGGCCTCTACCGGATTTGTAAAAGCTCCAACAATGCTATAATTGCTATTTTGGCCAACCAGTACCTTCATTAAATCCAGGATTGGCCGTTCATCCTCAACGATCATCGTCCGAAACATAGAAACCCCCTCCTTCACGCAGAATCATATTTACTCCTAATCCTCAGAAGCCCCTTGCCCGGAGCCGCTGAGCGGCAGATAGATCGTAACCTTCGTCCCGCTGCCTGCTTCCGAATGAATGCTTAAGCTGGCTCCCGGAATCGTATCCAGACGCTTGCGGATATTCTGAATACCGATGCTTCCTTGCAGCGCTCCTTGACTGTTCAATGTATATAGCAGGTCAGCGGGAATGCCGACACCGTCATCTTCGACTAAGATCTTCATGTATCCGTCTCCAGCCTGAATCCTTAAGGCAACCTTGCCTTGCCCCTCCTTCTCGAACAGTCCATGACGGATGGCATTCTCAATAAACGGCTGGATACAGAGGGATGGGATATTCACTGCCTTCAGGGAATCATCCACCTGGCTGCTATAGTCGAACCTCTCCCCGAAGCGGGCTTGTTCAATTTCCACATAGGCTTGAATCAGCTCCAGCTCCCGGTACAACGGAATGACGAGTGTGGAGCGGTCCATATCCAGAATAAAGCGCATATATTGACTGAGCATGGTTAACAGATAAGCTGCCTTGACGCCATCGGTATAACAGAATGAGATGATACTGCTCATCGCATTATACAGGAAATGCGGTTTGATCTGGGCCTGATGGAACGCATGCTCATGCCGGATCGCTTCCTGAATCGACGATTTCATGGCCAGCAGGTTATGAATCCGGGCCATCAGCGTCTCGCTCTCAAAGGGCTTGGTCACAAAATCATTCGCCCCGGCCCGGAAGCCCAGTGCAATATCGGAAGGTGCATCCTTGATGGTGGCGAACAGAATCGGCAGATCCAGTATAGAGTGACGGCTGCGCAGTGATTGGCATAATTCTATCCCCGATGTACCCGGCATCATGATATCCAGAATGACAAGATCCACTTGCTGATATTCCTGCAGTTTGGTCAATGCCTCCTTAGCGGAAAAGGCTACCAGCACATTATACTCATGACGGCGGAGAATATTCAGCAGTGTATGGATGTTGGAGGCCTCATCGTCTACAATCAGAATGGTCTGCCCTTCCCGGTTCAGTACATCAAGCACCGTATAATCAACATCGGTATGCAGCGCGTAAGGTTCGGCGGTCTGTTGATCTTCGGGAACAGGGTCCACTACGGGCAGCGTAAATACCATGCGGGTTCCCTTCCCCTTCTCGGACCAAGCCACCCGAATCACGCCGCCCATACGCTCCACCAGCTTCCTGCTGATATACAGACCTACCCCCATTCCGGTATATCCGTCCTGCGGCAGCAGCCTGTCCACCTGCTCGAAATATTCAAAGATCGCCGCATGGTTCTCTTCTGATATCCCCGTTCCGGTGTCCTCCACTTCAATGAAAACCTCACTCCCGGCTAATCTCGCTGTAATCTGAATCGATCCCTGACGGGTATGTTTGATCGCGTTATGAACCAGGTTATACATCACCTGCCGCAGTCTGCTCTCATCCGCGAGTACCCAGGTACCAGCTTCCACCTGATTGAGCAGTTGCACTTCTTTGCCCGCCAGCTCGAACCGGAGAATATCATATACGATTTGGACAGCCACTCTCAGATCAACGGCGGTCTGGTGCAGCCGCAGTTCTCCGTGCCTAAGCCGGCTGACATCGATCAGATCCTGGATCAGCATCGACAGCTTAGTAGACGTATCCTTAATCAGCCACAGGTTCTGCTTCTGGCCTGCATGCAGATTCTCTTCCTGATTCTCCAGTAAAAAAGAGGTCATATTCATAATTCCATGGAGCGGTGTCTTGATCTCATGAGAGGTATTCGTCAGGAATTCGTCCTTAAGCTGGTTCGCCGTCCATAGCTTGCGCGATAGAATCTCTGTTTTGGCATACGCATTCGAGAACCTTACAGCCAGCAGGATATTAATGAGCACAATAAATGCAATAACCCCGCATCTTCCTGTAAAATTACTCTGCACAATATTCTCGGAATAGAGGCCGTCATTCATCAGATAGATCATCAGCGCAGTGGCTCCGCCAATGAACAGCATCAGCTCCGCACGATCTTCCACTTGACTCTGCCTGCGGATATATAAATAGACCATTCTCGCTACAATGCCGAGCATAACGATCCAGAGATATAATATGAAGAAATATTTCACACGAATATGCACCCCATACGGCAAAAGAACAACCATAACAAGATAAGCCATAAACGGGGTAAGAATCAGCCTCAGCCTGCGCAGCGACATCAGGTGCGACTCTACGGTACAAAAGAACACAATAATCAGTATCGCGCTAAGAAAATGGCTGACATCCAGCAGCTTATACGAAAAATCAAAGGGAACAGACGGCAGGAGACGCTGAAACATCTTTTCTCCATACAAGGAGTTCTGCAGGGCCAGAAACAATAAGAAAATTCCGCTAAGCAGATACTCCTTCTCTTGGCGACCAAAAAAATAGAAGCTGAGGTGATAGGCACCGAACATGGCCAAGATCAAAATGACTCCGATATCCGCACCGATCTGTACCATATTGCGACGGGTGATGTCCTCTTGTGCTCCAAGCGTGAGGGAGTTCACAATTCCTCCGGTGACAAAATTGTAGTTAGAGACTTGAATCACAACCTCAAGCTTGCGGGCATCCGGATGAAAAAATACCGAATAGGGTGTGTTGCCTGGTTGAAACGCGCTTTTGTCGGTGGAAGGAAGACCGCTGGCCCCCTCCTCCTGTCCACCAATAAACAGACGGTGGGCCATGCGTATGCTTCTTATTTTCAAGCCGAGTATTTCATCGGTATCCTCCAATAATATCTGCAGACGGTAGGTGCCTGACCCCCTGTTGCTGATCCCGCCATCGGGACGCTTACCTCGCCAGGTGCCGGGAACCTTCAAATAGACAGGCGGAGAATCATACTGGCCTTGCCGGAAATCCGCAGGGCCCAGCAGCTCATCCGGATAGAACTCCCATTCACCATCCAAATTCACGACTCCCTGCTGCTTGAGATTCCAATTGGACAGATCCAGTATTCCCTTCTCCACTCTTACCTTACTTTGAGGAGGGCGGGTCAGTGAGAAGATCATAAAGATCAAAGAAAAAACAATCAAGAAAAATATGCCGATTCCCGCAAGTCTGCGGATATTTACCTTTCTCACAAACAGCCTCCAGTTCAAAACATCGATGTTCTCATTCTAACTTAATACACTTATAAAAATCTCACAAAATACTCAAGCAGAAAAAAGCACCATCCAGTGGAGGTTCCTGGACAGTGCTTCCTACTTGCATTATCTTGTTAATCCGATCCGGTACACCGGCGTTGCAGTCACACTATGGAACACGGCAACAGCTTCGCCCTCGAATACCTTCTCCACAGCCATGGCGGCATCGTCAGCCAGCTTGACGGCACCGGTGCGGCGCGGCGTGGTCTCCAGTACGATCTCGCCCCGGCGCAGCACCTCACGGAACCGCGACAGGCCGATTTCCCAAGGCAAGCCGTTATAGAAATGGTCGTGGAACAGCTGTCCGGCAGCGAAGGCATAGCCTACATTTCCGGTATAGTCGATGCTCAGCAGTACTTCTTCCATACTCTCGAGGACATCCTCAGGCAGCTGGAGGACAACCTTGTGGTCCTGAATCCGGCGCATGGTAACCGCAACTTCCTTCTGCGGAACCAGCACATCATAAGCCTGGAACCAGCCCTCTTGTCGTCCGCTGACAACTGCATCCGCCTGGGCCGTATTCCACTGCGTTGCCGCTTCAGCGCCGCCTGAATATTCACGGAAGGTGAATGCATGCTGCCCCTGGCTGATGAATTCCATCCCGCCCGGGGTCTGAACCGGAGGAACCGTTGAGAAGATGAGGCGGCTGCGGCCGTTCTCTTCAAGCTCCCACAAGGTCGCTGCTTCACGAGCGCTCATGGCATAGATACGGACTTCCCGGGCTCCTTCCCGCCGGATCACAATCATAGAAGACTGGTCATGCGGAATCAGCACATTGTAGCCGCCGTTCTCTCCTACGTCCCCGGCATCCACAGTCACATCAAGAATGCCGGAAGCTGCATCGATCTGGAACTCACCGTCGACACCCTTCGGCATAGAGAAGAAGTAGGTGGCTGCTTCCTCCGTTTCAATCACCGTTACAGGCTGAGCTGTGGCAGCCTTAAGATTGAGACCATCCAGCGCGAAGTTGAACGGCAGCAGGAAGGAAGCTTTGGGCTGAACCGTCAGCTTGCTCCGCTGCGGGAAGCTCAGCGTCTCCTCTCCCAGTTCTACCGCAAATACAACCTCCTCGTGTGTATCCATCTCCACATGGTCCTGATAATTATTGACGAACACAAATCCCGACTTGCCGTCTGTGCGGACGGCATAACGCAGCGTATGCGCATCCTCCGGCGTAACTGCTTCTGCCCCCTCGGGCAGCACAGTCGCCATCGGTGCCAGCCGGTCTGCGAACCGGCGCAGGAAATAATGAAGCGGACGAAGCAGATGATTCGACTCGCGGATCTGGCCGAATTCGCCAATCGGCGCCTGGAAATCATAGGTCAGCTTCGGGGTAGTGCTCTCGTTCAGGTATCCCGTTCTTCCCACCGGATTCGTTCCGCCATGGAACATATAATACCCGATGAAGTTGCAGCCTCCGGCAAGCTTCATTAAAGTCATGGCGATGACACTTTCCGGCTCGACCTGGAACCGGGACAGATACCAGGTCTGCATGCCGCCGCCCATCTCACAGCAGGCGAACGGGTATTTCGTCCGCGGGTACGGCGGGTTGAATTCGCCGCCCGGTGCCTTGTCGTCATGGAAGTTCACGAATACATATTCCGGCGTTGGCTTCTGGACCTGATTCGGATCACTAATGCTCCAAGGAGTATAGGCATACCCGCCATACAGCGGAAGCACCTCATCCTCCAGGAACGGCGCCTCGCCCCAGCCGGTGCTGGTATAGATCGGAGCGATCAGACCCGAATCCACCGCATACTTTTTAAGCAGACGCATATGCTCTGACCCCGCTTCACCGCTAACACCGCCGCTGAGGTATTCATCACCCTGCTTGGCAGTTTCTTCCCAGAGTGCAGCCGCAGCATTCAGCTCATTCTCCAGCTGGATACCGATCACCGGGCCGCCATCCTTGAACATCTGCCCGTCGGCCTGAGTGCCAATCTCCCGGAACAGGCGGTCCACATACTTCAGGTAGCCCTCATCATTGGAGCGGACCGCGAATTCGCGCCCGAACAGCCAGTCCGGCAATCCGCCGTTACGAACCTCGCCATGACAGAACGGACCCACACGCAGAATGACGTAGAGGCCATTATCCCGGCACAGGTCCACGAACCGCCGGAGATTGCGGTTGCCCGCCCATTCGAACACGCCTTCAAGCTCTTCGTGATGATTCCAGAAAATATAGGTCGCCACCACATTGATTCCCGACAGCTTCAGCTTGCGGATTTCGCTCTCCCAGTCTGCTTCAGGATAACGGGAATAATGGAATTCGCCGCAGATGGCGAAATAGGGCTTGCCATTCAGTTCCATATAATAATTGGTGAAGCTGAGCTCATCCCCTTGAGGGCTGGTTCCGCCCAGCCGCAGCGTAGACGGGTAGATATTCTTGGGAGACACATGAGCCTGAATCGTATACTTCATAAGAATTGCTCCTTTGCCGAAAAGTATAATTCATGTACAACCTATACCTATAATTTCACAAAAACTGCCCCAAAGCTAATGCTTTGGAGCAGCCCGTAAGCTTATGCTGTTATTTCTGCGCTGCGAGGAATGCATCGATCTGTGTCTGCATTTCAGTCTGTACTTTATCCAGACCTGCTGATTTCAGCTGCTTGATAAGGTCAGCCTGGCCTTTAGCCAGATCATCAATCAATCCGTATTCCAGCGGAATGGCATAACGCAGCATTACGTTACCGATGTTAGCCACTTCGTTCTTCACTGGTGTAGTGTCGAAGACGAAGGTTTCGAGCGGGAAGTGATAGATGCTGGACTGCCAAGTGTTGAACATATCGTCCGCTTCCTTAGGATAAGCTGCATCCTGACGGTTCAGCGGGGAGTTCCAGCCCCAGTTCGAGAAGCCTGTGTAGTTAGCGGCAGCAGGACCGGCGGTGAACTTCTTGTCGCCTTCCGGATTGTAGTTGCTTCCGGCGATACCGTACATCGTCAAATCATGAATTTCTTTGTCATTCTGCAGTAAATCGAGCAGCATCAGGGCGCGCTCAGGATTCTTGGAGGTTGCATGCACGGACATCCCGTTCTGCGTCGAGATCGCAGCAATTTTCTTTTTGTCCGGGGTCAGATCTGCAATGCCCAGCTCTACATCCGGTTTGTCACGGCGCATTTCAGCCAGGTTAGCAGCTACAGTACCCAGGTTATGCGCATAAGAGGATACCTTGCCTGCTTTGACATCCTGCCATACATCATTTTTGTTGCTGACTACGTTCTTGGACCACGCGCCGTTATCGGCCAGGTCTTTGTAATATTTAAGCAGGGAAGTGAATTCGGGTGTGTCATAGATATTGAAGACTTTACCGGACGCATCATCCAGCTTGTACGCCAGCGGAAGCAGACTTGCATCTACCAGGTTGAAGTTGTTGTTCTGCTCAAGCAGCGTCTGATCCAGCTCATGGAATTTCCAGCCGTCCGCCGGCTTGGCTCCAAAGGCAGTAATCCCTTTTTCATCCTTGGCAATCGCCTTCAGATAAGTCGCATACGATTCAGGACTGTTGATTTCCGGCAGGTTCAGCTTTTTGCGCAGATCCTCGCGGTACAGCACCACTTTGTCGGTTACTTCAACATTGTTGTTCGGAACCATATAGAGCTTGCCGTCCACCTTTGCCTGCGCCCAGTTTACTTTCGGCATAGCCTCCCAGGTCTGCGGCATATACTTGGTCAGCATATCATCCGTTAGCTCCAGGAATCCGCCCTTCAGCGCCTGATCGTTATAGAAGGCCCAGTTTGCAGTATACACGAGGTCGAAATCTTCGTTCGCCGCGAATTTCAGCGGGTATTTCTGGGTCCAGTCGGACCAGTCGAGGAATTCAGTTTCTACAGTAGCATTGATTTTCTCCTTGAGCTTGGTGTTCAGCTCTCCGAAGACCTTATCATAATCCCCAGGCTGTGGCCCGAGCAGAATCATTTTGAGCTTTACTTCTTTGGAGGTGTCCGGAGCGCCTGAATTGGTTGCTCCTTCCGATGTCGCTGGAGCCTTAGTAGCCTCCGCTCCTGTATTCGCGTTATTATTGCCGCCGCCGCATGCACTGAGGACCGTCCCTAGTGCCATCATCGTTGCAAGCGTTACTGTAAGTTTCTTTTTCTTGTTCATCATGACCGATATTTCCCCCTTAAGTAATAGTTGCCCTAAGTCTTATATTGATAACCAGGTTACCCTGTGATCATCCTTTGACTGCACCAATCGTAAGTCCTGTTACAAAATACTTCTGGATGAACGGATACGCCAGCAGGATCGGCCCTGTAGCCACAATCGTCATGGCCATCTTCAGACTTTCGGTTGGCAGGTCCGTGTTGACTACCGCACCGGAAGCCATCATCGCCTTACGCATTCCATCCATGTTGCCTAACATTTTGTAGAGATAATACTGCAGCGGCATCAGCTCCGACTTGGAGATGAAGAGAAGTGCGTTATACCAGTCATTCCAGTAGGCCAAGGCAATGAACAGACCAATGGTCGCCAGGGCGGGCTTGGACAACGGCACAATCAGCTGCATGAAGATCCGGAAATCGCCGGCTCCGTCAATTTTGGCGGATTCTGTAATCGCATCCGGGATGCTGCCCATGAAGGACTTCATGACAATAATATAGAAGACGTTCATCATCATCGGCAGAATCAGTACCAGAAGTGTATCCTTCAGATGCAGGTAGTTGATGATCATCAGATACCATGGAACCAGGCCGCCGCTGAACAATGTAGTGAAGAAGAAGAAGAAGGAGAAGCGGCTGCGCCATTTGAAATCTCTCCGGGACAGCACGTAGGCTGTCATTGATGTCAGGAACAATCCGACGATCGTACCGATGGCTGTAACGGAGATCGTCACGCCATACGCTCTGAGCATCTCAGCCGGATACTTGAACAGCAGGCTGTACGCTTCTGTCGAGAAGGCGGTCGGGAAGATCTGGAACCCTTTCTCGATAATCGCGCTCTCTTCACTTAGAGAGGAAGAGATCACCAGAATGAACGGGAAGATACAGAATATGGCCAGTATCGTAAGGGTTACGTATCCGATGACGGATAGCACCATTTTGTCCCGGTTTGCAGGCTTTCTGCGTACTTCCGGTGATTGAATATTAGCAGTGGTTGAACTCATCGGGCATTACCTCCTTGTCCTAGAATAGAGCGCGATCCTTATCGTATCGGCGTACTGCGTAGTTGGCCAGCATGATGGTTGCGAAGCCGAGCAGAGATTGGTAGAAGCCGGCTGCCGCAGACATCCCGATTTCATTGGATGTGGTCAGCGAGCGGAAGACGAAGGTGTCGATTACGTCGGTGGACGAGAACAGCAGGCCGTTGTTGCCGACCATATTGTAGAACATCCCGAAGTCTCCGCGGAAGATATTACCGATCGCCAGCAGCACCAGAATGATGACTGTCGGCATCAGGTTCGGAATCGTAATTTTCATAATACGCTGGAAAATATTCGCGCCGTCAATTTCGGCGGCTTCATACATCTCGGTGTCAATGCTTGTAATCGCGGCCAGATACATAATCGTTCCGTAGCCGAGTGTCTTCCACGCGGATACGATGACCAGAATGAACGGCCAGTAGGCTGCCGTATTATAAATATCGATTGGCTGCATGCCCAGTCCCTTCAGCAGCACATTGACTGTACCTACATCGAAGTTGAACAGGTTGTACGCAATCGCGCCCACAACAACCCAGGAAATGAAATAAGGCAGGAACAATACCGTTTGGGTCAATTTACGGAACCATTTGCCCGCTACTTCGAACAGCAGGATGGCTGCGAAGATCTGAAGCACGTTGTTCACAACGATGAATGCGATATTATATAGCGCTGTATTTCGGGTTACGCGCCAGGCGTCACCGGAATCAATGAAGAATTTGAAGTTATCCAGCCCGTTCCACGGACTGCCGAATACCCCGCCCGTATAATCAAATTGCTTGAATGCCAGCACAATGCCCGACATGGGCAGATAAGCAAATAGCAGAAAGAACAATACTGCCGGTGTCAGCATAAGAAGCAAGGATTTGTATTTCTTGACGTCATCCCAGAATCCGTGTTGTTTCTGTTTCATCTTGAATCCCCTTTCCCATTCCCATTTCTCTATAGCCTTATTATAAATAAGCGTCCATCCGGTGTGGATTAGGGCTATCAACTAAAACTAATACTTTTTCAACGATCCGTTTAAATATATATACTTTCCAAAAAAACAAAAAACGTTGCCTCTGATTTGAAAACCAGAGCTGGCAACGTTTGGCAAGTGGGAATTCTATATTTAAAATAAAGCTTATATCTTCTGCTTTTTGCGGTATTCCCCCGGCGTCATGCCGGTGATCTGCTTGAACTGACGGTTGAAATAGATGATATTCTTATAGCCCATCCGTTCGGCTATCTCATAGATCTTAAGCGTCGGATCACTGAGCAGCTCGAACACTCTGCCTGTTTTCCGTTCGTTAACGTACTCGCTGAAGGGAACTCCGTATTCTTCCTTGAACAGGAAGCCGAGATAATTCGGGGTGAAGTCGAAGTGGGCGGCTACCTCCTTCAAGGTGATCTTCTTCTCCAGATTCTCCTCGACATAATTCATAATCTCGTCGATCAGCTTGCGCTTCTGCCGCTGCCGCTTCACATACAGCAGCTCCGACAGCTCGAAGAATCTCCGTCTCATCCACGACAGGATATCGTGAATCGTCTCGAACTGGAACAGGATATCCGGCTGATGGGACTCCCACTGGAGCAGCTCATACAGATTCTCATTCTGCTGCTGCAGGTCCGCATGCAGCTTGGAGGTGATACGGATAATCAGCTCATAGACATCCTTCTTGCCGGCACTCGTGAACAGCTCCAGCAGATGATCGTCAATCGCCACCAGATCGTACTGGATGATAGCCTCCAGCAGCTGCACAACGGTCTGCTCAATTCTTGCTCCCGGCGTTCCGCGCGGGGAGGACTCCAGATTGTCGCGGATCAGCCGGTTCTTGCCCAGCAGCCACTTTGCACTGAGTGCTGCCGTTGCCTGCTGGTAGGATTCATGCAGCCCCGCCTCATCCTGGGCGTAACGCCCGACCCCGATGGTCAAGGTGCAGGGTGAGCTCACGGCCATCTGCTTAATCAGCTCATCCAGCAGACTCAGGAAGCTGTCCGGCGGAAGGCTGCACAGAATGACGAACCGGTGATGATGGACAGGAATCAGCGTTCCCAGCTGGTTGCTCTCTACGAACGCTCTAATCAGTCCGGCCATCTGCCGCGTCTTAACCCGCGCATCCTCCTCGGACAGGTCACGCATTTTCCATTCCAGATCATCGATCTCAATAATCGCTGCAGCCGCCCCCTTCATGAGCAGCGGACTCAGGGCACTGCGCAGATGCTGCTCCGCAGGTTCAGGCGATGCATCCTCGAACCAGCGCAGAATCAGCTCCTTATTAACCAGAGACAACGCCTCAGTGAAGGAACGGTTCTTCTCCCGTTCCTGCTCCAGAGCGGCAGACAGAGATTCCAGCATCTCGTAGAGATCCTTGTCTTCTACAGGCTTCAATAAATAACCGGAGGCATTGATCTCAATTGCTTCCTTGGCATAGCTGAAATCCTCATGGCCGCTGATGAAAACAATTTTGACCTTCGGATTCAGTACCTTCGCCCGGCGCGCAAATTCCGTCCCCGTCATAATAGGCATCCGTATGTCTGACAGGATGATATCCACCCGCTCCTGCTCCATGATCTTAAGCGCATTGAAGCCGCTGTTCGCCGTTCCTACCACTGCAAGATCCAGCGGGCTGGCCAGTACTCTGCGCCGCAGCCATTCCAGATCAATCGCTTCATCGTCAACCAGCAATACATTGATACTCATCGCAATCTTGTCCTCCTGTACTTATAAGGCTGGCTTCTACAGCTCCTCATGATCCTGAAGTCCGGCAGGGAGCAGCAGCCGCACGGTTGTCCCGCCTCCATAGAAGCTGGCAATACTAACCCCGTACGCCTCGCCGTATCTGAGTTTGATCCGCTCATCCACATTTTTCACACCGTAACCGCCTGACTGGCTCGGACCCTGCATCATACGCTTGACTCCCTCAGGGCGCATGCCGATCCCGTTATCGATAACCTTGAGTTCAATATTGTCCCCCACCCGCCTGCCGGTCAGCCGTATGGCAATGGTCTCACCGAACCAGGCGTGCTTGAATATGTTCTCCACAAAAGGCTGGAGCAGCAGCTTAATTACCTGCATATGCAGAATTTCCTCTTCCACATCCACGTGCAGCGTGAAGGCATCCGCGTATTTGACCCGCTGAATCTCCAGATACGTAGCCACCTGGTCCAGCTCCTTCTCCAGCTCAATATAGACATTGCCCTGATTGAGCGTCAGCCGGTAGAACCGGGACAGCCCCTGGACCATCTCCGTGACCTTGCCGATCTCCCCGAGATTAGCCAGGCTGCTGATTGTGGAGAGCGTATTGTATAGAAAATGCGGATTGATCTGCGCCTGCAGGGCCTCCAGCTCCGCCTGCTTCTTCTGAATTCCCTGCACATACACGCTGTTGATCAGGCCCTGAATGTTGGAGGCCATATCATTGAAGGAGTCTGCGATCTGCACGAATTCATCATTGCCGGAGAAGCGGATGCGCTTCTGGAAGTTCCCGTCCTGGAAGGAACGCACCAGGCCTACGATCCGGCTCATTTTGCGGCCGGATATCCGTGCCACCACATACCCGATCAAGGTCATAACCAGGAAGCTCAGACTGCAGACCGCGATAATCACACGGCGCAGCCGTCCGGCATCCTGGGTGAGATATTTATGCGGAACTATGGCTTCAATAATGAAGTTACTGCCCGGAATCGGTTCCTGCAGCCTGAGGAAATTCTCTTGTCCGCTGCTATTGTTGGCGGGACCGCGCTGGAACAGAATATCCCCGGTGGTCTCCTCCACAAGCCGCAGCGTAATCCCTTCCTCCAGCGGGAAGGTATCGAAGCCGCCGAACAGATCCTCCAGCGATACTGTGATCCGCACATAACCGATCAGCGATTTGTAATCACTGAAGTTGACGAGTCTGCGCACATGCGAGAGGTTGCCCAGCTTCTGATCCGTATCAATCTGCAGCCACAAATTATCGCGCTTGGAATCCTTCAGTGACCGGTACCATGGACTGCCTGTAATATCGTCCAGGGGCAGAATATAGTAATCACTGGTAATGATCGGGTCATCCAAATTATCGCCTGACACAATGTTCAGATCAGCGTTCGGGGTGTAGAGCATGAAGCGGATCTTGTTCCCGAACAGCTGCAGCGGTGCGGTAATCTGAGGGACAATCTCGTCAAGCATCGTCAGATAGATCTCAAATGGGGTCCCCTTCATTTCGAGCGCACGCTGGAACGGCTGGCTGCCGAACAGGTTGTCCGACATCCGCTGTATTTCATCCATCTGATAGCGGATATTGTTCCTCGACTGCTCCATGCCTGTTCGGATGTTGGACTCGGCCATCTCTGTCCGGGAATCGGTCAGCATCGAATAGGAGATATAGCCGATGAACACATCCGTAAGCAGAACCAGCAGCAGATACGGAATCATCATTTTATAGGTGAAAGGCATGTACTTCTTAAGCTTGGGCATCATTCCCTGACATCCTCTGCATAGAATTCGTTATAGCTATTCTATTCTGAAACGGACCGCAGCACCACTTCCGCAGACGCAAGTCCAGGAGAGACAGCCCGAATCTGTATATCGCCCGCTATGGCAGCCGTCTGAATCAGCGCCAGACACCAGCCGTTAAAAGCACGCCGCAGCACCGACTTATCCGGCTCATGGCTGCTTGGATTGCCGTTGCCAACGCCGAGCAGCCTGCCTGCGCCAGCAACCTCAAAGCGGATCTCGTGATCCGCCGCCGGAACCACATAGCCCTGCTTGTCCAGCACAGCTACACGAACCGGAACTGTATCCGAACCATCCGCTTGCGCCTCTAACCGGTCAGGGAACAAGGCAATCTGGTACGGCTGGCCGGCGGTGACCACAGTCTTCTCAGCGATAACACGGCCGTCCCGTTTGCCGGCGGCTTGCAGCTCACCTGGTTCATAGAGAACCTCCCACGACAAATACCCGTTCATATCCGCCTGCTGCTCCCCCAGACTTCTGCCGTTCAGGCTCAGCTCGACCGTATCGGTATTCGCGAACACCCTTACCTCAACCGGCTTACCTTCGGACCCGGGCCAATTCCAGTGCGGAAGCACATGGACCATCGGCTCCTCCCTCCATACGGACTGCATGTAGTAATAGCTGTCCTTCGGGAAGCCGCAGGTATCCATCAGCCCGAAATGCGAATTGATGCAGGGCCAGAGATGGGGAGTAGGCTCCCCCCGGTAATCGAAGCCTGTCCACATGAACACGCCGGTCAGGAAGCGGTGCTGCACCAGATCGCTCCATGCCTGCTGCGGAGTACAGCCCCATGAAGGGATATTCGTACCGTATTCAGAGCAATAACCCTTAACCGGATCATCTTCATAGATGCCCCGAGTGGCAGTATAACTGGCACATTCACTGCCGATCATGAGGCGGTCCGGGTGCCGCTCATGATCCCGGAGGTCGATGTTCAAGTCTTGCCTGTGCCCGTAATTATACCCTGTAATCTCAACAGCGTCATTATAGCCGTTCTCATGCCAGCCGTGGTTCATCGCTGCACAGGTCGGCCGGGTCGGGTCTATGCGGCGTGTCCAGTCCGCAAGTGTCTTCAGCACCCGGGCTCCCGTCAGCGTTCCCTCAAGCACCTCTTCATTCTCCAGACCCCAGATAATGACGCTCGGGTGGTTGCGGTCACGGTAGAGCATCCGTGACAGCTGGCTCAGTCCATTCGGGCTGCTGTCCAGCTTACGGTTCTCGTCCATCACCAGCATACCGATCCGGTCACAGATATCCAGCAGCTCAGGTGTTGGCGGGTGATGGGCGCTGCGGTAGGCATTGGAGCCCATCTCTTGAAGCAGCTTCAGCTTATATTCAATCAGACTGTCCGGCAATGCTACGCCGACCCCGGCGAAATCCTGGTGATTGCAAGTCCCCTTGATCAGCAGCGGCTCCCCGTTCAGGAAGAAGCCTTCTTGCGGATCGAAGCGGATGCTGCGGATACCGAACACGGTCTCATACCGGTCGAGCTCTTGTCCGTCAACAATAACAGCCGTCTCCGCCCTATACAGATAAGGAGATTCCGGGCTCCAGAGCTTCGGCTGCTCCACGCTGAAGCTCTGCTCCAGCTCTATTTCTGCATACCAGTCCGCATAGGCCTCCGCCGTCTCCTCGACGACCTGTATTCCATCCGCATCATAGATAACGGAACGCAGAGAGATCTGCTTCCCCTCGGTGTAATCATTGCGGATACGCGTACGAAGCTGAACCGCAGCCTGTTCTTTTATTACCTCCGGTGTGATAATATAAGTGCCGTATTCGGCCACATGCAGGCGGTCCGTTGACTCTAGCCAGACATGCCGGTAAATGCCGCAGCCTTCATACCACCAGCCTTCGCATTCTGTAGCATCCACCTTGACGAGTATGACATTCAAGCCCTCCTCACCATAGCGGAGCACATCCGTCAGATCATAGCTATACCCGATATATCCGCCCTGATGCGAGCCGATCAGATGCCCGTTGACCCAGACTGTGCTGGTGCCCGATACCCCGTCGAAGCGGATCTTCCACTTGGAACCGTCAGCTTCTGCCGGAAGCGCGAAGGTTTTGCGGTAGAAGCCCGTCCCGCCGGGCAGATATCCATGGCTGCCATCCCTGGAGCCTAGGCCCTCATCGCGGACATACTCCTGCTCCACACACCAGTCATGCGGCAGGCTGACGCCCGTCCATTCCAGCGGCTGCTCGCTCATTCCTTTATCATGGTATGCGATATCCAGCCACTCCCCCTCCCGGAGAGAGCCCGCATCTGTAATACCGCCGGTCATTCCGCCCTTAACGGCATAAGGAATATGAAGCTCCCCTTGATAGAAGCCCCAGTTCCCGTCAAAATTCACTTTGCTTCTTGCGATTCCCGTTCTCACTGATGTGTCATCCTCCTTGGCAGAACTAATATTCCTATTGTAGAGTAGAATCACTCAGCGCGGTTAGCACAATGCTAAGAATGAATAGCACAAAATGAATAATACCGGAAAGACGCCAAACAGCCCGGAGAGAATTAGGAAACGGCTCCCCGGGCTTATAGGATAAGAATTCATATAGATTGAGCTGCTTCATGCGCAGCTTGCCTCACTACTTCTCGCTGACCGCCCCGCCCGCTGCAATCTTCGCATTGAAGGAGAGCTGGTTCAGCTTCTTGATGGTCTCTTTATTGTAGGCATCCCCCATGAAATTCGGCTGGCCGCCAATGATTTTGACCGGTGTAATGCTGCTGGTTACCCCTGACGGGTTAATGGTGAAATTAACCAGCATGGAATGCAGGGTTTTGTCTCCGCCACGTGTGGAACGGTTGAACACAAAATTGCCCAGTGAATAATAGATCGGCTTATGCTTGTAATATTCAATGCCCATCAGACAATGACTATGCGCACCCAGGATGATATCTGCTCCGCTGTCGATCATTTGCTTGGCCAGCTTGCGGGCATACGCTTCAGGATAATCCTTGAATTCCTGATTCCAGTGAATATATACAACCGTATAATCATTATCCTTGGCAGACTTCTTAATTGCACTCAGCAGCGGCTCTGCCGTATAAGCGGAAGCTGCACCCGGGCTGTTCTTGCCTGCATACCAGGAGGGGTCAGATAGCACACGGCTTGTACCCAGAACGGCGATCCGCTTGCCCTTGACGGTCTTGACATACGGTTTGAAGGCTTCCTCAATATTGGCACCCGCACCGGTATGCCCAATGTTGTTCTTATCCAGATGAATCAGCGTATCCAGCATTGCGTTACGGCCGTAATCCAGAATGTGGTTATTAGCTACGGTGACACCGTCGATCCCCGCTTTGGTTAATCCCGCAAGTGCCGCCGGCTTGGAGCGGAAGGCGAACGTCTTACTGGCTGCAGTTCCGCGCACAGAGACCGGAGTCTCCAGATTGGCAAAAGCCATATCTGCCTTCTGCAGCACCGGTGCTACCTTGGCGAACGGGAAATCAACGCCATACTTGGCAATCTGGTCGCCGACAAAGCCGTCCAGCAGAATATCCCCGGCAAACGCAAGGCGGATCTCCTCCTGCGGGGCAGCCCCCTTGGCGCTTATCCCAGCGGCAGGGACCAGCAGAAGCAGAATCATGAATATAACAGCATATCTGCGCAAAGTGCTCTAGCTCCTTTTTCTAATGTAATATAATAATGACTGAAGCAGTTAAGCATGTACAGCCAGATCATTGCTGATCATCCCCATGAGATTGTCTCCTTCTTTCTTCTGCCTTTGAAGCTATTCTACTACAATGGAAGGAAACAACCAAATGATGGATGAACTTTGCTAGATTTGCGCTTTTTTGAGCACTGCCCGGAAGCAGCTTAGGCCGCCCCACTGATCTGTACGCACGGCATCTGCCGGAAGATTGAAATCCGTCTCGCCCCAATACTGAAAGCCGGCCTGCAGCAGAATTTCATTCATCCGCGGCAGGTTGACTGTAGGGTGATCAAAGGTCAGCACCAGCAGTCCTTCTCCATTCAGCGTCCTATGAAACTCACGGACAGCCAGTACTGCTTCCTGCACAGACAGATGCTCCAGCACCGAGATACAAAAAACCGTATCAAAGCTCTCATCCTCATAAGGCAGTGAGGTCAGATCAGCCTGGGCGAGATGCAGCCTGTTCACAGGTCCGGCCTCCACCTGGCGGGCTGCAGCTGCTCCGGCATCCTCGGTGATATTCTCCATTATCGCTTCATGCGACAGAATCCGGGCATCCTTATCACAGGCATAGACCTCAGCGCTATGCTCGGCAAGATAAAATTTAAGCGGGTGTGAAATTCCGCAGGCTGCGTCCAGTACCACATCATACGGTGAGATGAAATGCGTACACCATTCGTATTCATACGGACGGCTCCACCAGGCTTCCGGCAAATCATAAACCAGCTTGTCACGGCGTGCATCGGTATTTACAAAAAAACGGGAGACGTAAGGATGTGTCGGCATGGCCAGGACTCCTTTACTCGTGGGGATTTCGGTAGTGAGAGTATATTCACGAATCCCGGTTTCATGCTATAACCTCGCAGCAGCCTGACATGGGGATTATTTCGTAAGCTTCATAAAGTAGATTCCTATACCCAGATTATAAATGGCATGGGCAATAATCGATGGAATCAACGAATCCGTAAAGTAGAATAATAAAGCAAATATCAGGCCATTAATGAATACTAATCCGTAAGCCAAACGTACCCCTTTATACTGGGGGATATGAATAACCCAAAATAAAAAAGTACTTATGACAATCACAACTCCATCAAGGAAAGAGCCATAACCTGTAAACAGTCCAATTAATACGCCCCTGAAGAAAAATTCTTCTACAATTCCTCCGCCCAGTGAGCTGACGGCAATGCCGCTTGGAGTTCTCATGATATTACGTATAAGCTCCGTACTTTCCGACTGAGGAAGCACCGTTTTTGTTTTTATGATAAGCCCCACAGAAATAAGCACTATAATCGTACCGGCGATCAGACCCAGTAAGGTAACTTTAAGAAAAGACCTCCCACCGGGAACAAACAAGGACTGGATATAGGGAATGATTTCACCCCACCGGAAAATTGCAATGAGTGCTGCGCCTAACACCAAAAACGGCACTAGACCTAACACAATTTGGAGCAGCCATTTATTATGCTGCCGGTTACTTAATTCACTCAATTTCTATTCCCCCTGCCTTCAAACTGGTTGTTATAAAAGACATGAATCGCTTCAGCGAAAAATTCCGCCATATCATCAGGCAATAAAGCCTTCAAAAGCTCCGATGGTTTGTCCAAGGCCGGGTCTGAATGAAACAGCTCGTTCATAGATACCGGAATAACGGCTAAAACTTCCTGTAACTCTCGTTGTACCTCTTGACTATCAGGACACAGTCCGCGGTGAATGGATGTCTGAAAAAAAGACAATAACCTCCGGTTTAACCGATCGAATGCTATCTGTTGTTGTTTATTTTTGGGCATAATTTTATCCACCGTGGTTGCAGGGAAGTATTGTTGTAAAATCGTTCTTTGATCTTCTTCTAACCGGATCGCATTCATGAGCAGCATCAGATCTTCATTGCTCAACTCGCCCGTTTCATTCATTAGTTTCTTGATTCGGGCTATCATTTCCAAGGATTCGTTTATTATTTTCCGCTTATCAAGAAGCACTGCCTCCTGCATTTCCATCAGTTCTCCAAAAGAATACGCGGTCTCTTCTAGCATTCGTTTGATTTCGGTTAGCGGCCAGCCCATACTCTTGAGCAGCTGTATGTTATAGAATTTCTTGAGGTCATCTCCATTATAAATTTTCTGATTGGCGCCGTTTTTGTTCTCAGGAACAAGAAGTCCGATTTTCTCATAATATCTTAGTGTCCTTATCGTCGTATTAACAGCGCTGGCGAATTTGCCCACCGTGAGCTCCATATGATCCCCCCCCTGTATTACCGTTATAGATTTATAAGTACCGTGTTTTTTATTATAAACTGTGACGTAACGTCCTACTCAATCCCTAATATTCAAGGTAGACCGATCCGCAAGCGAAACAGGCGCTACCCGTTAACGGACAGCACCTGTTCAGCGTAATCTATAGGACTTGTATCTGTAAAATCTACTTATACATAATAGCTAAGCAGCTTCGCATCGACGCCATGTTTAGCAAGCAAACCGTCCAGCATCTTGGACCAGTCATGGTCTGAGGTGCAGCGTTCCGGCCGGGCTTCGAACCAGGCAACCGACCGCTTCACGCCTTCCGCGAACGGCAGGGTGGCTTGGAAGTCTGGCACCAGACGCTTGATCTTGCTGTTGTCGAACACACTGCTGACTGCCTGATCCCCGATCAGCCCGTCCGCGGTTCCGGCCGGGGTATTCGCAGCGATGAAGTCCGTAGACATGTGTACCACCTTCGGCTCACGGCCTGCGGCCTCCCCGATGGCCGCATAGATCTGATTCCAGTTCAGCACCTCATCCGAGGTAATATGAACCGCTTCTCCGATGGCCTCCTGAAGTCCCAGCAAACCAACGAAGCCTTTGGCAAAATCAGTATTATGCGTCAACGTCCATAGAGAGGTGCCATCGCCATGAATGACGAGCGGCTGTCCCTTGCGGATGCGTTCCACCAGAGACCAAGGATGGCTCCAGCTGGTCAGCGCCGCCGGAATGGCAGTATCTCCGTAAGTATGGGAAGGACGGACAATCGTCACCGGGAAGCCGCTGCTCTGATAAGCTTCCAGAAGCAGCTCCTCGGAAGCAATCTTGTCCCGGGAATACTGCCAGTACGGGTTCACCAGCGGGGTCTCTTCGGTAATCAGGTAATTACGCTGGGGCTTCTGGTACGCGGAAGCCGAGCTAATATAGATATACTGCCGCGTCTTGCCGGTGAACAGGTCAATATCCGTCTGCACATGCTCCGGCGTGAAGGCAATCCAGTCGACTACAGCATCGAAATCATACCCCTTCAGCGCCTCGGCTGCCTGCTCCTTGTCACGGATATCACCGTGTATCACCTGTGCACCCTGCGGCACGAAGCCGCTGCGCTCTCCACGGTTGAACAGATACAGTTCTATTCCCCGTTCCACTGCCAGCCGGGAAACCGCCTGACTGATAAGCCCCGTTCCTCCGATAAATAGAACCTTCATCTGTATCCTCCCTCTCTCTTAACCGATAATTTCATCAATTCGTGCCAGTATATCCTCATTCAGCTCAATACCCGAAGCCTGCACATTCTCCTCTACCTGCTCAGGGCGGCTCGCGCCGACCAAGGCACTGGATACATTAGGCTGGCGCAGAATCCAGGCCAGCGCCAGATTGCCTACGGAGATATCCAGTTCAGCGGCAACCTTGCCCAGCTCCTGAACCTTTGTAATCTTCTCCTCCGTAATTCCTTTGCGCATCCAGTCCAGCCGGGCAGCCCGGCTGTCTGCCGGAATATCGGAGACCGAGCTGTATTTGCCGGTCAGCAGACCTTGAGCGAGCGGGGAGAATACGACTTGTCCAATGCCCTTACGCAGGCCAAGCGGGATAATCTCCTTCTCGATATATCGTTCAAACATATTATAGACCGGCTGATTGACCACGATATGATCCAGCAGATACCGGTCAGCAACCGCAAGAGCTTCGGTCATCTGCGCCGCTGTCCATTCACTGACTCCCACATACAGCACCTTGCCCTGACGGACCAGATCATCCAGCGCCCGCAGCGTCTCTTCGATCGGGGTGTCCGGATCATACCGGTGACAGTAGAGCAAATCCACATATTCAGCGCCCAGCCGCTTCAGGCTGGCATGGCATTGCTCGGTAATATGCTTCCGGGACAGGCCGCGGTCATTGGGACCGTCACCCATTACCCCGAACACCTTGGTCGCCAGCACATAGGATTCGCGCGGATAGCTGCTCAGGGTAGCTCCCAGCACCTTTTCCGCTGCCCCCTTCTCATAGACATTCGCGGTATCAAAAAAATTAATGCCCAGGGAGTAAGCGGTTTCAATGGCCTTAACGGCATTGTCCTGTTCCACATATCCTCCGTAGGTCAACCAGCTTCCCAGGCTGATCTCACTGACCTTAAGTCCGGTTCCACCTAATCTGCGGTATTTCATTAATCCCTTGCTCCTCTCTGAATCCGGCGGGTCCCGCCAACCGGTTGCTATATGCACCTATTCATTCTAGAACAAATTGGTAGAAATAGAAAGCGGAGCGGACAGCGGGACCATCTGGTTGCGCTCCATCAGCGCCCACAATTGCCCGGCCAGCTCTGCTGCTGAATAGGGCGTTGCACGCGTAACCAGCTGTTCGATCATACCGGTCATGGCCACAGCCAGAAATTGCACCAGAATTCCCTTGTCCATCATCTTGTTAATGCCGCTCATATCCACCTGTTTGTCGAACCCCCGCATCAGTACCGCCTGCAGGCGGTTTCGGAACGCGGGAACCCCTTGATTAGCCAGCGCCGCTGCATAGAAGGAAGCATGCTCATCGAGGTAACGGAACGTATAGTGCAGAGCCGCCTCCGTAGGAAAAAGCGCCTGCTCGCCGCACGGCAGACAGCTGTCAATCAGCTTGACAAAATGTGTCCTGATGCACTGATCCAGCAGATCGTATTTGTCGGTGTAATGCGAATAAACGGTGCCCCGGCTTACATTGGCCCGTTCGGCTATTTCGTTTATCGTGATCTGTTCGAAGTTCTTCTCTGCAATCAGCTGGATAAAAGCTTCAATAATGGCCTCCTGCGACTTACGTATCCTTCTATCCATAGATTACCCCTTCTTCACCCGTTCGCCTTGAATTGTACACTTCTCCAGATTCTGTACAATACTGAACACATTCCGACATTCTAGCAATTGATGCAGCTATAGCACACTGGTAGGATCATTATAGTGAACGTCTACCCGTAAATCAACAGAGGTTCCAAATACACTGACCGGAGGCTTCAGCTATGCATGCAATTGCTATTCAGCATTATGGTAATCCCGAAGTATTCACAGAACAAGTACTCCCTACTCCCGCTATCACCGAGACTCAGGTGCTCATTGAAATGTACGCCACAACTGTCAGTTCCGCTGACCAACTGGTGCGCTCAGGCGCATTCAAGGAGTTAATGCAGCTCCAGTTCCCCCATGTGCTGGGAGTAGAAGTAGCCGGAATAGTGAGGGCGATTGGGAAAAATGTGTCACGGCTGAAGGTCGGCGACCGCGTTATGGGGCTCTCCAGATCCGGCGGCGGTTATGCAGACTTCATCTCTATGGAAGAGAACTCAGCTATTGGAATTCCGCCCGGACTTTCCTTTCAGGAAGCTGCCGCCCTGCCCGCTGCGGCCTTGTCAGCCTGGCAGTCGTTATTTCAGTACGGCAAGCTGAATTACGGCCAGCGGATTCTTATTCACGCAGGCGCTGGAGGTGTAGGGCATCTTGCGGTGCAAATGGCCAAGCAGCACGGAGCTTATGTCCTGGCTACCGCCCGGGAATATAATCATGAATTTGTGGGGAAGCTTGGAGCGGATGAGGTTATTGACTACAGGGCCACTGATTTTGCAGAAGCTGCCGGCGGCACAGTAGATATTGTACTGGATATGGTGAGAGAGGCGGTGGTTGATGCGGACACTGGAATAGGAGCAACCGAACAGAAGAACCTCCAGATTCTGCGTGACAACGGAAGGCTAATTTCCCTGATAGACCCGCTGATCGCCACCCACCCCAAGGTACGCGGAATCGAAGCCCAGTTTGCCTATATCGAGCCGAACCCAAGGGATCTGGCTTCCATTATCCAGCAAGTACGCGAGCATAAGCTTAAGGTGCATGTGGAGGAGATTTTTCCTTTTAACATGCAAGGGATCGTAGATGCACATAATCATTATGAAACCAGGAAAATTCGGGGGAAACTAGTGATCCTGAGACAACAGGAATAGAATATTATACCGAGATAGACTATTATGTCACACTTGGAATACAGATAGATTCCAGATGAACATTCAGCACCCGGATCACACGTTGTTTATTCATCCGGTCAGGCTCAAGCATGGCATGAAGGGCCAGCCCGTCAATCAAGGCATACAGCCGCTCGGCCTCATCGTCCTTGTCCAGCCCCGGCTTGAGGAGCCCCTGCTGATCCAGATAGTCAATAATTTGGACAGTCAGCGGATAGATCGCATCATTAAGCTCAGCAGGCTTCTCCCCGGCAGTCTTGAGATGAAAGGTAAATGCGAACCATACCTCCATCTCAGCCATGCTGCTGTCGTCGGTGGGGATCAGTTCCAGCAGCACCCGCATAATCTGCTCCCGTGGGGTAAGCTCCGACTGCATAATGTCCACAATTCTCGCTGTTACGCGCTCCTTCACCAGATTCATAGCAAACTCCAGCAATTCCTGCTGGGTAGAGAAATAATGGCGCAGCGCACCCAAGGATACCCCCGCCTCAGCAGCAATATTTCGCACTGTTGCCCCTTTGATTCCCTGCCGGATAATGACCCGCCAGGTGGCTTCGGCAATATTCGATTTTCGTTCGGAATGATCTACAATTTTTGGCATGAGCACATTGTAGCATACCCGAATGGTTAAGCACAATTTAAATAATACGGTTGTATTATTTAAAATCCGCTGTTATACTTCGACTAGGCTATACTTACTATCAACTATAACAAGGGGTGCGATATGAATCTGGTTGCATGGGCGATTGTTACCTGTGAGGTATTGTTCTGGGTGGTTATTCTTGCAGGCTTTACAGCGCGTTATATCTTCAAGCGTCCTACACTGGGGCTGATTTTCCTGGCGATGACTCCGGTCCTCGATATCCTTCTGTTAATGATCTCCGGCGTGGATTTGTCACGAGGCGCTACCGCTACGACAGCACATGCGCTTGCAGCCGTGTATATTTCCATTTCCCTTATATTCGGTAAAAGCATGATTGCTTGGGCCGACGAACGCTTCCGCTACTATGTTACCAAGCAAGGGGCAAAGCCGGCCAAGCGTTACGGCATGGACCATGCCAGGCATTATTTCAAGGGCTGGGTGAAGCACTTGCTCTCTTTTGTGCTCGCTGCCGGCATTCTGTATGGTCTCATCATCTGGATTGACGATGCCGCCCGTACGGAGGCGCTGTCAAGTATCCTGACCGTATGGTCTATCGTGGTCGGCATTGACCTGATCATCACCGTTACTTATTTCATCTGGCCCCGTCAGGCCAAAGGTCCGAGCTGAATAGAAAAATAAGAGGCTGTCTCACAAGCTATGAAGAGGCTGCTTGGGACAGCCTTTATTGCGGAGCGGGATCAACGTGAGCACTTGGAAATGTAGTGTATAAATACACCTGAATTCACCAGATGTGAGCAAAACGAGCAAATGTAGTGTATAAGTACACTTGAATTCACCAAAAGTGAGTAAAATGAGCAAATGTAGTGTATAAGTACTCTTGAATTCACCAAAAGTGAGTAAAATGAGCAAATGTAGTGTATAAGTACTCTTGAATTAATGGGGGCTGTCTCAAAAGCCATGAAGAGGCTGCTTGGGACAGCCTTTTATTGCGGAGTGGGATCAACGTGAGCACTTGGGATGGACGCTCCGCAAACATAACGTTGTTACAATCGCTGTTGTGTCCAGATTTTATTTATTCCCCTTAGCGGTGAAAATCCGGACACAAAGGCGAACGCTTCGCTTTTACGCGGGTCGTTCTGCCCGCTCCGCTGTTTAAGCGGAAAATGATTTGTCCATCCTAAAAAAATCGCTCATTATGGTAAAATGGAGGTACCACCCAACCATTCCCAAAGGAGCGATGGGACAGCCTCTTTGGGCTTCGATGATGACTCAGGTACTTTGCGGAGGAGCCAAAATATATCTTCAAGTGGAAACGGCTTTGCCGTCCTTTTAAAAGACGGTACCGTTTCAGCGAGAAATAGAAGGATAATGTATAGCGTGAAACCTATACATTCTTATATTTTCAAAAAAGCCGGCTATACGCCGGCTCTTATATTTTTCACCGTCCGCTGCTCCAGTGAGAAATTCTTGTATATTCTGTCCCCGCCATTGCCGGTAGGGGCTTGCGCCAACAACCCGACCCTGATTGTATCTCCCACCGGAAGAGTAAAGAAGCGCATCATATCAAACCGTACACCATCGGTCGAATAATGAAATGCAAAGGCATTCCCGGATCTGGCGGCCTGCAGCCATACCTCATTGCCGTCAATGTTACAGCCATTCGCATCATCCGAGGTCTGGTTCGTAACTACGCTGACCACCGCATGGGTATCGAAATCCGTCAGCTCGAAGCAGGCCTTCGCCCAGACCGACAGATCCTGCATAATCATAATGGAAGAAGAATCGTAAGTGTCCCGGAAGTCATGACTCACCTTCACCCGCAGCACGAAATCCCCGGTTACTTCAGTATAGAAGAACGGCGCATTGGTCAGGCTCTCAGGCGTCAGCCCTTCTTCCGCAACCGCCCCGTTATTGCAGAAGAAATCACTGTTAGCAGTCGCTTCTACTATAATACTGTCCTCCTCAACCCTGATGTTCCCCTCATTCATCCATTGGTACGCTGCGTAATCAGCCTTGGTCATTGGTAGTCCTCCTGTTTTTGGATATTTCTAATTAATTGCAAAGCAATCACATCCTATAGCAAAATGGAAAAATAACATATAGCAATATTTTGACAGACTCTTGAATATTAGGTTGAGTTAAACCATGGTTTAAGTCGTATTCTATAAATGTCGACACCTAAACCATCACTTGGAGGCCTCCAGATGAATTATTATTCCATTGGCGAAGCGGCAGCCCGGCTCGGGATTCCGGAATCTACCATACGTTATTATGAGAAGAAGGGATTGCTGCCCCGGGTGGAGCGGGATGAGGCGGGTAGGCGGATTTTCACGGAAGATTACCTTGCTTTTCTTAAGATTATCCTCTATCTGAAAAACACACAGATGCCCATAAGCCAGATCAGGCAATATGTGGACTGGATGGCGGAAGGGGAGCGCACGACTGCGCTGCGGCTCGCCATGTTTCAAGAACACAAACAGGCTGTACTGGCACAAATCACGCTCATGACCGAAGCCTTGCAGGGCATTGATAAGAAAATAAAACGGTATACGAATTACTTAGAAACTAAAGGAAATGAGGTTTTATCATGAAGCTCTCAGGAAACACCATTCTGATTACAGGCGGAGGCTCCGGCATTGGGCTGGCGATGGCTGAACGTTTCATCTCAGCAGGGAACACGGTCATTATTACTGGACGGCGTGAGCAGGTGCTGCAGTCGGCTAAGGACAAATTCCCCGGCCTGATTACCCGTGCGTGTGATCTAATGGTAGAGTCTGAACGTCTCGCTTTGTTCGACTGGGTAACTGCAAGCTATCCCGGAGTCAATGTCCTGGTGAACAATGCCGGGATTCAGCAGCGCTTCAATGTACAGACAGCGGATGTGAGGAACCATTGGGCTGATTTCAATCAGGAAATCACCACCAACCTTGAAGCCCCTCTTCATCTGGCTATGCTGTTTGCCCCTTTCTTCGCAGCACAGGAAGCTGGAACTATCATGAATGTGACCTCCGGCCTGGCCTTTACTCCGTTCGCCATCGCACCGATCTATTCAGCAACGAAGGCAGCCCTTCATTCCTTCACCATGAGTCTAAGGCTCCAGCTGTCCGGGACCCGCGTTGAAGTTATCGAGGTCGCCCCGCCAGCCGTAAATACAGATCTCGGCGGATCAGGACTGCATGTGCACGGGGAACCGCTGGAGGCGTTCACGGATGGGATTTTCCAGGGACTCGCTGACGGACTTCAGGAGATCGGATACGGTACATCTGTGAGCCGTCTGCGCATGTCACGGGACCGGATTGACGAATACGCGGCCCAGATGTATGAAGCGACGAAGAGCTATATTGAATAAAAGATCTGCATCAGAACACGCCAAAGAGACCGTCTTAGGGTAGACGGTCTCTTTGGTACACATGCGTTATTTGGAGAAGGCCTGCTTACATCAGCTTCTTAATCTTTTCCACTGGTAATTCCACCGCTTTGGAGACCTCTTCCGGGGTAAATCCATGAAGCAGTAATTTACGGATGATCTCCGCCTGGCCTTGTTCTATTCCTTGTTCTATTCCTTGCTCTATCCCCTGTTCTATACCTTTCTCTATACCCTTTTCTATCCCTTCAGCTATACCTTCTTCGTATCCCCAACGCTTCCAGGCTGGCATGAGTTCCATAATCGCTTCACCCTCCTCCGGGTATTGTATCATCAATTCTTGTATAATCTCTTCATCCTGGGCCCGGTCCGGCTGGAAATATAAATCTGCCACTGACATCACAAGCGCCAGCCGACCTTGATCGAGCCGTGTCTTCAGCTTCATGAACATGCGCAGAAACTCCCGGCGCACATCTCTCGCTTCTCTTGTAGTATACCCCATCTTGGCTAGTAACGCAGCAGCCACTGCATTGTCCGAATCAATAAATCTTCGCCAGTTCTGCTTACGCAGCTCTACCTTTAGGAATTGAAAGCGTAGAATCTGGTGCTCAGGAATAACCATTTCCAAGGTGTCCTGCTCTTCTCTGATCTCATCTGAAGTGAAGATGGCAATCGGAATAATCAGCTTATGTTCTTTACGGTAGCGCTCAAACAAACGGCTGAAATAGATAAACATCCGTTCATGAAACCGGTTATCCCGATACGACTGCGGCTCTAGATGAATCAGAATATAACCATCCAGTCCTTTGTAGCGGATTTCCAGCAACAGATCTAGCTCCCGCGCTTCCTCACCAACAATATCGACCAGCAATTCCTGCATCAGAAACCGGGTTTTACTATAGTCCAGCATTGCATCAAGCTCAGGAAAAAACAACTCAATAAATTCCTGAAAGAACGTCTCCAGCAGCTTCTTAAAAGCCTCATCATGCGGTATGGGTATTTTAGTCGCCTCCTGTTATATACAACTTGTTTGTTGTGAGTATATTCCAATTCAATGGAATTCGGTATAATAAAACGCACATGTGTTCTTATTTTATCCGTAAAAAAAGAGCAGCCCCGATTAAATGGCTGCCCTCGACTGATCAGAAGCATCAGCTTTATCTAACTAACCTACTCCTTACCCGCTTCAAGAAGCTTATCCAAGAGCCGGATAATCATCACTACGGATTCAGCGCGGGAAGTAGGATCATTCGGTTTAAAGGCGCCGTTGCCTTTCCCCGAGACAATTCCCGCATTAGCGAAGGCATGGATTGGCTCTGCCGCCCAGCTTGCTGCGAGGTCAGAGAATGACGCCGGTGCACCGGGAACATAGTTCGTAAGACGCGCCAGCATAGCTACAGCTTCCGCACGGGTGACCTGCTGTTTGGGGCGGAATGAACCATCGGCGTAGCCCTGGATCACACCATGCTCTTTAAGCGCCGCAAGTGCCTCCGAAGCCCAATGCCCCTGTGTATCGGAGAATCCAGCCCCTTGCGAGCCCGTCAGGCCAAAAGCTTTTGCAAGCATGGCAGCAAACTCGGCGCGTGTTACTTTGGCGTCAGGATGGAAGGAACCATCCGCATAACCGGTTATCATCCCCATCCGGGCAGCACGTTCAATGAATGATGCACTCCACAGAACGGCAGGTACATCCTGGAACTTAACAACAGCAGCTGTCCGGCCTTTGGCTACGATAGATTTAACCTTATTTAAGTCCAAGCTGTCTTTCAGCACAGGCCTGGTTAAGGTTGGCTTCGCGGGACCTGCAGTTATTGCCGGTGTTGGTGCCGGTGTCATCGTTGCTGTTGGTGACGCTGTCGGTGTTACCGCCGGCTTTGGTGTTGGCGTGGCTGCCGGTGTTACTCCCGTTTGTGGCGTTGGTGTTGGTGTCGGCGTTGGTGTTGGTGTCGGCGTTGGTGTCGGCGTCGGCTTTACCACCGGTACCGTTCCGCCCTCAACCACGATGGGAATCGCAACGGTTAAGCCGCCGAAGGAAGCTGTAATCGTTACTCCATCCCCCGCTGCAACACCCGTAATGATCCCCTTGTCCGATACCGAGGCGATTACAGGATCTGAGGTCGTCCAATGGACCTGATCTGTAACCACTGTACTTACTCCATTGTCATATACCGCCGTAATCACGGATGCCGCTTGTTCATTCACCTGCAAGGTATGTGTACCGGGATCGGCGGTCAGCTTCAGCAGCTTAGGCAGCGTACCTTCTGTCTGAACAGTTACCGATAGCTTCACTGGCGGCAGGTTGCCGTAATTCGCCTGGATGGTCGCCTCGCCCGCTTCAACGGCATGAATGACACCCTCCGCGTCTACTGTAGCTGCCTGCTCATTAGAAGATGTCCATATGGCTTGATTCGTGACATCGGCAGTGGAGTTATCGCTATAGGTAGCCGTGAGCACCGTCGCGTGCTTATCACCGACATTCAGTTTCAATTCAGCCGGGGCTACAGCCACAGAGGTCACGGTCCGCTCATCCTTTTTCACAATCGTATAGTTGTCAATTAATTCTGTGCTTTGCGTAGTGCGGGCTTGAATTACGATCTTATCATGACTCACCTGAATGGCAGAGTAGACCGGAACATCCTCGTCAAACATGAAATCAAGATACTCGTATTTGCTTCCATCGTAGAACTTCCAGCCGGACGCCCCGCCGTCCAGATAGACCGTTCCTTGCTCTCCGCTTGGCAGTGGCTTGCCTTTGCTCATCGGATAGGTCCGAGCATATACATGGTCATGGCCTTCCAGCACCAGATCGACCTTCAATTCTTCGAGAATAGGGGCAAAATAAGTCTGTGTGTATTCAATCAGATTGCCGCGTCCATCCTCGGTATGGTAGGCAGGTTTGTGGAACATGACAATCTTCCATTTTTTATTACTGGCTTGAAGATCCTGCCGAAGCCACTCCGCTTGCTTGCCCATCGTTACTTCGTCTGCTTCAGAGTTCAGCACTATGAAATGCACCTCTCCTGAATCGAACGAATAGGCATACTCCTTCTGGATCTCAGGCCCATTCACTGGTAGCCCCAATCCTTTGGCGAAAATATACTTCCCTCCCCCTTTTACATCATGATTCCCCATGGCATACGCTGAAGGAACAGAGGAGGAATAGACCGAAGAGGCTAGCCAGAACTGGTTCCATTCATTCAAAACCGCCCCGTCATCGACCATATCACCGCCATGCATAACGAACTGGGTATCGGGATAATTAGTGAACGCATGCTTGATCAATTGCTGATAGGTCTCCAGCCCATTGTCCCCTTTGGTATGCGAATCGGTTACAAATATAAAGGAAACAGGCTTGTCCGGTGCAACCTCCGCCGTCTTGTAATTGGACCAATCGCTCCAATGGCCATCGTAGCCGACTCTGTAACGGTAGCCCGTTCCCGGCTCAAGACCGGTGACTAATGCGTGATGAAACTTGATTTCGCCCATAGGTCCGCCTGCAACCTCAGGAATGACCTCCACCTCGGAGAGCGCACGCTGCATGGCTGCTTTTGCCGGAGCATTCGCCAGGTCACTGTCCACCCAATCACTATCTTTCATATACTGGATGTAGGCTTCTTGAACAGTTGGCGCGGTCTGCCACCCTACACTCAGCATCGTCTTCATATCTTCGGTGACAAAGGTCTGCACATATTGCGGATCTGCCCCGCCAAACGGCGCTACAACATTCATACTGATACTCTCGCTGGTCCCGCCATCCTTGACAGCCTGCACGCTCCAAGTGCCAATGGCAAGGTTCGTCAGGGGCGTATGGATCTCTCCCTTGGCATCCGTCAAGCCGATTCCTGCGGCAAGATCACTCTGCTCCACATCTGCGGATGAGATGTACCCCGCCTTGCTGCCATCCGGCAAATACACCTTGATGAATCCGGAGGCACTGCCTGCCGTGGCGAACATCCGCGTGTTCTTCTCTACAGCAAGCAACACTGCGGATGCTGAATCGGCTTTGGCATATACTTTGGACCCATCGGCGGTTACATTCACATAAGTCTGAGGACCGCTGGTATCGGTAAAATCAATCCCGGCTCCTTCCACCGGCGCTCCTGCGCGGGAGGTAACCGAGATGATACTCTGAGTATGCAGGCCTGATCCTTTGATGCTGATCTTGTAAGGAAACCCGATCTTATAACTTAACGGAGAGGCGAAGGAACGAACTGGCGTCCCGCTTCCATATCCGAAACTGCCCTCTACCATGGCCATCTGCTTAGCCGTCTCGCCGCGTTCCATTTTCGCAGACCGGTTCACTTCAAAATCAATACTTGCCAGCGCATCCGCCTGATCCCCTTGCAATCCCTCTGCACTGACTTCAACATAGCCGCCTGTATTGTCGATGACCGTCTGCACATGGCTGAGGCCGGAACGTGCAGTAATCACATTGGCCTGCAATGTCGCTGGATCGAACTTGATTCTGGCCTGGAAGCTCTTGGCTTCGCCTACGTCGGTCGCCTTCAGCTTCAACTGGTAGGTCTCATTACTGACAGCCTCCTCCGGGGCTTCCAAGGTGAATCGGGCCCCATGCTCAATCTGAAAAGCATATTCGGCCGCTGCCGGATTGC
Organism: Paenibacillus sp. FSL H7-0756; assembly: GCF_038006765.1. Taxonomy (NCBI): domain Bacteria; kingdom Bacillati; phylum Bacillota; class Bacilli; order Caryophanales; family Paenibacillaceae; genus Paenibacillus; species Paenibacillus sp. FSL H7-0756. The sequence continues at coordinate 1,520,808 of NZ_JBBOVT010000003.1, read as the reverse complement.
CGGCCCTATCCTTCACTTCCGCCAGCACCTGATGATACCCTCCGTCCAGCGGGAGCTCCGGGTGATAGGTGATCTGCTTAAGATTCAGATCATAGGCATACGTTGACGGTGCCGCAGCCTGACCATCCACCGTTAAGCGGATGGAATCCGGATCAATGCCCGACTTGGCATCCTCCGCTGACAGAATAAGGTCAGAGACGGGGGCGCTCAACGTTTGATTAGGAGCAGGTGACGCCGGACTTAATACAGGCACATCCATATCTTCATCCAGCGGTTCATCATAGATCAGCCTGACGTCATCAATCCAAATCGAGCCTTTATTCTTTTTGCTCATTTGTCTTTCTTTCATCTGGAAGTAGAAAGCCAGCGTTCCCGGCATAGTCAAGTCTGAACCTATATCCGCCTCAACATACTTCCACCCGCTCCAGTCGATCCCGGTCTCTTCACTCCTGATTTCATACGTTTTGGATTTACCGGTAGAAGAAACGTAGAACTTGGAGGTAAGACCATGACCTTCCTGATTGGCGTATACCCACATCCCGATTCTTTTAGGGGTTCTGTTCGTGAGCGGCAGCTGAGTCGCCGGACCAACGGCAACCTGGGAGGGGTTATCAGTGATGCCAATGAAGTCATAATCAATCCGCAGGGACTTCGCTCCGCTATGTACGTATTTCGGATTCGACTCCAGCGCCAGACTGCCGCTATGAATGCGGGCACTGTCAAAGGTTAAGTCCGCTAAGCTCACCTGTTCAAAATCCTCAACCTTCACGACCCCGCTGGTCTCCGCGGCCTCCCCAAAGGCAGTCGGTAACGGAGATAGAGCTGGGGTAAGAGTGGGAAGCAGAACCGTCATAGCCAAGATCCCGCTCCATACTTTCTTTACAAATGGATAATTACTCACGAACTTTCACGCTCCTTGTTGTCTGTACTAATAGTCAGCATAACGGCGTAATATGTTCGTAGAATCATCACAATGTAAGCATATTAAATTTTATTTTATTAGACAGCGACAGCAATCGCCTTCAGGTCCGGTGAGATCCATAGCTCGGCCCCGGTTGCCTGCTGAACGTCTTCTACCGTCAGACCCGGTGCGATTTCCATCAGCATCAGCCCTTGGCCCGGGATCACCTCGATGACCGCCATTTCAGTGACAATCGTGTTTACGACATGCACCGCTGTCAGGGGCAGCTTACAGGCTTTGACTATTTTCGGCTGCCCGTCCTTGCTCACATGGTCCATGGCGATAATGACCCGCTTGGCTCCGACGACCAGATCCATAGCCCCGCCCATACCCGGGACCTTTTTCCCCGGAATCATCCAGCTGGCCAGATTGCCCTGCTCATCAACCTCAAGCGCACCCAGCACGGTGATGTCTACATGTCCTCCACGGATGATTGAGAAGGAGACCGCGCTGTCAAAATAGCAGGCTCCGGCCATCGTGGTCACGAAGCTGCCGCCAGAATCGATACAGTCGATGTTTTCCTCTGACTTCGCCGCCTTGGGGCCTACTCCGAGTATTCCGTTCTCCGCCTGCAGCATAATCTGGACATGATCGGGAATATAGTCTACCGCCAGGGTCGGCATCCCGATCCCCAGATTCACTACATCGCCGTCCTTGAATTCCTGGGCGATTCTTCTCACAATAAATTCCCGGTTATTCATGCGTATTTCCCACCTTTACAATAGCATCAATCAAAATCCCCGGGACGTTGACATGATTGGGATCAATCTCCCCGAGCTTCACATAAGTATCTACCTCAGCTACTACATAATCCGCCGCCATCGCCATCACAAAATTGAAGTTCCGGGAAGAGCCGTCGATCACCAGATTCCCCGCCTCGTCCGCTTTATGGGCCCGGATCAGCGCCACATTTGCATGGAGAGGCAGCTCTAGCAGATATTCTTTTCCGTCGATATCAAGCTTTCTTTTGCCTTCCTCTACAATCGTTCCTACTCCTACAGGAGTTAACACACCGCCCAACCCCGCTCCTCCGGCCCGGATTTTCTCAGCTAACGTGCCCTGCGGATAGAGATTCACCTCCGCTTCCTTGGTCATCAGCAGTCTTCCGGTCTCTGGATTGGAGCCAATGTAGGAGGCATAGATGCGCTTGACCCGGCCGCTTTTGACCAGCTTATAGATCGATAATTCCGGGGTACCTGTATCATTGGAGATGAGCGAGAGATTACCCGCAGAATGAGTCTCGACAAGCGCACGCACCAGCTCTTCGGGGTGGCCTCCAGCCAGAAAACCGCCGACCATCACGGTGTCTCCATCCTTAACCCTCTTCACGGCATCTTCGGCGGAGATTAATTTGTTTATCATAGATTTCAGGCTCCTTGTTCATTATTTGGAAAAAAGCTGGTTACTGGATATAGTCATGAATGACTTTGCCATAGGGCAGCGTCAGATCAGCAATAAAATGCTTTCCGCCGCGATACGTCTTCACCGGCAAATCGGCCACAGGGGCATTCACATGGGGGACCAGGCTTAAGCGGGCCGGCCCGGTCCAAGATCCTTTTACATGAACATCTTCAAGAGTGTAAGCAACCAGCTGCGCAATCTTAGGGGTCCCATCCACATCGGGGATCAGTTTCAGATTCACTTGGGTCGTAGTGATAGCTCTGGCTGTATCCTCTGCATCCAACACACTATGCTTGTAAGGCATAGTTCCCACGGCCACCAGAACATCGTTGTAATGCAGCGTGCCGGTCAGCGTCTCCGTACCTGCAACGGTCAGGCGGGGAGAGGCCCACTTTTTGGGGAACCCCCAGATCTCCCGTCCTCCCAGAATGGCAGGCGAATTATCCAGATACATCTGGGCTACAAAATTGCAGGGCTCCCCCTGAAAAATACACGGAATCACGATCCCGCTCTCCTCATAGCTTCCCAGGCCCGACGAATCAGGCATCTTGATCCATTCATATGACACGGTGTTACTTCCATCAGGCTGCAAGGGTTCCGGGACCGCTTGTCTGATCGCCGCAGGGTCGGATTCATAAGTGATAACCATAAATTCACGGTCAATGAAGCGGTAAGGCGGACGCCCGTAACCCGGACTGGCCGCAGGCATGGATTGCAGCGCAAGAACCTCTTTTGCATTCATAATGAGTTTAAACTCCCTTTCTGTCAGAGTTGTGTTAATAACGTGCGTTCTCTACCAGCATAGCAATGCCCATCCCCGTTCCGATGCACAAGCTGGCTATACCATAATGCGATGATCTCCGTACCATTTCATGGACCAGCGTAACGAGTACCCTGGCTCCGCTGGCCCCGACTGGATGTCCAATCGCAATCGCGCCGCCATTAACATTCACTTTCTCCGGATTAAGCTCAAGCTCGTGCAGTACCGCTATAGCCTGTGCCGCAAAGGCTTCATTAATCTCGAACAAATCGATGGCCTCAAGAGGAATGCCCTGGTCCTTAAGCAGCGACTTAATGGCCCTTACCGGACCCATTCCCATGTAGGCAGGATCTACGCCCACCAGGGAATAGCCCTTAATATAGGCTAAAGGCTCTACCTCAAGCTCCTTGCATTTATCTTCCGACATGACCAGCACAGCCGCCGCTCCATCATTGATCCCCGAGGCATTTCCGGCAGTAACCGACCCGTTTTCCTTAAAAGCAGGCTTCAGATGAGCAAGCTTCTCTTTGCTGACCTCTCCTCTTACATGCTCATCCTCCGCGAACCAGGCTGTCTCCTTTTTGATTTTGGTCATCACGGGCACAATCTGCTCTGCAAAAACCTGCTTCCGTTTAGCTTCAGCGGCCTTGATCTGGCTGTCATAGGCAAATTCATCCTGCTCCAGTCGTGAAATATGATATTTCTCGGCAATGTTCTCGGCAGTAATGCCCATATGATAGTTATTGATCGGACAGGTCAGGCCATCAGCCACCACGGTATCTATCAGCTCGCTATTCCCAAGCTTGTAACCGTTTCTTGCATTTTTCAGCACATAAGGGGCGTTAGACATACTCTCCATCCCCCCGGCCAGGAGAACACTCCCTTGTTCAGCCCGAATAGAATTGTAAGCCAAAGCAACGGTATGAAGCCCTGAACCGCAAACGGTGTTGATGGTTGTTGCAGGAACTTCAATGGGGATACCGGCTTGCAGCGCCGCCTGTCTGGCAGGATTCTGGCCCTCGCCTGCCTGAAGGACATTGCCCAGATAGATCTGCTCCACTAGCGCAGGCTCCACATGGCTTTGCTGAAGGCAGGCCGTCATCACCTTTGCTCCTAATTCCGTAGCACTTAGTGTCGAAAGTCCGTTGTTAAATGAACCAACTGCAGTCCGTAAGGGACTTACCAATGCAATTCTGTTCACAAAATCTCACATTCCTTTCTAATGGTATTGGACTTACATGCGGGTATTTATCACGATGTATGAGAGAGTATGCGTTGCGGCTTAGATCGGTTAAATCAGCTTAATTAGCTTGATCGGCTCAGCCGCCTTGATCGCCTTCCTCCGTCTGATTATTTGGTATTTATTTACATATTCAGTGTAAGCCTAAACACCAGTTTCCTCAACACTCAAAAATATACATAATTTTACATACGAATACCTCTAGGCCCTTGTACAATCCCTCAACGAGGTTATACTAGCATTTCCTTTGATATTCTGGTTATTAATGGTTATTTCAGAAAATCACATGAAAACATACCAAAAGAGTTCACATAAAAAAACGCCTCCGGCCCTTGCTTGGGTCTGGAGACGGTTTGTGCAGCACTCTTAGCATATTATTCAGTATTTGGAGGAGCCCTGCTTACATCAGCTTCTTAATCTTCTCCATCGGTAACTCCACCGCTTCGGAGACCTCTTCCGGAGTGAGTCCGTGAAGCAGTAATTTACGAATAATCTCCGCCTGGCCTTTTTCTATCCCGCGTTCTATGCCTTGCTCTATGCCCTTCTCTATTCCCTGTTCTATTCCTTCAGCTATACCCTCTTCATATCCCCAACGCTTCCAGGCTGGCATGAGTTCCATAATCGCTTCACCCTCCTCCGGGTATTGTATCATCAATTCTTTTATAATCTCTTCATCCTGCGCCCGGTCCGGCTGGAAATATAAATCTGCCACTGACATCACAAGCGCCAGCCGACCCTGATCGAGCCGTGTCTTCAGCTTCATGAACATGCGCAGAAATTCCCGGCGCACCTCTCTCGCTTCTCTTGTAGTATAACCCATCTTGGCCAGTAACGCAGCAGCCACTGCATTGTCCGAATCAATAAATCTTCGCCAGTTCTGCTTACGCAATTCCACCTTGAGAAACTGAAAGCGCAGGATATGATGTTCAGGAATAACCATCTCCAAGGTATCCTGCTCTTCCCTGATCTCATCTGAAGTAAAAATCGCAATCGGTATAATCAGCTTATGCTCTTTACGGTAGCGCTCAAATAGTCGGCTGAAGTAAATAAACATTCGTTCATGAAACCGTGAATCCCGATACGACTGCGGCTCCAGGTGAATGAGAATATAACCGTCCAGCCCTTTGTAGCGGATCTCCAGCAGCAGATCCAGCTCCCGCGCTTCCTCGCCAACAATATCCACTAGCAATTCCTGCATCAGAAACCGGGTTTCACTATAGTCCAGCATTGCATCAAGCTCAGGAAAAAACAACTCAATAAATTCCTGAAAAAACGTCTCCAGCAGCTTCTTAAATGCTTCATCATGCGGTAAGGGGATTTTAGTCGCCTCCTGTTATATCTTGCCTGTTTCTTGTGAGCATATCCCATTTTAATGGAATTCAATATAACAAAAAGCACATATGTTCGTATTGAATGAAAAAAGAGCCGCAGATGATACTCCTGTGGCTCTTCTTGTCAAATTGTCTATTTTATATGTGTATTCATCATTGTCAAAACACCCGCTTCTTATCCTTCTCCTCGATCAAAATCTGCACCGATTCCTTGAACCGGATCGCATGAATGATCTCCCGCTCGCGCAGGAACTTGAGGCTGTCCTGCAGATCCACATCGTCGGTCATGTCAATCAGCCACTGGTATGTAGCCCGGGCTTTCTCCTCTGCGGCGATGTCCTCATACAGGTCAGCGATCGGATCGCCTTTGGCCGCAATGTAGGCGGCTGTGAACGGAACACCGGCAGAGTTGTTGTAGAACAGCGCATGATCCCGCTGCGCATAGTTCGGGCCCAAGCCTGCGGCTTCCAGCTCCTGCACCGAAGCGTCCTTGGTCAGCTTGTAGATCATGGTGGCGATCATTTCGAGATGAGCAAATTCCTCGGTGGAAATATCCGTTAGTACCCCAATAACCTTATCGGGTATAGCATACCGCTGGTTCATATAGCGCAGCGCCGCAGCCAGCTCGCCGTCCGCACCGCCGTATTGCTCCATCAGATACCGGGCCATCCGCACATCACATTTGCCGACACGCACCGGGTATTGCAGCTTTTTCTCATAGATCCACATTCGTGAACTTCCCCCTCCTTAAGGCTATTTCATTTCCGGCTTCATGTCTTAGACTTGCCAAGGCCAGGGACTCTCGATCCATTGCCATGGAGCCTTGGAATAGGCGCGGCCGAAATTCTGCAGAGGTCCGTACAGCTCCTGGAACTGGTTCGCCAGCTTGGTGCGCTCATACGTCAGCTGATTGAACTGCTCGATCGCCTTCACATCGTCCGGATGAGTATCCAGGAACAGATTCAGCTCTACGAGTGCAAAATCAAGGACCTGCAGCTGCTCCAGCATCTCGTAATAACGGGGCTCGCAAGGATTAGCTTCCATAGCCTACTTCCCTCCTTTGAACTTGGACTCATAAGGGCTGTATAGCGATGGCCATAACGTTCCATGCTTGAGCGCCTCCGGCAGGGAGAACTGCGGCAGATTCGGGGGCTGAAACGTGACGAATTGATTCGGCGGCACAACATACGTCTTGAACGGCACCGGCGGACAAGGATCAAACGGTCCCCTGTACGGTGTCCATACGCGATCCTGGGAGTTCAATGATCATTCCTCCTCATAATTATTGAGAGCATACCTTCATGCTTCCAGATCTTTGACAGTTACCTTCGTAACTAATTTATGACCGCTCCTGAGGGGAAAAGAACCCCTGCGCAAAAAAACAAGGTACATCAGCAGCCCTGTCATGGCTGCGTGATGTACCCTGTTGTAAAGGTAGCCGCTATTCTGGCGGCTCTTCAGCATACTCTTTATCTTCCTCCGCGTCCTCTGTATCCCCTTCGGCTGCAAGCGGAGCTTCCCACTGGGTATTAACTTGACTCATTATGATCAACCAAGAACTCCTCCCGCTCATCCACCAGCCCCCGGGATCTTCACCTAGAGCCGCGCCTGCTCCTTATCAAGTACCAGCCGACGATAGAATTGACCTGATTGTGGTTCTGGACACACTCTTTCTCAGGGGATATTGTTGATGTTGTTTCAATATCTCTTGCATGGAGGAGTGTACGCAATGATTAGACAAGCAACCGCCGATGATTGGAAGGAAATATCCTCTTTACTTGACCAACTGGGATATCCTAATACCGGCTCTTTTATTAAAGGCAATATAGAAAAGTTAATCGCTCATCCTGACGAAGAGCTAATGGTATATGAAGATGAGGGACGAGTTGTAGCTTGCATTTCGTTGCACTATATTCCCCAGCTAGCTCTTCCAGGGGACATTGCTTGCATTAGTTATCTTGTTGTTGATTCAACAACAAGAAGTACAGGCATTGGACGTGAAGTTGAAGAATACGCAAGCCAGGCAGCTAAAAAAAGAAACTGCGACAGAATCCAGGTACATTGCCATTCCCGGAGAGTTGACGCACATCGGTTCTATAATCGGCAAGGTTTCTCAGAGTCTCCAAAATACTTCACAAAGATGCTATAACAAAAGAGCGCGGAATATACTCCGCTTACTCTTTATCTTCTTCCGCGCCTTCCGCATCTTCTTCAGGCTCTGGCGCGGGCTCGCGGTGGATGTTGATCCGGGTGATCCGCAGCCGGGTAGATTCCTCCACCTCGAAGGTGACATCGCCAACGACCACCTGCTTGCCCTTGGCCGGATTGCCCTCCAGCTCCTTGAACAGCCAGCCGCCGATGGAATCCACCTCGTCATCCTCGATCACGACGCCCGTAAGATCGTTGACGTCTTCAATCAGCATCCGGCCCTCCACGGAGATGTAATCCCCGTTGCGTTCCACGCTGGGTCGTTCATCCTCGAACTCGTCATGCAGATCGCCGACGATCTCCTCCAGGATCTCCTCAGCGGTCAGCAGCCCCGCCGTTCCGCCGTACTCGTCAACGACCAGCGTCAGCTGGGCCTTGTTCTTCTGCATCAGCCGGAGCGCATGGCTGATCTCCATCGATTCCGGCACGTTCAGAATCGGCCGGACCAGGGAAGCCAGATCATTCTGCTGCTCCGGCGGGGCGAACAACAGATCCGTGATATGGATGAAACCGATAATCCGGTCCTTATCCTCAAAGGCTACCGGATAACGCGAATGCTTCGTTTCTGTAATGATCCGCATGTTCTCCTCCAGCGGAAGATTGCTGTATAGTACATCCATATCGGTACGCGGCAGCATCACCTCACGGGCCAGCAGGTCCGAGAATTCGAAGATGTTATCCATCAGCTTCATCTCATCCTGGTCGATCACCCCGCTCTTCGCGCTCTGATTCATCAGAATGCGGATTTCCTCCTCTGAATGAGCAGCCTCGGCTTCACTGGCCGGCTCCACGCCGAACAGTCTCAGCAGTGCGTTCGCTGACGCATTCAGGACCCAGATGAAGGGCAGGAACAGATTATAGAAGAACATCAGCGGAGCGGACAACAGCAATGCTGAGCCTTCCGTTTTTTGAATAGCCAAAGATTTCGGTGCCAGTTCCCCCAGCACAATATGTAAGAACGTAATAATGGAGAAGCCGATAACCACAGATACCGTAGAGATTAACGTCTGGTCAGTAACACCGATCTGATACATCAGAGGCTCCACCAGCAGCTCAGAGATCGCCGGTTCCCCGACCCAGCCGAGTCCAAGAGAAGCGAGTGTAATCCCGAACTGGGTGGCCGACAGATACGAATCCAGCCGCTTGTTGACCTTCAGCGCATAGCCGGCCATTTTATTGCCTTCGCTGACCAGTTGGGTCAGACGGGACTGTCTGACCTTGACCAGCGAGAATTCCGCCGCAACGAAGATACCATTTAATAATACGAGCACCAGAACGAGCAAAAGATTAAGCACTAATCTTCCTATTTCAAATTCCGTATGCACTATAATAACGCCCCATTTCTACAAGGTGATCGCTTTTCTGGTTTTGAAATCGACCCCGGGATAATACATATCGGCTACGAGCAGGTTAGGCCCGCAGCAGCCTGCTGCATCACAGTAACAGTTCACTTGCTGATTCAAGGGATGCTTAGTCTGCCACTCGGTGAAAATGTCATCCAGCTTCGCGCTGCTGATATTGCCAAAAGCGGATATATCAGCGAAGTCCGTTACAAAGACGTCGCCAGTGAACAGGTTCACATTGACCCGGTTTCTTCCGTCCGGATCATTACGCAGCGTTACATTTTTCTCGCTGCGCAGTCTGCTCAGCAGCTGCTGGTCTTCCTCCAGGAAGCTGCAGGCGAAGAACGGCAGCGTGCCGAACAGCATCCACATCTCCGGGTCACGATGATCCAGGAGGGAATGAATCGCAGTATTCATCTCCCGGAGCGACAGCACAGGCAGCTTCGAAGCGAAGCTGGATGCGTACATCGGGTGTACCTCATGACGTCTTGCCCCCATGTCCCCAATCAGCCGGTGAATCTCGGGCAGCTTGGTGTGTGTACGGTAGTTGATCATCGACTCGGCAGAGATCAGCATTCCATCGCTGCTCAGCCGGCGGGAATTCTCCAGCATCGTGTCGTACAGCCGGTAGGCGGCCTCCTTCGAGACCAGGTGACCGCTGTTCGCGAAGCCCACCTCGTGGAAGTCATCGCCGTTCACATAGTTGAACGAGATATGCATAACGTCCAGATAAGGGAGCAGCTGCTCATAACGGGAATACGGCATGGTCAGATTCGAGTTGATCTGTGAACGGATACCCCGCTCCCGTGCATATTTCAGCAGCGGTACGATAGTATTCTCCACCGTTCCGGCACGGAACATCGGCTCCCCGCCGGTAATGCTGATGGTCTGCAGGTGCTCTACCTCCTCCAGACGCTTCAGCATCTGGGTCAAAGGCAGCAGCTCTCCCTCTTTCATCGTAAGGCTATCGCCGACAGCGCAATGCTCGCAGCGCATGTTGCACAGATTCGTGACCGTCATCTCTACACTGGTCAGTACATGCTGCCCGTATTCGCGGAGTGAAGTAATCGGGTCCCACGGATCATATTCCGGCGACAGCTCTTTTACAGGAATTATAGATGATGATGGCTCTAATATACTCATTTCTTAATGCTCCTTTAATGCTTATTCCTTATTATTAACCCAAAACAAAAGAAAAAGAACGATAACTTAAGCTATATCATACCACGACTACTCAAAAAAACAGCAAGGCAGAGAATACAGCTCCGCAATTCCTGCAGATACCCTATTCTCTCCTCGCTGCGCAGAACACCTATCCGGTACTTTTCACTACAGGTTCTCCCCCGTCCGTCACATCCACGATGACTACAGAGAGGGCTTTGCTGAGATCACGTTCATAGGGGGTAACCGTTTCGCCTTCGGGTCCGTTCAGTACCCGGACCACAGGCCGGTGCGGCGTGCTGGGATCAATCTTGACTACCACACCGCTCTCGCCGGAGCTGAGCTTCACCGTAAGCCCCAGCGGATAGATGGCCACGCGGTCTCTGAATAACTCCAGCTGCTTCTGCTCATACAAGGTTCCTGAGCCGACGTACAGCGCTTCTACCGCCTGATGGGGCAGCATGGCTTTTTTGTATATCCGGTTGGAGGTCATCGCATCATAGGAATCGGCTACCCCCAGCCATTTCGCATATTCATGGATCTGCGGACCCGTCAGACCGCGCGGATAGCCGGAACCGTCAATCCGTTCATGATGCTGCAAGGCACAGTGAGCTGCCAGCAGAGGAATATTCGGCTCTTCCTTGAGAATACGGTATCCGATCTCGGTATGCGCCTGCATATGACGGAACTCCTCTTCGCTGAGCATACCGGGCTTTTGTACAATTTTTACAGGAATCTGTGTCTTGCCGATATCATGCAGCAGCGCACCAAGCCCGATGACCCGCAGCTCTTCTTTGCTGTAGCCATGGGCAATGCCAAGCACCAGCGTATACAGGCATACGTTCAGGGAATGGACGTACAGATAATTGTCAGCCGTGTGCATGTCAAGCAGCATGATCATCGGGTCCTCCTGCAGGGACATATCGTCGAGGATGGAATCCATCACCTTGGAGAACTTCTTATCCAGATGATAAAAGCCTTTGGTAATCCCCGAGGCACCGGACATCTGCTGGAACTGGTTACGAATCACCTTGAGCGCCTGATTGCGCGTCTCATCCTGCAGCATTCCGGGGATCACAATATCCTCCGTGAGCGAATCCTCAATATAGATATAGCCGATATCGATTCTGGCGAGCCGCTTAATCAGGGAATCGGTAAGCTCCACTCCGTCCGCTAGCAGAACCAGCCCTTCATCATTATATATTTTTTTACCCAGCTTCATTCCCGGCTGAAGCCGATTGACGGATACTAGACGCAACTTGGCTCACTCCTGCCTTTAACGGTAAAATTGCTTATCTGTGATGCCAAGCTGAGAATCAACGCATAATAAACAGCCAGAAGGCGGCTGCGAGGATAAAGCGGTAGATAGCAAAATGCGTCGGTCTGATCTTCTGGATCATTCTCATGAACAGAACTACCACCACATAGGCCACGATGAAGGAAATAATGAAGCCGATGACAAAATACCCGATGGTCTCACTCGTGAAATTCTTGTACGAATCCAGTAGCTCATATCCCGAGGCCGCGCACATAATCGGAATCGCGATGAGGAAGGAGAAGTCGGCCGAAGCCTTGTAGCTCACCCCGCTCAGCATCCCCCCGGAAATTGTTGAGCCAGAGCGGGAGAACCCGGGCCAAAGGACGGAAATAATCTGGAAAAGTCCGATTGAGAGTGCCTGCCCGTAAGACAGATCATCCAGATCATGCGCCGTCACGCGGATCTTGCGTTTGTTGACCCATTCGGCAATGATCATCAGAATACCGCCTGCTACCAGCGCCCAGAGGACGGTGGATGCCCCGAAGAGGCTTTTAATAAAGTCCCTTGCAAAAAAAGCTACAGCGAGCGCAGGCACAATGCCAAGCAGCACATGAATCAGGTTCAGACGGGCTGCCGGCATTACGCCCCCTCTGTCTCTGCGGCCGAAGCCAAGCAGATTCACAATCCGCTGGCGGTAGACCAGCGCAATGGCCAGTATGGCCCCCAGCTGAATCACAATCTCATAAGTCTTCATAATCGAATCCTGCTCGTTAAATCCCAGAAGCTTAGTCGTTAGAATCATGTGTCCCGTCGAAGAAACCGGAATGAACTCCGTGATTCCTTCCACAATTGCCAGAATAATGGCTGTAATTGTATCCATATTACTCCTCCTGATCTAGTCAATGAAACCTGGTAATGCGTTAACTATCAATTTGATACTACATGGTGTGGATCATCAGGTGGATTGCCTCTCCCAGCGAACCGCTTCACACTCATCCAGACTCCCCGGCCGCTGCAGCTCCATCCGCAGCAGATCGCGCAGGAAATGAGGCAGCAAATAGACCGCCTCCCGGCCATTGGCTATACTCTCATAGCCTGTTCGGAACGTAAACATATCCAGCGTGCCAACACTATATACCTTGGTATCCTCCAGCTGCTCCCCGCCGGCAAAAATCGCAATACCGTTATCATAAGGCATGACCCTTGGATCGTACAAGATTTTTAATCCGTCCACAGCCAGGGTGCCCAGCATTTCTCCCCGGAAGCCGTATCCATAGATGACCTTATTGCGGAACTCTGCCATCAGACTCTGTTCCAGTGCAATGCGGATATCCTTGCCTGTCAGCTGTACTGTGCATGGGTTAATTGGAGAAGGACATAAGGCATGCAGCATGCCTGCGGTGATGTTGCCTTCCGGCAGCGGGCCGAGCAGCTGGCCTGTATTAACAAGTGAGATGGGGCTGCCTGTGAACTGGCGGACCGCCTGTGCCAGCAGGTTGCCAAAGGGGGACTCCCCTTGCAGATCCAGCGGCAGCATGCGGTCGCTGATGGCAACCGTCTCCTCCAGAGCCTCACGGCCGCGCTGCAGATGGATCGCTGACGCCGGAGCGATAAGCTCCTCCGTCAAGGCAGGATCGACTGCCGTGCAGCCTCCTTCGGCCAGGTGAAATGCTCCGCCTGGCTGCTCCCGCTCGAAAACCACCCGCCCGGCGTACCGGCCGAATTTGCCGGCGCCGCATACGGCTGTCCCGTTAATCATCTGCGGCTGCTCCAGCATATGGTGGGTGTGCCCGCCCAGAATGGCATGCACGCCTTCCAGCTTCTCTGCCAGCCTCTGGTCTGCGGGCAGCCCCAGATGTGACAGAATGATCACGATATCCACCTGCGGGGCAAGCAGCTGAACCTGCTCGCGCAGCGCCTCTTCCGGGTCCAGCACATCCCAGCCAAGCAAGGAATAGAAGGAGGTGAACGCCGCCGTTGCACCAGTTAGTCCAATCTTGATCCCGTCTTTCTCCAGAACCGCGCGGCGCTGCATCCAGTGCGGCGGCTCGCCGGTAGCGGACTCCAGGAAATTGCAGCATACTACAGGACACTGTAAGCCTGTGAATATGGCTGATAGCATCTCCTTGGAGAAGGTGAGGCCTTCGTTATTACCGATGGTGACTGCATCGTATCCGGTCAAATTCATAATATCGATGTTGGCCTGTCCCATCGTGCCTTCCGTCTCTACAGCAGCGCGGTCCATATGATCACCGATATCAAGCAGCAGCACCGGCTCCTCGCCCGCCGCTGCCTTCATCGAGGATATCACTGCCGCGAGCGGACTCATCATTTCAAAGTGGCTATGTATATCATTGGTATGAATAATGGTTAATCTTTGCGGCCCAGGCTTCATAAGCTGGCTTCCCTCCCACTTGTACAGCCGTTTATAAAGTAAGCGGCAGGCTTGTTCTGTTCTAGAGTTAGCATAACATTTTCAGACTCAATATGGTATATTGTAATCATTATAAGCTGTCCTAAGCTTAAGTCCAGAAAGGGTGAAGAACGCATGCATATCTCGATCCGGCTGTTCGCCGGTCTGGCCGAAATTATCGGCTCCTCCACTCTGGTCTTCCACGCCCATGAGTCCCCTGTAACAGCAGGCCGGCTGAAGGAACTCCTCTCCGCCTCCTATCCCGATGCCGCGCCGCAGATCAGTGTATCTCTGGTAGCCGTTGATCAGGAATATGCGCCTGATGATACGGATATTACCGAAGGCTCAGAGGTGGCCTTCATTCCGCCTGTGTCCGGCGGCTAACCGCACCGTTCTCCTTCCGCGAATCTGCACAGCTTCACATACACCATTGAATATTGCGGACTTTGTTGCTATGCTGTAAAAAATTGCTATAGTAAGGTGGCCTATTCATTGAGAGTACACGTGATGGATCTTAAACCGGGTGATCATCTGCGGATGGATACCTTCAGCTCCCGCGGGCTGCATGTACTCCCTAAGGGGTCACGGCTGCAAATGGAGGAAATCGCCAAGCTGATACAGCACGGCGTTGATTATGTAGATATTGAAGCGGTACAGGAAGAGCCCGCCCCTTCCAGCCGGACCTCAATCATTCAGGCCGCAGCCAGCAGCTTCGATACCACGATTGACGGTTTTGAGTCTCTATATATGGAAGCGCTCAGCAAAGGCAGCTTCAATCAATCCGTAGTGGATGATATTCTTCAGCCGACCTTGTCCACGCTGGACAAACATAAGGATGTAGTGACACTGCTGCTGCTGCTGGACAGGGAGGATAATTATACTTACAACCATTCCCTGCAGGTAGGCATGCTCTCTTATTATCTTGCCTCGTGGCTTGGATATTCCAAGACGGAATGCTATGAGATCGGACGTGCGGGATACCTGATCGATATCGGCAAATGCCGCATCTCCCCCGCCATCCTGAACAAACCCGGCAAATTAACACCTGAAGAATACGAAGAGATCAAATTACATACGGTTTACGGATACGAAATCATACAGAATTCCATGAACGATCCTTTCACAGCTCTGGTTGCCCTGCAGCATCATGAACGCGAGGACGGCTCCGGTTATCCCAAGCAGCTGACCAAGACAGATATTCATCCCTACGCCCAAATCGCAGCCGTTGCGGATATTTACAGCGCTATGACCACTCACCGGGTCTATCAGTCCAAGCAGGAGCTGATTTCCGTTCTGCGTGAGATCAACTCCCTCAGCTTCGGCAAACTGAACGGCAAACCGGTCCAGGCTTTCATCAATCACCTGATGCCTAACTTCATCGGCAAGCGCGTTCTGCTGAGCACCGGAGATATGGGTGTGATCGTGATGAACAACCCGCTGGATGTCTTCCGTCCGCTTGTACAGAGCGAAGGCAGGTTCCTTGACCTGTCACGCGAACGCACAATTGCCGTCGTTGAGATTTATATGGAGTAGCCTTACCTGAGCATTTTCACACGAAAGGGCTGTCCCGAGTGAGCCATTAATTGGCCAAGCCGGGACAGCCCTTATTCGTGAGTAATATGACAGCAGTCATAGCCCCAATACTTTTACCGGATGAGTGTGAGCAGCAGTTCGCCGCTAGGTACTTCTGTTCCTGTGCTCTTAAGCACATCAAGGTATTGTGCCGAGTTGGTGACAATCACCGGTGTCGCCGTTACAAATCCGGCCGCACGGATAGCTTCGAGGTCAAATTCAAGCAATAGCTGACCCTTGACCACCTTGTCGCCTTCCTTCACTTTTTTAGTAAAATGCTGACCCTTAAGCTTCACGGTGTTGACACCGACATGAATCAGCAGCTCCGCACCGCCGTCCGAAGTGATGCCGATAGCATGTCCTGTCGGGAATACAGTAGTTACTGTGCCGTTCACAGGGCTGGTTAAGATGCCCGAAGAAGGCTCAATTACAATGCCTTTACCCATGGCGCCGGAAGCAAAAGCTTCGTCAGGCAGAGTGCCCAGCGGATGCAGCATTCCCGCCAGCGGGCTTACAACCAGTTCTTTATCAATCAGCGTCGGTGTAGTCGTAACCGAAGTTCCTCCTGAGTTAACGGATGCCGCAGCATCTGTCTCAGGCTCCTTGTAGCCAAGCACTAATACCAGTACAGCGGCCAGTACAAAAGCTACCAGGATACCAATGACTACCCAGACAAATCCGGTGCCGAAATATGTCGGCAGGGCCAGCAGACCCGGCAGCGAGAAGGACAATGCTCTTGCGCCGCCTGTGGCGATAATCGCACCGCCAATAGCACCGGAGATGCAGGCGTAGATGAACGGTTTTTTGAGCTTCAGGGTAACACCGTAAATCGTCGGTTCTGTAATTCCGAAGACTGCCGACAGGGTGGAGGAACCAGCGAGCGCCTTAAGCTGCGGGTTCTTCGATTTCAGGAATACGCCGAATACAGCTCCGGCCTGTGACAGGACGGCCGCACTGAGAATAGGCAGCATGGTATCCTGTCCCAAGGTAGCAATATTGCTGAGCATGATCGGCACGAAGCCCCAGTGTACCCCGAAGATTACGAATACCTGCCAGAACGCCCCGGCAATCGCTCCGGCCACCAGCGGACTGAGGTTGTACAGCCAAGTGTAGCCGGAAGCCAATCCGTCACTGATCAGGGAGCCTACCGGTCCGAAGGCCAGGAACGTCAGCGGAATCACAATGAGAAGTGCGAACATGGGAACAAGAATATTGCGCACCGACTCATGAATGAACGAACGGAACCATTTTTCCACATAGGATTGCACCCATACCGCCAGAATAATCGGGATCACGCTGGAGGAATAGTTGATCAGTACGATCTTGATCCCCAGGAAGTGCAGCGGGTCAGGCGAGCCTACGGCCGCAATGACTGCGGGATAGATCAGGGCTCCGGCTATGGCAATCGACACGAACTGATTCGCCTTGAATTTACGCGCTGCTGTAACCGCAAGGAAGACAGGCAGGAAATAGAATACACTGTCGGCAGCCGCATTGAGGATCATGTAAGTGCCGCTGGCAGCGCTGATCCACTCCAGGGACAGAATCAGAGCCAGCAAGCCCTTGAGAATCCCTGCTCCGGCCAGTGCTCCAAGGATCGGCGAGAAAATGCTTGAGATAATGTCTACCGCTTTGCCTAGAACGCCGGTACTCTCCGAGCTCTCGTCGCCGCCGCTTTTCTCCGCATCCTGAAGCGAGGTTTCCTTCATAATCTGCTCGAATACCTGGCTGACATTGTTGCCGATAACCACCTGGAATTGTCCGCTGTTCTCGACGACTGTAATGACTCCCGGCGTTTTTTCCAGCGCTGCTTTATTGGCTTTGCTGTTATCCTTCAGCTTGAATCTTAAGCGTGTGGCACAATGGAAGACAGAATTCACATTTCCTTCTCCGCCAACGAGTGTGATAATTTGTTTGGATAAGTCTTTATTGCTCATTTGGGTTTGCTCCTTTTGAGATCTGTAATATAAGCATCGCTGCAGAGGCGAATGGTGCCAGCGTATTCTATTTGTTCCCCTCTGCAAACAAGAAAAACCTGAACTCAAGGCAAAAAAAGACGTTAGTACACGCTTTTTTGCCATCAGCTCAGGTTTTGCCTGCATAACCAGTTACACCCTGACAGATGATATGAAAATATATGAAATATTGTAGTCTTACGTATGTTATGTGTTACATGTTACGTGTTACTCCAGGTTATTGCGTTCAGTTACACGCTGAATGTGAATCGTCAAATAGACATATTCGTCCTTGCTGAGGCTCTGACCATGCGATTTCTCCAGATATTCATTGATCTTGCCTACGCATTCGAAAGCCTTGACATAGGTAACTCTCACCTGGTTGTACAGGAACTCTTCCCCGCTATTATTGGTCTCCTTCTTCAGCACCCGCATGGAAAAATACTGCAGATGGGTCAGGAACCGCGAGTAGTTAAGTGAGGTCTCGTCCAGCACCACCTTATAATGATAGGTAACGATGTTCAGAATATTCTGAACGATCTCTGTCATCTTGATCGTCGATCTTACCTCCGTGCCATCCATCCTGGCATTGACCAGGTGAAGGGCAATGAATCCGGCTTCATCCTCACCCAGCGAGAGGCCGGTGGTCTGTTCAATCATCTTCAGGGCATCCAGCCCGATCCCGAATTCCTTCCGGTAAAAGCGCTTGATCTCAAACAGCATCGCATTCTTCAGCTGAATCCCCTTCTCAAAACGCTCCAGCGCGAAATGGATATGATCCGTCAGCGTAAGATAGAGATTATCGTTCAGCTCCGTGTGCAGCACTCCACTCGCGTAGGTGACGATGCTGCTGGCCAGCTCCAGGTGAGCTACGGGAATATCATTCAGCAGTTCAGTTAGCCGGGCGGTGAATTCATTCTCGTTCAGCAGAAAAATCTTATCCACCTTAGCAGGATCAACATAATCCCCCGCCACCTTATTGAAGGAAATTCCTCTGCCCATCACAATAACCTCCTTGCCCTTCTGGTTCTTGGTCAGGAGCACATTATTGTTCAGCACCTTCTCGATAATCATCTCTATTCACCTCCTGATGTGTAGTTTGTACAAAAAAAGCCTAAGTTGATCCCAATATCATTCGTAAAATGATACTCGCATCAGCTTAGGCATTGCCCGCGTTACCGGTCACAATCCTGTATTACTGCTATTGTAGCATAAATAAAAGCGATTTCAAGAACTTTATTTATTCTAAAGATCTGAATATTCATATTAGGCTTCATTCCGGTTTGAAACCGGCTCTCGAGGGCCACGCTAATAGCAGACAGTAATCCAAGGAGGAGATATGATGCTTGCGGTTCATCAGCGCCTTGCCGAGTTATATACCCTGAGTCTGAAGCGTCCGCTGGCTCCGGCAGAGCAAGACGAGCTTCAGCACTGCCTGCATGTCAACACCGTTTACTGCTGGGAAATGGCCCGTCTCCATATCGAAGCCCTGCTGGCAGCGGATACTCATGATACCGGGTGGCAACAAGAGATCAGCGCGCAGCTGCTGGAGGTCCGGGTAAGCGGGAAGCCGGGGAAAAGGTCTTGATGGAAAGGAACTCAGCGCGCCACCTATACTTTCCAGCACATAAAAACAGCAGCCCATCCCCACATCGGGGCCAGGCTGCTGTATCTGCTTCTACAGGTGCTTCTATAAGAAGCGGAACTGTGCTTCAATTAAACCGTTATAAATGCCGTCATGCTTGGTCAGCTCGGCATGATTGCCTTCTTCCTTAATCTCGCCGTGATCCAGCACTACAATCTTATCCGCATGACGGATGGTCGAGAGCCGGTGGGCGACGATGAAGGAGGTCCGGCCTTGAAGCAGCAGCTTCAGCGCTTCCTGAATCTTGATCTCCGTCTCTGTATCGATGCTGGCGGTCGCTTCATCGAGGATCAGAATCCGCGGATCGGCCAGCAGCGCCCGGGCGAAGGACAGCAGCTGGCGTTGTCCCATGGACAGTGCGCTTCCCCGCTCCTCGACTTCGGTATCATAGCCGGCAGGCAGCTTGACGATGAAATCATGGGCGTCTACGGCCTTGGCGGCCGCTTCAATCTCTTCGTCCGTAGCATCCAGCCGTCCGAAGCGGATGTTGTCGCGGATCGTTCCCGAGAAGATGAAGGTATCCTGTAAAACAATCCCGATCTGTTCGCGCAGACTCTGGAGGGTAACATCGCGGACATCCCGCCCGTCAATGGTGATGCCGCCGCTCTTGATATCATAGAACCGGCCGATCAGGTTGATGATCGTGCTTTTGCCGGAGCCGGTATGTCCTACGAGAGCAATGGATTGGCCTGCCTGGACATCCAGGTTAATGCCCTTAAGGGCCGCACGGCCCTTCTCATATTCAAACACAACATTATCGAAGTGAATATCTCCCTTAATCTTGGATAGCGGGGTCGCTCCCGGTTTATCCTGAACCGCAGGCTGCTCATCGAGATACTCGAAGATCCGCTCGGAGGAAGCCATTGCAACCAGCAGCTGATTGTACATCTGTCCCAGCCGGTTGATCGGGTCCCAGAAGTTGCTGACATAACTGCTGAAGGCAACCAGGAAGCCAACCGTAAGCTCTCCCGACTGAATCAGGTAAGCCCCGAACCAGAAGAGAATCATCGTTCCGAAGCCGCCGGTGACTTCAATGATCGGACCAAACGCCTGGTTCATGGCCGAGGCCTTGTTCCACGATTTCCGGCTGTCCATATTCATGGCATCGAAATAATGCATGTTCTCTTCTTCCTGAGTGTAGGCCTGTGTGACACGGATCCCTTGAATGGACTCATTCAGATGGGAGTTGATCCGCGAGTTCTTCATGCGCACATCCTGCCAGGCAATTCGGATTCTCTGCCGCAGCTTGGTCGAGATCAGGAACATAATAGGCACCGTAATCATCACGGCCAGCCCCAGCTTCCAGTTGATCAGCAGCAGAATAATCATAATACCGAACAGCTGCACACAGTCAATCATCAGATTGACGACCCCGTTGGTGAACAAATCCTGCAGCGAGTTGATATCATTGGTCACCCGGACGAGGACTGATCCGGCCGGACGTTTATCGAAGAAGTTGAAGGACAACTTCTGGATATGCCGGAACAGGTCCGAGCGCAGGTCATAAATCACCCGCTGGCCGATCACATTCGTATATTTGATCCGGTATACGCCGGCAATCCATTGAATCAGATACAGAATGATAACACTGGCTGTTAATGTGTAGAGCAGTGTCAAGCTGGTGTTTCCGTCTTTTGGAGCAATCGCTTTATCAATCGCCATACTGGTCAGGAACGGAACTGTCAGCTTGGTAATCGTGCCCAGAATCATCATAATTGAGACCAGCGGCAGCATCTGCCTTGCATATGGCTTCATATAGCTGAATAAGCGGGTGAACTGCTTCCAGTCAAAAGCCTTGTCAATCACATCATCGTCTTTATAGATAAAACGTTCTTCAAGCGTCTGTTCTTCAACCTTACTGTTGTCGGTATTTAATACACCGTCAGCAGTCTGCTTGGAGGTCTCAAGACTCATGCCGGATCACCTGCCTCTCGTCCGTTATCCCTGGCTAAATAATCGGCGTACTGAATCCGGTACACATCCTGATAAGGCCCCGGGACCGCGATCAGTTCCTGATGGGTGCCCTGCTGGACCATTCTACCTTCATTCATGACAATGATCTGATCGGCATGGCGCAGGGAAGATATCCGATGGGCAATAATCAAGGTCGTCCGTCCGCGCATAACCTCCTGGAAGCCGGCCTGAATCTCATGCTCCGTCTCCATATCTACCGCACTGGTCGCATCATCCAGAATAAGAATCCGCGGATTCTTCAGCAGTGCGCGGGCGATGGCAATGCGCTGCTTTTGACCGCCCGAGAGACCCATCCCGCGCTCCCCGACTACGGTATCGTAGCCTTCCGGCATCTCCATAATGAAGTCATGCGCTTTTGCCAGCTCGGCGGCACGGATGATCTCATCCATGCTGACATTCTTCAGTCCATAAGAGATATTATTGCGGATTGATGAGGAGAACAGAAAGGTCTCCTGGAACACCGTCGATATTTGCGAACGCAGACTGCGGACCTGGAATTCGCGGATATCCACACCGTCGAGCTTGATACTCCCCTGATTCACATCATAGGCACGCATCATCAGCTGGGTAATCGTGGATTTACCGGACCCCGTTCCGCCAAGGAAGCCAATGACCGCACCGGGCTCGGCATGGAAATGAATATCCTTGACTGCCGGCATTTTGTTTCCGTAAGCGAAGGTGACATGGTCGAACTCCACCTCTCCCTTCACTTCAGCTGCAACAAGCTCGCGGGCATTCTCTTTATCTTTTACATGAATCTGCTGATTTAGCACTTCCAGCACACGTTCGCCGGAGGCTTTCGACTGGGTATAGTTGTTGATGTGGAACCCAAGTCCCCAGACCGGACCGATGATGTACCAGATCAGGCTGAAGAACGCAACCAGCTCACCCAGCGACATCTGCTTGTTAATAACCAGTGTACCGCCGACACCCAGCAGAATAGCTACACTGACCGAAGCCAGCAGTTCCATGAACGGGAAGAATTTACTCCACAGCTCGGCCGCAAAAATCTGATTATCTTTATAACGTTCATTACGGTGTGAGAATTTCTCAACTTCGTAGGCCTCTCTGGCAAACGATTTGACCGTTCTTACCCCGGTGACATTCTCCTGTACAGCCGTTGTCAGGGAACTTAACGCCAGGCGCATCTCCTGAAAGGCCGGATGAATCTTGGATTCAAATCTGAGTGCAACTACCGCCAGAAACGGCATTGTGATCAGAGTAACCAGCGTCAGCTGCCAATTGATGGTGAACATCATAATGGAGCCGAACAGAACCATGAAGAACACATTCAGCAATTGGGCAAATCCGAAGCCGATGAACATGCGGATTGCTTCCAAATCCCCGGTCAGCCGGGACATCAGGTCACCTGTCTTCGCCGTATCATAATACCGGAAGGACAGAAATTGCAGCTTCTCATAACAGGCATTGCGCAGCCGGTAAGCCAGGAAATTCCCCAGCCGTCCGCCGAAAAATCCATGGGCAAACTGCAGGCACGCCTTGACAATAATGACAGCAAGCACACTGAGAGCGAGTACGGGCACCTCAGTAAACTTTAGGGGAACAATAACATCATCGATCAATCTCCTTAACAAATTGGGGGTTATAAGCCCCACTGCAGTTGCGGCCGCCAAACATACAATCGACAGAATCAGATAGTGCAGCTTCTCCCGATAAAAGCCCCGCAGTTGCCTGAGAACATCCATATCTCTCCTCCTTAAAGCTTTACGAAGTAAAGCTGGCTCCGTAAGCATAAACTTAGCTTTACGAAGTAACCTCCTCGTAAGCATAAACTTAGCTTTACGAAGTAACCTGCTCCGTAAGCAAGAACTTAGCCTCTAAATATCGCACCGTAAGCCAGCTTTTTTAGCGCTTCCAATTTAGTGACTTTAAGCAGTTTATCATCCCTAATTTAATGCGGCAAAGGGGAGAAACCACCGTTTTCCCTCTTTTTTCGGAATAAACAGGGCTTAAGCAGGGGCTAAAGGACGCCCGTCGTTTTAAATGCTGCTATTTCCTCGCAAATACTGCTCAATTAAGATATAGCAAGATTCAACGACGCGAAGCAGCTTTTTGGAAGCCTAATAAAAGGTATTTTATGTATTTTCATTGCGTAATGGCCTCTGAAGAGGACTGAAATTCCGCTAATCGGGAAAATCAGCAGTATTTACTCAGCAATCGGACTTAGGTTCCTTTATTTCACAGACCGTCCCTGTTTTAACATCTCTAAAGACAATATAAGGGAAACTCAGTCCGTTTCAGCACCAATATGAGCTTTTTTGAAGAAATAAGAGCTTCTCAGTCCGCCTCATCCCTACTACAGAAAAAACTCAAGCAGCCCTAATAAAACACAAAAATGCCCACAGACCTTTGACCAACCTGCATCAAAGTTCTGTGGACACTCACTAATTATAGGTTTGAGTATTGGAGGAAGCTTCCGGTTACCCGATACTGCCTTCCATTTCGAACTTGATCAATCTGTTCATCTCGACCGCATATTCCATCGGCAGCTCTTTAGTGAACGGCTCGATGAAGCCCATGATAATCATCTGCGTGGCATCGGCTTCGGAGAGACCGCGGCTCATGAGGTAGAATAGCTGCTCCTCAGATACCTTGGAGACCGTCGCTTCATGCTCAAGCACAATGTTATCGTTCATGATCTCATTGTAAGGAATCGTGTCCGAGGTGGACTCGTTATCCAGAATGAGTGTATCGCATTTGATATTGGATTTCGCACCTTCTGCCTTGCGGCCGAAGGAGGCGAGTCCGCGGTAAGTAACCTTGCCGCCGTGCTTGCTGATCGACTTGGAGACAATCGTAGAGGTGGTGTCTGGTGCCAAGTGAATCATTTTGGCGCCTGCATCCTGATGCTGGTCCTTGCCCGCTACTGCGATGGATAATACAGAACCCTTTGCTCCACGGCCCTTAAGCACCACTGCCGGATATTTCATCGTCAGCTTGGAGCCGATGTTGCCGTCTACCCATTCCATGGTAGCATTCTCTTCAGCAACCGCACGTTTGGTAACGAGGTTATAGATGTTCGGTGCCCAGTTCTGGATGGTTGTATAACGGACACGTGCATTCTTCATACACAGAATCTCAACCACGGCGCTGTGCAGCGAGTTCGTGCTGTAGATCGGGGCAGTACAGCCTTCAACGTAATGCACGAAGCTGTCTTCGTCTGCCAGAATCAGAGTACGCTCGAATTGTCCCATGTTCTCGGAGTTGATGCGGAAGTAAGCCTGCAAAGGAACTTCACACTTCACACCCTTCGGAACATAGATGAAGCTGCCCCCTGACCATACAGCACTGTTAAGTGCGGCGAACTTGTTGTCAGCAGGAGGAATGATCGTACCGAAGAACTTCTTGAACAGTTCCGGGTGATCACGCAGCGCGGAATCCGTATCCGTGAAGATAACACCCTGATCTTCAAGGTTCTTCTGCATGCTGTGATAGACTACCTCTGATTCATACTGTGCAGAGACACCTGCAAGGAACTTCTGCTCCGCTTCCGGAATCCCCAGCTTGTCGAAGGTCTCCTTAATCTCGGAAGGAACTTCCTCCCAGGTCTTGCCCTGTTTCTCGGAAGGTCTTACGTAATATTGAATATCCTCGAAATCCAGATCGTCCAGATTGCCGCCCCATTTAGGCATAGGCATCTTGCGGAATTGCTCCAGGGATTTCAGCCGGAATTCCAGCATCCATTCCGGCTCGTTTTTGATCGCGGAGATTTCCCGGACGATTTCTTCCGTGAGTCCTTTACCAGACTGAAATATCGACTTGTGCTCGTCACGGAACCCATACTGGTATTCCTCCATATCAGGCGCTTTCTTAGCCATGGTGTCAGCCTCCTTGAGTGTAATGTTATTGATGAGCTTTTTTTACGTTTCTATGCCTTTGCGAAGCGCGTTCCAGGCCAGAGTGGCACATTTGATCCGCGCCGGAAATTTATTTACACCGGACAGGGCTTCAATATCTTCGTAATCTCCGAAATCTGCTTCCTCACCCTTCATTAGAGAGGAGAAGCTGTCGGCCATCTCAAGCGCATGCGCTACTGTCTGGCCTTTGACCGCTTCCGTCATCATCGAAGCCGACGACATGCTGATCGAACAGCCTTCGCCGCTGAAACGGGCGTCCTGGACAACGCCATCCTCCACCTTAAGCTGAAGCGTAATACGGTCGCCGCAGGTAGGGTTATTGAGCTCGATCTTAAGTACGTCGTCTTCAAATGAGCCGCGATTCCGGGGATTTTTGTAATGATCCATAATTACGCGTCTATATAAGTCATCCAAGTTCATAGCTGAAATACTCCTTTGCCTTAAGTAAGGCTTGAACCAGTGCGTCTACATCCTGCTCTGTATTATACAGGTAGAAGCTTGCCCGGGCGGTGGAGCTGACCTCCAGCCAGCGCATGAGCGGCTGGCAGCAATGATGCCCCGCTCGGACAGCCACGCCTTCCGCATCCAGCACGGTGGCCACATCATGCGGATGGACATCACCCAGGTTGAAGGTGACTACCCCCACCTGACGGTTGCGGGGACCATAGATCGTCAGATCACTGACCTCTGACAGCCTCTGCTCCGCATATGCGGCAAGCTGCATTTCGTGGCGGTGGATCTCATCCATCCCGACCTCCTGGAGGAAATCAATCGCTGCCCCTAAGCCGACGGCACCTGCAATAATCGGTGTTCCGCCTTCGAACTTCCACGGCAGCTCCTTCCAGGTGGACTCATACAGCCCGACATCATCGATCATCTCGCCGCCAAATTCAACCGGCTCCATAGCTTCCAGCAATGCCTTCTTGCCATAGAGAGCCCCGATACCCGTAGGCGCAAGCATCTTGTGCCCGGACAAGGCGTAGAAATCGCAATCCAGGTCCTGCACATCTACCTTCATATGCGGTGTGCTCTGTGCCCCATCCACAACGATTACTGCACCGTTCCGGTGGGCAATGGCTGCAAGCTCTTTGATAGGATGGGTAACCCCCATGACATTGGATACATACGCTATGGCTACGATCTTCGTCCGGGCAGTAATCGTCTGCTCGGCATCCTCCAGCGTAATCGTCCCGTCCTTCTGCAGCGGCAGGAATTTCAGGGTGGCCCCGGTGTTCTTGGCCAGCTGCTGCCAGGGAATGAAATTGCTGTGATGCTCCATCTGGGTGATCACGATCTCATCCCCTTCCTTCAGGACGGAAGGACCGTATGAGGAAGCTACAATATTGAGTGCGGTCGTTGTCCCGCGTGTGAAGATGATTTCCTTCACACTGCGGGCATTAATGAAGTTCTTCAGCTTCTCGCGGGCGCCTTCATACGCATCGGTTGCCCGGCTCCCCAGGGTATGTACCCCGCGGTGTACGTTGGCATTATCCCATTCATAGTAAGACTTGACCGCCTCAATGACCTGGCGCGGCTTCTGTGAAGTGGCCGCACTGTCCAGGTAGACGAGCGGATGGCCGTTGATCTTCTGGTTCAGGATGGGAAACTGCTCCCGGATCTGACTGCTAATCATTGGCCTAACTTCCTTTCCACAAGAGATTGGAGCTGATTGCGCAGTCCCTCCAGTGGAATTTGCGACACAACAGGTGCAAGGAAGCCGTAAATGATCAGTGTTTCTGCGTCATGCCGCGATAATCCCCGGGACATCAGGTAATAGACTTGCTCGTAATTGACCTGTCCTACGGAAGCGGCATGGCCTGCGGTAACATCATCTTCATCTATAAGCAAAATCGGGTTGGCGTCTCCGCGCGCTTTGGGGCTTAGCATCAGAACCTTCTCTGTCTGCTGTCCGTCAGCTCTGGTAGCGCCCTTCTCGATCTTCGTAATTCCGTTAATAATCGAGGTTGCTGAATCCCGCATAACAGCACGGGTAATCATATCACTCGGTGTATTCCGTCCGAAATGCTGCGCCTGTGTAGTATAGCTCAGCTTCTGCGAGCCGGAGCCTACAGCAATGACCTTCGCATCTGAGCTTGAGCCATTACCCTTAAGCACCGACTTGGTATCGCTGGCCGTATCGCCGTAGTTCATCTCACCGATGATCCATTCAATAGTACCGTCATTCTCCACAACGGCGCGGCGGTAAGTAATATCTGTAGTATCCTGTCCGAGCTGATGTACCGTAGCGTATCTCACTGTAGCGCCAGCACCGACGAAGACCTCAACCGCTCCGTTATGCAGACCTGCTTCCGACTTATCCGATACATAGTTATCCACGTAAGTCACGGAACTATTCGTGTCGGCTACAATCAGAATATGCGGTACAAAAGCAGCTTCAGCGTCATCCGTGAGCAGCACCGCCTGCAGCGGAGTCTCGAGGATGACATTCTTCGGAACATAGAGGAATACCCCGCCGTTCCATAATGCTGCATGCAACGCGGCGATGGAGTGCTCTTCAGGCAATACTGCTTTATGCAGATAACGCTGAACAAGGTCTCCATGCTCTCTGACTGCACTCTGCAAGTCGGTGAAAATAACGCCTTGCGCAGCCAGCTCCGGAGCCAGACGGGCATACACAGCCCCTGAATTCCGTTGAATAATCAGGCTGCCTTCCTCTTGTCCTTCAATCAGCCCGGCAATAGAGGCCGGTGCATCCTGAAGTGCCGCCAGCGCCTGGCTTGGCTTGTATTCCCCATAGTTGTTGATATTCCAGCGGTCAACCCGCGTCTTCTCCAGCTTCGGCAGATCAAGCTCAGCGGCAAGACCCAGAGCCTTCAAGCGGCTGTCCTTCAGCCAGCCCGGTTCGCCGCTGCTCTGCGACTGTGCGCTGAGCTGCTGGGCGTCCACGGGAAGTATGGTTTGCGTCGTCATAAGTGGTTTCCTCCTTCCAGCGTTTCTAAGCTTCTTGTCCTACAGTTTCGTCTTCAATGCCGAGCTCTTCCTTGATCCATTCGTAACCTTCTGCTTCCAGTTTCTGTGCCAGCTCAGGAC
Source organism: Paenibacillus sp. FSL H7-0756 (assembly GCF_038006765.1). Classification (NCBI taxonomy): domain Bacteria; kingdom Bacillati; phylum Bacillota; class Bacilli; order Caryophanales; family Paenibacillaceae; genus Paenibacillus; species Paenibacillus sp. FSL H7-0756. Next base: position 1,492,657 of record NZ_JBBOVT010000003.1, on the reverse strand, counting down.
CGCCGGATTTCACAATCCGTCCCTGCATCATGACATGCACATAGTCAGGCTTGATATAGTTAAGCAACCGCTGATAGTGGGTAATAACAAGGAATCCGCGTTCCGGGCTGCGCATGGAGTTCACGCCGTCGGCAACAATTTTGAGGGCATCGATATCAAGGCCGGAGTCAATTTCGTCAAGGATGACGATCTTCGGGTCCAGCATCATCATTTGCAGAATCTCGTTACGCTTCTTCTCCCCGCCGGAGAAGCCTTCGTTCAGATAACGGTGCAGGAATTCAGGATTCATATCCAGCTCCTTCATCTTGGCTTCCATCAGCCGGATGAAACGGATCAGCGAGATTTCACTGCCCTCTTCACGGCGGGAGTTGATCGCACTGCGCAGGAAGTCGGAATTTGTTACTCCGCTGATTTCACTCGGATATTGCATCGCCAGGAACAATCCGGCACGGGCGCGTTCATCCACTGCCATCTCCAGCAGGTCTTCGCCTTCGAGTACAGCGGTGCCTTCTGTAACCTCATACTTAGGGTGTCCCATCAGCGCTGAGGCCAGCGTACTTTTACCAGTACCGTTCGGGCCCATAATCGCGTGAATTTCTCCGCCCTTCATCTGAAGGTTAATCCCCTTCAGAATTTCTTTTCCTTCAATCGTCGCTTTCAGTCCCTCAATGACAAATTCTGCTGCCATAATTATTATTCCCTCCATTGATCGATTTGCGAAATCAGAAAGTTGTATTGTCACAGGTTAACCCTGATTACAAGCATTTAGATTTTTTATCACATTGTAATTATTATAAAGTGAATCGGGATGATTATCAATGATTCTCACTAATTTTATTACAAAGGTCCGGTTTTTACAAATGAATTCAGCTCTATTCTTACTTCTGGAGGTAAAGCTCTGGATTCTGGACCTCTTTTGTACCCGCCCAGTTCCAGCACAGCAACGATCCGCTCCAGCGGACGAAGTCCAAGTGCCTTATACCGTTCCCGTTCATACACCCATTCCGGAATGTGGCGGCGTACCTGCCACGGTTCAGATTTGGCCAGAAGCTGAAAATTCTGGACGAGACAGCAGACTGCGGCATAATTCTCCTGCTGCTTATGAGGATCGGCTTCTTCTGTGGCTACAACCAGAAGCAACGGCAGCACAATCTGCTCCTCTACGAAGCTGAGTTGACGGGCAACTTCGCCGCCGGTTACATAGATAAACCGCCACGGCTCCCGCATGCCGTCATTCGGTGCCCAGACTGCTTCGTTCAGCAGCTTCAGTACGCTTTGTGGAGCAGGCAGAGCGGAATTTGCAAGCAAGCTGCCCTCCTCACCAATGATAGTCCAGCTTCGCTCAGCCGGCGTTCTTTTCCGCCCCTTTGGTGCTTTGTCAAAGTAGCCGATTTCCAGAATTCCGGCAAATCTTTCTTTTGCCTGCAAACCAATTTTCTTATAAAAGGGTTCGCTAAGCATCATTGGATCTGTATACCACAACATACCGAGCCCTTGCTCCCAGCCCAAAAGCTGGACACTCTGCATGATGCTGCATACTGCGGCATAATTGATATCCTGCTGGCGCTCCGTTTCACCGGATTCAGCAATGAATAGCAGGTGGGCCGGTGTATTTATGATTTGCTTCTTCATAAGATCGGTCATTTTGGCAGGAAGGAGCTTGGCGAGAGTGCTTCCCTTCACCTTCGCGATCATACATTCAGCCAGTTCATTCCGGGACTCGGGGTCCCCGGCAAAAAGACAGCGCCAGCGGGGTGTTCCCTCGGCCTCGTATAAAGCGGCAGCTTCATTCAGCAAAGATACAATAATTCCCTGCTCAACTGGGATATCGCTGAATCTCCTAATCGTCCGCCGTTCTCTTATGGTGCCGGACATATTCTTCACTCTCATTCCTCCCTGAATATAGCTTGGCGTATAAAATGATTTACCAGTAAACTATATTTTTAAATTCGAGGAATGTCAATCCGTTATCACAAGAGTTAAATCCGTTAATCATTTGTTTACTGATAAATAATTATGAATTAGAATAGATTTAATATATATAAGAAGGAGTGGCCTTTCCCCATGTATCCAGCCGAAGGACTTAAGCGCCTGCTGTATGACCGTTTTATCCATTTATCACATTTATCAGAAGAAATTTTTACCGCTGAGGAGAATACTTTTGCTGATCTCCTGCAGGAGCACGGGATTACGTTATCATCAACCAGTCTAACCAGCATTCATGTCCTCGATTGTATCGGCAATAACGAACCGATTAACAGTACTGCAATTGCGGACAAAATGAAGCTGTCCAAGGCGAGCATCACCAAAATCAGCACCAAGCTCCTGCAGGATGGCTGCATCAAGCGAAGCCGGATGAACGACAACAAGAAAGAGGTATACTTCAGCCTTGCCCCTAAAGGCAGACAGCTCTTTGACATCCACGCCAAGATGCATGAGCACCTTGAACAGAAATTTCTTGAGAGCATGAACTCCTTCACAGAGCCGGAGCTGCAGGCTTCCCTGAAATTCGTCCAAACGATAATTGATCAAAGTCCAAAATAACCCCACTATTAAAAAAATAAAGCCTCCCGCGGGAGGCTTGGCTTCGTCTTCTCCATTATTGGACGCTACCCGGCATTCAGCCCAGGAAAGCGCGCAGCATCCACTGGTTCTTCTCCAGATCCGTGCGGATCTTGATGAACAGGTCTGCGGTCGGCTGGTCGCTGATTTCTTCCGCCAGCTCGATGCCTTCTGTCAGTTCTTCCGCTACTGTAGCGAAATCCTCAATCAGCGCCTGAACCATACCGCGTGCATCTTCTTTGCCTGTGGCTTCCTGAATGGTAGCCAGTTCCAGATATTCTTTCATAGTTGCTGCAGGACTGCCTTTGATGCTCAGCAGGCGCTCAGCCACCTCGTCCATTTTAAGAGTAATATCATCGTACAGCTCTTCGAACTTCACATGAAGGGCAAAGAACTGCTCACCCTTCACATACCAGTGATAGTTATGCACCTTCACATACAATACGTTCAGGTTGGCAACCTGACGGTTCAGTACCTGTTCCAATGAAGCGGTGTTCACTTTGTTTGATGCTTTAGCCATGAGATGATCCCTTCCTTATCCATAGAATTTAGCCGGCTGCTTGTCCATTGTCCGGCCTTGCAGTTGTCTATTCTTCATTTACCCTTCTGCCTGGAGGGCGAAACAAGCTTGACCCCGGGCAAGCCCTCATCCCCGTCACCAGATGCAAGCTTTTGTCCTACCCCGTAGGATGAACCAAGCAGTCGCCGGTTATGCTTAATGCTACGCTTCAAAGACAGAATACAATCAGCCAAGGGGCAGGGAAGCTCCTTGGCTGACTACACCATCGCTATGCGCCTTACATCATTAGCAGCAGGGCCTCTGCACCGGACATGCCCGGCACAATTCCCAGCTTCTCCGCTTCTAAAGTTACAGACTCCAGCGGCGCGGCCAGCAGCTGAGAAAGCGTGCGTACCCCCACAGCTCTTGCCGCAATAATCTGCCGGTCGCTCAGCGTCTCATTCAGCAGTCCAATGTCCAGCGCCCCGCACATGATATATCCCTTGTCTGTACTGATGCTGAGCAGTGTAGTTTTGGGCAGCTTCACCTCAACACCCACCAGGACATGGTCGCCCACCTGCATAGGCTCTAACGTTACCATTTGCAGCACCTCCTTCTTTTCACATTCACGTTGTAGGTTATGCTTATGGTTCAGAGCGCGTGTGGACGATGGTCCTAGTTCGTAGAGAAATTGGAGGGTCAGAAGTCCTTATTTCTATGCAGGAGGGTATATAATTTCCGCTAATTTAGTGGTATAGTTTATATACTAATTTAAATTAAAGAAATCGTGACTAACGATTAAGCTGGGGGATTAATGGATAAGAAACTACAACACACCGACGGCAATTATCTATTTAATGTCGACATCCTGATTAATGCCCGAACGAACCCGCTTGCGCTGCAGTTCCTGCTTGAAATGTTGAATGCCAGCGACAAAGTCACGGATTTCAACATCAACTCCGGGCTGGAGCTTGGAAGAGCCATTGATCATCTGCTGAAGTCCGCAAAAATGTCTCTGAAGAATGACGGTTCGACAATTTCTCCCGTACAGGTGAAGTTGCCGGAGAAGCCGGCAGACCCTCCTGCAGCCAAGCCTGCGGAGAAGCCCGCCGCCAAGAGACCAGCGGCAGCACCGGTAGAAACTCCTGCTGATGTATTCGGCAAAATCAGGCAGTACATTCAGAATAACCAGCTGGTCCGGCTTCGTGCGAACCGGCATGGCAAGCAGGTGTCCATGCCCTGCCGTATTCTGAATTTTGACGAAACTGAGAATTCGCTGAGTGTATACCATGTGGACGAGAAGCAGGTCTACACATTCAAGCTTAATGAAATCGATGAATTTCTGTAAGACGAAGAAGCACCCCCTCCGGGTTCCGGGGGCGGGTGCTTCTTCGTCTTACCGTTATTGTGGTGAATATATGCTCCGGCCGCACTTTACTTCTTGCGCGAGAAAGCCTCCAAGGCGAGGCAGATCCAGCCCGCAATGAAGCATACGCCTCCAAGCGGAGTAATCGCACCGAGAACCTTGATGCCGGAAATACTGAGGATATACAAGCTGCCCGAGAACAGGATCACCCCGGCAACTATCAGCCGCCCTGCCCAGCGCAGACGGACACTTTCGCCCCATTGCCCTGCGGCAAGCCCGATAAGTATCAGAGCCAGCGCATGGAACATATGATACTGTACGCCCGTCTCGTACACCTGCAGATAGTGCTCACTTATTCTTGGCTTCAGGATATGCGATCCGAACGCCCCAATGGCAACGGACAGCATTCCCAGCAAGGCTCCCCAGCCTATCAATCTTCGTTGCATGGATACATAGCTCCTTCCCTGAGTTGAACTTCTCCTATCTTAACGTATCTGCTTCGCCTTTTACCAGCCGCATTATTCCATAGCTCATGCGCCTTGAAGACTTGCATTTAGAGCGGTGTTATGATGAAGTGGTAGTAATAACCTATTACATCTCAAGGAGTGCAGCCCATGGATTATCATTCACCTCCCAAACCGGACAACGCCGCAACCGAGTCTGCAAGATGGGGCTCTTCGGAACAAGACACGAACCCGGATCACGCATACCAGGAGAACAAACGCGACTATAAACACTCCGGCCCCGGTATCGCTTCGTTCGTAATTGCTCTGCTCACACTGGTCTGCTATGCCATTACCTTTGTGTATGTAGGGGCGCAAGCGTCTTCTCTGATGAATGAGCATAATAAACTGATTGCCGATTCGGCCGAAACGATCATGTATCTGGGCCTGACCATGCTGATCCTGGTCGCAGTGAATATCATCGGGACGGTTACCGGCATTATCGGCCTGACCCTGCGCAGACGGCGCAAGGTATTTGCTGTCATCGGCACCATCATCAACGCCGGCTTCCTGCTTCTGTTCATGCTTCTGCTATCCGTTGTGTTCGTGAATGCCGGAGCGTCCTGATAACCGCTCCACAGCAAACACAGCATATCCCCTAACCGGGACATGCTGTGTTTTTTGGTGCAACTATAGAAACAGGACTGGACGTTTAGATCTCGAACTCTTCGCTTGAATCGGACAGTCCGCCGTTCTGCACTCCAGAGTTGTTGGCTACCGCAAGCACGTATACCTTATACTTGGTGCCTTTGACAATCGGGTTACCATTAATATCTCTGGCTGCAGCCGCTATCGAGAGATTGCTTCCGTTGGGGACTGCCGATCTGTAGTAAGACGATTGCACGCTAAGGGCCTCAGCTGTACCGAAGCTCTGCTTGGAAGGGACTACGAATACCCGGTATTCGGAGATATTCGACTCACGGGCGGACTTGGTGAAGTTAACCACAACTTTACCGTTATCCATGCCATAGGTCACATTCGTCACGGAGGTGACAGGCAGCTTAGCCGATAAGGTAATGGCTGCCGATCCCTCCGACAATACGTTAGCTCCCTGGTAGCTGCCGTTTCGGACAGTCAATACATATACCCGGTAGCTGATTCCCGGCTTGATGGCTGCGCCGCGTACGTCTTTGGCTGAGCTGTCGAGCACCTGATTGGTGCTGTCCCCGGATGTACCAACGGTAGTATAATTGCCCGCATTATTGGCATCTGACAAGCTAAAGCTGTTGTAATAATTCATAGGCACTACCAGAATCCGGTAATGGCTGATGTAAGATTCGTCTACGGCATGATTGAACGATACTCTCAGATCACGGCCGTCTCCATAATCGTTCACATCACTCACACTCAGATTCGATATGGCACTGAGGCCGGAGGTATTCACCAGCGTAATCGCCGGAGAAGCAGCAGATAGTACATTTGAGCCCGAATTGTTCCAGTTGCCTGCTGCGAGCACATACACTCTGTAGCTGGTGCCGTTCTTGATCAGGGAACCGCGCACATCTCTGCTGGAGGAGCTCAGAATCTGTTCGGTGTACGTTCCTGATGTGTTTACCGCCGTATAATTCGCACTGGATACGTTATTCGCATCACTTAGGTTGAAGCTGCTGTAATAGTTCGCAGGCACAACCAGAATGCGGTATTGGCTGATGTTAGTCTCGTCTGAGGCATGGTTGAAGGTAACCTTCAAATCCCGCCCGTCATTATAATCGTTCACATCGGTCACATTCAGGTTGGATACCCCTGCATTGGCGAGTGTAAGGGCCGCCGAAGCAGGTGACAGCACATTATTCGCGGCATTGCTGCTGTCAACCGCCAGTACATATACCCTGTAGCTGACACCCGTCTTGATCAGCGCTCCATCTGTATCTCTGGAGCCGGAGGTGAGGTTCATGCTGATATTGTTCCCCGTCTTGTTGATCTGCGTGTAATTGCTGCTGGACACCGCATTAGCTCTGCCCAGATCAAACACCTGGGAAATCGACGCTTTGACTACGAAGATCCGGTAAGTGCTGATCTTACTCTCATCGGCCAGCTTGTTGAAGCTGACGGAGAGATCCCGTCCGTCCCCGTAATCACTGGCATCCGTTGCCTGGACGGTGCCCAATGCCGGAACAGCCTTGTTCTGCAATGTAATAACGGCAGATGCACTGGAGATTGCGCTGGTATTATTGCCTTTGCCGACTGTCACTACATATACGCTATATCCCTGATTATTCTTAATCAGGTCACCGTCGATCGTTCTGGCGGCTGCATTCAGCTTCACAACAGGATTGGCGCCTGTTACCAGAGCAACAGAGTAGTTATAGGACCCTACTGCCAGTGCAGACGACAGATTTAGTGTGGTGCCGTTCTTGGCGATAAGCACGCGGTAGTGATCCACCAGCGATTCGTCGGCCGCACGGTTGAAGCTGACCTGCAGATCCCGGCCGTCTCCATAATCGCCGATATCCTGGGCGGTTACCCCAGATACCGGAGCCGCATTCCCACCTGCCGGAACCGGAGTGGTGATCGTTACAATCTGCGCAGCCGGATTCCAGCCGACCTCGCGGCCTAGCGCTTCACTGACGAACCGGGTAGGTACCATGGTGCGGCCCTTCAGATTCTGGCCCGGCACATCAAGACTGACTGCCTTGTTGTTGATTGTGGCAATTTTGGAGCCAATCTTCAGTACAATCGTTGTATCATTCTGAGAGGCAGTTACTGTCTGTGTCTTCTGATTCCACTTGATGTCGGCATTGAAGGCTTCAAAGATAGCCCGCAGCGGTACCATGGTCCGTCCGTTCACCATTACCGGCGGCTGATCGGTGGACAAGGTCACTCCATCAATAATAACTTTGATGGGTTTAGCTGCTGCCTGGGCAGGGGCCTGAAACAACATCGGGAACACCAACAATCCTGCTACAATCGAAATCCATAACTTTTTCACAAGCTCACCCTCCCGAAATAGGAAACATCTCTCATTTTGCTATCTCTTTGACGTAAGCCGGGCGGAAAAAGTTTCTCTCTGAACCGGTTACAAAAAAATAACCTTTGGAGCCGGTTCCAAAAACGGCAAAAAGACTGCAACAGAGAATACCCATGGGATATTCCGCCATTGCAGTCCCGGTTCCCGGCACCCTGCCGAATCAGTCCGCTTTGGTCAGACTGGACAAGACCCGCTGAATCGCGACAGGATCTTTTCCGACTATTTTTTCCACATAAGTAAATACTACAGGTTCATCCATCTCAAGCCCTTCCGGCGCATCCTCTGTGCCTGCACCGAGTTCGAAGGCTGTGGGCCCTTCTTCTGTTACAATCTCCACAGAATGGGGGTCCATCTGCCCGACGTAAGTGCCTGAGCCCTGAATCTTCTCCGACTCTGCGGCTGCGGAAGGACTAGACTTAAGCACCGGACTGGCGAGAGGTACCGCCGCCGTCTGTAGTACAGGGATGCCCGAAGAGCCTGCTGAAGAAGATTCTCCGGGGGCTCCCGCCGGGCTGTTCCCGCCGCAAGCCGTCAGGGTGAACATTAATATAGCAGTTGCTGTCATACCGGGTAGCGTACGCTCTAATCTCATGATGTGTACCTCCTCTGCTTAGTTGTGTGCTGCTTACCTTACCTAAGGATTACCCCGCAAGACGGGTAGTGTAAACTTGCCGTTACGGGCTGGGCATCAGCCGTACGCACAGAAGCGCCGGACTAATACAATACATGAAGAGCCTTATTCAGCATTTGAAGGAGTGGTATCCTTGAGAATCGATATCGGCTGCGGCCCCGGCAAAGAGTCCGGGTATTTGGGAATCGACCGCACACAGTACCCCGGGGTGGATATCGTCTGCGATATTTGCGAAGGAATCCCCCTGCCCGACAATACGGCCGAATTCGTGATGGCCAGCCGGGTCATGCCTTATGTGAACGATCTGTTTGCAGCGATGTCAGAGATTTATAGAATAAGCACGCACCAAGCGGTTGTGTGCATTCTCTCACCCTATGCCCATAGCTTCCCGCATGCCTCTAACCCTATGTTTAAGCAAAAGTTCGATGAGTATACCCCCCGCTATTTCACCGGCAGCTTCTTCCAGCCCTATCAGAGTCCGCTGTGCCCGGAGATCCCGGATTATCCCGTACCGCTGCCGCCGTTTGACTTCAGACTGCTGCGGATGGAGCTGTTCTATCAATATCCGTATGACGACAATCTGTATGATGCGGAAGAGCTGGAGGTTCTGAAGACGCTGCAGTCCAATGTCATCCATGAAATTATGTACCACTTCGCCGTCATTAAGCGGGAGATTACGGGTGAGGAACTGGAGGCAATGAGCCGGAAGGTGCTGCCTGAACCACAGGCGCTGCTAGAGCGCCGGCTTCGCCTGCAGAACAGGAAATATATGTTATAAAATTCAGATGGACATACAAGATTGCCCACAAAGGAACATAGGCTATTACAACACAAGCAAGATGGCATATCGGCTCACACAGGAGCCGGTCTGCTTTTTTTTTGAAAATAGAAGAATTTATTTGTTTCACATGATAACTTATCCTTCTATTTCTCGCTGAAACGGTACCGTCCTTTACAAGGACGGCAAAGCCGTTTCCACTTGCTGTCAGAGCTTCTATTCAAAAGGAGGTGAAAATTATTCCTCTAGTCGTTCGGTCTACGGTTAATGCAACAGGCGCCATCACTTTCACAGGCAACACACTGGGACTAAGCCGCTCTGAAATTGCCGGTGTACCGGGTACACAGGACAGTATCGGAGGCTTCTCTACGATCAATACAGCTTCTGTATACGGCACTTACCCTGCCGGCACTACCAGTTTATATCAGAGCAACAGTTCAGCAGCAGTTCTAGTACTCCCTGCCGGAAGCACGGTTCTGTATGCCGAGCTGATCTGGGGCGGTTCCTATGTTAACGGCACCGTCAATCTCACCGCGGCAATCAACAACCCTGTATCCTTTACTACACCGCTCGGGAACACGGTCAGTGTCACCCCCGATTCAGCCACAGCCAATTCGGTGGATCTGGGTGGCGGGGCACTCGCGTATGTCCGTTCCGCCAATGTCACCAGCACCATTCAAGCCTCCGGTGCCGGAACCTATGTCACTGGCGGTGTAGTCGGGACTATTGTTATTCCTGGTGATTCCACTGCCAACCATGCGGGCTGGACACTTGCCGTCATCTACCAGAATCCGTCGCTGCCCTTCCGCAACATGTCTCTGCGCGCAGGCGCAGTCCTTGTCCAAGCCTCCTCGGCTCCGGTGGTCACCACCATTACCGGCTTCGCCACACCGGTTACCGGCGCGCTAGGCGGACGTATCCAGTTCAGCGCCCAGGAAGGAGATGCTAACCGCTCGGGTGACCAGGCGCTTTTCGGCCCTACCTCCGCCACCCAGGTCGCCTTGTCCGGGCCTAACAACTTTGCTAACAACTTCTTCGCCTCACAGATTAACAATGATGCCGGCAATCTGAATACGACCGGAACGTTCGGTACCCGCAACCAGACCAACGGCAGTCCGGGCTCCAACATTGTCGGGGGGCGGCAGGGATGGGATATCACGAATGTGGATGTCTCTGCGCGTCTGGTCAATAACCAGTCCTCTGCACTCCTGACCTTGACTACTTCAGGCGATGCGTATGTCGTTAACGCCAACGGGCTGCAAATTGACATCAATGCTCCCAAGATCTCCTTGACCAAAAGCGCAAATGTCGCCGGTACTATCGTAGGCGATCTGGTCACCTACACCGTAACGGTCAACAATACCGGTACGGCAAGTGCAGCCAGTGTTGTATTGTCGGATACCTTACCGGCAGGTCTTACTTTTGTCGCAGGAAGCGTGGTGGTGGCCGGTGTTTCCAGGCCGACTTATGATATAACCTCCGGCATCCCGCTGGGATCGCTGGCCCTTGGCACTTCTATAACGGTTACCTATCAAGCCAGAGTGACTTCCTTGCCGAATCCGCAGTTCGTTCCCAACACAGCCACCGCCGCCTTCACCTTCCAGAGTGTGGCCGGAGGCCCGATTGTGAGCGGGGTTATTCCATCCAATACACAATCGCTGCCGGTATATTCTCCGGTTCTCGGCATTGTCAAGAGCGCCAATACTACCAACGCAACCGTCGGAGACCAGATTCTCTACACTCTGCAAATCTCCAATACCGGCAATATCGGCGCCACTACTACGCTCACGGATAACATTCCTGCAGGCAGCTCCTATGTTCCGGGAAGCTTCACGGTAAACGGTACGCCTGTGGCGGGTAATCCCGCCGCCGGGATCGCCATCGGCACCATCGCAGCAGGAGGAAGCTCGACCGTCCAGTTCCGCGTGCTGGTGAACAGCCTGCCCTCTCCTCCGCAGCTCGTTGACCAGGCTACAGCCGCCTATACCTTCCTGGTTCCTGACGGGCGGACAGTGAACGGTACGGCAGCCTCCAATACGCTCACCATACCTGTCAGATTGCCGAATGTCGCCCTTGTCAAAAGCGCCAGCTTCCCGGATGTCGCTGTAGGCGATACCCTGCAATATACGTCTGTGGTTACTAATAACGGAATCGTCGCCGTCACGAATGTTGTGCTCTCTGATCCGATACCCGCGGGCAGCACTCTGGTGCCGGGAAGCGTGGTGGTGGCGGGAACTGCCCGGCCAGCTGCTGATCCGGCTTCGGGGATATCCGTAGGCACCATTGCGCCAGGGACCAGCGTAACAGTAACCTTCCAGGTGAGTGTCAACTCTGTGCCGGGAAGCGGCCAGCTCGCTAACCAGTCATCGGCCTCTTACAGCTCTGGGTCCTTCAACGCCATCACACAGTCCAACACAACCTTGACTCCCGTATACCAGCCCGTGATCGGTATTACCAAAAGCGCAAGCCCCGGCAGCGCCACGGTTGGGGGAAATGTGCTGTATACCCTGCAAGTCCAAAATACCGGCAATCTCGCAGCAACGGTAACCTTAACTGACACGATTCCTGCCGGATCTGCCTTCGTCGCCGGAAGCGTCACCGTAAACGGCGTGGTCCGTCCGTCAGATTCTCCGGTAAGCGGAATTCCGCTCGGGTCCGTAGCACCGGGAGCCGCCTTGACCGTAACCTTCCTCACCACTGTTCAATCCCTGCCGTCTCCGGCAACCTTGACGGACCAGGGCAGCAGCAGCTACACCTATCAGTTGCCCAGCGGACGCTCTCTGTCCGGTGGAAGTGTATCCAATACGGTAACTATTCCGGTCTCTGCCCCGAACATCACGATTCTCAAAAATGCCAATCTCACCTCTGTGGCTGTAGGCGAATATCTTACTTACACCGTCTCCGTATCCAACCCCAGCGGTGTAGCTGTTAACAATGTAGTGCTGTCTGATCCGGCTCCGGCAGGCAGTGCCTTTGTAGCGGGAACTGTCACGGTGAACGGAACGGCCGTACCCTCTGCCAATCCTAATGCCGGGATTGCTCTCGGAACACTTGCTGCGGGCGCAACAAGCATCGTTGTCTTCCAGGTTAATGCGACCTCTATTCCAAGCCCGCCACAACTGAGCAACCGGGCCAGCGCCTCATTTACGGCCGGCTCATTCAGCGGAACAGCCCTGTCTAATACAGTGTCTACCCCGGTCTTCATTCCAGTCATTGGACTTGTCAAAAGCTCAAATCCTGCGCAGGCTTCTGTCGGCAGTCTGCTCTCCTTCTCCATCCTGGCCAGCAACACCGGCAATATCGCGGCCATGCTGAATCTGACCGATGCCCTGCCGCCGCAGACGGTATTCGAGACCAACAGCGTAAGTATAGGCGGAACGCCGCTGCCGGGGTACAGTCCCTTAACCGGCATTCCGGTGGGTCCGCTTGCTCCGGGTGACAGCGTCGTAGTCAGCTTCCTTGTTACGGTTACTGCGCTCCCCCCGAACCAGCAGCTGCCCAATACCGCAGCGGCCTCCTACACGTTCACCCTGCCGGATGGGCGTCAGCTTGGCAGTAACACCGTGTCGAACACCCTTACCGTACCCGTCTCGGCACCAAATGTCAGTGTGGTCAAAAGCGTCAATGCCATTGATGCCGGCACCGGTGATATCCTCACCTTCACCTCCGTGCTGACGAATAACAGTATTGCCTCTGTCAGCAACATCATTCTCAGCGATCCCTTGCCAGAGAATGCAGCGTTCCTTCCCGGAACCGTAATTGTCGGCGGCGTCTCCCAGCCGTTGGCAGTTCCGTCCGCCGGCATCCCAATCGGCAGCCTGGGGCCTGGAGCCTCCGTTGCCGTCACATTCGAGGTGAGAATAACCATGCCGATTCCTTCACAGGTCAATAACCAGTCGACCGTCAGCTTCACCTCCGGGGTCTTCTCCGGCTCTTCATCGTCCAATGTTACCACCACACCGGTCACACAGCCGCAGATCTCGCTTGTCAAAAGCGCCAGTGACCTGAACGCCACAGTTGGCGATACGGTCATTTATACCGTTGTGGTCAGCAATACCGGTAACCTGGCCGCCAATGTTACGTTAACCGACAATATCCCGGCTGGTACTACCTTTGACCCTAACAGCGTTATTGTCGGCGGTTTTCCTCAGCCGGGGGCTGCACCGGATACCGGAATTACTGTCGGAACTGTCGCTCCCGGGGCAAGTGTACCGGTCAGCTTCACGGTCTTCATCGTGTCCCTGCCGTCCCCGCAGCAGCTGGTCAATCAGGCAGCTTCTACCTATACCTTCACACCGCCTGACGGCCGGCTGCTCAGCGGCAGCGCCGTCTCCAATACCGTAACCATCGCCGTCTCTGCCCCCAACCTGTCGGTGGTCAAGAGCACCGCTTCCACTTCAGTAGCAATCGGTGACACCATTGCCTATTCCGTCGATATCACGAATAACGGGGCAGACCCGGTAAACAATGTGATCCTCAGCGATCCAACACCGGATGGAGCCACTTTTGTGCCCGGCAGCGTGTCCGTGAACGGGGTTCCGTTCCCTAATGCCCATCCGGCATCAGGGATTCCAGTCAGTACGCTTGCCTCTGGTGCCTCAGCCGTTGTCTCTTACAGTGTCACCGTCGCCTCCGTACCTGCAGATGCCTCCATTGATAATCAGGCGAGCGTCACTTATACCTCAGGTGTCTTCGCCGGCTCGACCTTCTCCAACCCTGTGGCGGTCCCCGTCTTCCAGCCGGTGATCGCAGCAGCCAAAGCTGCAAGTACCACCAATGCCACAGTCGGGGATACCGTGACCTACACCATTAACATCAGCAATACGGGCAACTATGGAGCCAGCCTGACGGTCACGGACAATATTCCGGCCGGGACTACCTTTGAGGAGAACAGTGTGCTAATCGGCGGGCTGCCTCTGCCGCAGGCTAATCCCTCCACAGGAATTGCCGCAGGCACCATCGCTCCGGGAGCGGCTGTAGCTGTCACATTCTCGGTGGTCATCACTTCATTGCCATCGCCGCAGGTTCTGGTCAACCAGGGAACCGTGGCTTCCAGCTTCACCTTGCCGGACGGAAGAACCCTGGGAGGCTCTTCCCTCACTAATACCGTGACCCTGCCGGTCTCGAACCCGAACCTGGCTGTCGTCAAAACTACCGCAACCACCGCAACCAATATCGGAGACACCATCTCGTATTCCGTAACCTTAACCAACAACGGTATTGCGACAGTCAATAATGTAGTATTCACGGATGCTCTGCCTGCCGGGACCGCCTTCGTTCCGGGCAGCGTGCTCGTGGATGGCGTGGCACGCCCTGCGGCTTCACCGGCTACGGGGGTGACCATAGGCAGTATCGCTCCCGGGGCTTCCGTCACAGTGGCCTTCAACGTGACGGTTACAGCACTGCCTCCTTCCGGGTTACTGAACAATCAGTCCTCAGCCAGCTTCACTTCCGGCGCCCTGTCCAGTGCGGCCTTCTCCAATATTGTGACCACTCCGGTATTCCAGCCGATCATCGCCGCAGCCAAGAGCTCCAGCGCTCAAAATGCAACGGTAGGCGACACCATTGTGTATACCGTCAATGTAAGCAATTCAGGTAACTATGCGGCCTCAGCCACGCTGACCGATACGATTCCGGCAGGTACAACTCTGGTTCCGAACAGTGTGCTGATTAACGGCTTTCCTTCTCCGGGTGCTGATCCTGCTACCGGAATCACCCTGGGCAGTATTGCAGCCGGTGCAGCGCTGACTGTAGTGTTCTCCGTAGTGATCGACACGCTGCCGGCCAGCCAGCAGCTTAGCAATCAGGCCATCCTCGCCTTCAACTATACGCTGCCGGATGGACGCGTCTTCAACCAGTCCGCCAGCTCGAACATCAATCTGATTCCGGTATCATCGCCGGATGTTCTTGTAGCCAAGAGCACTACTGTAATTGATGCAGTCCCGGGGGATACCGTTCCGTACAGCATTGCAGTCACCAATAACGGCATTGCACCGGTTAATAATGCCGTGCTGAGTGATCCCATTCCGGCCGGCTCTTCCTTTGTGGCCGGCAGCGTAGTCGTGGACGGCACTCCGCTGCCCGGGGGCAATCCGGCAAACGGGATTTCGCTCGGAACCATAGCTCCAGGAGCTACCGTTCTGGTTACCTTCAACATCCTGGTTAATACACTGCCCAATCCAGCCACACTAAGCAATCTGGCTTCCATCAGTTTCACCTCCGGCGCATTCTCGGGTGCCTCTTATTCCAACACGCTGGTCACTCCGGTATTCCAGCCGGTTATCGGCATTCTGAAGGCTGCCGATACCACGAATGCGACGGTGGGAGATACCGTCACCTATTCACTCAGCGTTACCAATACAGGCAATCTTGCGGCTGTCGTCACCTTAACAGACTCCATCCCTGCGGGAGCTGTATTCATTCCGAACAGCGTACTGGTTAACGGCCAGCCCGTTCCCGGCGCTGATCCGACTACCGGAATCAACCTGGGTACAGTTCCAGCGGGCGCTACTGTTACCATGCTCGTCACCCTGCAGGTTACGCTGGCTTCCCTGCCTTCACCGCAGCAGCTGGTGAACCAGGCCGCCGCAACCTTTACCTTCACGCCGCCGGATGGCCGCTCGCTCTCCGGATCTGCTGTATCGAATACGCTGGTCATCCCCGTCTCTTCACCGGACGTAACCGCAGTTAAGAGCACTCCGGCTGTCGATGCGGTTGTCGGTGATATCATCACTTATACGATTGCCGTCACCAACAACGGCATTGTTCCCGTCAACAACGTGGTCCTCGTTGACCCGATCCCGGCCGGCAGCCAGTTCGTTACAGGCAGCGTAACTGTAGACGGCACTCCTCGTCCCGGAGCAAATCCGGGCACCGGTATCCTGATCGGAACGATCGCACCGGGAGCAACCTCAACGGTAACCTTCCAGGTCCAGGTCATCGTCATATGACAGACGGCTCACGGCTCCAGCCTGTCGTAAGTAATCAGTCCATGGTTCTGTACAGCTCAGCAGAGGGCACCGACTCGGTTACCTATTCCAATACCGTCAATACGCTTGTCGTGGGCCCTGTGTTATCGCTGCAAAAGCAAGCAGACCGCCCGAGCGCCTCCCTGGGGGAGACGCTCGTCTACACTGTGACCGCCAGGAACAGCGGCAATACCGGGGCAGTTGTCACCCTCACGGATGTGCTTCCTCCGGGCGTCTCGTTCATTGCCAATAGTGTGCTTAGAGACGGAGTGCCCCTTCCGGGGGTTACTCCATCTTCCGGCATTCCCCTTGGCCTGCTCGCTCCTCATTCGGGAGTAAGTATCGCCTTCCAGGTCATTGTCATCTCGCTTCCGCCTTCACTCGAGCTGGTTAACAGGGCGGTGGGCACGTATTCCTTCAATACACCTGAAGGCAGAGCGGTAAACGGGGAGATCCGTTCCAATCCGGTTAGTGTCTCCCTGCTGTCTTACCAGTTGTCTTCCCTGCTCTCAGCCAGCACCCCCACAACCTTCATTGGGGATGTCGTCACTTATACCCTTCAGCTCAGGAATGAAGGCACCCGGCCGCTGACCGGAGTCATTGTCACGCTTCCCGTTCCGGAAGGCACCACCTTCCTTCCCGGAAGTGTTATCGCTGGCGGGATTTATCAGCCTGAGGCCGACCCGGCATCAGGCATCGGGCTGGGTTCGCTCCCTGCAGAAGCAGTCTCCGAGATCTCCTACCGTGTCCGGGTGAGCTCGAATCCTCCAGGCTCGGTGATTCTGGCGAACGCACAAATCTCTTATGACGCTAACGACACCAGAACCTCGACCACAAGCAATACGGTTCAGATTACGGTCATCCAGCCTGGATTATCGGTAAGGCTGAAGGTTGATCTCTACAGTGCAGCGCCCGGCGACAATCTGCGGTACGAGTTCACTGTGAATAACAGCGGCAATCTGGCTGTGAACGCACGGCTCACGGACGCCGTTCCGCCCAGCGTACTGTTGGTCTGGGACAGCGTCCGTATTGACGGGGTTCCTCAGAGGGGCGTGCGCCCCGGAGACGGAATCCCGCTGGGCACCTTACGGGCAGGCGCTGTTATGGTGATTGATTTTCTCGTATCTATTCCGGGTGCCACCGATATCCGCCAGACTCCGGCCATTCAGAATCAGGGAGTGGTCCAGTATACATTCTCCCTGCCGGACGGGCGCAATGTCGGGCAGGTCTCCCGCTCGAATGCGGTGACCACGTTGCTGTTCACGCCCATCATCTCGATCCAGATTGAGGGAGAGCCGCCCGTTGTCGAGCCTGGAGGCATCGCAGAATTCAACATTTACGTGTCCAACAGCGGGAATTATCCGGCTGAGGTCTCCGTGATCCGGATTGTGCCACAGGGTGCCGTCATTGATCCCGATATCGTTACAATAAGCGCCATCACTGTACCCGGTACGCCGTATAGCGGAACCGTTGCTCTGGGAACGCTGGAAGCGGGGCAGACTTCCACACTCACTTATTTTGTCAAAATAAATGCGGATTATATGGGCAAGGATCTTCAAGGCTCTACGGCTGCCCTGTATCTATTCACCATCGACGGACGGCGGTACTCCGGCGAGGCCCGTTCTAATACCTACAAGCTGCTCCTGGAAGAAATCAGTGAATAATACAGCTCACATATCCCCCATCTCCCTGAATATACTTTAGTTACAACCTGCTGCTTCGTCTTAGTCTCCGTAGTGACAATACCGAATAACACAGTCCATGGGAGGTGGTCATCCTTGTCCCAGCCGTCCGGTCCATACACTTTTGTCGTCTCCAAAGAAGACTGGTCCCTTCACCGCAAAGGCCATCAGGATCAGGAGCGTCACCAGCAAAAGGTCAGAGAAGCCATCAAGGGCAATCTGCCCGATCTGGTTACTGAAGAGAACATTATTTTGTCGGGCGGCAAGCAGATTGTGAAGGTGCCGATCCGCAGTCTGGATGAATACCGGATTATCTATAATTTCCGCAAGCAGAAGCATGTCGGCCAGGGGGACGGGGAGAGCCAGGTAGGCGATGTCCTCGGTCGCGATTCCCAGTCGGCCCAGCCGGGCAAAGGGGATAAAGCGGGCGATCAGCCCGGAACAGATACCGTTGAAGCCGAGGTCGATCTGGAGGATCTGGAGGATATTCTGTTCCAGGACATGGAGCTGCCCCATCTGAAGCCGAAGGATAAGGAAGAGATTGAGGTCAAATCGATTGTCTTCAATGATATCCGCAAAAAAGGCATGATGTCGAACATCGACAAGAAACGAACATTACTGGAGAATCTGCGGCGCAATGCCAGCAGCGGCAACCCTGGAATACACAGCATCAGCCCCGATGATCTGCGTTACAAAACCTGGGATGACATCACGGTTCCTCACTCGAATGCCGTGATTATTGCGATGATGGACACCTCGGGCAGTATGGGCACTTTTGAAAAATACTGCGCCCGCAGCTTCTTCTTCTGGATGACCCGCTTCCTGCGCCGCCAGTACGAGAAGGTGGATATTGTGTTTCTGGCCCATCATACGGAAGCCAAAGAGGTCAGCGAGCATGACTTCTTCACCCGGGGCGAGAGCGGGGGGACGATCTGCTCCTCGGCGTACCAGAAAGCCCTGGAGATTATCGACAGCCGCTATCCGCCTGCCAAGTACAACATCTATCCCTTCCATTTCTCGGATGGCGATAATCTGACCTCCGACAATGAGCGCTGTGTCAAGCTGATCGGCGAGCTGCTGAAGCGCAGCAATATGTTCGGCTACGGTGAGGTGAACCAGTACAACCGCAGCAGCACCCTGATGTCCGCCTACCGCCACCTGAAGCAGGAGCAGTTCATGCATTATGTGATTAAGGATAAGAAGGAAGTGTATCAGGCGCTGAAAGTTTTTTTCGGCAAAAAGGTTACTGAAGCTTAAGCAGCTTCACTTCAGGACTGTCAGTCGAGCAACGAGCAATTAAGCAGTTAAGCCATAACCGCTATGCGCATTCTTGCGCTGTGAGTTCCCGCCCCGCCCTGCTGCTTCTTGCGGTGTGCGGGGTTTTTGTGCGGTTTTTTTGTGCTGGCTTGGAACTTGCGCCGCATAATTCTGTTGACTATTATATCGTCAGCCGATATACTAACTATATCGGTTGACGATATAACGACAGATGGTATACCGTCAGATGCTATAACGCCGAAGGATACAAAGGAAATGACCTGGTCTGTGGAATGAGACCCAAAGATGCAAGATAAGGAAGGTGATGGCATTGTCCGGCAACAATGAATACGGGGCGCTGACCGAAGGCGTCTATTATATCCTCTTGTCCCTGCTCACCCCGATGCACGGCTACGGCATTATGCAGAATGTGAAGCTGCTGAGCAATCAGCGCGTAGAGCTGGGGGCAGGCACGTTATACGGAGCGTTAAGCACGCTGGTGGAACGGGGCTGGATCAAGCTGCTGGCCGGTGGAGAAGATTCACGCAAGAAGGAATATCAGATTACGGAGCTTGGCAAATCGATAGTCCAGAGTGAAATGACAAGGCTTGACGAGTTGCTCACAAATGGAAGAAAGCTACTGGGAGGCGAAGTGTAATGAGTCAGGTGGTACGCAAATTTTTCATGGATTTCGAGAAGGAAGAAGCGTGGCTGAATGAGATGTCGGCCAAGGGATGGGCACTGGTGGAGCATTCTTGGGCCCGTTATGTGTTCGAGGAGAGCGCCAAGGGGGAGTATATTTACCGGATTGAGCTGCTGGAGAAGGACCCTAAGGAGGCGGCCGGCTACTTGCAATTCATGGAAGAGACCGGAGCCGAGCGTGTGCCGTCCGGGCCTCCTACCAAGGCCAATCGTGCATTTATGAACCAGCGCTGGGTGTTCTTCAGAAGGAAGGCCTCGGAAGGCCCCTTCCAGATCTATACTGATGCGGATTCCAAAATCAAACACTATCAGCGAATCTATAAAGTCTATCTGTCCCTTGCGTTCCTTGAGCTGATCATCGGCTCCTTCAATATCATGCTGATTATGCTGAATACTTCCTCTAACATCTACAAAATCAACCTCATCGTGGGAGTGTCCGTTATCATTCTGGGCCTGTTCTTCGTGTGGCTCAGTTTGCCGGTCCGCCGCAAGATTGCGCGGCTGCAGCAGGAGAAGCTGATTCGGGAGTGAGGGGCTGGTTTACAACCTTTCAATAGACAGTGTCACGGCAGCTAACAACAGGACAGATAACAAGTGGAATAGTGCTGCTTATTTCTTCAATTTCTTACGATTACAGGTAAACAAGTGGAAAAACAGCATCTGCTAGGGCCGGTTTTGCTCCAAGGGGGCGCTCTGCAAACATTTAAGTGTTGTTTTTCCAACTCTTGCCGGAGTATCGTCGATCGGTTCGATAACAAGTGCCCAAAATCCACCTATTCCCCCATTGCGGCAAGCAGAGCAGTTTATCGCATACATCTGGCCCAAGCGCCTACCCTGAGTAAATTGTGTTCGGTTTTTCGCATACACATACACCCGGTCCCTGCGCGCTTACCCACACCTCTACCAAAATAAAGGGCTATCCCAAGCAGTCATTTCATGACTTTGGGACAGCCCTTATTCCAATTAACATTCGCTTCGCCCAGGCTTATGCCTACTCCACCCGCTCCGCTTACTGCACCTTCTCGCGGTCCTTGCCCTTATCGGATTCCCCGGCGTTCTTGTTCGCGGCCTCGCGGTCCTGCATCATTTCGTCCACCGTCTTCACCTTCAGCCGGGCAGCGCCTTCGTTGTCCGCCTTCGTCGGGATCAGATCACCGGAAGCGAGGCGCTCCTTAGCTTCCGCAATGGCTGCGCTGTACTGCGGCAGCCACTGTTCTCCGGCCACCAGCATCTCGTCAACCATCTGCCAGATCTCCTTCGGATTGCAGACGGCACCGACCAGCGGGTCCATCATGAACGCCTGGCGCAGCAGCTTGTCGTCACCATGCACAGCCGCTTCCACCGCCAGTCGCTGCACGGAGATGCTGACGTTACAGACTGCCGCAAGGCCCAGCGGCAGGTCGCCGACCAGCGGCATCGAAATGCCGTTGCGGTCCACGTAGCCCGGCGCTTCAATAATAGCATCAGCCGGCAGATTGGAGATGACACCGTTATTCACCACGTTAAAATGTCCCCGGTAGACGCGTCCGGTCTCCAGTCCTTCAATAATGAACGAGCCATGCTCCTCGCCGCGCTTCTCCGGGCTATACTCCATCGCCGGGTCCTTCATCCAGTTTGGAAAGTCTGTCTCGAACCAGTTGCGGCCTTCGGTACAGATCCGCAGGTAGCCGCCCGTCTCGCCGTTAATCCATACCCCCATATCGATCCAGTCCATGATCTCCTCGGGGCGCTTGCGGTACCACGGAACGTATTCGCTTAAATGGCCGTTCGACTCTGTACTGTAATAGCCGAAGCGGCGTAGCATATCAATCCGCACCTTCTCCGTGCGGCTGTAATCCGGATGCTTCTCAAACGCCTCCAGCAGGCCGGCGGTCAGATCCTTGCCTTCATGCTTGGCGGAGATATACCAGGTCTGGTGATTGATACCCGCGCATATAATATCCACCTGCGACTTCTCCAGGCCATACACCTGGGCGATCTGCTGATGTCCATGCTGTACACCATGGCAGAGCCCGATCGTCCGCACACCGCCGTATTTATTGCAAGCCCAGGTCAGCATCGCCATCGGATTCGAGTAGTTCAGCAGCAGCACATCCGGCGCAGCCATCTCGCGGATATCACGGCAGATCTCCAGCATCTCCGCAATCCCGCGCTGCCCGTACATAATCCCGCCTGCACACAGCGTATCTCCTACACACTGATCCACGCCATACTTCAGCGGAATATCCACATCGGTGGCGAAGGCCTCCAGGCCCCCCACACGAATAGTACAAAATACGTACTTGGCATCCTTGAGCGCTTCCCTGCGGTCCGTGGTGGCAGAGATGGTGATATCCAGACCATTCTCCTTAATATCCCGCTGGCACAGCTCGGTGACCATATCCAGGTTATGGCTGTTTATATCCATGAAGGAAACTTCAATATTACGGAATTCCGGCACAGTCAGCAGGTCGCGCAGCAGTCCGCGGGTGAAACCGATACTGCCTGCCCCGATAAAGGTTACTTTAAAAGACATAATAATCATCCTCCGGCAATGAATTATTGACTCCTGTCCATTGTAGCAAGGAGGCTGCCGGAAGCGTAACCAATATCATGACCATTTTGCAGATAACCTGTCAACAATCCTAACCTTATGTGCAGAATAACAAGCCCGGAATGGACACGCAGCTATTCTTCACTCCAATAATGGCGTTCGATAGAGTTGCGGTATTCGATAGGAGTGCAGCCTGAATACTTCTTGAATAGCAAATGAAAATACTGCCTGCTGCTGATCCCCACATAGTCGGCAATCTCCGCTACCGGAATCTCGCCCTGTCCCAGCAGCATCCTCGCCTTCTCCATACGCAGCTGGTTCAGGTAGTCCGTCAGGGTCTGCCCAGTATGCGTCCGGAAGATGCGGTGCAGATAGCCCGGGTGAACATTCACAGAGAGCGCGACTTCCTTAACCTGGATGCTCCGGTCATAATTCTGGTGCAGGAACTCGATGGCCCGCCGCACGTAGAGCTGTGAAGGCTGCTGGCTGGACGGGAGCGACTCCATGCGCAGCCGGGCCAGACGCAGCAGCAGCTCCGCGAAAAGCAGATGCACCATACTGCTCCCCTTCCGCCCGCGTTGATCCAGCTCCAGCACCAGCGCTTTTAGCACATGGAACACCTCCTCCTGATCTGACAACACCAGACTGTCGAACGGATGCCGCAGCAGCTCTGCCAGCACCTCCTCCTCCCGGGCCAAGCTGCCGATGGAAGGAACTACGCCCCCGTATTCGGTAAAAGCAAATTCCACATTCAACATCCGGCACGAGGAGCCCTCCTCCACGATCAGCCGGTGCGGCACCTCCGCATCCAGCAGAATCATCTCTCCCCGCTTCAGCCGGAAGGGTGTATCGCCGCCCGTTTCATCCCGCACCTCCACCACGCAGCTGCCAGAGATAAGATACATGATCTCCGTAGAATTGTGATGATGGTAAGCCATCGTGTAATTGCTCCATTGCTTGTAGTAGTAAGCCAGAAAGTGCGGGCTATAATCCCTCTCCAGCAATCCCTGCTCAAAAAGACTCCCGTTCATCTCCGCCACACCGCCCGCCTCCCCTCTGCCATTATCGATAGCACAAGTGTATCGCTTGATCGCAGGCAGGACAAGCAGCGGGGTGACCCCCTCTACCATCCACAAGTCTACGCTCCGGCCCACGCACCTCTCGCCAGCTGATTGTGATCGGTTTTCCGATTACATTCCGCCCACGCACCCCTCGCCAGCCAATTGTGATCGGTTTTCCGATTACATTCCCCCCCATGCACCCCTCGCCTGCCAATTATGATCGGTTTTCCGATTACATTCCGTCCACGTACCCCTCGCCAGCCAATTGTGATCGGTTTTTCGATTACATTCCGCCCACGCACCTCTCGCCAACCGATTGTGATCGGTTTTCCGATTACATTCCGCCCACCGCTTCCTAGCCTGCTTACGCCATACATACCCAGGCTTCCCCGCGCAAAAAACAAGAGCAGAAGGCCCGCGCCCTCTGCTCCCGTTCATCATCCTCAGTGGATTCTTGTCAATATTCCATTCACCAGACTATACACCCCGCCGCCCTCTATCTCTTCGGGCTGTCCATTCAGCAGGTAGATGCCGGTCTCTTCGTCAATGCCGTAATTCGGCAGCTCGCCGAGGGTACGGACCGCTGTCCGTAAATGCTCCTCCTCATCCCACTGGGTGAAATGAACGGATAGCAGCAGGTCAGGAATCAGATTGAGGCCCTTGCGGTGTTTGAATTGTCTGCTCTCATTATCCTTGGCGGAAATTACACAGCGCTCCGGGCTAATCAAGGCTCCTGCCGAGAATCCCGCGACCGGTATTCCGGACTCATAACGCTGCCGGATCACCTCACCGATAGGGGTATCCACAATGAGGTCGGCATACAGATCCGTATCCCCGCCCCCGATGACGATCCCGCCGCAGGTCCTGAGACTCTCTATAGCAGTACTCACCTGAGTCGATTTCAGCGGCAGATAACAGAATTCGGCTATCCCCGCGTCAGCCAGCGGCTGCATGCAAGCAGCCATATAGTCCGGCCAGTCTTCCCCTTCTTCAAATAACACAGCGACAGGTTCTGCGGCTGCTGTCATCGTGCTTACGAACCTCCGTGCCAGTCCACGGGTAAACGGCGGACCGCCCCCGTTCAGAAATAAATGCTTGTCCATGACATCACCTTCAGTATTCAGGATATCCTGCATCTAACCTCATCCATCTTATAGAAAAGCCCAGGCTCCCGCAATATGCTTCCTCACCCGCTCCCCTCATCCTTTTGTCCCTTTAGCCCTGAAAAGAAATCATCGACTGCTTCAGCTGCTCCGCCAGCTCCTCCAGCCTGTGCGACAGGGCGACCAGCTCCCTGCTGACCGTGAATTGCTGTGAGGACA
The DNA here is from genome assembly GCF_038006765.1 of Paenibacillus sp. FSL H7-0756. NCBI lineage: Bacteria > Bacillati > Bacillota > Bacilli > Caryophanales > Paenibacillaceae > Paenibacillus > Paenibacillus sp. FSL H7-0756. The sequence goes on along the minus strand of NZ_JBBOVT010000003.1, from coordinate 1,467,825 downwards.
TAGACGCTACCTCTTCCGTAGAGGCGCTGGTCTGCTGCACTACCGAAATCACACTCGCCATGGATTGTCCCAGCTGCTGCTGGTATTCAGCCAGTTCGGAGACTGCCGCCGAGGATTGGTTCAGAACTCCGCTGAACACCTCCATCTCGGCCCTTACACTCCCGAAGATGAGCGAGGATTCCCGGACCGAGGCCAGCTGGCTGTCAAACATCGGCGCAGCCTCACTCACAACCTTGACCGTATTCTCGATATGGCCGCTGATCTCCTCGGTAATCCGGGAGACGGAGGCAATCGACTCGCTCGATTGATTGGCCAGCCCTCTGATCTCATTGGCAATGACAATGAAGCCTCTTCCGGCGGCACCGGCGCGCACGGCTTCAATCGATGCGTTCAGCGCCAGAATATTCGTCTGCTTATTCATCGCAATCATCGGGGAGAGGATGCTGCGGATCAGCACCGTGCTGTCGCGCAGCATGGCTGAATTCTCTTGAATCAGGTCCATCAGCTTCAGCACACCCTCGCTCTGCGATACCAGCTTCTTCATCCGCTCCGCTCCCTGGTCACTGACCTCCATCACCTTCTCTGCGGATGCTGCCATAACTGCATTGTTCTCTGCTACTTCGCTAGTCTTGCCGCCCATCAGCTCTACTTTGGCATTGCTGCTCTCGGCCTCGGCTGCCAGACTGGCCGCCCCCCCGGCGATTTCGCCGGTAGCAGTTGCGACCTCACTGGCCTGACCGCTAATCGCACCGGAAGCGGCAACGAGCTGCTCTGAGGTCGCTAATACCTCCGCAGCCGAGTTGCTGCTCTGCCCGGCCAGCCGGGAGATCTGCTCCATCATCCGGTTGAAGCTGTAGCCCAGCCGCCCGATCTCATCCTGACCCTTGAAGCTGGTCCGTACCTGCAGATTGCCCCGCTCACCCTCTTCCATCAGCCGGGCCAGCTTGCCGAGAGGTCGGCCGATCAGCCGCACCAGGACATAGCCGATGACCAGACCAATTAGAGCGGCAGCCAAGACTACCAGCAAGGTAATATAGAGCAGCCGGTCGGCCGATCGGGTAAAATCACTCACCGGAGCGTAACCCATCAGCGTCCAGTCCGCCGTACTCAGCGGCTGGTAGACTACAAGCTGCGAACTCCCCTGCTCATCCCCGGCCGTGAAGGACCGCTTCCAGTCCTCCCCCTGGCGTGCTCCGGCCGGCTCTTGTCCCTCACTCTCCCGTTTCCCGGTCAGATCCGGCTCCTCACTCTTCCCCGCCGCAGGCAGCTTCTGCTCCTCCTTCTTCTGCACTCCGGTCTGTGCTCCGGCCTTCAACTCTCCGGTATGTATGTAAGAAGCCTGCCCGAGCAGTGCATCGTCAGCACTGTAGGCAACCCGGCCCGAAAAATCGAGGATGCGAATCTCCCCACCCAGCCCGATATGCAGGTTGGACAGCACATCCGTCAGCGCCTGGCCCTTCACCTCGATTAGCATGTAATACTCTGCCGCCGGGTTCTGAATATTCCGCAGCAGACGGCCCATCGTCATAGCAGACTGGCTGTACGCATCGAAGAAGCCTTTAGCCCGGACGGGGAACCAGACGGGATTGCCTTTAGCGTTATCGATCTCCTTCATCCGTGCAAGGATGCCCTCATCACTTCGTACACCGCTAATCCCCGTCGATTTGTAGGATTCGGCGTCCACCATGCTTCTTGCGACCAGCCGGACACCCAGCAGCCGCTCATCCGATCCTCTCACGGAGTCCAGCTTGCGGCGTATCCGGTCCTCTGCAGCCGCCCGCGCAACCGTACCGGCGGTTGGAAGATTAACCGTCTCCATGTCAGCCTTTAGCGCCGGATCTACAGCGAATTGCCTGGAGAGCGCTTCATATTCAGCGAACAGGAAATCCAGCTTGTCCGCCGCCTGGACAATGGACTGTGAGGAGGCAGCTGCCACCTCATCGGTAATGATCCCTTTTGCCGCATAATAGGAGGTTAAGCCCAGAACGGAGGACAACAGGACAATAGTACAGAACAGAATTACGAATAACTTGACGCCAACCGAGCTGAAATTAATGAATCGCCGCTGCCGCATTACATTCTCCCCTTATCATCCAGATCACGATTTCTCCACAAAAGAAAGGTGCAGCCCCTCAGAACTGCTTCAAGGCCGCACCCGTTATTCGTAGATACATTGTCTAATTGCTATTTCCTATCCCTTGCTTGCCCCCGCCGTCAGCCCGTCAACCAGCAGGCGCTGCAGGAAGCCGAACAGAATCATAATCGGTACGGAGATCAGCACGGCACCCGCCGCAAACAGCGTGAAGTTGGAATTCTGCATCGTATTGACCATATCCCACATCCCCACGGCAACCGTCCAGTTCTCCTTGGTCCGCAGAATCAGCTTGGCGAAGATGAAATCCACCCACGGGCCGACAAACAGGGTCAGCGCTATATAGGTGATCATTGGACGGGACAACGGCAGGATAATCCGGGTGAAAATCCCGAAGTTACTCGCCCCGTCAATCCGTGCGGCTTCGTCCAGCGAACGCGGAATCGTGTCCAGGAAGCCCTTGGCAATCAGCGTTCCACCAAGCGGCGCTCCGGCCGCATAGACGATAATCAGCGCCAGATGGGTATCCAGCAGATTGAACTCCTTCAGCAGCAGATAGATGGCAATCATGCTCATGAAGCCCGGGAACATCCCGAGAATCAGCAGTGTGGACATGGTAGTCTTACGGCTTTTGAACCGGAACCGGGATAAGGCATAGCTGGTCAACAGCGTCAGCACGACCCCGATCAGCATCGAGAACACCGCAATCTTAAGCGTATTCCCATACCAGGTTCCAAACATATAGACCGGTGAGGTGAACAGCTCCTTATAGTGGGCGAGGGTGAATGTCTCAGGAATCAGCGTCTTGCTGTACAGGGATTTACCCGGACGGAAGGATGCAAGCAGTATCCAGAGTGCCGGATAGATTGCAGCGACCGCCAGGGCAACGAGAACAATATAGCTTAAGCAGAGGCGAATAAAGTTCGCAGCTTTGCGTCCGATAATCATTGAATCATATCCTCCTCTTGGAACGATTTGGTCCGGCGGTAATTGTACAGGGAGAACCCGGCAACAATGATGAACAGAATGATGCCGATCGCAGACGCCATATTATTCTTGTTCTGATCCAGCGTCAGCTTATACAGCCAGGTAACGAGCAGATCCGTTGAACCCGCATACTGGTAGTTCCCGTTCACCGGGTTCCCTCCCGTCAGCAGGAAGATCGCATTGAAGTTGTTGATGTTACCGGCGAACTGCATAATCAGTGTAGGCGCGGTAGAGAACAGAATCATCGGCAGGGTGACGATGCGGAATTTCTGATAATTGGTCGCACCGTCCACCTCAGCCGCCTCATACATATCGCGCGGAATGGTAGTCAGCACTCCCATAATCAGCAGCATGGATACCGGGATACCCACCCACATGTTCACGACGATAACTGTCACTTTAGCCCAGAACGGATCAGTCAGCCAAGGCAGGCCGCCTAGTCCGAAGTAACCCAGGTACTGGTTGATCGGGCCGAACTGCCCGTTGAACAGGTTGCGCATCAAGAGGAGCGAGATCATCTGCGGAATGGCGTAAGGGATGATCAGGAGCATTCTCCACATGCCCTTGAAGCGGATACCTTTTTGGTTAATCAGCAGGGCAACCAGCATTCCGCCGAAATAAGTAGTTACAGTCGAAAGAACCGCCCAGATAATCGTCCAGGTAAGTACACCGTAAAAGGTATGGCTCCATGATTTCAGCACCAGCAGATTGCGGAAGGTCTCGAATCCAACCCAGTCTACAAGCTTGGCCGGAGGAATGTGGTTCGGTGCAGCATAGTTGGTAAAGGCCAGCATGATCATAAAGATGATCGGCATAATGGTGAAGAACAGAATCCCAAGTCCCGGGAGCAACAGGAAGCTCTGGGCGAATTTATAATCCAGAATATAACGTACGGATTGTTTAAATGTATGCGATGGACGGCCGTTTTCGCGTTCTGCTCCGATTTTATAGGCATCCCTAATATTCATGTACCAGACAATCAGGAATAACACAAAGAACAGCAGGGTAATCAGGCTTTCAATCAGAATGACGATGGAATGGTCCCCGGGAACCATTTTGGCAATCCCCTTGACCTTTTCCAGACGGCTTGGCGATTCCCCGAGTGTGGTGATCCCCCAGAAGGCTCTTCCCAGATTGCTAATGAAATAGATAAGTGCCACAGCTTCTACAGCTATGAACATAAGCCCTTTGATGAATTGGCGGTTATATATTTGTCCCAATCCCATAAAAATGGCCGACAGTATTCCAGCTCTCGCTTTGTGTCGCTGCATTTCCCTTCCGTTCTCCTCTCCGTGCGGAATTCAAGGAAACTGCCCGCCGCAGACTATGCGGCGGGCAACTCTAATTCCACGGTAAGCTGATGGTTGTGTAGTTTAGTAGTTACTGGGCAGAAGCCCCGTTGTTCAAGTCCTTAATTTGCTCTACAGCTTTGTCCATGGCTGCCTTCGGATCGGTATTGTTATCCCAGATGGCCGGAAGTGCTGCATTCACCGGGCTCCATACGTTCCCCATTTCAGGAATCGAAGGCATCGGCTGGGAGTTCTTCGCTTGTTCGGCAAAAGCGGATACGAACGGATCACCCGTAATCTGCGGGTCCTTCAAAGCTTCATTGTTCGTTGGTACGGAACCGATCAGCTTGTTAAGCGTCAGCTGCGAATCTTTGCCGGAAGCAAAGTGGGCATAGAGCTTAGCCGCATTCGGATATTGCGTGTAGGCGTTGACGGTAAAGATTTTGATCCCGGAGAAGGTAATGGCAGTTTTGCCGTCAATGGTAGGAACCGGAGCAATTCCCAGGTTGTCGCCCAGCGCTTCTTTATATCCGGCAAGCTCCCAAGGTCCTGTAATATCCATAGCTACATCCCCGCTGTTGAACAGACTGCGCTTAATGTCCGGGTTGATGTCACCGCTCTTAATCGGCAAGACTTCCTTCAGCTTCGCAAATTCAGTCAGACCTTTGATCGCACCTTCATTGTTGAGGCCGATGTCGTCCTTGTCGGTACCGTCTTTGCCGAACAGGTAGCCGCCGGTTGTGGCGATGAACGGATAGTTAAAGTACATATTGCCGACTTCCCACATAATGCCGTACCGGTTTTTGGCTTTATCGGTGAACGTTTTGCTGAAGGCAATAACGTCATCGAAGGATTTCGGAGCTTCTTTGACCAGAGACTTGTTATAGAACAGCGCATAGGTCTCTGCCGCTCTAGGATAGCCGTACAGCTCGCCGTCATAGGAAGAACCTACGATGGAAGCCTCCGTATTCTCCGCCTTGGTCTGTTCTGCAAAAATATCGTTTGGAAGCAGCAGGCTCGCGCTGGCCGCCTTGCCGAGATTATCATGAGGAATGACGATGACGTCCGCAGCCAGACCGGAAGGACCATCCTGGGTAAGCTTGCCGACTTGATCCGGCGGGGCAACCTCTTCGATTTTGATAGGTACGTTATACTTGGCAGTGAACTGCTTCGCGATTTCTTCGGCGAACTGTCTTTCTTCCTTACTCTCCCAGATCACTAGGGAAGCGCCTTCTTCAGGGACGATCTCACCCGCTGCCGGAGCGTTGTCGCTGCCAGCCCCTGCATTATCTGTAGCTGCCGCACTTTCCGCAGGCGCATTAGTTGCCGCTGCATTTCCCCCGGTATTGTTGTTGGAGCCGCACGCCGTAATTGAGATTGCCATGGAGCACGCTGCGGTGAGAACCATAAGTTTTTTGAGATCCATTCCTTTTAACCCCTCCTGTGTGTGTATATCACTTGATTTGACGATGATGCTTCTTTTGACTTGACGATGATGCTCCCCAATTTGCGCAAACGATTTCAGAGAATTCAAAAAAAATTCTGCTTTCTCCCATTGCCTCTTCCGAATACGTTATACCCGGTTTAGAAAGCGCTTCATTCCTGAATTCATAATACATCAGCAGGCTTGCAGTTGTAAAAACGTTTGCACATAGTTAAATCAATGAAATTAAGCCATTTAAAATGCATATCTTTAACTTTACTCTCTTTATCGCATGATTCCTTTAAATAACTTCGCTATACTTCAATTTCAAAATTTATTTCTGCATTTTTTGTCGTATTTAGACGGATTTTGTTGTATATTTGCTAAATATTATCAATTTACAGACTTTGGAAATCGGTTTCCCGTTGTTTATTCTTTGTGCAACTGTTTGTACAAACCTCTTGAACCTCATTTTGTTCCGTGCTATAATCCAAACCATCATGAAACACCCCATTCTTCACCAATCTAAAGGCACTGTTCCTTATCGGGTACAACCTCGGCGTAATCTAACCGGCGGTTGTGCCTCTTTGCCATGTGCAGAATCGGGTGCGTAATCTATATAAATTGAATAACTGGTTTTTATGTTTTGGGATTAGCCGTGACTCCAGAGAAGTTTTGGACTTCCAGCCGCTGTTGTATTTAGATTTCCTGATTAGAAACCGCTCTACGCGGTAGAAATCCAAATACAAAGGCGGGCGCTACCGCTCCTCCAGTTCCAAAATTCCCCTCCGCCACTTTTCCCTTAACCTTAAACATCTAAGTTCAATCTATATAGCCAAACTAAATCTAGGAGGAATTATTATGTTATTAGAAGCCGTGTATCATCGTCCCCGTCTGAACTGGTCGTATGCCTATGATCACAACACCATCCACCTGCGGCTGCGGGCCAAGAAGGGGGATCTGACGGAGGTTTTCGCCTGGGCGGGTGATAAATATGCCTGGGACACCACTAAGGAATTGATTCCGATGACCCTGTTCACTTCCGATGCGATGTTCGATTACTGGGAATGCGAATCGGTGCCGCTCTACCGCAGGCTGAAATACGGCTTCCTGCTGCAGCAGGGCCAGGACCGGATCTGGATGACAGAGAGTGATTTCCAAAAGGAGCGTCCCGCGAATCCCAACCGGCTGTTTGAATTCCCCTACATAAGCCGCGGTGATGTCTTCACGCCTCCGGCCTGGGTCAAGGATGCGGTGTTTTATCAGATTTTCCCGGAACGGTTCGCGAACGGCAATCCCGGCATAAGCCCTGCTAATGTGGAGCCTTGGGGCGGAACCCCCCGGCCGGATAATTTCTTCGGCGGAGATCTGGAGGGCGTCATTGATCATCTCGACCATCTGACGGAGCTGGGCATTACGGGCATTTATTTCACACCTGTCTTCACTGCCACCACCAATCACAAATATGACACGGAGGACTATATGCAGGTCGATCCGCATTTCGGTGATGTGGACACGCTGAAAAGATTGGTCGATGCTTGTCATGAGCGCGGCATCCGCGTGCTGCTGGACGCGGTCTTCAACCATGCGGGCCGTACCTTCGCCCCGTTCGTGGATGTGCTGGAGAAGGGTGAGGATTCGGAGTATAAGAACTGGTTCCATATCCGGGAATATCCGCTCCAGGTCGTGAACAATATTCCGACCTACGATGCCTTCGCCTTCGAGCCGCTGATGCCGAAGCTGAACACAGAGCATCCTGAGGTGAAGGAATATTTGCTGAAGGTCGCAGAGTATTGGATTAAGGAGGTCGGCATCGACGGCTGGCGTCTGGATGTGGCCAACGAGGTGGATCACGAATTCTGGCGTGATTTCCGCAAAGTGGTGAAGCGTGCCAACCCCGAGGCTTACATTCTGGGCGAGATCTGGCATGAATCAGCTCCTTGGCTGGAAGGCGACAAATTCGATGCCGTCATGAACTACCCGTTCACGGATGCGGTGCTTGACTTCTTCGTCTACGGAACGCTGGATGCGGAAGGCTTCGCCCATTCGATCGGCAGACAGCTGTCCCGTTACCCGCTCCAGGCCAGCGAGGTTGCCTTCAATCTGCTCGACAGCCATGATACTGCGCGGCTGCTGACTGTGGCAGAGGGTGATAAGAATGTCATGAAGCTGGCTGCGCTGTTCCAGTTCACCTTCATGGGCACGCCCTGCATTTACTACGGGGACGAGATCGGAATGGATGGCGGGGGAGACCCGGATTGCCGGAAATGCATGGAGTGGGACCCGGAGAAGCAGGACCGCGATTTGTTCAACTTTTACCGTAAGCTGATTGAGATCCGCGGCAGCCACCCGGCGCTGCGTACCGGACGTTTCACCTTCCTTGAAGCCGGAGCCGGGGGCAGTAAGCTGGCCTACGAGCGCAGTCTGGACGATGATCTGATCATCGTGCTGATCAATACGGAGGAGACGGTGCAGACCTTCCGGCTGGATGTTCAGGAACGCAATTGGGAGAATCTCTGGACCGGCGAAGCGCTCCGCGCCGAACGAGGCAAGCTGTCACTGCGGCTGCCGGCATACGGCTTCGCTGTACTTCAGGCCCAGATGTCCTAAGGTATTGTCAGGTATAAATTTATGGATTGGATCTGCTGTATACGCTTGAACGAGGGCAAATGTACGAACTACAATAGCGTCCGATTTAACGGCCAATTCGGAGGTTTCTAGTGTACGAAATGCAATTGGTTAGTCAACGTATGCTCCAAACACAATCCAGGCCGATAAAATGCATTTGGCGGAAGATGAAAGCTAACCAGCTGGAGGTTTATTTCTACCGAATACACCATACACCGGCAATTACCGGCAACACAAACAGGGTATTCCGCAGAAGCCGTCAGGCTGGCGGAATACCCTGTTTCGTTATGAATCCGACTTATACAGGCTTACTGGCGAAGCAGGTTATAGATCACCTGCGCGCTCTCTGCACGCGTCAGCAGCCCCTGCGGAATGAACTGCCGCTGCTCTCTGCCCTCTACAAGCTTCAAGGCTGTAGCGGCATTGACATAAGCCTTCGCCCATTCACGAATGCCGGAAGCATCTGCATACCCGGCCGGTGGCGCAGCCATTGCCAGCTTCTCTCCCTGCTTGAACTCCAGGGCACGGACAGCCATCACAGCCATCTCCTCACGGCTTATGGCCGCATCCGGCGCAAAGGAGCTGCGGCTGCGTCCACTGACGATGCCCAAGCTTGCAGCTGCCTCTACATAAGAGGCGTACCACGCACCCGGACGGACATCCTCGAACGTTGTCTGCCCTTGACCGGACTGTCCCAAGGCCCGCATCAGCAGTGCCGTAAACTCCGCACGTGTCACCTTCCGGGCCGGTTCAAAGGCCTCAGCGTTCACTCCGGTAACGACTTGCTTCGCAGCAAGCGATGTAATTGCAGCAGAAGCCCAGTGGGTGACCGGTACATCCTTGAATAAGGTATGCACCTCAAGCACTGCGTACCTGCCGGATTGTGTAACTGCCGCCGTGTAGGAACCGTCCGTCTGGACTGCTCCCCCCATGTACCGAAGCGCACCGCCATCCTCCAGACTAAATACACCTGTCCAATCCTTCACCGGCTGGCCTGTAAGCTTCAGCGTTAAGGTTACAGGCTGCTTGAATAAGCTAACAGGCAGGCGCGTGCCGTCCTGCTTGATCAATTGCAGCTTTAGCTCGAAGATTCCAGATTCCGCACTTGCTAATCTGTTCTCTGTACTGAGCCTGCGGACCTCCTCCTGTACCGCATCCGGACTCAGCGGACGAAGCTCCAGCAGAATCCGCGATCCTGCTGCATCCGCTCCTTGAACCCTGTTACCAGCATCGGCCAGTACTGCACTCGGGAGCGTAACAGACATCTCCTCCGAGCGTATGACCAGCTCATTCTTGCCCAGTAAACTGGCTGCCCCGAGCGGGAGCAGTACCGCTGTCTTGCCCGCTTCCAGACGCAGCTCCAATCGGCCGTCCTTGGCTGCACTGAGCTGCGCTTCACTGATCTCCTGGGTATCTCCCGGAACCGCAGCAGCGCTAGGCGAAGGTGTTGTCACCGGAGTACTCCCGGAGTCTACCACCGGTGCTGGCGTTGCTGTTGCTGTTGGCGCCGGTGTTGGCGTTGGCGTTGGCGTCGGCACCACCACCTCGGATTTCGCCGACAGAATGACCGTACCGCCAGCATCTCTGCCCGGCAGATCAATGCTAACCTTCCCGGCAGCAGATACCGTATACTCCTTGCCGCTATATTCATCCTTCACTGCTGACAGAGGGGCATACGGAACAGGAATCTCCACGTTCAGACCTTCCGCCTTGCTGTTGATAACCGTCACAATATTCGTTTTGCCATACTGCTTGTTGAAGGCTAAATACCCGGACTCATCATTACCTGCCAGCCAGCTGCGGGTTCCTCTGGCATACACTTCAGAATAATTCGCACGGATATTCAACAGCTTCTTGTAGTGATCGCGAAGCCCCTGCTCAGCGGCAAGCTGATCCCACGGCATATCCCCGCGGTTCCTGCTGAACTCTCCCTCAGCCATATTGCCCGCATTCTTGCCTGAGCGGCCCAGTTCTTCGCCGTAATAGACAACTGGCTGGCCTTTGGCTGTAATCTGCAGGGCGGCGGCAACCTTGAGCTTGCCTTTGTCCCCGTCCACGTATTCGGACAGGAAGCCGTCTTCATCATGGCTGCTCAGGAACTGCGCCATCATGCGGGTGTTGCTGATCTTCGCTTCACGCTCCTGGAGATAGGCATCGACAGCGGTAATGGACCCGCCGGCGAACCGCTTCGCCTGCTCCTTGAAGCCGAAGTCCAGCAGCCCGTCCATCTGGCCGCTCTGCAGCGTCCCCCCGTCATTATCGGCGGTTCCGCCGAAGTATTCGCCCACCAGCTTGAAGCTTGGATCAATCGTGGTCAGCGCGTTTTTGAACGCTTTCCAGGTCGTATCCTCCACATGCTTAACCGTATCTACCCGGAAATAGTCAATCGTATCTCCGCGCTCTGTACGTGCATTATCCAGCCAACCGGTCTGCCAGGCGATCAGCTTCTCGCGGACTGCAGGATCTTCGGTGCGGAAGTCCGGGAGCCCGCTCAGTTCGCCCCGGATGACATCCTTGTCTGCCTGTACTCCGTCTGTACGTAGCATACCTGCAAAGCGCGCCTTGTCCTCTGCCGTCACTCCAGACTGTTCGTCGCTCTCCTTCAGCCCGTAGCCGGTATGATTCAGCACAACATCGACCATGATTTTGATGCCACGGTCATGCGCCTTGTCAATCAGCTCCTTGAAGGTATCCATATCACCCAGATGCTCATCAAGCTTGGTGAAATCCTTCGCCCAATACCCGTGGTAGGCATACTGCTTGCCGCCGAAGCTTACCCCTTGGTTGAAATCGATATTATCGACAACCGGTGTAATCCAGAGTGTGTTGATGCCAAGCTCCTTCAGGTAATCGAGATTATCAATCATCCCTCTGAAATCGCCGCCGTGATACGCTTCAGGATGGGTTGTATCCACATTCTCATTGTTATCAGGGTCGCCGTCCTTGAAGCGGTCAGTCAGTGCGAAGTAGATCCGTGCCTCCTCCCAGTCAAAATCCGCCTTTGCGCCGCTATACGTTCTGGCCTTAACTTCTATCTCAGCCGTCTGCCGGTGCACATTGCCGTACTGGTCCACCAGGACCACGGGAATCTCCTTAAGTCCGGCCGTTACATCCTGCTTCACCGACACGGTCTGCTGCATCAGCCCGGTATCGAGCTTGACCTCGGCAGGCCCGCCCAGTTCAGTAAGATCGAGATAAGCATCCGTGTAGGACACTTCCTCCGCAGAGGCTACTTTTACCGTAATCACAGCGTTCTCATTGAAGTTCACCGCAGGCGGGCTGGCTTCTGCTGTAATTTGCACCTCCGGCTTGTGGTAGCGGATCACCGATTCGCCGTCCACCGTATTGTGCGGGTCCGTCAGCCCGCGGGTTACACCATCCTTGGTAATCAGGAAGCTATATTTATAAGTGCCCTCCTGCAGTCCTTCCAGCCGGTAGCTGAACCACTCCTTAGCCGGATCATAAGTCATCGGATATTCTGTTCCGTTCACCTTCACCTTCATTTCCGTAATGGCCGACATATCCCCGCTGCGGAACAGCTCGTCATCCCGGTAGAGGAACGTTACAGCTTCTCCTTGCAGGAGCGGACCACGGATAGCCGGCATCACGTTAAGCTCCTGAACCATGCTGGTGACATAGACTTTGGTGAAAAGCTCGCCCGGCGCCAGCTCAATATAGCGGTCCTCCGCTATATCCTGTTTATTGTCTGCCCAGTCCAGGCCTTTGATCAGCACGAAGCCTACCCGGGTGGCCTCCTTGCCCACCTCGATTAGCACGCTGGAGCTTGCGGAACCTTCTTCAGGCTCCGGCAGCTTAACCTCGCCGTCAGTGGCTCCGGTATACCACAGCCATACACTCCAATCCTTGTAGTCCTTGTCAGGACGAGTGTAGGTGAACTGCACATACCGCTTGCTGTCCGCCGGAGGAGCGGTGACTTCAACCGCGACTTGAACGGACAAGCCGCCATACGTAATCGTTAGGGTAGCCGAGCCTGCCTTCAATCCCTTGATCAGACCTTTGCTCGTAACCGTGACAATCTCCGGCTTATCCGATACATACTGCGCCTTGGCGGTAACGGTGCTTGAGGCTCCGTCATCGTAGGTGGCAGTCACCTTGGCCTGATGTGTGCCGCCCGCCTGCAGTGTATAGGCAGACTTGTCGGCTGCCAGCTTGGTTAACACCGCTGCCGGTGCCTCCTTGCGCAGGATCACCGAGGTAAGCGGGTCGATCGTAATCGTTTCAGCGTTCACGCGGAAGCCGCTCTGCTCCGCCGGAGCAATCGCTTGTGTTCCGGCCTGATCGCTGTCGGCAAGCACTTCTGCCCCGGACAGATCCTCCGGCAAAGTCAGCGTTCTCGCCTTGCTATCGCCGTTCATGAGGACATAATAGATGCCTGTTCCATCCGTAGCCTTGCTGGAGTAGCCGATGACCAGATCCTGCGCCTTCATTTCCGGAGCCTGGATCAGCTTGACATTGGCATTCACCAGCCCTATATCGCCAAGCCGGAAGGCATTGGTCGATTTCCTGAGCTGGATCAGTCCGGCCGTATAGGCTCTGGTCTCATTCTGTACCGGATGCTTCACTGCATCCGTTGCTGCAGCCCAGTCGAACTTATTCACGCTATCAGACGAATCGTAGGAATCGTGGATGAAATAACTGACCGACTGGTCCCCGGCATCCCGGACCTCAGTATATTTCTGCTCGGGAACGCCTGCCGCCATCCACTGCTTCGTGCGCCCGTATTCCTGTCCTGCATGAAGAAAGGCTGTTCCTTGTGAAGTCAGCAGCAGCAGATTGCCAAGCCTGATCCGCTTCTGGATTTCCAGCTCATTCTCCGCAATTTGCGGATTCTTACGGAGCGTTAAGGCAATCACATCATGCAGTGTCAGATTGTCATGCGCCTCGATATAAGGCACCATATCGCCCGGATCATCCGCCGGAACATTGGATGGCTGGGCCTTGATATTATTTAGGATCGTATTCAGATCACGCGCACCGCCGGTAATGAAGCGCGGCTCTCCTTCCGAGCCGAAGCCCGATTTCAGCTCGTTGCGGAATTCATCGGAGAACACGCCGACGCTGTCCGTTTTGTCCATCCATTTCTGGTCTGCGCCTTTTCCTTTGAGATCAGGCTCACCCGCATCTCCTCCGAAGGTAATCCAGCCTTCGCCGATGAACAGCGCCTTAGGATTGATAGCAGCCGCAGCGTCATAAGCCGCCTGGACGGCGTCTGCTGTGGCGTCGCCCATCATGTCCCAGCGCATCCCGTCGATTTTATATTCCTCGAACCAGTACTTCACGGAATCCACCATCAGCTTCTCGGCCATCTTGTGGCTGGTCGCCAGATTGTTGCCGAAGCCGCCAATGAAATTACCGTGCGCATCCTGGAAGGCATAATATCCGGGCACAATATCGTTCAGCAATTCCTTCTTGGCCATATGGGTATAGACCACGTCAAGAATAACGCCCATTCCGGCCTCATGCACCGCGTCTATCAGGCCCTTCAGCTCTCTGATCCGCACTTCGGGGTCAGCCGGATGCTGGGAATACGCCCCATCCGGGGAGAAATAGCTGTGCGGATCATATCCCCAGTTGTATTCATTGCCCTGAGCCGAGTAATCCGGCTCCCGCTCGTCCATCCGCGTCTCATCCCCGTAATACCAGGCCATGACCGGCAGCAGCTGAATATGGGTCACCCCAAGGGACTTGATATAATCCAGCTTTTTGGCAAAAGCGGCATAAGAGCCCCAACGCTCCCCGCCCAGACTGGACTGAATCGCAGGGTCAGAGGTGAAGTCCCGGATATGGGCCTCATAGATTACCGCATCCTCCCGCTCTTCATAACCCGCAATATCTGCCGCCTTGAAATCTGGCGGATTTGTTGTGGTGAGATCAACAATAGCCGCCTTGCCGACCGTATCGCCGCCTGCGCCTGCTTCCCCCGCCGTATTCACGGTGAACACCGCCATCGACTTGGCATAGGGATCAAGCACCTGCCGGGTGACCGCATCATTCGTGACCTCATACTGGTAGTAAAAGCCTCTCACATCCCCGGCACCGGGTGCACCTGCGAGATCAGCGGCTCTCAGCCGGGCCGACCAGACACCTTTCTCACCAAGGGTCAGCTCCACACGGCCAACCGTGCGGTCAGCATCCGCTGCATCATATACCACGGCAGTTACAGAGCTTGCCTTCGGCGCCCACAGCTTCAGCGTTGCCGAATGATCGTCCTGATGGTACGTGGCTCCCAGATCATCCCCGGTGTAATTGTACATCTCATCGAGCATTCTCCAGCCGGTGGAAGCGGATACCGTTGTCCCGGCGTAAGTTACACGGAGCGGAATCTTGCCCAGGTCAAAAGCACCAGTAGCCACCTCCAGGGTGCCTCCGCCCGTAATCGTCACCGCTGTGACCGGAATGGCCGTCCCTTCCGCATCCTTCACGGTAATAGCGGCCTTCAGCGCAGCAGGGTCCAGCCCGTCCGTCATAGTGAAGCCCAGCACCAGCTTGCCGGCAGACAGCACCTCCGCAGACAACAGGCCAATCGGCGTCTCGCCGAAAGGAGAAGTGTAGACGTTCGGATCATTCTCCTTCACCCATAGCTGATTGTAGCGGTCCAGCAGTGTAAAGCTTTTATTCTCATTGCCTGCCGGACCATCCTTGTCACCGCTTACAGGCTTCATGACGATGAAGCTAATCGTCTTCGCGTTCTCCTTGAGCGGGATGTCAACGTAAGCACCGTAAGCATCCTTATGCTCCGGTGCGAACGGAGTTGCGCCCTTAGGCCATCCTTCGGAAGGCGAGGCTACATCGTCCCACAGCCACAGGCCGTACTGGCTCTGATTGTTATCCGCACGCGAATAATGAATCCGCACCGTATTCTCCGGGAGAGACACCGGCTCGTAAGGCGTCGCCAGATTGGAGCCTTCCTTGATCCAGGCCTCATTGGTCTGCGGAGTGCCGATCAGGAAGGTCTTGTCGCCGTTCTCCATCTCCTTGACTCCGCTGATGCGGTTAACCACGAGGAAGGAGACCGATTTCGCCCCATCTTTGACTAGCAGATCGACATATGCGCCGTAGGCATCCGTCTGTCCCGCCGGGAAGGGGACCGCACCCTTCGGCCAGTCTGCGGACGGGGAAGCCACATCTCCCCAGGTCCACAAGCCCAGATCGGCATAATTGCCGTCCGCACGGTAGTAATGAACCCGCAGGTGGCCCGCCGGAACCGGCTGTACCTCACCTTCTCCGGCAGGAGCGGTATACAGAGCGGAGACACTATGGTCCGCTACGCGGTACTGGAACGTTACCGGAAGCTTCGCAGGCAGCTTAAGCTCCTGTGCAGGTTCCGGGTAAGCCGTCCCTGCGGAGGGTTCCGCGCCCGGCAGATAAACCTGGTAAGTAAAGTCACCTGCCGGCAGCAGCGCAGTCTGCTCGTACACTCCGTCCAGATCCGCATCATGAAGCAGCGTCCCGGCATCCGCCGGAGAGGTCTCAGCCGGATCGCCAAGCGCAGTCTGCACACTGCCTATAACCCGTGGCAGACGCTCCGGCGCAACCGGGGAATAATACGTCGAATCCGCAATAGCCTTAGTCAGGTCATTATAATAAAAAGTCACACGGGTCTCTTCCGTTAACGAAATCCGGATATTGCCCCCGGCATCCTCTCCATTCGGATTCGTATAGCTGCTGTAGCCGTAGTTTTCCGACCAGCTATCGTTAAGAGCTACCTTGTATTCATAGGTTCCCTTGGGCAGTGTGCCTGAGAATATGTACAAGCCCGCCCCCTTATAGGTCATCTCCGTTACCGTTGAGGTCTCGTTCCAGTCCTTCGTCTCCGCCGGGTCCAGCCCGGCGAACTTCGTCTGCAGATCGCCAACAAGTACCGCTTTAACCGCCGCAGCGCTTACTCTGGCCGGACCAATGCCGAGGCCGGAGCAGATCAGAGCGAGAACCATCAGGACAGTAAACATTTTCTTAGCCCGTATAGCAAATCTCATATCCGTTAATCCCCCCAAGAATTTGATGGTGCCTAAGCCCGCAGGGCCGGGATAATTCCTCTTCCCTCCTTACGGACAAATGCTGTAAGTACGGCCGCTTAAGGCCAGACTAAATGAATATGAACCTCCTTTTCCTTAAAGTTAAAAACTCTACAAATTAATCTGATTCAGTACGAAACATGCGCAAACGTTTGCAAAAAAGAGTGTAGTGTATTGATTGCTGGAATCAACCAGAGATCCTCCCTTAAATCTCTGTAAAATCAGCTTTGTAAACGCTTGCTGCAATTCGTTAACATACTAATCTCCCGGCAAAGTAATTGTCAACTACTTATTTTCAATAGATTGATTAGTAATCCCACAATCTATTTGCACACTTTTTGCACAAATACCTCCCGAAAATTGCACGAATTTGCGCAAATCCTGGATTAATTCCAGACTCAGAATGGCTTAAGCAACTACGCTTCACGATGCCCGGAACGCATAAGCTGCGGGGATTGCGCCATATGCGAGGTTTCACTATTTACAATCATCCCCACTTCGATTAATATTACTGTGTAAAGCAAACGGTTCCATTAGGAGGTTTCTATGACAGTTACCATTAAGGACGTTGCCAAGAAAGCGGGGGTCTCTCCCTCCACAGTGTCCCGGGTGTTGTCAGGCCATCCCAGAATCAGCTTAGAAACTTCCCGTAAGGTCAAAGTGATTATGGAAGAAATGGGCTACACCCCGAACATGATGGCCAAAAGTCTGGTATCCAAGACCACTAACAGTATCTGCATCATTCTTCCAAAACCGGCTGAAGAGCTGTTCTCCAATTTGTTTTTTATGGAATTAATCCGCGGGATCGTCACTCAGTCCAGCCGCTCCGGCTATGATGTGCTGATCAGTTCCGGGGCGAACGAGAAGGAGGAGCTTGAAGCTGTCTCCCGTCTGCTCAAGGGACGCCGTGTGGACGGCGTTATTCTGCTGTATTCCCGTAAAGACGATACGGTGATCGATTTTCTGCAGTCGGGCGGTTATCCCTTTGTCCTGGTTGGACGGAGCGACCGCTACGAGGATATTCTGTCAGTGGACAATGATAATATCATGGCCGCCTATGATGCGACGAATCATCTCATCTCTATGGGACATGAACGCATCGGCTTCGTCAGCGGCCCGCCGAACCTTATCGTTTCACGCGACAGGCTGGAGGGTTACCGCAAGGCCATGCAGGGTAAGGGGCTGGAAATGAAGGATGAATGGATCGTTGAAGGCGAGTTCCTGCAGGACAGCGGCTATAGGGCGATGTCCTTCTTCATGAATCTTCCGAACCGTCCGACAGCGCTTGTCGCGGTGGATGATATGGTCTCATTCGGGGTACTGCGCGGATTGAACGAGCTGAAGTACAAGGTCCCTGAGGATCTGGCAATTGTCAGCTTCAACAATATCCCGCTCTCCGAGCTGTCCAGTCCTCCTATCAGCAGTATTGATATCGGGATTTATCATCTTGGCTATACAGCCTCGCAGGTGCTGATCCAGAACATTCAGAAGCCGGATAATCAAGACGGTTATACCAACCGTTTTGTCATTCCCCACCGTCTAATCGTACGGGAGTCCTCTATGCATGCTCCGGGAAATTAAGACATGTAGAAGCAACAGTAAGGCATGTACAAGAAAATGAATGAAGCAGACCTTCGCTTCATTTATTTTTTGGAGCTTTGTACAAACGTTTGCGCTGATATAGAAGAGTGTTGCCGGCAGCGGCGTTTCCCCTGTGCTAATGTGATGCTGATACTGGTGCTAGCGGCGGGACCGATACTGGTGATAGAGCCCGGGACTGATGGCGGCGCTGAAACGGAGGCTGGTGATAGAGCTAGGCTGACCTTAGCGCTGATCCTGGGGCTGGCTCCGGGATTGATACAGAGCCTGTAGCTCCGGGGCTGATACACACTCTGGGATGTTCGAGGCTACTCTAAAGCCCTCCCTCCTGTGCAGAGAAATGTTGCACCTTTTGCAGGATTTCCGCCAGCGTGGACCTAATTCGCACAGGAATGTTGCACCTTTTGCAGGAATTCCGCCCATTTGGCGGGTTGCCCACATCTATTTATTCACTAATCATTTTAGGAGGTTCAAAACATGTCTGAAATCAATGCCTGCCTGTTCGATCTGGACGGCGTTCTCGTGGATACTGCCCGGTACCACTATATTGCTTGGAGGGAGCTGGCCGAGGAGCTTGGATTTGTCTTCACGGAGCAGGATAACGAGCGGCTCAAGGGCGTCAGCCGGGCCGCTTCGCTGAATATCCTGCTGGAGATCGGCGGTATCACGCTTAGCGAAGATGACAAAGCCAGACTGGCGGAGCAGAAGAATAACCGCTATGTCGGGTATATCGCCAAGATGGACAGCTCGGAGATTCTGCCCGGCGCCCTGGACTTCCTGAAGGAATGCCGGACAGCCGGCATCAAGGTAGCCCTCGGCTCAGCCAGTAAGAACGCGATGACCATCTTGAACAATACCGGCCTGACCCCATACTTCGATGCCATCATTGACGGCACGCATACCAGCGCGGCCAAGCCGGACCCGGAGGTCTTCCTGCTGGGTGCGAAGACCCTGGACACCGCTCCCGCACAATGCGTCGTCTTCGAGGATGCCGCAGCCGGTATCCTGGCCGCTTCCCGCGCCGGTATGCGCAGCGTAGGCATCGGCTCTCCCGAGACGCTAGGCGAAGCAACGCTCGTCGTCCCTTCCCTGCAGCAGCTCACAGTTGCTGCGCTGAAGGAATCTTTTGCCACGGTATGACGAATAGTAACTGAGGCTGAGCTTATTCGCTCCGGGTGCAGAAAACGGCATATACTGTATGCACTTATCAATTTAATTCATCATCTCAGATCATCAGTCAGACCGGATGCTGCACTTGCATCTTCTACCCTACCCTCTGTAAAAGAACTGTGTGTGAAATCTCATAGGTGCGTGATCAGCGCAGAAAGCGAAAGGAATGTGAAGAAGCGGCAGCGATCGTAACATCCTTTCGCATTCGGAGCGGCCTGCACGGACCGGCAAGACTGGAGCACACCGTTCTTTTCACATCCCCCTTAAAGGAGCCAAAATCATGAAACAATACTTAACAATCAACGAATGGTCCATTATCGAAGAGTCCTTTGATCCGCAGACCCAGGAAATATCCGAAAGCGTATTTAGTATCGGGAACGGATACATGGGCGGCAGAGCCAACTTCGAGGAGCAGTACAGCGGCCCCAGCCTGCAAGGCAGCTACATGGCTGGCGTCTATTACCCTGACAAGACACGGGTTGGCTGGTGGAAGAACGGGTACCCGGAGTATTTTGCCAAAGTGCTGAACAGCACCAACTGGATTGGAATTAATATTGAGCTGGACGGAACGCCGCTGGATCTGGCAGAGTGCAGAGTCAGCGAGTTCCGCCGGGTACTCAATATGAAGGAAGGCACTCTCTCCCGCAGCTTCACCGCAACCACCCGGGACGGCAAAGAAGTTAAGGTAGAGAGCATCCGGATTGTCAGCATGGTCCGCCATGAGATCGGGGCGATCCGCTATTCCATCAGCCCGCTGAACTTCTCCGGCGAAATCACCGTAACCCCCTACCTGGACGGCGATATCAAGAACAAGGATGCCAACTATGACGAGAAATTCTGGAACGAGGTGGAGAAGAAGGCCGGACCAGAAGGCGGGCATTTGACCCTGAAGACCAAAAAGCTCGATTTCCATGTCACCTCCGCCTTCGTCTTCGACATTCTGCTGAATGGGGAGCCGGTTGCGGCCGAAGCAGCGGTGCTGGAGCAGGATAAATATGTGGGCAGTACAGTGAACGTACCGGTAGAATCCGGCGATCAGCTGGTTATTTATAAGTATGCTGCGAATGTTACCTCCCGCAATTACGGGCTGGGACAGCTCACGGATGCCGCATCGGCTGCACTGCAAAGTGCGCGGGAGACCGGGTTTGTGGCGCTTTTGGCAGAACAGGCTGCGGCTTGGGGTGACAAGTGGAAGGAAAGCGACATTATTATTGAAGGCGATGTGTCGGCGCAGCAGGCGATCCGGTTCAATATTTTCCAGCTGAATCAGACCTATACGGGTGAGGACGACCGGCTCAACATCGGACCGAAGGGCTTCACCGGGGAAAAATACGGCGGCAGCACCTACTGGGATACGGAAGCCTATTGTGTGCCGTTCTATCTCAGTACCGCCGACTCCGCGATTGCCCGCAATCTGCTGATCTACCGCTACAAGCACCTGGAGAAGGCCAAGGAGAATGCCCGCAAGCTCGGCTACCGTAAAGGCGCGCTCTACCCGATGGTCACGATGAACGGTGAGGAGTGCCACAACGAGTGGGAGATTACATTCGAGGAGATTCACCGCAACGGCGCGATTGCCTATGCCATCTATAACTATGTGAATTATACCGGCGACAAGGCTTATCTGGGCCAATACGGCCTGGAGGTGCTGGTAGAGATTGCGCGCTTCTGGGAGGAGCGTGTGAACTATGTGGCGCATAAGGACAAATACGTCATGCTGGGCGTCACCGGCCCGAATGAATACGAGAATAACGTCAATAACAACTGGTACACGAACCGGATGGCCGCCTGGACGATGGAATACACGCTGGAGGCTCTGGCCTATTTGCAGGAGAATGAGGGTACGCGTTACGCCGAGCTGGTTGATAAGCTGGAGCTGCTGGAGAGCGAAACGGCCAAGTGGAATGAGATTATCGCCAAAATGTACTATCCGGCTGACGAGGAACGCGGCATCTTCCTCCAGCAGGACGGCTTCCTCGACAAGGAGATCATCCAGGTCAAGGATGTGCTGCCGGAGAACCTGCCGCTGAACCAGAAATGGTCATGGGACCGGATTCTGCGCTCTTGCTTCATCAAGCAGGCGGATGTGCTTCAGGGACTCTACTTCCTCGGCGACCGATATGATCTGGAGACTAAGAAGCGTAACTTCGACTTCTACGAGCCGATTACCGTGCATGAGTCCTCCCTCTCCCCTTGCATCCATGCGATTCTGGCCTGTGAGCTGGGCTACAAGGAGAAGGCGTACGAGATGTACCTGCGGACCTCGCGGCTGGATCTCGACAATTACAATAACGATACGGAGGATGGCTGCCATACCACCAGCATGGCGGGCACGTGGATGTCGGTTGTTCACGGCTTCGGCGGACTTCGCGTGCTGAATGACCGGCTGGTTCTGAACCCGTCAAACCCGGGACACTGGACCTCTTATTCGTTCAAAATCATGTTCCGCGGCTCGCGGCTGAAGGTCACCGTGACCGATGCACAGGTTACCGTCAGCAACGAAACCGAGGTTCCAGCCTCCCTCACCATTCACGGCAAAGAGTATACGGTGAATGGGCTGGGCACTGTCAGTGCCGGGGGCGCTTCCGTCACGGTGTAATTTGATCAGCCCCGAAGATATTTGGCTTCTTCGGGGCTTTTTTTCAATAAGAGCTCCACTAATTCTGCCAAATCATCAATGACAGCATCCGCTTCGACCACTGTGACAAACGGATCATTCCGTTTCCAGACAGCCTTCATTCCTGCTTCGCGGCTCGCACGTATATCGTTATCCGGATGATCGCCAACAAAAATAGCATGCTCTGCGGCTACACCCAACCGGGTCAAAGCGCGATGGAAAATAGCCGGATCTGGCTTGCGCAGTCCCTCCCATTCGGAGATAAGCACCTCATCGAATAAATGCCCGATGTTCAAGGCCTTGAAATTATCGTATTGAAATTGGCCATAACCATTCGAGATTAACGCAATCTTCAGACCATGATTCTTGAGCTCAGTAAGCATAGCTAACAAATTCGGGTAACCTGAACAATGTTGCTGGAAGTTGTATACGTAATCATTGAGCAGTGAGCTCCAGTCCAGCTTTGGAATAGAAAACTCTTGTATGAGCTGTTGATAAACTTTGTCCTTCCATAGGTAACCGTGATTATCAAGCTCGATGAAGCGCTGGACAAACAGCTCATGATCAACGGTTTGAAGTTCCGGGTAGCGCCGGTATTGATCTTGGACAAACTTTAACAGAGAGGTGTCACGGTCCAGCAGTGTTCCATCCAAATCAAAAAGAACCGCTTGGATTGTCAGTTCAATCACTTCCTTTTCTTGTAGCCTATTAAAATGAATATACCATAGAAGGAGCGTTCCCCAATGAAAAGAACCTTTTGGAAAGAAGCCGTAGTCTACCAGATCTACCCGCGCAGCTTCCAGGACAGCAACGGAGACGGCATCGGTGATCTGCAAGGTATCGTCTCCCGGCTGGATTATCTGCAAAAGCTGGGCGTTACCGTCGTCTGGCTGTCGCCGGTCTACAAATCGCCGAACGATGACAATGGTTACGATATTAGCGATTACGAGGATATTATGGATGAGTTCGGCACGCTGCGGGACTGGGAGGAGCTGCTGGCCGGACTGCATGAACGCGGCATGAAGCTGATGATGGACCTCGTCATCAACCATTCCTCGGACGAGCACGCCTGGTTCGCGGAATCCCGCTCTTCGAAGGATAATCCCTACCGGGATTATTACATCTGGCGTCCCGGCGGACCGGACGGCGCACTGCCGAACAACTGGAGCTCCATCTTCAGCGGACCCGCCTGGGAGCGGGATGAGGCTACCGGCGAATATTATCTCCACCTTTTCTCGCGCAAGCAGCCGGATCTGAACTGGGAGAATCCGCGGCTGCGTGAGGCGCTTTACAAAATGATTGCCTTCTGGCTCGACAAGGGTGTCGACGGGCTGCGGATGGATGTCATTAACCTGATCTCCAAGGTGGAGGGTTTGCCTTCGGTCGAGCATGAGGATCTCACACCCGGGGAGCTGGCAGGCGGCGGCGAATACTACATGAATGGTCCACGGGTCCATGAGTATCTGCAGGAGATGAACCGTGAAGTCCTATCCAAATATGAAGTAATGACCGTTGGCGAGACCCCGGGAGCCACTGTCGAGGACGCCATTCTCTACACAGACGAAGACCGCCATGAGCTGCAGATGGTTTTCCAGTTTGAGCATATGGACGTGGACTCCGGCCCGGGCGGGAAGTGGAATGTGGTGCCGTGGACGCTGAAGGGGCTGCGGGATATTTTGCATAAATGGCAGGTGGGGCTTGCAGACAAGGGCTGGAACAGCCTCTATCTCAACAACCACGATCAGCCGCGGATGGTCTCCCGGTTCGGAGACGACGGCAAATACCGCGTGCAATCGGCCAAAATGCTGGCTACCCTGCTGCACACGCTCAAAGGTACGCCTTACATCTATCAGGGCGAGGAAATTGGCATGACTAATGTAAAGTTCCCCACGCTTGATGACTATAAGGATATCGAGATTCTCAATATGTACCGGGAAAAGGTGACCGAAGGCGGCGCAGACCACGACACCATTCTTCAGGCGATTCATACCAAAGGCCGCGACAATGCCCGCACGCCGATGCAGTGGGACGCCTCCAGCAATGCCGGATTCACCGATGGAACCCCGTGGCTGAAGGTCAATCCGCGCTATACGGAGATCAATGTGGAGCAGGCGCTGGCTGATCAGGACTCCGTCTTTTACTATTATCAGCAGTTGATTAAGCTGCGTAAGCAGCATCTGATTATGGTCTATGGCGATTATGATCTGCTGCTGCCGGAGCATGAATATATCTATGCCTATACCCGCACCCTGGAAGGTGAAAAGTGGCTGATCCTGCTTAACTTCAGTGATGCCCCGCAGACTATAGGGCTTACAGAGGAGCTGAATGCCGTCAACGAAACGATCATCGGAAATTATCCAGAGGAGCCAGCAGCCATGGACCGCAGTACCCTTCGCCCATACGAGGCCAGAGTCTGCCGGATCGGTTAGCGTAACGAAGGCTGACAAATCCCTTCATCCATGGCATCATAGATGGACAGACTGCCGGACGAAACCTGTCACTAATGAGCAGAGAATAACAGGAACATACGTGCGGTGGCGTGATAGGATGATTTCAGAAGGAGATGGGGAGCTTTGGAATGGCTGATCCGAATGAAGAATGCACTGGACTATATGGAGCTAAAAATGACTGAAACGCTGCGCATTGAGGAAGTGGCTGAGGTGGCTTATGTCTCACCGTTCCACTTCCAGCGCATGTTCAGTATGCTGACCGGCTTCACTGTGGCTGACTATATCCGCAAGCGCAGATTGACACTGGCCGCCCAGGAGCTGGCCGTATCCAAGATCCGTGTGCTGGATGTGGCGCTGAAATACGGATATGATTCGCCGGAGTCCTTCGCCAAGGCGTTCCGTAAAGCCCATGGGATTACCCCTTCGGCTGCGCGTAAGTCAGGCGTCCAGCTCAAAGCCTTTCCCCGTATCTCATTCCACCTATCATTGAAGGGAGATCAGGACATGGACTACAAAATCGTGGATAAACCAGCTTTTACCGTCATCGGCAAATCAATAGAGGTAACTACCCGGGACGGGGAGAATTTCCGCAGAATCCCGCAGTTCTGGGACGAATGCAATGAGGACGGCACTTCCGACAAGCTGATTGAGCTTAGCGCCTCCCGCGAATGGCTTGGCATCTGCACGAATATGGATATGAAAAAGGAACAGCTTACCTATTGGATCGGTGTCGAAGGTACTCCTCAGACAGATGCTCAAGGTTATGAGACCACTGTCATTCCGGCTGCCAGCTGGGCCGTATTCCGGTCCGAAGGTGCCTTGCCGCATGCGATTCAAGGGGTTTGGCAGCGTATCTATCAGGAATGGTTCCCGGGAACCGGCTACGAGCATACCGGCGGACCTGAGATCGAGCTATACCCGCCCGGCGATACGAATTCAGAGGATTATGTCTGTGAAGTATGGATTCCGGTAATGAAGAAATAAGCTGCAAGGCTGGATGTGGTATCCGGGAACGGCTTCGCTGTCTAACATGGACGGTGAGGCCGTTTTGGCATGGGCGGGGGCGTTGTATGTCTGTCCGGTTACATTTTTTTGTTTTGAGATTCACCACAAGCTTGGTATAATAAATGGATTATAGTTTTCTTAATCTAGTGTATTCTCATCCGAGATCGGTGAAGGAGATATTCATGTCTATCGTAAAAATCTTTTCAGACAGCACTTCCGATTTGCCGCAAGGCTGGAAGGACACGTATGATATCGGCATTGTTCCGTTATATGTCGTCTTTGAGGACGGCACATTCAAGGATGGGGTAGAGATTACCCCTGAGGAAGTATACCGCCGGGTGGCCGCAAAAGGTGCTCTGCCCAAGACAGCCGCCCCTTCCCCTGGTGACTTCATCACTGCTTTTCAGCCGGTGATCGACAGCGGCCATGATATCGTATACATCAGCCTGTCGTCTGCTCTATCCTCTACATATCAGAATGCACTGCTGGCAGCGGGTGAATTCCCGGAGGGCCGGGTGCATGTCGTAGATTCTGAGACCTTATGCGGCGGAATCGCGCTGCTGGTCATGAAGGCTGCCCGTGCCGCAGCCAAAGGCGAGAGCGCTGCCAACATCGCAGCGATGATTACCGAAGCCCGTAACCGGGTGGAATCGGAATTCGTGGTCGATACGCTGGACTACTTATACATGGGCGGACGCTGCTCGGGCATGCAGAACTTCATCGGCAGCCTGCTGAAGATCCGTCCGGTTCTCCGGCTGGTGGACGGGGCCATCGTCCCCGTTGCCCGCATCCGCGGTAAGAAGGAAAAAGCGGTAGAGCAGATGCTCCATCATGCGCTGGCGAATGCCGCCGATATGGACAAGGAGCTGCTCATTATTGCCCATACGCTGGCAGAAGAGGATGCCAAGATGCTGGAGACCGCGCTGCGCGCGCAGACCGGTGTCGAGGAAATTGCTGTCATTCATGCCGGGTGTGTAATCGGGAGTCACTGCGGACCTGCTACGGTAGGTCTGATGTATATGCGCTAGAGCGGGTGGGGCCAGTAGCAGGCATCAAGTCCGGTAGTGGCTGCCCCGATTGCATGGCTTGCTCGATTACATTCTGTCAACAAGAAACAGCAGGCCTCCCGGGGGACCTGCTGTTTCTTGTTTAGAACATAGTACTATGTTGTCCTATCGGGATATAACGGGCTCAACTGCACCTCAGTAGCATCGGCAACCAGCGTGTAGAATTCGGGGAATCCCGAATGCTCGGCACTCTTGATTTCTTCAAAGGCACGGATAGATAACCCTTGCGAAGCGACAGAGGTCAGGATATCCCCCAACGTCCAGCTCCGCACCACCACTTGCCCTAAGCCGGAACGCTCCCCTTCAGGAAGCAGCTTGGCGAATGCAATTTCACTTTCTCTAAGCGTATCGTCAAAATAATTGCCGGTGGGATGCTGAAGCGTCTTAGTGGTCAGCCATGCCCTGGCGAACGGATGGAAATCGGTCAGCAGGAGCCGTCCATTTGCCTTCAGCCGCCTGCGGACCAAGGCAAACACCTCATTCAAATCTGCGAAATAATGCAAAATTCCAAACTCCATCAGCACCACATCGAACGTTCCCAAGGCTTCTTCTTCGGGAATATTCATGACGTCTGCACAAAGGTAGTTCAGCCTCACCCCTGCCGACTCCGCTACTTCCAGGGCATATAAGCGGTTCTCTTCCGAGATATCCACGACGGTGACCTCTGCCCCCAGCAAGGCGAAGCAAATCGCCTTCCTGCCGTGAGAACCGAGCAGATTTAGCACCTTCAAGCCTGAAGGATCGCCTGTGTACTTGAGCCAATACCGCAGCGTATGTGCGGGGTCCTGCTGCAGCTGCACTGCAAGCTCCTCAGGCGAACCATGATAGTGTGTCCAAGCCTGATACGCTTTTGTCTCCCAAGCCGCCTTATTCGTACGTGACATCTGCTCTTGCATGTTACTCCCCCTTATAAGAAGAATTTGGAAATGACACTTTCTACTATAATCTACTTATAATGCAACAAGCAGAACGGCTGCGCCAAATAAATTCTTACAAATGAACCAAGAAGTCTGAGAGAAGAAGATGGCCGTTGCCAGCAAGCAAATGGAAAAACGCAGCTTATTTCGCCGGATTCAGCGGATCATGGAGCAACAAGTGGAAAAACAGCAACTAAAATTGATGATTTTACCTTTTAGGCTGAATTAGCCTAAATTAAGTGCTGATTTTCCAACTGCTATCCTACTAAGAGCCTATCGAAGATAAGCAAGTGGAGAAAATCCAATGGTTTGCGCTGCCCATGCGTTAGAGTGGATATAACACACAGAAATAACCCGCTCCCACTGTATCTTGGGGAGCGGGTTATCTGGCTTGATAGTTGAGAATACAGCTGCTTGACTCGATAAACGTGAACACAAGTGAGCGTCAGCCCCGGCCCCGGCTAAGCCTCAGGAGTGTATTCGGGCTCCGTCTCTTCCTTCATAAAAGGCAGCATGAACCGGAAGATCGATCCCCGGTCCTCCTCGCTCTCCACGAAGATCGTTCCGCCCATCAGCTCCACGAGCTGCTTGCAGATGGCAAGTCCCAGTCCGGTCCCGCCGTATTTGCGGTTAATGGACGGATGCAGCTGGGAGAAGGACTGGAAGAGCAGATTCAGCTTGCTGTCGGCAATCCCTACGCCGGTATCGCGGACCGAGAACTCCAGCAGATATTCCGTTGAGGCAGGCAGCGGGATGTTCTTGACTGACAAGGTAACACTGCCGCGATCAGTGAACTTCAGCGCGTTGCCGACCAGATTGACGATAATCTGGCGCAGCCGGCTCGGATCGGTCGTGACGATGTCCGGCACACTGGTATCTGCCCACCAGCGCAGGGAGAGCTTCTTCTCCTCCGCCTTCGGAGTGAACAGATCAATGATGCCCTCCATCATCTCCCGCAGATCGAAGCGTTCGGATTGCAGCGGCATCTTGCCGGCCTCCATTTTGCTGAAATCGAGGATGTCATTGAGGATCTGCAGCAGACTGTAGCTGCTGCTGCGCAGAATCTCGGCATAGCTGCGCTGTTCCTCCTCAAGCTCGGTTTCCAGCAGCAGGTCGGCCATGCCGATCATTCCGTTCATCGGCGTGCGGATCTCATGACTCATCATCGCCAGGAAATCCGACTTGGCCTGTGCAGCCCGCTCTGCTGATTCCTTGGCGCGAAGAACCTCCCGTTCGTTCGTAATATCGCTGAAGGAAATAACCACACCGCAGATCATCCCCCGGTCCAGCAGCGGAGCGATCCGGTAATTCACGAAGAAGCTGGTTCCATCCTTGCGCCAGAAGACTTCATCCGCCAGGCTGCGGGTAACTCCGTCTTGCAGGGTAAGCACAATGGGGCACTCCAGCAGGGAATGGCGGGGCGCACCTCCATGCAGAGAATGGATCATCTCCATCATGGGCAGCCCGGTCAGCTCTGACGGCTCGTAGCCCAGCATCTGTGCCCCTTCACGGTTAATGAAGATGGTCCTGCCGAGGTTGTCCAGGCCGAAGATTCCGGCAGAGACAGAGTTCAGAATTAGGCTAAGCCGTTTGTCCTCAGCCATCTCGAAGATGAATTCAGCCTGCGGCAGCTCATCGTCATCCTTCGTGGCAGCCATTTCATCCGCATACGCAGAATCCCCGTCTCCTCCCTGCACAGTCCGGTCAGCGCCTGCCGCAAGGCTGCTGCTCATGCTCACCCAGCTATGCAGCAGACTGGAAAGGGGCCGGTTCGCGGGATCATGGAGGATAGCGAATACACCGGCAATGCCTTCGTCTGTGTGAAGCGGCACATAGCGTACCGTAACAACTGCATGCCCGGCACCTCCCATACCAGTACTTCCAGCACCAGCACTTCCCGCATTTCCAGCACTAGCACTTCCCGCACCCCCAGCACCAGCACTTACTACACTTTCCGTACCTCCGGTACCGTCGGCATTCCGCGCACCGCCGGCCCCTCTGCCCGTCCCTTCGTGTCCTTCCGCAGCTTCCAATTCCAGCCCGAAGCTTGATGTAATCCCGGCCAGGGCAGATGCGAAATATACCTCACCGGGCGGATGCATCCGGCATTCGTTCAGTATGCCTGCCTCCTCGGCACTTAACATCCGGTTGCTGTCCCTGTACCGCCCCTGCCTGTCCAGCACAATGATGAAGTCCGGATGATGATCGAACAACGCTCTATACGTACTTTCGCCTGACAGCGCGTTGTCCAGAATAGAAGCCCAGTCTTTAAGCATAGCCCACCTCCTCCGCTGTTGCTTCAACTATGCTATCGTTAGCGTCCGAAGACTGCAAAAACGCTCTGATTATGTAGAACTCTCTGAATTAGTTCCTATTATAGCAAAAAAAACGTAAGCGGTCGCCAGAAAAACATAGCACTGGGGCTGCCTGCACAACGACAAAAACAGTGCAAGTCCTGTAGAAGGACCGCACTGTTAACTGCATTTCTAAGAGTGGAACCGACTTCGATTCCAGCGGCGTCAGCTTACATCCTGATGCTCGATATTGCGGATCGAGAAGTAGGCAACCGCCACCCCGGCCAGGGCAAGGCTAACCGAGATCCCGAGCAGGTCACCCATGCGGAAGCTTCCGTTCCCGAAGCCGGAGGAGATCAGCATCACGATCAGGACGGCGGAGACAATCGTAGCTGGCACCGATTTGCGACGCATCCCGAAGTATAACGGGATCAGTCCGATACCGGCCGCGTAGAGCGCATCCATTCCCGCTTGCATAGAGTAGGTCATGACCAGATCCATCGTCAGCGTTCCCTCAATGAGGTCAGGCAGGAAATATCCAATACCTGCAAGAATACCGCTGATCACTATATTAGACAGCCAAATAGTAAAGAAGGTAAACAGAAAGACAATAATCAGTTTGGCCGCCATGAGCATTTTACGCGGTACCGGATACATGAACAGCACTGTGATTGTATTATTCTTATATTCGTCGATGACCAGCTTGCTGATCAGTACAGAGGCGAAGATGATATAGATTGCTTTTACAAAAACGGATACCCCTTGAAACAAATCGCCATACGTCCCGAATTCTCCTTCATCCATGCCCGTAAAAGCAATGAGAATCATGAAGCCCAGAATGGCCAGATCCGCAATCAGCACACCTTTGAGAAAAGTGAATTTACTCTTACGCAGCTCCAGCCGGATTAACTTAAGCATGCTTGACACCCCCCATCAGTTCCATGAAATGATCCTCCAGCGAATGATGCTTCTTGCTCATACTCTCCAGCTCCACCTCTGCTGCGGACAGGGCCCGGCTCAGCTCCAGCTGCGGGATATCCTCATAGACACGAATGGTCCGCGGGTCAAGCACCTTGTAATTACGGAGGCCCAGCTTCCCCTCCAGAATGAAGACAGCCTTCGTGCACTCGCTAGTCACCAGCTCGATATACTGGGTTTGCTGACTCCGGATGGTATCCATTGCCACCTGCTCCACCAGCACCCCTTCACGAATTACGCCGATCGTGTCGGCAATCTGCTCGATTTCACCCAGAATGTGGCTGGAGATCAGCAGGGTCATGCCATAATCACGGCTCAGCATACGGAATACCTCGCGCAGCTCCTTGATTCCAAGCGGGTCCAGCCCGTTGATCGGTTCATCGAGGATCAGCAGCTCCGGCTTGGTCATGACCGCTCTGGCAATGCCCAGCCGCTGCTTCATCCCCAGGGAGAAATTCTTCACCGGCTTGCTGTCCACTGCTCTTAGCTTCACCAATTCGAGTGCTTCCTCTATCGCGTTGGCATCATAAAAGCCCATATACTCCCCATGCAGCGCCAGATTCTCGCGGGCACTCAGCTTGTCGTAAAACACCGGGTATTCAATAATGCTGCCCATGCGCTTCAGCATGTCGTAAGAGCGGTGGGTCATCTTTTCCCCGGCAAATTCAATCTCGCCCGTCGTCGGCTTCACCAGATTCGTGATCATTTTCATCACCGTTGTTTTGCCGGCGCCGTTCGGTCCCAGGAATCCGTAAATTTCACCCTGCTTAATCTCCATATTCACACTGCTCACAATTTCCTTATCCTCATAGACCTTGGTCAATTCCCATGTCCGGAGTATCGTTGTCATTTTCCGTTATCCCCTTTAGCCTCTTCTTGTTCTTCCTGGTATTTATTCTACAGGGCGGAATTTGCTTTTTTCTTACTGAAATCTTACTTAATTCTTAAGAAGCTTCAGAAGGACTGTCTGGGAAAAGAGAGCGTAAATGCCGTACGCACATTCGGCTGGCTGCTCAGGGAAATAGTGCCGTTCATCTGCTCGGTCAGCCGCTTCGTAATTGTCAGCCCCAGGCCGCTGCCCTGATAGTCGCGGTTGCGCGAATCTTCCAGGGTGTACAGCCGCTCGAACACCTTATCCTCGTGGCCTTCGGCGATACCCTTGCCCCGGTCCCACACTTCTATGCAGACCCGTCCGGCGTCCGGGTACAGCTTCAGCCCCAGCACTCCCCCTGCATTACCGTAGGTAATCGCATTGGAGAGCAGGTTCGTCAGAATCCGGTCCAGTGCCTCATCATTGCCCATGATATGTAGCGGCTCTTCCGGGATCTCGATCTGCACATCCGTGCCGCTCTCGCTAAGCAGATCATAGAAGGCCAGAATATTCCGGCGGCAGACCTCGCCCAGCTCCACCCGCGAGAGCGGGATATCCCGGTCCCCCGACTCCAGCTTGGCCAGATCGAAGAACCGGTTCATCAGCGCAATGACCTCCCCGGCCTTGGTATGAATCGTCCGCAGCATACGTTCCTGCTCTTCCTTGGATATCGCCTCATCATGCAGCAGGGTCTCAATATAGCCCAGCACTACCGTCAGCGGCGTCTTCAGATCATGCGACACATTCGCCAGCATTCCGCGCATGGATTGCTCCAGCTTGCTTCGCTGCGCCGCTCCCTGATGGTTAACATCCAGCAGACGGTTCAGATCGGTCAGCAGCTGCTGAACCTGCGGACTGCTGCTCATCAAGAGCAGCCGCTCATGCGATCCGCCTTCTATGATGCTCTCCAGCTTATGATGAATGTAGTCCAACTGGCGGGCATGCTGCCGTGAATTCAGGACCTGCAGTGTAATGACCACAAGCAACAGTACAAGCATAACCAGCAACAGAATGATCACAGCAGCACATCCCCCAGCTTGTAGCCGATCCCCCACAGCGTCTTGATATACTCTGGATGAGAGGGATCATCCTCGATTTTCTCGCGCAATCTGCGCATATGTACATTAATTACGTTCTCATCGCCATAATAATCCTCTTCCCAGACTTGGCTGTAGATCTGCGCCTTGGTGAATACCCGGCCCGGACTGCTTACGAACAGCTTCAGGATGTGGAACTCCTTGGCGGTCAGCTTCAGCTCTTGCCCGTTCTTCCGCACGGAGAAATTATCCAGATCCACGCTCAGTCCGCGCAGTTCGATACCCTTCGCTTTCTCCGGCTGTGTATCTCCGCCATCCTGCCCCCCACTCCCGGCAGTAGCCTGGCTGCCCGCCGCAGCATACCCCGCCCGGCGGATCGCCGCCTTCACCCGGGCCGCCAGCTCAATCATTGAGAACGGCTTCGTAATATAATCATCCGCGCCGAAGCCCAGCCCCAGCGCCTTGTCAACATCGCTGTCCTTCGCCGACATTATCAACACCGGCACAAAGCTGCCGCTGCGGATAATCTGCAGCACATCCGTGCCGCTGCGCTTCGGCAGCATCAGATCCAGCAGCACCAGATCGTAAGCATGGCCGCCCATGAACTTGCTCACCGCCACGTCCCCGTCATATGCGATCTCCACCTCATAGCCCTCTTTGGTCAGATAAGAATGGACCATTTCGCTGATCGCTTCATCATCCTCGATCAGCAGCACTCTCTGTTGCATAATGAACCTCCTGTACTTCTATTTGATATCGCCTGTAGTAACAGGCAGCTATAAGAAACTAACCATTGAATTCATGATCGGATGGAGCTTTTGTTAAAGTATACCAATGCTGCGGACGCGATTCTACTAAAAGGAGCTATCTCTATACCTGGAACTAAGTTAGTAAAGAACTTCCAACTTCCAACTGCCGTTGCCGCAACAAGCTCTCCATTAGCTTACAGTATGTGGTAGAGGGTACGCCGCTTCTTTTTTAAAATCATGCCCATAATGCAGGCGTGTTGATTACCTATATTATGGGATTTCAAAAACACCTATATGATCTTTACGCCTGAGCAGACTCAACTGAATCTGCCACTCCAGCGGAAGATTAAATATACGCCAGTACTGCATAAATTCCCAAAGAGTCAGCCTAGCAAAGACCGGTACCTTCGGATGAATTTCATCAAAAATGTATTTCAGAAGCACATACGCGGTAAGGGCCACAAACAATTGGCTATATACTGCATTTTCGGTGGTTCCAAATAGACATGGGACATTCAAATGCTGTTTCACCCAGCGGAAAAAGACTTCAATCTCCCATCGTGCTTTGTAAATTTCAGCAATCACCTGAGCGGACTCTTTTCTCAAATCGGTCACGACACGTACGACTTCACCCCGGTCATTTTCAAATTCAACGACGCGGTGGCGCTGGGCGGATTGGTGTTTCCCTTGACCAATATAACAGGTGATATCGCGTACGATTTGGGTGTCTCCCTCCGCCGGTCGCCGAAGCTTTCGCGGCATCACCAAATGGAGGTTGTCTTTCAGACGAATCACAAAGGACTGACCTTGCTGCACATATTGATCCAATCGACCGATTTTGCCATACGCCCGATCCTGAACTAAAAGGTAGTCCTTATCGGCCAAGACTTCTCCAAATGGAGCGTCATTACGCCGGGCAATCGATTCGACCACCTTCACGGGTGAATGCTGTCCCTGCGAAAAAGCAACGTGCAGTTTAATGCCACCTCTAAATTTTTTATACGGAGCCCAAGACATGCGGGAGTTGGCTGCCGTAACCGTCGTAGAGTCAATCAGCAGCAGATCTTTAGGCAGATTCAGGTGCCGCCGGGTTTGCCGGTTACATTTCTGGACGAGCATTTGAAACAAACGCTTGAAGATATCGTAAGGCACTTCACCGGCTTTGCCCGAAAGGGTGGAGTAATGAACCTTGGGCAAACCGTAGTTCGAGCCCACCCGAGCACTTTGACGAAAGCCATCCCATTGGTGGTAGCAGGCTTGGACAAAGTAGTCGAACAACACACCGACGGTCATTTTGGTTCCCGTATCCTCGTAGTCCTTGGTTTGCCCGCTTACCTTTTGGACTTCTTCCGAAGTTAATACTTGTTTGAACACGGCCAAGAATGGGGTATATTTATTCATGAGGTCGCCTCATTTCGGTTTGGTTTGGTCGTACTTACCATTACCCGAAATGGCGGCCTTTTTTGTCCCTTTTTATGGGAAATCAACACGCTTACCCATAATACAACATTCTGCTCATAAAAGCGTCCATAAATTAGAATTGTTGTAGGAATTGCAGCATTTCTCCATCTAGAGAGGGATTAATAGAAAAATTCTTGCATTTCGTGCAACAAACCCCTCCGAACAAAAGCTATTTACAGAACCAAGTTGTAATATCTGCAACATTATTTAAATACGCATCACTGCTCAGCAGCTTAACTCTGGGTTGATTGCATATTACCCGCTGATACGCCAATAAGTATGCAACAAAGCAGCGGATCTCCTGTAAATGGAGAATCGCTGCTCTGTCCTTTTTGAAATCTGCTATATTCGGTTATTACTCCATAGCCAAAATAATGTCCAAGGAATCAACAAGCAGGCCCTCTTTAACTTTAAATTTACGATTTATATCGATTCTCTTCTGATGCTCAGCATCCCAATAGATGAATACATCGTATTCCCCATCCGGAAAATCAGCACCGAACTCCCCTTTTTTCAGCTCAGCTGTTTTGACATAATCCTTACCGCCAAGACCACTGCCAAGCTCTATATAACCATCCGGCAGCGCGGTCCCATCATCATATTTCAAAGTACCGGTCACATTATTCGCTGGCAAATGGATTACAAGCTCACGCGGATCAGATTGTCCATCCAGCACCGAGAACCTGTAATACGGAAATTTAGTATTGTAGCTGGAGGACGTTTTTTCCGCTAAAAGATGTACCCGGTATGAGCCGTCCGGCAGATAGAAATCAAACATACCCTTCTTAATAGGGGCCGAATATAGAAGCGGTGAAGCAGTACCAACCTCTTGGATCATTAATACTCCTTCAGCATATGGAGTTCCGTCCTCATTATATATCTTGCCTGATATTGCTAAAGGTACCTTGATATTAATGGGTCCGGCGGCAGGTTCACCATTAACAATCTTTATCTGTGTACGCAAGGGTATACTGTTTGAATTCTCAGTGTTAAACATCAGTATGTTATAATCTCCATCCGGTAAATAAAGATCAAACTTACCTGCAACCACAGGGACCGTATAAATCCCGAAATTCTGAGCATTCATTTCTCTAATTTCCAGCCATCCGTCGCCAATCGGGGAGCCATCCACGAAGCTAATGTTTCCTTCAATTTTTGGAGGCAATTTTATATCCAGATTGCTCTTCCCGTTAATGACCTCAAATAAATAATTAATTCTTAATTGATTGTTAGTTTCGCCATAGATTAACATTTCTACGTTATAATGACCGTCCGGCAAATTAAAGTTGAACCTGCCTGCTTGGATTTCGGCACTATACCAGCCAATCGGCCCGCTGTCGAGGCGCTGTACAAAAATTTCTCCATTCTCAAATGCTGTCCCGTCCGAATACTGAATCGTACCTGCCTGCTGCTCAAGAATGAGAATATGCACTTCCCTGTCTGCCTTGCCATTCATAACGTAAAACATATAGTAGAGTGAAATATTCTCTTGTGTAGTTGTGGAACGCATGGAGTAAATTCTGTACGTCCCATC
Source organism: Paenibacillus sp. FSL H7-0756 (assembly GCF_038006765.1). Lineage (NCBI taxonomy): Bacteria > Bacillati > Bacillota > Bacilli > Caryophanales > Paenibacillaceae > Paenibacillus > Paenibacillus sp. FSL H7-0756. The sequence continues at coordinate 1,431,621 of NZ_JBBOVT010000003.1, read as the reverse complement.
CGGCAAATCTATAGAGAATTCCCCTTTTGTTAAAGCAGTGGTGTAAATCATTTGATCGTTATCCCGTACTAAGTACAAGATGCCTGTATCAGCAGCGTTCCCGTCTGCTCGCTCAATGAAACCTTTTACAACACCATGATTTACAATGGGCGGTGTGGGGGCCACCGTTGACCATGGTGTGGGTATTGGCCCCGGGAATGATGAAGATGGCGACGGTGACGGTGAAGTCACCGCTGTTGGTGTCGCTAACGGCGATGGTGACGGTGAAGTTACCGCTGTTGGTGTCGCTAACGGCGATGGTGACGGTGAAGTTACCGCCGTTGGCTTCGCTGTTGGTGTTGCCGTTGGTGCCGCTGTTGGTTCCTCCGTCGGTACTGGCGTTGGTACTGGTGTTGGTTCCTCCGTCGGTACTGGTGTCGGTTCCTCCGTTGGTACTGGGGTTGGTACTGGTGTCGGTTCCTCCGTTGGTACTGGGGTTGGTACTGGTGTCGGTTCCTCCGTTGGTACTGGCGTTGGTGTTGCTGTTGGCGCCGGTGTTTCAGCCGTACTGCCGCCTCCGCCAGTTCCTCCCCCTCCGCCGCCAACTAACACAGCCGCTGTTGGTACTGCAGAAGACGCAGCTACCATTTTATCAGAACCAGCTATATTCACTTTCACATCTGCCGGAACATCAGTGCCGATCGTAAGTTTACCTGGAGCATTCTCTATTGTAATGCCCGAAGCGTTGACTACCGCATTAGCGATATTGCCTTTGCCTGATATTTGTATACCGGCGTTCATTGTCATGGATTTGATATTGCTGCTATTAGCCAATTTATTACTGCCCGCTGTTTTATCAACATTAATTGTCTCGACAGTGCCCCCGCTGATTTCAATGTTAAGGCGTGATGCAAGAATATTTACAGCCTTGAAGCTGCCGGTCAACAGAATGCGGGCATCGGCTGGTATTTCAGGTGATAACGTAAGTGTACTAATCTCAGCACCAGTGAGGGATTCAACGTCAGCAGCGGACTGAATCTGAAGGTTATGGATTTGGGTCTTTCCTTCAGCAACTACTCTTACACTGCCCTCTTCCTTGTCAACACGTACAGAACCCAGTGTGGAATCCGCAAGATGAATACTGTTAGGCCCTCCGCCTTCAATTGCGGTATTGCCCCTTACTGTTACATTCTGGAGCCGCACATCACCTTCAGCTATGCCTTCACCCAGCAGCAGATCTCCAGTGATATTCATATTACGGAGTGTGATACCTGGCACGTTGATCACTACATCACTGTCAACTTCTGAAATTCCTGACAGCGGACCATAGGTACCTGGCGTTTCATAGATGATTACATACTCACCGGATGCATTTAGTAAGGATAAAGCCCTATCCAAAATGACTACTGTCTCTGCCCGGGTTGCATAAGCGAGGGGCCGAAAATTCCCATCACCGGAACCCGTCATGATACCTTGCTCGCTTACAGCCCCGATAGCACCTTTGCTCCAATCTGCACTCTTAGCCATATCACCGAACTCAGGAGCCGCAGCCGACGCTGTCAGCTTGAGCAACTTGCTGATGATAACAGCCAGTTCCTGACGGTTGATCTTCTGATCAGGCTTAAAGGTCCCGTCCTCGTAGCCTTGAATGTAACCTGCTGCATTAGCCTGCAAAATACTTGAATAATACCATTTACTGCTGGAGATATCGCTAAAATTAGCTTTTTTCGTTTCAGTGAATCCAAAAGCCCTATTTATCAAAACCGTTAATTCCGCCCGAGTCACCAGGTTATTCGGCTTAAATTCACCATCAGGGTAGCCGGCGATCAGTCCTTGATCCATCCATTTACTGATTTGATTCTTGGCCCAGTTTCCACTAAGATCGGATGCATTGCCCGCAAAAGCTGAGACAGCCGGCAGGATCGAAAGGCATACAGCAAGTGCCCCTGCGATAACTTTTTTTCTTACACTTCTTTTGATAAACAAACCGATTCCCCCGACTATGTAGTTATAAAAATCTATTACTTAAGCCCTATTAATCCGTTAAAATTATAGCATGATTCCGGTAAAAGATTGGTATATTTTCGGTTTTTATTTTCTAACCAGGAAAGTGAAAAACCCCGCCTAATGACTGATATATCATCCAGTAGATAAATTCTATGAACCTGACAGGCTGTAGTCCAGTTCCTTATATTATAATGAATGATATAAACTCTTATTCAATCTGACAGACAAGGTGGTATGATCATGGCAGCCAAAACCAACAAGCAGCTCATTCTTGAATTCGAGTCCTTCATCCCATATATTCAATCGCTGGACAGCATCGAAGATGCAGACTGGGAGGCTCCGCTGGAGGCCGGAAAATGGTCTCTGCAGGATCTCCTTTGCCACATCATGCTGTGGGACAAATACTTTTATGAGGAGGCCCTGGTCAAAATTCAAGAAGGCCTGCCGCTGACAGCCGCACATCTGGACTTCAATGCATTCAATGCCAATGCGGTCCTATACGCCAAAACAGTAACCCGTCAAGAAGCCGCCCGGCAATTCGTTCTGTACCGGACCAAGATTACCGGGCTTGCAGCCTCCTTCAGCGATGCGGCTCTTGAACAGAATCATCCCGATGGTGACGGGAAGAAATTCAGTATCCGCAAGTATCTGAGAGATTTCATCTCCCACGATAAGCATCACAAAAAGCAGATAGACAAGTATGCAGCATCAGTTGCGGTCACAAAAACATAAACTGAGGCCCCGTCTGTCCACTGAAATCTGGATAGATGGAGCCTCAGCTTTTTATCATTCTTTTGGAGATATAAACTACCCTTAATCCTGATTCCTGATCACAATATCGAACCTCTCGTGATACGGATGCATGAATAATTCATACTGAATCCTGCGCTGTTCATGGGATCTCATTAAGTATCCGATATCCGTACCCCGCTCAGCCACATCCCGGATTCCCCTGCGTCTCAGCTCAGTCTCTCCATCCGTATGCAGGTATACTTTGAGGTCATACAATTCCGGGTCGGTAAAAGCAACACTCATGCCTTCCACAATATTAATCTTGTTGCGTGAAGATAACAGCGTACTCTTGGTGTAGTGGGTATCCATCGTATACAGGCCGAGGCCGTCCTTCAGCATACGAATGTCCCTCTCCAGTGCGGCAACGTTATGGGCAAGCGGGTGGCACGCCGTCATTTTATCACGGTATTGTTCATTGTCATATTCATAGTCAATCATCGCGAACTTCCTGAGATTAGAACTGATAATATAGGGGTCCGTATTCAATAGATTCACGTTATCCTGCCCGAGCAAGCTGATCAGATGACCGGCAAATGTAGTTTTGCCCGATGCTCCATGACCTGAAATCCCGATGATGACCCTCGCAGTCTGACCGCTGATCCACTTGACAATTCTCTGTAATTCCTGATCCATTGACCTGTGTCCTCCGCATATCATTGATAGATGTAATAACATCTTATACTATCATAAAATGCGGCCGGGAACCGGCTGTCCTTCCAGCAAAATCCCGGCAACGGTGAAGCTTATTCCGCTGAGTGTTATTACCCGGCAAGGTATCTCTCCACTTCAAGAGAAGCCAGCAGCAGCGGTGCCACACCCATAGGTACATCTGATACAACTGCTTCGGAAATGTAGTAATCGTAGGAGCCGTTACGGTCTTTGCTGAGCCCGGCCCCGTGGCAGATCTTGTGCAGATGGACGCCTTGTTCGTCTTCGGTCACCAGATGCTTAAGGATTCCCTCGTAACCGCTTAGCATCGCTGCCTTGAAGGAAGGCTCCAAATACCGCAGCCGCAGAGCCTTGGCCATCGCATAGACGAACATGCAGGAGCCTGTCGCTTCAAGATAGTTGCCTTTGCGTCCCGCCTGATCCAGTACCTGATACCAGAGGCCGCTCTCCTGATCCTGCACCTCAACCAGCGCACCGCACATCCGCTGAAAAATCCCCATCACCGTTCCCCGCTGCGGATGGGTCAGCGGGAAATGCTCCAGGCAGTCCACGGCGGCCATCGCGTACCAGCCCATCGCCCGGCTCCAGAAATGGGCCGACAATCCGGTGGAGGAATCCGCCCACTCCTGCTCCCGGGATTCATCCCAGCCGTGATAGAACAGGCCGGTACGCGGATCACGGGTTCTGCGCTCAATCAGCAGCAGCTGACGGGCGGCTTCATCGATCAGCTCCGGACGCCCGAAGACTGCCCCATATTCGGCCAGGAACGGCGAAGCCATGTATAATCCGTCCAACCACATCTGGAAGGGATATATTTTCTTATGCCAGAAGCCGCCCTCGGAGGTCCGGGGCTGTCCGATGAGCTGTGCTGCCAGCAGATGGGCGGCTTCCGCGTAGCGCTGCTCACCCGTCTGAGCGTACAGCCAGAACAGATTCTTGCCCTGATTGATCTGATCCAGGTTATATTCCTCCAGCGAATAGGAGCGGATGCTTCCGTCCTCCCCGATGAAGCTGTCCATATGCCGCTGCATGAAGGAGAGGTACTCAGGCTCGCCATGCTGAACCCCGGCCCGGGCCACTGACATCAGCAGCATGCCGGGGACATACGCCCAGCGCTCCATTACATACTCGTGCTCCCCTTGTTCATTGCATTGACCGATGAATGTATCCGCAATTCTGCGGGATAAGCCTGTGCTTACTGCTTCTGATATAGACATCTCTATTCCTCCTGTCATTTGCGTTACTGTAACCCTACTCCTGCGGACCGGCAAGCTGCTTAAGCAGCCAGGCATACGCCGGTTCCCCGTGAATCTCATGGCCCCCTGTGAAAAAATCCGCCGCAAGCTGCCCGCCATGGCCCTCTGCGGCATAGATTTGCTCCAGCCGCTCCAGAGCCTCCCTCACGCCGGCGGGACCAAACAGATGATCTGCGTCTCCCGCCTCCAGGAACAGCCCGCGCGGTGCAATCAGGCCCAGCAGATCCGGCATCTCCGCTTCCAGCAGAATGCCCGGAATATAATTGTCCAGACAATGATGCCGGGTGAGAATGCTGGCTTGGAACGTATTGGCATAGCCGCTAACCACCGCACTGCTGATCCGTTCATCCAGTGCAGCCGTGAAGCCCGCCACCAGCCCGCCGCCGGAGATGCCCATAATGCCGATCCGTTCCCCGTCAACCTCTTTCCGCTCCTGCAGATAATCCAGCGCCCGCATCGTCTCATAGATGCGGTAGCCTGCCATCGTCTGCCCTGCCATCAGCAGTGCCGAGGACAGGCGGTAACAGGAATTACGTCCAGGCTCGCCGCTGGCGAGATCCTCAGCCAGACGCCTGTCTCCGAATCCGAGCACCTCAGGAGCGGCCACGACGAAGCCTTGCTTCACCAGGGCGACGGCAAAATCCTTATGCAGACCCGGGTCCCCCGTCCGCTCCAACCCGTCCGCATTCAAGCCGGTAATCTCGCGGCTGCCGTAGCCATGCCCGTGAATAGCCAGCACAGCCGGGCAGGGAGAGCCTGCCGGCTGCTCCGGGATCAGGAGATACAGGGCCATTCTAAGTCCTTCGTAGGTGGTGATCTCGATACGTTCGCGGATGTATCCGCTGCAGACCGTCCGCTCCAGCTGTACCGGTTCAAGCGCCTCCCTCTGAGCGGGAAATCCGCCCAGCCGCTCTATGAATCCGGCGGTAAGGGATGCCCGCCACTCCGCAAAGGAGATGTCCTTGCGGAAGGCAGAGCTGCGCGGTGCAGAAGCCGTCAGTTGATTGATATATTGTTCCAGTGATTCCATCGGAAAATCCTCCAATTCCGGGTTCCTGGGTCTGGATGTACCCTGGCCCAGGCGATTAATAGCCCTCGGGATGCCAGCCGTCCAGCACAGACAGAATCCGGTACTGTGCGGCTTCCTCCGCAGTTAACTGGCGTGACCACGCTACCCGGCCCTCGGGGCATGCGCCCGGGCCGCTGCTGCCATACTCTTCATAGCGGCTGGTCTGCTCCCGGTCCGGCTGCCCCCAGTTATGCCAGCCTTCCCCGGTCACCGAGCCGTCCATCACCGTGCGGATGAAGGCGACATGCGCGTAAGGGCGCCAAGGGCGTCCAAGATAGCACTCACTTACCCCTTCGCCGCCGGTGATCCGGCAGTCCAGGAACACATAACCGAAGGCGGCTCCCTCCGGCGTTGAAGCCGCTGTGATATACCCTCTGGAACGCTTGTTATGGAGATGGCAGCGGTCAAACAACGCGGTCGCCGGACCAAAAATATAATCCACATCCCCTTCAATGTAGCAATCATCATAATATTGCCGCCCCGGCCCGGTATACAGGGTATCCTGGTCACCTAACAGACGTACACGCCGGAACACAGCCTGCCCGGCATCGACGAACGCCGCGACCGCCTGGCCTGTTCCCGGCCCGGAAGTGTTGCGGATGGTCAGATTCTCGGCAGTAAAGCCTTCTGCGAACACGTTCAGTGTCCCGGTGCGGAAGGTGCGCAGCGGCTCACCGTCCGCGCCAAGCGTATGAGCATTATCATTCCACGAGATAATGGTGGAATGCTGGTCCTCTCCCAGCAGCAGGATGGGCGGGGCTTCGCGGGCGATCGTAACCTTTTCCTCGTAGATCCCGGGCTTAATTCGTATGGTTACGGCTTGTATATCCCCCTGAGGAATGGAATCCAGCGCCTCCTGCAGACTGCTGTATCCTTCTCCGGCATTCTTCGAGACTATAATTAACATGGACGGCTCCTTTCACAGCAACCTGAATGTATTCTATAATAACTCTAACAGCTTCCAGGAGAAGAGGAGATGTATGAATAGCGTATCTGGCCCTAATCCCAAATATCATCTTGAAGACGGACGCTTCAGCATCCAGCATATGAAGCGCAAAGGCATCACTGCGATGCCGCGCCCCCACAGCCATGAATGGACTGAGCTGTATTACCTGACGGACGGGGAGCGGGTATACTTTGTGGACGACCGGGTGGTTACGGTTCACAAAGGCGAGCTGATACTGATTCCCGGCCGCGAGCTCCATTCCACGGCAAGCTCCGAGAAAGCCGAATTCGAGCGGATTCTGATCAATTATGACCCGCTGCTGCTGCCCCCGGTGCTGAGAGACGAGCAGCAGTGGTTCCAGAGCCACCGCTACCGCTTGTTCAGGCTGACCCTGCGCGAGCAGAATGAAGCGGAGTCCCTGCTGAACCGCATGCTGGAGGAATCCCGCATCCGGCGGCCCTTCTACGAAACCTGTGTTACTGCCCTATTGACTGAGCTGATGATCCTGCTCCAGCGTTCGGAGAGTACGGCCCAGGCTGGCGGCACCCGCCATCCGCTGCACCATCTGGTAACCGATGTCGCCACCTATATCCGCGCCCATTACCGGGAAGCACTTACGCTGGAAGAGACCGCCAAGGACTTTTTCATCAGTCCCTCTTATTTGAGCCGGGTATTTCATCGTCTGACCGGCTTTCATTTCCGGGAATATATCGTCCATATCAGGGTCCGCGAGGCCCAGCGCCTGCTGGCCGGTACCCCCGACAGAATTCAGGAGATCGCTGGAGCAGTCGGCTTCGAGCATCTGTCCCATTTCAATAAAACTTTTAAAAAATCAACCGGCCTGACCCCGCTCCAGTACCGCAAGGAAGCGGGGTCACAGCCTGCACCGGAGTCCTAAGGTTAAAGCTCGGTGATAGCTAGGTCTCCTGAACGGACAAGCTCCACATCACTGCACTTATGCATCTGTACCTGCGGCTCCTCCTGCGTCTGCAGCCTGATCCCGTCCAGCTTCAGCCCTGCTGCATGGCGCAGGATGATGCCCCGCCTGCTTATGGCGCTGAAGTTCTCCACCGTAAGCGCAGCAAGCGGCATTTCCGGTAACCCGTTCACCAGCAGCGCGGTTGCCGCCCCGCGGCAGGCCATATTCCGCAGCGTGATGTTACGGAACTGCGGAGTCTCCTCCGTGACCGGAACCTCCTGCTCGTCATAGCCCTCAGACCCTTCAACCCCGGCATAGAACAGGTGGAAGGATACCGCTTCATGGACGATGCCTGACATCTGAATATTTTCCACCAGGATATCCTCTACTACGCCGCCTCTTCCCCGGGTACTCTTGAAGCGCAGCCCGATATCCGTACCCATGAACACGCAGTCGTTCACCCGGACCGCATGCACACCGCCCGACATTTCACTGCCGATCACTACCCCGCCATGTCCGTGATAGACCGTACAATGGCGGATCGTAATGTACCGGCAGGCTCTTCCTGCCCGGCGGCCTTCCTCATCCTTGCCGGATTTCAGGCAGATGGCATCATCGCCTACATCGAACCTGCAATGCTCCACCAGCGCATGTGTACATGACTCCAGATCCAGGCCGTCCCCGTTCTGGGAGTACCACGGATTACGGACCTGAATATGTCTGATCGTAACCTGCTCACAGCCCATGGGATGCAGACACCAGGCAGGAGAGTTCTGAAAGGTCGGCCCCTCCAGCAGCACTCTCCGGCAATTCCGCAGGCTCAGCAGCGCAGGACGCAGATACGCACGGGCAGGGAGATAAGCCTCCATTGCTGTCTCGCCGTTTTCCTTCAGCTGCAGAACATAAGCTTCTCCAGCAAGCGCTTCCTTGGAAGGCCACCATATCTGACCCTGTTCATCCAGGGCCCCCCCGGAGGCAAGCAGGCTATTCCACTCCAGTTCCGTCCGCTTGAAGTGCTTCACCGGACGCCAGGCCTCGCCGCTGCCATCAAAGATACCTTCACCGGTTATGGCTACATCGCTCAGATCCTCCCCGTCCAGCGGAGCCTGGCAGCGCCAGCCGGCAGTCCCCTCGTAATGGGAGAACAGCAGCGGATACCGTGTGTAGTCGGGTTCAAAGCATACCAGCGCCCCCCGCTCGGCACACAGATTGATCCGGCTATGCAGCGTCAGCGGCCCGGTGCGCCAGATTCCCGGCGGGATAATAACCGTTCCTCCTCCTGCAGCAGCGCAGGCATCCAGGGTATCCTGTATAGCAGACGTACATAACAGCCCTTCAGCTTCTGCCCCATAGTCCGTAATACGGAAGGTCCGCTGCGGAATCTGCGGCAGCTCCGGGATTGGATAAGCTGCGGAATCATGTATTGTTTTCATCGTATTCCTCCATCTCTGTCTGATCAAGATCTATTCAAGCTCTTCATAGCTGAACCAGCCGTAATCCGCAACATTGCTGCTCTGCGCTCCACCCGCACTGGCGTACATTCCGATATAGGCCCCTGTAAAACCTCCAGCCCAATCCGTACTCAGCACCCGGCCGTCAGCCCGTTCATGCAGTGCGGTCCAGGTGTCAGAATCTGCGGCTCTATAATAAAAGCTGTAATCCTGCCCCCGGGCTTCTACCTTAAGCTGTACTGTATCCAGTTCATACGGCGCAGAGGCCAGCAATTGCTCAGCTCCTCTGCTGCGGACGGTCAGCTTCAACAGCTGCCCTCCGTCCTCTGCCACCCGTTCATAGCGGAAGTGGTTGTCCGCATTCTGGAGCAGGGCCAGTCCGGCGCTCTCGCCTGCGGCCTCCGGCCGGAAGCGCATCTCCGCTGCGGCTTTGAAGCTGAGATGCTGCTGCCGTCTTCCGATGTAAGCCGGATTACCGGTCTCCGCCAGCATTTCCGGCTTCAGCCGCAGCCGCAGATGCCCCGGATGCTCGCTGAGGCTCCAGAATTCGCCGCGCGGCGTGCGCAGGAAGTTCCAGATCGGGCTAAGCTCCCCGGCAGCAAAATCATCCCGCACCGGCAACAGCGGCCACTGCGTCACCGGCAGATCCGGCGCTGGCCCCTCCAGCTCAAGGACGCCCTTGCCGGGATTCACTACCGGCCATTCGTCCTCCCACTTGACCGGAGTCAGGAAGGTCTCCCGGCCCAGGTTGCGGTAATATCCCCCGCAGGTCCGGGAGGCCAGACAGAGCATCCACCACTCCCCGTGCTGCGTCTCCACAAGCTCCCCATGGCCCGTATTCACGATGGGATAGTCCCTGCCAAGATGGCGGTGGGTCAGGATCGGGTTGGCCCGGTGCCCCTCATAGGGCCCCGTCACGCTGCGGCTTCTGGCAACCGTCACCGCATGGGTATGGCCGGTGCCGCCCTCAGCGATCAGCAGATAATACCAGCCTCCGATGAAATACAGATGCGGCCCTTCCTGGGCATGCGCAGTCTTCAGCGCTCCTTGCCAGAGACTGTACTTTGGGCCGGTAAGCCCGCCCTGCACCAGATCAATCTCCTGCAGCCAGATGTCCATATGCTTCGGATAATCCTGGCCTCCGGGAGGCACCCGGTTACCGGTATAATAGACCTTGCCGTCCTCATCGAAGAACAGGGAGGGATCAATGCCGGGCGCATCCTCCAGCCAGACAGGGTCGGACCAGTCTCCCGCCGGATCAGCGGAGGTTACGTAGAAATTATGCGGTTCCTTGTGATTATCAACAAACGTCGTGATCATATAAAAGAGACCCTGATGGTACCGGAGGGTCGGCGCCCAAATCCCCCTCGACGGAAGAATCCCGTCCAGATTAAGCTGGGACGGACGGTCCAGCACATGGCCCAGCTGGCGCCAGTGGACAAGGTCTCTGCTGTGAAAGACCGGAACCCCGGGATAGAATTCAAAGCTTGAAGTGACCAGATAATAGTCTTCACCTACACGGATAGCCGAAGGATCAGGGTAGAAGCCCGGCAGCACCGGATTACGGAATGTTCTCAAATTCGGAAGTCCTCCTTCACGCGGGCGATAGGTACGAATAATTAATCAACGATATGTAAGCATAACCAATTATAGTTCGTATAAGTTTAATTTTCTTGCGCTTTCTATGTTCTTTTTCCTGTTTTTTATACTTTCTTGTCCTGGAAACAGAAACAGCGGCAGCAGGGGACGGATAACGTCTCTTACTGTCGCTGCACTATGGAGTAGAATTCACTCTCGTTATTTTAATCAAATGTCTTAGCATATTCTCTTAACTGTTCAGAATCACTTGTGTGATTCAGACTTACTTCCTCGCATAGAGCGAATAGGTCTCTGGAGCGGTAAAATTTAATTTCTGCGCCAATCGGATGGAGGCAATATTGTGAAGGTCACAGTCCCACCTTGGTGTGATCTGACGTTCTAAGCACTCCAGGATAAAAGCTTTGGCAACACACCCCGCCATGCCCCTTCCCCTGTACAAGGGATTTGTCAAGATATCAATCTCCGCATACTGTTCGGACGAGAATATAGAGACACATTCTCCTGCAATTACTTCGTGTTCCGTAACAAAGAAACCGAAGCCCTTGTCCGCAAAACGCTCTAATGATCCCCAATATTTCCGGATGTACACCGCATCGAACTCTCTATCCCCCTCAAGCGATTCCTCATTTATCCTGTTCAGCCGGAAGCTCTCCTGCATACCCGCTCTTCCCGATTGCAGGAAACGCTGCTCATTGAATGTAAAAGAATACCTCTGCAGCCGCTGCAGCTTCGCCCCTAAAAGCTCATTGATTCTGCGATCCCACCCCTCAGAGGATGAAAATAACGTAAATCTCTGATCTAGTCTCTCTCTATGCTTGAATTCGTGCAGCAGCCTGGATGCAAAATCGTCATTCGTCTCATCCCCCACCACTGTATAAATGCCTGAAGAAGTACCGATCAGTGCCGAAGACTTATCGATGATGATGTCCCCGTCAATGTAACGATCTAATACCGAATACGCAAATGTGGGATAACTCTTACCTTGGCTCTCATCCATAATATTTCTTGCGGCGATGACAGAAGCATCTATTTTCATTACAATTCAATCCTTTCTACAGCGAAAAACTATTTAGTTCATATAAAATTAGATGATTAACTAATTACATACTAATGTAATGTGCTGAATTATACAATTGTTATTAATTATACGCGGTGCAGCTTACGGTACCGGGATGGAGTTAATCCCAGCTTCGCTGAGAATACCCGGCTCAGATAGAAGCCGTTCTCGTAGCCGCACTGCTGGGCGATCCCTTCAATGGGCAGTCTGGAATCCTCCAAAAGCTGGCAGGCCCGTCTAAGCCGGAGTCCGGTTACGAAGTCTGAAGGGGCCGTCCCATAGGCCGCACGGAAACGCCGCGTTAATTGCACTGGAGTAATATCAAGGGTAGCGGCCAGCTCCTGCAGGGTCATAGGTGTACAAGCGTGCTCCAGCAGCCATTGCTTAGCCTGCTGCATCAGCGGGCCCGGACTTGTCTCTTCAGAGCGCAGCTCCTCGGATGCACTGCTGCGCTCGATTTCAAGCAGCCTCCAGAGATCCTCCAGCATATGCTTCATCCGGCTATACCCCGGCTCCTCCTGAATCCCTCTTCCGATACTCCGCATATAGCGGTATGTAGATCTTAGGCGCTCCACATCCCTGACTGTCCAACTGCCTCCAAGCGTTGCAGCGTCCTCCGGCCCCCCCTCTTCCGCCCATTCGAATTGTATGAAATGAAAGGTCAACGGACTAAGCGTTCTCCGGTAAAAGGTTGTCCCCGGCGGACATACAATGATGTCCCCGAATCCGCCCTCCCCTTCGTGGTCTCCGAAGCGGTAAGCGAATTGTCCCTGCTCAACCGCAAATAACGTCCACACAGGATAGGTGTCGTGCTCCAGCAGGAACTGTTTTTTCTGCTCCCAATAGATATAGGCTGCCGGACGAACCGACCAATTCATACGCATGTCTGACTCCCCTCCGATTGCATTATTCAGCGAAATAAAGTATATAGATCAAGAAAATATATGCATGTCATTTGATTAATGATTATCCTATCATGAAACTACGGATATATTAACATACACCAAAGGAGAGGTTCAACAATGCGTAGTGAAACGGTCAACACGGATGTAACGGTGGTAGGCGGAGGACTGGCAGGGGTATGCGCGGCGATTGCGGCAGCCCGGCTGGGCCAGCGTGTGGCGCTGATTAATAACCGTCCGGTGCTCGGCGGCAACTCCAGCAGCGAGGTGCGGGTATGGGTCTGCGGCGCAACCTCACACGGTATCCACCGGTATGCCCGTGAAACGGGGATCATGGGCGAGCTGTTTGTGGAGAACCAGTACCGCAACAAAGACGGCAATCCGTATCTCTGGGATATGGTTGTGCTTGAAGCAGTTAAGGCCGAACCGAACATTCAGCTGTTTCTGAACACGGATGTACATGAGGTCGATGCTTCCGAGGATGGCAGCGGCCAGCGGAGCATCCGGTCCGTGACGGGTTGGATGATGGGTTCGGAGCGGAGAATTACTTTTGAGAGCGCAGTCTTTCTGGACTGTACGGGGGATGGCCTGGTAGGCTTCCTGGCAGGTGCAGAGTACCGGCTGGGCCGTGAAGCACGCGAAGAATATAATGAGGAATGGGCACCACTGGTTGCCGATGATATTACGCTCGGCAGCACATTGCTCTTCTATACCAAGGACGCAGGCCATCCGGTCAAATATATCGCTCCGGCCATGGCAAAGGATATTACACAAACCGCTATCGCCGAACGCCGTATCATCCGCAGCGGCGACAACGGCTGCGCCTACTGGTGGATCGAATTCGGCGGCGAGCAGGACACCGTTCATGACAATGAGGCCATCCGCGACGAGCTGTGGTCTGTGATCTACGGGATCTGGGACTATATTAAGAATTCCGGCAAATTCGACGCTGACAACATGACGCTGGAATGGGTCGGTTCGACTCCGGGCAAGCGGGAGTACCGCCGGTTCATTGGCGATTATGTCCTGAATCAGAATGATATCCTGACTCAGCATGAATTCCCGGACCGCGTGGCGTTCGGCGGCTGGTCCATTGACCTGCATCCGCCGCAGGGAGTGTACGCTACAGAGTCAGGCTCGAAGCATATGTATTCGGACGGCAGCTATCACATTCCGTTCCGTTCGCTGTATTCGGTGAACGTCAGCAATATGCTGATGGCCGGCCGCGACATCAGCGCTTCGCATGTCGCGTTCGGCACGACCCGCGTCATGGCTACCTGCGCGGTCATCGGCGAAGCCGCCGGTATCGGCGCGGCACTCTGCGCCGCCAAGGGAATATCGCCGCGCGAACTGCATGCGGCCCACCTGAACGAGCTGCAGCAGACGATGCTGCGCCAGGATGCTTCCGTCCTCGGGCTGCGCAACGAGGATGAAGCAGATCTGGCGCTGAAGGCTGCGCTCAGCGCCTCCAGCGAGCGGAGCCGGCTCGCTGTAGAGGATTTTGCATTCAGCGTAACGCTTACCGATAACATCGGCATCACTGTTCCGGTTGATCCTGAGCTGGACGGGATTGAGCTGCTGATCGATGCGGCCGAAGCCGCAGAGCTGACGGTCGAGCTATGGGAGACCGGAAGGTCCGAGAATTATGTTCCCCATATGTTTGTCGAGTCTGTATCCGTTCCCGTTCAGGCCGGAGACGTCCAGTGGGTGAAGCTTCCGGTTCAGTGGCAGCCGGAGTCCCCGCGCAACGCGTTCCTGGCCGTCAAGGCCAATGCTGCGCTGTCCTTGCATATGGCAGATGAGCCAGCTTCGGGAATGCTGGTATACGGGCATAGCGAGACCCCCGCTGCCTCAAGGGACTTCGGCGAGAATCCGCCCGCACAGCCGGTAGTGCAATGGGACAAAAAGAAATATGACCACAAGGCTCCCTGCCTTCGCCTGTCTGCTCCAACAAGCGCCTTCGCCGCAGACAAAGCCACCGACGGCTACCTCCGTCCGTACGGCGGGCCACATCTGTGGTCCTCCGACCGGATGGCCTCCGGCCAGCCGGAGTGGCTGGAGCTGGCTTGGAACGAGCCGGTAACCTTGCGCGAGATTCACATTACCTTCAATGACGATGTGAACGAGGACCTGATCAACCTGCATCACCATATTACGCCATATGAAATCCTGCCGACGCTCGTTAAGGATTACCGTATTGAAGCTTACCTGGACGGCAAATGGACCGCAGTTGCCGGGGAACATGACAACCACAAGCGCAAGCGGGTACACACGCTGAACGAAGCTGTAACAGCCGACCGCCTGCGGGTCATGGTCCTGGAGACCAACGGCAGCGAGTATGCGGAGATTATTGAGGTGCGGGTGTATGGTTAAGGGACTGGGCTATTAGTCTGGCTTAGTTAGAAGGAGTGTTGAGCGGGGCCTGACTGCGGTCAGGCCCTTGTTTGGCACGTATACGGTACTTTTGCCGGGAGGCGCGGATTACTGCTCCGTCCACTGCTCAAAGAGGTTGTACAATTCATCAAGGCGTTCCTCGTCTTCGGCCGCGAACATTAACAGATGGCCACCGTTGTTGTTCATAATCATAATCAATTCACCCGGCTGGCCAAAAAAACGTACGCCCGTGTACAAATCCGAATCCGCTTGGCGGGAAGGAAAGTTCTGCTCAATCCGCTCCGCAGCAGCCTCATCGATGTCCCAATATTCTTCGCTGCTATACTCCATCGCCAGCACTGCCTGCAAATGGGCCATAGCCAGCAAAAATTCCTTAACAGACGAACGCAGGCGCTCCCATTCCTCTCCGCTGCGTACATAGACGGGAGGATTATCGAGCTTCATATCCGCTGCACGGATTCCCCAGACGCAGGCTTCTTGATTTTCGGTATAAAAGATGCAGTAGTCTTCTTCCATATAACGCGGAAAATTCTGAGGCTGAACCAGAAAATCCTGAGTCGCGTTCAATGCAGAGTGGGCCCCAAGCTCCGTATAATACGCCCGCAACACCTGCGGAATATGCCCGTAGCGTTCCATCCATGGTGTTAATGATTCCTTATCAAATCCGCACGGTTCTGTAATATGGAACAGGTCCCGAATCGCTGTAAAATCGGTCATTACTTATCCCTCCCGTTCGTCGATATCCAAGTATTAATTAATGTGATTTTAACATAATTTATTGTGAAAAAAAGCCTGATCCTTTGGCGTAAACGCTCAGGGATTAGGCTTTTTTCCGTTTATTTTAAAGCTTCATACAATGCAATAAGAGCCAAAGACTGTCCGTACGCCATAGGTCTAAGGGCAATGTTCTTGTAATGCTCCTTATCCATTCCCATACCGGTTCCGGCCGACACATTCAGCACTGTTCCATCTGCGCTAATATTTTGGCATACCGCCTGAATGGCCTTGTCTGCCGCAGCCTGATAGGAGGAATCGAGAATACCGGTTTTGATGCCTTTTATGATCCCTGCGGCAATTGCGGCTGACCCGGATACCTCTTCATAGCTGGACGGGTCCTGCAGGACGGTATGCCAGAGACCGGAAGCTGCCTGGAGGGAGACCAGGGCATTAACCTGAGCGGTATACGTATCAATCAAAAACCGCCGGAACCCCGGGCTAATTGAATCCTGGCAGGCTTCCAGGTAATCGGTGATCCCATACGTGAACCAGGAATTGCCGCGGCACCAGAAGATACTGCCGAAATTATCATTGCGTTCGAAGCTCCAGCCGTGGAAGAACAGGCCGGTATGTTTGTCGAACAAATACTTGATATGCAGCAGAATCTGGTGTTCAGCCTCATGCCCCCAGTCCGGCCGGTTAAACTTGCGCCCCGCCTGGTTCAGGAACAGAACCGCCATAAAGAGCGTATCAATCCATAGCTGTCCATTGTGCAGGTGAATTCCATCCCGGTTGCCAATCGCAGTGACCGTGTGCTGAAAGCCGCCTTCTTTGGTTTTGGGCAGCTCATGGATGAGCCAATCTGCATGCTTCCGGCATAGCTCTTCCAGTTCGCTGGAAGGCTCAAGCTGATCCAGGAGCAGCACCAGAGGCAGATAAGGAGCTGTTGTATTAATGTTTTTGGAGGGCAGGCCCGCCTCCAGATTACGGGAAACCCAATTCCGGAAAAATTCCATATAGCGCGTATCGCCATAATGCTTTTGCAGCTTGTAAAGACCATAAAGACCTACGCCCTGAGGCCAATCCCATTCTTCAATGCCGAAATCGCGCTGCACAATTCCTACTCTGGTATCGGCCTGAACCACGGTTTTATCCTTTTCATAATCGCTGCCGCCCAGGTTCATAAGCCTGTCTACGACCAGCCCGATTTTTTGAAGCAAACTTTCATTTGTCATCGATTCTTCAGCTCCTTATCATTTCATAAGTTCCGGTTAAATGGTCCGCAGATGCCACTGATCGTTAATTTCTTTAATTAATGACAGATCGCATTTGGGTGTCCGGTCATAGGCCACCAGGCCGTTAATCTCCTGCTCCACATCCGTTAACTGCGTATAACAATAGCCATAAATAATCTTCGAAGCGTATACCGCTTTCATAATTCTTCCGTATTCCAGAACAAGATCGTCTGCAGATTGTGCACTGGTATATCCCCAGCCGTCGTCAGCGCCAGCCTTATAGCTTATCCCGCCGAATTCAGTTAACAAGATCGGCTCGCCCCGATGCTCATATCCGTCTGCATATACACTCCGGGCCGATGGCTTGGAAGCAAGCATGGTATCTTTTGTAGAAAGAATCCGCTTGAACTCTTCATATTTATCGGGCTCATCCGCTCTGCCGTGCTGATAATTGTGTACCGCACAAATGTCCGTCAGCGTCATTTCCCATCCGTCATTCGATATGACTAACCGGGTATGATCCAATGAATGAATCAGACTGTACATGGCTACGCTGTGATACTGCTGCTGCTTATCCGATTTCACCAGCGGAATCCCCCAGCTTTCGTTAAGCGGAACCCAGGCCACAATCGAGGGATGATTGAAATCACGGTCAATAATCTCAATCCATTCTTTGGTTAAGCGGGCTACAGCATCATTATTGTAAGAGGCGTTCGCCGCACATTCTCCCCATACAAGGAACCCTATCCGGTCTGCCCAGTATAAAAACCGCGGGTCCTCGACCTTCTGATGCTTCCGGCAACCGTTGAACCCTAGTTCTTTGGCTAATTCGATATCCTTCTTCAGATGGTCATCCGTCGGCGCTGTTAGCAATCCTTCCTGCCAATACCCCTGGTCCAGTACAAGCTTCTGGTAATAAGGTTTGTTATTCAGATAGACCATACCATTCTCTGTATGAACCTTCCGCATGCCGAAATACGACTCTATAGAGTCCACCTCAACCCCGTGATCGTACAGCTTCATTTCCACATCGAACAAATTAGGAGTTTCCGGGCTCCATGTCCAGCCGGCCCGATGAAAGTTTGTGCGGAATATTTTCAAACCAAACAGATCTACCATTCTGCGTGTTATAGGCTGTAATAATCGTACCCGGTCCTGAATAACAAGCTCTCCGCCAAAAGAAATACGAAGTTCCAAATCTAATTCTTCTGATCCATGTCCCTCAGACTTCACTTCTATTCCAATACTCCCTTGATCCAAATCTGGCGTAAATTTCACCTGCTGAATATGAACAGGGTTTACTGCCTCCAGCCACACGGTCTGCCAAATCCCTGTCGTGCGGGTATACCAGATGCTCTCGGGCTGCTCTAACCAGAACTGTTTGCCCCGTGGTATAGTCTCGTCTGTTGATGGGTCCTCCACATGAACCGTTACCTGTTCTTCCTGTCCAGTTAAGGCATGCGTAATGTCAAAAGAAAATGAAGTGTGTCCGCCCTCATGCATCCCGATATATTGACCATTCACATACACCCAAGCTCTATAATCTACCGCTCCAAAATGTAATATCACCCGCTTCTTATACCAGTCCGGATCAAGTGTGAAATTGCGCTTATACCAGACATAGTCATGAAACGTCGTATCGTGTATTCCGCTGGCAGGGGTCTGAAACGCAAAGGGAACCTGAATGGTCTGGCTGAAATTCTCACTTGGATCAAACCATCGCTGCGCGGCTCCCTCATTGCTGTCATCAAATTCAAATTGCCAGGTTCCATTCAAATTAAGCCATGCGTCTCTGACGAACTGCGGACGCGGGTATTCCATCCTATGTGTCATTTAGCTTCAGCTCCCATCTTAGTAGTCCACACAATAAAAGTTAACTTTTTGTGGTTTAGATAGTAAATCTTCCTCGCGGGCAAGCAAATACTATCATGATGAAAGCGTTCTTTCAAGGTTAGATCAGCGTTATTCCTGATTTTCAACTTTGTGGTATACTAAATAAAATTAGCGCTTAACCAGACTGTTAATTGTAAACTAAAAAGTTAACAACCGGAGGTTCATATGTTCTTAGAACTCGACGATCATGGTATTTCTGTTCTGAAAGCACTGGCATCAGACACCAGAGCTTCGATTCTCAGACTATTGCTACATACACCGCTTACGGTCAGTGAGCTAGCCGTAAAACTTAACTTAAGCAAAGCGATCGTCTCACGCCATATCCGGTTACTGGAGGACGCCAAGATCATCAAGCTCCAGGACAATCTGGAGGCTACCGACAGCCGAAAGAAGAATTTCATTGTTGCGGTTGATCATATTGCCCTCAACTTCCCGCAAAAGCTCCATCTTCCTTTTAAAGTCATTACGAATGAAATCAAGCTGGGATACTATTCTAATTTCTCAGTCACCCCCACCTGCGGATTAGCCAGCCAGGCAAAAATTATCGGAAAGTTAGATGATCAACGGACCTTCGTCTCCAATGACCGGATCGAGGCCTCCTTACTGTGGTTTGCGGAGGGCTTCGTCGAATATATCATTCCGAATGAGTTCAACCACAATTTCACTGCAGAATTATTAGAATTATCCTTAGAGCTCTCATCAGAGTTTCCTGAATCCAACAATAATTGGCCGAGCGATATTGCTTTTTATATCAACGATGTATTCTTAGGCACCTGGACGGCACCGGGGAACTTCTCAGATGTGCGCGGGAAAATAACACCGGCCTGGTGGAATAACGAGCTCAGCCAGTACGGCCTGTTGAAGCATTTAAGAGTCACCAAAAAGGATACTGGAATAGACGGTCAAAAAATATCATCGGTCTCCCTCGCTGAGCTAAAGATCGAAGAGTCCCCCTTCGTCAAGCTGAGGATTGGGATTGACGGGAATTCTACTAACAAAGGCGGCCTTACCATCTTCGGGGAGCACTTTGGAAATTATCCGCAGAATATTCTGCTTAAGTTGTTTTATACGGAAGCGGAATAAGGGGGATTTGGGCTGGGCATGCCCATCATACTCCCTCCCCTCCCCCCATATACATAGGAAGAACGGTTCACAAGCTGGAAGGAGAGATGGATGCATGCCCGGTGAAGATGAGATTAAAGCGCTGGAGCGGTCGATTGCCGAGATCACGGAGATTGCTTCCGGGTTTGGGCTCGATTTTTATCCGATGCGTTATGAGATATGTCCGGCGGATATTATTTATACGTTCGGTGCGTACGGAATGCCCACCCGGTTCGGGCACTGGAGCTTCGGCAAGACGTTTCACAAGATGAAGTCGCAATACGATTTCGGCCTGAGCAAAATTTATGAGCTGGTCATCAACTCTAATCCGTGCTACGCCTTCCTGCTCGACGGCAATTCCCTGGTCCAGAACAAGCTGATTGTTGCGCATGTGCTGGCGCACTGCGACTTCTTCAAGAACAATATGCGCTTCTCCATGTCCAACCGGGATATGGTCGAGAGCATGGCTGCCACCGCCGACCGCATCAATGATTACTCCGTCACCTATGGCACAGACACCGTTGAGAGCTTCATTGATTCCGTGCTGGCGATCCAGGAGCATATCGACCCCAGTCTGATCCAGCCGCGCAAGCTGGGCAAGACTCATCTGCTCGAAGCCAAAATGAAAGAACGCAAGGACTCCCCGCCCGGCGGATCTGGTCCGCCTAATGCCTACAGTGAGCTGTGGGATCTGGAGAAGACCGATGCTGTTCCGCAGGAGCCGGAGACTGCTGGTAAACGTACTTTCCCACCGGAGCCGGAAAAAGATATCGTCTGGTTCATCCAGCAATACTCTACCGCTCTGGAGGACTGGCAGCGCGACATCATGACGATGCTGCATGACGAGATGCTCTATTTCTGGCCGCAGATGGAGACCAAGATCATGAACGAAGGCTGGGCCTCCTATTGGCATCAGCGGATTATGCGCGAGCTGGACCTGACTGCCGAAGAGACGGTCGAATACGCCAAGCTGAATTCATCGGTGGTGCAGCCATCGCGCCAGAGCCTGAATCCGTATTACCTAGGCCTGAAGATTTTCGAGGACATTGAGAAGCGCTGGGACCGGGACAAAATGTTCGAGGTGCGCGAGCTGGATTCCGACATCTCTTTCATCCGCAGCTATCTGTCGAAGGAACTGGTGAACGACCTGGACCTCTATGTGTTCGAGAAAAAAGGCCCGGAGTGGAAAATTACCGATAAAGCGTGGGAGAATGTGCGCGACCAGCTGGTGCTGGCCCGGGTGAACGGCGGCTCCCCGTACCTCGTCATCCAGGATGCCGATTATGAGCGGAACGGCGAACTCTTGATTGCCCACCGCTACGAGAGCGTCGAGCTGGATCTGAAATACCTGGAGCGCACGCTCCCGCATATCTACGCCCTCTGGGGCCGTACCGTGCATCTGCAGACTGTCGTGGAAGACAAAAACGCCCTGTTCACCTATGACGGCAAAAAGGTGCAGCGGCGGTTTATGTAGAGTAATATATGGCTTCGCACAACAAGCCGCAGTGTAGTTGCTATGTGCAATTACGCTGCGGCTTGTTTTTGAATGGTATTAGATTTGGAGGTCAAACCCTGCTGCAAAAAATACTTAAATATAAATTATCCCAATTTTGTTTTAATAGTAACCCAATGGGTTATATATCTCCTGTGATTTATAATGGGTAATTCTGGATGGCCCATGATTACCCTCATACAGAAACCAGACGGGAGAGGACGTTAGTGAAAGTGAAACAAATAGCAATACTGCTGCTCATCATGTGTGTGATTCTGACAGGCTGCATGGGGGGCAGCAAAAGCAACGAAGGAAGTTCCACGCCTTCATCCAGCCCGGCTGCTACGGCAACTGCCGAGACGAAGAACACTTCAGGGAACCCTCCGCCAGAGGCTTCACAGACTGTGTACGATCTGAAGCAGAAGTATGATTCAGACGAAGCAGATCACAGTCCGGGCATCATGCCGATGTATAATGTGGAGCAGGATATGGAATTCATCTTCAGATTCAATACTGATCTTGGCTCAGAAGCCATCGGCAAGACGTTATCCGTACATACCGATATCAAGGCACTCCCGGAGAGCAAGGTAGGGACCCTTGAGGACTCACAGCTTGTTGACGGCAAAAGCGTATACTCCATCAAGCCGCTCGGCTTCGGCGTTCTTCCCTCCGATTCCTTGCGTGCAACCGGAGCCAGCTCCTGGGGGAACGCGCCTGTCTACTACATCCGGCTCAACTATGACCTGGATGCCAAGTCGCCAACTGTGCTGAAGCAGCCGGTGATCATTCCGTTCACGGTGAAATCGGATCTGCCCACACCGACTCTGGATGCCGACATCAGTCCTGACGGCAGACTGACGCTGGTGTGGAATGAGGTGCCGGGCGCTGAGAGCTACAATATCTACAGTGCTTCCCACATTACAATGGAGAACACGAATGAACCGCTCAGCGGTGCGGAGCAGGGTTATGCGGATCAGCGTCCGCTGTTGATTGCGACAGTGCAGGGTACTTCGTACAACGACTTCATGAAGGACGGACGCGGTGCGCTCGGTATAGTAGATGAGACGATTACCAGCATACAGAATAACAATGTCCAAGGGGAATATTACGTCACTGCTGTTCAGGGAGACAAAGAATCCCGGTTCAGCCGTTCGGCAGATACCGTGGCTTTATCCAAACGGCTGCCGCGCACCGTGGCTTCTGAGGATAACATCAACCTGAAATTGTACAAGAATGCCAAAGAGCTGCCCAAAACCGTTCCGGTCCAGTTCATTGATGGCTCCAAAGCTTCAGTTACTGTTCTCTACGACACTGGTTCGGTCAAGCTTAAGTCTTCCGGTCCAACTGATGTCCCGTACACACTTCAAGGTACTGCGCTCAAAGGATATGTTCAGGTTGCGCAATTGACGAAAGCCGATATTGCCAGTCTTGCAGCCGCCCAGAGTAATAAGGCGAATCCGGGATATGTAGAGCCGCAGAATGACACAGATTATGTGCCTGCACCGGATGTACCGACCATCATCGACAACAGCGATAACGGGAACGCCAGCGAACCTGGAGATAATGTCATCGACCAGCAAAAAGAAAATACCAAGAACAAGGTAGAGGAAGGCAACAAGCAGGCGGTTCCGGGCACCACGATACGGGCAGACCTGATTCATGCTGACTCTGCGCTGGAGGAGTATCTTGCATTAACACTGATCAACGGCGAGACTGAAATCTCGCTGCAAGCCTTCCCGGAGGCGCAGAATGCACGCGCCCTGGTGGATGTAATTGAGAAGGTAGTCTACCAGAACCCGCTCATTCTTGGCTTCCGTGGTTATGGCTACGATTATGAGAAACTGACGCTTAATGTGAGTTACGATGATTCTGCCGAAACCATCCGCTCCAAGCAGAAGGAGATCCTTGCCGAGGCAGATAAAGTAATCGCTGCTGCGATCAAGGAAGGCATGAGTGCAGATGAGAAGCAGATGGCGATCTATAATTATCTGAATGATAACACCGTCTATGACGATGCTGCACTGGAGAATGCCAAAGAGCAGGAGTTCAAGACAGTTGATGCGAAGTATAATGATTCTTTCAATACCTATGGCATTCTGGTTAAAAAAGTCGGCGTATGCATGAGCTATGCCCATACCTTCCAGCTGCTCTCGGATCTCGTCCAGGTCCCTTCGATGGTCGTCACAGGAACCATGAGCGGCGTAAATCACGCCTGGAACAAGGTGAAGCTCGGCGACGAATGGGTCAATGTTGACCCGACCAACAACGCTACCAATACCGGGCTTCCTTATTTGCTCTATAACTCCAATGATGCTACAGCCACCGATGTAGAGTATGTGATGGATAAGGCCTACTGGCTGGACCACGAGCTGCCTCTGTTCAAGGCCACCAGCAATGCTTACGATTATTACGTGACCCAAGGGCTGGAGGTAAATTCCCTGGAAGCCTACAAGACCAAGCTGGCAGAACAGCTGAAGAAAGGCGAGACTCTGGTAGTCCTGCGCGTTCTGGGCAATACCGACAGCTCCGAGCTAATGCAGACAACCGCCGAGGCCATCAAGCAATACGATGCCGCTAAGCTGGATAGTGCAGGCATGGTTGAGCTGGGAAGCTACGTGGCGGTTCAATTGGATGCCGCAGCCCAGCAATAACGCTAATGTAGTCGAAAAACCGATCACATTGAGCAGCCGTAAAGGTGCATGCGCCGGATATACGGACAAAAGGCAAGCCCCGCAGTAGGGGCTTGCCTTTCTTGCTGAATCCTCTCTATTCCTCTTCATACGGATAGTAGATATCGCTTAGCTTACCTGCCTGATAGTAGGGGTACTCCAGTCTTTTTTGCACTTGGAGCGCAGTGTCTGTATCCACTAAGCACTCGATCAGGTACAGACCGAGATCGATTGAGGACGTTACTCCGCCTCCAGTGAAGGTGTCGCCGTCCCGGACGGCCCGGGCCTTAATGACTTCTCCGCAGTAAGGGGCCAGCAAATCGTAGGCTGAGGAGTTCGTGGTCGCTTTTTTACTCTCCAGGAATCCTGCCGCACCTAACAACAATGCACCTGTGCAGACCGACACCTTATAGCGTGCACCTTCTGCGGTCCGTATCCAGCTTATGAAGTCCTCATCGTAGCGGAGCGTCCGGGTCGCATGGCCGCCCGGGAGGAACACCAGATCGAATGCCCCCAGGTCAGGCAACACCTCATTGGCTTTCATCGTCAGCCCCCGGTCATCCGTCACCTCCGCCTTGTTAGCGCAGAAGGTCCAGGATACGTCCTCCTTCGCCTTCAGGATGGCTACCCAGCTCACTGCTTCATAGAACCCTACAAGGTCCATAATGGTCATGCCGTCGAACACTACAAATGCCATTCTCATTAGCCTCACCTATCCTCTCCTAATGGAAGATTAAGCACTCAGTTCCAGATAAACTGCATCTTTTTATACCCGACATCCCATATTTTCAATTCGCCCTTAATCGTGATCTTCAGCTCTTCCCCCGGTTCAACTGGCATCTCATATACTACAGGGTACTGTTCAGGATTAGTACGCTGAAAATCTCCATTATAATTCAAAATCTCCTGGCCATCCCGGGTAATACTGATCTCACCGGAATAATCTGTGGGTTCGGGGTTTCCGAAAGTGAAGATGAGGGTCGTCTGACCTTCAGACTTGTACGTGAACGTTCTGGACTCTCCGCCTTCAGCGCCATACAGGTTAGAGCGGAGCGGTATCTGCTGTCCGTTGATTTGAATGTTGTCCGGTTTGTCTGCGGATGAATTGCCCGAGGTGTCCGTCCATTCCGTGATCGCCGTAAACGGCCCCTCTACCTTAGTGATTACTTTGTCTACCGCCGCCCCTAATCCCCATAAAGCTATAAATAGAACCAACCCTGATATAGCCGTTGCCGCCAGATTGCGCCCGAGGCTCCGGTAACGGAAGCCCAGCTTGTATGCCCCAAAACCGAGGGCTGCACCAACCGAATTCTGAAGAGCGTCATTGATATCGAAGCTGCCCAGGAAAGTAAGAGCCTGGATTGTCTCCAGCACAAGAATCGCGATGAAGAATAAGGTGATGAACCGGACGAAGCTGACCCGGTACAGCCATGGAATCAATATACCGAAAGGAATAAACGCAAGCGTGTTCCCGAAACCCACCAAATCCATCAGGGTGGGAGGAAAAAGATCAGACGGAGCAGGCATCAAAATGAAGTTTTCAGGCATGAAAATAAAGGTGTAGATAGTATGATCCGAAGCCTCTCCTCTGCCGAAAGCAAAAAACATAAAATAAAGCACAAGCAATGTGTACAATACGGTAACCGTTAGCAAAATCTTGCGTTGTTTAGCCATGGTTAACTCCTTTATCTCCATTTTCCACATATTACTATAACCTACTTAGCAGTTTCATGAAACCTGCGCTCCCGCACCGGAACATAAATCTCCATCACCGAATCCACCCGGGCGTGACAACGCTCATCGTAGAATTCAAAGTTCAGCTTATCTTCGTCGTGCATATAGCCGCTGCCCGGAAACCAGTCCTCGAAGATATATCTCCAGGTACTCTTGACCACCTCGGCAAAAGTCTCCGGTCTCGCCTCATCCGTAGCGTCCACCGGCGGTGTCGTAAATACCGCATACTGCGCCGCAGGCACAACAGCCGTAAGCATGTCAGGAGTAACCTTACTGAAATTCTCCACTATAACTCCCAGCAGATAAACGGCGTTGCCGCCAGTGTCTGCCGGAATGCACAAGCCGACCTCCCCGTGCTTCGGCGGATTCAGCTTCGCGTACATCTGATCCTCCAGATTGTCGCCATCATAGTAATACCAGAACGAAGCTACGTCCTGCGTGGCATTTCCGGCCTCCACATCCGTCTCAATCCCGTACCCCGCTACGTTAAAAGCAGACTTCGCCACCATCACCGGCTCGGCAATATAGTCCTTAATCTCATATTCTAACCGGTCCCGGAGATATCCGCTCATCCGCGCCGCGTACTGGGAGGGGCTGTAGCCGTAGGTTTTGCGGAAGGCTTTGGCGAAACCCCCGGGTGTCTCGAAGCCGTACTCCAGCGCAATCTCCGTAATCCTCCGCCCGTTGAATAATTCTACGGCAGCCCGCGACAATCTCCGGGTGCGCACATATTCCATGACTGGCATGTTCTGAGACTGGCTGAACATCCGGCAAAAATGATACAGCGAATACCCTGCATACGCCGCAATCTGCTCCGCTGTCAGCGGGTCCATGAGATGCTCCTCAATATAATCAATCGTCTGCCCGATCTCTCTGCTGTAATTCAGTGACTCCACCGGCCTTTCAATAGACATAGGTGAATACATTATAGCAGGCGGCGGCTTGAGGGACTGTTCCAGACTTGCTGTATTCCCGGCTTATCAGGGCAGGATGTCTGCCAACCTTGCTATCGCTGCGTATCTGTCAAGCCTTGCATAATGAATTCAACCATATAATCCAGGAGCTGCGGAAAAAAGCTTACCCCGATCTCTTCCTTGTGGATATCGATATACGGTATGGAGTTGAACATGGCAAGAATCATCCCGTCCTCCAGGTCCGTTCTGATTTTTCCCTTCGACTTCCAGTTGCGGATTAATTCCAAAATGCCGCTGTTCATCATCTCTTGAATTCCCTCGATCCCGCCATGCTCGAAGAATTCCTTCTCCAGCTTGTTGAAGAGTGCCTTATTATACCATTCCTTCAGGATAGGGTTCTCATTCATCCCGCTGTAATTAAGCTCCATCATCTGCTTAAGCACCTTGGCGGGCTCATCCTCCAGATCGACCTTGGCCATCATGCTCCGCTTCAGCTCTTCATTCTCCCGCAGGTAGATCTCTATGAACAGCTTCTCCTTGGATGCGTAATAATTATAGAAAGTGCCTACGGCATAACCGCACAGCTTGGTGATGTCGGACACATTGGTATCCTTGAAGCCTTTGGCGTTGAACAGCTCTTTGCCGCGTTTGAAAATCTCTGCTTTCTTATCTTCCATCTGTACACCCTCCAGATCTGAGTGAATCCTTTTTCATTCATTCACACAATGTAGCATAGCCATTCAGGCATTTCAATCCACTTTTATATTCATCTGACACGTATCACTTCCAATATTGGCGAATAGGCTATTGTAATGAATTCAAGAATGGAGGTATCCCGCATGAATTACAGGAACGAAGATTCGGACCGTCAAGCTCACCCGTCAGGCTATCGGCATTTGCCGCAGCCCTTCCCCTTTTCGCATTATCACCACCTGGTACGTTCGGAGTCCGCTGAGGAGACCGCTCCGAGGATTGATAAGCAGAGTGTAACTGCCAGGAATACGCAGACTGCCCGGTTCTCCGAATCTCAGGCTGCTCCAAGTAAGCTTGAGAATGACCATGCAGAGGACAAAACGGATGGCTGGCAGCAGCTTCAGAATGCCAGCAAACCGCAGGATGTCCTGGAAAGCGGACATCCGGCTGCCGCGAACAAGCCGGTGGACGGCCATCCCGGGGCAAGTCAGGCCGGCGGCAAGGGAATTCATGTCGATGTAGGAGGCGAGTTAGGGGGTAAACACGGCATTGGCTTGAATGCCGGAGGAAAACTGGCGTACAGCGGAGCAAATATACAGGCAGGCGGCCATATCGGCAGCCCCTCCTATGGCATTGAAGCGCAAGGTGATTCCCATCTAGGGGGCGGGCAAGGTCTCGGAGTGAACGCCGAAGCCCAGGCCTTCGGCAAATACGGGGTGGCCGCACAAGGCAAGGCGCAGCTCGGCGGCGGACAGGGAGCAGATGTCCAGATGGGCGCGCAGGCCGGGGGCGATCACGGGCTGAATGCTGACGCGGGCGCTCATCTGGGCCTCAGTCAAGGCGCAGGTCTTGACTCCCATGTTCAGCTTGGCGGCAAGAAGGGCATCGGGGCTGAGGCCAAGGCGCAGCTCGGCGGCGGGCAGGGAGCCGGCATCGGCTTGGGCGGACAGCTCGGCAAATATAACGGCCAATTCAGCTTCAAGATTGGCGGGAAGCACCAGGAGCCTAAAGAATCTCAGGAATCTCAGGAGGAGCAGGAGAATTAGGAGCCTTCAAGAGGATAAGGGCTCACCTGATAATACCGCTTGCCCAGTCTGCACTGCACGACTTCGCTACTCAGCGGCTCGGGCAATATAGACAACATAAAGGGAATATCCCTAAGCCATTACGATGGCCCGGGATATTCCCTTTTCGCTGAAGTGGTAAGTCTATGTGGAGCTATGTCAGCGGTTCAGCAGGCTTCCGACATATTTCAGCAGCTCATTGGCGCAGATCGGGCAGTAGCCATGCTCATCAATCAGGCGGCGGCTGACCTCGTTGATCCGTTTGAGCTGGCTTTCATCCGGTGTCTTGGAGGAAGTGGTGATTTTGACGATATCCTTGAGATCCGTGAACAGCTTCTTCTCGATGGCTTCCCGCAGCCGGTCGTGATTGTTGTATTCGAACTTCTTGCCCTTACGGGAGTAGGATGAAATACGGATCAGGATCTCCTCGCGGAAGGCCTTCTTCGCATTCTCCGAAATGCCGATTTGCTCTTCAATGGAGCGCATCAGCCGCTCATCCGGCTCCATCTCCTCATCGGTGAGCGGGTCACGGATTTTGGACCAGTTGCAGAAGGCTTCGATATTATCGAGATAATTCTCGAATAGCGTTTTGGCGGATTCTTCAAAAGAGTAGACGAAGGCCTTTTGCACTTCGCTTTTGGCGAGAATATCGTATTCCTTGCGAGCAATGGAAATAAAGTTCAGGTAACGCTCGCGCTCCTCCTTCGTAATCGAAGGATGCTGATCCAGGCCGTCCTTGATTGCACGCAGCACATCCAGCGCGTTCATGCATTGCAGATCGCCTTTTATCAGGGCACTGGAGATGCGGTTAATGACATAACGCGGGTCGATGCCGGACATGCCTTCATCTAAGTATTCAGTCTGCATTTCCTTCAGATCCGCTTCCTTGTAGCCCTCGACCTCTTCGCCGTCATACATGCGCAGCTTCTTTATCAGGTCCATCCCCTGTTTCTTACTCTCCTTGAGCCGGGTCAGGATCGAGAAGATCGCCGCCGCGCGCAGCGCGTGAGGGGCAATATGCACATGCTTCATATCGCTCTGGCCGATCAGCTTGGCGTAGATCTTTTCCTCTTCAGAGACGCGCAGATTATAGGGAACCGGCATGACGATCATGCGGGACTGGAGCGCTTCGTTCTTTTTATTGGAGATGAAGGATTTATATTCGGTCTCATTCGTGTGGGCAATAATCATCTCATCCGCCGAAATTAACGCAAACCGCCCGGCCTTGAAATTGCCTTCCTGTGTCAGCGACAGCAGATTCCACAAGAATTTCTCGTCGCATTTCAGCATTTCCTGGAATTCCATAATCCCGCGGTTGGCCTTGTTCAGCTCCCCGTCGAAGCGGTAGGCCCTCGGATCGGATTCCGAGCCGAATTCCGTAATGGTGGAGAAGTCGATACTGCCGGTCAGATCCGCGATATCCTGCGACTTCGGATCGGAAGGGCTGAATGTGCCAATCCCCACCCGCTCCTCTTCTGATAGCAGCACCCGAACAACAGTTACTTGCTCAATATCCCCGTGGTACTCATTCTTCAGCCGCATCTGGCAGGACGGGCACAGATTCCCTTCAATCCGTACGCCCAGCTCCCGTTCAATCTCCGGACGCAGCTCCAGCGGAATCAGATGCAGCGGGTCCTCATGCATCGGGCAACCTTCAATGGCGTATACCGCTCCGGCATCCGTGCGCGAATATTGCTCCAGGCCGCGCTTCAGCAGCGTGACCAGGGTAGACTTCCCTCCACTAACCGGTCCCATCAGCAGCAAGATCCGTTTGCGCACATCCAGCCTCCGGGCGGCGGAATGGAAATATTCCTCCACCAGCTTCTCCACCGCACGGTCCAGTCCGAAGATTTCCTGTTCAAAAAACTTATACCGTTTACGTCCGTTAATGTCCTCGACGCCGTGTGACTTGATCATGTCGTATACGCGGGAATGAGCTGTTTTGGCGGGAGAGGGGTCTACTCTAAGCAGTTCTATATAATCCTTGAAAGTGCCGCTCCACGCCAAACGGTTGTTCTCAGCCCGATGCGTTGCTATACGCTCAAAAATATCCATGGCTCGCTGCCTCCTCTTGCGCTCCTACTTGCTCCACCAAGCTTAGAAAGTGTATTACATACCTATGCGGCGAGCCCGGAATAGTTGACCTCTTTTTTGCTGTGCTATAATAGAGAATCATGATTTCTATAGAATAATTACGCTGCAATTCAGGGCAGGAGTGAATACGAATGGCGATCAAGCAGGAGACGGAGCTGTATGCTCCTTTGAAGATTTTTTTTGAGCGGCAAGGCTATGACATCAAGGGTGAGGTGCGGACCTGTGATCTGGTGGGCATAAGGGAGGACGAGGCCCAGCCGCTCATTGTGGAGATGAAAAAATCGTTCAATCTCGCCCTGCTGCTGCAGGGGATTGAACGATTGCGGCTTAGCCCTAACGTCTACCTCGCGGTAGAACGTGTCAGGGAGAAGAAGGGCGCGGTCAACCAGCGCTGGGGCGAGCTCACCGGGCTGTGCCGCCGGCTCGGCCTCGGGCTGATCACCGTCGTCTTCTACAAGACGAAGGCCCCGCTCGTCGAGGTGCTCGCGGAGCCGGGCGAGGCGCCGCCGCAGGCGCGCAGTGCGGTCCGCCGCCGTGAGCGGCTGCTCTACGAGTTCCGCGAACGCAGCGGAGACTACAACACCGGCGGCAGCACGCGCGTCAAGCTCGTGACGGCCTACCGCGAGAAGGCGCTGCGCGTAGCACTAGCGCTGCAAGCCCTGGAGGCCGAAGCCGCCGGAGCGGCCGGCCTCGGCGGAGGGCGTGCGGCGCTAAGCGGCGCGCCGGGCACGGCCCTGGCCGCCGGGGAGACGGCGGCCGCGGGTGAGGCCGCAGCGGCGGATGATGCCGCTGCGGGCCTGGGCCCGGCGGCTGCGCGCAGCCGGGCGGAGGGCGCGCGCGGCGTCACGCCCGCCGCGCTGCGGAAGCGCAGCGGCGTGCCCGGCGCCGCTGCGATCCTGCAGAAGAACTACTATGCGTGGTTCTTCCGGGTGCAGCGCGGCCGCTACACGCTCACGGCCGCCGGACAAGCGGCGCTGATCGAGTATGCAAGGGTCGCGGAGATCAGCGCGGGCAAGTTGTAGGCCCGCCCGCGCCTGGCCTGTAGCGGACCTCACGGGGTTCGTCCGCAGCTCACTCCAATGGTTGGACAATCAACACTTAATTTGTTGAGTTCTTCCCGTCACGAAAGATTAGTTGGATAAACAACACTTACTTCCCACCATTTTGGCTCAACTAGCATAATCCAGCTGAATAAATGTACTTTTTCCAACTAAAGTCCCAATTCTCAGGAATCCAGTCAAATTAGATGCTCGTTTTCCACCTATCTCCACAGAACAAGGTTACCTGGACAGGCGCCAACAGATTGTACTCAGTTTTTCACACACATTAGGCCCGCTTGCCTTCGCCCAGCGCATTGTGTTCGCTTTTTAGCATACATCCGGCCCACTCAGCCTCGCCCCAGCATATTCTATTCGGTTTTCCGCACACATTCGGCCAAACAAAAAGAGTTGTCCCCACGCAGACCTGCTGCGAGCGACAACTCCTTTGTACCTTCTCGATCCACTTACCTGTCCTATACTCTAGAACATCCTACTTACTTATACTCCAGCTCTTGGCTTATTCACTCCAAGCCTCCAGCTCTTCACTCATTCACTCCAAACCTCCAGCTCTTCACTCATTCACTCCAAACCTCCAGCTCTTCACTCATTCACTCCAAACCTCCAGCTCTTCACTCATTCACTCCAAGCTCCAGCCATTCGCTATTCGCGCCCGGCCCCTAGCTCGGCCTAAGCAAGCACCGTATACAGCAGTTCCTTCTCCTTAACAGAGCTGGCGCCAGCAGGCTGGATGGATTGATACTGCTGGATGTTCGTAATAATAACCGGCGTGATTGTGCTGTAGCCAGCCTTCTCAATCTCCACCAGATCGAATTCCATCAGCAGATCGCCGACAGCCACCCGGGTTCCGGCGGTTACCTTGGGCGAGAAATGCAGGCCCTTCAGCTTCACCGTGTCGATGCCGATATGGATCAGCATCTCTGCTCCGCTATCGCTGACCAGACCAATCGCATGTCCGCTCTTCGAGAGCGAGAACACCGTTCCCTGAACCGGCGAGACTACGCGGCCTTCGGACGGCTGAATCGCATATCCCTTACCCATAATCTCTTCCGAGAAGGCCGGGTCACTCACTTCGCTCAGCGGCTTCACCGCTCCGGTAATCGGACTGAATACCTCTTGATTCACCATCGTAGACTCAACAGCAGTGCCGATTATAGTAGCGGCAGCGGCAGATGCGTTTACAGACTCAGCAGGAGTCACCGCAGGCGCAGCAGCAGCTTCCGGCTCATCCTCGAAGCCGAGAATATAAGTGACAACCGCAGCAACTACCGCCCCGATGGCGAAGCCGATGACCGAATAGACAAAGGTCGCACCGAGAACCATCGGAATACCGGAGAGTCCGGCGAGTCCGCCGATGACATACGCTTTTACCTTGAACAAGCTGAGGAACGCACCCCCCGCGGCTCCGCCGATCAGGGCAGCGATGAACGGTTTCTTAAGCCGCATATTCACACCGTACATGGCCGGTTCTGTAATTCCCATGAAGGCCGTAATACTTGTAGACAGGGAGAGGGACTTCAGCTTGCTGTTCTTCGTTCTTAGAGAGACACCAAGCGCACTGCCCGCCTGGGCGAAGTTTGCTACCATCATAATCGGAATCATATAGTCATAGCCAAGCTGTGCAATGGATGCGATCATAATTGGAATCAGGGCATAATGCATCCCCGTGATGATCAGCAGAGACATGGTTCCGCCCAGCAGCAGGCCTGCGAACAGTCCCGTATTCTCGAACAGCCAGCTGATGCCTCCTGTCAGGCCATCCCCGATAATAACACCCAGCGGGCCTACGGCAATCAGGGTAAGCGGCACAATGACCAGCAGGGTAACCGTCGGAACGATAATCAGCTTCAGCGAAGCATGGGTTACTTTATCAACGGCTTTTTCCACATAGGAGGCCAGCCATACTGCAATCACAATCGGAATGACAGACGAAGCGTAGGTTGCAGCTACCACCGGCAGTGAAGCGAAGGTAACAGGCTCCCCAGACCCCAGCAGCGTGGTGACGGTCGGATGCAGAATGGCCGCCCCGATCGCAGCAGCGATGTACATATTGCTTCCCAGCTTACGGGCAGCGCTGATGGCCAGAACAATCGGCAGGAAGTAGAAGGCGCCGTCCCCGATCGCCGAGAGTATGATATACGTGGAGTTCTCCGTCCCCATCCAGCCCACCGCTACCAGCAGGGCGACAATCCCCTTGATCATCCCCGCACCGGTAATGGCCGGCAGGATCGGTGTGAAGATTCCCGAGATGAAGTCGAACAGCTTGCTCAGCGGATTCTGCTTCTTTTTCTCCACATTGTCACTGGAAGCCTTCTTCTCAGGAGAAACGGACATATTGCCAATCAGGTCATTGTAGACCACCGGCACATCATTGCCGATAATGACCTGGAATTGCCCGCCGTTAATCATCACGCCCATAACCCCGTCCGTCTTCTGCAGGGCCGCTTTGTCCGCACGGTTGTTGTCATTCAGGTTGAAGCGCAGACGGGTCATACAATGGGTAACCTGATCGATATTCTCTTCTCCGCCGACAAGCTTCAATATTTCTTTGGACAGCTCTTTTGTATTCATAAGATGTTGCTCCTTAGCTATAGTATGTTTTCCGCAAAAAAAACCTAAACGCCGATCAGCGGGGAAAGGCAGTCTTCTGCCTCCAGCACTGTCCGGGTTTAGGTTTTGCCTCTGTACCGAGTAGCAATCCTGCACCACATTATTCTGTTATATCCCCACTACGGATAATCCGTTCAATATGAATGGTCAGATACAATATTTCTTCCTTGGACAAGACCCTTTTGTATATCTTGCGGGTATAGTCCGCTATCTTCACCGCAACCGCATGAGCAGCAGGGTACTGCTTCATGACCAAATCATGCAGTGCATGATCCTGGTCCCGCTCTTCCATCGGAGTGCCCTGAACCACCCGCTGTGCGAAGAACTTCAGATGGGTGAGGAAGCGGTAATACCCCAGTGATTCTTCATCCAGCTCGATGAGGAAGCTACGCCGGACAATATTCAAGATGTCCTTCACGATATTCGTGATGCTTACCGTCTCCCGCATCTCACCGTTCATCTGCGCATTCACCAGATGCATCGCGATGAAAGCGCACTCGTCCTCCGGCAGGAGAACACCCAGCCGTTCCTCGATAATTTGCAGCGCCTTGAGTCCAATGGAGAATTCCTTGCGGTACATCCGCTTGATTTCCCACAGCAGCGCATTCTTGATTTGAAGCCCCTGACGGTGACGGTCGATGGCGAAATGGATATGGTCCGTCAGTGAGATATAGATGCTGTCATGCAGCTTCTCCCCGAGCACCGTCTCGGCATAACGGATCACTTCATCGGTGCATTCCACATATTCCAGCGGGATCTCCGAGAGAAGCGACATCAGCTTCTGTGAACCTTCTTTATTCTCCAGGGCGAACACTTTCTCTACCTGGGCATCCTCAACGTCATCCCCGGGCTGCTTCTTGAAGGCGATTCCGCGGCCCATTACGACCCGTTCCTTCCCGCTGGCATCGAGGACGGTGACCACATTGTTGTTGAGCACCTTAGCAATTTTCATTCCATCACCTTACACCGTCAGAGTAATAAAATCCCCCCACCACGCGGGGATACAACATTATTGTGTGAAAAAAGGCAAAACCAAAACGGCATCAAAAGAGTGCCCGTTTCTGGTTTTGCCTGAATGAACAGTAACAATCCAGTTATTCTACCTGTAGCAGCATCTTAGCATATCATTGTAAATAAGACAACACTTTTATGAAAACGGTTTATTAAGGCCTGTGCTTCTTAAGCTTGCCCCATTTCAACTACAATATTTCACCGTTCGAGGAAATGACCTGCTTGTACCACTCAAACGAATCCTTCTTGCTGCGGTTCAGCGTGCCGCTTCCCGTGTCATCCAGGTCTACATAGATGAAGCCGTAGCGCTTGGACATCTCCGAAGTCGACATGCTCACCAGGTCAATCGGGCCCCAGGCCGTATAGCCCAGCAGCTCCACGCCATCCTTTACCGCTTCCTTCATCTCCTTGATGTGTTCCCGCAAATAATCAATCCGGTAGTGGTCATGGATCGATCCGTCTTCCTCCACCTTGTCATAGGCGCCCAGCCCGTTCTCCACAATGAACAACGGTTTCTGGTAACGGTCGTACAGGTTGTTCAGGGTAATGCGCAGCCCTACAGGGTCAATCTGCCAGCCCCAGTCGGAGGCCTTCAGATACGGGTTCTTGATACCGCCCAGCAGATTCCCTTCCGTGGCCTCACCCTCTGGACCTGCAGACACGGTGAGCGTCATATAATAACTGAACGAGATGAAATCTACTGTATTCGCAGCAAGCAGCTCATCATCCCCCGGCTCACGGACAATCTCAATCTGATTCTCGGCAAAATAACGGTTCATATAACGCGGGTACTTGCCTCGCGCATGCACATCCGTGAAGAACAGATTCAGCTGGTCTTCCTGCTGTCTCTTACGCAAATCCGCCGGATTGCAGGTATGCGCGTAGCTCTCCATACGGGCCAGCATACAGCCGATCTGTGAGCCCGGAATAATCTCATGTCCCAGTCTGGTAACCAAGGCGCTTGCAACAAACTGATGGTGCAGACCTTGAAAGACCGCTTGCAGCTTGTTCTCCACGCGGTCTGTAAGAATTCCGCCGCCGGTATACGGGCTGAACAGCATGACATTGATCTCGTTGAAGGTCAGCCAGTACTTCACTTTATTCCGGTAACGGGTAAATACAGTCTCCGCATACTTCACATAGAATCCGATCACTTCACGGCTGGCCCAGCCGTTATATTTCTGGGTAAGACCGAGCGGTGTCTCATAGTGCGAGAGGGTCACCAGCGGCTCAATGCCGTATTTCAGCAGTTCATCGAATACATCGTCGTAGAATTGCAGACCCTGCTCGTTAGGCTCAGCGTCATCGCCGTTCGGGAAGATCCGCGCCCAGTTAATGGACAGCCGGAACACCTTGAAGCCCATTTCGGCGAATAGAGCAATGTCCTCCTTGTAACGGTGATAGAAGTCAACGCCTTCGCGTTTCGGGAACCAGTCATCCGTCTCTCCGGCAAGAATCCGGGCGATCCGCTCCGAAGAGATCTCCATCGAATGATCCCCTTTGCGCTTATCCTTAGGCACGAAAGCAATCATATCTGCCGTAGACAGCCCTTTTCCTCCCTGATCAAAAGCACCCTCCAGCTGATTGGCAGCGGTTGCGCCGCCCCATAAGAAATGCTCAGGAAATCCGTTAAGTACTGTAGCCATAGTCCATACCCCTTTTCATTATGATGTTCCTGCATGGCCTATATAACAGAAAAACCTAAACCTCTGGCAAGATCATCGAGCCCGGCGAACGGGTTCAAATCAGTCACCATCAGTTTAGGTTTTGCCTGGCACGGCCAGTAACAATCCAGTAAACGATGTGTTTATGGAAGATTTAATTGACTCCAGCCTAACATAGCATCCGGTAAAATTCAAATGAAAATCCGCTCATTTTCCGTGAAGCTCATATTTGCGCCCGTTCAAGAGCGCACTGCCTGCAGCTCCGGCCAGCAGCGCTACCAGCAGGTTCATGCCGACCGACAGCCAGTTAATGGTCTCGTTAATGTTGGACGGCTGCTCCCGCCCCGCCGGGCTAACCGTGAGCAGATTCGCATATTGCTTGAAGCTGTCCACGGCTGAGGAACCGATACTGAAATGCTGGCTCCCCCGGATCACCAGAGCGAACTGGATGCCGGTAATAAGGACAATGAGGGCAGCAATGCAGAGGTGGCTCAGCGCAGGCTTACGGAATCTTTTGGCAGCTGCCAGGGCCAGACCAATCAGCGCCAGGCCCGCCGGAAGGCTGCACAGCTTGGAGAGTATGAAGTAGGTGACGCCCAGCGCGGGACTTGTGGAGCGTGCCATCCGCAGCTGATACAGTCCTTCGGGATTCAAGAAGACATCCAGCAAAGTGGTAGACCAGACTGCGGTAAGACCCAGCATGAAGACAGCAGACTTCACACCGAAGAGCGCAGAGGTTCGCAGCGGCAGCAGATGGTTAACCGGCATCGCACCCGTGAAGAACTCCTTGTAATAGTCCATGTAGATATAGACCGGCAGCAGAATGCCTATCACCATATTTACCAGCAGAAAAACGAAGGCCATATCCTGTCCCCGGTCAAACAGAAAATACAAATTAGCCAGACCGCTCAAGGCGGTGAAGATAGCAAATACAGCGAAATGCTTCCGGCATTCCAGCTTGAATTGATGCCATTGAACCATGATGTTCTCCCCTTTTCTTGTCTTTAACAGATTAAATCAGACGTTTGAATAACTCCTCAATCGGCACACCATGTTCCCGCCGCAGCTCCTCCACGCTCCCCTGCAGCAGCACCTTGCCGTCATTAACGAACACCACATCCGTGAACAGGCTCTCGACATCGTGAATCAGATGCGTACTGATCAGAATCGAGCTGTCCGGGTCGAAGTTATCCAGAATAATCCTTATAATCTTATCCCGTGTGGAAGGGTCCACCGCCGCCAGCGGCTCGTCCAGGACGAACAGCCGGGCCTTGCGCGCGAACACCAGCGAGATACTCACCCGCTCCTGCATCCCTTTGGACAGAGACTTCACTTTATCCTGCAAATTCAGTCCCAGCTCTGCAATCATGCTATACGCCTTCTCCCGCTGAAAATCGGCAAACGAGTGGTCAAAAAAAGCAATGCTCTCTTCAATCGACATCCATGGATACAGGAATTCACGGTCCGGCAGATAAGACACCATTTTTTTGGTTTCCAGGCCGGGGCGTATGCCGCTGACCGTAAGGCTGCCTTTATAATCCCGCAGCAGAGAGACTATCAGCTTCATCAGCGTCGTCTTTCCCGCCCCGTTAGGCCCGAGCAGCCCTACGATTCTACCTGTGGGAATCGTCAGACTGAGTTGGTCTAGCGCGGTCTTCTTCCCATAGCGTTTCGTTACATTCCTGCACTCCAGTACATTCTCCATCGCTTGCATTCCACATGCATCCCCTTTGATAGGCATTGGTCTCTATTGTGTTTCTTTTCACAATTGATTAGACGCATGTTCTTCCTAGATCCCTGCACGGTCAAATAACCCCACATAGCGGGGCCCCGAAACCCAAAAAACCGCCTGCCGTCAAGGCCAAGCGGTCACTCTTCTTACAAGAAGTCCTATCAATCATGCTCTTGATGGTTTTCTAGCTGCGGGCCGTGAACTCAGTCACCGCTTCACTCATCAGGTTCATCCCGAGCAGCAGCTCATCACGGCCGGGATGGCTGAAGTTGAGCCGGATTCGGTCTGAGCCTCCGCTTACACTGCAGAGCGGGCCTGGAAGGAAGGCTACCCCCTTGGATAGCGAAGCACGCAGCAGAGCCATAGCGTCCAGTCCTTCGGGCAGCGATACCCAGAGGAACATGCCGCCGGCCGGCATATCATACACACTGTTCTTCCAGGCCGGACGCTTCAGCAGCTCCGCCATCAGCTTCAGGCGGGTATTGTATTCGCGGTTCAGCAGAGCGATATGCTCCCGCAGATCAAAGGCCGACACACTGAGCAGATGATGCAGCAGCCGCTGGTTCAGCGAGCTGGACTGCCAGTCTGCCATCTGCTTGGCGGCAGCCATCATGCCGATCAGCTCGCGGCTTCCCGCCGCCCAGCCCGTCCGCAGCGCCGGTGCGACCGTCTTGCTGAAGGAGCCAATGTACAGCACATGCCCGCCTTCGCTGACATTCTCCAGTGCGTATAGCGTTGGGTATCTCTTGGAGGGATGGCCTTCACTCCGCTGGAAATGCAGATCGCCATAGGAATCATCTTCCACGATCAGCACATTATGTGAGATGCACAGCTCCAGAATCTCTTGCCGCCGGGCAAGGCTCCAGAGCACTCCGCTGGGATTGGTGAAGCTTGGCGCAGCGAACAGCATCTTGGGCCTATAGCTGCGGATCGTTCGGCGCAGATGATCCGGCAGCAGGCCGTCCCCATCCCCCTGGACCGGAATAATGACGGCTCCCTGCATCCGCAGCGCCTGCAGAATACCGGGAGATGTCGGATTCTCAACCAGCACATGATCCCCGGGATCGATATACACCCTGGACAGCAGATCGATGGCCTGCTGACTGCCCGTTGTCAGCAGCACTCCTCCTTCGGCTACCGCCACTCCTTTACTGCGGAGCCAATCTCCGGTCAGCCATTCGCGGAGCGGGCCATACCCCTCAGGCTCCCCGTATTGCAGCGCACTTGCATCTGTGGAGATCACGGTAGATGCCGCCTCAGACAGCAGTGACAGCGGAAATAATTCTTCTGCCGGGAGCTCCTCCGCCAGCGAGATCAGCGTACCCCGGCGCGTCTCCTTACGGATACTCAGCAGCGGTGAAGATAACAATGTATGTGCGCGCGAAGAAAACTCATACTTCATACGCTTCCCCCCTTTATCTGGTTTAAGAATATTCCAGTCCTGACGCCATTATGTCGTAATACAGGGATTATGCGTAGATTTGCTTGTTCTGTCTTGAGAAAAGCGCGAACTTCTCAATCGCCTGCGCTCTTGTCGATACTTCCAGCTTCACATAAATCTTGCGCAGGTAGTTATCGATTGAACGGCGGCTGACTTCAATTTCAAGTGCGATTTTGTCGTATGTAATTCCTTGCACAATGCGTTCCATGATGAACATCTCAGTCTGCGTTAGCTGCAAAACACCTTCCAGCCCTCTGGAGGAGGCTACCGGACGGAAGCCCTTTTCGATCCATTCCAGCGGAATGGAGAGGAACCCTTCGCGGATACCGCGGATCATCTGCAGAAGCTGACCCGGAGTGGCTCCCTTCGACAATACCCCGCTCGCTCCGAGTTCAATCAGGGGCAGGAATATTTCCTTATCGTTCTCCTCTGTCATGATAATAATGTGAGAGCACGGTGAGCTTTTTTTCATATCCGGCAGCACCTGCTCTATGGTTCCACCTTGCATCTGATAATCACTCAGCACCAGATCAGGCCGGGATTCCTCCATGCCTGCGAGACATTCCTCCCAGGTAGCGTACATGCCATATACCGTCAGTCCCTCCTCATCTTCCAGTATCAATTTTGTTCCCAGCATACTTGTGGGATGACATCCCACGATGACCACCTGCCAGACCTTCGTCATTAATGCCCAGACCTCCTGCTATCTATATAATTTTCCAGAATGGAAAGCGCTGTAAGCGTTTCCTGTCAACACGCAAGCAAGGATCTATGCTGTCTAAGTCTATTCTTCCTTCTTTTACCTTGAATACGTCCATCAGATATTCCAATCTATAGAAATTGTATCGCAGTAGTTTAACAGGATGCAATTACTTTTTGTCGTTTCTGCGCGGCTCTTTCACTTTTGCGAAAAACCTGAAAGTCTGATAGAATGAGGACTTGAAAAATCCCCCCACAAAGTGAGGCTTTGGCTTCGATGTTTATTCAGATACTTTGCGGGGACCCCGAAACATGTAAATTCTTTATCTTGAAAAAATATGGCTTGAGGTGATGAAATGCAACCGCTAGCGGAATCGACCCGGGTACACTCTCGCCGGAGTGCAGAGAGAAGCGGCTCGTCCGTAAAATGGTTTCTACTGTTCTGGATTCTGATGATCGCAGCCGGCGCATATGCCGTGTACAGCTACACCAATCATCTGAAGGATCAGGTGCTGAGCCAGCTTGGATCTCAAAGCCAGCAGCAGCTTACCGTTTTGAAGACCGACTACGAGTCGAAGATTGCCGTTCTGTCAGAACAAGTGAAGGAGCTTCAGAGCACCGTGCAGACATTCAACGAGCTGCTGACCTTCACCAAGGATAATGCTAGCAACAAGACGGACAACAGCAACAAGCTGTACACGCAATTAAGCGAGGTCAAGAAACAGCTTGACACGCTCAAGAAAGAGATGGATTTGCTGAAATGATGACTCCTGTCAAAAGAGTGAACCGGTTCTTCATGCTCCTGACCGCTCCATTGTTCGGACTGCTGCTCTGTCTGTGGCTGTACCAGCCCCCGCTTGAGCTTAAGCTGAATACTGCCCCCTTCGCAGCTGACCCCGGACCCGTGAATGAAACCGCCCAATTGAAGCAGGACCTGGCTGTGGCTAAGAGCTATGCCGCGTACACCATAGACTCTATCGGCACCAGTGCACAGCTCTACAAGCAGACTACGAATGCCATGAACGCATTGGTCAGCACAGCAGCAGCCCAGACCTCCCGTCCCGAGCGGATCTATAACAGCCGGATTAGTTCCCGGCTCGGCATTCCCGCCGATGTGATCAGCAGCGACCGGATTACCATCGAATTATACCGGCTGAACCCCGGCAACTATACAGCATACGCAATGAAGATTAAGCTCAAGGATTCCTCAGCCATGAAGATGAGCCTCGCCGGTGACGGCACGGGAGCTTCGGAGACCACCATGCAGGCCGTGAACCGCTACGGCGCCTCGGCCGGTATTAATGCCGGCGGGTTCGCTGATCAGGACGGCAAGCGTTATCCGCTCTCGACCACCATCGTCGGCGGACAATATCTGTACGGCTTCGAGCCCAGCTACAAGGATCTCAGCTTCGTCGGTCTGAACAAATCCGGCCAGCTGATCGGCGGCAAGTTCACCAGCCGTGACCAGCTTGATCAGCTGGAGCCGGTATTCGGGGCAACCTTTGTCCCCGTGCTGCTGAAGAATCAGAGCAAGACCGCCATTCCGCTGAAGTGGCAGCTGACCCCGAAGCGGGCACCGCGCACTGTCATCGGCAACTATAAGGACAATCAGCTGCTGATTCTGGTCGCTGACGGATATAACGAGAACGGCAACTCAGGAGCTACACTGGCTGAGCTGCAGGATAAGCTGTACAATCTCGGCGTCATCGATGCTTATAACCTGGACGGCGGCGGCTCATCGTCCATGATTTTCCGCGGCAAGGTCATTAACAAGCCTTCCGACGGCAATCTGCGCCGCGTCCCGACCAACTTCCTGTTCTTCAAGTAACCCTAAGTATAACCGTCAATGCTAAATATCACATTTTTATTTATTTTTACAAATTAAAAGGGTATACTCAGGGTAACGAAGATCGTCAATAATGGAGGTGCCTGTATGTCGTTCTCCCTGACTTTTTGGATCGTGACCCTGGTATTCGTACTGTTTCTGGCCGGTATTCTTACTTCTTCCTACAACGACGACAAGACTAAGGGGCTGTAACCCGCCCTCCGCTAACAATCTGCCGGACGTATACCACAAAAAGGAGCACCGCACTGATGTGCGGCGCTCTTTTTGTGTTCTTCACTATTCACTGAAGCCGAGTCCAACCAGCATCCATGTTATAAGACGCCGCGTACGCGTTTTACCCTATGTAGATAATTGATGCGCTCTACGCTTACGCGTGTTTTGGCAGTTGGGTCATCTCGGTAAGGCAGCTAGAACAAATGTAACGGTCTTTATATTCGCTTACGCCTTCCATAGATCCGCAGAAGACACACTTCGGACGGTAACGTTCCAGAATAATATGGTCGCCCTGAACGAGAATTTCTACAGGATCACCTTCATTCATTTGATACCTTTTACGCAGAGACTTAGGCAGAACAATTCTACCCAGCTGATCTACTTTACGTACAACGCCAGCAGGTTTCATATCTAACTTACACTCTCCTGTTCAACTTATGATTAGTAGTGCCATTCCATTTCTGACTTCGAAGTTCACGTACCCTATTACTTTCTTCGGCACTAATCAACTATTTCGTTACTAAAATGTCGAATCCTGCTGAAAAAAATAAAAAATGATGTCAACTTTTAGAAAAGTTGTGGGAAATCCAGTTGCCGGAGCGCTTCATAGACCACAATCGCTGCTGAATTGGACAAATTAAGCGATCTGACCGCCTCACTCATCGGCATCCGCATTGCCGTTTCCTGACCAGCCTCCAGGATCTCTGCCGGCAAGCCCTTGGTTTCTTTCCCGAACACGAAGAAGTCTCCATCCCGGAAGGCGAAATCACTATAGCGTTTCTTGGCCTTGGTGGTCGCGTAGAAGAACCGCCCTTCCTGATACTTCTCCAATACTTCACTGAAGGAATTATGATATTCAATATTCACCGCATGCCAATAATCGAGTCCGGCACGCTTCAGCGTAGCATCATCTGTGCGGAAGCCCAGCGGGTGCACGAGGTGAAGATGAGTACCTGTCGCCGCACAAGTACGGGCGATATTGCCGGTATTCGCCGGAATTTCCGGTTCCACCAGCACAATGTGTAATGCCATAAGTCGGATGCTTCCTCTCTGTAGGGTCTTAAGGAGTGGGGCGGAGTAAGTATCCGCAGTGCCTTCCTTGTCCCTGTGATGTATTCTTGCTGCTTGCAGGTACAGGCCGGGCTCAGGTGATCCTGGTTATGGGCAAAATAACCCCACAAAGTGGGGCTTTAGCGTAGGGTGATGACTCAGGTACTTTGCGGGGACCCCAAAACATAGAAACCTTCCGCTGCCAGGCGGAAGGTCAGGAACGTTCTTAGATTACCCTTGGGTTTGCTGGAAATGCTTCATGAAATCAGCCAGCGCCTTCACGCTCTCATGCGGGACGGCGTTGTAGATCGAAGCCCGTAAGCCGCCTACGCTGCGGTGTCCCTTGAGACCGACAAAGCCTTCCGCTTCGGAAGCTTTGATGAACTGCTTCTCCAGCTCCTCCGATTGCATCCGGAACGTTACATTCATGATGGAACGGCTGCCTTCTTCCGCAACTCCGCGGTAGAAGCCGCCGCTGCCGTCGATATAATCATACA
Organism: Paenibacillus sp. FSL H7-0756; assembly: GCF_038006765.1. Taxonomy (NCBI): domain Bacteria; kingdom Bacillati; phylum Bacillota; class Bacilli; order Caryophanales; family Paenibacillaceae; genus Paenibacillus; species Paenibacillus sp. FSL H7-0756. The sequence goes on along the minus strand of NZ_JBBOVT010000003.1, from coordinate 1,387,154 downwards.
GGAGACCTGCTTTGTCACGGTTCTTGGCCTCAGTGCCGGCAAGCCCGCCCTGTTCCTCAATCCATTTTAACACTTCGTTAACCATATATACAGAGAAGGATGGCGGCGTATTGTATAGAGAGTTGTTCTTGTAATGAGTATCATACCGCAGAATCGTCGGAATATTCGCCGGAGAACTTGCGATCAGCTCTTCCTTGGCAATCACTACGGTGACGCCCGACGGTCCGAGATTCTTCTGTGCACCGGCATAGATCAGGCCGAATTGGTTCACATCGAAGTCGCGGCTCAGAATATCACTGGACATATCGGCAACCAGCGGAATATTACCGGCATCAGGATACTGTGCATACTGCGTGCCTTCAATCGTCTCATTCGAGGTGATATGCAGGTAAGCCGCATTGTCCGCAGCCTTGATGCTGCTAAGCTCTGGAATAGCCAGGAATTTCTTGTCTGCCGAGGATGCGGCTACATGGCCGCCGCCTGTCAGCTTGGCTTCCTTCAGGGCTTTGTCCGCCCAGCTTCCTGTCATGACATAGCTGCCGACCTGGCCTTCACCGATAAGGTTCATCGGAACCATGGCGAACTGTGTGCTTGCTCCGCCCTGGATGAACAATACCTTGTAGCCCTGCGGATTGCCGAGGAGCGAAAGCAGGCGTTCCTGAGCTTCATTATGCACGGATTCGTATATCGCCCCACGGTGCGACATTTCCATAATGGACATTCCGCTCTCCCGGAATTCAACGAACTCCGCCTGTGCACGTTCCAATACTGCCAGCGGCAACGCTGCCGGACCGGCATTAAAATTGTATGCTCTCTTGCTCAAAATAACTCCCACCCTTTCTCTCCTATGAATATGGATATCGCTATGATAGCAGATAACGATAAACACCAGCAAGTATAATTATTCACATAAGAGGTAAGCTAGACCGCATTCAGGAGGCCGAAAACTGGTAGCTGCGGCTCCATTCCTTGCTGTGACGCGGTAAAATAGTGATGTCAGCAAAAACCTCGGGTGAAATTACATGCTTGTCTCCCCATAGCGCAATCCGCTCAGCAGCGAAATCTCCGCTCTCTCTGATGCAGGCTCCAGTAGGTTTATGGATCAGCTCCCAGTAGTAATCCGCCTCCGCCTGCTCCCAGCCTTCGAGTTTGCAATAGAATTGGCGGTCCGTTTCCCCGGCCCATGTCAGGCTATTTCCGTCTATGCTGAGTAAATTCTCCGTATACGCCGATTCCGGGGCCACGATCTTCGGCGTTCCCGGCAGCCTAAGCTCATAATCCGTTCCTACGGGTGCCCCATCGATGCCGACAAAATTATGAATATACTCTTCAATCCGCAGCGCTTCAGACCCTGTATTCTCTACATTGTAAGAAATGTCCAGCCGGTTTCCTTCCAGCTTCAGCGTCTTGACCAGCCGCATGCTGTAGCCCCGGCATTCCAGCGGCTGCACAGTGTATGTAACCGAGTCTCCGCTCCACGCTTCAGTGACCGGGAATGGTTGTAGCGGATACTCCCCTACGAATGAATAAGGCTCATCACTCTGCTTCTGCAGCAGCCCGATACCGAATTTGGGGAACCATTCCCCAGGAGCAGCATCCTCATAGCCAATTGCCCGGGAAATGCCAAACTCATTGCAGAGGCCACTCCCTCCCGTACCCTGTCCGGGAACCAGACTTTCCGGAACGCAAAAGGTATGCCCGCCCTGCTCCAGCTTCACTCCTGTAATAAATCCTGTCCAGTCAAAACGGGTGCCTCCATAGGCTCCCACATCAGCAATCTCTACGGTCAGTACTCCATTGGATAGTATACGTGTCATTGATCTCTTTCCTTTCTGTCCTGGTTGGACGCAGCACATCCTATCATAGCATTTCCAGGGCCGTTCTATACGGTGTATTTGTATATTGAAAAGCCTGCTCTGCGCGGACCGGCAGTGCAGGCGATAGAGTTCAGCAGCTCCGGCTTAGGCCAGTTCTACCTCCAACAGATGGACTTCTCCTTCAGACAGGTCTGTCAGCAGGCTGCGCGGGATCACAGCACCCTCTGAGACGCGCTGAAGCGTTACCTCAGACCCGTTCAGGCGAACTGCGTGTATTTGGTACTCTCCGTACTCCGTGCTTCCAGAAGCCGTATAGACGACTTTCAGCTCACGTCCGGCAAAAATAGTCTTGATAGAGGCGCTTTTATCGCCGTCAAACTGTTCATTCACAAGCTTCGGCTGCAGCAGCAGGTCGCCGAGCTTGCCTTTGACGCCAAACACTTCAGTCACCATTGTCAGGAGCAGCCAGCTTGCTGAGCCAGTCAGATAGGTGTACATTCCTCTGCCCTGCTCATTGATATATTCCGGAATTCCGGGATACATCCGGCTGACCTCGAAGTTCGCACTCAGGTTATACAGTGAATCCAGCACCTTGCGGCCCTCTTTGACGTATCCGCGTTTATACAGCGCATTGCCGTACATAACAGTCATGTGGCTGAACATCGCTCCGTTCTCCTTGTGTCCGAAGGCGAAGCCGAACGCCCGGCCCAGATTCTGCTGAATGCCGCCGAAGTTGCTGTTCAGACGGTAGCCGATTTTTTCATCGTACAGATTGCGCTCTACCGCCGAGATGATCGCTGGAATCTGCTCTGGAGCAGCCGCGTGGCCGAGGAGCGGGAAGACCTGTCCGGTAAGCGTCATCCGTGTGCTCTCAGTCCATTCCCCTTCTACACGTTCACCGTCATTATTATAATAGCCGTTGAACCAGCCGTCGCCGTGTCCGCTCTCTACCCATTCATTGCGGCGCAGGTGATCGAAGATCCATTCCGCCTTACGGGCGAGATCTGCTGCAACCTCTTCAAGCTTCAACACAGCTCTTACTCCGCTCACCTTATTCGGCGCAGCAGCATAGAAGCGGCTGAGCAGCTCATGCTTTGCCGTCACCGATTCATAATCGACAGCTTGGCCGAGCGAGTCAAGCAGCAGTACCATCTCTTCGGCCAGCTCCAGCGTATCTCCGCCCGTCCGTTCCTTCAGAGTAATCAGCAGCTTGGACAGATCGAGCAGGTTACTGGCATAGAAGGCTGTGAAAGTAACACTTTCGCCCCGCTGTGCAGCCATATCGAGACCATCGTTCCAGTCCGCTCCTTCCAGCAGGATATTGTTATGCTCACCCACATTGAAGAAAGGAACCAGATTCTGCAGCAGAATATGCTCCAGAATAGTACCTGTATATTCTTCGCCCGCAGTTGTCCGCAGACTGCTTCCTGCTCCCGGCTCCCAGGAGGCATCGCGGTCCTTACAGCGGTTCATGAAGGTATCACGGAAGTAGGTCTGCTCCTGCAGCAGGAAGTCCAGATCCCCGCTCTGATCCAGGTATAGCATAGTAGTCAAGAACGGCCACGCCCCATGGTCCATCCAAACCCGTGGAATATTGTTCCGGTCGGCAATGAATTCGCCCGGCTGCTGCCCGATGATCGTCGCATTGCTGCCGTCAATTCGAACTCCGGCATAGTTGTTCAGCAGCAGGCTGCGCACATCCGCAGGTTCCATGATTAATAGAGCCAGGCAATCCTGCCAGAGATCGCGCCAGCCGCGTCCCCCTCTGCCATAATCGTGGTAAGGCAGGAACGAGTTGCCGTACAGTCTGCGCAGCACCGGCTGCAGTGTCACCCATTTCATCCATTCGTCAGCAGCATGATCTCCGGTATGGAATTCTACCGTATTGACTTTATCCGCCCAGAAGCGCTTATTCTCTTCAAGCAACGCGTCAAAAGCCGCAGCCGAGCCATATTTGGCCATCAGCGCCTGCACATCGATTCTATCATTGTCAATCGCCATGACTACGACATAAGAATGGCTCTGACCCGGCTCCAGAGTAATCGCGGCGAACCGCAGTCCCCCCAGCGCCTCATATCCTTCCCAAGGCACTCCGCCGTCTTCCCCAATCGGCGGCGCCAGATTGTTCACGACTGCTTCCGGCCAGTCCAGACTTCCGCCCTCGCCGATGAATTCCTCCTGCACCGGGAATAATCCGGTTGGCAGCGCTCCGCTCCCGTCAGTCCCGAATACCCCGTAAGAAGTATGATTCACCCGGTGGCCGCGTTCGTCGAAGGACAGGGCAGGCTGCACCTCTACACCACAAGCCGAAGTATAGATCCGGTTCAGCAGCGAGGTGACATGCCGGTGATCGCGCAAATCGTCTGCTGAACGCGCATATAGCGGAATAGCCGCAGTAGGAGTCAGCTTAATCGCCTCTGTACCGCTGTTCGTAAGTACCACCTTCATCAGCTCAACCTTGTCGCTCCCGCAGGGTACGAAGCTTGTGATCTCCGCTCTCAGACCCAGCTCCTTACTCTCCCGGGTCACTCGATGCCACAAGAGTCCTGCCTCCAGCAAGGATTCATCTGCTGCTTCTCCATAGAATGCCGCATTCTGCCGTGCAGAATTACCCGCAGCCGACCAGGCGCCCTTGCCTTCAATGTATACCCAGAAATTACGCGAGGCGCGGGAATTATGCAGATCCTCCACCGAGATGGGTGGTGTCAGAAAAGTATTATGGCCCGAAGTGGCCTGACCATGCAGCTTAGGACTGACCGAGGACATCATGCCCCCTTCATTCACTAGCGGAAAATATAAAAAGCTGCTCCGGTCCGGCTGCTCCAGCCGAAAGTCCCCGTTATTTCCGGTGAAGCTCCAGCCTGTTCTTGTCACCTTTGATTGATCCTTCAATACATTCATCCTCCCTGTTCCATGACAGCAGATCTCTTCTTGTTTGCGTATGACCACATAATTGCTCAACCACATAATTGCAATAACACATAACCGAAATTCCCGATACCGCTTTCCGAAATCGGTTTCGGTTTCATTATCACACCGTTATTTCCCTTTGTAAAGCGTTATTTGTAACTTATGAGCAGAGATAAATGTGCAAATTTTATACTTTAAAGCTCAAAGCATCATATGTAATTGCAATTTCATTACAATAATACTATTTTTGTAACGAAACTTTACGAAAACACAATATAAAGCTATTTGTAACAAGTGCAAATGAGCTTCCACCTTTATTCAACTAGCAAATATTCACTGAATTCAGGTGCACTTGTGCTCTTCATTTAGCTCGTTTGCCCAATATTGCTGAATTCAGGTGCACTTGTGCTCTTCATTTAGCCCATTTTCCCACCATTCGCCGAATTCAGGTGCACTTGTGCTCCTCATTTAGCTCGTTTACCCACTTTTGCCGAATTCAGGTGCACTAGTGCTCTTCATTTAGCTCGTTTGCCCACTTTGGCCGAATTCAGGTGCACTTGTGCTCCTCATTTAGCTCGTTTACCCACTTTTGCCGAATTCTGGTGCACTCGTGCTCTTCATTTAGCTCGTTTGCCCACTTTTGCCGAATTCAGGTGTACTTGTGCTCCTCATTTAGCTCGTTTGTCCAATTTTGCCGAATTCTGGTGCACTTGTGCTCCTCATTTAGCTCATTTGCCCGCTTTTGCCGGATTCAGGTGCACTAATGCTCTTCATCATTACTCCCAATCAGTTTAATGAGCAGCAGCACCAACAGAGGGAATTATCCCTCTCATTTTACTTCCGAGCCAACTTTTCGCTGAATCTGAGGGATTTATCCCTTTCATTTCATCCATTTGCCAACTTCCAGCTAAATCAAAGGGATTTTTCCCTTTCTTCTGACCTTCTAGCCAACTCCCACTTAAATCAGAGGGATTTATCCCCTTCACCTTTTACCTTTTCACCTTTTCCCTATACTATCCACCCTTCCACCCCACCCTCCAGCACGAATTGCCGCACGCAAAAAGCCCCCGGAATCAATGATTCCAGGGGCCTTTCTATCGTACTATATTACAATAGACTAGCTTATCTTATACGTCGAAGTACAGGGAGTATTCATGCGGATGAACGCGGATGGCAACAGCTTGAGCTTCGGAACGCTTCAGGGCGATATAGTTATCGATGAAGTCCTTAGTGAATACGCCGCCCTCAGTCAGGAATTCGAAGTCAGCCTCCAGTGCATCCAGCGCTTCGTCCAGGGAACCAGGAACGCTGCGGATCTTCTCTTTGTCTGCATCAGACAATTCGTAGATGTTCTTGTCCAGCGGACCGTAGCCCATTTCTTCAGGGTTGATCTTCTTCTTGATTCCGTCCAGGCCAGCCATCAGCATAGCGGAGAAGGCCAGGTAAGGATTAGCAGTGGAGTCCGGTGTACGGAATTCGATGCGACAGCCCTTAGGTGTCACAGCAGCAACCGGGATACGGACAGCAGCGGAACGGTTACCCTTGGAATAGACCAGGTTGACCGGTGCTTCATAGCCAGGAACCAGACGTTTGAACGAGTTGGTGCTTGGGTTCGTCAGCGCGATCAATGCAGGAGCATGATACAGGATACCGCCGATGTAGTGCAGCGCCATTTCACTCAGGTTGGCATATGCGCCTTTTTCGTAGAACAATGGAGCATCGCCGTTGAAAATCGATTGGTGAACGTGCATTCCGCTACCGTTATCACCGAACAGCGGTTTTGGCATGAAGGTGGCTACCTTGCCGTATTGACGTGCAGTGTTCTGCACAATGTATTTGTAAGTGAGGAGATTATCGGCTGTTTTCTTCAGGGTGTCGAAACGGAAGTTGATTTCCGCCTGGCCTGCTGTTGCTACTTCATGGTGATGACGCTCGATTTCGAGGCCGGCTTCACCCAGCAAACGGCACATTTCACTGCGGATATCCTGCTGGGAATCCACTGGAGCTACAGGCACGTATCCGCCCTTCACGCCAACCTTGAAGGCCATGTTGCCGCCTTCTTCCTTGCGGCCAGTGTTCCAAGCTGCTTCCTCGGAATCTACGTAGAAGGAGGAAGTATTCATTCCGCTCTCGTAACGTACATCGTCGAAGATGAAGAATTCGGATTCAGGTGCGAAGAATGCTGCTGTACCTACTCCACTGGACTGCAGGAATTCTTCAGCCTTCACTGCGATACCGCGCGGGTCGCGCTCATAACGTTCGCCATCAGGTGTGAAGATGTCGCACATAATGTTCAGCGTAGGGTGAGCAGTGAACGGGTCAATGTAAGTGGTGCTTGGATCAGGCATCATTACCATATCCGACTCTTCAATCCCCCGGAAGCCGGTAATGGAAGAACCATCGAATGCTACCCCATTTACAAAGGTTTCTTCTTCAACTGCGGATGCTGGCAAAGAGATGTGGTGAGCACGTCCACCCAAATCTACAAACCGGAAATCCACCCACTCGATATTGTTTTCCTTGATCGTCTGCAATACTTTTTCAACCGACATGCTTAATTCCTCCCCAGATTCCGAACATTAGGCCGCTCATCGTATCAAATGTTCTTGTTTTTATTTTTTTGCTGTCGTCATTATAAATCGCATACCTAACATCGTCAATGCTTATGTCAGGTATTTCTTGCGACAATGTAAGATATTCTGACGCTTTGGTGAAAATGCCAATTTCATCCGGATTCCATGTCACCTTTGTCCCATATGCAGCAAAAACAGCCCTCATCCTCCAGCCTGAAGCGGGAGAAGAGAGCTGTTCAATAGTCATTTATACGTTGAAAATCATACTACAGGCGAAGCCTCCAAAGACGGAGAGAACTTGCGGCCCACCAGCGGTGCCAGCTTCTCCAAATCCCGCAGCAGGCTGTCGAACTGCTCAGGGAACAGGGACTGCACGCCGTCACCGGTCATGGAATTATCAGGGTCGGTATGCATCTCGATAATCAGACCGTTGGCGCCGGCAGCAACCGAGGCCTTGGCCATAGGAGCTACCAGCTCACGGCGTCCGGTGCCGTGGCTCGGGTCAGAGATTACCGGCAGGTGGCTGAGGTTCTGCAGCACAGGAATGGCCGACAGATCCAGCGTATTGCGTGTGTAGGTCTCGAAGGTACGGATGCCGCGCTCGCACAGCATGACATCCCGGTTGCCTCCGGCAAGAATGTATTCCGCCGCATTCAGCAGCTCATCATAGGTCGCACTGAACCCGCGCTTCAGCAGCACAGGACGGCCGCAGGTGCCCAGCTTGCGCAGCAGGTCAAAGTTCTGCATGTTGCGTGTACCTACCTGCAGAATATCTGCATGCTCGGCACAGATATCCACATATTCCGGTGTCATAACCTCAGTAATAGTCAGCAAGCCGTGACGTTTGCCGGCTTCCGCCATCATCGTCAGCCCTTCCACGCCAACCCCCTGGAAGCTGTAAGGTCCGGTACGCGGCTTAAAGGCGCCTCCGCGCAGCACCTGGCCGCCGGAAGCCTTGACCAGCCGGGCAATCTCATCAATCTGCTCCGGTGATTCCACGGCACACGGACCGCCCATAATAACCATGTTCTCCCCGCCGATCTTCACTCCGCGGATATCGATAACCGTATCCTCCGGATGGAAGTCGCGGCTTGCCAGCTTATAGGATTTGGTAATTTTAACTACATTCTCTACACCCTTCATCTGGCGCAGATGCTCGGCAAGCTTCGGAGTGACACCCCCGACCAGTCCGATTACCGTATGGTCAGCCCCTACAGAGAGGTGGACCTGCAAGCCTTCCTTCTCAATCACGGCAATAATCTCATTCACCTGTTCCTGAGGTGTTTGGTTGGATGTAATAACGATCATATGATAGCTCCCCTTTTGAACCCGTATTAGTGTTGTTGAATAGAGCGGCCGACTGCCGATCCTCAAATTTACTATCTCGCTACGACGCGTGTACGCTTTTAAGCACTAAAGTAATCTTAGCGCATATTCCCCTTTCAGTCAACCATTATTCCCCTGGCTACACGTGAATTCTATGTGGCAGAACGGCGAGTGACCTTCTTTTTTCACAAAAAAAAGCAGCACAACCCTCTCAGGCCGCACTGCCGGTTAATCGCTATGAGTACATGTTTAGGATGTTATTGCTGTTCAGAGCTGTCAGCTGGTGCTTGCTGTCTTATTCTTCACCGGCGGCAGAAGCTTCGCCATATTGACCGTGCGCTTGATCTCCCAGGTCTCCGGCTTTGCTTCGTCATACTGCTCCAGATAATTAATAACTTCCTTCGTGATCGGTGTCGGCGTAGATGCGCCGGAGGTCACACCTACCTTGGTAATTCCCTTCAGCCACTCCGTATTCAGCTCGGAGACGTCAGCGATCCGGTGAGCCGGGACTCCGGCAATCTCCTCGGATACCTGCGCCAAGCGGTTAGAGTTATTGCTGCGCGGATCACCCACCACAATAACCAGCTCACACTGGCCCGCCTGCTCAGCGACAGCTTCCTGCCGCACCTGCGTAGCCATGCAGATCTCATTATGGACCTCAGCGCCGGGGAAAGTCTCCAGCAGCTTGCGCATAATATGCTTGATATCCCATTGGCTCATTGTGGTCTGGTTCGTAATAACAATCCGTGAGGAAGGAATAGAGAGGCCGGCAATGTCCTCTTCCTTCTCGATCAGATGGACATGCTCCGGCGCAATTCCCACCGCACCTTCGGGCTCCGGGTGGCCTTTCTTGCCGATATAGATAATCTCGCAGCCTTCATCAACCTTCTCCTTGATGAGGTCATGCGTCTTCGTAACATCCGGGCAGGTGGCATCCACCGTGGTCAGTCCTTTGGCGCGTGCCATCTTACGGACCTCTGGCGATACGCCGTGCGCTGTGAAGATGACTGTTCCCTTATCTACTTTATCTAGAATATCCAGACGGTTATGCCCGTCCAGCGTAATGATTCCGTCATCCTCGAAGGAGTTCGTGACATGGCTGTTGTGCACAATCATGCCCAGTATATAAATCGGCCGGGGCAAATCAAGATTCTGCGCAGCCTGCCGTGCCATCACCATAGCATCGACGACGCCATAGCAATAACCCCGGGGAGAGATTTTGATGACTTCCATGAATTCACCGCTTTCTGCTGTCAATGACTGCTGTAATAGGAGCCACTCAATTATACCCTATTCCAGCGGCGGGGCAAAGAGCAGCGGCAGCCAGATCACAAAGGTAGTCCCTTCCCCTTGACGGGTAACCACCTCAACAGAGCCTCCATGCTCCTCAATAATCCATTTGGCAATGGACAGTCCGAGCCCGATACCTTCCGTGATTCCTCTGGATTCATCTGCGCGGTAGAAGCGGTCGAAGATATGCGGCACCTCATCTTTGTCCATCCCGATTCCCGTATCGGCAATGCGGATTCCCACCTGATTCTGATACAGCAATGCATCCAGTGAAACCTCACCGGCCGGGGTATATTTGAACGCATTGTCAATGAAAATAAACATCATCTGCTGCAGATAATCCTTATTGCCCAGGATATACTTCCCGTTCAGATGGCCCATCTCACCGACAGACCACTCCGCTTCGCGCGTCAGGAAGGACGCCCGGCGGGCCACTTCCGTCATCATCGGCTCCAGTGCTACCGGCTCGATCTCGAAGGTCCGGCCGGTATCCGCCCGGGCCAGTGAGAGCATATCTGCTACAAGACGGCTCATTCGTGCCGCTTCATCAGCAATATCCTTCACCGATTCAATCGAGAGCTGGCGGACATCCGCCTCGGACATCCGGCTGTCATCCGGCTTCATCTCCCAGACCTTTTGCAGCAGATCAATATTCCCGCGGATGGTTGTAAGCGGTGTCCGCAGCTCATGCGAAGCATCCGAGACGAAGCGGCGCTGCGTGGCATAGGCCTCCTCCAGTCCCGTATAGAAGCCTTCCATCCGCCCGAGCATACTGTTCACCGTCTCAATCAGCCGCCCGATTTCATCCTGCGGACCGTCATAGACGATCCGCGAGCTGAGGTCAGTACCCGTCTGTATCCCGTTCGCTGCTTCAATGACCTTGCCAATCGGGCTCATCGCCTTGCGGGCCAGGAAGAGGCCGAAGGTGAAGGCTGCAAGCAGGGTAGCGAAGGAACCGGCCAGCAAAATATTCTTCAGCCGGTTCAGCAGTGTGACCTGCTCCCCTGTATATACGGCAACCTGAAGGACAGCAGGGAAACTGCTGTTATTGAGATTAATGTTGAAGCCCTTCTGATAGATCAGAAAAGGATTGCCGCCGTAGTTGGCTTGCAGGAACCCCTCTTCTCCGGGGAGATCCTCCTTGGCAGGAACCTTGAACTTCAAGCTGATCTCTGTCATGTTCGGACTGGGGATTAGTCTGTCCAGATCATAGATGTACATCTGGGCGAACAGACTTTGGCCCGCAGGTCCGCCTAGCACCGGCTGCAGCGAGCCGTCAGAGGTCAGCCCCTGCTTCAGTTCAACCTGATGGGACTGGCTCAGGAGCCGGCTTTTCAGATCGCCATACGTATTAATATAGACAAAGCCGTAGATTACGGCCGACAAGACCAGCAGCATAACGGCAAGAATCCCTGAATACCAGGCAGTGAGCCGCAGTCGTATGGACATATTAGTCACCTCTTAGGATGTAACCGGCTCCCCGGATCGTCTGAATCAGTCGCTTGCCGCCATGCTCCTCTGTCTTCTGGCGCAGCATTGCAATATATACCTCCAGGACATTCGATTCCCCGCTGTAATCATAGCCCCAGATCTTATCCATAATGAGATCGCGGGAGAGCACCCGCTTCGGATTCTGCATGAACAGATGCAGCAGCTCGAATTCCTTCGCCGTCAGCTCCAGACGCCGTCCGGCACGGGTCACTTCGCGGGAATCCACGTCCAGTGTTATATCCTCATAGGTGACCGCCTGATCCGTGCTTCCTCCCTGCTCGCTTTTGCGCCGGAGCAGCGCCCGGACTCTGGCCAGCAGTTCCTCCAGGGCAAACGGCTTCACGAGATAGTCATCTGCGCCCAGGTCCAGCCCCTTCACCCGGTGCTCGATTTCATCCTTGGCGGTCAGCATCAGCACAGGAACACTGCTTCCGCCCTCCCGCAGACGGCGGCAGACCTCGAATCCGTCCACCTGAGGCATCATAACGTCCAGAATGACCACATCGGGATCACTATTCAGAACGGCACGCAGCCCGTCTGCCCCGTTGGACGCTGTCTTGACATCATAGCCCTCAAAGGCCAGCCCTCGGCGGAGCATAGAGGTTATTTTCTCATCATCATCAATTATCAGTATATTCGGTCGCATCCGGCAGCCCCCATTGTCTCATTCATATATCTCTATTGTATCAGATGCACCCGTCTCTCCGCATCCGTACGCGAACAGCACAGAGCGGAAGGGTCGCCCCTTCCGCTCTGCAGCTCACCGCCTAGTGTGCTTATTGCTTCTGAGTCTGCGCAGTCTCGAAATCATTCTTGTTGCCGATCGTTATCGGCAGATCCAGCTTCTTGCCGTCACGGACTACATTCAGGGTAACCTTATCGCCCACCTTAAGCGTCTGAATATAGGTAATCAGATCCTGGTTAGTCGCATAGTTCTTACCGTCTATTCCAGTAATGATATCGTAAGGACGCAGATCCGCTGTATAAGCAGGAGATTTGAAGACAATTTCAGCCACTACAGAGCCTTCTTTAATCGTTGTCCCCATTTGCTTGGCAACTTCATCGGTAATCGTCATAAGTGTGGCCCCAATGAAAGGTACCGGTTCCTTAGGAATTTCCTGATTGGCTTCAAGCTTATCTACCACGCCTTTAATGGTATTTACCGGAATCGCAAAGCCGATACCCTGAGCGTCTCTGCTTACTGCAACGTTCATACCGATGACCTGGCCATTCATGTTGAGCAGCGGTCCGCCGGAGTTCCCCGGATTGATCGAGGCATCGGTTTGCAGAAGATTTTTGTAGGTTTTTGTACCACTGCCGTCTTCTTCGGCAATATCAATACTGCGGCCTCTGGCACTGAGCACCCCGGTTGTCACAGTATGGTCGAAGCCCTGCGGGTTACCGATCGCCACGACCTCAGAGCCTACCTTAATGCTGTCGGAATCGCCAAGCGCCACAGACGGGAAGTCCGAGCCTTCAATCTTCAGTACGGCCAGATCGAGATCCTTGCTGGAGCCCAGCAGCTTCGCTTCGTAAGTTTTAGTATTGCCATCCACCGTAACCTGAATCACATCGGCATTATCAACAACGTGCTGGTTAGTCAAAATGTATCCGGCAGAATCATAGATGAAGCCTGTACCGATTCCGTAAGGAACCAGCTGCGAGGGATCCGAGTTGTTCGATGGATTCTGGGATTCCGAATTATTCGAGCCGGAACCTCCTCCGCCGAATTGATCCCCGAAGAAGAACTGTGAGAATGGATCACTCATATTCGGGTTGCTGCTTCTGTTCCGCGAGTTATTGGATTTTACCAGCGTCTCAATCTTGACGACTGCCGGCCCTACCCCTTCAACTACGCCGGATACATCTCCTGAGCCGGTGACCAGCGCCGCTGCGGAAGTGGAAGGTGTAATATTGGCGTTGCCGCTAGCCGTCTTCCCTGCCGGATTCGTTGCAACCGTGGTTGCTTCCTGGCCTCCTGTGAACCAGTTGCCCCGGTCTGCCATGAACATGGAGCCGGATAAGACCACCATTCCCGCGAGAAAAGATACCAGTACCGCCTTCACCGGCTTCTTCGGCTTACGGTTGTACTGCCAGCCGTTGCCTCCCTCCGGAGGATTGCCGCCTCGTCCGCCATTTCCGTCATACCCTGTGGTACGGAGCGATGTGTTATACGGTAAGGACTTCACCGGCTGCGGCGGAGTAACCTCTACCCGCTCCGGTTCGCGGCGGTTATAATGCTGCGGGTCATTGCCGTTCATCTCATCATTGTTCATCGATTTGAAAGGTCCGTAAGAATAGTAGTAGGAGCCGCCTTCTGCGGATGAATTAGTGCTGTTATCAGTATCATTATGATTATTGTCCCATTTACGATCCGGTCCCGGTTCATGATCACGATTGTAGTTGTTCTCACGATTGAAGTTGTTTTTGTTATCGTCCATGGTTACTTTCCTCCCGCGCCTTGCCGTGTCAGGCAAAGTGTTATTTGTTTTGATGTCCTTATTTTGTACTGTAAACCTTAAGGTCACATTAAAAACAATATAAGCGGAGATAAAAGATACCCAGACGATAATAAATAGTTGATTAATCAAACAGATCTTCTACTGTACGGATAGGCTTCACTTCCATAGGTTCTTTAAAAGCCGCCATATGAAAGTAGGCTGCCAGCCAGATAATTGCGCATATAAGAATATAAGTCACCCGGTTTATTCCCTCCCCAAAGTGGATTGGCCCAGCAGCCGGTTCACCCGCTCTGCACTGCAGAACATGAAGATCAGGAGCACAAGTACAGCAAAGGGGAATATGGAAATGCTGGTGCCCACGGATAAAAGTCCGAATAACGGCGGAATTAACGTTGTTCCCGTATAGGCTACCGCCATCTGATACCCGATTAAGCGGGCTGAATTCTCCTTGCCGAACCGGGCTGGCGTCTCATGCAGGAGACCCGGATAAATCGGTGCGAGGCCCAGACCAATTAATATCAGGCCTGCAAGTGAGAGGGCCGGATGGAGCGGGATTACAAGAATAACTCCGCCTATAAGAGTCACCAATTGACCGTAACGGATAAGCAGGCGGTTATGGACTTTTAACGTGATGAAGCCGGTAATCAGCCTGCCAACTGTAATGCCCGCGTAGTATACGGAGATCCAAGCCGCTGCCGTATCTGGCGCAACTCCCCTTGCGCCCACCAGATAACTGGCGCCCCATAGTCCAACCATTGCTTCTATTCCGCAGTACAACAAGAACGTCAACAGAGTAGGCTTGACCCCCCGCAAGCGGATAGTGTCCGCCTGCGGCTTAAGGTTCACTGCCGCTTCATCTTGAAGATTGCCGCTAAGCGCTGCGGGAAGCTGAGGCTCACGCGTGGCAGCAACCTTTTTCCATAGCGGAAGCGTTACTAACAGAATCATAGCGAATCCGAACTGAATGCTGGCAACTACCGCATATCCCCCTCTCCAGGACTGGGCGTGTACGAGATTGACTGACATAATCATGGGTCCCAGGGTCGCGCCTATGCCCCAAAAGCAGTGCAGCCAGCTCATATGATGGGCCTTGTAATGTTCAGCCACATAGTGATTAAGCGCCGCGTCCACGGCACCTGCCCCAAGACCTAGCGGAACGGCCATGACAATGAACCACAGTACAGACGGCGACACGGAGAATCCGAACAATGAGGCGGCGGTTAAGAGGCAACTGACAAAGGTAATTCGACCTGTCCCCAGGCGCTTTACGATTGTATTGCTGAACAGACTGGACACAATGGTCCCTCCGGCAATAATCATCGAGATGATTCCCGCTGATCCCAGCGATGAACCCATCTCCGGCCAGATCACGGGCCACGCAGAGCCAAGTAAGGAATCGGGAAGTCCCAGACTGATAAAAGCCAGATAAATAATAATCAAAAAATACGTAGACAAAGATTCTCCTCCTAAAACCACTTAATAAATAAACTTTATAAAGTATATATACTAAGTATGCTCTCTCTCTTATTTATTGTCAAGGAGCGGTTTTACTCATCCAAAAAACAACAAAAAACCCCTGTAGTTAACAAGGGTTATTAGTAAGCCCGGTCTAGGCGGGCTCCGGCTCTAGCTCCTTCAGAGTCAGCCTCCGCAGACCGTGCTCGAAATCATCCTGGAAGGTGTGCTGTAAGACGACCTCCGGATAGACAGGCATGGGATGCTGAAGCTGATAGGCCGTCCAGGCCGTTGTCCAGACTTCTTCTTCCACTCTGTCCTGATAGATGACAATTCTATCCGGGGCCAGCACAGCATTCACCGTCTGCAAGATCCTGCAGGTTGCCGCTATGAATGCGTCCCGGGTCATCTCCAGGCTCCACTCAGGCATATCGGGAAGGAACTTTACCTCTCCTGACATCCCCTGATTTCCTTTCAGGATGCTGCCGTTCAGGTAGATCCCCATACCCGGCGGGTAACCGTTCGGAAAGTAGAGACCCAGTAAATATTGCTCTTCGCCTTCGCTATGCTTCATACAATATCCGCTGATCGCTGCATTCACATCATTCTCCACCAGAATAGGCAGCCCAAACCGGGTCTCAATCTCTTCTATTAACCGTGAACCCGTCAGTTCCCGGAGACTGCTGACCTTAATTTCACCGTTTACCGCCTGTCCCGGAATGCCTATGCCAATCACCTTGATGGCAGGATACTGACTCAGTGCATGTTCAATGATTGTATAGAAAAAATCTCTTTCGAAAACCGGGATGATATGTTCATCCTTCATCAGAATATCGTCCTTCAGATTGATAACTGTGGCGGAGACCAGGACCTTTCCCGCTTTTTCTGTCACGTACATCACTAATGCGAGGCTGAAATTGTAATTAAAACGATAGGTCTGTGCAGGTCTTCCCCCGTTGGAAGGCACCACCAAGTCTTCAAACAACTCCCCTAACCCGGACAGTTCCTTAACTAATGAGTTCACAGTTACTACGCTCAGCTTGGTCATTGCGGCTAGCTGGGGTTTTGTAGCCGTCTCCATACGTTTCATCACCTGGCGCACATTATTCAGGTTAATTTCCTTCATCAGATTGGCGTTTGCTATTCGGATAGCCTCCTTATCGGTTCACTATATAAATTGAACTAATATTTTTATGTTTTGGAATAGCCGTGACTCCAGAGAAGTTTTGGACTTCCGGCCGCTGCCCTTCTACAGATTTCATGATTTTATACCGTTTTTAACGGTTGAAATCCGTAGACTGCTGATGCTTACGATGCGAGCTTTCCTGCGGAAAGCTTTCAGGCGGTCGCTTCCGCTCCTCCAGTTCCAAAATTCCCCTCCGCCACTTTTCCTTTAACTTAAATTTTTAGTTCAATCTATATAGATCATTAGATTTAGTAAAAATCCCTGCATCTGCTACCCTTGCGCCCAGCCCTTGCGGTGGGCGTAGATCGCCAGCTGAGTGCGGTCATCCAGCTCGCATTTCATCAGCAGGTTGCTGACATGGGTCTTCACGGTCTTGATGCTGATATGCAGCTCCTCGCCGATATCCTTATTCGTCTTGCCTTCAGCGATCAGGAGCAACACTTCCTTCTCCCGCTCGGTCAAGCCGGAGGTGTCTCCCTGGACCGTGCGCTGGCGGATGCCGCGGGTCAGTGCCTGCGACACATCGCCGGTCATCACCGGCATGCCGCGATAGGCGCCTTGCAGCGCATAGATCAGCTCTTCTGCGGAGACGGTCTTAAGCACGTAGCTGACAGCTCCGGCTTCAATCGCATCAACCACCAGATCATCCTCCAGGAAGCTGGTAAGGATGACAATCTTGAGCCCGGGGAATTCAGCCAGGACCGCGCGGGTGGTCTCAGCCCCGTTCATTACCGGCATCATCAGGTCCATCAGCACCAGATCCGGCAGCGACTCCTGTCCCAGCTCGCGCAGCATCGCCAGCGCTTCATGACCGTTGGCTGCTTCTCCGATCACTTCAAACATCGGGTCCAGCATCAGATAAGTTTTGAGGCCCATCCTCACCATATCGTGATCATCTACAAGCAGTACTTTTACGAGACTCATTCTGCACTCCCCCTAACATTATACAAGCACGATACAGCCCCAGCTTCATCACAGCAAGAGCATATCAAGCCTCTTCAGAATCGGCCTCTGTCCCTTCAGCAGCCGTCTCCGCGCGGCCTTGGACAAACTTTGGTATATGTACGCGGATCGTCGTTCCCGCTCCCCTGCGGCTGATAATCTCTACCTGGCCGCCGAGCTTCTCGGCACGCTCACGCATGGTCGTGAGCCCGTAAGAGCCTTGCTTGTGCTGCACATGCTCGAAGCCCTGGCCGTCATCGCTGATGCTCAGTACCACCTGGCGCGGCACCTCCCGCAGGGACAGACTGACCACCCGTGCACCGGCATGCTTCACGATATTCGCCATCGACTCCTGAATAATCAAGAACAGCTGATGCTCAATCGCTTCGGACAGCTCACCCTGAAGCTCCAGCTCCTTCACCCCTTTGAGCCCGTTCTGACGGCAGTAATCCGGGAACCACTTCTCTAGTGCCTCGAACAAATTGCGCCCCTCCAGCTCTACAGGACGCAGCTGTGCGATCAGCGCCCTCATCTGCTTCTGCGCCATCTGGGACATGCTGATCAGCTGATCCATCACCGTCCTGCCGTGCTCGGCGCTGCGTTCAAGCACTTTAGGCAGCGAAGAGGCGGACATGTGAATAGCGAACAGCTGCTGGCTCACCGTATCATGCAGATCCCGGGCCATACGCCTGCGCTCTTCCAGTACCGCGCTCTCCGCTGCCTTTTCCTTCTCAATAACTTCCTGTTCTCCGAGCTGCTGGAGCCGCTTCATCTTCTTCTCGACCGTATCCATCATGATGTTGAATTCGTGGTAGACACGTGCAAAAGACTGGTCCTCGCTCTCCGGCATCCGAACCGACATATTCCCCTTGGCCACCTGCAGCATATTCAGATCCAGATGATCGATCCGCCGCTGAATCCGCTGACCGGCGATGTAGCCGATGATGACTGTGAACAGTACAATGCCCAGACACAGGTAGATCCACATCCGGGTATCCACCACCTGAATATAGCCCAGGCATGTCCCGGCATACATCAGCCCTGCCGTCACCCCGCCGCTAAGCAGGAAATACACCAGCAGCATCCACTTGGTATTACTGAAGATCCCCATTTAACCCACCGTTTTAACTTTAACGTCACCGATGAAGCAGCTAACGTTGATGCGGACCTTTTTGCCTGATTCCTTGTAATACGGCGTCTTGCATTGCACATTGCTCATGAACCCGCTGCGCGACTGCTCAAGCACCTGCATATCACCGATGAACGAGCTGCCATTCACAGACACACCCAGATCCATATCATCTGGAATGTATACCTTAATGTCGCCGACAAAAGCAGAGATATTAATCTTCGTCTCGCCGTAAGGAATCTGCGCATTGGTCAGGTCCAGCACCGTATCCCCGATGAACTGTGAAATATTGGTCCGCTTCAGCTGAAAATGCTCCTTGCCCATATGCACATCGCCGATAAAAGCCGAGCGGTTCGTCGCATCCTTATCATGACCGGAATCCTGGAACTCCTCATGCCATTCGCCATGACGGCGGGCATGCCGTTCCTGACGCTCCTGGCGTCTGCGCTCCTGGCGCTCCTGCTTCTCCTCCCAGCGGGTATCTGCCGAGGCATGCAGCGGGTTACCGTCTGCGTCTTCCTCATTCTTATGCAGATAATCATTCCAGTTCCGGTCCACGCTGCCAGCCGGTTTGCCGAATTTCTGCTCGAACTGCTGATCGAGCGTAGACTCCAGCGGAGCGGGCGGCGCTGTATCCAGCGGACTCTTACCGGGTCCAGGCGGGTAGTAGCCGGGCGGTGAAGGCGGTGCCGGAGGTACAGGCGGAGTGTTACGCCGCGGTCTGAAGATGACAGATAATCCGCCGCCGATCAGCATGACCGGAATCAGCATTTTGAAGAAATCGCTTGCCGAGTAGTAGAACCAGTCTAAATTCCGTCCCAGGAAAAACACCCCGATGGCCAGATAGATGAATCCGCCGAGTGTTGCCGAGAATCTTGAATGCTGCTCATCCGGGGCCAAAAACCGCTGTACGCCCATCACGATCAGAATAACCGGCCAATAGGTGGAAATCAGTGAACCCAGACTGAAATCCGTGTAGCCCATCTGCCGGAGCAGGAACATTCCTCCCAGACCGATGAGGAGCAGGCCTCCGAGTACCTGGCTGGTGAACCTTCGTTTCATAATGTCATCCTCCTTGTCGTAAATACAACTCTTCCTCTTGAACACTTATAGCCTTAGTCTACAGGAAGAATGCGGCAGAGAACAGCGGCGTAAGAAGGAACTGTATCTCAGTCTCCAGACCGAGGCAGCTGGAATATTAAGTTAAATTATTACCATATAAAATAACCCCATAAAGTGGGGCTTTAGCGTAGGTGATGACTCAGATACTTCACGGGGACCCCAAAACATAAAAATCTATTAAAAAAAGCTGTCCTCCAGCCCGTAATCCGGACATGGCAGGACAGCTTGTTGCTTCAGGAGCTTACCGGGAACCCAGCATTACTGCTGCGGTTTCTGAGCCGGTTTGGTCATGGAGTTGCTGCTTTGCTTAGTCGCACCGTCATTTTCAACAGCGAACTCTGCATTGTATTTTTCATTTGGTGTTTTGAAATTTTCCTGTACCTTTGGTTTCTTGGAATTAGCCACGAGAATCACCTCCCTATTGTATCGGAAGAAGCAAGTATTTGCCCCAGTCGATATTATGGGAAGCAGTCCGCTGTATTATGCATGCTCACGTGAAAATAAATTCAAACTCCCGGATTGTCCAGCGTAAGCATCCGCTAAATCGCTTCTTCCAGCAAATATTGCGGAACCGCATTATAAGTCTGGATAGCATGGCCAAGGCTCTTCAGCATACTTTCCGTGCATTTGCCGTCGCCGCGCTTGATCACTTGAACCACGACCGACTTCTTGCCCCATTCCTTGTAGACCTGCTTGGTGGTGCTGAAGTAGAGATCGATCTTGCGCCCTTTGATTGCCGATCCGGTATCGGCCACAATTCCATATCCGTAACCCGGTATATATAAAATACTTCCCAGCGGCAGCACCTTCGGGTCCGCTGCAATCGTGGATACCGCATTCTTGTCCCGCCGTACCTTAACTCCTGAATACGTAATCCCGTATTCCGGATGCTTCGCGGTCTTGCCGGTGGATTCGTATCCGGCTGTATAGCCGGTCGCCATTACTTTCAGCGAGGTGATAATCTGCTCTGGAGCCGGAGCGGCTACCGGAACCGAACCGGGTGCTTTGACAGCATTCTTAGGCTTAGCTGCCTGTACCTCTGGCTTAGCAGCCTTGTCTGCGGCATCCGGCTGTACGGCTCTAGAGGAGCCTCCAAGGCGGGATGCTGAGCCGGCCTGCTGGCGATCAACGGGTGACTGCTTCTGTATACTGCTTCCATGCTGTCCTGCAGTGTCTTCCATCCCTCTCGCCTGAGCCGACTTGCGCACGTAATCCGGGAAGATCCCGGCAGCGGTCAGCATAAGGACAATCGTGACGAAAAGACACCAAAACCTCTGGTATAAGCCCATTTTGTTCATTAGTTAAACCCTCCCCATAGTACGAGGGTTTCCCGATTCACAAAACTTTATACATGACACCGCACCATAGCGGTCTCACGAGGCTTATAACAGAGGTTCAGTAATCAGACTGAATTAAATTACACGTCCGGCAATTTCCTGTGCAAGCGAATCAATAGCTTCCTCCAGCGCCCGGGCACCAATATCCCCTTCACCGCGTTTGCGGATCGACACGCTGCCCGCATTCATCTCGTTCTCACCGACCACGAACATGTACGGCAGCTTCTCGAGCTGAGCTTCACGGATCTTGTAGCCCATCTTCTCATTGCGTAAATCCACTTCCGCACGGATGCCGCTCTTCAGCAGCTTCGCTTCCACTTCCTTCGCATATTCGTCGAAGGCTGACGATACCGGGATAATCTTCACCTGCTGCGGGGACAGCCAGAGCGGCAGTGAACCGGCAAAGTTCTCAAGCAGGAAGGCTACGAACCGTTCCATAGTTCCCAGAATCCCGCGGTGCAGGACAACCGGACGGTGCTTCTGGCCGTCGTCGCCGACATATTCCAGCTCAAAGCGTTCCGGCAGCAGGAAGTCAATCTGTACGGTCGAGAGTGTCTCTTCTTTGCCTAGTACAGTCTTAATCTGCACATCGAGCTTCGGACCATAGAAGGCCGCTTCGCCTTCGGCTTCGTAGAACGGCAGACCGGCTTCTTCGACTACCTCACGCAGCATACGCTGTGCAGTCTCCCACATCTCGTCGTTGGCATAATATTTCTCAGTATCCTTAGGATCACGGTAGGACAGGCGGAACCGGTAATCTTCAATCCCGAAGTCGCTGTATACCTGCTTAATCAATTCCAGTACGCGGATGAACTCGCTCTTGATCTGGTCCAGTCGGCAGAAGATATGTGAGTCATTCAGTGTCATGGAACGCACGCGGTGCAGACCAGTCAAGGCTCCCGACATTTCATAACGGTGCTGAATCCCAAGCTCGGCAATACGGATCGGCAGATCGCGGTAGCTGTGCATCGAGCTCTTGTAGATCATCATGTGGTGAGGGCAGTTCATCGGGCGCAGCACGAACTCTTCATTATCGATAGTCATCTTAGGGAACATATCTTCCTGATAGTGCTCCCAGTGTCCGGAAGTCTTGTACAACTCTACATTCCCCAGTACCGGAGTGTAGACATGCTGGTATCCGAGGCTTGCTTCCAGATCGACAATGTAACGCTCCAGAATACTGCGCAGCTTCGCGCCCTTAGGCAGCCAGATCGGCAGGCCTTGTCCAACTAACTGGTTGAAGGTGAAAATCTCCAGCTCCTTGCCCAGCTTCCGGTGGTCGCGCTTCTTCGCTTCCTCCAGCAGACGCAGATGCTCATCCAGCTGTGCCTTCTTGATCCAGGCTGTGCCGTACACACGCTGCAGCATCTTATTCTTGCTGTCTCCGCGCCAGTAAGCCCCGGCCACATTCATCAGCTTGAATACCTTAATCTTGGCAGTAGACGGCAAATGCGGGCCACGGCAAAGATCGAAGAATTCGCCCTGCTCATAGATCGTGATGACACTGTCTTCCGGCAGAGCTTCAATCAGCTCCAGCTTGTAAGGATCACCCAGCTCGCCGAAGCGCTCCAGCGCTTCTCCCCGGCTGACCTCATGGCGGACAATCGGCAGATTCTCCGAGACGATGCGGTCCATTTCCTTCTCGATCTTCAGCAGATCCTCGGGATTGAGCGGATGCTCCAGATCCATATCATAATAGAAGCCGTCTTCAATCACAGGACCGACTCCAAGCTTCACTTCTTTGGTGCCGAACAGGCGTCTTACCGCCTGCGCCATCAGGTGAGCTGTACTGTGACGCATCACTTCAAGACCTTCCGGCGAATCAAGCGTTACGATCTCTACCAGATCGCCTTCCTGCAGCGGTGTTGACAGGTCTACGACAATCCCGTTGAGCTTGCCTGCTGCGGCATTCTTGCGCAGTCCGCTGCTGATAGAGGCGGCTACATCATCAATGCTGCTGCCGTCTGCGTATTCCCGGACCGATCCGTCCGGAAGCTTAATATTTACTGACATGATTACTTCCTCCTAAGGTTTGTTGGACTATACTTCCTTGAACTCTTCACACACTCACTTCGCAAGCCTAAGCTTACAAGTGGCTATCCCCCATAGCTTCTGCACACAAAAAACACCCGTCCCGCAAAGGGACGAGTGATTGCACCCGTGATTCCACCCAAATTCGATCCATCCTGGCAGCTGCCGCATACACTTCAGCTTCACTGCAGAATATAATCCTTCGTTAGCATAGGGATAACGGCCATGAACCGGCGGTTCTTACTATCCGTTGAGGTTCCGGAGTACGGAAGCCGTCAGGAGTTCATAACCGCAGCTACAAAGGGGTAAACCAACAGCCGGTACCGGAGGAAGTTGCAGCCTGAGGCTTCCTCTCTCTGAAACGGTCCAAAGCAAGCGGTTCATATCTTCGTCAACGCTGATAACATGAATTAAGGCAATTATAAATCTCAGCTTATCTTCCGTCAAGCGCAAAACGGCTGCCCGGCCTCAGGGCAGAAAAAGGCCCGAGCTATTTCAGCTCGGGCCTTCTCTCTGACTTTATGAAGCTTTGTTCTCCAGCATACGGAAGATGATCACCGCAGCCTGGGCACGGTTAGCCATACTCTTCGGTGCGAACTGCTTGGCATCCACACCGTTAACGATACCAATCTGAGTCAGCTGTGCCACTGCCTGCTGGGCGTAAGGGGCAATCTTGGCCTTATCCGTGAATTTGTTCAACGTTGCAGCGTCAACCGGCTGCAGCTGACCCTTAAGGGCATTCGCGATCATAATCGCCATTTCCTCACGGGTAATCTCACGGCCCGGCTCGAATTTACCATTGCCGGAGCCTTTTACAAGACCTGCATTCACCGCCGCAGCAATCGTATCGGAGTACCAGACTCCCTGCTTCACGTCGCTGAATTTCGCAGATGAAGCTGAATTGCTCAGTTCGAGTGAACGAACCAGCATGGTTACGAATTCTGCGCGGGTTACACTCTTCATTGGCGCAAAGTTCGTGCCGTCCATCCCTTTGATAATGCCTTTGGCTGCCAATGCATTAATGGCATCTGCGGCCCAGGATACCTTACCCAGATCCTTGAAGGCTACAACAGGTACAGCCGGGCTTGGCGTTGGAGCTGCCGTTGCGGCTGGTGTTGCCGAAGGAGCCGGACTTGGAGTGGCCGAAGGCGAAGCCGTTGGCTTAGGTGTTGCAGTTGTAACCGGTCCAGGGTTACCTGGGTTCGGGTTCGGATTAGAGCTAGGACTAGGGCTCGGAGTAACCGTTCCAGGGTCTTTCTCCACATTGGTGATCCGGCCTTCAATGGCAGCGGTGATGGCACCGCCTTTGAAAGTGTTGACGATATAATCATAGAATACATCCAGGTCGATCGGTCCGGCCAGCGAGGAGCTTGCCTCAGTCAATACCTTATAATTGTCGCCGCCCGCAGCCATGAAGTTATTGACTACAGCCGTGTAGCTCTTCGACATTTCAATAGGTGTTCCGTCTGTCTTCGTCAGGTTAGCCACACGTTCTGCAACCGGCAGGTACATGTTCGCTGTATATTTCAGACCTGAGATTTGCAGGGTCTTCGTGTCTGCGGTGCCGTCAGCTTTAACTGCCCATTGCTGCTGCAGCAGAGTCTTGATCTGCTGTCCGGTCAGCGTCAGCTTCACCAGCGTGTTGCCGAATGGCTGAATCTTCGCCAGATCCCCGAATGCTACATTGCCCTTCGGAAGATCCGCACGGATACCGCCCGGGTTCATGAAGGCGAAGTCAGCAGGAAGAGTAGAACCGTCTTTGAAATCAGCGCTGCGCATCGCATCTGCAATCAGGTTACCCAGCGCTGATTCCTTAGTGTAAGCATCTGTACGGGTTACTGTACCGTCAGTAGTTCCTACAGGCTGAGTCAGCTCAGGGTGAAGATTCAAATAGTGGTCTACCAATGCCTTAGTTTCAGCATCCGGTGCGATTTTACTCTGAACTGTGTTCGTTACAGTAGCCGTTTTACTCTTCACTGTACCCGTAACTCCGTCAATCACCAGCTTGATGTCTTCAAAAGCCGTTCCGTAAGAGTAAGCCTGAACGATCAGCTTACCGTTAACCGTATCATTGGCATAGCCATGATTGTCTCCGGCTACGATAACATCAACCGGGGAATCCGCCGGCAGCGCATTGGCCAGATCCACAGCTTCACCGGTGGATACATTCTTTTTGGTGACTGGATCAACCTTGGTAGTAGCCGGATCATGGGCCAGCACGATGATCGTATTGACGCCCTTGCTCTTCAGCTCGGCCGCATATTTCTCAATCGCCGCGACCTCTTCCTCGGCACTCAGGAATTTCACACCGGCTGTACCGGCTGGCGATACTTTGCTTGGCGTTGCTTTGGTCACAACTCCGATGAAGCCGATCTTCACGCCGCCAACTTCTTTTACTACATAAGGGGTGATAATAGGTTTACCAGTAGTGCTGTCTACTGCATTAGCATTGATATAATCGAAATCTGCGCCACTATGAACAACTTTCTCGTTCTTAGGGTCCTTACCGCCATAGATTTGAGCCTTCATAGCCTCAACACCTTGGTCAAACTCATGGTTCCCCAGGGTGCCGACGTCGAACTTCATGAGATTCATCCATTCCATCGTAGGCTTGTCGCGTTCCAGTGAAGATACCGGAGCGGATGCACCCACAGAGTCGCCGTTGTGGAACAGCAGTGAATTCTCATATTTGGCACGGGCTTCCTTCAAATATGCAGCAAGTGTTGCCGCTGTGCCTACTGCTTCCCCGTTCACCACCGAGGTAGTGTCCAGTTGGCCGTGGAAGTCATTAATGCCCAGCAGATGGACTTCAACATCTCCCGTTGGGGTTGGAGCGGATTTTTTCAGGTCAAGGTTGTAGATCTCAAAACCTCTTACATCTTTAGTATCCGTGGTTGTAATATTTGCAGGAGCGACCGCTGCTGCTCTAGGTGAAGACGGGAATGTTACAGTAACATTGCCTTCAATAGGTGCAATCGACCAGTTGTTGTCTGCGGTAGGATCGACTGTTCCCGCTTCCTTGATGTAATCCATCAATACCTGGCGGTTCTCCATCTGAGAATCAATAATCATGTTAGCGCCTTTGACGCCCGGGAAGTTCCCCCCGCCGCTTGCACGGTAGTTGTTGGTAACAACCACGAATTTCTGTTCCGGATCTAGTGGCTTGTCGCCATAAGTGATGGAAGTGACCCGGCTGGAGGACTCATCGTTTATGCTGCCATCCGGTTTGTACTTCGCATTGCGGGTGACATCAAGGGTATATTGAATACCGTCAATCACATCGAAATTGTACACAGCAAATGCTGAATTCAAAAGCGGTTGAGGCGTGGAGATGGATGGCTTGATGCGGTTAAACGCTCCTGCACTCATCTCTACCCATTCTTTGACGGTCGAACCTTTAACTACAATCGCCTTCAGCGTGTTGTCGTACAGATATAGATCGCTTGCACTGGCAATCGTAAGGTCGCCTTTCTTAATATCTGTATACTCATCAGGGCCGTTGCGTCCAGCCTTGAACGGTGCACCGACGCTCAGGATCGGCAGGTTTCTATAACCGGCCAGATTTTCGTTCGTATGAATCAAATTAGATACATACTGCTGCTGGGCATAGGTTACGATCTGGACTGTCGGATCATCCTGCACCATAGCAAAATAGCTGTTCATCGGCGCAGATGTTACACCAAGCGGCTGATTCACGTAATCAATCGTAGCTTGATGTGCCGTTCCTGCAAGATCTTCAATAGCGGTGTCAACGGCTGCGCCAGCAATAGAGCGCGTAGAAGCCTTGGAGGCTGTTTTGTCTACTGTCCACTTGCCGCTGCTATTCTGGGCGATTTTCAGATCAATAAGACCCAGGTAACCCCCGCCATAGCCAGCTTGAACTGCCGGAGTTCCATTAATGTGTCCGTTGGCATTATCTACCTTGGCTACATCATTATCATAAGGTTTATTGGTGGACGGATCTTTGAAGGAAGCATCCAGCTTGCTGTCATCCCCGTTCGTCGGGAATACCTTGTGGGTATGCGAGAAGGTAATGGCATCAATGCCCTCAACCTTGCTCAGCAGGTTAATGACATTCTCTGCATTTTCACCAGAGGCAGCCGCATCGAACCCCGAATGCGTCATGGCGACGATAACATCGACACCTTTACCCTTCATTTCTGGAACAAACTTCTTCGCCGTTTCCACAATATCCTTAGCAGTTACCCTGCCCTCCAGGTTTACCTTGTCCCACTCCATAATCTGCGGAGTAACCAGACCCAGGAGGCCGACTTTAATTGTAACGGTGTTGTTCTTGCTGTCCTTCACTTCTTTATCGATGATTTTATAAGGAGTGAATGTATTTTCACCATCGGATACATTATAAATATTTGCATTGATATAAGGGAATTTCGCACCCGTAGACTCTTTATAAGTTACACTGCTCACATTGCCTTTAACGGTCCGGTCCAGATAATCCAATCCATAATTGAATTCATGATTGCCGAAGGTTGCTGCATCATAACCCATGAGGTTCATAGCTGCGATTATCGGATGAATCTGGTCTTCGCTTTCCCTGAAATCAGACACTTGGGCCATATACGTTCCCAGCGGTGTTCCTTGAATTAAATCGCCGTTATCCAGCAAAAGGTTGTATTTCCCCTCTGCTTCACTGCGCGCAGTCTTTACTAAGGTTGAAGTACGGTCCAGACCTACAGTCGCGGAGGCGGCACCCTTGAAATAGTCCCATCCATATACGTTCGTATGAACATCAGTGGTGCTCATCAAGCGTAAATTAATGGTTCCCGGATTTGTTATCACCGGAGAAGCCTCAGCCTTTCCTGCCTCCAGCACAGGAACATTGAATACTCCGCCCAGCATCTGTGCTGCCAGAACTGTGGTAGCCAATAAAGAAGCTATCGGCTTGTTCCATCTTCTCTCTCCCATAAATCTAATTTCCTCCCTGTGATTGCTATATTATTCTACCACTGTCCGAAAAATTGTATCATAGCCCTACCTATGAATCTATCAAAATGCATTAACTCTTATAAATTGTTGTGTAAAATCTCACATTAATTCATCGTTTTTTGTAAAAAATAACGATATCATTTTACAATTAAGTGAAGAATTAAGTGAACAAAGCGTAAAAAAGCCTATTCAATTGGTCTCCGCCTGTTGAACAAGTTAAATAGGAAATAAAAACAGATTACTTACTCTTTTATAAATAGATTTTTACAATATCATAGGATTTATAGGGGGAGTTGAAATGACTATACAAAAACCTGTACGTGGTATATTTCTCGACCTTGGCTGGACGATTTTCCGCCCTGCATCAGGTGATTGGAGGATAACATTAAAAGCGTTGGAATACATAAATCCACAAATTCTAGGGTCAATACCACAAGAACAATTGAATACGGCAATTTCAAAAGCAAATGAGCACCTCAAAAATGAAGTTTACAAAACTGAAGATGAGGAGCTTGAAAGGTATACAAATTATTATAAAACACTGGCTGAATGGTTACCTGAAATTCACCTTACTAACGAACACGCTGAAATCATTGCATATGATAGAGTGTACAATGATGCTAATTATGTTTTTTTAGATCATACAAATCAAACCATTGAAGTCCTGAGCGCAAAGTATAGGATTGGAGTTATTTCAGATACCGACCCGTCGGTCAAAAGAGTTCTTAAAAATGCCGGTATGTATAATTATTTTGATAATATGACACTTAGTTTTGAACTTGGAGAAAGCAAACCTAATCCCGGCATGTTCAGCCATGCACTTGATGCGATGCATTTGCCGGCAACTGAAACAGTATTTATCGATGATTATGAACAGAACTTAGAGGGTGCAGCAGCACTGGGTATCCAAGCAGTATTAGTCCTATCAAGACCGAATTCTCAAGCAAGCACAAAATATCTAAACATCAAAAAGCTAGCCGATTTATTATCCTATTTATAAAAATGGAACAAGCATTGCAGTTGAGCAACAAAAATAACGGAGTAAAAACTACAATTTGTAGTTTAACTCCGTTATTTTTGTTTTCTTTATTTCATTCTAATTCTGCATTATAAAATCATTGTCAATCTTCGCATTCGCATCCTCGAACGTGCGCAGAATATCATAACGCGTGTTGCGCTGCGCTGGGATCTTGCCAGCTTCGCGGATGAGCTGCGTGATCGATTCGATGTTGACCTTGTAGGTCGCGCCTGCCGAGGAGACTACGTTCTCCTCGATCATCGTGCTGCCAAAGTCATTGCAGCCGTATTGCAGGGAGAGCTTGCCTACTTCAGGACCCATCGTAACCCAGGAGGACTGGAAGTTCTTGATATTGTCCAGTACCAGGCGGCTGATGGCTACGGTCTTGAGGTACTCCTCCGGGGTCTGGCGGTCCAGCTTCAGATTCGTATTATCCGGCTGGAAGGTCCAGGAGATGAACGCCAGGAAGCCTTCGGAATCATATTTGTTCGCAATGCATTCGTCCTGGGCTTCACGGACACGCAGCAGATGCAGCGCCCGTTCTTCCATACTCTCGCCCAGACCGATCACCATCGTGGCTGTTGTATTCATGCCGATCCGGTGTGCGGTCTGCATGACGTCCATCCACTCGCGCCAGGAGCCCTTGAGGCGGCTGATCTTGCGGCGGGTACGGTCATCGAGAATCTCAGCACCGCCGCCGGGCAGGGAATCAAGGCCTGCGGCATGAATCTCACGCATGACCTGTTCCAGCGGCAGGCCAGAGACCTCAACCATTTTCATAATTTCCGCAGGTGAGAAGGAATGCATTGTAATCTCCGGGAAGCGCTGCTTGATGCCGCGCAGAATATCCGTATAGTAGCTGAACGGCAGATTCGGATTCGTGCCGCCCTGCATCAGAATTTCGGTTCCGTTGACGCTCATGGTCTCCGCAATCTTCTGATAGATTGTCTCATCAGGAAGCACATAGCCTTCCTCCGAACCGGGTCTGCGGTAAAAGGCGCAGAAGCGGCAGTATACATCACATACATTGGTGTAGTTAATGTTGCGGCCGATGACAAATGTTGTCACTGGCTCCGGGTGCCAGCGCTTCATAATAACATCTGCGGCAGCACCCATTTTCTCAATTTCATTGCTCTCGAACAATGTGACCGTATCTTCCAACTGAAGACGTTCACCCTTCAGTGCCTTATCCAGTATAAGATCGACTGCACTCACTGTTGACGGCCTCCTCTTCATCTATGAAGTCTATGAGATAAATACAATTTGAAATAAAAATAGTCCGTTCTCCCATCGTATCACAATCGGCTGTTCTTGAAAAATGTTTCGCTGCGCAGGACCGGTAATTGACCTTGTCCCAGGCAAAATTAAACAGCAGCACCCGAAGGCACTGCTGCTTGTACGTTCTGCGAATCCCGCAGGCCGGGCCAGGTCCGGGGCGCATCGTCTTATTCCAGCTCGCTCCGGGCAGCCTCCAGAGCCTGCCCCAGATCAGCAATCAGATCATCTACATGCTCTATGCCGACTGAGAAGCGCAGCAGCCGGTCATCCACGCCTACAGCATCGCGGATTTCAGCCGGAATATCGGCATGAGTCTGTATCGCCGGATAGGTCATCAGCGATTCAACGCCGCCCAGACTCTCGGCGAAGGCGATTAGCTTGATATGGCGGAGCAGCGGCTCCACATAGCCGGCCTCTTTTACCTTGAAGGAGAAGATCCCGGTGTTGCCGGAGGACTGGCGGTTCTGAATAGCATAGCCCGGATGGTCCGGCAGGCCCGGGTGGAAGACCTCGGCAATCGCCGGATGCTCCTGCAGATAACGGGCGATGGACAATGCGTTGCTCTCATGCCGCTCCATGCGCAGGGCGAGGGTCTTCATGCCCTTCATCAGCTGGTAGCTGTCATTCGGTGCCAGAACCGCTCCCAGCGAGTTATGCAGGACGGCCATTTCAGCCGACAATTCTGCGCCCTTGGTCACAATCAGCCCAGCCAGCACATCGTTATGCCCGCCCAGATACTTAGTCGCACTGTGAACCACGATATCTGCTCCAAGCTCCAGCGGGCGCTGGAAGAACGGAGTCAGCAGCGTATTATCTACAATCGTGAGCAGCCCGTGACGGCGGGCCCAGGTACATACGGCTTCGACATCCGTAATCATCATCAGCGGATTGGTCGGCGTCTCAATGAATACGGCTTTTGTCCCCGGCTGGCGGGCCGCTTCCAGTCCATCCAGATCGTTCGTATCTACATAGGAGGCACTGATGCCGTATTTGGAGAGAATCCGTTCCAGCAGCCGATAGGTTCCGCCGTACAGGTCGAGCGACACGATGAGATGGTCCCCTTGTCCAAACAAGGTGAACACCGTAGTCAGTGCAGCCATACCGGAAGCGCAGGCGAAGCCGGCATCCCCGGATTCCAGGGCTGCTGCCGCTTCTTCGAGTACAGAGCGGGTAGGATTTTTGGTGCGGATGTAGTCAAAGCCTGTGCTCTGCCCAAGTCTAGGGTGACGGAAAGCCGTCGCATGATAAATCGGGTAATTAATGGCCCCGGTGGCGGGGTCCTCCATCGAACCAATCTGTGCCAGTCTGCTCTCAATTCTCAGTTTCTCATCCATCTCCATTGCCTCCTGATTAATTACTTCTATTAAGAATAAGTTAACCTCTTAGATAAATGCCCCGATATCGTAAGGAGTCTCCTGGTATACATAGTAATTGAGCCAATTAGCGAATAATAAGTTCGCATGGGCGCGCCAGACTGCCGGCGGAGTACGCGTCGGATCATCCTTGGGATAATAGTGCTTCGGCAAGGCAACCTCCAGCCCTTTTGCGATATCCCGGTCATACTCCCATTTCAGCGAGAAGGGATCGTACTCCGAATGTCCGGTAACAAAAATCTGCTTCCCGTCATGCGTAGCCACCAGGTACACCCCGGCTTCCTCGGATTCTGCCAGAATCTGCAGCTCCGGGTTCCGCTCAATATCTTCACGGGAGACATCGGTATGGCGGGAATGCGGAACATGGAACACTTCATCGAAGCCGCGCAGCAGCTTGACATTATTATGGCTCATCGTATGCGGAAACACTCCGAAGCATTTGTCCGGCAGACTCACCTTGCGCACGCCGAAGTGATGATACAGCCCTGCCTGCGCCGCCCAACAGATGTGCATGGTCGAGGTAACATTTTGCTTGCTCCACTCAAAAATCACTTTCAGCTCTTCCCAGTAGTTGACATCCTCGAATTCCAGTTGTTCTACGGGAGCGCCCGTTACGATCAAGCCGTCGAACCGGCGGTGACTGATCTCATCAAAGGTTACGTAAAAGCTCTTCAAATGCTCAGCCGAAGTATTCTTCGATGTATGGGAGCTGGGATGCAGCAGAACAACATCCACCTGAAGCGGGGAATTCCCGATAAGGCGCAGCAGCTGGGTCTCAGTAGTTTCTTTGGTAGGCATCAGATTCAGGATGGCGATCCGCAGGGGACGGATATCCTGATGGAAGGCCTGGCTTTCATCCATTACAAAAATATTCTCACCGGATAACACTTCTTTGGCCGGCAGGCTGTCGGGAATTTTGATAGGCATTGCTGTTCACTCCTTAACTGAAATGGGGTTCCACTTGGTGGTTCAACCTGAGGCAGGGTAGCGAAAAAAGACCTTTCCCGGGCGAGAAAGGTCATATCATGCAGTCATATGCGCCCCTCTCATCTGCCAGAGAACTTCCGCCGGACGAATAACGCCCTGCAAAGCTTCCGCAAGAATTAGCACCGTGCGCTCACACGCCGGTTGCCGGGTTTCATCGGGCTAGTCCCTCCACCTGCTCTTGATAAGATTTAGCTGTATTCAGTTGAATAACCTTAAGCATCCGAAAGATGCTTTTTCTTAAATTTCACTTTAAATCATGAACCTCCTTTTCGTCAAGTCCATACAATGCTGAAGGGGCCTTATGACAGAAAACAATTTCTCTTGTAAGACCCATATCCCGGCGTTATACTAGACAAGTGTTTCAACCAAAATAAACGGCGAAAAGAAGAGGTGAGAGAACAATGGAAGGCGACCCGGGCTCGCGAATATGCGTGCAGAATGAACAACCACACAGGATTAACATCAGCTTGCCGGCGGCGGGAGCCCTTTTTCTTCATGCTCTCGGACCGTCTTTTGGCCTTCATCCATGATTGTACCACCGGCCAAGCTGATTTTTTCCGTGTGCTGAAATTAGCATACCCCTGGAGAAGACCAGGGACATAAGGAGTGAATCAGATGAAAATCCGGCTGGTAAATGCAGGGGTTTTTACGCCTGTTGACAACATTGAAGAAACTTTAACCGCCCCTGCTGAGGGGTTCTACTGGATTGATGCCGATGTGGAGGACCTTGTAGAGCTTCAGCCTATATACGGCCTGCATGATCTGGCTGTGGAAGACTGTCTAAGCGAAGAGGATCAGCGTCCGAAGCTGGAGATTTATGAGAGTCATTATTTCATCGTGGTGAACAGCATCCGGTTCGATGATGAGGAAATTTTCCTCCGTGCGCTCAACGTATTCCTTGGCAGACATTATATTATTACCGTTACGAAGCAGAAGATCCATGAGCTGCGTGTCCTGAAGCCCGTACTGTGGGAGCAGGAGGTCAGTACGCCTGACCGCTTCCTGTATCTGCTGATCGACCTCGTTGTCGACAACTTCTTCTCGGTCGGTGACCGGATTGAAGCGCGGATCGAGAAGCTGGAGGAAGACATCCTCATGCATACCAAGAAATCGCATCTGAGCGAAATCATTGGTCTGCGCAGTGAGATTCTCTGGCTGAAGAAGATGCTCGGCCCGCAGAAGGAAGTTATCAACACGCTCAACAAAAAGGATCTTCGCCTGATCGACGATCAGCTGCAGAAGTATTTCAGTGATATCTATGAGAATGCAGTCAAGATCTCTGAAACCTTCGAAACGTACCGCGATCTCATGGGCAACTTACGCGAAGCTTATCAGTCCAGTATTGCGAACCGCGCCAATGAAATCATGCGTGTGTTTACGGCAATTACCACCATATTCATGCCGCTGACCGTGATTACCGGGATCTACGGCATGAACTTTGACAATATCCCGGAGATCCACACCGAGTACGGCTACTATGGCGTTATTGCCGTCATGGTGACGCTAGGCTGCGGAATGCTCATTATCTTCCGTAAGAAGGAGTGGCTATGAAGCAGAGCGGACGAATACGAAGGACGAAGGCACCGTATACCCGGTTATTCCGGGACCCGGCGAGCCTTCGTCTTTTTGGTATGTCCCCCGTATGTAATGCGTCTGCGCTGCCCAGGAATGCGGGTCATCAGGACTGCAGATTGGGGCCGATGCAGGCCGTCAGTCTCAATCATTATTGAGGAGTGATACCCCTAACGCGGCCGGATGCTCCCGCCGGAAACGGATGCGGATCAGCCGCAGGCGTTCGTAATACAGATCGAGTCCGTCGGCAGGAACGAAAGGTTCGCCGTAAGCTTTGTAAAGGACAGGCTTCAGGAAGTTGTCGCCGATCAGTTCATAGGCTGTCCAAATATTGTTCTGTTCTTCGGGGCTCACTCCGCTCAGCTCCAGGGCAATAAGCTTCTCGGCCGAGTATCCGTCCTTCTCCAGTTCCTCTACCACTTCAAGCACTTCACGGCGGGACACTCCGCTAAGCACTCTGAGCTGCTCCATCCCTTGCCCCTCTTCGATCCCCTGCAACAGAACACGCCGCAATCTCAGCCGCTCCAGCTCCTTCTTGTACTTAAGCTCCTTCTGCTTATAATGCCAGGATACGAAGCTCTCTTCGTCTATGGCATGATTCACCCAGCTTAGCGGAAAATCATGCTCACGCTCGGCCGCCGCAGTGATACTGAGCCAGTCTGCGCCATGCTGTGAGGCTTTGCCTTCACCTACACCTGGAAGCTGCCGCAGCTCTTCCTCCGTGCGGGGAAGAAATGCGCTGATCATGCGCAGCAGACGGTTGCTGGCCAGGATATAAGGCGCCTTCCGTTCGCTGGAGGCCTTGCCCCTACGCCAGGTGCAGAGCTCCTCGAAGATGTCTTCATTCCCGTACTGCTCACTGTAATACTGTAGCCTAAGCTGCTCCTGGCTGCGGCTGCTGAGATTATCCTCCTCATGGAATACCCCGTCAATCAGCGGGCGGTAGCCCTCCCCCATCTTCACGGCAAGCTCGTGCCGGTATACGCACAGCATCTCATTCCATGATCCGCCTTCATACCACAGGCTATCGCCCGTCTCCTGCTCGCCGGAGAAGTCACGCCAGCCCAGACGCCACTGCCCCTCTTCCTCTCCAATCCACAGCTGGGCAAAAACCTCCCCGTCCACTCCTGATCTTCTGCACAAACGGTTCATAAATACGATCTGCATATGAATCCCTACTTTCGTCGTCTTACAGTACGCATGACATATTTGAACGCAAAAAAGCACCTCTCCCACGAAATTCGTGAAAGAGGTGCTTCCTCTTAAATGCTATACTGTTAAAACCTAGAATACCATATATTACGTAACAGTCAATGCCTTTTTGTCAGGAGATCCTATTTGCGGTCCAAAGCCAGCTTGGCCAGACCCAGTGCGCCCGACAGACCGGCGTTATCTCCAAGCTGCGGAGGCACAATATAGCTGCCGATCTCTTCATTGAGCGCCGGATGCTGCACATATCCGCCGAGCAGCTCCTGCAGCTTGGCATGAATCAGCGGGAAGAGCTGGCTCTGCTTCATCACACCGCCGCCCATTACGATCTTCTGCGGCGAGAGAATCAGCACATAGTTCATAAGAGCATGAGCCAGATAGTGGGCCTCCATCGCCCAGGCCGGATGATCCGCAGGCAATTCGCCCGCCGGCTTCCCCCAGCGGTTGCCGATGGCCGGACCTGCTGCCAGACCCTCTAGGCAATCGCCGTGATAAGGGCAGAAGCCTTCGTAGTGGTCCTCAGGATGACGACGGACCAGAATATGGCCCATCTCCGGGTGGGACAGCCCGTGAACGAGCTTCCCGCCTACCACGGCACCGGCACCGATTCCGGTGCCCACCGTGATATAGAGGCAGCTATCCAGACCTTGCGCTGCCCCCCAGGTGTATTCGCCCAGCGCTGCGCCGTTCACATCTGTATCGAAGCCGATCGGAACCTGGAATTGCTCCTCCACGGCTCCCACCAGATTATAGCCGCCCCAGTGCGGCTTCGGTGTGGTTGTAATATATCCATAGGTGGGGCTGCCGATAACGGGATCAATCGGTCCGAATGAACCGATGCCGATAGCCTCCACAGCTTTTCCGCTGAAATAATCCATTACCTGGCTCATAGTCTCCTGAGGAGTGGCAGTCGGAAAGCTCACCCGGTCGATAATCGTCCCGTCCTCATTCCCGATACCGCATACAAACTTCGTTCCCCCTGCTTCAATCGCTCCCAACAATTTCACTGCAGCGTTCCCCCTTCTCCTGATGCATCCATATGCTGTTGCTTCTATAAACTTTGTTTACCACGATAGATTCTCTTAAAGCCGGCTTCAGCCAATATGATAGTTTCATCTGAATGCGATAGACTCTTCTAATACAAAAATGCCTGGTTAACCGGCCCGGCGCGGTGATTAAAGCGTTCTCTTGTCCTATTATACGTGGCTCTTAAACGTATGACAAGCGGTTGACATATAGTAGCCAGAAGTGATTTGCTGATGAGTCTTTGGGTGGATTGAACGGGAACGGGGTATAGTTGGATTTTCTACACTTGCTAATGAACGAATGGCCTATGCTGGAACAGTAGTTGGAAAAACAACACTTCATTTCGTCCATTTTAGCTACAATAGCCAAAGGTGATATGAACAGATGCTGTTTCTCCGCTTGTTGCCGGACATCCCATGTAAATCCATAAATTAAGATACGTTATTCCACCTGTTGGTTGCAGGAATCGGAATCATACTGCTGCACAGCTTGTTTGCGGCCACGATAGGTCCGGCATGCTGCCACAAGCCTGGCTGCTGCCGGGAGATGGGAGGCCAAGTGAATATGCGCATAAGCAGCCATAATGCTGCCGCTGATGTAGCCTTCCGGCTGGCTCCCCCCTCTGCCCTTACTCTCATAGGCATAGGTCCGGGCTTCCCTGTCAGGATAGCTCATGACGGAGTAATGGAATTCATGGCCGCGCAGGCGTTCGCCCTGCTTCAACAGCAGACAATCGTGAAGTGCCGTAACTTCACGATAGCCGAGCGCTGCCCGGCGTTCCTGCATCACGGTGTGGGCCGGAACGATTCCGGCCATCTCATGCACCGTGCCGTTGCGGTCAGTCAGACTACGGGCTAGCACCATGTAGCCGCCGCACTCCGCATACAGCGGCATTCCGGCGGCTGCGGCAGACCTCAGTCCGCCGAGGAACAGCTGGTTCGCGGCAATCCCCGCCGCGAATTCTTCCGGGAAGCCGCCGCCGATATAGATGCCGTCGGCTTCCGGCGGAATACCTTCACCGCTAAGCGGGCTGAAGTACACCAGCTTAGCACCTTCACGTGCGAGCAGCTCCAAATTATCGGCGTAGTAGAAGTTGAACGCCGCGTCCCGGGCTACGGCAATGACCGGACTTGGCTCCGCCGGGCCTGCCTGTGTCTTATGTATGATCTGCACAGCAGATTTACACTGGTCAGCCTCATATGTAAGTGGGCGGACTTGCTGGTCCGGCGTCTGCACGCAGGCAGGCAAAGCTTCTTGCTCCGCCGCCACAGGGTGCGCCCTCAGAGCCGGAGCAGCCGGAGCAGCCGCAGCAAGCTCCAGCAGCCGCTCCAGATCCGTGCCTTGCTCCAGCATGTCGGCGGCACGGTCGAACAAGGGCGCAAGCTCCCCGCGTTCCACAGCGGGCAGCAGGCCCAGATGCCGCTCCGGGATGTCCAGCCCGCTGTCGCGGGGGAGCCAGCCGATCACGGGAATCCCGCAGGCTGCTTCAATGGCCGCCTTAACTAACCGGTAGTGACCCTCGCTGCCGCAGCGGTTCACCAGAACGGCGGCAATCCGCACCTGCGGCTCCAGTTGCCGGAAGCCCAGCACAATCGCCGCCGCACTGCGGCCCATGCTGCGGACATCGACCACCAGGAGTACAGGGCTGGCGGTCAGGATGGCGATTTCCGCCGTTGATCCGGTCAGTGCCGTATCCTCCTTGCCGTCATACAGCCCCATGACACCCTCAATGACGGACAAGTCGGCCTCTGCCGAAGCATGCAGAAAATACTCCCGCAGATAATCGCTTGAAGTCATCCAGGAGTCCAGATTTCGTGAGGGACGGCCTGTGACCGCAGTGTGATAGGCGGGATCGATGTAGTCAGGGCCGCATTTGAAGCCCTGGACGTTGAGGCCCCGCCGGGCAAAAGCGCGCATCAGCCCCAGCGTGACCGTTGTTTTGCCCGAGCCGCTGCCTGTGCCTGCGATGACCAGGCGGGGTCGCGCCTGCGGCTCCCAGGGGGCTGATCCAGGCTCTTGCTCATATCCTGCTGCTTTCCTCGGCTCATTCACTGCTGCTTCCCTCCTTCTCTCCGGGATAGACGATTCGGGCTACGGCGATGGTCACATTGCCGCTCTTGTGCTTAGGCAGCAGGAGCGAATGCGCACCTGAAGACAGCAGCGCAGCAGGTTCACAGACACCGTAAGCCCCCGTTGCCCTGAATACTACCTCAGACGGATGCTCCAGTTCAACTGTATTTAGCTGCTCCGGGGTGTACAGAACCAGCTCCCAGCTGTATTTGGCGCACAAGGCCAGCAGCCCGGCTTCATCCCCCTTGATCCCGGCCGTCGCCACATTCCGCACACTTTGGAGCGACAAATGAAGCTCATTCAGAGTGTGCAGGACCACGGCCTCCAGCTCTTCCGCAGACGTCCCGCGGTTGCAGCCGAGTCCGAGCACCAGACTGCGCGGACGATACACTACAGTGTATTCGGCCAGAGCAGTATCTGCCGGTGCGTCCTCCCCCGGTTCCTCTGCCAACCGGTCACTTACCACAATCGCGGCACTGAAGCTGCGTCCGCTATGCCGAAGCTCAGCCCTGCTTGCGAACATAGAGACATGCTCCGGCACCTCAGCACCCGGCGGCAGCCAGTCACGTTCCCCGCTCTCCTGTACGAAAGCCACCGGCTCCCCGTTAACGAGCGCAGCACTAACCCCCTTCATGGGGGTGAAGCTGTCCGCGTGCCAGCCGTACTCCCGGCCCAGCAGGTCAACAGCGAAGGTGCCCTGTACATCCGAAGCTGTGGTGATCACCGGATGACTGCCCAGCAGCCCCGCAATCTCCAGTGTCAGCCTGTTCGCTCCGCCGAGATGGCCGGAGAGCATGCTGATGACATGCTCCCCGCGCTCATCGATGACGATGACGGCAGGATCGGTTCTTTTATCCCGCAGCAGCGGAGCGCTCAGCCGGACAGCCGCCCCCAGCGAGAAGAACAGAATGACCGCCTCATAGCTCCCGAAGAGCTTAGGAAGTAACCCTCTGACTGGTCCGTCAAAAACAGTGATCTCTCCGCTCCGCGTCTCCAGCCCGCCGCTATACTTGGCATAGACAAAGACCTCAGTCTCGCCAAGCTGCGCACCAAGCTTCACTGCCAGCTCTATCCCGCTGCGCGTAATGGCAACAGCCGCGTACCGCTTACTCACCGGAGCCAATTCCTTCCCGGCAGCCGTGGGTAAAAGTCTTGTCGTACAGCTTGGAGCGGTGCTGATCGCGGTCCGTCAGCCCGGGGTCCAGCGCCCAGCCGGCCAGGATCATGGCATGCATAGTGATGCCGGCATCACGCAGGTCCCCCTCCAGCTTCTCAACCGTTGTACGCAAAATCTGCTGATCCGGCCAAGTAGCCCGCTTCACAACCGCCACCGGGGTCTCCGGGCTCCAGCCTGCGGCCAGGAATTCACTGCTCACATGACCGGCCAGTGATGCACTTAGAAACAGCGCGACCGTGCAGTGATGCTCCGCCAGCTTGCGCAGCTGCTCGCGTTCCGGGACAGGCGTGCGCCCTTCCGCACGGGTCAGAATGACCGTCTGCGTCAGCTCCGGCACGGTCAGCTCTGCGCCAACCGCCGCCGCAGCGGCAAAAACCGAGCTGACGCCCGGCACAATCTCGCAAGTGACGCCGCAGAGCTTCAGCAGCGACATCTGCTCCAGAATTGCGCCGTACATGGCGGGGTCGCCGGTGTGGACGCGGGCTACGCTTTTACCAGACTGCACGGCAAGCGTCATCAGCTCCACCTGCTGCTCCAGATCCATGCCCGAGCTCTGAAGCACCTGCGCACCGGGCTTGGCGCTGCGGATCAGCTCCTCGCTGACCAGCGAATCTGCATACAGCACCAGATCTGCCGAGCGCAGAATCCGGCTGCCTTTTACCGTAATCAGCTCCGGGTCGCCCGGTCCGGCTCCGACGATATATACCTTCGACTCTAACCTCTGCTCCGTCATTTGCTCACCACCATCAGACTGAGGTACTCCACTTCCTTGCCCCGCAGGTCTCGCGCATCGCGCCAGACGGTCTCATAGGGGGAGGTTACCTTGGTCACCACCGAGGCACGGCCGGACAAGCCCAGCTCCTCCAGCACATCCAGCACCAGATCCAGCACCTTAGCCACCTTCAGGAACACCACCGTATCATGATGCAGCAGCGCTTCCCGAAGCGCCTCCCTGTCGTCCGTTGCCGGGATGATCCCCACCCGCTGATTGCCGTCAGCCAGGGGCTGCTCCAGCGCCGCCGCTGCGCCCAGCACGGAGGAAATTCCCGGAACTGAGACGACCGGCACACCGGGATGCAGCTCCTGCATCAGCCGGGACAGATGTATGAAAGTACTGAAGAGATTAGGATCGCCTTCGGTCACAAAAGCCACATCCCGCCCCTGTCTCAGCTCTGCCCAGCACAGCTCTACCGTGCGGGTCCAGCCGCCAGCCAGCAGCTCCGGGTCCTTCGTCATCGGAAAGACCAGTCCGAGCATGATTTTGTCCTGCGGGTCTACGTGCAGCTCGATGATTTCATAGGCATAGGATTTGCCCCCTTTCTTGGTAGCCGGGTAGGCAATCACCGGACATTCCCGCAGCAGGCGGCAAGCCTTAAGCGTGATCAGCTCAGGGTCACCGGGGCCGACACCTACGCCGTATAACGTTCCGATCGCCCGGGGAGTCAGTCTTTCCTCCAGCGCCAGCTCTTCACTATCCAGCGGGTCAAATAATGCACTGGTCGCCTGCATCGCTGCTTCTGTCCACAGCGTCCCGGCCGCTTCTCCTGACGATATTTCGTATCCATCCGCAGCCTGCTCACGCGGCGAAGTTACATCGGTCTTCATTGCGGGTTCCTCCTTCGTTTTGTCTGATGATTAATGAAGCCTCCGGCCGCTGACCACATAGACGGGATTCATTCCGTCGAACCGGGTCATGCCGAGAATCGGCTTGCCGCGGGACGCCTGAAGCATCGTGACCTCGCAGGCCAGCCCTGCGGCCTTAAGCGCCTCCATGCTGCCATGCAGTGTCTCCACCGTAATTGCCCCAACCACAATCCGGCCCTCCGGGCGAAGTCTGGCGGCGCTGTGCGCAATAATGTTCGCTAATTCCCCGCCGCTGCCGCCGATGAAGACGGCATCCGGGTCAGGCAGAGCAGCTAGGCCCTGCGGGGCCTTCTCTTGAATAATTTCAAAATCCGCCCGGAACTTCAGACGGTTCGCTGCCATGTTCGGCAGGTTCTCGGCACTTTTTTCCAGCGCGTAGACCTTCCCGAGCCTGGCGATCCGCGCGCATTCCGCAGCCACCGCACCCGAGCCGGAGCCGATATCCCACACGACTGCATCCTCGGACAGGTTCAGCTCCGACAGCACCAGAGCGCGAACCTCACGCTTCGTAATCAGGCCCTTCTCCGGCTTACGCTGCCGGAACGCCTCGTCCGGATAAGCGAATCCGCGCCTCACAGGAGCAGAAATCTCTTGCTTATGGCGCAGAATCACGACGTTAAGCGGCGCGAACTCCCTGCTCACCATCTCCTCCAGCGTCCAGAACCGGCAGACCTCCTCTGCTCCGC
This sequence comes from Paenibacillus sp. FSL H7-0756, assembly GCF_038006765.1. Lineage (NCBI taxonomy): Bacteria > Bacillati > Bacillota > Bacilli > Caryophanales > Paenibacillaceae > Paenibacillus > Paenibacillus sp. FSL H7-0756. The sequence continues at coordinate 1,345,096 of NZ_JBBOVT010000003.1, read as the reverse complement.
CAAGCCGCTCACAGATAAACGCCTCATATTCCGTCATCCTGAACTCCTGCAAATAAGAGGCAATAACCGCAGGAGTGTTGTTCTCGTCTGTCAGCAGGGCGATTTTGTGCTTGCCGTCGATCCGCTGGGCCAGTCCCTGAATGGGACGCCCGTGCAGACTGATCAGCTCCGCATCCTGCCAGCTGTCCCCGAGCCGCGCAAACGCAAGCTGCACGCTGCTATAATGGGGGATCACCTCCACATGCTCCGGCCCGAACCTGCGGACGAGATACCCGGCAATCCCAAAAAAGAACGGGTCCCCCGAGGCCAGCACCACCGTCCGCCGCTTACGCCACACCTCCTCCAGCTTGTCTGTAAAAGGCTTGAGCCCGCCTTGCAGCACGATTTTATCCCCTCTATACCTGCCGAAAAAATTCAATTGCCGCTCGCCGCCCAGCAGCACCTCGCTGTTGTTCACAATACTTAAGCTATCCGGTGTCAGGCCGCCGGCGCCATCCTCACCGATCCCGATCACGTAAATCAGGTTATCCATGAATCTCCGCCCTTCCCAGCACCCGGCCCTTCATTGTAATAAGCACCATTTCTACAATCATGCCTCCGTTCATATGCGCCAGACTCTGTTCACAGGCATGCCTGCACAGCTGCTCGAAAAAAATGTGATTCCCCGCCTCAGTCATCATATCCACGACCTGCGAGGCTGTGTTGGCGGCAGCAATCTCCTGCACCTGCTCCGGGGACGCTCCTGCACGGCCTGCTACGGAGGCCAGAAACCCGAAATCGACGGGCGCGTTCTTGGAGTGAATCAGCATGGCCCCTTGAGCCACCTTGGAGAATTTGCCGGCCATTCCGACGAAGGTAACCTTCCGAATCCCGTAAGCCTTGGCATGCTCCAGCGAGAAGCCTACATATTCCCCCATCTGGATAAAAGCTTCCTCCGGAAGCTCCGCGAACATCGCGATGGCGTATTTCTCGCTGCTGCCGCCTGTGGTGAGCACAATCTGCCGGTTCCCCGCCGCAGCCGCCACCGAGATGGCCTGAACCACACTCGCCTTATAGGCCTCAGTGGAGAATGGAGTCACCACGCCCCGCGTGCCCAGGATCGAAATGCCGCCCAGAATACCCAGCCGGGGATTCAGCGTCTTCTTGGCAATGTTCTCGCCTTCCGGCACGCTGATGACTACCCTCACCCCCCGCGCTGCACCATGCTCGTCCAGCACGGCGGTTACCGCCTCCTGAATCATCCTCCGGGGCACCGGATTAATCGCCGCCTCTCCCACGCCAACCGGCAGCCCCGGCTTTGTTACCCGGCCGACACCGCGGCCCCCGTCAATCTCCACACCCGGCTGATCCCGCCAGCTCACCGCCGCCTCGATCCGCGCCTGATGTGTCGCATCCGGGTCGTCTCCGGCATCCTTAACCGTGGCACAGCTTGCCGAGTGTGATCCTGTACGCTGCCAGCCGGTCAGCTCAAAGGTATGACGGAACCCGGCCGGCAGATCGATCTCTACCGCAGGCAGACTCTCCCCTGTAATGAGCAGGGTTGCCGCACCTGCGGCTGCCGCTGCGGCACAGGCCCCTGTCGTGTAGCCCCTGCGCAGTGGGGGAACAGGCGCTGCCTGTGCGGATTCGGGATCGGGCGATCCGGGGCCGGGCGCTTGTGCAAACGCTTCAGGTGCCTGAGCGAATCCGGGTTCAGTAGCCTGCTGCATCTGCACAGCCATCTGCCCGATCCCGGGGCCGCTTGCTGGCTCCGGCCGCTCAGCTGCCTCTGTGGATTCGGGAGCGTCCACTTGCTCCAGCCGCTCGGCTGCCGCTGCGGATTTGGGGTCGCCTGCTGGCTCCAACCGCTCAGCAGCCTGATCGAATCTGAGTACATGCGCTTGCTCTACCTGCTCTTCCTGCCCCGCCCCTGCCTCCCCGCTTTCTTGGCTCCGGTTCTGCCTGACGGTGTGTTCGGGTATTTCCTTGGTCATGGCAATCCCTCTTTGCTGATGGTCTAAGAATACATCCTCACAATCTGAACAATCTGCACATTGCTGAAGCCTATCCTCTGAGCGTTCGCCCTGGGCAGGTAACCTGTCTTACTCTCTATATAACCTAATTATACTGCTGCTTTTAAGCAAATCAGGAGATTTTTATACAAATATTTCTATTTCCTCTGGCTTCATTGCACTTTGTACATTAGTTAAACCCCAGATCCGCTAAAAAAGCGAGTCTGCTGCATTTTGTACATTAGAATTTGATGAGGGAGGTGTTATGGAGCGTTTTTTCAGAAATCAAGTGTATGAACTACAACAGAACCGGATTTCTACTATAAAATCACGAATTCTGTTGCACAGAATACAATTAGTGAGTCCACACGCTACCGCCATCCCTAAATTAAGCACATTATCCCGGTCATCGGCGAGAACGCCAGCCACAAATTTCAACTAACATACTGTTAGAACTAAGGAAGTAAATAATTTGAGATAGAACACTTACACCTTATCAGAGTATGACAACGCACCAGTCCTACGCTTGAGCTATCTGATTCGCTAACCCGGCTCGCCCGCCGCCCGGCGGACAGCCAGCAGACTTAATGCATTCACTGCGGCGACCACGATCGTACTGCCGCCTTTGCGGCCGATATTGGTGATGTAGGGAATATCCAGCTTGCGCAGCTCATCCTTGGATTCCGCCGCCGAGACAAAGCCAACGGGCATGCCGATAACAAGACCGGGCTGAGCTTCGCCTGCTTTTATCAGACGGATTAGCTCAAGCAGGGCAGTCGGCGCGTTACCAATGACATAGATTCCCCCAGGTGCCTGGGCGCAGGCCTTGCGCGTTGCGATGATCGCCCTTGTGGTTCCCAGCGCCTTCGCCTCGTCCACCACATCAGGATCTGAAATATGTACCCGGACCTCGCCGCCGTACCGCTGAATCCGTTCCTTGGCAATGCCCGCCTCCACCATCCGCACATCCGCCACAATCGGCTTGCCCCCCAGAATGGCGTTAATTCCCGCCTCAATCGCCCCGGGATGGAACACCAGACTGCGTCCCAGCTCAAAATCAGCCGAAGCATGAATAATCCGCTGCACAATCGGATACTCCAGGCTACTGAAGGAATGCTCCCCCAGCTCCTCCGTAATCATCTGAAAGCTTAGACCCTCTATCTCCTGCGGCTGTACGGTCACCGGCTTGAATTCTGTCCCGAAATCCACATTCATCCCTCTTTCCTGGTCATTAGCAGCGCCTGCTTCACAGCAGCCGTAATCTCATCAAAAGAAACAAACACCGTTCCGCCATCCCCAAACGACAGCCCCGGCCGCATAATCAGAATCACATATAACCCCATATCCAGCGCAGCATGCAGCTTTTCATCCACCGAGCCCTCAGCTCCGCTCTCCTTGGTAATCATCACCCGGGTGCCATACTGCCGGTACAAGGCCTCATTCATCTCTCTGCTAAAAGGGCCCTGAAGCGCAATAATATTCCGCTGCTCAATCCCAAGGGCTTGGCACTTCTCCAGATTCTCCAGACAAGGCAGCAGCCTTACGGTCAGCCGGATCTCTGGATCTCCCAGCAGCTCCTCCGCGAAAATCTCCAACGTTTTGCCGCCGGTAGTCAGCATCACTGAGCCCTTCAGCTCCTTAGCCTTGCGCGCAGCCTCCTCATACGAATGCACAAGCAACAGCCGGGGATGGCTGTTATAGATAAGACTCTGCCGCTCATAGCGGAAGTAAGGCAATCCCAGCGCAGCAGCAGCTTCCATCGCATTGGCATGAGCCTCCAGCGCAAAAGGATGGCTGCCGTCCACCACGGCCCGGTATCCGCCCGCTTGCAGCAACGAGATCATCGCCGCACGGTCCAGTCTGCCGACACGGGTGCGGATGCCTGCGGCCGCAAGGCGTTCTGCCCCGCTGGGCGTCACTACGCTGGCCTGCAGCGGCAGGCCTTGGCGCGTAAGGCTCTGTGCCAGCTCCCGTGCGTCGCTGGTGCCGCATAACATGAAGATCATCGCGGCTGGCGAAGCGCCAGGTCGTCTGCCGGAGCTGCCGCCTCCGTTACATCATGCTGCCCATGCCGCCCATGCTGACCATGATGCGCACGCTCGTAATGTGCATGCTCATGCTGCTCATGACAGTTATGCTCATGCGTGTGCCCATGTTCATCATGCTCGTGATGTGCATGCTCATGATTACCATGCCCGCAATGCCCATGTTCCCCGTGACAGTGATGGACATGCGCGTGCTCCTCATGCCTGTGATTTGCATACACTTGATGTTCATGCCCATGATGCCCATGCTCGTGATGCTCATGGTGCCCATGCGCATGTCCATGCTCCCCATGCCCCTCCTCACCATGATGGTGATGGTGGTGATGCAAAGAGGCTGCATCGCGGTATTTGCAGTTATCGCAGTTGCTGAAGGCACGGCCTTCCAGCGTCTCCCCGATCCGCTCTGTCAGCATATCCACCAGCAGCGGATGTGCGCCCAGTGTGCCGCCGATCTCCACTTCAAGCCCGGGGTGCTCAGCTGCAAACTGCGCCACTCTCTCAGCGAACTGCTGCATTAGCACTCCGGTAAACAGCAGGTACGGGAGAACGATAATTCTCCGCGCACCCAGCGCCAGGCAGCGTTCAAGCCCATCCGGAAGCGACGGCTTGGCGATGGCAATGAAGCAGCTTTCCACGCTGCGGTAGCCTGTTTTCTCCCAGAGCATCCGGCTTATTTTATACAAATCGCTGTTAGCATCCGGGTCACTGCCCCCGCGCCCCATCAACAGCACGATGGTGTCCTTATCCTCTATCTTGGATACACCGTTCCCGCGCAGCTCCAGGTCCATTCCGCCAGCCGCCTTCTCCTGCGACAATGGAAGTCGTTCTGCTTCCTGAATCCGCTCCAGCAGAATATCCACGGCACGGTCCTGCACCCCCAGCGGGCGTCCGTAGATGAACTTCACCCCGGGATATCTCTGCTTGGCCTCATCAATGGCCATTGGAATATCAAGCTTGGAATGCCCCGCCGCGAACAAAATAATCGGTACAACGTATATCTCCGCCGCACCGCCCTCGATACATCTCGCAATGCCGCCAGCGATGGAAGGTGAGGCCAGCTCGATGAAACAAGTCTCGACCTTCAGCTCCGGCTTACGGGCCGCGAGCAGGCGGGTAAATTCCAGCAGCTCCTCATTTCCCGCTTGAACCCGGCTCCCGTGTCCCACCAGCAATACCGTTCTCATCGTCTGCACTCCTTCGATGTTGTTATTGTTGCCGGATGTATGGGCTACACTCCCGATTGCGCTGTCCATCCGTTCCCGGAACGCATGATACCGCTCCTGCTCCCGGCCATTTATCCTATATTCCTCAACTGCCGCAGCTACAGCGGCTACCGCTTGCTCCTCGTCCATCCCTTCACGCACCAAAATCCCTGCATGGGCGCCCCGCCCGGACTTCTTGCCGCCGAGATACAGCTCATAGCTGCCGCGCGACATTACCAGCCCGATGTCATCCAGCACAGCGGAGCTGCAAGCCATCCCGCAACCGGCTACGCTGATGTGCAGCTCTCTGGGCACAGCCATTCCATGCAGCAGGGTGTGTAGCCGGACAGCAGCACTTAACGCTCCGCTTCTGCGCAGCTCGCAGAATCCGCAGGTCTTCACCTTCACGTAATCTCCAGGCGTACTTACATTCAGTCCGGCCTCCAGCAGCCTTGCTCCTGCCTCTGCTTCTTCACTCCGGCTGCCGCGCAGCAGGAAATACCCGTCCTTCGTATAGATCAATTGCCCATCGCTGCCTGCAAGCTCAGCCAGCAGCTTCATCTGCTCACCGCTGAAGCTGCGGCTGCCGGCTGCGGGAGCAATCTCCAGCTCGAAGGAAGAACCGGTGGATGCCGGCAGACGATCGGACAAGCTCCGCAGCCGCTCCACCTGCGGAGCAGCAGCCAGGCTCTGCGCAGCCGCCTCTTCCGCCCGCCCGGACTCCGCCGCAGCCAGCGACCACGGCTCTGCGGCTGTACGCAGCCGCTCGTGCGGCTTCAGCGTCTGCGTCTGTGCCCCAAGACTGTACTTGCGTTCATATCCGCGCGGCGTAATCATCAGGTCCTCATAGACAACGGTAGCAGAGTTGCCGACCACCACGGTTGAGAGCATGCCAATCTCATGCTCCAGCATATCCTGCAGTGTGGTTACGATTGTCTGCTGGCGGTCACGGTAGGCGCTCTTGACAATGCCTACCGGCGTAGCCGGATCACGGTAACGCAGCAGAATATTGCGTGCTTCTTCAATCTGGCGCGTCCGTCTGCCGCTGCGCGGATTATAGAACGCAATGACGAAATCCGCTGCCCCCGCCGCCTCCACACGCGCAGCAATGCTCTCCCAGGGCGTAAGATGGTCACTTAGGCTGATCGTGCAGGAATCATGCATAACCGGCGCCCCCAGCAGTGAGGAGCAGGACTGGATCGCCGATATTCCCGGAACCACCTCAACCTGCACTCCCTCGGAGCGGCTCCAGCCGCGTTCGATCAACACCTCGTAGACCAGCCCTGCCATTCCATAGACACCGGCATCCCCGCTGGAGATTACTGCAATGGTCTGACCCGCCTCTGCTCTGCGGACGGCCTCCTGGGCCCGGCTGACCTCCTCGGTCATTCCCGTACCAACAATCTCCTGGTGCCGCAGCAGCGGCCGGATCAGATCTACATAAGTGGTATAGCCGATGACTGCCTCGCTCTCATCCAGCGCAGCCAGTGCACGGCCGGTAATATGCTCCAGCGCTCCGGGGCCGAAGCCGATAATCAGCAGTTTCCCTTGTTTATTCATTCCTCTTCCCCCGTTCATCATGTGAAACCTATAGATTTTTATATTTTAAGCGCAAGCAGCTTATGCAGCTTCACTTTGAATTCGCCGGCGGTGCGGGGAGCGCTCTGCCCTGCGGTCAGGCTGGCTGGCAGGCTGAACCATAAATCAGCCAGCAGCGGCAATCCCAGCCCGATGGACAATAGCTCCTCCCGTCCCGCAAAAATCTCCTCCGGCGTCCCCGACGCCCGGCATCTTCCATGCTCCAGTACAATAATCCAGTCCGCCCAGCGGTAGGCCAGGTCCATATCATGCGTAGCCATAACTATGGTTGTCCCTTTATCATGTATGGCTTCAAGTCCCTTCAGCATCTGTGTTTCCGATAACGGGTCCAGATACGAGGTCGGCTCATCCAGCAGAATCAGCTCCGGCTCCATAGCCAGCACACCGGCGAGTGCCGTGCGTTTCTTCTGGCCCAGGCTAAGCTGGTGAATCGGTTTATCGCCCAGATCGGTCAGATTCAGCAGTTCCATGACTTCCCGGCAGCGCGCAGCAATAGCCGGTTCAGCCATGCCGCTGCCGCGCAGCCCGAATGACACATCCTCCAGCGGTGTGCTGAGGATCAGCTGCTGCTCGGGGTCCTGGAAGACCAGGCCCACTCTCCGCCGCAGAGCGGCCAGCTCTTTTTTGGAGTAGGATAATGCCTTCCCTCCTTGCACAACCGTACCCTGCTGCGGGCGCAGAATGCCGACGGCATGCAGGAAGAGCGTCGATTTGCCTGAACCGTTATGCCCAAGCACCGCCGTCTTGCTGCCTGCTGGAATGGAGAACGTCAGTTCATGCAGCGCAGGCTCCTTCGTATCCGGGTAATGGAACGCCACTCCGTCACAAGCCAAGCTAGATTCCTGATCCATGGCCGGCTCCTTTCATGTATTAGAGATAAAGTACGCTTCAGCCAGCAGCAGCAGCGCAATACCGGCATAAGCCTGGATTGAATAGCGCCGCGGCACAGGACGCGCTGTATATGGCGGGAGAATAATCTCGTCTGTGAATCCGCGCGCCAGCAGCCCCTGCGATAATCCGTAATAACGGTGCATCGTGTTGCCGAACAACGCTCCTGCCATGGCCGCAGTCTCCCGCAGTCTAGCCTTGTAGCCACGGCGGCCTCCGCGCAGTCTGCGGGCCAGCAGCAGACCATGCGCTGCATCACTCAGCAGGAACAGGAAGCGGTACATAATCAGCATCAGCTCCAGGACAATCTGCGGCATCCGCAGCCTGCGCAGCACCTGCAAAAGCTCACTAAACGGAGTAGTGAACATCAGGAAAAAGAAACAGCTCATGCAAGCAGAGATTCTGGCCAGCAGCCCCCCTGCCCGCTGAAGCCCCGCCGCTGTAACATATACCGGAAGGTTCAGTCCCGGAAGCGGGAATATACCAGCCTGACCCGCTGCCGGATGCCCGAATTCCACGAGCAGTGCCGGTACGCTAAGCGCATAGAACAGCAGCGCTGTGCCGAACAGCATGCCATAAGCACGGAAGGGAATACGGGCCTGCAATACACACCAGGACATCATCCATAGGGTGATTGCAGCCTGCAGTACCGGATGTACGGTGTAAGAGAGCAGGAACATCAGGGCTGCGAACGAGCTTTTCCACATAGGGGACAACTGGCGCAGCGCATTATTGTAGGAGAGAACGTCAATCCGCCGGATCACTTGCTGCTATGCTGCTTCGTCCCGCCTTGCTTGCCCTTGAGCAGCCCCAGGGTATAACCGATCACTCCGGCACCAATCGCTGCCTGCAATGCAAACAGCATACTCTCCGTCTCCCCCGGGAGCTCAGTCAGCGGCTTGAACCACGGCTTATAATCAGGATTAATCTCGGTAATTACACCTTCAGCCGCATCATCCGCCCCGCCGAATTCCCCGTTGACCAGCAGCAGCGGCAGAATAACCAGCAGAATAACAACCAGCAGCATCAGTCCGTTTTTCATTTTATTGCTCATTAGGCTCTTCCTCCGTTCACCTTGCGTTTCAGCAGCGACAATTCATTCGGGCTATACGATTTCAGCCAATTCCACAGCAGTACCGTCAACAACCCTTCACTGATGGCCAGCGGGATTTGCGTCACGGCAAAGATTCCCCCGAATTTGAGAAAAGAAGCCAGAACGCCGCCATCCGCCGCCGGAAAAGCCACCGCCAGTTGAAAGGAAGTCACTACATACGTACTCAGATCAGCTACCGCTGCCGCACAGAACAAAGCCAGCTTCTCGCGGTCCGGCAGCTTCATCATCAGCTTATACACGGCATATCCGGCAAAAGGACCCGCCACCGCCATCGAGAACGCATTGGCCCCAAGCGTAGTGATCCCGCCGTGCGCCAGCAGCAGCGCCTGAAACAGCAGGACAATCGAGCCGATTACGCTCATGGGCAGCGGCCCCAGCATTACCGCACCCAGTCCGGTACCGGTTGGGTGGGAGCTGCTTCCGGTAACGGAAGGCATTTTGAGCGCGGACAGAACGAAGGTAAACGCCCCGGCCAGACCCAGCAGCAGCTTCAGCTCCGGGTTCTCCCGGGTCATGACTCTCAGCTTGAAGATTCCCAGCACAAAGAACGGGATAAACGCCGCCCACCAGAACACCGCCCAGCCTACCGGCAGGAATCCTTCCATAATGTGCATCGCGCGGGCCGTACCCGGTTCGTTCAGCATAAAGTAGACCGTAAATCCGGCAACCAGTGCCGCAAAGCTCCACCCTCTGTGTTTTTTCATTTGTCACCCTCCATGTTTGTTGATTTCCCAATCTAAGATCATAAAGCCCAAAAAACCCACCCTAAAGGGTGGGAGTGTATGTACGCAGGCAAATTCGATGGAGTGCGCAGCCTGAAGCCAAGCAGAACAAGGGGCTTACTTCGTCCCATCACTATGGTCCGTATCCTTGTATCCCGCAGCTATCAACCGGTGCCCTCGCTAAGCTCCAAGATTCCTCCGGTCCATCAGGGCAGAACGCCTCTTCTCATTAACCTATCCGTACACCGCTCCTATCCGCGTAGAGTCGTGGTGTGCGTCGACAAGGTAGGTCTCCTGGCTTGGAATACAGGCGCCGCAGGCTTCGTCTTCCCCGGGGCTTCCCGAGTGACCTCATGAAGTGCAGCTCTTCCATACAGTGGCGGGACCGCTCGGGAGTTGCACCCGATTCCCTGTTATCCCTTGCCGCATCCGGCAAGAGCACCTTGTTTCATCGCTAATTCATCTCACATCATAGCGGACCCGGCTCAGCGTGTCTGTGATATAAATTGGAAAAGCTGTCCTGCAGCCAATCATGGCTTGTAGAAATTTTATTTGAGTAATATAATTATTAACTATATAACTTGAACGTGGAGGCATCTGATGAAACTTGATCTAACCGAACAATCCCTGCCCGTGTACGAGGCCCTGTCCAGTACCGTGCGTCTGCACATGCTGCGGCTGCTGTCCGATAAGCCCATGAACGTGAAGGAGCTGGCCGCAGCCCTCAAGCTCAGCAGTGCGATTATGACCATGCATGTGCGAAAGCTGGAAGCCGCCGGGCTGATCACCAGCCACATGGCTCCCGGTAAAAGCGGGCTGCAGAAGATTTGTACACTGGCCGCCGACGGGGCAGAGATTGTTTTTCCGGGACAAGCCCGGACTCCGCGCAGAGGATACCGCAAGGACATCCCGGTGGGGCATTATTCCGACTTCCAGATCGAGCCTACCTGCGGACTGTCTACGACGGAGAGGGTCATCGGGCACTTCGACGATCCCCGTTACTTCTGGGACCAGGAGCGGGTGAACGCCGGAATTCTTTGGTTCGGCAAGGGGTTCGTCGAGTATAAAATCCCGAATTTCCTGCTGTCCAGCCAGCAGCCGGAGGAGCTTGCCATCACGATGGAGATCGCCTCCGAAGCCCCGTCGATTAACAATAACTGGCCGTCGGATATTACCTTCACGCTGAACGGACAATCGCTTGGCTTCTGGACCAGCCCCGGTGACTACGGAGATAATCCGGGAAAATACACCCCGGCCTGGTGGCCTGCACTCACCAATCAATACGGCCTGCTCAAGCAGCTGCGGATTACGCAGTCGGGCACCTTCATGGACGGGCAAAAGCTGTCGGAAGTCACCCTCGATCAGGTAGGCATCCGTAACAAACAATGGACCTTCCGGCTCTCTGTCGAGGAGGATGCCGAGCACATCGGCGGTCTCACCCTGTTCGGGAAAGGCTTCGGTAACTACAACGAGGATCTGGTGTTTGAGCTGTTTTATACGGATGGTGTGGCAGATTTGCCGGGTTCTTTATGAAAGCCTGATTAGGGTGTTTAGATGGCGTAGGTAGGTAGGTAGGTAGGTAGGTAGGTAGGTAGGTAGGTAGGTAGGTAGGTAGGTAGGTAGGTAGGTAGGGGGGATTGATTAGTTAGACTAATTAGGTAGTTTTCATTTCAGCTACTTTTGGAGCCAATACCCCTCAGTTCTGCTTCACGCCCACTTTTGGCCGATTCAGGTGCACTAATGCTCTTCATTTCCGCTCATCGCCCACTTTCAGCAAATTCAGGGGCACTAATGCCCTCCCAACATCCAACCCGTCAGCCTCTCACCCCACCAACGGGATTTATCCCTTTCATTTCCTCCACCAGCCCACTTTCCGCCGCACCAGAGGGATTTATCCCTCTCATTTCCTCCTCCAGCCCACTTTCCGCCGCACCAGAGGGATTTATCCTTCTCATTTCCTCATCCAGCCCACTTTCCACCGCACCAAGGGGATTTATCCCTCTCATTTCCTCCTCCAGCCTACTTTCCGCCGCACCAGAGGGATTTATCCCTCTCATTTCCTCATCCAGTCCACTTTCTGCCGCATCAGTGGGATTTATCCCTCTCATTTCCTCCTCCAGCCCTCTTTCCGCCGCAACAATGGGATTTATCCTTCTCATTTCCTCATCCAGTCCACTTTCTGCCGCATCAGTGGGATTTATCCCTCTCATTTCCTCCACCAGCCCTCTTTCCGCCGCACCAATGGGATTTATCCTTCTCATTTCCTCATCCAGTCCACTTTCTGCCGCATCAGTGGCATTTATCCCTCTCATTTCCTCATCCAGCCCTCTTTCCGCCGCACCAATGGGATTTATCCCTCTCATTTCCTCATCCAGCCCACTTCTCACCGCATCAGTGGGATTTATCCCTTTTACTTCGCCACCTTCGCCTCCTCTAACACTTTCATCTCCCTTCCCCCGCTCCACCACAACGCAAAAAAAGCCCCTCCAACCGCAGCATTGTGCAGGTTGGAGGGGCTTTTGGTGATCGATGCATCTCTTATGGCAAGAGCGGCTTCTAGCCTATCTTTTGGGCCTGCCCCTTGCCGTTAAGCATCAGGCGTGGGCCGTCATTCCGCCACCGGCTGCCACTTGCCGCCGCCCGGCAACGGACAGCTGCGGGCCTTCAGCCGGGCCACGACAGGAATGATACAGCCGCAGGCGGTACAGGTCACGCCATCCTGCAGCTTCGGGCAGGTCCCGCAGATCGCCAGCCGCTCGGCATAGACCTCATCGGAAGCCGAATTGCCGGGATTGAACATGGAGGACGCCAGAATGCGGGCAATCTGCGCTTCCGTGACCTTGTACTCCTCCCGGCAGCCTTTGCAGGTTGAAGTGGTCGTCATCCTGCGTTCCTTACGCCTTCGGAGTAATTTCCAGAACGGTTACCGACATTGGCGGCAGTTCTACAGTAAGGGTGTCTCCTTCAAGCTTGAAGGCACTGAATGCCTGTGGTTTTACAGCTTCCGGCTGCTCAAAGCTATTGTGGGCATCGATGGAAGCTCCGGCCAGCGTCGTTCCGCTTACGGATGCTTGTCCAGCCAATCCGCGCAGCTCCAGCGGCAGGGTTGCCGATGCTGCATGATTCAGGTTACACAGGCTGACATGGATTACGCCTTCTGCGGTTACAGAAGCGGAAGCCGATACTTCAGGAATCTCTACTCCCTCATAGCTGTATACCGGGCTGTCCACAGTCAGCTCCAGCAATTCTGCATCCTGATGCACCTTGTACATGTTGAATACATGGTAGGTTGGGGTCAGGAGCATTTTCTCGCCTTCGGTCAGAATAACGGCCTGCAGCACGTTCACGGTCTGGGCAATGTTCGCCATCCGTACACGGTCACTGTGCTTGTGGAAAATATTCAGCGTCAAGCCGGCCACCAGCGCATCGCGGATCGTGTTCTGCTGGTACAGGAAGCCCGGGTTGGTACCCGGCTCTACATCGTACCAGGTGCCCCATTCGTCAACGATCAGGCCCACTCTTTTCTCAGGATCGTATTTGTCCATGATGGCGATATGGCGGGTAACCAGCTCATCCATGAACAGTGCCTTCTTCAACGTTGTGAAGTATTCGTCTGTTCCGAAGCCTGTAGCCGCGCCCTTATGATTCCAGTCCGAAGTAGGCAGGGTGTAGTAGTGCAGGGTGATCGAATCCATGAAGCGGGTAGCTTCACGCATCAATACTTCCGTCCAGTTATAGTCATCCGCATTTGCCCCGCAGGCGATCCGGTGGATCTTGTTGTCTCCATAGTTGCGCACATATGTCTGATATTGGCGGTACAGGTCAGCGTAGAATTCAGGACGCATGTTACCACCGCAGCCCCAGTTCTCGTTGCCCACGCCAAAATATTTCACGCTCCAGGCATCTTCCTGGCCGTTCTTCTGACGCAGCTCGGCCATTGGTGAGACTCCGTTGAAGGTCAGGTACTCAACCCACTCGGACATCTCTTGAACAGTTCCGCTACCTACGTTACCGTTGATGTACGGCTCGCAGCCCAGCATCTCGCAGAGGAGCATGAATTCATGCGTACCGAAATGGTTATTCTCTACCGCACCGCCCCAGTGTGTGTTGATCATCCGCTTGCGCTCTTCGCTCGGGCCGATACCGTCCTTCCAGTGGTACTCATCGGCGAAGCAACCGCCCGGCCAGCGCAATACCGGAATTTTCATTTCCTTAAGCGCTTCCACTACGTCGTTGCGGATACCCTTGGTGTTCGGAATAGGGGAATCTTCGCCTACCCAGATGCCTTCATAGATACAGCGTCCAAGATGCTCAGCGAAATGTCCGTAGATGTTGCGGTCAATCTTACCTTTGCGGATGTCGGTGTTCAGTACAATGCGTTCTGCCATGGGAAGTTAACGCTCCTCTTTAAGTTAATATATTTGTTAATCATTTAACACTTATATTAACATTATAATCAAGCATCCTCCGGTTCGTCAATCTTTATCTTAACCAGCAACTCCCGCATTCCCGCATTTCACTTCCCCGCCAAAAATGATATTATGGACACACAAATACAGCACAACTGGAGAGTATAATGATCAGACCTATCAGTAAAGATATATCGCTGCTTAGCCAGAAATCTGCTCTTGCCACGGAAAAGGATCTGCCCGTGTTAATGGATCTTGTGGAGACGCTGAACGCCAACTCCGACCGGTGCGTCGGCATGGCTGCGGACATGATTGGCGTCAACAAACGCATCATAGCCATCCGCGTGGAGCAGCAATTGACGATTTCGATGATCAATCCGGTGATCGTCAAGCGCACCCGTCCTTACGACACCGAGGAAGGCTGCCTGTCGCTTGAAGGCGTACGCCCGGCGAAACGATACGACTACATTGAGGTAGAATACTTCGACTCTAATTTCAAGAAGCACCGGGATAGCTTTACCGGATTTACGGCGCAGGTTATCCAGCATGAGGTGGATCACTGCGAGGGTATTGTCATTTGAGCCGGGACGCCAAATCGCAAACCTTCAGTAAGGCTGCCGCTGAGCAAATTTTGAGGAATGAGACCGATACCCGTACCCTTTTGTCAGAATATCCGGAGTACAAAGACGAGGTGCTGCTTGAGATCAATGCCCTGTCGAGCCACAAACGGGCCAACCTGATCCAAAATTTGCTCGCCAGCTATACAAGCAGCGCCAAAATAGCGAAGAGCAAAATTGTCAAAAGCGGCTTTAATCAAACCACCATTAACGCTTTTCTTCCTAATATTATTAAAGCCCGCTTCGCCATTTATCTGATCGAACAGCTGCAACTCGCGGTGTCCGCCGAATCAGCCTCCGGGCCTGTCCGGTTCAATCTCTGGGATGGTTATATCCTGCAGAAGCTCCTGTTCAAGGAAAAGCTTGTCCGCAAGCCTGTATCGCTCCCTCTGTTCCGGGTATGCTGGAAGCTGATTATCCGACCCAAAGTGCTGATGCCGCTTGTCAATAAACAGGGAATCTATTGCTTCTACTCCCGTTCGTTGATCAAGCGTTTGTCCGCTCTGATCGGAGACAAGGCGTGCCTGGAGATCGGAGCGGGTGACGGTACTTTGACAAGATTCCTTAATGATAACGGCACAGCCTGCCGGGCAACTGATGATTATAGCTGGGCGCATTATATCACCTACCCCGATTTTGTGGAAAAAGCCGATGCCAAAGCCGCCTTGAGCAAATATGCTCCAAAGGTTGTACTTTGTTCCTGGCCGGTGCCCGGCAACCCGTATGAGAAGCATGTTTTTAATACAGATTCTGTAGAGTTGTACATTGTAATCGGCACAAGAGACCCGGCAATCACCGGTGACTTCGACGCATATGATCAGGCTAAGCATTTCAGCATGGAGCTGAATGAGGAATTATCCCGCCTGCTAGTGCCGCCCTCTGAGGACAATGCGGTCTATCTCTTCACACGCAAACAAGACAGTACACACTCACGATAGTGAGTATCTACTGTCTTGTTTGGTTTGCTGTCTATTCCGGCTTCAGCCCAGATCCCCCAGCTCAATCTGCACGATTCCCCGGTCATCCCGTTCCTCAGCAATTCCGCCGATCAGATGCATCAGGCTGCCGAACTCCAGCTCATTGAACTTGCGTGCGGCGTTATCCCGCTGCAGCTCCCAGAGACATTCGGCCAGCTCGCATACTATCGGCACATCGCAGCGGATTTCCGCCAGCTCCCGTGAGAGATGCAGCATGTCGAGATCCGCTTCAATCTTGGCGCGTACGCCCTTGGGCAGCAGATGCAGGTTCTCGATAACCCCTTCCACCGTGCCGTATTCCGTCAGCAGCTTGGTGGCCGTCTTCTCGCCTATGCCCTTCACTCCGGGATAATTATCGCTGGTGTCGCCCATGAAGCCCTTCAGGTCGATCACCTGCGCAGGAGTGAGGCCCCGTTCTTCCAGCAATTCCGCTGGATCGTACACTTTATAGTTGGAGCGGCCTTTTTTCATAATCACGACCTTGACGCTGTCATTCACCAGTTGCAGCATGTCGTGGTCCCCCGTAAGAATGTAGACCTCCGACTCCCCGCTGTAGCATGAAGCCAGTGTGCCGATGCAGTCATCTGCCTCATAACCAACCAGACCGATATTCGGCACGCCCAGCTCCGCCACAACCTCCTTCACGAGGTCAAACTGAGGGATCAGCTCCAGCGGCGCGTCAATACGATTAGACTTATACCCTTCATACTTCTCCGAGCGGAACGTGCCCTTGCCCATATCCCAGCAGCAGACGACATGTGAAGGCTCAAACGTACTCACCGCGTCGAAAAAATACTGCAAAAATCCATACACCGCATTCGTCGGCAGCCCGGCGCGGGTCTTGCGGATATATCCACCATAAGAGGTAGCATAAAAAGCGCGGAACAGCAGAGCCATTCCATCGACGATCATAACCCGGCCCTTCATTTCTGTTGCTGTGCTCATGTGTAACCTCTCCTTGTATTCCTTCATTTAGGCGTTGCTCCAAGCTTCGGCGTACTGGTCTTCCTTGTAGCCTAGGGTAACCTTCTTGCCGTCAGTAACTACCGGACGCTTGATCAGCATCCCATGTGCGGACAGCAGCGCAAGCTGCTCGTCTTCGCTTAAGTCTGCAAGCTTGTCCTTCAGGCCAAGCTCCCGGTACACCTCACCACTTGTATTAAAAAACTTCTTCAGCGGCAGGCCGCTGTGCTTCACCAGCACGCGTAGCTCCTCCACAGTTGGCGGCTGCTCAGCGATATGCTGCAGCTCCAGCTCATGCCCTGCTTCCTTCAGCCATTTCACTGCGCTGCGGCAGGTGCTGCATTTCGGATATTGATATACCTTGAGGTCACTCATCGGGTTCTCCTTCTATTATAAAGTGAAGCAGGGATGCTAGTTCTAAAGATCGTCCCTGCTGTTTATTTTGTTGGGGTCGTCTGCATAGCGGCGGCTTTTACTCCACCGGTACTACGACAGACATTACGACCGACCTCAATAGATGGAAAATGTACAATTATTCCTTCCAAATCCGCATCGCGGGAGGAAATAGTTGGATTTCCGGCACTTAAATCGGGAAAAAATTGTTACTTTGCGAGTATGGGGCAATTTTAGTTGTACTTTTTCCACTTGCTTGCCGCAGAGCCTTCATATAGCTGAAAATAAGTGCAGCCTGGCACTTATTTGCCTGCTGGTGTACTCCAGTGGCGGCAGAAAGGTTACTCTATGAGCGGTCGGCGCATGTCAAAGGCTGCATGCTGCTTAGCCTCTTCCTCTGGTTGTAGCCAGCCAAGCTGCACGGTGTTGCAACTGGAAGCTGTGCCCCGGATAGGTCCGGCACTTCCTTACCGTGCCGACTGCCGCAGCTTCTCCTGCAGCAGCGCCATATCCGTTGGCAGCGGAGCCTCGAAGACCAGTTCGGCATGCGTCACCGGATGCCGGAAGGCCAGCCGCACCGCATGCAGCGCCTGGCGCGGAATGGCCGCGTCCAGCTCCGCGATCTGCGCGAGCCGGGCGGCTTCGCCCGGCGACAGCGCGGTGCCGCCTGCGGTCACCGCCTGCTCTTGCACCGGCCGCTCCTCGCCGCCTGCGGTCAGCGCCGACTCTCCCGCACGTTCGCCCGGCGCTGACGCCTTCGAGCGGCCGCCAGCCGCCTGCCCATACAGCGGGTGACGGTACATCCCGTCACCGATCAGCGGGCAGCCGACCGATCCCATATGCACCCGGATCTGGTGGGTGCGCCCGGTCTCCAGCTTCAGCTCTACGCGCGAAGCTGCCTCGCCATAGACCTCCTTGACCTCATAACGGGTCAAGGAGGGATAACCATCCGGCGTCACAATCCGCCGGTGTGGCTCCAGCGGGTCGCGGTCGATCGGACCGTCGATATCCCCGCTAGGCAGAGCAGGCACGCCGTGTACGAACGCGGTATACCGCTTGTCCACCGTGCCGGCGATCATCTGCTCGGAGATGTGCTGGTGGCTGTACGGGTTCTTGGCAATCACCAGCACCCCGGAGGTCTCCTGGTCCAGCCGGTGTACGGGGCGGAAGCGAACCCGCTCGCCTTTCTCAGCCCAGTAATGAACTACTCCGTTCGCCAGGGTCTCGGTATAATGGCCGTGGGTCGGATGGACAATCATTCCTGCGGCCTTGCTTACCACAAGCAGATGCCCGTCCTCATACAGAATCTCGAAGGGAATCGGCTGCGGCAAAATATCCTCTGACGTCTCCTCCTCCATCCGGATCTGGACCTCATCCCCGCTGCTGACCTTGACGCTGATATAGACACGCTCTCCGTTCAGGGTAATGCCGAGGTCGGTCATTTTGAGCCGGGAGAGCAGCTTGCGGGAGACATCCATCCGCTTCTGCAGGATGGTTTTGAGCAGCCAGCCGTCTTCAAGCGGCGGCACTATATAAGAGATGGGCGGATAATAGCTGGTCATTTGTTCCGGAACACCTTTTTGCTGCGCAGATATTCTACTTCAGCAATCTCCAGCCGGGTGTTGGCAGCACGGGCCAGAGCGAAGAAATAGTCAGACAGCCGGTTCAGATAGATTACCGCCTCAGGGTTAATCTCCGCACTGCGGCCCAGCGTCACTGCCCGGCGCTCGGCCCGGCGGCAGACCGTCCGGCAGACATGCAGCACCGAGGACAGCTGGCTTCCGCCGGGCAGAATGAAGCGCTCCAGCTCCGGATTCTCGGCCTGAAGCGCATCGATCCAGCCTTCCAGGCGGGTAGCCATCTCGCTTTTCACCTTATAGCGGTTCTCACTCAGCTTCACGAATGCCAGATCCGATCCACAGTCAAACAGCTCATGCTGAATCTCCAGCAGCTGCTCACGGACATCTAGAAACCGCTCATCCTCCATCAGGCTCCGTGCCTGGCCAACGAAGCAGTTGAGCTCGTCAATGGTGCCGTAAGCCTCGACGCGGACATCGTCCTTGCCTACCCGGCCGCCAATCACCGAGGTCTCGCCCTTATCCCCCGTACGCGTATAGATCGCCATGATACTTCCCTCCTAAGTTGCAAATCACATAGTAATAGTGTAATCGTTCTTAGGTAGGGTGGCAAACAAAGATCAACTTTTCCGCCATGTAAATAACTCCCTTAAGAGGAAGCCTTGTGCCCGGCTTCGCCACCCGGATCATCTCCAGTACCGCAGCATGCGGATCACTGAAAACATTAATTCAGCCGAACTTCGGCGCGAAATACAGCTTGTTGGACAGCCGGTTAAAGATGGCATCAGCCCCGGGTCTGCCGCCGTCTCCGCCTTTGGTCGTACCCTGCAGACTTGGGATATGCGACATTTTTTTATTTTTTTCGACAAAAAGTAACAACAAATTCAGCTCTCCAACCGATGATATTCAATATAGGTATCAATAGCTTCACTATCTAATGGGGGGATTATCATGGCTAATATTGCTCATAAGGGGATTTCCAGGCTCCGGTTCAAAAGCATACGTATGAGAACATTTGCATTCATCCTGCCCATCTTTCTGATCACGCTGGTGCTGGTCGCTCTGTTGTCGTACATGTATTCCAAGAGCATTATCCAGCGCGAGGTTACGCAAAAAATGAATGTGCAGATATCGGATATTTCTAACGAAATTAACGGAAATTTAAGTGGGCACAGCAAGGTTCCCGAGGTTCTGGCCCGGACGCTGGAGAGTCATGCTGCTGAATTCACACTGGATCAATACCGGACGATGCTGTCTAGCGCGCTGAAAGCCAATCCGGATACATATGGTGTGGGCATTTATTTTGAACCCGGACGGTATGACAGCAAGCTGAAGTACTTCTCCACCTATGCCCACCGCGACGGCGACAAAATTGTGACTACCGAGCAGTATAATGACCCCGATTATAATTATCACGGGCAGAACTGGTACACCATCGGCAGAGACCATGCAGGATTTACCGATCCGTTCTATGACACAATTACAGGGACGACAATGGCTACGTTCTCAGTTCCTTTCCGGGATACTGCGAATACCTTGCTGGGGGTGATGGCCGGCGATATCGATCTCAAGACGCTGCAGAACAGGATCGAACAGACCGAGGTCGGGGATACAGGCTGGGCCTTCCTGCTGGACAAGCAGGGGAATTACATTGCAGGGCCGGATGCCGGGAAGAATATGCAGCTGAAAATAACCGATGAAAAAAACGCAAGTCTGTCCGCAGCGGGAGCAGAAATGCTTCAGCAGAATCAGGGAATGGTCACCTATGCCGATTCCGGCGGAACCATCCAGATGTATTATGAAAAGCTGCCGGATACCGGCTGGACCGTGGGTCTCGCCATGCCGGAACAGGAGCTGTATGCGCCGCTTAAAGGGCTGCTTAGGTCTATACTGCTGGTTAGCTTTGTGGGTCTTATCCTGACGGTAGCTGCCGTATATCTATACAGCCGCTATATAACCCGTAAGCTGACCCGAGTCAATGAGATGTCCCAGCAGATGGCTGCCGGAGACTTCACGCGGAAGCTGGAGGTAGACAGCGAGGATGAATTCGGCAATATGGCCGGGCATCTGAACCAGATGATTACCAATCTGAGCAGACTGCTGGGGACCATTGCCGATCACTCCCTGCAAGTCGCCTCGACTTCGGAGGAATTAATGTCTAGCGCCAACCAGACCAATCACACAACAGAGGCTATTGTCGAGAATATTCAGGATCTGTCAGCCGGAGCGGATCAGCAGCTTCAGTCCACCCGCGAGTCTGCAAGAGCGATGGAGGAGATGGCCGCAGGTGTGCAGCGGATCGCGGAGGCCTCGATGGACACCGCAGCAGCGGCTGGGCGGGCGGCAGGCCAGGCGCAGAACGGGCATTCCATCATTACGGAGTCGGTCGAACGGATGGAAGAGATGGAGCGGACCGCCGCAGAAGCTTCAAGCATGATTACCTCTCTTAGCGCGCAGTCCCAGCAGATCGGCAACATTATTGGTCTGATCAAAGGCATCAGCGATCAGACCGGCATGCTGGCCTTAAACGCGGCGATTGAGGCTGCCAGAGCAGGCGAATACGGACGGGGCTTCTCCGTGGTAGCCGGTGAGGTCAAGAAGCTGTCGGAGCAGACGGCCGAAGCTGCAGGGTCTATCAGCACCCTGATTCTCGAGATCCAGCAAGGCAACCGGGCAGTCTCAGACGCGGTGCTGGCGAATGCCGGTGCCGTTCAGGAAGGCTCGCGGATGGTAGGTGAGGCCGGGCGTCTGTTCACGGATATTCTCGGCGGCATCGGCGAGATTAATACCCAGGTTCATGAGATGTCTGCCTCCTCCGAGCAGCTGCTGGCCGGAACCGAGGAGCTGACCTCTTCGGTGGCGGAGATGGCAGAAGTGGCCCGGCAGGCGGCAGAGCGTTCCCAGAGCGCTGCCGCGGCCTCCGAGGAGCAGCTCGCTTCTATGGAGGAGGTAGCCGCAGCCTCTACCGAGCTGGCGAAGATGGCCGATGGGCTACAGCAGGCCGTGGCCGCGTTCAAGGTAAACTAACATGCATAAATAACCCCCTGATAAGTCCCTTCGGACACAGGGGGTTATTTTATATAATCATTCTGCCTCCATTCCCTTTCAAAAAAGCCACCAGCTCCCGGTTCACCCTCTCCGGCTGCTCATGATTCACGCCGTGACCGGCGTCCGGGATAACCGTGTAGCGGAACCCGCCAGCGTCCAGTGTTCCAGTGAGCTCCCGCTTCTGCTTCAGCTTATAATCTCCCAGCAGGAAGTATAGCTGATCCCGGAACATAACCGCTTTCTCCTGTTCGTAGGGCTGAAGCTTATGGGCGAACATCGCCTGCTGGTTATGGCTCTGCATTAACAGCACCAGATGCTCCCCGACTTCAGGATGCTTGTCGAACAGGCCGGAGGCCGGGGAGCTGAGCTTGCGGGCTGCCCTGAGCAGATTGCTGCGTGTAGGGATAAGAATCTCCGGGAACATCATCATTAGCGTATGTATCATGCTTTTAATTGGAGCAGTGACCATTCCTCCCTCCATGCAGGCAGCCC
This sequence comes from Paenibacillus sp. FSL H7-0756, assembly GCF_038006765.1. Lineage (NCBI taxonomy): Bacteria > Bacillati > Bacillota > Bacilli > Caryophanales > Paenibacillaceae > Paenibacillus > Paenibacillus sp. FSL H7-0756. The sequence goes on along the minus strand of NZ_JBBOVT010000003.1, from coordinate 1,323,059 downwards.
TCAGCACTCTTCCCGGCTCGTTCACCGTGTAATTGAAGGCCATATACGCTCCATTCGACACACCTGCCACACAGAATTGTTCAAGCTTCAGCCCGTCAGCAACCTTGTTGATCCAATCGACCTGGTCAAAGATCCGTTTATTGAACCTCTCACCTGGAACACTCTTCCCCGGTCCTCCCAGCGTATCTACCGCAATGCAGCGGAAATGACGGGACAGCTCCTTCATATTCAGCAGCCACATCACGGCCGAATTATCGCCTACCCCATGGAACAGAAGCAAAGGCGGTAACTCCGGCTCCCCCGCTGTTATACAATGGGTTGTCCCATAAGGGGTCTCCACATCAAGCTCCTGATATTCCGTCCCCCACGCGTCAAGAAGCTCGTTATAGGACCTTAGAACCTGTTCTTTGCCGGCCTCGCTTTTGAATATTTTGATCAAAGAAAACCCCCGCCTTTCCGCCTTGGCAAATTTTTATTAATCTTACTTCATGAGCACAGGATCATTTTGGAATTAGCTAGACTCATTGTTGCACATTTTGCAGGATTTCTCTAAAAATGTTAAGAGATGCGGCGTATTGTTGCATCATTTGCAGGAATTCCGGTGTTTAGAGCTGCTTAGCGCTGACTTTGTTGCATTTCATGCAGGATTTCAGCATCGGGCGCTTCTATAAGGCGGTATTGTTGCACATTTTGCAGGATTTCTATACAGTGTTACGGGCTTAGGTAGTATGGGGCCCATCTCTCATCGCAGCAGCACCAATTGTTCGGTTTCCATACTGGCACCTTGTGTCCGGTTTTCATAGACAACTTATCCATAACAAAAGAAATTCATAATTTCCTAATGAACAAAAAAACGGACATCCCCCCAAAGGAAGACATCCGCTTCGTATAATTCTGCTGTATTAATTGCTCTTGCGGGGACGGCCTCTCATATACTCATTAATCTTGAGATCCAGCAAGCTGCTGATTGCTATTACATTATCCGAGGTAAAGGACTTCTCCTGCATAAAGAGCTGTTCCATTCTGCTGCGGAGCATCTGAATTTCATCTTCCAGCGAGAGCCTGCGTGCATTCGCATCTCCTTTGGCGCGAGGCAGCCCGCTTCCGGAACCACACTTCCCGCCATAGGAGGATAAGTAATAATCTGCGCTCAGCACAATCACCCTTCCTGATAAAAGTATTGCGCATCATCCAGATAAGAACTGTGTAGTTCTATGCAACCAGATATGAAGCGCCTTTATTCCGGAATAAGAGGTCCATGTAAGTGTATTACAGGTGTTTCTTGTCCTTAGAGTAAAATAATACCATATCAGAAGGTGATCGGCTATAGTTCGATTTACTTCTTTGTCGAGCCTTGTCAGGCCCCTTCCCGGGACAGCTGTGAGACAAATGCCCCAATTCGCTCAACCGCTTCATTCAACTGGGACACCGAGGTTGCATAGGAGCAGCGCAGATAGCCTTCCCCGCCCAGACCGAAGACACTTCCCGGAACGGCGGCGACCTTATATTCAAGCAGCAGACGCTGGGCGAACTGGTCAGAGGTCAGGCCGGTGGCCTGGATACTCGGAAATGCATAGAAGGCACCCTGCGGCTCATGACACTCCAGTCCCGCCTCCCGCAGCCCTTTGACAATCAGCCGGCGGCGCTGGTTATACGAATCTGTCATGCGGTCCTTCTCTTCCATTCCGTTGGTAAGTGCCTCCAGTGCAGCCACCTGGCCCATCGAAGGCGCGCACATGACGGTATACTGGTGAATTTTCAGCATGGCAGAGATCAGGTCCGGGTGGCCGCAGGCATAGCCCATCCGCCAGCCGGTCATGGCGAAGGCCTTGGAGAACCCGCTGACCAGGATCGTCCGGTCCAGCATGCCCGGCAGTGAAGCAAAGCTGACATGATTGCTTCCATAGGTAAGCTCGGCATAAATCTCATCGGAGATGACGATAAGATCATGCTTCTCGACCACCTTGGCAATCGGCTCCCAATCCTCACGGCTCATGATGGCGCCCGTCGGATTACTTGGATAGCAGAGAATCAGAATCTTGGAGCGCGGGGTGATCTTGGCCTCCAGATCTTCGGCAGTCAGCTTGAAGTTGTTCTTCCCGAAGGTCTCAATGCCTACCGGAATACCGCCGCCGATAGCCGTAATCGGAGAATAAGAGATGTAGCATGGCTCGGGAATCAGAATCTCATCTCCCGGAGAGATCAGGGCACGCAGGGCCAAATCAATAGCCTCGCTGCCGCCGACCGTGGCGATAATCTGATTCGCCGGATCATACTTCACGGCGAAGCGGGTCTCCAGATACTCGGCAATACCCTCGCGCAGCTCAGGCATTCCGGCATTGGAGGTGTAGCCGGTGAAGCCCCGTTCGAGCGAATAGACGCAGGCCTCTCTGACATGCCAGGGTGTCTTGAAGTCCGGCTCGCCGACACCCAGCGAGATAATATCCTTGCTGCCTGCCGCCAGATCAAAAAACTTGCGGATGCCCGAAGGCTGAATCTGCTGGACCAGCGGGGCCAAATAAGAGTTCATCGACTTTCCTTTATCTCCTGTGTGCTGTGCGTTATTAATGATCATGACATTACATCCTTCACGGAGATATCATCAGACGGTTGTCTTCCTCATGCTCTTCAAAGATGATACCGTCCTGTTTGTATTTTTTGAGCGTAAAATTAGTCTTGGTAGAGAGCACTGCATCAATCGGCGACAGCTTCTCAGACACAAAGTTAGCGACCTCGCGCAGATTGCGGCCTTCCACTTCCACCAGCAGATCATAAGCACCAGACATCAGATAGACGGATTTAACCTGCGGATACAGATAGATCCGTTCGGCAATCCCCTCGAAGCCGCGGCCCCGTTCCGGTGTAATCTGTACCTCGATCAGTGCCGTCACCCGTTCATCATCGACTTTGTCCCAATTGACAACCGTCGCGTATTTCACAATGACGTGGTCCTGCTCCATTTCAGCAATAACAGTCTTCACATCTTCTTCCTCCGCACCAAGCAGGGTCGCCATTAAAGCAGTCGAGCTTCGCGCGTCCTCCTTGAGCAGTTCCAGCACTTTCCTCTTCAATTCATTCATTCTTAGGGCCTCCTGCAAAAAAGAGTTTAGTATTAATATGACATGAAAAGTACCGTTCTGCAAACAAAATAACCCCGCCGGGGCGGGGCTATCTGGATACATTCCCTTTGTATTTTCTCCTGCATGGCCGGGTAAGCGCTCTAATGCTTCACAGGGCCACCGCCAGGGTTACATATAATAGGAACCGTTATGATGCTGCTGGACGTTCGGCTGATGCTGCGAAACGTTCGAGTTCTGGTTATAGGCTCCAGCCCCGCCTGTTTTCTCACGCACGAACTGCTGCAGCTTCTGCTGGGTCTGCTGGGCACTCTGAATCTGCTTGTCCACATCCTGGCGCAGCGCTTTGCCCGGAGGAGTATACATGTTCATTTGCGACATTTGCATGTACAGCTCACCCTGAATTCTGAGGGTATCCATAGTCAAATCATTGAATACCCGTCTGACGGCGGGACAATTCGATTCTGTAGCTGCTGTGGTGTACTCGCGGACTGTCCGCTTCAAATCGGCCAAAATCGTGTAGAGTAAATCTTCATCCGCCATAAACGGCGTTCCATTCTGTGCGTACACAGTAAAACCTCCTTCAAAGTTTGTGGGTACTGCCTGTTATTGCGGCTGCGATGGTGCGTATTGCTGATGCTGATGGAGCAGCTGGACCAGCATATCCATGTGATGGGTATGACTCTGAATCTGCTGGATGCAGATCCCCTGTACGGTTGAATTCTGAGTGGTTCCGGCTGTAGCCGCTAGCTGCTTAATCAGCAAATCCTCATTGGAAATGGAATCGGAAATGTATTCCAATTCTTTTCCGCTAAGTGCCTGCATTTGGTTAGATTGCATGTTCGGTAATCCCTCCTTCTGGTTGTTCAAGCGTTCCTTAGTATGCTTCCGGAGGAGGCTGTTTATGTGCCGGAAGGCACATTCAGCAAGCTCACACTTAATGAATAATCCTTAGGGTCTTGACGCATGAGACTCTGCAATAGCGCAAATAATACTACTCTGAATGACACAAAGGAGCGAACAGATCTATGAAACTCGTCAGCGGGCAACTGCCCTGGGAACACACACTGCCTGAGCCTCCGGTATATCCGGTGCTGGAAGAAGATATTAACTGCGACTGTCTCATTGTTGGCGGCGGGATGGGCGGAGCGATGATGTCCTACCGCATGTCCCTCAGTGGAGCAGATACTGTTCTTATCGATAAAAGAACGGTCGGCACCGGAAGCTCCCACGCCAATACGGGCCTGCTGCAAATCGCCAATGACAAATCACTGACTGCCTGTATGAATACCTTCGGGGAAGAGAATGGCGTGCTGTTCTACAGACTCTGCCAGCAAGGCATGCGTGCGATTCTTGAGCTGCCCGGCAAGCTGGATATCGATCCGCAGATTATTGAGCGCAGCAGTCTGCTGTATGCCAGTACGCCGGAAGATGTTGCTATGCTGAAGCTGGAGAATGAGAATCTGGTGAAGCACGGCTTCGATTCGGAATTCTGGGAGGAGGAGAAGATCCGTGCCCATTATGCCTTCTCCAAGCCAGGTGCGCTATATTCCAAAGGAGATGCGGAGACGAATCCGCTGCGCACCGTACACAGCCTGATTCATAAAGCGCACTCCGGCGGAGTCCGGGTCTATGAGCATACCGAAGCCCTTCATTATGAGTACAATGAAGACGGCGTGATCTGTCATACCGGGCAAGGGCGGATTTTTGCCAAGAAGGTTGTCTTTGCTATGGGGTACGAGACCCAAGAGATGAAGAAGGACCGGGGAGCAGAGCTGATCAACACCTATGCCATTATGACCGGGCCTCTGCCCCAACTTCCGAAATGGCATGAGCAGAGTCTGCTCTGGGAAACGGCCCGGCCTTATCTGTATTTCCGGACGACTCCGGAAGGCCGGATTATTGCCGGCGGCAAGGATGAGCAGCTTACCAGCGTGGAGCGGCGTGAGGTTAGGGTTCTCTCCCAGTGTGAGCGTCTGGTCGAGGAGGTTACAGCCCTGTTCCCGGAACTGCAAGGAATCAAGGCTGAATATTCCTGGGGAGCGGTCTTCGGCTCCACCCATGACGGGCTGCCTTATATGGGACCGCACCCTGAGTTCCCGCACTGCTACTTCATTGAAGGCTATGGAGGGAACGGCACGGTCTACAGTATGATTGCCGCCGAGCTGCTTGCAGATACGCTGGCCGGCAAGAGCCGCCCGGAGCTGGAGCTATTCTCGCTGACACGGTCGCCGAAGCCTGCGCCCTCCCCGGCGATACTGTCTTAAGGGCAGCTGGTTCAGGGAGACTGCGGCATCAGAGAGAGCTGCAACATAGAAAGGGATGCCCGCATAGCCTGATGGCTGCGGAGCATCCCTTTTTGTGATTGAACACTTATGGTAATTAACGATATATAGAAGAAGAATAGCTTATTGCGCTTTTACAAATTCAGCCGACTTGATCCCTGCCTGCCGTCCGAAGATAATAATCTCGGCTACCGAGTTACCGCCGATGCGGTTCTCGCCGTGCAGCCCGCCGACCACTTCTCCTGCCGCGAACAGACCCGTAATCGCCTTGCCGTCTTTGTTCAAGACCTCAGTGTTGGTGTTGATCACCACTCCGCCCATCGTATAGTGAATCCCAGGGCCGATCTGAATCGCATAATACGGAGCACCGGACAGATCATTATCCATACCGGTAGTTCTGCCGAACTCGGCATCCGACTTACTCTTCACCGCACTGTTCCATGTATCCACGGTAGTTTTAAGTGCAGCGGCCGGAACCTTCATCTGATCCGCCAGTGCCTCAATGGTATCTGCGGTCTTGACGACACCCATCTTGATGTATTGATCTACCGCCTTGACACGGGATTTCACTCCGGCGTCGAACACGAGATAAGCGGATTTCTCAGGAAGTGTATTAATGGAAGCCGTCACCTTGTCACGGGTATCCATCTCATTGCCGAAGCGCTTGCCTTCAGCAGATACAAGAATAGCTCCTTCGCCCCGGACCGCTTCACCGATCAGGTAGGATTTCTCCTGCTGTACGGTCGGGTGAACCTGAATCTGATCCAGGTCGACTGTAGTTCCGCCAACCTTCTCAATCATAGCAATGCCGTCGCCGGTGCTGCCAATCTGGTTGGTCGTTACCAGTCCTTGCAGATCCGGGCGAACCTTGGCAATCAGCTCTTTGTTGGCACCGAAACCGCCGGTAGTTACAATAACTGCTGCTGCGCTGATCGTTTTGTCATCGGCCTGGTTGAACAGCACCTTCACGCCGTTCACCTTACCATCCTGTACCGTAAGCTCCTTCACATCCGCATTGACGAACAGCGGAATGCCCTGCTCCTGAACATTGCGGACAAGTCCGGCTACAAGATATTGTCCCACGGCCGAGCCGTCCTCCGGACGATGGGTACGCTTCTCCTTCATACCGCCGGTAATTGTAATATTGTTCAAGCGGATTCCGATGGAATCGAGCCAGTCAATGGCACCTGCGGATTGATCCACGAAGAAGTGCAGCAGCTCCTTATTGTTCGTATCATGTCCGCCCTTAAGGGTCTCTTCATAGAATAGTTCGTTGCTGTCTTCGATGCCCTGCTCCTTCTGGAACTTGGTCTGCGAGGCATTCATCCCCGAGGAGGATTTAGTAGTATTGCCGCCGGCTACCGGCATTTTCTCTAAGATGACCGGGTTCATGCCGGCCGCTTTGGCTTCCAGCGCAGCAGACATTCCCGCACCGCCTGCGCCGACGATGACGATATCATATTTATCTTTTAACTGATCGTACGGAGTATAGCTCGCTTCGGATGCTCCCGACACGGCCTCTGCCTTCTCTGTTGGTGCAGTGGTTGCTGCCGGCTCTGTAGCCGTGCTGCCCGCTTCCTTGCTCTCATTCTTGCTGTTGCCCGCATTGTTGTTTCCGCAGCCTGCAATCACCAGCATCACGGAGAGAATGAGGATAAGCGCCGCTGTTAATCTCTTATTCATGTGAGTTGTGCCCCCTTGTGCATATTTTCACAATTATCATAGCGCCAAAGAAGCGGTTTGTGGAACCTTCCGTAAGTTATTAAAGAGTTTTGTAACTAAAGTAAGCAGGCGTATGGACCCTAAATGTTCACACGCCCTCCTCCTCTTTCACCTCATAAGGCACATCCACGATAAAATGCGCTCCCGACCCACAGCCGGCGGCAAGCTCAAGATGACCCCCAAGTTTGTCTACACTTTTCTTCACCAGATATAGGCCAATTCCCCGCTGTTCACCCTTGGACGAGTAGCCCTGAACGAAGATCTTCTCCCCCAGGCCCGCCGGAATTCCCGGACCATTGTCGCTTACCTCGCATAGCAGCCGCCCCTCTTCATATTGAAAAGCAAGCTCCACCCGCTTCACAGGTTGCTCACGGAGCTCCCCCAGCGCCTCCAGGGCATTATCCAGCAGATTGCCGGCGATCGTAATCAGCTCATGAATCACCTGCGGATCAGCCGGCTCCGGCAAATAGCTGTCTCCGGTCAGCAGCAGCTCCATCCCCGCTTCGCGTGCCCGGCTCAGCTTCCCCAGCAGAAATCCCGCCATCACCGGGTCCTTGATCTGTCTCGTGATCGACCCGATCTCCTTCTGGTAATTGCTTACCGTTCCCAGAATATATTGCTGCAGCTCATCATACAGGCCCATATGGGTCATGCCCATAATGACATGCAGCTTGTTCATGAACTCGTGGGCACCGGAGCGCAGCGCTTCTGCATAGACCGAGACTCCCGACAGCTTCTCCGCCAGCACAGCCAGCTCGGTCTCATCCCGGAAGGTGGCAATCGCGCCAACAATGTTACCGTTCACCCGGACTGGCAGGCTGTTCACTAATAAAGAGCTGTCTCCCAGCTCCAGCTCCTGGTCCTGTATTCCCTCTCCCTCAGCCAATACCCGCTCCAGACCCAGCTCCGGCCAAAACTCGGCAATCTGCCGGTTCATCGCGCTCCCGCCAATCCCCGCTGCCCTCAGAAGCCGCTGCGCCTCCATATTAAGGATGGTAATCCGCGCCTGCTGATCTACGGCAATAATTCCCTCGCGCGTGGATTCCAGCATCGCACTGCGTTCCTGGAGCAGCTTGGAGATGTCCTCCGGCTCCATCCCGAACACCATCCGCTTGATCTGGGCCGCCAGAATGAATGCTCCTCCCGCTCCAAGCAAGGCTCCCGAGACCAGAATCGCAATAATCGTCCACTCATTCAGCAGGACCAGCCGCTCGACCCGCTCCAGGGACAGACCCGCAATGACCACACCCACCTGATGTCCCCGGTTGTTATAGACCGGCACGAAGCCGCGCAATGATCTGCCGAGCGGCCCTGCCCCTTCGGAGATGCTCTCCCCTCCGCGCAGCGATATCTCCTGGCCGCCTCCCGCAAAGGGCAGTCCGACCAGCGAGGCATCCGGATGGGAATAGCGGATACCCTTCATATCTGTCACTACCACGAACATAATATCATTGCGGCGGGCGATCCTTGAGGTGTAGTCCTGAATCTCCTTGCTGTTGCCTTCACTAAGCCCCTCCGAGACCAGCGGAATCAGGGCGATAGTACGGGCAATCGTAATCGCCTTATCCTCCAGCGCCTGCCGGGTCTGTGGAATAATCTGATTCCGGAAAATAAAATATAAAATCAGCAATACCAGCAGGACAACGGCAGACACCATGACGGCAATCATTGTGCGCAGACTGTAGTTTTTTTTCCTGGCCACTGGTGCGAAGACCTCCCTTCATGTCCCATGTTCCTATACCATTCGAACTATATTAGTTGAATCAGAATTTGTAAAGCTACTCCCGAGGATCGCTTCTTAGGGGATGAAACAATGAAGCAAGCCCAGCCGTTCTGCCGGAGACAGGAGGGCTGGGCTTGCTCGGGTGATATGACCACAACTCTTTTATAAGCAATTGAATGATAGCTTACTGCTTCTTGGCCTGTTCCAGCGCCTGGGTCACCGCTTCAATAATCCCGCCGCTGGAGCCGGAAGCCCCGGAGAGGGCGTCTACGCCTTCTGTGGTTTGCTTTTCAATAATTTCAGGAATCGTATTCTCTACAGCCGCATCGATCATCGCCTGCGTCTCCTTATGCTCCTGTACGGTAATGGCGCCGATCTTCTCATCCTTGATTTCTACCGCCACTTTAATATCACTCTTGACCCCTTTGCCTGTTCCATCATAGGTCCCGTCCACATACTTGCCGGAAGATGAAGAGCATCCCGCCGTAAGGACTGTTGCAGCCGCAAGGGCAGAGAACAGCAAGGTTTTTGTCCACTTGTGCATGAGTAATTCCTCCCTCTGAAAGTTCCTATTGCTTAAGTGCCTTCACAGCTTCATCTGCTGCAATCCGCCCGAAGGTAGTGATGTCTGCCAGTGCATTACCGCCCAGACGGTTCGCGCCGTGTACCCCGCCGGTTACTTCGCCCGCAGCATACAGCCCGGCAATGACCTGATCCTTGGTATCCAGCACCTGAGCCTGAGTGTTAATCGCTACGCCGCCCATGGTATGGTGGATTCCCGGTGTTACCTGAATTGCATAATATTTTCCCTTTTCAAAAGACAGCTCAAGATCCGGCCGTTCAAACTCTGTATCCTTACCGGAAGCAACGAAGCCATTATACGTATTCAGTGTATCCGCCAGTGCTTTGCCGTCTACACCGATCTGTGCCGCCAATTCTTCAGGTGTTGCCGCTTCTTTGACCAGATCCATTCCAAAGTAAACCTCGGTTGCCTTCAGGTTCGCACGCAGCGCATCATTGAAGATCAGGTAAGCTACCTTGCCGGACTGGGCCAGAATATTCTGGGACACGACATCGCGGGTCAGCAGTTCATTGGTGAATCGTTTGCCTTCGCTATTGACCAGAATTGCACCGTCTCCGCGTACACCTTCCGTGATCAGCACGCCTTGATTCGGAATGGTGGTCGGGTGAATCTGAATCTCTTTCATGTCTACCAGCTTGGCGCCGATCTTCTCTGCCATCGTTGTACCATCGCCGGTTGCGCCCGGTTGGTTAGTGGTGGAGAACCCTTCCAGCTTCGGCTGGTAGCCCTTGATCATCTCCATGTTGGCTCCGAAACCGCCGGCGGCCAGAATCACAGATTTGGCATTGATCGTGTACTCCTTGCCTTCCTTGTCGGTCACCTTCACTCCGGTAACTACACCCTCATCATTCTTGACGATCTCTTTGGCTGTCGTCTGCATTCTTACGTCAATCTTCTCATCCTGCAGCTTCTTCTTCAGCGCAACGACGATGAAATTTCCGGCCGCCTCGCCGCCCTTCGGACGGTGAATCCGGTTCACGCTTGCCCCGCCTGCGCGTCCCACTTCAGACAGCTCGGCTCCATTCTCCTTCAGCCACTCCACGGAAGCCGCTGCACCGTTCGTAAGCGTTCTGACCAGATCCGGGTTATTGAGATTCTTGCCGCCCTTCATGGTATCCTCGAAATGCAGCTCCGGACTGTCTTTGATGCCAGCCGCTGCCTGATAGGGTGTTCCTGCCGCATTCAGCCCGCCTTCCGCGCGGACGGTGTTGCCGCCAAGCATCGGCATTTTCTCTATCAGAATGACCTTGGCTCCCTGGCTATGTGCTTCAAGTGCTGCGGTCATCCCCGCTCCGCCGCCGCCGATAATTACAATGTCCGTAGACTCCCCTTTGGTGCTGTTACAGGCAGGCAATACCACCAGACTTGCCAGCAACAACCCCTTGCCCAGCAGACTTCCCCATCTCTTTCTGTTCATTCTGTTCTCCTCCAATTGTCATTGTGCATATTTTCACAATCATCATAACCTGAAGGAGCCCCGACTAGAATATTTAGTAATTAAAGAAATGATAAAGTAAATAAAGGTAGTGAATTTGCTTGAATGTGGTTATAGATTTATAATTGGAGCTTATACAACCGTATCACTAGGAGGAGCAGAAACTATGGAAAAAAGCGAAAAATATTGGCTGGCCGGTGCTGTTCTGGCAGCAGCCGGTGTCTCCCTGATGAGCTACACCGCAAGCCGCTATACTTCATTCAAAAGAGTAGTTGCCCGAACCATCCGTCTGGAAGATATCGCTGCACTGGAAATTACCCGCCTGTCTTCTGTTCCCGGTGAACAGAAGGATATTGTGATCACCGATCCGGAAGCAATTAAGCGGATCTACGATGATTTCTCTGGTGTCCGCCTGATGAAATCCGCCCGCAATGTCAATACAGACAACAAGTACAGCTATTACCTTACCATCGTGCAGGCCGACCGGAAGCAGCGGTTCGACATTATTTTGAAGGGCAAGCATCACATGATTATCTACGACAATGACATGAACAACCCGCACCTGGTAGCCTATAAAATCATTAACGAGTTCAGTCCGCTGGCTCTGCAGCAGGCCTTCGATTGATTCTGCGCACGCTTATGTATGGCATAGCTTAATAACCTTCACAGCTATTGTGACGGCTATATGGAGTCATGGAACGCCTGGGACAGCCTTGGGACAACCGTGACTCCGTTTTATTTAGAGAACGCTCATAGATATTTACGGATAAGTTCATGCCCTTCAGGCCTCACCTTATACATATACACCGGCCTGCCTACCGCACCATAGCTAAGCTCCATCTCCAGAATACCTGCCTCCGTCAGAAAAGCCAGATATTTGCGGACTGAGATCCGCGAGATGGGCGCATGGCTGCTGATATCCTCCGTGGAGAATACCGGGCTCTCCAGCCGGTTAATCGTGCTCCAGATGCTCTCCAGTGTGCCTTCGGCAAGTCCTTTAGGCAGCGGCAGGGCAGCGTTCTTCTCCTCTTCCGTCCCGAGCGAATGCCGCAGCAGCTTATCCAGCTGCTCCTGGCTGAGATGCTCCTTGTGCATCAGCTTATAATCTTCACGATACGCCGACAAGGCCGCCTGAAACCGGGCAAACTCGAACGGCTTGATCAAATAATCCACAGCCCCGTTCTGCAGCGCCTTGCGGATGCTGGCATTGTCGCTGGCGGCGGAGATCACGATGATGTCCACCTTGCTCCCCTGCTCCCGCAGAGCAGAGAGCAGCTGCAGCCCGCTGACACGCGGCATATATATATCCAGCAGCACCAGATCGACCTGCTCCTTCTCCAGCATCGTCATTGCCTCATCCCCTGTCGCCGCCCAGCCCGCATACTCAAAGCCCGCAACCTGCTCCAGATAATGCCGGTTAAACTTCGCCACCATCGGGTCATCCTCTACGATCAACACTCTAATGTTCATGGGTTCTCCTTGTCTTTTGTGCAATTACAGTATATTGATTGAACTAATGATTTTAGGTTAGGGTTTGGCCGTGACTCCAGAGAAGTTTTGGACTTCCGGCCGCTGTTGTCCCCAGATTTCTTGATTTTATACGCTCTTAGAGGTAGAAATCCGGTGACAAAGGCGGTCGCTACCGCTCCTCCAGTTCCAAAATTCCCCTCCGCCACTTCCCCTTAACTTAAATTTCTAAACTTGCCTAAACATTAATAACTTTCACTTTTCTAGCCCCTAAAATGAAAACTATAAGAATTTTACTTAAGTATCCCTAAAGTTCTTTGAATAGCATCCTCCACATAGTACGGGGTCTCCTTCGGCAGCAGATCCGTGCTGAACTTCCCGGATTGTATAGCCTCTCTGGTATCGATTACAAGCTCAGTAATATCATTGATTTCTACTATCCATTCGTGGATGTATTTATGCACCATATCGCCCCTGAGACCTAACTGAATGGCTCTTCGCGGCAATTTGTTCCCATGGATATCTCTATCCGGGTCCCATTGACATCTCACTTGGGAAGCTTGTAACTTCGTCTGCCACTCCTCTTGGGAAGCATACAAGTCAGGGTCATATGAGGACAGGACTACCTGTGACAAAATATAATTGAAGCCCTCTCTGGTGATATCAATCGCCAATATCCGCTCCTGATCCGTTTTGGTCGCCCAACCCGACCGGTACATCATCCATAAGAAAGAAGGCTTGATCCAAGTCATTCGATCAATTTTAAAAGAAGGCCCGAATTGCCCAAGCTCTGATACCTCATCTGCAATTTTGTGATTATAGGCCTGATACACCCGGACTGTTGACTCATTGTAATGGGCCATGATTATTCTGTCTTCTGTATCTATCGTCCGCTCCAGTTGTTTTCGCACAGTTGTCATTTGAATGGTTGCCTCCGAACTTTTTTCTAATGCTGCTCTTATCAGTATATTCTGAGTCTGCTATTCAGTCTAACTTTAGAACAACTTTTCCTACCAAATAGAAAAAACGGCTTGGGATAGATGAGATTCTCCTACCCTAAAGCCGCTATTAATCCTTATTCAAAATTCAAAATCCCAAAGATTCGCCAACAATAATAACCTTTATTCTCCCCGCTGTCTTACACATTCTGGTTTCGACGATGTAAGAACAGATACAATCATCCGATTTACAATCTGCGCATGCACCATTGATCAGACAGGGCGTTTTTTGCGGTGAATGTAAGAATGGGCTGGACGAACTCGAACAACGGCTTGCGTTAATGGGGGCGGCATAGGTTCTGGCTCTGATCACTGCGTCTTCAGCGGTCTTGCACACCTTATTCATCCCAACGACAGCAACCACACTTCTCGGTCCAAAAGTAATCGCTGCCGCCCGGTTGCCCACACTGTCGATATTGACCAGTATCCCATCTTCACTAACGGCGTTGAAGCTGGTTAAATAAGTGCCGCACAAAAGAGATTGGCGCATGAGGTCATAACGTTCCTCCATCGTTTGCGCTGTATCACGATCAATGATGGTATAGCTGCCATGACGTACCCGGTCAAGAAGCCCGATTTCCTCAAGCGTGACGGACCCGCCCCAAGATACCGAAGACTGTTCCGGAATTAAGGATAGTGCCTTTTCTGCAGCTTCAATGGCGTTGTCACAATAATAAGCTTCAAATTTTCTACTTTGCAGATTTTTAATGACCTTGGTGGCTAACAACCGGTTTCTCGCTTTGATTGAATCTTCTTTCGCTTGCATGGTTCTTCCTCCGTTCTGACATTAGGCAAGGTGGCTAACTTCGTGTGTATGTATGATTAATATAGTATAGTAAAAAGAAAAAGGATGTTGCACATGCAACGTGAAGCTTATCATGAATAACTTAGATTCCCTATGTCAATCACGTTTATTTTCAGGGATTGCTCCAGATGATATTCCCCAAATGCTTAATTGTCTGTCAGCCACACAGAAAGAATATACAAAAGATGAGATGGTAGTCCGGGAGGGCGATTTCGTTGATGACATCGGCATCATATTGCAAGGTACTGCTCAAAGTACGAAATTAAGCCCCACAGGAAAACAAATTATTGTATCCCTCCATTACCCGGGCGGATATACCGCTGTTCTCACAGCAGCCAGCCGTGGACGAAGATGCCCAATGTCAGTAAAGGCAATAGAACCGCTTGAAGTGCTGTTTATTCCTATCCAAAACATATTGAGCCCTTGCACAAAGTTAGGTAGGGCACACGAACAATTACTTGGCAATCTTTTCGATAGTATCGCCGAACGAGCGTTAGAACTGCATGACCGGAACGATTGTCTGATTATGCCGACTATTCGCGATAAGGTTTTAACTTTCTTAACAAGAGTTAGGCGTGAAACGGGAACGGAGACTTTTACAATTCCCTTTGACCGGGAAGCGATGGCCGAATATCTGGACGTAGACCGCAGCGCCCTATCCAGAGAGCTGGCATGGATGAAGCGGGACGGCTTGATTGAGTTTTATAGAAATGAATTTAAGCTGTTGTGAAAAACAATGGAAAAGGAATTTCACTAAAGGAAAGCAGGGCTGATGTGGTCGCTTATGTGGGGTAGTCATTATGGGGGATTTCAGCATTTTTAACTTTGATTGGATGATATTGGGGATGACTTTCTATTTATAAAAAATAGAGGGTGTGTCCCATAAGCCATGAAATGGCTGTGGCCCCCCCAAAGTGCTTTAGCTATAATTTATTGAGGAAACAATTCCAAATATATTCTGTACCACTCCGGGCGCTGTGCTTTAATTAAGGATAGCACCTCTTTTAAGGCAATACCTTTTAACTGAGACAACATGTCATAATTTATCCTTTGTATCGTAAGCCAAATTTGACCGATTGACTCGCCGCAACTTCCTGCAATCATTTCATTACAGTCACTTTCGTTTGACACATTGATTAAAAACTCCACTGTCTCATCATCTTGAAAGTTTTCTCCTAATTCAATCACTGCATCATCTTTTTCCGCATCTGATGCCGATGGGTCTACTAATATTTGAAAAAGTTTATCCTTATTCATACTTGTCACTCTCCTAATAATTTCAGGATACAAATGGTTCAAGTTCTCTCTGGCTATAGGGGTGGTGAAATGCTATTCTACGGACTTTCATGCCTGATGAGTTTATTTCTTGAAATGTCCCAAGCGAAAAAAGTTGAGTCATTAATATAGTATAGTAAAAAGCAAAATGATGTTGCACACGCAACGTGAAGCCTCTCATGAATAACATAAATTCCCTGTGAAAGTACAGGCCATAGAACCGCTTGAGGTGCTGTTTATTCCTATTCAAAACATATTGAGCCCTTGCACAAAGTTCGGTAAGACACACGAACAATTTTTTCGATAGTGTCGCCAAACGGGCGTTAGAACTGCATGACCGGAACGATTGTCTGATTATGCAGACTATTCGAGATAAGGTTTTAACTTATTTAACAAGAGTTAGGCGTGAAGCTGGAACCGAAGCTTTTACACTCCCCTTTGACCGGGAAGCGATGGCCGAATATCTGGACGCAGACCGCAGCGCCCTATCCAGAGAGCTGGCATAGATGAAGCGGGACGGCTTGATTGAGTTTTATAATGAATTTAGGCTGTTGTGAAAAGTAATAGAAAAGGAATTTCGCTAACGGTGAGCAGATATGAAATTAGAATCTCTTTAAATAAGTAATTTCTTTTTATTGGTTGAATATT
This sequence comes from Paenibacillus sp. FSL H7-0756, assembly GCF_038006765.1. NCBI lineage: Bacteria > Bacillati > Bacillota > Bacilli > Caryophanales > Paenibacillaceae > Paenibacillus > Paenibacillus sp. FSL H7-0756. The sequence continues at coordinate 1,307,041 of NZ_JBBOVT010000003.1, read as the reverse complement.
AGGTTCATTCAGCATAGGGTAGCCCTCTCCAAAAGAAAAACCCTGAATGGCATAAAGCCAATCAGGGTTCTCAAGAAATTAATCGGGACTTATTAAACATTTACCTACTAACTCTTCTGCTTCATACCCGTTTGGTTTAAGATTTAAAGAAATAGTGTCATTATTCATTTGTGGATTTTTATAGCCCATATGCACAACATTATTAATTACATATTCATTTTCAGTATTGTTTGCATCTACCAGTAAATCCCCTGTAAGTTCGCCAAGGTACTTTCCAGTTATTACAACAATATTCACACTCTTTATATACATTGAAAATTCAACATTTATAGAAAACATACGCTTCACCGCCTTTTATTTCTTCAACATTTGTCTGTATTCTCTGAGTTGTTGAATTGTATCTCTAGTCTCAGAATTCGGTATTCTATATGCTTTTCTAAAGTTAATCAACTTTTCCTTCGCCTCAATCTCCATTTGAATAATATTTGAGCCGTTTGCTCTTCCAGTTCTGTACTGAGTTGCATGAATAAATTCTTCAAACACCGCAGATGTAGAAGGATTGGGCCTAAAAGCTATAGTAGTTGCATCTAAAGTTGATGCTTCAACCCCATGATAATTCAACAGTGGAAGTGCCTCATCTTCTTTTACGATCAGACCACCTTGCTTTTCAAAAGCATTTTTCATCCTATTGAACCTATCAGCATCCATGGGGATATGGACTGGACCACCATCAAACCGATTAATAGCATTACTCGTCCCCTCAGCCTGCATCCTAAGATTAACCGAATTAGCCGCCTTAACCTCATCATTCGTCAGAGTGGTTGGAATACCTTGTTGTCTCAGTTTACTATACAGCCCACTCGGGCTATTCGACAACATCTCCTGAACAGTCTGATTCCCTACTGCTGCACTAGTTTGCTGCGCTGCTTTCTGGATTGCCTTAGTTCCAGCTATTTCTGCTGCATCCTTTACCACAGCTGATGTGAAAAATTTAGCTGTTACTTTTTCCGTTAACTGGATAGTACCTTTAACGCTAGATTTAACAATTGCAGACCCACCAAAAGTAGCGGCAGTAAGCAGCAAGTTAGCAGAACCTGCACTTCTTTGTAGGAACGATTTGTCCTTGCCGAAAGCAAGCTTAGCATCGTCGCCTATCATTAGGTTAAACGTATTTACAACTAAGTTCTTCGTTCCATTTTTAACGGCATTAAACACAGAGCCGCTGCCCGAGCTCTTTGCAGCAGACTTAACAGGTACTGGATCTTTCTTCACGACTGCTTTAGTTGCCTGGACAACTTGTTCTTCTTTCTTTGCTTTTTTCAGATCTGCTGCCAAAACTGTATTTTTCTGCTGCAACTTTGATATTGCAGCCGCCGCTGCACTTCCAGATGCCGATGGACGTGAGCTACTAGTTGAGCCACTGTTTGATGTTGCCGGCGGCTTTGTTACCGTGGCTGGTGGAGTTGCTTTATTATTATTTGCTGGCGCCGACGAAGCAGACTTCTTCGAATTCTGTGCAGGCTTCGTTGGTGCTGGCGGCTCTTGTTTTGGAGGCGGTGTGGACGCCTTCTGCTTAGCCAGAAACAGATGCTCTTGGCGGTCCGCAGCAGCGTCGTTTCGGTTGATCTGGCTTTGAATGGAGCTTGCCGTGGCTTTGTGGCCAGTCGGATCGATATACTGGATCGGATCATTATTGGCATAAGTGTAGAGATTGAGACTGAGCGGGTTATTGTCTTCCCCCCAGTAGCTGTCTTCTGACAGGAAACGCCCGATGTACGGATCGTAATAACGTGCCCGAAGGTAGTACAGCCCTGTCTCCCCATCATAATACTCTCCTGCATAACGGATGGATTCCGAATAGGACTCGATGCTTAAAGTAGGATTACCAAAGACATCATAGTCATATTGGTTCTGTACTTCTCCTGCAGATGATACAGTTTGCACAACATCTCCGTGTCCATTGAACAAATAGTAGGTATATGCCTTAGCCTGATTCATTCTGGCAATGTAGTTAATGCCCCGGATGTAACGGACATTGAGTTTGCTGCTTCCGTCCATCTCCAGAATCACATGCTGACGGTCATATACATAATTCGTTTCCTTTGCTATTTTCCCTGCTTTAGCACTGCTTACCGTTTTCTTTACCCGTAAGCCGTCTCCATTATAAACATAATTTACAGTTGTCCGGTCTCCCGCCTTCACCTTGACAGCTTTCGTTAAACGGTTGAACCCGTCATAGGCTTGAGTTACTTTTTCGATAAGACTATTAATTTCTTTAGTCTGTGCCTCGTAAGTATCTCCCCCGGTAGACTGGTGCATTGCTGTTGTATGAGGCTGGGTATAGGCTGTCCGTTGGCTAAGCTCATTCCCGTTCTTATCAAAAAGATAATCTACAGTTTTGAGCAGCAACTCCTTCCCTGATGTATCGCTCATCCGCTCTTCAAGCTTCATCAACTGATTACTTGAAGAATACAGGTATTCACTCTTCTTCAATTTATACTGAAGTGCTTGCTTGGTATCCGGGAAGATATAACTGCTAGGCTGCAGCGAGGTATAGGTCTCCAGCATAGACTGCCGGTTTCCTGCCCCATCATAGGCATAGACCGTCGTCTTGCCCGGTGACTCTACCTGCTTAATACGGCCAGCATCATCGTAGCTGTATGCAGTTGATCCAAAACTATCTGTCTTGGTAATCTGCCGGCCAGCATCATCATAGGTATAACGGTAACTGGATATCTCAGAACCATTATTCCGTTTGTTTGTTAAGGTTAGCAGACGATTGTTCAGATCGTACGTATAGACCTCCTTGAGGCCATCTTCATACTGTACCATCGTACGGTTGCCATTCTTATCATAGGAATAGGCAGTTTCTTTACCATCATAGTCAACACGGGCCATCCGGCTGGACTTGTCATACTGGTAAGTTGTGGTGTAGCTCAAGGTGTCTGTTACCGATTCTACATTTCCAATTACATCGTAAGTGTATTTGATCTGAACCTTACTGTCTTTACTAATCTGGAGCAGCTGATTCTGGGAATTATAAGTGTAGCTATACGTTCCACTCTCGTCATTCATGCCAGTCCGATTTCCAGCTTCGTCATAGCTATAGTTAATTTTGTCCCCTGTCTCCGCCACTTTCATTTCAGTTAACAGATTCTGACTATTGTAAGAATATACCGTATTATTCCCCTCATGGTCGATCATACGCTGTTTGTTCAATGCCAGATCATAGGTGTAACTGATGGTTGCATTGCCAGCATCCGTGACGGATTGCAGCACCCCAAAAGATCCATAGCGGTATTGCGTAACTTTACCTCTTCCGTCTTTCATGGACTGCTTGTTGCCCATACGGTCATAGCTATAGCTGACCTCCACATCCAGCGCATCAGTAACCTGAGTTAAGCGTCCAGCATTATCATATTCATAGCGAATAGAGTTACCAAGAGCATCCGTTTTTTGAATAAGGTTACCGTAGATATTGTACTGATAAGCAGTAGTGAATTTACTTGTACCATTTTTACTAGCTAATACCGGATCAATAGCAGCAGTCACACGATTGCCTAAATCATAATGATAAATAATTCCATACCGGGAGCCATCGGTCTCTCCTGCCGCATAGCCTTTAGCATCAATGCTCTTGACCATATTGCCCTTCGCATCATAAATCTTCTTGCCAACCACTGTACCATATGGGTCAATGGTAAGAGATACTCTATTTAATTTGTCATAGGTGTATGACATACTGTAGCCCTTGGCATTGGTATCTGAAATTTTATTTCCTGCCAGATCATATGCTGTTGTAAACTTGTTTCCTTCTGGATCAGTAACTACAGTAATCCGGTTAACTGGATCATACGCATACTTGGTTACGTATCCCCTCTCATCTTTATCCGAAATTTTATTTCCGGCCGCGTCATAGTTGTATTGTCTTACAATCTCTGTTGAACCTAGAGCACGAATGACCTTCTCCACGCGGTTCATAGCATCATAGGTATAATTTACAGTGTATGCCTTACGGTTAGCTGAATCAGTGGACAAAAATCCGTTCGCTCTAGGATCTGCTTCTTGAATTTTGTTGCCTAGCACATCATAGCTGTAAGTTGTAATCTGCATGATTCTATCCGGATAGGTTGAATCAATTAGATTAGCTAGATTAGGCAGAGCTGAATAACCTTCAACATTGGCCTTATCCAGCCACCCGATCCGTTTCACCATGCGGTTCTGGGAATCATACTCATACTGCTCCACATCCTTGAGATCGGAATCTCTCAACTTTTCTGATTTGATGAGATTACCATTCTTGTCATACTCCATGGATGAGCTGGCACCGCTGTTGTCAATGACGCCTTTAAGCAGATTGTTATCGAAATAGATATAAGTAGTTTCCCGGTTAGCAGAATCTTCTTTTGATCCCGATACAATCTTCTTAGTCATATTTCCTGCCGCATCATAATGGAAGCTCTCTACAGCGTAAATCACATTTCTGCTCTCATCGAGTGCAAGCGGTGATTTCTTTTCGATGAGCCTGTTTCCGGCATCATAGTTGAACAGGGTTATGCTGTCTGCTTGATCTTTTACCGACACCAGATTTCCGTTAAGATCATATTTGTTTTCAACTGTATACCCGTAGGGGTCTTTTACAACCTTTTCTTTGCCAAATGAAGTGTAGCTGGTAGTAGTTACTGCTCCAAGCGGATTGGTCTCGGAAGTCTTTCTGCCCTGCTTATCAAAGGTATACTTGAAAAACCCACCATCTGCATAAATAATTTTAGCAGGTGTTCCGTCAGGATTGACTTCATATGAAGTCGTGTTGCCCCGTTCATCCGTTCGAGCCAGCAAATGATCAAGCACATCATATTCATACCGTTTACTGTCGCCCAGAACATTGGTTTCTTTAATCAGCCGGCCTAGCCCATCATATAAATAGGTTGTACCTTTGGAAGAGCCAATATTGCCTGAGTACCTGAGACCATCCACTTTTTTGGACATCTGTCCCTTAGCATCATATTCGAGGTATTCCACGACCGTCCCTTCAGGAGATACTGTGGATAGTCTGCGGTTCATCTTGTCATACGTATACGACATCCCCTTCATACTCAAGACCTGATTGGTACTATCCAGCTCTTTCTTGTATTGATTAGGTGAGATTTCCCGAATCAGATTACCACTTAAGTCATAGATGTATCGTGTTACAGCCAATCCGCCGTCTGCAGCGGGCAGACTTTTACGCAGCACACGATCAAGTGCATCATACTCATAGCGGGTTTGCATTCCAATGGAATTGGTCTCGGTTAGAACATTGCCCGCAGCATCATATTGATATAGTGTTGAACCTTTCATAGCATCCGTCTTCTTCAGCAGCTGCTTATTATAATTATATTCGAATGAAGTTGTGTTCCCCTTAGCATCGCTCTGGCTTAACAATTGATCATTCTTAGAATAGGTATAGGTTGTTGCTGCCTCCAGACGGTCCACATATTCATTGTCAAAAACAGCACCCGGTAAAAAACCTGCACTGATATCTGCAGTCTTAACCAGTAAAGCACTTTTGGTAAGGCGTGATCTGGAGTCATAGCTGTTCCGTGTAATATCGTAGTTATTATCGCTACTCTTTTGATAAGTCGTAATCACATTCCCGGCACGGTCGTAATCCTGTTTACTCTCTCTGCCAAACGGTCCTGTAACCTGAATAACTCTTCCGCCCTTATCATAGATCTGCTGAGTAAGATCCCCCATGCTGGTCTGAGTTACGGCTCCATTTTTATTAGAGACAATGAGTTGAAAGGTTTCTGTCGAGAGCAATTTAGCAGCTTCATCATACTTCATTAGGGTAAACCGGTAATACGTATTGGTTTGATCCGCACGAATATATTCTTTTTTGGATATTTGATTACCCGCTAAATCGTAACCGTAGTAAATAGACTTCCCATTCTGGTCTGTGCTTTCCAGCAATTCGCCTTGCGATGAATAACGGAAAGACTCAGAGGTACCGTCTGGATATTCTATTAGGTAAGGAGAGCCAAAAATAGTATTGTAGCTTTTGGTCTGTTGGCCTGACTTATCCGTGTTAATAGTGACCCATTTACCTGTAAGATCATAGTCAACCGTTGTACGTGAGCCGTCAGCATAGGTTGTTTGCTTCAAACGGCCTCCAAGATCATAGAGATATGAAGTAGTATGACCAAGCTCATCCGTCTCGCTCAATACGTTACCAGAACCATCATAGATAAGCTGTTTGCCGATTTTCCCGATGCCCTGCTGTTTGTTTTCATAAGCAGCCTGGGCTGAAATAATTTCAACAGGCTTATCAACAACATTGTATTGATATAACAGACCTATAGACTGCTCTGGATGAGTAGCATTATACCCTTCTCCATCGACATCCTTGATAAGGTTGTCCCTACCATCATATTCCTTGTAAGCAATGACCTCACGATTGGTTCCGTCAAAGGCAATAGTCTTTATTAACCGGTTCTCTGCATCATATATATTCTCAATGCCAGGAGCCTGTTCCATAGCAAGAGCAGAATATCTTGAATCCACAGTTTTTAGCAAATTGCCCATCGTATCATACTGATAACGGCTTGAATTCCCCAAAGGATCGGTTGTCCCAGTTGCGAAGCCTAATCCGTCGTAAGTATAAGAGGTTGTCCGCTCTGTTCCATCAATTACTGACGTCTCAGCAATCAGATTGCCGGACTTGTCGTATTGATAACGGCTGATTCTAGGCCCCTTGTCATTAAAAGGCTTGGAGGTAGATACCTTAAGATTTCTATAATTGTACGTATTCTCCTCAGTATCATAACCCGTACCATTGAATCGCCTCGTCTTCAGAAGGTTTCCTTCGAGATCAAATTCGTTTAAGGTCTGATAGGCCCCTCTTTCTACAAGTGATCCGTCCTCCCCTTTTTCTTTGGATGATCCTGTCTCTGACGTTATGTTTCCGGCAAAATCATATTGATAATTCTGTACAATCTGTTTAGCGCCAGTTGAATCTGCGTATTCTACAGTCTTAGTTTTATTCCCGTTTGCATCATACTCGTTAGATGTGTGAGAACGGTTAGCAGCGTCCAGGCTGACATATTGATCTGTCACTTGGTTAAGCGAATCATATGAAAAGGAGGTTATTGAAGAGTCCTTGTTAGCTCCTGCTGAATATAGCCCTTGCGTAAGTTTAATTCTGTTATTCACCGCATCATATTGGCTATTTGTATAGAAATAATCCGAAGTTCCCGCCTGATATATTTTTTGAATGGTGTTTCTACCCAATCCATCGTAGATCCACTCTGTGATTTTCCCGCCGGGAGCTTTCTCGGAGACCGGTTGCTCCATCGCGTTATAGCCATATTCTGTCGTGTTACCCAGTGCATCAGTGGCGCTAATCTTTCTTCCCAAGGCATCATAAGTATAAAGTGTAGTATGTTTGCCTTCGTCAGTGTCTGTTATGAGGTTGCCGACATAGTCATAAGTGAAGGTTGAGGCGTAATACGTCTGACGATCCGGCGTAACCTCTTGCTTGATCAATTGGCTCTCAAGGTCATAGTAGTACCTTTTACCATAGCCTTCTTCATTCGTAATCGTCATAAGCATAGGAAACTGGGGAGAAGAATTGATCTGATAATCAATTTTCACAGCTGCCTTAAGCGCCTTATCATTGTCATAGAAGGATTTCTCCACAATCTGCTGATTGCTGTCGTAGGTATAGCGAGTACTGTGTCCATTACTATTCATTTCTTTAGTCAGATTGCCAAAAGCATCATATTGCAGGGAGGATAACCTCTCCCATGTACCTTGGCTATTGATGCTATGGTTCAACAAATTCCCCTGAATATCATACTCATTCAGATACTTGTAATTCCCCGCATCCGTGTACTGGATCTTGAAGTTGGCATACGGGCTCTCCAGGTATTCGTACTGCAGCGCCTTATTATCCGGTCTGATGTTCTTGAGTACACGGCCCACTGCATCGTATTGATACGATGTCTTGTTGCCATTCGCATCGATCTCACTAAGGATATTGCCGGTCTGCATATCATAGGCGTAGGTTTTGGCATAAGTCTTGCCATCCGCCTGCTGATATTGCTTGGTCAGGTAAGCCCCTTTGGTATTTGTACCATTGGCATCGATACTATATTCATAGTACGTGGTGAAATCCTGCGAACGGTCATGTGCCGTTTTACGGATCAGATTGCCATAGGAATCATAGGCGTACTCTGTGACTAGCCAGGGATTCGCCGGATCATTCGTTGCTTTGCTCTCTTTAATTACATTGCCTTTACTGTCAAGCTCATAGTTGGTCTGAGCCGCCCTATTCTGATCCAGCTTCCAGGTCTTCTGGGTCAGAATATGATATTTATTAATATCATAGGTAAATAGTTCGGTGTGTTCATTGTTCACCGGATAACCCTTGCTGTCACGTTCAGCAATGGGTCCGGTATGACTGGTCATATTGCCGTACTCATCATAACGGTAGTTCTCAATGCTATGAACCGGCTCACCTGTAGCCTGTCCGCCAGCTACTTGATAGATAAGCGTCTCTTGTTTCTTGACCAACTTCAGCTCATCATGCTCACTGGTAACGGTCTCCTTGTGATTCTTTCCCAGCTTCTCAGTGAGAATCATTTCCTGATTACCGTTGTATGTATATTTCACAGTGCTGCCGTTAACATCTGTAATGGTTGTGTAATAACGGTATGTATCTTTAAGATAGGCCTTATCATCCTGCTTATAGTCTGCCGTGCCGTACCCGTCAGCTTCATTGGTATAGGTGTAGGTCTTCTTGTTATAGGTATCGGTTACGAATTTATCCAGAAAGTTGGGTTTGGCAGGATCGAACCCTTTCTTGATCAGATCATTACTCTCAAAAATCTTTCTGTACTGCATACTGCCTTCGTTCAACCGTTTAGTGTAGGTGTTGTATACATAGCTCTTCGCCTTATTGCTCTTCACTTCATCTACCAGTACAAGATTCTCGTAACGGGAATACGCAGAATATTTATCTTTATTGAAGTAGGTGAAGCCCAGATCAGGCTGTTCATACCAGAACATGAATTTCGGTTTCGCATCCGTGTCATACACCCTCTGCAGCCGGGTCCGTATAACATGCTTGGAATCATTAACGAGCGCCGCTGACTTGTCATACACAATACTTTTATCTCCCGGAAGATGGACAATCACTTGGAACTTACCCTTTAGGTCTCCGGAATCCGTGTTATTGGGGCTTTGCGATGCGTTATAATAGTTGTTCGCACTTACAGAAGAATCAATGCTGATCGGGCCTACTGTGTAATTGAAATCCTCTTTGTATTCAATCGTTGTATCGCGCCCCACTGAATCCGTAATTTTGGAGATCAGCTTCTTGTTAATGGAATGACCATCCATATAATAATTCAATGATTCATACTGAAAATTAATAGTGTTGCCATACCGGTCCACGATACCCAAGATCCGGCCGTCTTCGGCGAAATAGGTGTTCTTCCCATCCTTGCCTGTCATTACATACTTGGAGGTTCCGTCTGCTTGTCCATTGTGATAAGCGGCAGTCTCACGGACTACCACATCTTTCACAGTCTGGCCCTCCGGCAAAAATACATAAGCCCCATCCTGATTCGCAGGCTTAAGGCGATACACATCCCCGCTGTCTGTATGCAAAAACTTATGGCTGGAGCCGTCCGAATTGACCTTCACTTCAATATTCGGGAAGGAGAAGCGCATACCCATACCAAGGTTATATCTATCCTCATAGAAGGAGGAGGTTTTGGCGTAAGAGAAGGCTCTGTCTACCCACGCTCCGTCTACATAATTCACTTCCATCTCTTGCACATTCGCTGTTTCATTCTTATAGATTCGTTTGAATTCAAGATCTAATCCGTTCTTGCCAGGCAGGACATAATCTGTCTGAGTGATGGTTAGTGAACCACTCTGAGGACTAATTTCGTCAATCGTTTCATTGGTTCTTAAATATGCCGGTGAGAGCATAGTATTGTACTTTTGTTTGGGACCTACCAGATTGTTCAATTGATCCTGTAAAGTCTCGGCACTTGCTGCCGGTAAGAAAAACATCATCAAGATAAAAGAAGCCAATGATATTCGGATACATGCTTTCTTCACAAAGCTACCCCCGTCTGCCTGTTAAATTATTCTCCGTACTTTTCCGTATAGGTTTGGGCCATAATCATTTCATCTGAAAAACCTTGCGCAACTCTAGCAACTACAACTTTGGCTGACTCTCCAAGCTTCTGTGCCAGTACAAAAGCATGTGTAACCTGCTGCTCGGAAAGCTTACCATCCCCAGTATATTTACGAACTTCTTCCTCTGTTATCTGAACCCTTGGAAATGGATTTCCGCTATACAATACCTTTTCCCGTTCGAAAACACTGCTCCATTTACCATTTTTCAGTTTCTCATTCAATAAATTTCCAAACAGCTTACCGGTTACGAAAGATAGCCTGTCCGCGATCATAATATCGTCAGAGGTCGCTCCTTGCACCTGCATTAGCAGCTCAAGTTCTTCTGATTCGAAGGATCTGGGGATAAACTCTTTATGAGTCTCACGATATTGGGTGAAAAGTGTCTCCCAGGTCTTGCCTGCGCTTCTGGCCTCAAGCAATGCGGTCCAATCATTCACATTCCCGAAGTTGTGGTATAAGAAGTCGTAGGCGATCATGACAGCAGCACGGCTATATCCGCCGGCAACCAGCTCTTCAATCTGCTTACGGTATGTCTCTTGAACACTGAAATCTTTCAGGAACTGATCATATGAACTCTGAACCACTTCAGACTGTACAGGTCCAGCATTCGTTTCCTGACCTTCTTCAGTCTCCGCTTTAGGAGTAACGGCCACCTTAGCATAGGCAAATACTCCTGCCTGGAACACCAAAACTAGAATGATGATTAAAGCGGAAGCTTGAATGACCTTGCGTTTGTTCATTCCTCTTAACTCCTCTATTAGTAATTAGGATTCATCGCCTGAATTTCTTGTCTGACTGCTTCACCTGGATTTTCCGGTCTCACATCCTGCACCGTAGGCGGATTGATATCGGGAATCAGTGACTCCTTTTCTTCGGTTACAATATTATTGGGGTCAGGGTCCCTCTCTGAAACTTCAAGATCGGGTGCTTCATTCCCCTGCTGTAATTGCTCCAGCATCCTCTTCTCCAGAGCGTCCAGCGTTACTATCTCGCTCTCTTTGAGTGTGATGGTTTGTTGTTCTTTAGTTTCCTGATACTTTTTGGGGTCAGTGCTATAGTCCTTGAGATTCAGCCCAATCTGCAGCGACAGTAAATATTCATTCATTACGGCCTCCATGGAACCGAACTCTTGCTGCAAGGTAAGAAGGAGAGTAACGGCCTCTCCCTCATTAAATTGCTCATTAATCGTTACATACGCATATTGCAATCCCTCTTCATCTGAACGGAACGGTTCTGCGGATGCTTCTGGTTTCTCCACCATAGACGCTACGCTGCTGACTACTTCTTTTAACTGCTGCATGGTTCTCTCTGCCAGCATTTTGGCTTCCATGATCTCGTCATCCTGGAAGCCCTTCTGACGAAGTTCCTTAAGTAACTCCTCACCCAGACCAGCCTCATAAAGCAGATTTGAACGCCCCTGCTTGTCTTCCGTATTGTTCGCTGGAAGCTGCTGCTTCAGAGACTCCGTAATTTCATTCCATGAAGAACCTGATTTTTTCATTTCCATAATCTTTACTGCCGCAACTCCGCTCAGGTTAGAGAGCTCGGCCGCCGTCTGTTCATCTTGTTGCTGGGAAGACTCTTGTACTGCTGAATCCCGGTTAAGTCTTGGAAAGGTCACAATGGCTGCTTCAGCCAGCAACGCCACTATGATTGCTATGGATATATATCTGTATTTTCGCTTGCGGATCATTACCATTCTCCTTACTTATCATTCAATCTACTGTAACTTTTACGTTGCTATCACCCGTTATTTTCGATTTGAAAGTGAGCGTAGCAATCTCTCCAGACCAAGAGGTTCCGGGTACAACATTCTGATCGATGGAATAAGTGATTTTCCCAGGGGTATATGTAGCAGTTAAATTAGAACCGGCAATCTTTCCATTAGAGAGATCTCTGGCTGGAGTGAAATCATATAAGTCGGTTAATTCAAGCTCATCCGGATTATAGGTCACTACAAATTCCAGTTCGCTGAAATCCTGCACATTCTGAGCCAGCAGAGTCAGACTTGCTTCCTTATCCTTCTTAACTTTAAGCACGTAATCCGGACTGGTAGTACTCTTCTGTAGAGAAGGGCTCCAGGCAGTCACTCCTGATGTATTTTTTGCTCTTACCCGGTACGTATGAGCGGTTCCCGAAGTAAGCTCGTTATGCTGATAGGTTATATTGTTACCGACATCGATCGTCTTTCCATCTACTTCAAGCTGGTAGCCATTCGCCCCGTCCATCTTCTCCCAGCGCAATTCAATCGAGTTGTTTTGGGCAAATCCATCTATTTTGGAAGGGGAGTCAGGCAGGTTGGGAAGTGTAGAGAGTGCTAATACTGCCACCCAGTCTCCAAGTTCATTTCCTTGCTTCACTCTAATTTTATAGAGATGGTATTCTTCCGCTTTCAGTCCGGTATGATTATAAATCGTGTCCGCAGCGTTATCCAATAATTTGCCGTCTACTTCTATTTCATATCTTGCATTCGCGGCAACCGTATCCCAGGACAGAGTTATAGACTTATTCGTCACTACCGCTACTACATTTGTTAAGGAATCTGTATTCATTCCTGCAGGCATGGTAGTCATGGTTATCGGTTTGGACCATTCGCTTGTTCCGCTAATATTAGCGGCTCTGATTCTATAGGTATGTTTGGAATCTGCAGCGAGCTGGTCATGCACGAACAGATTCTCCTTCACAGTGGTTATAGTACCGCCATCCACTTCAATATCGTAGCTATCCGTGTGAGGAACATTGTGCCAAGATGCTGTAATCTGTCCTTCATCCGCTGTAGTCATGATGTTCGTGGGTACATCCGGTATTTCCGGATGAGTGGTTACATCCAGAGGAGAGCTCCACTTACTTTTGCCTCCTATATTAACTGCGCGAATTCTATAGGTATGACCGCTAAGTGCATCTAATCCTTCATGTGTATAGCTGGTCAATTGCTTGTTGTCGATAATTAGCCCGTCCACCTCAATCTCGTAGCCGCTGGCCCGTTCCATCTCCTCCCACTTCACAGTTACCGTATGAATATCCTGCACTGCAGATATTTCCGTAGGGGTCTCTGGCGGATTAGGCCAAGTCTGTTGTATGGCGGGCGCGCTCCATTCACTCACCCCTCCTAAGTTACCTGCTCTTACACGATAGGTATGATCCGTTGAAGCTTCCAGATCTTTGTGCGTGAAGGAGTTAAGGGTTCCGTTATCCGTCACAACTCCATCGGCTTCCACTTCATACCGCGTAGCATGAGGAACCAAATCCCAGGTTAATGAAACGAATTTCTGCGATGGGACTGTCAATAAATTGACAGGAGAAACCGGCGGTTCAGGCAGTGTCATTTGAGTAAAAGCCTGACTCCAGCTACTCGTACCTCCCGGATTGATAATTCTAACTCTATAGGTGTGCTGAGTATTGGATAATAATCCATTGTGCGTATAGGAAGTAGAGGTTCCATTATTGATAATCGCTCCACCTGCCTCTACCTCATAACCTAAGGCACCCGCTGATGGAGGCCATGCAAGCTTAATCCATTGCTGTGAAGCTTCTGCAGTAATTCCGCCCGGTGCAGCGGCTAGTGTAGTTCCGCTTGCCGGCCCTCCGAACCCTGTCTCTACCCCTTCGTTATTTCTTGCTTTTACCTGGAAGGAGTAAGAAGTATTTGCTGTTAAACCGTTAATCACTACTGTCTTATTAGACGGGGTAAACCATACAGGCGAAGAACTGAGAGTGCCGGAAGGAGTAACATATGCAGTACCCGATTGAATCAAATATTGGGTTGAAGCTGCATTCTGATCATGAAGCTGCATCATTAGCGAGGTTTCACCATTTTGCTGAACAGATAGTGATGGAACCTGCGCTCTCGTATAGACATTCTGCTCATGAACAGCGATATTCCCCACTTTATCTCTGGCTTCAATCTTGGTATAAAATGCGGTATTGGAGGTTAATCCTGTTGCAGTAAAGCTTGGCTGTGTAGTCCATCCGCTCGACTGACTTCCGACTGTGTAATGATATGGAACGTTATCCAATCCTGATATGGAATCTGCGGCTGTTCCCGATATCTGAACCTGTGAGTCTGAAGAAATAATATTGATATTTCCAATCACCGGAGGGGATTTATCTACAAAGATGGTTACAGAATTCTGAGTGGTGACTTTTCCGTCATTGGCTGTAAAGCGGATGGTATGGCTGCCTTCCGGTAAAGCTGCTATGTTCAATGGATTAAAGGATACATTTTGAGTTGTAGCTGTATTGGTTATCGTCTTACTTTCCCTTGCAGCTGCCTCTGAATCTATATAATATTTCAGCTCTAGCGCATCACCATTCGAATCTGATACCCCTATTACAGGAATGAACAGGGAGCTTGGGCCAAGCTGCTGTCCGTTGGGTGTTGGTATGGTAATTGTAGGGGCTGCATTGGAGGTAAGGTTCTTCTCCGGGAGATACTCAGATAGTGAGTTTCTCCATCCATTAGAAGGCTCATATGGCCTATGGTTACTATCCCCTGCATATACCCCAATACTGATCTTTGTTGGAATTCCACCAGTCAGTTCTCCCCCATGCTGCACAACAAAATCACTTGCATTGGATATAAATGTGTTGCTGGTAGTGAAATTCCAATCCAAATTTTCTACACTTGTATGTGTATAGTACTCTGCACTTGAACCATTGCTCGAATTACTCGCATAAACAGCTATGTCCAAGTATCTTGTACGTTGATATCCATTGTCCCAAAGGGTTCTTGAGCCTGAAGTCATAACGGCTGCATGGTCCAAGGCGATATCGTAGATCATTTGTCTTGTTGATAGATCAAAGCGAATATTCTTGAGCGTAATTCCTGGCATATCCAACGTAATTTCCGCAATATTACCCATGTCCGGAACATATTCAGCCGTTTTTATGAAACCATCGAAGTGGAGATCTGCAAAGCTAATAATATTAGACTCCCCTGCTGCTTTAACCTGTGATCCCCCTGGAAATAGAATCAACGTAACCATTAAAAAAACACATAAAATAGATATCCATCTTTTCAGCATATCCTTCATAGTTCCTCTCCTACCGCTATTAAATCTACTCTATGGTATAGGTTACTTTAGTAAATTGATTCGTCTTCGCATTGAAAATAATCGTGTTCATCGCAGCCTTATTGCTCATTTGTACGCTGAAGACAATTTTCCCCGGTTCAAACTGGATTACATTCACTGGTGTTCCTGCTATACTGCCAATCTCAAGCTCTATGTCCGGGGTCTCTGCGCGCAAATCCATGACTTCAAGATCATTGGCATTATAGGTGACTGTAACTCTGCGCTCGGATTTGTCACTTTTATAAGGGATGATCATTACAAAATTAAGCTGAGTATCCTTTTCCGGCTTGATCGTTACTGCAGGAGTCGTTGTTTTCTTCAAAAGCTCTGACCAGTCGCTGGTGGCTCCTGCATTCTTAGCCCGGACACGATAAGCGTGCATTGTATTGGGCTCAAGTCCGCTGTGTGTGTATTCCAACTGATTGGAATTCGAAATCACTTGTCCATCTACTTCCAAATCATAGCCGGATGCACCATTCACGGAATCCCAGGCAAGCTTGACCGAATTCACAGTAACTTCGCCTCTAAAATTCTTAGGCACCTCTGGTGCTGTAACCCCAGTTACAATCGTAGTCCATTCACTCCAATCACTTACGACCTGAGTGTTCTTGGCCCGTATCCGGTAATTGTGCTTAGTGTTTGGCAGCAATCCGGTGTGTGTAAAAGTTACCTTGCTACCATTGTCTATAATTGTACCGTCCGCTTCAATTTCATAGCCGGTGGCTCCCTTAACGGAATCCCAGGATAATCGGATTTGATTGCTCTTGGTCTCAGTCTTTACGTTTCCCGGAATCCCGAGTACGGTTGAAATCGTCAGCGGTTCGCTCCATTCTCCAAGGAAGCTTCCCTGCTTCGCTCTGACCCGATAATTATGCCAGGAATAGGGTTCTAATCCAGTATGCTTATAGGATAGCGATTCTTCGTTATTCAGAACTTCACCATCTACCAGGAGATCATAGCCGGTCGCACTCTCTACCTTATCCCACGTAAATTCAATACTTGTATTCTTGGCTAAGGCCTTCAGATTAGAGGGTTTGCCGAAGGTAGTGGTTGCAGATACGTATCCGCTCCACTCGGCAGCTCCCGCCGCATTTAAAGCTCTTACCCTATATTTGTGGGTGGAGAAGGGTGCCAGCTTCTTATGGATGTAGAGGTTATCCGTAACATTAAGAATGGTTGCCCCATCCAGTTCAATATCGTAACTTAGCGCACCTGCAACTATGTCCCAAGTTATTGTAATTTCGTTGCTCTTCGCTGAAGTCTGAATATTAGCAGGAACGCCGGCATGAGTGGAGTAAACCATCGTTTGGGTCCAGCTTCCGACTCTCTCATCATTCTTCGCCCGCACTCTGTAGGTATGCTCTGAATTCAATGCTAGCTGTGAATGTGTGAATTCTAGCTTCAATTCATTATCCAGAACGTCTCCATCTACCTCGATGTCATACCCCGTTGCTCCGGTAACTGGGTCCCATGCCACATGCACAGAGCTTCCTTCCACTTGTGCTGTAAGATTCTGCGGAACTCCAGGCAAAGTATGCACGGTGATGGTATTGCTCCATTCACTGATTCCATCATCGTTCTTAGCTCGTACACGATAACTGTGCTTACTGTTAGATTGGAGACTTCCATGTATATATGAATTATCCAGGATGTTATTATTTACGGTTCCGTCTACCTCCAAATCATAGGAGGCGGCTCCTGATACAGCATCCCAGTGCAAATGAATTGACTGCTCGTCTGCCGTTCCCTGCAGCTTAGAAGGTACTCCAACCAGAGTAGTCTTCGTAACCACTTCACTCCATGCCCCTGCTCCGCTGCTGTTCACCGCCCGGATTCGGAATACTTTGGGCATGTTCGGATTCAGATCAGTCTCCTGGTAAGTTAGCACGGCTCCTATATTCTTCGTACTGTTATTAACCTCGATTTCATAACTGGAGGCACCGATGACCGGCTCCCATTCGAGAGTAATGGTATGGCTTGTTGCATTCATTTGAATATTCAGTGGTGCAGCTGGCAAGGTCCAATAAGATGAAGTGATTGACCACTCCCCTTTGATGTCGCCACTGATTGCCCGGATACGATAGAGATGTTCAGTTCCCGGACTAAGCTCCCCCTTGGAAAAATCAGGTTCACTGCCGAGGACAGTAACCTCCTTATCGAATTCCACTTCATATCCATCTGCATTAAACAAAGCAGGCCAGTTCAATGTAATGGCTGAGTCTGTTGCACTAGCATTTATTGCTGGTATAGAAAAAGGTCTTAAAGATACAGAGGGAATCACTTCACGGGTCTGTTGCTCGCTCTCCCACGATAAGCTGGCCTGAGGATTCCCCATATCATTAGCGTATTCCATCTTCAGGTCATATTTTTTCCCCGCTTCAAGCTGGATGGTGCCTTGCTCCACATGCTGCTTCGTTGTCCAGGCATCCACCAGGAGCTGATCATTCACCCAGAGTCTGACTCCACCTGACGTTCTGGCGGAGAAGGTATATTGATCTGTATAGTTAGGTTGAATTTGCCCTGTCCATCTTACTGAGAAATGCTGGTCTGCTATCCCCGGCACACCCAGAACAGGTGGGCCAGCCAAAGAAATAGATTCATCCACCTTCACGGCCTTCTTGCCCGTAAAATCATTGCCGCTGTAATACTCGGCCTTAAGGCCCGACAGAACATACTTCAACAATGTACGTCCAGCTTGCTCATTCCCCGTATGTATTATAGGTCTTTGGTTCGAGATGACATTTCCGCCTACTGCAAATAATCCGCCTGTGGTGATATTAAGATGATTATTCACACTGACGTTGTCCCGGACAAACAGATCTCCCTGCGCTACATTTAGTTCTGCCCTTGAATTATTGGAAACCACTTCTCCAATAGACATTTCTTCGTCTACATTCATAGTTACCATAGTATTGATATTCATATTGCCTTGTACTACTATCCGTTCCGCGGATAGATCGAGCGAACCATTGTTATAGACCAAAGAACCTGCAAACAATTCATTATCTACATGTACATTGGAATTATTATTTAAATGCACCGTCCCCTGTACCCATAGATTACCTAGATTCTCATCTGGTACAGGGTTGATAACATTAACATCCAACTCCGTATTGGCATTTAATCCTCCACGGAGGATTAGCGACCCGTACACCGTTACATTCAGCTTCCGGTTCGTATTCATGCCGTCGACGATTACAATGACAGGCTGTTCTGCGCTTCCGAACGTCACGCTTGATTCTAAATTCAATTGTCCGACTGCAATAATTGCAGGCTTCTTGCCGCTGGAGCGGATAGAGCTTTGAATAGCTTCAATATCCGAATTTCCTATTGCCACTGCATGTTGGCTAACCTGCTGTATTTGTTGTTCAATAGATTTTATTTGTTCGCGGATATGGCGGGAGATTTCTACCTGCAGGCCGTTCACCCTAATAAAAGGCGGAGCGTTGTGTATGTTGGTCATGCTTCCCGATAGAAGAACTTTGTCACCAACAACCTTATTGGGTTCAAAGGGCATACTTATTTGAGGCGGTATCAAGGCGGGAGTGTATGTATTAACCAATGAAAGTTCTATGCTATTGAGAGCCGTCTCCATTCCAGCAGCATTGATTTGACTTAACGTGAGTCTTCCATCTTCGACAGCAACCTTCTTCTTGACTGTTCTATGCTGCCCTGCTTCAAGAGTGAGTCCGTCCATCACTTTGATATTCTCAACAGAAAGGGAGTTGTTGCTGCTATATACAGAGTCACCTACGGTTACCGAGACTTCATAAGTACCATTGTCTAGTGCAATTTCCCATTTTCCATCCGGATGGATTCGTGTAAGGCTACTTATGCCGGAGTCATCGTATGTATCTCTTGAGACTGTTGCATCGGTATGATCCATGTTCCAGCCGTAGGAGTATTGGTTTTTGACGCTAAAAACGGCTCCAGAATCTGCAAGCTCTCCGTCCTGTACAGGGGCTTCTTCGGGCTGAAACCGGATCCTGAGAATACTGTCCTGTGCGGAAATTTTCATCCCTGAGAATTCTACAAAAGGTGCAAGAATTTGAGCCAAAATGATAAAACACAGTACCTTACATATAAAGCTTTTCCTATTTGTCATAAAAGACCTCCGCTCATTTAACACTTCAATTAAAAAAGGGCGCAAAAAAACCACCGGAAAGAGCGGCCCGGCTACCATTCACAGATGGGTATCTCCCGCCCTGTGGTAAGGCCCGTGGCTTTGCGTCCCTGACTTTCGTACAGGTTTGCCTTTTTAGTTCTAATGGTTAAATTCATGCGAAATCATTTTGAATTCACTTCAAATACAATCTGTACTTACCTTGGCAATAATACCCTATATTTGAATCATATAATATTGTTATTTCTGTGAACATTTAAACCCAGCATCTTCCGCACCACCACCCAGCTCCCCAGCGGCGCCGCACCTAGCAGCAGCATAAGCAGCGTAATGGTCTGCGGAGATTGGTCCAGTGACAGCACGGCGATGAAGATCAGCAGACCAAGGAGGCGGCCGCTCATCAGGCTAAGCTCTCTTAGCACTACCAATTCCACGCGTTTGCCGGCGCTCTCCTCGGACACTCCCATAAGGTCGAAGCTGGTGGACAGCATCGGCAGCATGTAGAGCGGCAGGCAGAGTGAGGTCCCGATTCCCATGATCAGGAGGGTGGTAAAATTCACCTTCCACAGCAGCGGAAGAAGGAAGGCGATGAGCAGCAGACTGCCTGCCAGCATACCGCCGAGCCGGGCACGGGGCTTGAACCATCTGCCGGCCGCATAATAGCTGATCAGGGAGACGGCGGAGGTCAGCAGGGCGAACTGTCCCAGCTTGCTCTCCTCCTGTGCAGCAATGTAGACGAGCAGACCGATCAGGAAGGAGAATACGCCTTCCCGGATACCCTGGAACACTAGCGCCGCCGCAACTGGCCGCCAAGGACTGCGCCTGCGGGTAAGCTCGCGCCAGGGCTCCAGCCAGAGATAGGCTTCGCCGCGCGGCCGTTTGCGCAGCCAGAAACTTAGCACAGCAGCCACCCCATAGATACATAAAGACAATATGAATACCATACGGTAGCCTTGTCCGCCTTGCCAGCGGGAGATCATCCAGCCGGACACCCAGGGGCCGGCTATTCCCGTCAGGGAACCCAGCAGACCCATCCACCCGTTATAGAAATCGCGGTTCGCAGCGTCCGTAATCTCGAAGAAAACAATGTTAAATGCCAGCCAATACAGCCCGATGGATAGCCCGAGGACCCCACCCAGCGGCCAAATATAATGCACTGCTTCTTCGCGAAGCCACAGCACCAGCAAATAAAAAAAGCCCGATACGGCAATTCCCAGCCGCAGGGCATTCATTTTGTTATGTTCTTTCACCCACTTGCCGCCCAGCCAAAAGCTGAGACCCACGGCAAGCTGCTGGGCCACGGTGAACCAGCCGATCATGGCGAAGTTCTGCCGGCTTTTCCACAGATATACGTTGAGGAACGTCCCTGCAAGCACTGTAGCCAGAAGGTATAGCCCGCCTACAGCCAGCAGCAGCGCCGCCTGTCCCCGTTCTGAACCTCTCATGCTTAACCCTCCCTGCTCGTCCTAAGACACTTCATCTATAACTAACATGTCCAGACGGCAGGGAAAGCATGAATCCGATATTTATTCGGCTGCGGTGCTGAGATTGCGGACAAGCTGGATACGGTCTTCCTGCGCCAGACTGTGCTGGACATGGAAGCAGGAAGGGCATACGTACAGATTCAGCGCGAAGGGAGGCTTCAGCACGGCTGCGCCGCCCAGCGCTTCCGGCGTTGCCGGGGTGAACCCGTTCACCTGCTGCGTACCGGAGTGAAGCATCAGCTCATGGCATTGCGGACATTCCGGCGCTTCCAGCTGGGCAGCCAGAATTGCCGAGACCTTGTCCTCATAACGCTTCAGGTCATAATCGTCACCGAACTGGGTCAGCGTCCCCCATACAGGCACCACGCTATCCTTGTCGTCGTCATCCCACAGATTATCGTCGCTGATCTCTTCTTCTCCGGAAGCTTCCGCCGTATCCGGCTCTTCATCCTCCAGATCCTCTGCACCTATTGTCACTGTGCGGTAACCGCTAAGCTCGTTGTTGCAATGAGGACAGGTATCCTCGGGTCCAAACTCCTCATCCCATACAATCTCGGTATGGCACCATGGGCAAACTGTTGTCTCCATCTGTATAATCTCCTTCGCTTACTCACATTCGGTTCAATTCACCGTTAAATATATAATGCCGGCCGCTACAAAAGCCAGGGCTGAAAAAAACAGAATCCGAATCAGCAGCTTCATCTCCCTGCCCCCTAATTCAGAATATGGCCGCGCCGATAACATAGGACAAGGATATGGAGAGCAGCATGGCTGTCAATCCTACCGCCCGGTTATCCGCAGCAATCTCTTCATCAATTGAAAAGACCGGAGTAAAAAACTCGAACAGGAAGTAAGCCAGCAGCAGCAGCAAAAAGCCTACAACCGACCATTTCATCGTCTCATAGATCGATGCCCCTGCTTCAATGCTGAAGCGTAAGATGTTGCAGATTCCGAAGATTTTGCCTCCGGTTGCCATAGCTACGGCCACATTCCCCTTGCGGATTTCTTCCCAGCAGTTGTATTTCGTCACCATTTCGAAGAAGGACAGAAAGACGACCAGCCCCAATATGGCGACAGTGAAGTAGCCTAGCAGCGCCCCCAGCGGATGTTCCAGCAAAAGATCAATATTATCCTGCACTCTTTTCCCTCTTTCTGCCGGACTAAGGGCGTTACTCCAGTTCAGCTACCGTCACACCCGCGCCGCCTTCATTGTAGTTCCCGAGCCGATAGCTTTTGACATGCTTGTGCTTGCGGAGGTATTCCTGTATTCCTGTCCGCAGGACTCCCGTCCCCTTGCCGTGGATAATGGAGATCTGCCCCAGATTGCCGAGAAAAGCTTCGTCGATGAAGCGGTCGGTCTCCATAATGGCTTCCTCCAGGTTCGCACCGCGCAAATCGAGCTCACTACGGATATTCTCATCGCGTGTACGCTTGACCGTTGTGGCCCTGCGCAGAGCCGGAGGAGGAGCATCCGGTGCGGAGGCCAGGAATTCCAGATCACTCAGATTGACCTTCATCTTCATGATGCCGAACTGTACAACAGCTTCCTTGGTACCGCTCAGCTCAACCACAAGGCCCTTCTGATTCACATTCGCTACCTTAACTTCATCCCCTGGCTGAATCTTGCGCGGCGCCTTGACCGTGCTGCGCGGCACAGCCTTCTTGCGCGGTGCAGGCTCTGCTTCATCCAGCCGGCGGCGCGCTTCGATCAGCTTATGTTCCTTGACGGATGCGCCTTCCTCCAGCGCCAGGCGGCGCAGGTCGCTGATAATCTCTTCAGCTTCCTTGCGCGCCTTGGCCAGAAGATCGCTGGCATCCTTCTCTGCCTTCTCCAGACGTTTGTCGCGTGAGCCTTCGAGCTTCTCCAGCTCCTGCTGCTGCCGCTTGCGGAATTCTTCCGCTTCGCGGCGAATCTCTTCCGCCCGTACGCGTTCGTTCTCTGCGGTGAGCCGGTTCTCCTCAAGGGACGCAATCATATGCTCAACGCGCATATCTTCTTCCTTCACTTCGCCGCGCGCATGCTCAAGGATCGCGCTTGGCATCCCGAGGCGTTCAGCAATGGCGAACGCATTGCTTCGTCCAGGCACACCGACCAGCAGCCGGTAAGTGGGACTCAGGCTCTGCACATCGAATTCCATGCTGGCATTAATAACGCCTGCCCGTTCATAAGCGTATGCCTTCAGTTCACTGTAGTGTGTAGTGGCAACCATCCGGGATTCCGTCCGGTGAATATTCTCCAGAATGGCTATCGCCAGTGCGGAGCCTTCGGCCGGATCTGTTCCTGCACCGACCTCATCGAGCAGAATCAGACTCTTCGGTGTCATCCGCTTCAGAATGGATATAATATTCGTCATATGGCTGGAGAAGGTACTGAGGCTCTGCTCAATGCTCTGCTCATCGCCGATGTCGGCGTAGATCGCATCGAAGACACACAGCTGGCTGCCTTCCTCGGCCGGAATGAAGAGGCCAGACATCGCCATCAGGCTGAGCAGGCCGATCGTCTTCAGGGTCACGGTCTTCCCGCCCGTATTCGGTCCGGTCACAATGATGGAGCGGTAATCATTGCCCAGCTCCACATCCAGCGGCACAACCTGCTCGGCCGGAATGAGCGGATGGCGGCCCTTACGCAGGCGAAGGTATCCGCGGTCATTCATCCGCGGCTGGGTAGCCTTCAGATCGCGTGCAAGACGCGCCTTGGCGAAGATGAAGTCCAGCTCGCCGAGAATGTCGATATCATACGCCATCTCCTCGGCAATATCGCCGACCAGCGCAGTCAGCCGGTGCAGGATGATCTCGATCTCGCGTTCTTCGCGCAGCCGCGTCTCCCGCAGCTTGTTGTTCATCGCCACAATGGATTCCGGCTCGATGAACAGCGTGGCCCCTGAGCCCGACTGGTCGTGTACAATACCGCCGAAGTGGGCGCGGTACTCCGCCTTGACCGGAATGACGAACCGGTCACCACGGATCGTCACCAGCTGATCCTGCAGCATCTTCGAGACCGAAGACGAGCGGATCATCGAATCCAGCTTCTCACGGATGCGTGTCTCTCCCCCGCGCAGCTCGCGGCGGATGGAAGCAAGCTCCGTGCTCGCCGAATCCATAACATCGGCGTTCTCGTCAATACACATGCGGATGGCATCCTCTACATGCTTCTGCTCCGACAGCAGATCACTCTGCGCGAATAGCGCAGGAATGCTCTCATCGTCATGCATGGCATGGAGGAAACGCTTGACCCGGCGGGCCCCGCCAATCGTGTTGCCTACCGCAAGCAGCTCTGCTGTGCCCAGCATCCCGCCAATTGATGCACGCTTCAGCGCAGGCCGGATATCGGTCACGCCGCCGAATGAAGGAATTCCCTTCAACCGGTCCACATTTACCGCCTCATCCGTAGCCTGCAGGAGCTTCTTCACCCCTTCGAAATCACCGGAAGGCTTCAGGAGCTCGGCGGTCAGCCGTCCCATCGGCGTCTGCGTATACTGCATCAATTTATTTAAAATCTTGCGATATTCAAGCGTATGCAAAATTTTGTCGTCCAATTACTGTCACAGCTCCCTTCATAGATGGAACCATTATACCTAATTTAGCCCATTTTCGCTATTTGGGTATGATTTCTGGGCATAGAAAACCGGCTTCGGGCCACAATAACAACGCACATGTCCTTAAGCGAACGCCAAAGGAGGTTAGTTCATTGAGATTCTTAGCTCATGTAGTACGGTTCGTGGTCGCAGCAATCGTGCTGATGGTGGTCGGCTGGATTGTTCCGCAGTTCACGGTCGGGGGATTCTGGAGCGCATTCATGCTTGCTCTGGTGATCGCTCTGCTCGGCTGGGTCGTTGAAGGCATTTTCGGCAAAAAAACAACGCCCTTCGGACGCGGTATCGTCGGCTTCCTGGTCAGTGCCCTGGTCATCTGGATTGCCCAGTTTGTCGTCAGCGGTGTCAGTGTCTCGGTGCTTGGTGCCCTGCTTGCCGCACTGGTCATCGGGATCATCGATCTGTTCCTGCCGGTATCCACTCCGTTTGAAGCAGGCAAATAACGGCCCAAGGCACGTGCAGACAATGAAACCCCCAGCTCCCGGTCTATATCGGAATTTGGGGGTTTTCTGTAAGTTTATGTCCTTTAACGGAAGTGACTGCAGAGGTCACTACAGCATTTTTCCCGCCGCGCTTGGCTGTATACAGCGAATCGTCCGTCTTGCGGAACAGCAGCTCCTTGCCGTCTCCAAGCTGGTAGTGACACAGTCCGATACTGACCGTAATGGGTTTGTTCCCGGCATACGGATGGCACATGGCAGCAATGCTGATACGCATTTGCTCGACAGCAGCGTAGGCTTCCTGGAAGCTTTTATCCGTAAAAATCACTGCGAATTCCTCCCCGCCATACCTTGCCGCAAAATCATTCAACCCGATCAGGCTGCTCATCTTGGCCGCCACCTCCTTGAGCACAAGATCGCCCACCCAGTGTCCGTATCTGTCATTGACCTGCTTGAAATTATCGATGTCAATTAACGCAAGCTGCAGCCTCAGTCCGTTGTTCTCACACTGCTCCAGCAGCGAATCCAGGTATTCATGGAATGTCTTGTGGTTATACAGGCCGGTTAACGCATCTATCTTCAGCAGCTTGTCCGAGATCGCCCGCTCCACCATCAGCTCCTGCTCCGACTTGGTGAGCTGCTCCAGATATTCGCGCGTCTCACGGCCACGGAGAATCACCGCCTGCGCAGTCAGGGCAAAGACAACATACACACACTCCACCAGCACAAACTCCAGCAGCGGCTTACCGAGCAGCGTCCGTTCAAGCCCAAAGTAGACGCCTGCGTAGAATGCAATACTGAATGCCCCAAGCGAGTACAGCAGCCGCTGGTCGAAATAGATGAGGGCTAGCATAATGGGCATCATCAGTGCCATCTGGGCACCGTCTACATAAGGCTCCAGCACAAAATACATCAGATAGGAAACCATGAAGCTGCAGACCACAACCGCCTGCTTATGATAACGGAGCGAGCGGCGCAGCCAGACCTCCGCAGAAGCCATAGTCAGGATAATCATCA
Source organism: Paenibacillus sp. FSL H7-0756 (assembly GCF_038006765.1). Taxonomy (NCBI): domain Bacteria; kingdom Bacillati; phylum Bacillota; class Bacilli; order Caryophanales; family Paenibacillaceae; genus Paenibacillus; species Paenibacillus sp. FSL H7-0756. Next base: position 1,281,121 of record NZ_JBBOVT010000003.1, on the reverse strand, counting down.
CATTGCAGACTATGAATAGATGCCCGTTGCCGGGACTGAATATCGTCTGCATCTCATCAGAACGGGAGTACAGCATATACAGGAACTGGGCGAGCAGCAGACAGAATACGATGATCCAGTAGCCATACAGTATTCTCCGGTGCCATCTCACTGCACTTTGCAACGCGTAATCTATAATGATCTGACTCCCCTGCTTCTAGCCGGATCTTCTAGCCGGATAATATGAAGCTTTAATTATATTAGGCTTAATTATAATTAATTTTAAACTCTTTTGCATCATATTTTTGCAAAATTCGACAAAGTTTGCAGTGGTGGTGACGGCAGCGGTTGGAGTCTTTTATATAGATTGATCAAGACAACTTGACCGATTTAGGCTATGCTAAGGTCAACTGCCCAAGTAGATGAGGAGGATGCACATGATCAGGAAGTCGGCTATTCTATGTTCTATTATATTTGCGCTTCTGCTAACGGCCTGCGGGGGGAACAGCAGCAATTCTGACAGCGCTAACAATGCAGCTGCCGGGAGCAATCTGACGGCGGAGGAAGAACTCGTGATTACGGCCACCAATTATAGCTTTGACCAGCCGGAGTACCATTTGAAGAAGGGCGTCCCTGTCAAAATCATCTTCGAAAATGAGAGCGGCAATCACGGCATACTGGTCCCGGAGATGAAGCTGCGGCTGGACGCCAAGAATTCCTCGCAGGTGGTGCTGCCCGAGGAAGCCGGAACCTACGAGATGACCTGTGCCATCATGTGCGGCTCCGGCCACAGCGGAATGACTGCTAAGATTATTGTGGAATAGCGGGATAATTAACCGAGTGGAATAACCCCGCTTTCGGCGGGCTCAGAGGAATTTATCCCTTTCATTTCCTTCATTTGCTCGTTAGCCAATTTTCAAGTGACTCAGGGGCAATTGAGGGGCACTAGTGCACCTCATTGGCTCGTTATTGCCCTCATCTGAGGGATTCAGGTGTATTAGTGCACCTCATTTACTCGTTTGGCCGTCATGCGAGGAATTCAGGTGCACTAGTGCACCTCATTGGCTCGTTATTGCCCTCATCTGAGGAATTCAGGGGCACTAGTGCACCTCATTGGCTCGTTTTGGCCCTCATCTGAAGAATTCAGGGGCACTAGTGCACCTCATTGGCTCGTTTGGCCTGCACTGGGCTCTTTCACCTGCGCACTGGTATATTATATTCGGTTTTTCGCATACATCCCGCCCACTCACCCCCGCACGACACATTATTTTCGGTTTTCCGCATACATTAGCCCACGTACCCCCTTGCCAGTAATGATTGTGTTCGGTTTTTCGCATACATCCCGCCCACTCCCCCTCGTCCCGGCACATTGTGTTCAGTTTTTCGCATACATCCTCCCTGCAAACCTCCACACACCTGCACATTGTGTTCGGTTTTTCTTAGCCGCATAGTATAGTTTCCTGCTACAACAAATAAGCCGGAAGGGGCAACATCCCTGCCGGCTTATTTGCTCTGTATGCTTAAGCAGCTGCTACAGCCCCTTTTCTTACTTCACACCCTTGCTGCGGCCGGAAATGTCCAGCCAGACGGCGATGACCAGGATGGAGCCTTTGACCACATACTGCCAGAACGACTCCAGTCCCATCAGCGACATGCCGTTATCGAGCGAGGTCATGACCAGCGCCCCGATGAGCGCGCCGATGACCGTTCCGGCTCCGCCCATCAGGGAGGTGCCTCCGATCACACAGGCGGCAATGGCGTCCATCTCGGCCATATTGCCTGCGGTAATGGTCGCCGAGGCCAGGCGGGAGGTCAGCACGATGGCGGCAATGGAGCCGAGCAGGCCGCTGAGGATGAAGACCAGCATCGTCTTGCGCTTGATGTTGATCCCGGAGAGCCGCGCAGCCTCAATATTGCCGCCGATAGCATAGATATGGCGGCCGAAGGTCGTTTTGGTGGACAGGAAGTAAAAAATAGCCGCCAGCACAATAACGAAGATGATTGGGAACGGAATGCCTTTGTAATTGTTCATCAAGGCCACGAAGACTACCACCAGCAGGGACAGTCCTGCTACCTTCGCGATGTCCATACCGAGCGGGGCGACGGTGAACCCGTATTTCTTACGGGAGCGCCGCTTCGTGAACGCGCTATACAGCAGCAGAGCCACTGCGAGCACACCCAGAATGATGCCGAAGCCTGAGGCAAAATAAGCATTGCCGAGCAGCGCCAGCACCGGATCCGATACTGGAATGGTCATCGATTCGGTCACGCCCATCAGCACCCCGCGGAACACCATCATTCCGCCGAGGGTGACGATGAAGGCGGGAATCATTTTATAGGCGACCAGCCAGCCCTGCACCAGACCCAGCACCGCACCGGCGGCCACCGTGCCCAGAATCACTACAATCGCGGGAAGCTCCAGCCAATTGCTGAGTATCGCCGCCATCCCGCCGGTCAAGCCGACGATGGAGCCGACGGACAGATCGATATGGCCCGCCACGATAACCAGTACCATGCCAATGGCGAGTATAGAGGTCACCGACATCTGCGTGAACAGATTGGACAGGTTCCGCGAGGTCAGGAAGGTAGGATTCAGCACGCCGAACAGGACCCAGATCAGAATTAATGCGCCAATCATCGTATAGGCACGCATATCCATTTTGCCGAACAGGGTACGCATGCGCGATCCTCCGGCGGCCGGAACCGCTTCAGGTTCCTTAAGCTCTTTTTGCAGCTGCATCTCTATTTACCTCCTGTGGCGGCCAGCATAATATTCTCCTGCGTTGCTTCGCGCCAATCATATTCCCGTACCAGTTGTCCTTCGCACATCACCAGAATCCGGTCACTCATCCCCAGTACTTCGGGCAGCTCGGAGGAGATCATAATAATGGCTACTCCCTGTTCAACCAACTTGTTCATCAGGTTATAGATTTCGTACTTCGCCCCGACATCGATGCCCCGGGTGGGTTCGTCCATAATCAGAATCTTGGGGCCTGTCATCAGCCATTTGCCGATAACCACCTTCTGCTGGTTGCCCCCGGAGAGTGTGCCGACCAGTGTCTCCAGCGAAGCTGTTTTGGTTCTCAGATCCTTCACGTACTGCTCGGACCACTTAATCTCCTCATTCTCATTAATGACTCCCAGCCTTGAAACCTTGCCGAGTGTGGCTAATGTCGTATTGCGTTTGACGTCCATTCCCATGACCAGTCCCTGGCGCTTGCGGTCTTCCGTGACCAGGGCAATTCCGGCCTTGATCGCTTCGGCAATCGAACGGATCTTGACGGCCTTGCCTTCGATCAGCACCGTGCCTTCGCTTCTTCCCCCATACGCGCCGAACAGGCTGCTGACCAGCTCTGTCCGTCCGGCCCCCATCAGCCCGGCAATGCCCAGAATCTCGCCTTGACGGAGCGTGAACCCAATATCCCGGAGCACCTTCTGCTGACGCTTCTCCGGGTGCCAGACATTATAATCTGCGACCTCAAGCACCTTGTCCCCGGGTGAATGCGGGACGCGCGGATAGCGCTCCGTCAGCTCACGGCCAACCATCAGCGAGACCACCTGGTCGTCATTTGTCGCCTGGCGGTCCAGAGTCGCCACTGTCTTCCCGTCCCGCAACACGGTGATGGAATCGGCCAGCGCGAACACCTCGGGCATTTTGTGCGAGATATAGACACAGGTCACGCCTTCGCGCCGCAGCTGATTCAGAATGCCCATCAGGATGGACACCTCGCTCTCGGTCAGCGCCGCTGTTGGTTCATCCAGAATGAGAATCTTGGTATGCTTGGAGAGCGCCTTGGCGATCTCCACAAGCTGCTGCTGGCCGATGCCAAGATTGCCGATCTTCGTATCCGGCGACAGGTTCAGCCCCACCTTCTTCAGCCACAGCGCAGCCTGATGATATAGCTCATTCCACTGGATCGCCCCGCGCTTCACCGGCTCTGCCCCCAGGAAAATGTTCTCACCCACCGTCATCTCCTTAACAAGCGCAAGCTCCTGGTGAATGATGGAAATCCCAGCGTGCTCCGCATCGGTAATTTTGTGGAATGCCTTCTTCTCCCCGCCGATGCGGATCTCGCCTTCATATGTCCCCGCAGGATACAGTCCGCTCAGCACTTTCATCAGCGTGGATTTGCCTGCGCCGTTCTCCCCGCATAAGGCGTGAATCTCCCCTTGCTTCACCTTGAAATTCACATGGTCCAGCGCCTTCACGCCGGGGAAGCTCTTGCTGATCTCTACCATTTCAAGTACATCCATGCCTGCCGTTCCTCCTTCCGGCCCTCAAGCAGCAAGCAGATGCGGGTTCGCCACTGGCGCCGCATCTGCTTGCCGTACAGGCTGCCCTTATTGTTTCGGCCACTGGTCCTTGGGAACGTTTTTGTACACATCCTCCAGCTTGTGGAAGCCGTCCTTGATCAGCACATCCAGGTTATCTTTATTGACGGCAATCGGATCAAGCAGCACGGATGGAACATCAATTTTTCCGTTGTTAACGGTCTTATCTGTCGAAATAGTCTCGCCCTTGGCAGCCGCCACCGCCATTTCCGCCGCCTTCGTGGCAATCGCATTGATCGGCTTGTAGACCGTCATTAGCTGTGTGCCTTCGGCTATACGCTGTACCGCGGCAAGGTCCGCATCCTGGCCGGATACCGGAATTTTGCCCGCCATGCCCTGCGCCGTCAGCGCCTGGATTGAGCCGCCAGCTGTCCCGTCGTTCGCCGCAACCACGCCCTGTACATCGTTATTGTTCGCGGTCAGCGCATTCTCCATATTCTTCAGCGCTTCCTCGGGCTTCCAGTCCTTGGAGAACTGGTCGTAGACGATTTTGATATCGCCCTTGTCTGCCAGCGGCTTCAGAATATTCATCGCGCCTTCCTTGAACATGTGGGCATTGTTATCAGTATCCGCGCCGCCGATGTAGACAATGTTGCCCTTAGGCGCCTTGTCGATGACTGCCTGAGCCTGGAATTCACCAACACGTACATTATCGAAGGAGATGTAATAATCCACCTCGGAATTGTTAATCAGCCGGTCATAGGCAATGACCTTGATACCTTCCTTATGCGCCTTATCCACGATCGGAGCCGTAGCCTCCGCATTATGGGCAATGACCACGAGCACATCCACACCCTGGGAGATCAGTTGCTCCGCCTGGCTTAGCTGGGTAGCATCATCCCCGTTTGCGGCCAGCACCTTCACTTCTCCGCCAAGCTCCTGCACCTTTGCTGTGAAAATATCCCGGTCCTTCTGCCAGCGCTCCTCCTTCAAGGTATCCATGGACATGCCGATGACAATTTTGTCCCCGTCCTTGGCCGCTCCTGCAGATTCCTTCTTCTCGTTGTCACCGCTGGAGACCACACCACAGCCCGCCATCGATGCCGCCAGCACCATCGCCGCCATCCCGAGGAAAATTGCTCTTCCGTATTTTCTCACTATTGCTACGCCCCTTTTCGTTAGCTTTATATTTGATTGCGCTTACAAAAAAAGTGTAGCATGGAAAAACCGCCCCGGGAGCAGCGATTCCCTGCACTTATTTGCCCTCCACCCGCATTCTTGGTCTTGCCTGCTGTAATGTAATTCTCCGCCCCGGCTTTCATAGGATAATCCGGGGCAACAGCATAAAAAAGTCCTTGCTACTCAGCAAGGACCCGATTTCTCCTGCTGCTGGCGGAATTCGCTTGGCGTCATCCCCGCAGCCTTCTTGAAGACCCGGCTGAAATAATTCGGGTCTTTATAGCCTACTTCATAGCAGATTTCCTTCAGGTTCAGCTGATCCTCAGCGATCAGGCGTTTCGCTTCATTAATCCGCAACCGTGTGATGTAGTCAATAAAGGTCTCCCCCTCATGCTGCCGGAACAATTTGCTGAAATAATGCGGGCTGAGGTTCACATATTCAGCCGTCTGCTCCATGGAGATATCCTCTTTATACTTCTGGCTGATATAGAGCAGCGCCCGCTGATGCACATGGGACCGGTGATGCTCCTGCTCCTCTTCCAGGCCATCGATCAGCCGCTCCAGCCAGGACTCCGCGCTTAACCGCAGAGCGCGCGGATCTTCCGCTGCGTTCAGCGAAGCCAGCAGCTCCGCGCCGGTTGTGGAGTGAACGCCTCTGGCCAGAAACAGCAGCAGGCCGGTTACCTCCCCGCGCACGGCAGACAATGTCTGCTCCCCTCCCTGCTCGAAGGAGTCATACAGCAGGCTGAAGCGCTGGGCGGCCTCCTGCTTGCTGCGCTGGAGCAAGGCGGTAAGCAGCTTCTTCTCTTCATCCAGCGGGACCGCCGTCTGCCCCGAGCTCTGAATCATATCATCGTAATGATGCACACCGGATGAATGCTGGTGGTCTGCACATACCCGGACGGCTTCGCGGTAAGAGCGGCTAAGCCCGTCCCAGCCCTCGCGGATCGAGCCGATGCCGATGCCTAGAGGCAGGCCGAAGCGCTCCCGGGCATAGGTGCGGAGCCGCTCCCCCCAGTCCAGCGAGCTGACACGCTGGGAATATCCTGTCCTCCCCGGCGGCAAGGGAATGAACAGCGCCAGCTGATGCCCGGCCAGCGGTCCGGCGAGGCAGCCCAGTCCTGTTTTGGCAAACTGCTTGAGCGCCTCATAGATCTCCCGCTTGGACTGCCGGAATGTCTCCCAGCCGCTCTCCCCGTGCCGGGGGAAGGACAGGACCATCGCGTAGCCCTTGCTGAAGTGCAGCTCCAGCAGCCCGGCCAGCTGCTCCGGTTCCAGATCCTGCACATGCTCCAGCATCAGCATCAGAGTCAGCTCATTCTCGGCCAGCGGCAGCAGATGGGCCAGCTTCTCCTGCAGCTCCAGCTGTTCATTCCTGCTCCGCCGCTCCTCCTCAATGACCGCCATCAGCTTCCGCAGCACCTCCGCAACCTCTTCCCGCCGGGCCGGCTTCAACAGATAATCGCGCACCCCCAGCAGCAGCCCCTCCTTGGCATACGCGAAGTAGTCATGGGCCGTAATCATCACAATCTGCGCCGCCGGAAGCTTCTCCCGGATCTGCCGCACCGCCTCCAGCCCCTGGATACCGGGCATCTTAATATCCATGAAAATCATATCCGGCCGGTGCTCCTCCGCCAGCTGAATCGCCTTCCGCCCGTTCCCGGCATGCAGGAATTCGAACTTGTCCGGGATCAGATGCCGGATCATCAGCTCCAGCCCCTCCCGCTCCAGTGCTTCATCATCTGCGATCAGCAGCTTGTACATCGTTATCTTTTCCCCCTTCACTTCAGGTGAGTGCCTCTAGGCCGAGGTCCGGAAGGGCAGCCGGAACAGCACCGCCGTCCCCTGCCCTTCACTGCTGTTGATCTCGATGAGCTGCTGGCCGTCGAAGAATAAATGCAGTCTTTTAAAAACATTATGTGTCCCAAGCCCGGTAGACTGGCCCTTCCCGCTGGAATGCGGCGCCTCCTGCTGAGTCGAGCCCATCAGCCGGGCTACCGTCTCGCGGTTCATGCCCGCCCCGTTATCACTGATCACAATCTCCACCTGCCCGCTGCGGTAACGGATCGATAGCGTAAGTATAGCCCCCTCCTCCATCTGCTCCAGACCATGAACGAAGGCATTCTCGAAGATCGGCTGCAGCGTCAGACACGGCACCATCCCGTCCATCGCCTCCTCATCAATCTCCATCTCAAAAGCAATCCGGTCCCGGAAGCGGGCCCGCTGGATGTTGATATACTCATTCACATGCTCGACCTCCTCGCGCAGCGGAACGGCCTGGTCCAGCTTTTGCAGATTATAGCGGAGCATACGCGAGACCGACACGGTCAGATCACTGGTTCTCGCCGCCCCTTCCAGATACGCAAGCTTGGCGATGGAATTCAGTGTGTTGAACAGGAAATGCGGATTGATCTGGCTCTGCAGCATTTTCAGCTCCAGCTCCTTGACCAGCCGGTCCTTCTCCGCACTCTGAATGTTCTCCTTCATCAGCTCCTGGATATTATCAATCATCCCGTTAAAAGCGCGGCACAGTATGCTGATCTCATCGTTATTGACGCTCTCCGGCGCCTTGGTATCCATCCGTCCCTTCGAGATCTGCTTGGCCGTTGCCACCAGGCGGCGGATCGGTCCGGTAATGCTGCTGGACAGCCAGACCGCCATACAGATACTAAGCAGCGCCGCAGTAATCACCAGCAGACTGCCCATCCGGTTCAGCTTCGCTGTCGTGGACATGATCTCCGCGTAGATCGGCTTATATTGGTCCAGCTCCAGATCAACCAGCTCCTGAGCCTCCTCGCGGATGAACCGCTGCGTCTGCTCCGCCTCGATATAGGCACCTGCCAGCGAATTCGCATCCTGTCCGTCAATCTCCGTAATCATCTGACCCGCCTGCTCCACAAAAGTATCAATAAGGTGGCTGTAGTTCATCAGCGGAAGGCCGCTGCCCCCGATGGTATTCATTCCGTCCAGCCTGCTGCGCAGCTCCAGCACCGCGCCCAGATGCTTTTCCACCTCCGGGAAGCTGTCCGTATCCACCTGCATAATGAAGCGGTTCAAGGAGCGCATATTCTCGCCGACCTCATAGGATACCTCCTTATACAGCATGATCCGGTTCATCATCAGATGGTAGCTCTCCTGCACATTCTTCCCGCTCTGGAACAGTACGAAGGAGACCGAGCTCATCAGCAGCACCAGCAGCGGAATGCAGATCAGCAGCTTCACTCGGATACTCATAGGCTCTCCCCCTCCTGCACATTGGTCTTATCCAGTACCTTCACTCCTGTGTAGTACCGGGGCTGCAGATGGGCACCATTAAAATACTCATGGAGCAGCCGGACCGCCATATTCCCCATCAGGTAGGGCTGCTGTGCAACAGTCGCTGTGATTGCTCCCCGGCTGATGGCATCCAGCGTCTCCGCCTGGTTATCGAAGCCGATAATGGTCAGCGGACCGCGCTTCAGGCTTCTCGATGCTTGGAGTACACCGAGCGCGTCCGTTGAACTGGTGCCCACCATTACATCAATCTCCGGATGATACCTAAGCATATCCGCCGCCTGCTGGATTGCTTCCATATGCGAGATGTTGGAGCTGCGGACATCGACAATCTCCATGCCGCCATAGTCTTTCACGATATTCTTCAGCCCGTCCAGGCGCTGAAGCTGGTTCTTGGCCAGCTCGCTGCCGATGATCACACCTATTTTGCCCTTCCCGCCAGTCGTCTTCACTACCATGCGTCCCAATGCCTCACCGGCAGCTACATTGTCGGTCCCCACATAGGCCAGTCTCCGGCTGGCGGGAGCATCCGTGTCAATCGTGATCACCGGAATCCCCCGGTTCACCGCCTTATCAATCACCGGCGTGAACTTCTCGTCGTTGAGCCCCTGCACGATGATCGCATCCGCCTGGGCGGCAATCGCTTTTTCCAGCAGACTGATCTGCTCTTCCATGTTGTTGCGCACCGGTCCCGTGAATTCGATCTCTATCCCGTATTTCGCTGCAGCCTCCGCGGCCCCCTTCTCGACCATCTCCCAGTACGGGTGGTACCGCTCCTGCTCGATCAGCACAATATGATATCCGGGCTTGTCCTGAATCGGCTCCCCGCTCAATTCCTTAACGATATTGCCCATCCGGGCGGAATGATGCGCAAAGCCTATAAACAGATATGACAGCAGCAAAAAAAGCACAATAACCCCTGCGCCGCTGACCCATTTCTTATCCATCCCGTTCACCTCAACCAACATCCTACCCCGGGTTGTAACCGGTTGCAATACTTATTATGTCAAAAGCACTTGTTCTCTTCATCATGAGCTGTTATCGTCAAGTGTTGCACATTTTGCAGGATTTCTAACGGATTGCAGCTTGAGAACGCCGAATGTTGCACATTATGCAGGAATGTTACTGGTGGAGCGGGTCATTGGCATTGAGATGTTGCATTGTAGGCAGGATTTCCCGCAATTAGCTGCTTCAGAGGTACGAATGTTGTATTTAGTGCAGGATTTGTGCAAGATGGTAGCCTAGCTATCTTCTCCACTCAACCCTTCTCATCGCCAACTTTTCTTCCATTAGAAATTACTTCTATCCATTACTTCACTCCAGCCAACTCTAGAACAGCAGCCCTCCCTTGCAGTCCCACTAAGGATGAATCCGTCCCCCGTCCCTGCACAGCAGAAAAAGCCGTTCTAAGCATTCCTGCTTACAACAGCTCTTCCTGTGATGCATCCGCCATTCAACTGTCCTGTTCGATCAGTTGAATCCATTCATTATATTCACTCTGCAGCTTGGCATATTCCGCCTGCAGGCTGCGATGCTCCTGGGACAGCTTCTCCAGCTCCCCCTGCTGCAGCTCGAACTGGGCCTGTACCAGCCGCAGCTGGCCTTGGACCATCTCATAGCTCTCGCCGATCTCATCCAGCCGCTGCTCTGCTTCGGTGCGCGAGCGGCTGACTGATTCCGCCTGAGCCTCGGCTTCCCCGGCCTCCTGCTGCCAGATCTCAATCTCCTCGCGCAGCTGTGCTTCCTGCTCGTTCCACTGTTGCTCGCGCTGCAGAAGCTCCTCATATTTCTGCTTCCAGGTAGCTTCGTACTCCCGGGTCTCGCGAAGTGCTTCCTGCTGCTCCATCGCCGTAGCCGCAGCTTCACGACCTGCCTCATACAGCTCTTCCAGACGCCGCGCAGCTTCCTCGCCTTCGGCTTCCAGCAGCTCGCAGCGTTCCTTCAGCTGCTCCCCGTCCTGCAGAATCTCGTCGTACTGGGCGATCAGCTCCTCGTAACGGCCGCGCAGCGCAGCCAGTTCCTTGCGGGCTGCCTGTGCCGCCTCCTGCTGAACGGCAAGCTCCTGCTCCGCTTCGGCACGAACCCGCGCCTCTTGATCAAGCTGCTGAACCATGCCGTCTGCCTGTCCGCGAAGAGTCTCCACTTCGCGCTGCAAGGCTGCCGACTTCTCTCCCTCTTCCAGAAGGTTCATCTCCAGCTCGCTGATATCCTCCATATGCTTGTTCGCACGCTCCTGCCAGGACGCCGCTTCCTCTGCCGTACGGTCGAATTCGACCTGTGTACGGCTGAGCTGATCTGTTGTCTCCTGCAGCGATGTACGCAGTGCTGCCGCTTCTTCCTGCGTCAGCTCATAACGCTGGCGCAGCCCTCCCAGCTCATCGTTCAGCAGATTGCCCAGCTCCTTAGCCGTGTGCAGCTCCTCCTGCGCTTCGCTTAGCTTGCCTTCTAGATCCCGCAGTTCGCTGCGGATCTCTACCGCCTCGCTCTGCGATGCCGCAACCTGCTTACGCAGCTCATCCAGCTCTTCGTTTAGCAGGTTGCCCAACTCGCTCGCCGTGTGCAGCTCTTCCAGCGCAGCGCTTAGCTTGCCCTCTGCGTCCCGCAGTTCGCTGCGGAGCGTTTCCGCCTCGCTCTGCGCAGCTACAACCTGCTGGCGCAGCCCTTCCACCTCTTCGTTCAGCAGGGTGCCCAGCTCGTTCGCCGTGTGCAGCTCTTCCAGCGCAACGCTTAGCTTGTCCTCTGCGTCCCGCAGCTTGCTGCGGAGCGCTTCCGCCTCGCTCTGCGAAGCCGCAGCCTGCTTGCGCACTTCCTCCAGCGCCGCACTCTGCTGCTCTCCTTGCTCAGCGGCAAGCTTAAGCTCCTCTCCGAGCTGCTCCTCCCGCTTCAGCACAGCTTCGTACTGCGCCAGCAGCGTCAGCCTCGCATCGCGTTCGCCCTTCAGCCCGGCCTCCGCTGCCCGCAGCCGGGACTGGAGCTGCCCGGTTCCGCCGCGCAGCTCGCCAAGCTGCTTCTCCAGCTCCTGAAGCTGCTGCTTGTGCCGGTGCTCCTGCGTCCCCTGGGACTGCCGCAGCTCCTTGGTCTTGGCCTGCTCCTTCTCAAGCGCTTCCCGTTCCCCGGTAAGCTCACTTGTGAGCGCAGCCTTGGTATCAGCCAGCTCCTTGCTGAGCGTGGAGCGGATCTCCACGATCTCGCTGCCCATCGTCTCCCGCGTCTCATGCAACTCCTGCTCCAGAGCAGACAACGTCTCTGTCTTCTCGCGGGTCAGCGTCTCGCGCAGCTGCTCCAGTTCCTGCTGATGGGCAGACTTCATCTGTTCCAGTTGCTGCATCCGCATAGTTTCTGCGGCCTCCAGCTCCTGACGTGCTGCCTCGCGGCTTGCAGCCTGCTCTGCTTCATGACCCTCACGCAGCGCCTTCAGCTCATCCTCGCGCGCCTTCAGCTCCTGCACCAGCTGCTCGCGGGCAGCGTCCGCCGCCTGCTTCTCTTCCTCCAGCAGCTGGGCATGCAGCTGCCTCTCCTGCTCCTGCTGCTCCAGATGCCTTGAGCGTTCTTCTTCGGCGGCGGCAACCAGCCGCGCAGCCTCTTCCTTCGCTGCGGCTTCCAGCTTCTCATATTCTTCCTGCTGTTCACGCTGTGCTTCCTGAAGGCGTGACACCTCCACGCGAAGCTCAGTGCGTTCACCGGTCAGCATATTCAGCTCATTCTTGAAATCCTGAACCTGGATTGCCTGCTCTGCCATATGTACAGCTGTAAGCACCGCAATCCGCGGCGTATCCAGTCTGGAATGTGATTTCGATATTGCACGCATATGCTCATCGACATGACGGGCGACCTGTTTCATATATTCTGTGCTGCTTCCGACAAGCTTGTAGGAAGTTCCGTATATCTCCACGGCGACACGGGTCCGGTCCATAGCCACAGTTGTGCCCTCCTTTGTATGTGTGCGGATTCTAAGTTGGTTTCTTTGCTCTTACTCCTATTGTAGCGTGATTTCCTGACCTTTGGCAAAAGCACGCGTCCATTGCATTTATTTGCATGTTCCTCCGCACTTCACATAGGTACAGAAAAGCCGCAGCGAATCTCTGTTTCTAAATGGATTCGCTGCGGCTTTGCACAATTCCTGCTATTTTCTTAATTCTGCACCAAAAGTTTGTTCAAGCGCAGAGACCACTTTGTCATGCACTTCCACAACCTCTTCGTCAGTCAGCGTATGCTCGGTGTGGCGGTACAAGAGCGACAGGGCAACGCTCTTCTTACCCGCCTCCATCTTGCCTCCTGTGTAGATATCAAATACCTGCACATTTTGCAGCAGAGTACCCCCGTGCTCACGGATCGCCGCGATCAGGTCGCCTGCCGGAACCGCGTCATCCACTACCACCGCAATGTCCCGTTCCATGCCCGGGAAGCGGTGAAGCTCGCTATACTGCAATTGGGCACGCGCCGCATCATAGAGCGGCTGGAGCAGGACTTCGGATACGTAGGTATCCTCCAGATCCATCCGGCGCTGCAGCTCGGGATGAAGCTGCCCCATCGAACCGATCTTCACACGGCCCTCTGCCTGAAGCAGATAGATGGAAGCAGAGCGTCCCGGATGATAGCCTTCAGGCGCGTCCCCTTCATAGACTACGCGATCCGTAAGGCCCAGATGCGCAAATACAGTCTCCAGCGCCCCCTTGAGGTCGAAGAAATCCACCGGCTCAGCAGCCACGTTCCATTGCTTGGCTGCACGCGTACCGCTCAGCAGCAGCCCCAGCACCGGCAGCTCGCTCGGCTGGCGGGTAAGGACTTCTTCTTCTGTGAAGAACACATTGCCGATTTCGAACAACGCCAGATCGCCTTGGCGGCGGTTCGTGTTGTAGAGGGCAATGTCCAACAGCTGCGGCAGCAGGCTGGTACGCAGCACGCTACGCTCCTCGCTCATCGGCATCGCCAGCTTCACTGACTGCTTGCCTTCCGCCAGCATAGGGAAGAGCTTGCTCTGCTCCGGCTGGATGAAGGAATAGCCCATAACCTCCTGATATCCGCCCAGTGAGAGCAGGCGGCGCAGCTCGCGGCGCAGGGACTGCTGTCTAGTAAGCGCACCAGGTGTTGTTGTGCCTTCGATCAGGGTGGTCGGAATGTTGTCATAGCCGTATAAGCGGGCGATCTCTTCAATCAGATCCACATCTTGCGTAATATCTCCGCGCCGTGTCGGCACCTCGACCTCGACGATTCCCTGAGCCGCATCACCGCACTTGAAATGCAGACGTCCGAACAGGGTTTTCACTTCCAGCAATGACAGATCTGTCCCGAGATAGCGGTTCAGCTTCTCCAGCGATAATTGCAGCACTTTCTCCTGACCAGCGATACTTCCGGCCTGGACGATCCCTTCATGCACCGTTCCTCCGGCATACCGGGCAATCAGTGCAGCCGCGCGGTTAAGCGCAGGTATGACCGCATTCGGGTCGACTTCCTTCTCGAACCGTTGGGACGCTTCTGAGCGCAGACCGAGCTGACGCGAGGTCTTGCGTACCGTTCCGCCATCGAATTTGGCTGATTCCAGTACGATATTAACGGTGTCTGCGGTAACCTCTGTTGACAGTCCGCCCATCACTCCTGCCAGGCCAATTGCGCCTGAACCGTCGGCAATGACCAGCATCTGCGGCTCAAGCTTGCGCTCTTGGCCGTCAAGGGTTACCAGTCGTTCCCCTTCACGGGCAAACCGTACACCGATGGTTCCGCCCTGGACTTGCCCGCCGTCAAATGCATGCAGCGGCTGTCCGTATTCCAGCATCACATAGTTGGTAATATCCACGATATTGTTAATCGGACGCACCCCGGCCGCCATCAGGCGGTTCTGAATCCACAGCGGGGACGGCGCGGTCTTCACTCCGGCAATATAACGCACGGCATAATGGCTGCAGAATGCCTCATCCTCAATCGTAACCGTAATGGAGTCCGCAGCCTTGCCGCCCGTTTCCACGAGCTCTGCCGCCGGATCAGCCAGCTTCAGCTCACGGCCCAGCACCGCGCTTACCTCATAAGCGGCACCGATCATGCTCAGACAGTCGGAACGGTTCGGTGTCAGATCGAAATCAAGGATTTCGTCATTCAGTCCGAGCACCTTGAGAATATCCTGGCCCACCTCGGTCTGCTCCGGCAGCACCAGAATGCCCTCCTGCAGCTCTTTAGGCAGCAGCTTGTCGTTCAGGCCCAGCTCTTTGGCCGAGCAGATCATCCCCTGCGACAGCACGCCGCGCAGCTTGGCTTTTTTGATTTCCAGGCCCGGCAGCTTGGCGCCCACCAGCGCGACCGGTACCTTCTGGCCCGCTGCGACATTCTTCGCTCCGCAGACGATCTGCAGATCCTCGCCCTGCCCGGCATCGACGATGCAGATATTCAGCTTATCGGCGTCGGGGTGCT
The DNA here is from genome assembly GCF_038006765.1 of Paenibacillus sp. FSL H7-0756. Lineage (NCBI taxonomy): Bacteria > Bacillati > Bacillota > Bacilli > Caryophanales > Paenibacillaceae > Paenibacillus > Paenibacillus sp. FSL H7-0756. The sequence goes on along the minus strand of NZ_JBBOVT010000003.1, from coordinate 1,266,016 downwards.
TTTCTTTGGATTTCACGTAGCCGGTCACAATCCCGGAAATCCCTTTGTTGCGGCGTTCTACTCCGTCAATCTCGATGCCGGCGGTGGTGATTTTGTCCGCCAAGCTATCTGCGGTAACCCCTTCCAGCGATATATAATCGGCCAGCCAGGCGGTTGATACTTTCATAATCGCACACTTCCTTTTTGTTTCAGATGTATTGATCTCCATGGCGGCCTGCGCTTCGCGCACGGAAGCGGATATACAACAAGCCATAGTGCCAACTTCGTCCTAACCCAAATTCCTGTATTCCAGTGTACCTCCAGAGAAGTTTTGGACTTCCGGCCGCTGTTGTCTGCAGATTTCTTGATTTATCCCGTTTTTAACGGTTGAAATCCGCAGACAAAGGCGGTCGCTACTGCTCCTCCAGTTCCAAAATTCCCCTCCGCCACTTTTCCTTCAACTTGAATTTTTTAGTTCAATCTATATAGCAGTAAAAATTCAAACACAAAGGCGGTCGCTACCGCTCCTCCAGTTCCAAAATTTCCCTCCGGCACTTCAATTACAGTCATTCCTAATTAGGACTGCCGTCGTCCCTCCGGCTTATCAGTATCCGGCCCGCGCCCCATACACACCCGCCAAATCCCTAAATCCCCTTGAACTGCTTCACAAAGCCCATATCATTCGTGTAGAAGTAACGGATGTCATCGATGCCGTACTTCAGCATCGCGATCCGCTCAGCGCCCATGCCAAACGCGAAGCCGCTGTAGACCTCAGGGTCGTAGCCGCCCATCCGCAGCACATTCGGGTGCACCATACCGGCGCCGAGAATCTCAAGCCAGCCGCTCTGCTTGCAGAGCCGGCAGCCTTCGCCGCCGCATTTGAAGCAGCTTACATCCACCTCAACGCTAGGCTCGGTGAACGGGAAGAAGCTTGGGCGCAGGCGGATGCCCGCGCTAGGACCGAACATCTCCTTCATGAACTGCTGCAGGGTCCCCTTCAGGTCGCTCATACGGATATTGCGTCCGATCACCAGACCTTCAATCTGATGGAACTGGAAGGAGTGGGTCGCATCGTCGTCGTCACGGCGGAACACCTTGCCCGGACAGATGACCTTGACTGGAGTCTCCCCGTTCATCGCCTGCATGGTGCGGATCTGAACCGGCGAGGTCTGTGTGCGCATCAGAATATCTTCCGTAATATAGAAGGAATCCTGCATATCGCGGGCCGGATGGTTCTTCGGAAGGTTAAGCGCCTCGAAGTTGTAATAATCTGTCTCCACTTCCGGTCCTTCCGCCACCTTGTAGCCCATACCGATGAAAATATCCTCGATCTCCTGAATCACCCGGCTGAGCGGATGAATGCCGCCCTGCGGCATGCCGCGGCCCGGCAGGGTTACATCGACCTTCTCCGCATTCAGGCGGTTCTCCGTCTCCTGCTGCTGGAACAGCTCCTGCTTGGCGCCGATCACCTCTTCAATGGCGCTGCGCACCAGATTGGCCACCTGGCCGATCACCGGACGCTCCTCCGCGCTTAGTCCGCCCATACCGCGCAGAACCTCTGTCAGCTCGCCTTTTTTGCCAAGGTATTTGACGCGCAGATCATTCAGAATCTGCGGATCGGACACCGCCTGCAGCTTCGTCAGTGCCTCGGCCTTCAGTGCTTCCAATTTGTCTTTCATGGCTTGTACTGCCCCCTCAAATCTCATATTGTTCAACAAAAAAAGGCCTTTCCTCCCGGTAAAGGGACGAAAAGACCGTGGTACCACCCTTGTTAGACGGCCGTACGCTTCCCTTAAGAGCAATATTCCCTCTTTCGGTACGGCAAAGACCTGTCTCACTTTATACAGAAATAACGGTCTGCGGCCGGTCCCCCCTACTAGCACTCTTCAAGGAAGCCTTGATGTACATTCAGGGAACTGCTCCGGAGTGAACTTCGGCAGCTCTGCTCTCTTAGAAACGCTCTCAATCTGCGGCGCTTCCTCCCTGTAAGCCAGGCACTGCGTACTCTTCTCCATCATTGCATGTATGCGGATTATATCCTCTGCACTTCGATCCTCCGCTTGGGAAGATATGCCCATCTATTATATGCAAAAACAGCCCGTTTGACAAGCTGCGCTAATTCCGCTTATTTTTTATCTTCTTTTAAGCTTCCTTTAAGCTTCAGCGCGGTTTGAAGGCTTTTTTTCAGCGGGCATTCAGTCAATGCTGATATTTTGCCTTATGAGATCATTCAAGGAGGAAATTACATGCCTACACGAAAAAAAGCATTTGTTCTGCTGCTGCTCAGCACATTTGCCGCAATTCAAACCGCAGGAAGCCCGGGAACCACGGCCTATGCTGCTTCATCCGGTTCTACGGCTGCCACAGCAGCAAGCCCGGTCACGGAAGTCTCCACTCTTAACAGTCTAAGTGCGCTCAAGCTCGCTACCACGCTTCAGGTGAAGCTGAGCCATGTAGGGATTCAGAGCCAAACCGGCGGTAATATTCTCACCTACACGCTTACCTACACCAATACTGCCGGCAGCAGCGTCAATCTGGCGGACTATTTCTCCAAAATAGTAACGGCGGGCGGCAGCGTCATCAAGGGAATACCGGTCAGCGCAGACAGTACAGTCAAGAAAATCCCCGCAAAGCAAAGCACCAGCCTTACATACTATGCGAATATTGGAACTGCCGCCTCCGTCAAAGGACTTAAAATCAACATCTACGGCTGGAATTTCAGCGCCGCTAATTATGAACAGCGTATAGGCACGTTCACGGTCCCAGCCAATTATTCTCTGTCCTCGCTTACAGGAGAGACCCGGAAGGTTGAACTCGGCGGCCTTACAGCCGGCACCAAAGCCGAATCCGTGCAAATCTACAAATATAACGGCAAAGTCTATGCTAAGGTCGGGCTTAGCTTAACCAATCTGGGTACCAAAGTGCTTACAGATCCGGGCTATAGCTTGTACCTGAAATCCTCGGGCGGCTCTGTCTTCACACTTACACTGGATGACAGCAGCTCCGAATTCAAGCTTCAGCCTCAGGAGAAGAAGACGCTCTATTATATGACCGAGATCCCCTCCTACATGAATCTCAGCAAGCTAACGCTACAGATCGCTAAGCTGGATGAAGGACTCAAGCTGTACCTGCCTGTCTCTTCCTACGCGCTTCCGGCTGCGGTAACCGCCGATTTCACTGTAGCGGCGGGCTATACCAAAAAGGTCTCCATCGGCAGCAATATCGTGGACATGCAGCTGCTGAAGGCAACTGTGCATGCGGATAACGGGAACGGTGTCTGGAGCTATCAGCTCCGGGTGAAGAATACCGGCAGCACAGCGGTTACTTTGCCTGCTTATGAGCTTAACGTCAATTCGGCGGAAGGCTATAGCTTCCCGGTGACGTCCACAACCTTGAGCAGCCTGACCCTGAAGCCGCTGGAAGACAAGCTGATTGAGCTGAGCGCCAGTGTTCCGCTGGAGCTGGCTCAGAATTCGCTGGAGCTGCGCATGATTGCTCCTGCAGCCAGCGCGGATAAAGTAACGCTGCCTGTGGCCTATTTCCGCATCCCTTATAAGCCGGAGAGCCAGATTCATCTCGCCGCCGAGACCAGCGTAACCAATACCTACGGCACGTTCGCTGTCTCTCTGGACTCCCTGCTGCGTCTGCCTTGGGGCAGCGAGGATCTGGTGCAGGCTGTACTAACGATACGCAATGCAACGTCCAAGACCATTACTTTGCCTGCTTTTACCGGAATACTCCTGGTGGATCAGAAGGATCTCACTTCCTCTTCACAGACTTATACGGGCAACAGCTCTTCAGTCCTTGCCCCTGGTGCCAGCACACAGATATCGGTTCAAGCCCATATTCCATATACCCTGGATTTCAGACAAGTCAAGCTCATCCTCCAGGAGACCAAGGGTACAGAAGTGTCGCAGTTCCTCTCTCTCAGCACAAGCGACAGTGCCGTTAAAAGTGTTGCACCGCTGGCTCCAGGGGAAGCCTTCAAGATCACGGCCACCGGCAAAAAAGCCACCGTCAAGGAACGTTCCACCCTCCTGTATACAGGAACCGGCTCGAATCTTGTGTACAGCGAAGTGGAAATGAACAGCGACGAAGTCCGGCAGGCAGATCTGGCCCGTCTGTACGCACAGTTCAGGACTGCTGACGGGCAATATTTTGAAGCAACCGTAAGCCAGTCTGAGCTGCCAACCAGCCCTGAGGGCACAACACTGGTTACCTTCTGGGCAAAAGTTCCGGCTGCTCTGGACACGGCAGGTCTTCAGCTGTATATCAGCCAGTCGATTGCGGATGGCAAGCTGACTGCCGCAGGAACGGCTGCGACGGGATATGTGAATACTGCAGCGCTGACACTGGCTCCGGCAGAGGTTACGCCTTTGACCAATCTGGCTTCCGTTCCGCTTTTCCCTTATACACTGGCAGTTACCAGCTCTACAGGGGAACTCACCAAGGGCGAAAGCAGCATTGCTGTGACGTTCAATTACAATCTCAATCAGGATAATGCCTACCAGACAGGCGCTTACCAGCATAAGCTCATCCTTCAGGTTATAGATCCTTATGGACAGTCTCACGAGAAAACACTGACGCTTGGCACCGACTTGACTCTGGGAACAAACAACTCTTATTCTACGACCCTTACCAGCGTCCTGTTCAAAAATCTGAGCTCCGGCACCTACGCCCTTAAATTCTACGATGAATTCCAGGGAATGCGGACGGAGCTCGCCAGCCAGGCCTATTCCCTTGAGGTTACCGCCAAAGCAGCCACGTCTTCCACTGAAGGAGCCGCAAAATGAAGAAGAAAAAGATCATTATTATCGCTTCAGCCATACTCCTCGTTGCTATTGCAGGGATTGCGGGCTATAGACTCTGGCCGGATCAGAACCGGCAGATCAACGCCGCCCCGCTGAATACGGCAGTTGCCAGTAAGGGGGATATTCTGGTGAGTGTCTCGGGTTCAGGTGCAGTATCGGCAATCAACAGCGAGAGCATCCGTACCAAAGAAGCCGGGAAGGTCGATACGGTCATGGTTAAGAAAGGCGATGTCGTTAAAAAAGGCGCGGTGCTGATCACATTTGTCGCGGGCGATCTGGATGATAAGCTGAAGGAAGCCACAAAGTCGCTGGAGAATCTCAAGACAGAGCTGGAAAACAAACAGGAGAGCTACAAGACGCTGGCTATGAATAACGCGGCAGAGGAAGAGCTGGAGTCGGCAAAAAAAGCCATTGATAAGGCCAATAGCGATATCTTAGACCAGCAGGAATCCATCGCTGCCATCCATGAAGATATGGCTCTGCCTGATCCGCTGACCGCTCCGATCGATGGTACGATCACTGCCGTGAATATTACGGCCGGTGAACAGGCCCAGAATGGTACAGAGCTGTTCACCATGACTGATTACGTGAATCTAAGCGTAACCGTTCAGGTAGACGAGCTGGATATCCCCAAAATCAAGCTCAATCAAGTCTCCACCATTACACTGGATGCCCTTGAGGATAAGTCTTTTACCGGTAAAGTTATAGATATAGCCAAAGAAGGAACCTCCTCCAATGGTGTCTCCCTGTTCAACGTCACTGTAGGATTAAATAACTCGGAGGGTGTGCTTATCGGCATGTCTGCGGAGGTGGCGGTTACCATCGAAGAGAAGAAGGATATTCTGACCGTTCCTATCGAAGCTGTAACAAAGATAAACGGGAAATCCTTCGTCAATGTGCCGGTGACCGGCGGAAATGAATCAGGCACCAAAACTTCTGGTAACGGAGCGGCTGGCTCCAAGTCTGCTGAGAGTGGCACGGCTGACGGACAGGCTCCCGGCGGCCAAGGCGAAATCCGGCCGGAAGGAGCAGAAGGCCAGACCGGCGGCAGGGCTGCACGCGGAAGCGGTCAAGGCGGCGGATACCCTCAGGGCGGCGGAGAAGCCCGGGGCGGAGCGTTTTCCGGCGGTGAATTTCCGGCCGGCGCCGGGTTCTCCGGCAGGGCAGCAGGAAGCCGGAGTGCTTCGGGCAATGCCGCCGGCACGCAGCGTGTGGCTGTGGAGACCGGTATCCACAATGAGAGCAGCATCGAAATCGTCAGCGGCTTAAGTGAAGGGGATGAAGTGATCCTCCCAACCGTGATTTCCTCAGGCAATACCACCTCTCCGCAGCAAGGCGGCATGGGTGGTGGCATGGGCGGCTTTGGCAGCGGAGGAATGACCGGCGGGAGCGGAGGCTTTCCCGGCGGGAGCGGGGGCGGCTTCACCGGCGGGGGCAGCGGGGGCAGCAGGGGCGGTTTCTCCGGGGGCGGTGGCGGACGATGACCTCACCAGAACCGCTGATCCGGGTTGAGAATATGCAGCACAGCTTCACGATGGCCGGAGAATCAATGACGGTTCTGAGGAGCCTGAGCTTCACCATTGATCACGGTGAATTCGTTGCGATCATCGGCCCGTCAGGGTCAGGCAAGTCCACCCTGATGAACATGCTGGGCTGCCTCGATGTGGCGAATGAAGGCGATTATTTCCTGGACGGCCAGGAGATCCGCAGGCTGTCTGACAACAAGCTGGCTCAGATCCGCAACGAGAAGATCGGCTTTATATTTCAGAACTTCAATCTGCTGCCGAAATTATCAGCGGTAGAGAATGTAGAGCTGCCCCTGATCTACCGTGGAATGTCCCACAGGGAGCGTAGAGAAATTGCCCGCAGCGCCCTGGTCCGGGTAGGCCTGGAGAGCCGAATGAATCACCGTCCCTCCGAGCTGTCTGGAGGCCAACAGCAGCGTGTGGCTATTGCCCGCGCTCTTGCCGGAACCCCGCCTATTCTTCTTGCCGATGAGCCCACCGGAGCGCTGGACTCCAAGACAGGCAAGGAGGTTCTGCAGATGATTAAGGAGCTTAACGAACAAGGGCATACCATTATTCTGATCACGCATGACCTGGAGATTGCCGAGCAGGCCAAACGGGTGATCCGGATTCAAGACGGGGATCTTGTAGAGGATCGGAAGGTGGTGCACTCATGATGCTGTACCAGAGTATGAAAATGGCCTTCAAAAGTATTCTGAGCAGCAAAATAAGAGCCTTTCTTACCATGCTGGGCATTATTATCGGGGTCTCCTCCGTCATTGCACTTGTCGCTGTGGGCCAGGGCACCACCTCGCAGATTACAGAGTCCCTAAGCTCCCTGGGAACTAACCAGCTGACCGTCAACATTACGGGCCGCGGAGCCACCACTTCGCTAACCTACGAGGAGGCCCTGGCCCTTGGTGAGATTGAAGGGGTGGATAATGTATCCCCGATAATCTCCGGGAACGTAACCGCCAAGCACGGTACCGAGAACGTTTCCGTATCCGTAGAAGGCATTACACCTGCCTACGAAGAGGTCCAGGATTTCCATGTGCAATCCGGAAGATTCCTGCTTGAGATGGATACAGAATACCGGCAGAAGGTTGCGTTAATCGGATCAGATACAGCGGAGGATCTATTCGGTACAGATAATCCTGTAGGCCAAAAGGTACAGATCAACGGAAGCAGCTTCAAGATCGTCGGGTTGCTGGAGAGTAAAGGCTCCACCAGCGTCGGTTCAAGCGACGAGAAGCTGCTGATCCCCATCTCTACAGCCGAACGGTTCCTGCAGAGCAAGGGCGTCCGCTCCATTACGCTCACCACCACTTCCAATGACAATGTGGATGAGGTCAAAACCAAGCTGGAGGCCAGCCTTACAGCCAAATTCAGTGCAGCGGAGAATGCCTACTCTGTCTTTGATTCACGGGAGATGCTGGAAACGGTGAATGAGACCAGCTCCACTCTGTCCATGGCCCTTGGCGGTATCGCAGGTATTTCGTTATTTGTAGGCGGGATAGGGATTATGAACATTATGATTGTCTCAGTCAATGAGCGAACCAGAGAGATCGGCATCCGCAAGGCCATCGGGGCCAAAAAAAAGAACATTATGATGCAGTTCATGATCGAGTCCGTAGTCTTAAGCGGAACCGGGGGTCTGATCGGAGTCGCATTGGGACTTGGCGCCAGCTGGGCTGTCGGTCATTATACCGCCTTGAATGTGGCGCCCTCCTGGAATATGGTGCTGATCTCCTTTTCTTTCTCCTTGATGATCGGTGTCCTCTTCGGAATGATTCCTGCAAGCAAGGCTGCAAGAATGCGCCCTATCTATGCATTGCGCAACGAGTAGCATCCTCCTATACCCAGCAGTTTATAATCTGCTGTTCCATCCGCTGGTCTCAGATTCCTGGGCTGGCGGATTTTTCTGTTATATTTTTAATGCACAATTGATACCACAGGGGTATCGTTTGCAGTAAAAGTGGGTAATAGGACTCAAAGGTCACAATATCTCTACATAGTAGTTAAGTATACATACTAGTTCTTGGTATCGGCTGTAACGGATATGTCTCCACTGTTTCCACTCCGGCTCCAGGGTCTGCTTCTCGGCCTGTGCATCCGCAGCGGAAGCTGACGGGGCTTATTATTTTTTCAGCAATTGCTCTGCTTAAGGGATGTCCTATATACTGGTGAAAAGAAACCGCGATCTAACCGGAAGCTATTCTGTCTATTGCCTCTTTCTTCCCCTGCTCTCTAGGACTCGCTAACGTATACTCTCTTACATGCCTGCATGAAGCCATATTCCGCATAAGGATAAGTTTCGCATGCACCAAAGCTACACCCATGAGATTTGCAAAAGTTCTGTGCGGGGAGAGGATGACAGTGGCCGTTTTTTCGGAAAACACAAGTACACGCAGACTGATTATATTATTCACGTCCATCACCGTTCTTCTGGTTGGGATCAGTGTGGCCTCCCTGCTGATTCTGAATCATACGATGAACAAATTATCCGATTCCTTATACAGTGATGTCTACCAGAATTCCGAGCTCATTCTGAATGCCGACCGCGATCTGTATCAGGCAGCCCTAGCGCTTCAGACCACAGTCGGCGGGACGCTGACCAGCGCGCAGCGCAGTACACTGTCACAGGAATTCGAAGACAATAATGCTCAGGCGCTGCAGCGCGTCAATACCGCCCGCTACAATCTGAATGCGGTGAAGAGCCCGTTCAATGGAATGAAGCAGAGCGAGCTGCTGCTGGACGAGCTGAGGAATGAGCTGGATCACTTCGGAACCACGCTTACCGCATGGAGGGATAACGGCCGGGAGCTGATCTCGCAGCGGGTTCAGAAGAGCTGGAACCCTGCCTCCTATTCTGCCCTCACCATACATACGGAGCTGAATGAAGTACGGGAAAGCCTGAATCAGGCAGAGGACAAGATTGATACCTATGCAAGCCAGGTAATGACAGAGTTCAATAATCTCAAAAGCTCCCTGTTCGCCGTCTACTCTGTATTCCTGTTCCTGCTTGTTCTGGTTATCATCTATCTCAGCCGCAGGCTGATCTCCCTGCAGAACGAAATGCAGGACGAGCAATCGCTCTACCAGCTGATCGGTGAGACGATGTCCGACTTCATTGTGCTGACAGATCCGGACGGTCTGATCCTGTATGCCTCTCCTTCCCATGCAACTGCACTGGGCTATGTGCCAAGCAAAGGGGCGCCGCTCTCCAACTATATCCGTGAAGCCGAGATCTCCTGGGCCAAGCTCAAGAGCGTGGTGCAGTCTTCCCCGAGAATATCCGAGCTGCGCATGCGCTCGGCCGAAGGGCATTGGGTATGGCTGGAGACCAAGGTTACCCCGATTGCAGGCAGCCGTAATTTCCCGGCACAGTTCATGCTGGTCTCGCGTGAGATTACCCAGCGCAAGCAATATGAGGAGCGGCTGCACAAGCTGGCCTTCTATGATCATCTGACGGCGATTCCCAACCGTGCCCATTTCAAAATGTACATGGAGAACCTGATCAACCAGCCCGAGGACCGCCGGCAGGAGATCGCCGTTGCGCTGCTGGACTGCGACCGGTTCAAGCAGCTGAATGATACGCTCGGCCATCTGGCCGGAGATGAATTCCTGCAGCTGCTCTCCCGGGAGCTGCAGCAGACCGTGAAGGGCTCCGGCCAGGCCTTCCGGATCGGCGGGGATGAATTCGCCGTGGTGCTGCACCGTTTCACCAGCCCGCAAATGCTGGACGAGCTGCTGAACCGTCTGCTCCAGCTGTTCAACAAATCCTGGTCCGTCAACCAGGGCTCCAGCTTCCACACCTCTGCCAGCATCGGCGTGGCTCTGTACCCGCAGCACGGCAGCAGCATCAACGAGCTGCTCCGTGCCGCCGATCTTGCGATGTACCGCTCCAAGAACCATGGCGGCAATGAGGCTAACCTGTACAGTGAGCATGTGGATAAGAAGTACAGTGATCAGCGGAACTAGCACTGTCAGAAGTTGACTCCCTATCTATAACTCCTAGCCAAAAAGAGCTGATTAGCTCCCCTCCCACAGGAGATGGAACTAATCAGCTCTTCTTATGTTCTAGCTGGTCTGCTGCAAAGGATCAGCCAGCTCTGTCCTATGCTCTGGACTTCGCTCCCGAACGGTCACCTTGATAACCTGCTCCCCGCTGCCTGAGCAGTCGATGAAGCGGTCAGCGGTGCCGTCCTTCTCCTCCCAGTCGTTCAGCCGGAGGACGTAGCCTATCGTGGAGGTCCCCGGCAGCACTTCAATCCGTGCTACGGCATGACCCTCCTCCATGTGCTGGAAGTCCCGTTGCCCATCCTGAATGCCTGTACCCCACACCCAGAGATTCCAGCCCCGGTAATCGCCGTCCGGGCGGTCATAATGAACTTCTACAATCTTCGATCTTGGCTCGGGCTCCCCGTATTTATCATAGAGTACCATCATCGACAGTCCTGCGACCTCTACACTGCCGTTGTCCGTCTGCCGGAAGGCCTCCGGTCCGGCATGGGTATGATCAACTACGATGTTCCAGCAGCCGGAGGTCTCCGGGAGGCACTGGGTGACCGGCTCCATATTGGCATTATAGATCACCACGATATTATTCCATGTATCTCCGCCAGCATGGTCCTTCAGTCTGTAGGCAACGACTCCGCTGTCACAGCGCAGGAACTCCAGACTGCGTTCAATCTCCTGACGCCCGTGCAGGCGGAAGGCTGGATGTGTCCGGCGCAGCTCAATCAGACCTTTGTAATATTGAAATACTGCAATGAATTTGCTTTTGTTCTCCCAGCGGATCGCATTGATGCAGTCCGGGCTGCGATAGCTGTTATGATCTCCGTATTTGCTGCGCAGCAGCTCATCCCCGGCATGGAGGAACGGAATTCCCTGCGAGGTCAGAATGATTCCGTTAGCCAGCAACGAACGGCGTACCGTCTCATGTTCCAGCACATTCTCGGGATCTACTCCCACATACGGATTCGCCTGCTCTACTGCGGCCTTGAGATCCCCGCCGCCCCGCAGCTTGCCGCCCTCAAGCTCCGGCAGTCCGGCTTCCCCGCGAAGTCCCCGGGTAGCCAGAATTTTGTCCCACAGGTTGAGATTATCATGTGCAGTTACATAGTTCACAGTCTCTGTAGGCGCATCGGTGAATTCATGAATCGCCCCGCTCACCCCGGACGCGATCGCACCTTCTTTGCCGTATTCCCCGGTCACGAAGCCTTTGCCCCAGCCGTCACTGTCTCCCTTGATGGCCGCGCGGAAGTTGTCGTTGAAGACGGCGTAGCCTTTGCCGCGCTGCACGCCCTTCAGCGTCTTGGCGGCAAGCGGCGAGTCGCCGCCTGTCCACGGCTCACCATAGATCAGCAGCCCCGGATTAATCTCCAGCCGCAGTTCCTCGGTAATCTCGCGCATGGTCACGCTGTCCATCAGCCCCATCAGATCGAAGCGGAACCCGTCAATATGGTACTCCTTAGCCCAGTAGGACAGGGAATCCTTGATATACTTGCGGACCATCGGCCGTTCTGTAGCCAGCTCATTGCCCACGCCCGAGCCGTTAGAGAGCCGGCCGCTCTGATCATGGCGGTAGTAATAGTCCGGCACCAGCGGCTGGAAGGGTCCCTTCTGGAACCCATAGGTATGATTGTAGACGACGTCCATAATCACCGAGATGCCGCGGCTGTGCAGCGCCTGAACCATCTCCTTGAATTCCCGGATACGGCTAAGCGGGTTAGCCGGGTCTGTGCTGTAGGAGCCTTCCGGCACATTATAGTGCTGGGGGTCGTAGCCCCAGTTATAGTCTGTGAAGATGGAGGACGCCGGTTCTTCTCCTGGCTTGCCCAGCTCATCCACCGTCTGATAATCGAACACCGGCAGCAGATGAACATGCGTGATGCCCAGCTCAGCCAGATGATCAATGCCCAGCGGATGACCCGCTTCATCCCGCAGGCCGGTCTCGGTGAAGGCCTTGAATTTCCCCTTATACGTCAGTCCGGAGCCAGGGTCTGACGAGAAATCGCGGACATGCAGCTCATAGATTACAGCATCTGCCGGATGCGGCAGCCCAGGAGAAGCATCGCTCTCCCAGCCGTCCGGGTTAGTCTCGGACAAATCCACGATAGCCGTCCGCGTTCCATTGGCCGATACAGCTACTGCATAAGGATCGGCCGCTTCATTAATCGACCCGTCGGCAAATACGGCGCGGTACATATAATATTTTCCCTTGAGGTTACCGGGCACCTGGATCGTCCATACTCCGCCTTCAGCACGCTCCATACTAAGAATTTTGCCGCTGTCCTTGTAATCTGCGGTCTGCGGAGTCAGTCCGTTTCCGCCTGTAGCATATAATACGAGCGACACTGTAAAGGCTGTCGGCGCCCAGATCTTAAATACACAGTATTCCGCTGTGTAGGTTAAGCCGAGGTCTTTGCCTTGATAGGTATCGATTTCTTGTTCTGCTTGTATATAATTGCTGCTCATTGCTATTCACCATCCCTACGCTCATCCGTAATACTCCCGGAGAACTATCATTCTATTACTATCAAGCTATGTCCACATTCTCCTTAACTAATACTTTGTACTTGCACAGCTCTGCAAGCGGATGACGCCGGAATTGCTACATAGGGTTCTTTATATAATATGTAACAGTATGTTCACAGGTCTGGGTTAAGGGTGAATTGTGTCACCGGATATATCCTTATATCGGCATGGATAGCCGGGGATTTAAGCTATTTAAATTATAGGTGCTAGTTAACCGAAAGTATACTTGTCCAGCGGCTCCTTGACAATTGTAAAATAATCCAAAACATCAGGACCGCTTCCGCAGCACCCTGCCGTATAACACAATGACAGGTACCAGCAGGAAGCCCGCCGACAGCAGCGAAGCTCTGATAGAGATCCGGCTGCCTATATAACCTACAACCGGACCGCCTGCGCTCTGGCCCAGGGCATCGGACTGGCTGATCATCGACAAGAGTGTAGCCCGGTTCCGGGAGGGCAGCTTCGTGTTCAGCCAGGTGGTATAGATCGGGTCGCTGACCGAACCGACCACCCCCAGGAGCAGTACCGCCCCGATCGCCCAGTAGAAATTAGGCGCAAGTGCCACCATGATAATGCAGCAGGCACGGACGGATGTCAGGAGGAACAAAGCGGCCGCTACTTGGCGTTCCTTTTGCAAATCAATGATTCTCCCGGCCATATAGACAGCCAGCACACCCAGCATAGTAGTCGCCGCACTGATCAGCCCGAAGCCAGCCGCCATCGAGACACCAATCTCCGGGAACCCGACCTCATTCATAAGAAAGACTGGCCACAGACGGTCATATCCTTCAGACGCAGCACCGCTGAATAAAGTTACAACCGTCAGCAGCAGGAGCAGCGGATGATGCCTCAGGATGGAGGCGCCGCTGGCCCAGGTCTTACCCAGCTCACGGATAGCGGAGGATTGCGGCTCACGCTTCCGGCGTACGAACCCGGTCTCCTTCATGTACCGGATCAATATGAATCCCAGGACGAAATAGATAACTCCCCCCGCCAGAAAAGGAAGATTGGACGCAACATGGGATAATCCTACGCTGACCGCAATGCCCAGCAGGGAAGCGCTTAAGCCGAATATTTTGGAGCGCATGAAGAGTCTTCCCGTCTGCTCTTCTCCAAGCTCGTCCACGATCCATGCCGTATCCGCCCCGCTCAGGAAGGTCCAGCCAATCCCGTACAGCATCTGGGAGATCAGCAGCCAGCCGAAGGCAGGCAACAGGGAAGCCGGGTGCATGATCCAGACAATGCTCCCTTCAAGGATAAAAGCACTCCCCACAACGAACACGGCAATGATCACGGACAGCTTGCGGCTATAGGTATCAGCGACCACTCCGGTAATCCCCTCGAACACAAGCACCGTTAACTCCAGCACCGTTCCAATCAGCACCAGCTGAAGCGGATTCAGCTTAAGGTCAACTACATAATAAATACTGTAGGTTGTAAATATCGTACTGGCCGCAAGCGACAACATGAACACATGGAGCAAATAAATCTGTGAAGCACTGAATCTCTGCAAAATGGTTCCACCCTCCGAAAGTAATGGACCCATTATATAAAATAACGCCCGGACGGGCGGTTCCAGATTTGCTGAAATTCAACTCACTTCACGAAAAAAAAGCCCCCTGTAAAGGAGGCTGTAAAGTAGTTGGAGTTATAACCAATGCTCCCCTTACGGGGAGCAGCTAACTGCGGAATGCAGTCAACCAGAGTAGAACGAATTAGTTCACGCGGGATTGCACCAGTGCGGCTACTTCCTCGGCTGTGCCGAGCTGCAGGGCCTGGGCAGCCATTTCCTTCATGTCGGCCGCAGACAGCTTCGAGATCTGGCTGCGTGCTGGCAGAATGGAGGTGGCGCTCATGCTGAATTCATCGAGGCCAAGACCGAGCAGCAGAGGAATAGCCGTGGCATCCCCCGCCATTTCTCCGCACATACCGGTCCATTTGCCTTCGGCGTGTGCAGCATCGATGACGATTTTGACCAGCCGCAGAATTGCCGGGTTGTATGGCTGATACAGGTACGATACCTGTTCATTCATACGGTCCGCAGCCATTGTATATTGGATAAGGTCGTTGGTTCCGATACTGAAGAAATCCACTTCCTTGGCGAACTGATCCGCCAGTACAGCCGTAGAAGGAATCTCTACCATGATCCCCAGCTGGATGCTGTCGGATACTTCTTTGCCTTCTTCACGCAGCTTGGCCTTCTCTTCCAGCAGCAGATCACGGGCTGCACGGAATTCACCAAGGGTAGCGATCATCGGGAACATAATGCGCAGGTCGCCGTGGGCACTTGCTCTGAGCAAGGCACGCAGCTGGGTGCGGAAGATATCCTGACGGTCCAGACAGAGTCGGATCGCACGGTAGCCGAGGAACGGGTTCATTTCCTTCGGCAGCTCCAGATAAGGCAGCTCCTTATCTCCGCCGATATCCAGCGTACGTACTACTACCGGCTTGCCTTGCATATTCTCAAGCACGGTCTTGTAGGCGTTATACTGGATCTCTTCGGAAGGCAGCTTATCGCGGCCCATATAGAGGAACTCGGTGCGGTACAGACCTACACCTTCGCCGCCGTTCTCAATAACGCCAGTCACATCATTCGGAGTCCCGATGTTGGCTGCCAGCTCTACATGCTTGCCGTCGGCTGATACCGTCGGCTCGTCGCGGAGCTTTTTCCATTCAGCAATCTGAAGATCGTAAGCTTCCTGCTTCGCTCTATACTCGGCAACCTCAGCTTCTGAAGGGTTGATCAGCACATCTCCGCTCAGACCATCCACGATGACCAGATCGCCTGCTTTGACCAGCGACATCACGTTCTTCGTGCCCACAACCGCCGGAATCTCCAGGGAACGGGCCATAATGGCCGAATGGGAAGTCCGTCCGCCAATATTGGTGGTGAAGCCTTTGACGAAGTTGCGGTTAAGCTGCGCTGTATCCGATGGGGTCAGATCCAGGGCAATAACGATAACCTCTTCACTGATCTCAGCCGGGCTCACATAGTGAATGCCAAGCAGGTGGTTCAGCACACGTTTGGTTACGTCACGCATATCGGCTGCACGTTCCTGCAGGTATGCGCTCTTCATGTTCTGGAACATTTCCACGAATTGAGTAGCTACTTCATTCAGTGCGAAGTCCGCATTTACCGATTCCTCACGGATTTTGTCCATTACAGGGGTAAGGAGCTCAGGGTCATCAAGGATCAGCAGATGTGATTCGAAAATCTCCGCCTTCTTCTCGCCAAGCTCAGCCAAGGTACGCTCTTTGATGGTCTGAAGTTCGCCTCTGGATTTGTCCAGGGCATCCTGCAGCTTCGCAAGCTCAGCGTCCACATCCGTGACCGCTGTTTTGGTAATGGTATAGTCCGGGTGTTCCAGGATAAAGGCACGGGCTACTGCAATACCTGCGGAAGCCGCGATTCCTGAAATTTTATTCATGAACTTCTCCCAGCCCTTCTTTAACCATAACCTCCTGCAGCGCGTTCAGTGCTTCTGCTTCTTCACTGCCTTCAGTAATAAGAGTCAGGGTATCTCCTGCTTCAAGGCCCAGGGACAGAACGCCCAGGATGGATTTAAGGGTAACTTTTTTACCTTTAGCTTCTGCAAAAGCTTCAGTGCCTTTGAATTTTGTAGCTGTATTTACCAGCGCTGTTGCCGGGCGTGCGTGAATTCCGTCTTCGTCAATAATTCTGAAAGTTGTTTGCATAATATAATCCAACTCGCTTTCTGTTAATTTGGGATGGTGAATTATAGTGAAGGCTTGCGCTCCCCTTCATTATAATGGAAGCGTTTCGCCATTGCACATTTTACTGAATGGTGATGATATCCTTGTCGCCGATGCTGACTCTGCCCGGCTTCTTCAAGGTCACGGAGGAGCCTTCCGGCAGGTTGGAGAAGATGACCGGTGAGATGACAGAAGGTGCATTCGCCTTCACATACTCCAGATCCACTTCCATAATCGGCTGTCCGGCAGCTACCAGATCGCCTTCCTCCACCAGAACCGTGAAGCCCTGGCCCTTAAGCTTAACAGTGTTGACCCCGATATGCACAAGGACTTCCTTGCCGCCGTCTGACATGATGCCAATGGCGTGCTTACTTGGGAACACGTTGAATACCTTGCCGTATACCGGCGAAGCAATCTTGCCGTCGTAGGGCAGGAAGGCGAAGCCGTCACCGGTCATTTTCTGGGAGAAGACCGCATCGGGAACCTCTGTAATATCCATCAGCTCGCCGTTTACCGGAGATACGATATCCTCAGGTATGATAGCATCACCCTGCTCGCCTGCCTGTTGTTCAAGCTCCGGCTTCGGAGCCGCAGGGGCTGCAGCCGGTGTTCTGCCGTTCATGACATCCTGAATCTGTGACTTGATCGTGTCCGAACGTGTGCCGAAGATCGCTTGTACGTTGTTACCCACTTCAAGAACACCAGAAGCACCAAGCTTCTTCAGACGGTTCTTGTCTACGCCCGCTTTGTCCTTCACTTCAACCCGCAGACGCGTAATGCAGGCATCCAGATGGGTGATATTCTCTTTGCCGCCCAGGGCGGACAGAATGTTGCGCGGCAGATCGTCGCCTGTCTTGGACACACTCTCCAAGCTAACCTCATCCTCATCCTCGGAGGCATCCTCACGGCCAGGCGTCTTCAGGTTGAACTTACGGATAACGAAGCGGAATCCGAAGTAATAAATCACGGCCAATACCAGACCTACCGGGATAACCAGCCACCAGGCGGTACGGTTCGGAATGACGCCGAACAGCACATAGTCGATGAACCCGCCGGAGAAGGTCATGCCGATTTTGACATTCAAGAGGTGCATGGTCATGAAGGAGAGTCCTGCGAATACAGCATGGACTGCGAACAGCAGCGGAGCCACGAACAGGAAGGAGAATTCCAGCGGCTCGGTGATCCCCGTCAGGAACGAGGTCAGCGCTGCGGAAACCATCAAGCTTCCGACAACCCGTCTGTTCTCAGGCTTCGACTCATGGTAGATCGCAAGAGCCGCTGCCGGAAGACCGAACATCATGAACGGATATTTACCGGTAGTAAATGTACCCGCTGTGAACTCCACACCGTCACGAAGCTGCTGCATGAAGATGCGCTGGTCACCGCGGACCAGATCGCCCGCCTTGTCAATATAGCTTCCGAATTCATACCAGAACGGTGAATAGAAGATATGGTGCAGGCCGAACGGAATCAGAGAACGCTCGATGACCCCGAAGATAAAGGCCGACAGCGTCAGGTTGGTATTAATCATACTCTGTGACACATAGTTCAGACCGTGCTGGATCGGCGGCCACACAATCGTGAGTGCAAGACCGAGCATCAGCGAGGTCACCGCCGTCATTATCGGTACGAACCGTTTACCCGCGAAGAAGCCTAAGTACGACGGCAATTCTATACGGAAGAACCTTTTGTACATAGACGCAGCCAGTATCCCGACCAGGATACCACCGAACACCCCAGTCTGCAAGGTTGGTATCCCCAGCACGCTGGAATACGAGAAATCCTTCCAGGTTAGCACGTAAGCATTGACGCCCACTACCGTACCCATGGTTACGTTCATTACCAGGAAGCCGATAATCGCTGCAAGCCCCGCTACGCCTTCTCCTCCGGCCAGCCCGATGGCTACGCCGACTGCAAAGAGCAGGGAGAGGTTATCAAATACGATTTGCCCGGAGTTCATAAGTACTGTGGCTATCGCCTGAACAATATGATTCTCCAGTGCAGGCACATATTGCAGGAAGTCCGGGTTAACCAGCATATTCCCGATTCCAAGCAGCAGGCCCGCCGCAGGCAGAATGGCAACGGGCAACATAAGCGCCTTACCGACTCTCTGCAGAACGCCAAATAATTTTTTAAACATTCGGGTCACTTCCTAATCCTTAATTTCTGTCAACAGAAGCCAAAAAAGGCATGAGCAATACAGTACGCAGATTGCCCGGCTAACGCTAACGTTAGAGTACCCCGAGATGGGGCTGGACAACCATAATACTGTAAATCACTCATGCCTGATCGTATCAGTTACACGTTGGTATTCTGTTGTGATTCATAACAGGGATCATTGTAGCACCATTGATTTGAAGTTGCAACCCCTAAAATCGCTAGAGGATCTCCGGCGGCTCCAGCTCCGGCTCATCTTCCTTCTTCTGGGCAATACGCTGCAGATGAATCGTCAGATAGCTGACCTCGGCCGGATATACCGGAATGCGCACCCGCTGCTCTATGACCTTCGTCAGCTTCCAGGCAAGCATGTACATCTCGGGATACTCCCGCTTCATTAGTCCATCCAGGGACGAGGTCTCGCGTACAGTCTCTCCCCGGCGCAGACGTTCCAGAACGAACCGCAAATGGGTCACCAGTCTTGAATAATCCAGTGAATCCCGCGGAATACGGTATTCCAGGTTATCCTCCACCAGCCCCACCATATCCCCGATCAGCTGGGAATGCTGCTTCACCTCGGAAATATGGCGGTTGCTGAGCGCACTGACAATATGCAGAGCCACGAAGCCGATCTCATCCGGCGGCAGCGTCACCTTCATGGCCTCATTAATCCGCTCCACCGCATATTCCGCCAGACTGTATTCCTCCGGATAAATCTCCCGGGTCTCGTACAGAAACGGATTATGAATAGCCATATGCTGCTCGCTTCTGCGGATCGCGAAGGCAATATGGTCGGTAAGGGCAATATGGATATGCTCATTCAGCGTTTGGCGGCTGCTCTGCATAATATGCAGTACAATCTCCTGAACCACCTCAATCAGCTTCTCGTCCACCTGCGGCACCAGCTGCTTATATTGCTCCTGCTCCTCCTGGCTGCGCAGGATGAACATCTTCTCTACGGAGGACAGATTGATCCGGTCCCGCGTTTTACGGTTGAAGCCGATCCCCTTGCCGATCACCACAACCTCGGCATACTGGGGATGCTCGGCAATGATCACGTTATTATTAAGCACCTTGCCCACGGTAATGCTGCTCACTTGCGACACCTCTTTTACTTGCGAATCCTAATCTATTCCAGCAGCACGATACATGGTTCAACGTGTGATTTGTTACTTAAGCTCTTATCATAACATCAAGAATCTCAAATTAGAAGTGTGTAGCAACTACCCGCAGGCTCCCTTCATTTCACCCGAAACGTCCGGCCTGAGAACCTGTATACCATGAGCAGGGCAGCCAGCATATATACCACAGCAGAGAGCACTACGATCATGGCAAACATTCCAAGCTCACTCTTGAACTGCATCGCGACGAATCCGACCCCCAGTACCACACTGTTCACAATCGTGAAGAACGGATTCTTCACATTGAGCTCTGTGCTATAGGGCTGAAAGATATAGTACATGAACAAATGATGCACCGAGAAGAACAAGGACAGCGCCATAATCGTCACGCAAAAGAGTACAGCATCCCCCGCGCCCCAGCTCTCTGCTGACAGCAGCAGCAGCAGGTTCACCGCCAGGCAGATCGCGGCAGCCGGGATCAGATTAAGCATACTGATACGCAGCAGCCGGATGCGGAAGTTGCTTAGAATCGCCGATTGTTCACGGTAGAATCCGTAGCGCAGCAGGCTGAGATCACAGTTATAGAACATCGCCTTGCAGAGGCGTTCGCCAATGGACGTATAGTTCATAATGATCAGGAAGGTCGGCAGCGCGGTAATCAGATAATGAGTCAGTTTGGTAAAAGCGGTCTGGGACAACAGCATCGTCAGCAAAGCTGCTACAAAGAGCGAGCCAATGATCACCAGCCTGCGCACAATCGGACTGGTGATCAGCCGCCGGTGGCGTGAGAAAAAGATTGCATTCAGGTAGGCGTACCCGCTTTTCCCCTCGAACTTACCTTGATTCAGTTGTTCCGCCGAGTAGTGCTGATCCCGGGTAGCAACATCCTTAACCCTTGCTTCTTTCATCATCCGGCCCATGTCGAGCAGCGGATCATCGATTTTGGTGACGGCATCGACGGCATTCGTATAGTCCTTATAACGGGCGATATAGACCGCGCTTAAGGCTCCCAGCACCAATACGCTTATAAACACAGGCAGATTGAACAGCATTCCGCTTTCTACTACCGCAAATCCGGGGAGCAGCGGAAGATAGGCCAGCAGATAGCCAGCGCCGATGGCGGTCCAGATCCAGCTTGTTTTTTTGACAATAACAAAGCCGTAGCGGTCAAACACCCACAGATGCAGCGCCTCGCAAGCCGTACGCCAGAACGTCAGCAGCAGCCCAAGAACCGCCCCATGCCACAGCGGAGCACCGAGAAGACTCCCGAAGACCAGCATCGCCGGAATAAAAGTCACCAGAAAGCTGATCCCGCGTAAGGTCAGTGTGGTCCGCATATACCGCTCAGCCGGCAGCCTCATCAGCTTCACGAATATGTATTTATCCCGCTTCGGCTCCAGAATAACCGCGCTGGAAACCCCGGAAGTGAGGAAGCTTATACACAACAGCATCTGCAAATAGAGCTGGTATTGCACTGGCAGAGTTAAGGATATATCTTGTCCTATCAGCTTCACCGGAAGAAAGATCATAATGCCCAGATAAGCGAACTTCGTCACAAAGGCCATAAGAACCTTCAAGATATGCACGATAACAGATAAGGTCCGCTTCAGCGTGGTTTCCGAGTAGACCGAGGCCGGGATCAGCTTGCCCAGCACCGGGAGCTTACGGAGATAGAACATCAGCCGGTTGGCGCCGGACATCCCCCGTACCTCCAGAATCGCCTTCAGCGTGTTAATCATGATCCTCATCCTTCAGCAGGGCAATAATCTGCTCTTCAAATTCCGGACTGTGCAGGGTCTCCGCCGGAATCTCGCGCAGCGTGCCGTTATTCAGAATCACCAGCTCATCGCAGAGATCGGCCGCCAGCTGCAGAATATGAGTGGAGAAAATAATGATATGATCCCGCTTCATCTCGCGCAGCAGCTTCTTAATCTCCAGCGCCACTACCACATCGAACGAGGTTAACGGCTCATCGAGCAGGATCAGCGGCGGGCGGGAAATGATAAAGCACAGCATCTGAATTTTGTTCTTCATTCCGTGGGAATAGCCCTTGATCAGACGGTGCCTGTCCGCCTCCTCGAAACGGATGATATCGAAATATTCCTCGATGGTCCGGTCCGCTTGTATCTTGCCCTTATTGATGTCCAAGTAGAACTTCACAAACTCATAACCGGTCAGGAAGTCAGGAAGAATCGGCAAGGAGAATACGTAGCCGATCTCCTCCTCAAGCAGCGGAAGACTCACCTCATTTCTCCGCAGAAAAGCACCGCCGCTATCCATTTGGATTTCCCCGCTCAGGCAGTTGAACAACGAGGTCTTCCCCGCGCCGTTGCGGCCGAGCAAGCCGTATATCTTGCCTCGCTCAAAGGTAAAGTCAATCCCTTTCAACACCTCCCTGCCGTCAAAGCTCTTACGTATATTATCCAGTATAAGCTCCATGCCCTGCCTCCGTTTCAGCGAGAAATAAAAGGATAATGTATAGTGTGAAACCTATACATTCTTATATTTTTAAAAAAGGTATGGCTGGCGGTTACTGCTGCCTGCCATACCTTGGTGGCTTGCTCTTATCCTTCAGTGTGTTCTGAAGGTTCCACCGGTTGTACCGGAGTGACCGGTGCAGCCGGTGCTGGTCTGGTGACGACAGAGGTTATGGGTGCTGCTGTGTGTCTGACAGCATCCTTCTGAGCCGACTTGCCCGAAGTTAATCCTTTGATCAGCGCCTCGACATCAATGCCGGACACGCTCTTCAGCATCTCAGGGGCTGTGGACATCAGTTGGGTTACATAATTACTGACACGCGCAGCTCCTTCACCGTTGCCGGTATCCACCACAGTCAGCTTATCGATAGACGCCAGCGGCTCGGCAATCTTCCCGGCCAGCTCAGGCAGCATTTTGACGATAATATCGAGAACCGCCGCTTCCCCGAATTTCTGGAAGGCTTCTGCCAGCTTCTCCTTGGCTTCCGCTTCGGCAAGACCGCGCAGACGGATAACCTCCGACTCTGCTTTACCTTTGGCCAGCTCTGCATCCGCAATCGCCTGACCTTCCAGACGCTTCTGCTCGGAGGTTGCCTTAGCCTGAGTCTCAATGCTGTACTGCACAGCATCGGCTTCACGCATGCGCTTGGCCTTGTCGGCTTCCGCTGCCTGCTCTACTGCATAACGGTCTGCTTCCGCTTTCTTCTTCACTTCAGCGTCATACTGCTTCTCGCGTACCTGGATTTCCTTGGCCTGGATATCGATTTCGCGTTCCTTGCGCACCAGTTCAACCTTCATCTGCTCTTCCACCACAGTCTGCTTGGCACGCGCCTCCTGAATGTGGTACGCCTGGTCGGCTTCCGCCTTGGCAGTATCCTGATCGCGTTTGAACGCGGCGACCTTGAGCTGGTTCTCCTTCGATGCTTCGGCAATGTTGGTATCACGCAGCAGCTCTGCCTTCTGCCCCTGCTCCTCGGCGTTGGCCTTCTGAATCCGCGCGTCACGGACAGCTTCCGCTTCGGCAATCTCCGCATCCCGCTTCACTGCGGCAATCCGCGGTTTACCGAGTGCTTCCAGGTATCCGTGCTTATCGCGTACATCCTTGATGGTGAACGAGACAATCTGGAGTCCCATCTTCTTAAGGTCGCGGGCGGCAACACCCTGAACCTCCTGGGCGAAACGGTCTCGGTTACGGTAGACCTCTTCTACGGTCATCGTACCGAGGATCGCCCGCAAATGTCCTTCCAGCACTTCCTGCGCTTCACTCTTCAGGGATTCAATCGGCTTGCCCATGAACTGCTCGGCTGCCGTTGCCACATCTTCCGTGGAGCTGCCTACCTTGATGATGGCGACCCCGTCAGCAATGACCGGCACGCCTTGCTCTGTATAGACCTCCGGGGTCGTCACATCGAGCTTATGGGAGAGCAGGGACATGAACTCCGCCTTCTGGAAGACGGGCAGAATGAACGCACCGCCGCCGCGGACGATTTTGATTTTGCGGCCGGAGCCGTCATCCGATATATGATTGTTGCCCAGGAAGGAACCGGTGACGATCATGCCTTCATCCGGGCCAACCGTCTTGTAACGGGCCCAGAAGGCGAGTCCGAGGACAAGCAGTACAGCGATTACTATCGCAGGTATAAATAGGGATTCTGGAATATTTTCTAGCATCATAAGTCCACTCCTTTTCTCTCTTCGAATTCAGACACAAGTGCTACACCCTCACGTACCTCAACTACAACCACCTTAATTCCGGCCGGCAGTGCATGCTGCTCGAAGCTGGCCGCCGTATGCAGGCTGTTGCCTGCACCGAACTTCACCATAATCTCACCGTAGCCTGTGCCTGGGACCGGTACGGTAACCTCACCGATCCTCCCCGGCAGTTCACTCATGGAGAAGCCGTTCGACATTTCGCTGTTCCTCATTGGCTTCACTACCACCAAATGCATCAATACGCCCATGAATGCCGCAACCAGCAGGGACAAGGCAAGAATCATGCCATCTTCCAGTCCGCTGTAGCGGCCCAGCAGCATGCCTGCTCCACCAAATACAGTGATCCCTCCTGCCAATAGGGTAGGATTCAGGAAATCAAAGGATACGATGTCAAAAATCCCGTCCAGTGCACTCCCAATCAGGTCGCCTACCACTACACTGACCACAGCAAAAAGAATGCCCAGCACCAAACAGCCCAAATACAGCGTTTGCATGTTAGTCTCCTCCCGTCATTACTTCCGGACTGTCATACTAGGTTAAACGCAACAAACATGCCCTTGGTTTCACAAAGTTGGAGATTGCTCTCATTAATGTATGCCGGAAGCGGGAAAATTAACAGACAAAAGAAGCCGCCTCCGTAGATGGGAAGCGGCTTGTTATCAAAGGCTCACTGCTTAAGCAAACTTACAAAACTAACTTATAGAGCTAACTTATAAATTTCAACAACGTCCTGACGCTCCAGCTTGCGGAAGTTACCGAACGGGCCGAAGCGGACCGCCTTGTCGGCCATGCTGCCGATTTCGCTGTCGTCGATATTGTAATCACCGAGCGTCTTCGGAGCGCCAATGGAATCCCAGAAGCGGCGGAGCGCTTCAATGCCTTCGAGGCCAATCTGTTCGTCGGTCTTGCCGGCAGGGCCAATGCCGAACACGTTGACCGCCAGCTGGCGGAAGCGGGCAGGATTCGTGCTGAGGTTATATCTCATCCACTGCGGGAAGAGAATCGCCAGGCCGCCGCCGTGGGGAATATCATACACAGCGGATACGGCATGCTCAATGTTGTGCGTAGCCCAGTCACCGGCAAAGCCCATGCTGACCACTCCGTTCAGCGCCATCGTCCCGCAGTACATAATAGTCTCGCGCAGCTCGTAGTTGTTCAGATCCTCAATCAGCTTAGGCGCCGTCTCAATCACGGTGCGAAGCAGGCTCTCCAGGAAGCCGTCCTGCAAAGGCGTATTGCTGTCTGTATGGAAATAATGCTCCAGCGTATGGGACATGATGTCCACCATACCGTACACCGTCTGGTCACGCGGCAGAGAGAAGGTGTTCTCCGGGTCAAGGATCGAGAAGGCCGGATAGGCATGGATGCTGCCCCAGCCCATTTTCTCCTTGGTCACCTCGTTGGTGATCACCGAGCCGTTGTTCATTTCCGAGCCGGTGGCTGCCATTGTCAGCACGGTTCCCAGCGGAAGCGCACCTTGAGGAGCGGCCTTACGTTCTACGAAGTCCCACATATCCCCTTCATATTTCGCCCCGACAGCCACTGCCTTGGCACAATCGAGCACGCTGCCGCCGCCAACGGCAAGAATCAGGTCAATCTGATGCTCATGGCACAACGCTACACCTTTATGTACCGTTGAGAGACGCGGATTCGGTTCCACTCCGGCAAGCTCGGTAACTACGGCACCTACCTCTGCCAGCTCAGCAATGACGTTATCGTACAGGCCGCTGCGTTTAATACTTCCACCGCCGTACATCAGCAGTACGTTCTTACCGTATTTCGGCACCTCGGTACGGAGTGCCTGCAATGTTCCCTGTCCGAAAATAAGCTTGGTAGGGTTATAAAATTCAAACTTGCGCATATGGGTAAACCTCCATGAGTATGTGAATGTGAAGCACTTGTCTATTATAGTCCTCCTGCTTGGCGCATTCAAATTGAGACGAATATCATCATTGCCCCATGAAAAATGCCCCCGCCGGATCCGGCAGGGACAGTAGATTATGCAATCATTAACTTAAGCAAGGTCTCAGTTAAAACCGCTGCTGTTCAGGAACCGGCGGAAGGCCGCCTGCCCTTCCGGCGTGCGTTTGTAGACTCCGGCATGCTCCAGAATGTGAGTGAACTTCGTACCCACCTCATTCTGGATGGTCTTCACCGCTTCTTCGCGGTTCAGAGAAGTACTGAAGCGGCTTACCAGCTCTACAATCCAGGAAGCATGCAACGCCAGCGGATGATCCTTGCCCTCGCTCTGGACAGCTCCGAGAAGCGCAGTGTCGCCCGCGAGTATGCCAGCGATGGCGTCAAGCTCTTCCTTGAGCCGTCCCGGCAGAATCGCCAGACCCATCACCTCAATCAGGCCGATGTTCTCCTTCTTGATATGGTGCATCTCCCGGTGCGGATGGAAGATCCCTTCGGGATATTCTTCATTGGTCCGGTTGTTGCGCAGCACCAGATCCATCTCGTAGCCGCCGTCCTCGGCCCGGCGCACGATAGGGGTAACGGTATTATGCGGCACGCTCTCGCCGTCCTCTTCACTGAACGCCAGTACTTCGGCGGCCGGATCGCTGTAAGTTTTCCAGGATTCGTAGATATGGTTGCCTGCCTCCAGCAGCACTGCCGGATCTTCCGCATGCATCCGCAGCACGGACATCGGCCACTTCACGGTGCTTAAGCTGACACCGGGATACGAGGCATGTGTGAAGGTATCCTCTTTGGGAGCCTTCTGGATAGGGAACGTATGCCGTCCGCCCTGGAAGTGGTCATGCGTCAGAATGGAGCCGCCGACAATCGGCAGATCGGCATTCGAGCCGATGAAATAATGCGGGAAGGCTTCCACGAAGCTAAGCAGACGCTTCAGCGTATCCTTCGTCAGCTTCATCGGCACATGATCATGGTGGAACACGATGCAATGCTCGTTATAGTAGACATAAGGCGAGTACTGGAAGAACCACTTCTCGCTGTTCATCGAGAGCGGGATCACGCGCAGGTTCTGACGCGGCGGGTGATTGACCCGGCCGGCATAGCCGACATTCTCGCGGCAGAGCTGGCACTTCGGATAGACCGGTGGCGGAAGCAGCCGGGCCATGGCGATTTCCTTTGGACTTTTCTCCGGCTTGGAGAGGTTGATCGTCATCTCAATATCCCCGTACGGCGACTCCTGAAGCCAATACACATTCTTCGCTACCCGGTCCATACGGATATAGTTGGAATCAATGCTCAGCTTATAAAAGCGGTCCGTTGCCGCCTGAATGCCCTGTTCCGCCTGGAGCGCGGCGAACTCCGCATTCACCTCGGACGGGCGGGCCATGAGCAGGCCCATAATCTTCGCATCCAGCAGGTCGCGGTACGTATCCGTATTCTCCGGGATCAGCCCGAGACTGAACCCGTAATCAATCAGCTGGTCCAGCGGGCCCTGCGGGCTGTCCAGCGGGGCTTCAGTGAACTCACCGGGATATGGCTCGCTGAAGCCGAACTGGTCCAGGAGTTCATTGCGGCTGTAATCCACATCTGCGGGCTGGATCAGTCCCGTGTGTCCGGCAAACATAACCAGCTGTTCTATTGCATACAGCGCCTTCTCAGCGGCAGCAGCCGTACTATTATCGTTCTGCATTTTATTTCTCCTTCTATGGTGCCTTATGCGGCGCTTTGCATTCTGTGTATTTCAGCTTCGGGCAATAATCAGATCCGCTGCTTACTCCCCATACCCTTGCGGATTAGCGGAGTGCCAGCTCCAGGCGCTCTGAATAATGCCTTCCAGATCGGCATGCTGCGGGTCCCAGCCCAGAACCTTCCGGGCTTTGTCAGAAGAAGCGACGAGCACTGCCGGATCTCCGGCGCGGCGCTCCTGAACCACAACCGGAATGTCCAGGCCGGTAACCTTCTTCGCGGTCTCAATGACCTGCTTCACAGAGAAGCCCAGACCGTTGCCAAGGTTGAAGATATTGCTTGCACTGCCGCTGCGCAGATAAGTGACTGCACGGACATGCGCATCCGCCAGATCGCTGACATGGATGTAGTCGCGCACGCAGGTCCCGTCCTCTGTCGGATAGTCTTCCCCGAACACTGCGATATTCTCGCGCTGCTTCAGTGCAGCCTGGAGCACCAGCGGAATCAGGTGGCTCTCCGGACGGTGGTCTTCGCCGATCTTGCCGCTGGCGTGTGCGCCTGCAGCATTGAAGTAGCGCAGCGCTACGTATTTGATGCCGAGCACTTTGTCGAACCAGGCCATCATGCGTTCCATGGTCAGCTTGGTCTCGCCGTAGACATTCGCAGGCTCGGTGCGGTCAGTCTCTTCGATAGGCACCTTTTCCGGTTCGCCGTAGGTGGCGGCAGTGGAGGAGAAGACGATTTTATCCACACCGGCCTGCTGCATGGCTTCGAGAAGACACTGCGTTCCATAGACATTGTTGTCGTAGTACTTAACCGGGTCCTTCATGCTCTCGCCCACCAGGGAGCTGGCTGCGAAGTGAATCACCGCTTCGATCTCATTCTCGGAGAACAGCTTCGCCAGCAGCGCCTTGTCGCGCAGGTCGCCCTCGTACAGCTTGCCGCCCAGCAGCGCCTCGCGGTGCCCTGTCAGCAGATTGTCAATCACCACAACCTCTTCCCCGCGGTCCAGCAGCTCTGCTACTGTGTGTGAACCGATGTATCCTGCGCCGCCCGTTACCAGAATCGCCATCTTATTTCACTCCTTTCAATTCTTCCACGCCGTTGCCGATGCCGCATACATAGAATTCGCCGGTCAAGCCGGTTCTGTTCTTGTAGGCTTCTCCAACTTCCGTTATGAACCGCTGCACATCATCCTCATGTACCAGTGATACCGTACATCCCCCGAATCCTGCGCCGGTCATCCGTGAGCCCAGTGTGCCCGGAATGCGCTGTGCTTCTTCCACCATCACATCCAGCTCCTCACAGCTGACTTCATAGAGGTCGCGTAGAGAGACATGGGAGTCATTCATGTACAGGCCGAACTGCTTCAGATCATTGTTCTTCAGCACCTCCACCGAGTCAAGCACACGCTGATTCTCCTCTACCACATGGCGGGCCCGGCGCTTTACAGTTTCATCCGTAATTTTGTCCTGCAAAAGCTCGAACTGCTCTGGCTTCACCTCAGCCAGATAGGACAGGGATGGAACCTCCTGCTTCAAAATAGCGAGCGCCTCTTCACATTGGCTGCGGCGCTCATTATACTTCGAGTCCACCAGGCCGCGCTTCTTGTTCGTGTTGCCGATGACCAGCTTATAGCTGCCCGTCACGAAAGGTACGAGGCTGTATTCCAGCGTATCGCACATCAGCAGGATGGCCTGGTCGCGCTTGCCGTTGGCCACAGCGAACTGGTCCATGATCCCGGAGTTCACGCCGACATACTGGTTCTCCGCGCGCTGGGACAAGAGAGCGATCTCCACCGTATCTGTGTCACCGCCAAGCAGCGTCAGGAAGGCGAAGCCGGTCACTACCTCAATCGAAGCGGAAGAGGACAAGCCCGAGCCGTTAGGAATCTCACCATGGAACAAAAGATCGTAGCCCCCGGATACCGGGTGACCCTTCTTAGCCAGCTCCACCATTACGCCGACCGGATAGTCCACCCATTCGCCGGTCTTGGCTGCACCGATGTCACTGAAATCGATGGAAGCTTCATAAGGGAAATTCGTGGATGCGAATTGAACTTTGCCGTCTGTACGCGGGCGCACGATCAGGGTGGTTCCGAAGTCCAGGGCTGCCGGGAAAACATAACCTCCGTTGTAATCCAGATGCTCTCCGATCAGATTCACGCGGCCCGGTGCGTAGAATACCCGCGCGGCTTCCCCGCTCTCCCCGTACTTCTTGATAAATGTACTGTTAAGTTCCTGTATGCTCATTATTGACACTCCATCCTTTCGCTGCTTGTGCTGGGACTGTGGATTATAGCTTGCGTCCTTTATGCTTACATTATAATAAAATCAGACTTGCCCTGATAATGCAATCATGTGTGCAATATATGGACAAATGTGACTTTCGTCTCTGAAGAGACTATACTCGGTAAGAAGAAAAGTGAACGGGCGCTCCCTATACACTTAGCTATGGAAGCGTTCTGATCCAGAAAGGCGGCTTGCAGTGCAACATACCTATTCAGTAGGATCAAATCCTGTATATTACGATAAGCAGCTGCTGCATGTACTCTTTGCAGGAGAGAGCCAGACGCTCCCGCTGCATCAGGCAGGCCCCAAGATCTACGATTACTATCTGCTCCATTATATTGAATCAGGCTCCGGGGTCTTCCGGACAGAGGAGCATACGTACGAGCTGGGAGCCGGAGACTGCTTCCTGATCCATCCGGGCCAGCTGGTCAGCTACATCTCTGATCAGCAGGAGCCCTGGCGCTACCGCTGGGCTGCCTTCACCGGTACTGATGCCGGTCAGCTTGCGCAGCAGGCAGGCTTCGCGCCGCTCGCCCCGGTGCTGTCTACCGCAGGCGGCAGTGTCATTCCCGGAGCGCTTGCCGGGATGATGTCCGCCTTCTATGCCAATAAGGAGAGCGCCGCCCTGACCTCTCTGGGGTATCTGTACCTCATCGCAGGGGAGGCAGCGGAGCTGCTGGTCTCCTCCTCCCGGCTGCCGGGTGCGGAATCACAGATCAAGCGGACGGTGAAGCAGATGATTCACTACATGGCTTCTCAGTATGCCCATCCGGTCTCAATTGAACAGATGTGCGGCAGTCTGGGGTATAACCGTGCTTATCTCTCCCGCATCTTCAAGCAGGAGACCGGGCTCTCTCCGGTCACTTACCTGCTCAAGCTGCGGGTGGAGAAGTCACGCCAGCTGCTGCGTGAACGCCCTGAGCTGTCCGTGGAGCAGGTAGCAGCATCAGTCGGACTGACCGATGCCCTGTATTTCTCCCGGCAGTTCAAGCGCTTTTACCGCCAGTCCCCCACCGCTTACCGCCAAGCTACAGTGAACCCTGGGGAGAAATAGCCCTATCACCTAGAGCAACAGCCCGTCTCCTGAACAGGAAGCGGGCTGCTTGCGTTGTTATTTATGGAAGCTGGACCTTAAGGCAACTTTTAGGCTGAGTACCTTAGCCTTCACTCTTCTGTCTTAAGGATCGTTTCGATCCGGTCCAGCTCTTCCTGCGTGAAGTCACTATGGGACAGCGCGGCTATATTCTCCTCGATCTGGCTGACCCGGCTGGCGCCGATCAATGCCGAGGTGATCCGGCCGCCGCGCAGCGTCCAGAGCAGGGCGAACTGGGCCAGACTCTGGCCGCGCGCTACCGCCATCTGGTTCAGCGCGTGGATTCTGCGCAGCACCTCCGGCGTAATCCGGCTCTCATTCAGCGCAGCCGAAGGTCCGGCTGCCCGGGAATCTCCAGGAATGCCGTTCAGATATTTATTCGTCAGCAGACCCTGAGCCAGCGGCGTGAAGGCAATACTGCCTACCCCATGCTCCTCCAGCACCTCCTGAAGCCCGCCTTCAATCCAGCGGTCCAGCATGGAATACCTCGGCTGGTGAATCAGCAGCGGAGTGCCCAGGTCTTTCAGAATCGCAATAGCCTGCCGGGTCTGCTCCGCCGAATAGTTCGATAAGCCAATGTACAGCGCCTTGCCTGAGCGGACAGCATGATCCAGCGCTCCCATCGTTTCCTCCATAGGTGTCTCCGGGTCCGGGCGGTGGGAGTAGAAGATATCCACATAATCCAGTCCCAGCCGCTTCAGGCTCTGGTCCAAACTGGATAGGATATATTTACGTGACCCCCAGTCCCCATAAGGGCCGGGCCACATCGTATATCCCGCCTTGGTCGAGATTACCAGCTCGTCGCGGTACGACGCGAGATCCCGGGCCAGCACCTTGCCGAACAGCTCTTCCGCCGATCCGGCCGGAGGCCCGTAGTTATTCGCCAGGTCAAAGTGGGTAATCCCGAGATCAAAAGCGCGGGTAATCATCTCACGGCCGTTCTCATAAGCATCAATGCCGCCAAAATTATGCCACAGGCCGAGTGAGATGGCCG
Source organism: Paenibacillus sp. FSL H7-0756 (assembly GCF_038006765.1). Lineage (NCBI taxonomy): Bacteria > Bacillati > Bacillota > Bacilli > Caryophanales > Paenibacillaceae > Paenibacillus > Paenibacillus sp. FSL H7-0756. Next base: position 1,234,015 of record NZ_JBBOVT010000003.1, on the reverse strand, counting down.
GAAGCTTGAGGCCGGACCTGCCGGTGCGGTTGTAACGCATCCCTTCATACCGTTCATCACTAGCCACATATACCATGTTAATCCCTGCCTCTCGTTTCTCTTTTGTGAATACCCTTCTTTAAACTCACGGCTTCTTAAGTAATCTGGTTCTACAAAAAAAGACCGGGCGTTAGCCCAGCAGTCTCTGCACTCTGCCCAGCACCTCTCCGATCCGCTCTGTAATAATCAGATCTGCCTGATCGTCATACGGGGTAGGCTCGCCGTTAAGCAGTACAGTATGCTGCCCCCTGAAGTAAGTGACCAGACTTGCAGCAGGCTGAACGGTAAGCGAGGTACCGCCGATGATCAGCAGATCCGCCGCTGTAATGGCATCCACGGCTTCAACCAGCACTTCATGATCTAGCGCTTCCTCATAGAGCACCACATCCGGCTTGATGATGCCCCCGCAGTCCTCGCAGCGCGGCACAGAGCCTTCCTGCGCCAGCCATTCCTCCAGACCGTAGTAGCGCTGGCACCCCATGCAGTGATTGCGGTGGATAGAGCCGTGCAGCTCCAGAACCCGGCGGCTGCCGGCAATCTGATGAAGGCCGTCGATATTTTGCGTAATGACCGCCTTCAGCCTGCCGCTCTCCTCCAGCTCTGCAAGCAGACTGTGGGCCCCGTTCGGCTTCGCTCCGGGATGAATCATCTTGCTGCGGTAGAAATCAAAAAAAATGTCCGGTGAGGACATAAAAAAGCTGCGGCTGAGCATCACCTCAGGCGGATAGGGAGAGTTGTGCTGCGTCTGGTACAGACCGGCTGCCGAACGGAAATCCGGGATGCCGCTCTCCGTCGATGTTCCGGCACCGCCGAAAAAGACGATATTATTACTTTTTTGAATCCAGGAAGTCAGTTGCTGTAATTGTTCCATGATCTACACCTGTCCTCTCAGTACCTATTCGTCATGCATTCAGACCGTTAAGCGGAGTGCCGGGTAGCCGGATACGACCATATCCGCATCCAGCAGATGGTTTGCCCTTCCGTCCGGTGAGATTCCGACCGCCAGCCGCAGTCCCGCCCCCCGGCCCAGCTGCATATCCGCATTGCTGTCACCGATAATAACCGCCTCTTCGGGCAGCAGCCCAAGCTCCTGGCAGGCCTTCTCAGCCATCTCCGGTGCAGGCTTGCCGTACTTAACCCGGTCGCGGGTAACCACCGCCCCGAAGTATTCCGAGATGCCAAGCCATTCCAGATGCTCGCGGGTGGTGGACAGATTGTCAGAGGTTACAACGCCAAGCTTCAGGGAAGCGGCGGCACACTGCTCCAGGAATGGTATTAATCCCGGCATGGGCACAGCCGTACGGCGGCGGCGCAGCTCATTCATGGCCTCCTTGGAGATGGCATTCACGCGCGTCACCGCTTCATTCCAGGGGACGCCCGCTGTATAGAGCTGCCAGGCCAGAATCCCGGTGGATTCCTCAGCCGTTGCCATGGACAGCGGACCTGCGGGATCATAACCGGTAATTCGTCCGGAAGCATCATGTGTCGTCCCCAGCACCGGGGCCAGATCAGCTCCCGTTACAGGTCTGCTGCCAATTAGAGTCAGCTGGCTGCCCAGCCCCTCAAGCACCAGCTCAGCCCAGCTGCCCCAGGTAGCCAGGAGATCAAGCAGCGTGCCGTCCTTATCGAACAGGATGCCGCTTACGGGAACGGAGAGTTCGTTGATGTGCAATACAGGCATTCCAGCGCTCCTTCCGCATACGTTACATTACTTCGGTATTCGTTAGTTCATTTGCTCTGGCGCAGATTCCCCAGCCAGTCCAGCATCGCCCGGACGGTCCGTGTCTGCTGTTCTTCTTCGGTAATCGCAGCGGTCCCGTCACCCTTTTGCGCCCCGTAGCTGCCGAATTGGGCATGGTTACCGCCTTCAACCGACACATATACGGTATTGCCCGGCAGATAGGAACGCCCTTTGTTATAGCTCTTCTGGTCTACGACTTTATCCTGCGTGCCCAGCACAGACAAGACGGACAGCGTGGTGTCCTTCAGGCTGCCTTTCTCATCGGGATACGAGGCCAGAAAAAAAACGCCTTCCAGCTGGCCGGCATGATCCGCAGCAAAGCGTGAAGCCATTACGCCGCCCAGCGAATGTCCGCCCAGGACGAATGACTGCTTCGGATGCACGCGGATAATCTCTTCGGCGGCATCGCCTTTGATTACAGCCAGATTAAGCGGCATTCTGGCAATGTAGAACGGGTGACCGGCAGCGGCAACTTTACGGGCCAGCGGCGCATATGCTTCCGCCTTGACCAGTGCTCCCGGATAAAAGATCACAGCGGTGCCTAGCACCACTGAGGGGTCGAACGAGATCCAGTTGTCATTCTCTTCAACAGTGACTCCCCCGGCAGAGATCAGGGCGGTTTCAGCCCGTGCCTCCGGCTTATACGGGGTCAGATACCTCCATATAAACACCCCCGCCACCAGTAGAACCAACACCACTCCAATAAGCACACGGCGTCTGATTATATTCTTTTTCATAGTGTTCACTCCCGGTTACTGCATACTGAAAATTATAAGGGAATCGGTGAATTCAAACAACCTTCAAGACTTCGCCACATCTGGCCCCAGACATTTCCAATGATAGGCTTGCTATTGTGATGTATTTCACAATTTATTGTCCGGAAATCATGTATTTTAAAATTAAAGTATCAATCCCCTGTAAACCTAATTTCATTGGAGGTTACGTCATGACCCGGGAAAGCCCGCTTGACACGCGCGGAGAGACTTTTTTTCTTAACCTGCGCTTCATGCTCATTGTAACTGTCTTTGTGGCCAATGCGATCGAACCCCTGATTCAAGAAATGAGCGGACTTCACACGCTTTACCAGTGGATCTTCAGTTTTCATATGCCGCTGTTTGTACTGGTGACCGGATACTTTGCCCGTTCAAGCTTACATGGAGCGCCTGGACGCAAGGTACTCCTGCAGATTGCCCTGCAATATGTTATTTTTCAGAGCCTCTACTCCCTACTTGACGCCTCCCTGTTTCATGTCAATAATATACAGCATTCCTTCTTTGCTCCTTATCTGCTGCTCTGGTTCCTGGCCAGCCACATCTGCTGGCGCCTGCTGATGCTGGGCATGAGCCGCTGGACCCGCAGCGCCCAACTGGCCTTCGCTGTTACGGCAGGAATGGCCGTAGGTTATCTGCAACTGGACGGGATCTGGTTCAGCATCAGCCGCACCTTTGTCTATTTGCCCTTTTTTGTGATCGGGTACCATTTCTCCTTCGGAGCTTTTGTGAAGCTGTATCAGCGGTATGTCAAAAGCATTGCCGCCGCCGCTTCGCTCCTGCTGCTCCTTGCTGTCGGCCTGTTTGGCAGTGATCTCCCCATCGGCTGGCTATACGGCAGTATGACTTATATGCAGCTTGGCGCCCATGAATGGTATGCGGGTCTGTTCCGGCTGGCGGTCTATGGCCTGCAATTCATCGCCTCCCTGTCATTTCTGGGCCTGGTGCCTTACGGGTTAAGCCGCATGACCGGTCTGGGACGCCGGACCCTCTATGTTTTTCTGCTGCATGGCTTTGTGGTCCGCACGGCGGTGATTTCCGGCCTGTATGCCTATATCGGCAACTCCGCCGGAGCAGCCCTGCTGCTCGCCGGTGCAGTAGGATGCACGGTGCTGCTCGCCCAGCCTGCGGTCAGACGTCTGCTGAATCCGCTCGTGGAGCCGCCCATAGACTGGATGATCTCCCTGCAGCGTGCCGCCATCCGGCGCTCTCTATAGAAAGAAGCTGCCACGTTATATCAATTTGCCGAAGTCTATCCTTTACGGGATAGGCTTCTTTGTGTATATTAGCCCAGACTTTACATGCGTGACCCGCCGACAAACTTCACATTGTCCGGTAGAAAAAACAGGCTTTTTGTGATAGACTCTCTATTAACGTTCGTAACCAATCACCGCAGGGTACGTATATTTCGGGATTGCAATGCGTTAATGCGGCACTATATTCGCTTCACCAATACTGTTAGGGGGAAAAAGTCATCATGGCAAACAAGAAAATGCGATCAGATATGATCAAAAAAGGCTTCGACCGCGCTCCTCACCGCAGCCTTCTGCGGGCAGCAGGCGTTAAAGAAGAGGATTTCGGCAAACCGTTCATCGCGGTCTGCAATTCCTATATCGATATTGTTCCTGGTCATGTGCATCTGCAGGAATTCGGCAAAATCGTGAAGGAAGCCATCCGTGAAGCCGGCGGGGTTCCGTTTGAATTCAATACTATCGGCGTAGATGACGGTATCGCCATGGGTCATATCGGTATGCGTTATTCGCTGCCAAGCCGCGAGATCATTGCCGACTCTCTGGAAACGGTAGTATCCGCGCACTGGTTCGACGGCATGGTGTGCATTCCCAACTGTGATAAAATCACCCCGGGCATGATGATGGGCGCACTGCGCGTCAACATCCCGACAATCTTCGTCAGCGGCGGGCCGATGAAGGCCGGAGTAGACAGCAAAGGCAAGAAACTCTCCCTGACCTCTGTATTCGAAGGCGTTGGCGCGCATCAGGTCGGCAAGATCAACGATGCTGAGCTGCTCGAACTCGAACAATACGGCTGTCCTACCTGCGGATCATGCTCCGGTATGTTCACCGCGAACTCCATGAACTGTCTGGCCGAAGCTATGGGCCTTGCGCTTCCGGGCAACGGCACCATCCTGGCCGTAGCCGAAGAACGCAGAGACTTCGTCCGCAAATCAGCAACCCAGCTCATGGAGCTGATCAAGCTGGACCTGAAGCCGCGTGATATCGTAACCCAGGAATCGCTGGACAATGCCTTCGCGCTGGATATGGCGATGGGCGGCTCGACCAATACCGTGCTGCATACTCTGGCATTGGCTCAGGAAGCCGAAATCGATTATCCGTTGGAACGCATCAACGAAGTAGCTAACCGGGTTCCTTACCTGGCCAAGCTGGCTCCGGCTTCCGATATCTTCATCGAGGATGTGGACCGGGCAGGCGGCGTAAGCGCCGTGCTGAACGAATTACTGAAGAAGCCGGGCGCGATCTTCGGCGATTGTATGACGGTTACCGGCAAGACATTGGCCGAGAATGTAACCGGGCATGAGATCCAGGATACATCTGTTATTCATACCATCGATAACCCTTATTCCCAAGTTGGCGGACTGGCCGTACTCTACGGCAACCTGGCTCCGGAAGGCTCCATCATCAAGGTGGGTGCGGTGGATGCTTCCGTTGGCGGCTATCACAAAGGACCTGCCATCTGCTTCGACTCCCAGGAGGAAGCACTGGAAGGTATCGCGAACGGCAAGGTCAAAGAAGGCCATGTAGTCGTTATCCGTTATGAAGGTCCGAAGGGCGGACCGGGCATGCCGGAAATGCTGGCTCCGACTTCGCAGATCGTCGGCATGGGTCTGGGTGCCAAGGTCGGCCTGATCACGGACGGACGGTTCTCCGGTGCCTCCCGCGGGATTAGCATCGGTCACATCTCGCCGGAAGCGGCTGAGGGCGGTCCGATCGCTTTTGTAGAGAATGGCGATATCATCGAACTGGACCTCAATAACCGTAAGATCGAGCTGCTGGTTGACGAGGAAGTGCTGGCGGTCCGCCGCCAGGGCTGGAAAGAATTCGAGCCGAAGGTGAAGACTGGTTATCTGGCCCGTTACTCCAAGCTGGTTACCAATGCAAGTAAAGGCGGCGTGCTGAAGATCTAATCGTCAGCGACAGCCTGAGCCTGAGCAAATGTAATGAGGATAAGAGCAGTTCCAACCGCATATGCGGCCGGGGCTGCTCTTTTTTGTTGCACGAACTGCAGCTTTGAGCTCGAAATATCCACTGATCCGGATGAATTGTTGCATAATGTGCAGGAACAAAAAAACGCCGGCCTGATAGGCCAGCGGAGGATCAATAATATAAGTGCTGTGAACACTGCTTCGTCTTCAATGAACCACCGTTGCTCCAGGCAGTTCAGCTTCAAGCGTGAGTCCCTCTTCGTGTACCCGCTCCACCGGCTTCTGCGGCCGCCGCTGGTTCATCTGGTTCAGCAGCTGCGACACGGGCATCAGCATCATCTTGGGCACCAGCACCTCGCTGCGTACCTTGAGCCTTGCCCCGCCTGAGGGGTGAATGACGCTCAGCAGAACACTGAGATAGAATTTGGTCGAGCGGGCGAACAGACCGCTGGGCAGGTCCACCACCATGAAGCCGAATTTCTCCGGCCCGCGGTTAATCATGCTCACACCGTAGAGCGCCTTCGCTTCGGCCAGCTCGATATCACCGGCAATATGCACGGCGAGCAGCGGCAGATCCTTCTCCATCCGGCGGATCATGCGGATCGCCAGCTGAGCCGGAGAACGGGAATGCACCCCCAGCTCGAACAGCTGCCTGTTGTCGATGTGCAGCTCAATGACCTTATCGCCTTTGCTCAAGGTCTCGCCGTTGTCCATCAGTACCGTATTGCCCTGATACTTGCGCAGACGGTAATGCAGGAACGGATCTGCCGGCGTGATCGTTTTGAGCTGGAACATTAGCTGGAACAGCTTCTCCCACGCCAGCCACAATCCGACAAGCAGCCGCTTGCCGAAAGACAAATGCGTGATCGGGGAGCGCTGCACCGCCTTGATCATCTCGTCAATCCGGACGCTGCGCAGTCCGCGCCGCTCAGCTTCGGCGAGCATCCGTTCCAGTGCAATCAGCATATGCTCCGGCGCATTCGGATCGGCGCCGATCGTCGTCCCGCAGTCATGCAGCAGAAGCACCTCACCCGGACCGAGCTTCGCAATGAGCTTCTCGGTCAGCTTTTCCGCTCCAAGCTTCTCCTTCCAGTCGCCGAACATTGCCGACCACAGCACAATCTGCACCTGACGGCGCTTGGAGAAGTCGAACAGGTTCACGATCCCCCAGGGAGGCCGGTAATAGGTACTGCGCTCGCCGGTAATGGAGAAGATGATCTCGTCCGTCCGGTCAATCTGCTTCCTCACCGTAGCGGGACGCATCAGCCAGTTCGTCTTGTGCACATAATTATGAATTCCGATCAAATGCCCTTCGTCATGCATTCGCTTGATGATCTCGGGATGTCTCTCCGCGTGGGAACCAACGACAAAGAAGGTCGCCTTCGCATCGTAGCGTTTAAGCAGATCCAGCAGCAGCGGTGTATAATGCGGGTCAGGCCCGTCATCGAAGGTCAGGCCGTAATCCGTACGCCCGATCCCTCTTCGGAAGACACGATAACCAAATAAACGGCTGATCATACCAGGAATAAAAGCATAAAAAGTAGAGATATAAAAAAGCCAGAGCAGCAAAGTCTGCATATACAATCACCGCTTTTCCAGAGTTGACTTTGGCTCGCCTTACGTCTTTTAGGAGATAGATGTGATACGGCCAAGTAGAGTAAGTAGAAGCGACAGCTTTAAAAAACATCACCTCCTATTTTAACACAGCTGTCAAAGAAATAGACGTTTTTTATTAAAATCGTGTACAATGAGTTGAAGTGCCGGTTACAAATTTTTCTTCACAAAGGGGTCGTTTAAATCTATGCTGCCGCTGTACAAAAAATATTGGCGCACCTTTTTCGACATTGGACTGCTTGTTCTAACTGTATATTTAGTGATGCTCAGCTTCAGCAAATTGTACCAGCTGGCTGCGCCGGTGTTCCTGTCCTTTTTTGTATTTCTGCTGATTGAGCCGCTGGCCCGCTTCCTGAACCGCAAGGGAATGGCCAAGCCCTTCGCGTCCGCGATCTCCGTGGTCCTCTTCCTGGTCATCCTGCTGGGCGTACTGTTCGGTGCCGGACTGCTGATTACGACCCAGGCGATTCACCTCCAGAATAATCTGCCCAAATATACATACGTGGTCCAGCAGCATTTCGCAGAGACTACGACTTATCTTCAGCACAAAATCGATTCGCTTCCATCCGATGTGACGGATAAGCTGAACGGCTATTTCACAGATGCCACCAATATTCTCTCGAAGTGGATGGTCGCCTTCTTTAAGTATATGGTCGGAGTGCTTGGCTCTTTCTCTTCCTTTATGGCTAACTTCGGGATTGCGATCATTCTCGCCTTTTTCCTCAGTATGGAGATTAAGGACTGGCGCCGGATTGCCCACGAGAAGCTGCCGAAGACGTTCAAGACAGCCTACGCCTTCCTGCAGGGAAATGTGTTCAGGGCGATCGGTTCTTATATCAAAGCTCAGATGATTCTGATCAGCATCACCTTCATTATTATTCTTGCCGGTCTGCTGATTCTCCGCACGGGCAATGTACTCACCATAGCGCTGGTCTGCGCCGTGGTCGATCTGCTGCCGCTGCTCGGCGTACCTGCGGTGCTGATCCCTTGGATCATCTATCTGTTCATTGTCGGCAATACGCCGCTGGCGATCGGGCTCATCATTCTGCTGGCTGTAGTAATGGTAGTTAGACAACTGTTGGAGCCCAAAATCACAGGGAATTCAATCGGTGTCTCCTCTGCCTTCCTGATGCTCTCCTTCGTGATTCTGTCCTCCTCCCTGTTCGGGATTGCAGGCCTCATTCTGTCGCCGATTCTGCTGATTCTGCTCAAGGAGCTGCTCCAGCAGGGATATCTCCAGCAGTGGATCTATCTGCCGCAGGAGGAGTTCGTCGTCTCGCCTTTCGCGGCCTCGGGGACATCTACGGCAGGCGGTCCCGGAAGCAGCGGAGACGGTCCGGCCGGAAATGCCGGGTCTAATGCTAATGTAGAGCCTGCCGGTCCAGATCCTCAGGCGCCGGTTGATCCGCCTTCCAGACCCGACAACAGCTCGAACACCTGACCGAACAGGCGGGTGGCGGCCTGCGGACTGTCTGGAGCCACATTCTCGATCGCCACAGACACCGCATATTTCGGCTGGTCCACCGGACCATAGCCGATGAACCATTGATTATTGCGGGGCGTGCCATGCACCAGCGTCTGGGCCGTTCCTGATTTGCCGGCGAGCGGCCAAGCGGAAGAATTCAGCATACGGCCTGTGCCCTCTGTGACTACGCTGCGCATCATGCCCAGCAGCATATGGGCAGTGGCCGAAGAGATCCGACCCTCCGGTGCTGGCGCCAGATGTCCCGGAAGCTCTTTAAGCGTCTGTCCATTGGCAAAAGCAACCCGCTGCAGAATCCGCGGCGCTCTCACCTCGCCGCCATGCAGCAGCGTGACGACCAGATTCGCCGCCTGCAGCGGAGTGATCCGCACATCACGCTGGCCGATCGCCGTCTGGACTCTCGCCCCGCCGTCATCCGGCAGGAGCGTAGTGAAGATCGTCCCTGGCTGCTCCCCGGCCAGCGGCCGCAGGAGTGGCAGTCCGAGCGTATTCTCCGCCTGCCACCCGATGCTCCGGCCCAGTCCCAGGGCAAGCGCGGTAGCTTGGAGCTTCATACCGCTCAGCCGCTCGGCCAGCGTAGCAAATACAGTATTACAGGACACGGCGAACCCTTGCTTAAGCGTAAGGGCGCCGTGTTTTTTGCCGTGCGGACAAGACAATCCGTATTTTCCATACGCTCCTGCACAGAAGAAGGACTCCTCCGGTGCGGTCAGCCCGGCTTCAAGTGCGGCAGCAGCCGTAACAATTTTGAAGATAGAGCCTGGAGCTGCCGCTTGTAGTGCACGGTTATTCCATTCTCCGCCTTGCGGGGAGACCTGCTGCGGATTGTAGAACGGCAAGGAGACCATCGCTGCGATATCTCCGCTCCGGCTGTCCATTACCACAATCGCCCCTTCCTTCACCCCTGCTTCCACCGCCAGCTGCTCAATGCTCTCCTGAAGCTTCAGATCAATAGTGGTATATAGAGACAGCGGGTAATAGGGGTTACCCGGCGCTTTGATTGTGATCGGGCTGCCCGGGACCCGTTTGCCGCGTGCATCCACCTGGGCGACAGCTTCCGTATGCCCAACACCCTGCAAGAGCGGCTCCAGCGTCTTCTCCAGCCCGTCTGTGCCGGTTCTTGGAATTCTCAGCCCTGTAGGGGATTGGGTGATAGCTGCACCCGAAGCTTCAGACAGATAACCTAGCCACTGACGGCCGGATGCAGACCCGTTATATCTGCGGGCAAAAGGCAGTGCCCTGACGCCTTCTATCTCAAGCGCCTCTACCTCTCTGGCCTGCGGCAGAGTCAGAGCCAGCGGACCGGTGCCTTGGCCGGAAGGCCAGAGCAGCGGCTCCTTTAGCCCTAGCCGTCTTGCCTGCAGCTGACTGTAGCTGACGCCAAGAATCTCAGCCAGCCGGTGAAGCTGCTGGTCATCGTTATATTCACCTGCACCATGAGGCTGGTGAAGCTCCTCCTCCGGCGGGAACAGCGCAGCGGTCCAGACCGTCTCTCCGGCCAGCGCCTCCCCGTTCTTCGCATACAGCCGCCCTCTTCCGCTATCCAGCACAGTCTCCCGCTCACTTTGCAGCTCGGCCATCTGAGCTACCGTGTAACGGGTGCCGCTTACTACGCTATCCTTCAGCAGCAGTTGTACCCAGGCCAGCCTGATCATCAGGCCCGCCAGCAGCATACACAGGATCAGGCATCCCCAAAATATACGTTTATGAATCAGCTTGTGCAATTGCTATTCCTCCATCAAGTGGGCTGCAGAACCATGGCTAATATTATACCCACCTCATGAAGCAAAATAACCCTAACGGGTAACCATGCTGATGCCTCATACACATTAGCAGTCCTTCACGTTTCTTCATCTGCTTGATTCTGGCGAGCGCCAGCTTTAGCCAGGGGGAGCGTGGATGTCGCGAGCCCCGAACCCGGGAATTGTAACCGGTTTTTCGATTACATCTGGTCCACACGCCACCATCCAGCGCAATGTGATCGGTTTTTCGATTACATTTGGTCCACACGCCACCATCCAGCGCAATGTGATCGGTTTTTCGATTACATCTGGCCCACACACCACCATCCAGCGCAATGTGATCGGTTTTTCGATTACATCTGGCCCACACACCCCCTATCGGCCCATTATTGTCAGTTTTTCGCATACAAAAAAACCGCATCCCATGAAGGAAAGCGGTCTGAAAAAGTTAGGCTCACACGTTGAACTTCGATAACCGCTCCCGCAGTCTGGAGGAAGCATTCTCCAGCTTACCGGAGAGGGTAACCAGATATTCGCTTACATTCTCCTGTTCTCCGGTCAGGGAAGCTACCTCTTCAGAGGCGGCCGAGGATTCTTCCGCGAATGAACTGACATTGCCTATAGTCTCTGACAAGACTTGCTGCGAGTGGTTCAGGCCGTCAATCGAAGAGGAGACCGAATCCAGCCTGGTGATCAGCTGATGCATCTGCCCCTGTACACTAGTGAAGATCTCACTGGTGTTCTGAACATAGTCCATCTGCTCCCCGAACAGCGGCGCAACCTCGGACAGGGCGTCTACCGTCTCATGCATATCCCGCATGATCCGGTCCGTAATCTCGCCCACAACGGCAATGGAACGCTTGGACTGCTCCGCCAGCTGGCGGATTTCATCGGCGACAACCGTGAAGCCCTTGCCCGCTTCGCCTGCCCTCGCTGCTTCAATAGTAGCGTTCAGCGACAGGATATTGGTCTGCTGGGTGATGCTCTGCATGACCTCCAGCACCTGAATCACCGATGAGGCGGTATCCTTAAGTTCATTCACCTTAAGAACCAGCTTGCCTGTCCTGTCGCCAGTCTCTTGGGTTCTGCCCAGCAGCTCCTGCAGCTTGACTACCCCTTCTGCACTGGCTTGCTCCACGCTGTGCGCAGTTCCGCCAATCTCATGGGCCACTGCAATGACGGCTTCCATCTTCTCCGAGATCTGAGCCGTCATCTCATTCCCCCGGTCCGCTTCCAGCGAGAGACTGCCTGCACCGCCGGCAATCTCTTCCGTGGCTGCAGCAATATCCTTCGCTGCCACCGCTGTGTCCCGGGAGGCATTGCCAAGGGCTTCCGCTGCTTCCGTAACTTCACGCGCGGTCTCATTGGTGTGGACGACCAGCTCTGTAATCTGCTCCATCATCAGGTTGAAGGAGCCGGACAGCTGGCCTATCTCATCACGGGTGACGACATCGGTGCGTACGCGCAGATCCCCGTCTGCGCCCTTGACCATCAGATCCCGCAGCCGTGACAGCGGACGCGAGACCATCCGTACCATCCAGAGTCCAATCAGCACGGCAACGGCGGCAGCGGCGGCCACTGCAATGTAGGTCGTGTTAAGAATCCGTCCCGCATCCTTGGTCAGATTGCCGGAAGGCACCACACCGAGCATCCTCCAGCCGGAGGTATGCAGTGTGCCGTAGACAGCAAGAATGGATTTGCCCTTCTCATCCTTGGTCGGCAGAGAGCCGGAGGTATCACTTAAGCCCTTGAACAGAGTGCCGCCCAGGCGCAGATAAGTGTCCGTTTCCTCTTGCTGGGAAGAGGCGATCAGCTCATCTGCGGACGTCAGCAGCTGGATATAGGAGCCCGGGCCCAGATCAACCATTTTCAGCTGGCTGTCAAGCTCTGTAGTCTTAATATCGCAGATTGCCAGATAACCGGAGTGACCCGCTTCCGCCGCTACAGACTTAGCGAAACGCACCACTCCTGCGGCCTCTCCCTGCTTCAACGCTTCGGTAATCCACTGGCTCTGCGGCTTCTCCTGCAACTGCTTGTACCATGCTGCATCACGGATCGCCTCCAGGAAATCTTTATCCACTTCACCAGCTCCGGCTGCGGGCAACACTTCATTCAGCGGAACCAGATACACTGCCTGCACCCCGGGTACAGCCGTGAGCCATTGATTGAGCTCCCCTTTAATCGTCTTGGAGAGCTCTGTGCGCTTCGCTGAATCTGCGGCTGCAAGACCTTCCAAGGCAATTGCCTGCTGAATATCATCATTGTAGAACAGCTGACCCAGATTATCTTCATAGCGCAGCAGGATCACATCCAGCTTCTCTGCCGCCTGCTCCACGGTCTGCTGATTAGCGGACAATGCATTGTTCTCAATCGTATGCCTGGCCACAGAGTAAGAAATATACCCCAGAGACAGCACAATACCCATGGTCGCGATGAAAAACACCAGAAAGAGCCGCATCCCCAGCGACTTGGAGGGATGCAGCCGAGTAAGAATAGATGTACTGCGAACTGTTGACTTGCTCAAAAAATCACCGCCGGATTCTATGTATTCTTGAACGGAAGGAGCCCGTTACAAGGTCATGAACATCTGAAGCGTCCGATCAGAAAGATAGGGAAGATATTCATGACCATACTCATGATATACCAACAGATCTTTTACGGCTGTGATTTTGTTGTATGCGGCAAGCTCTAGATTCTCCCGGGACCGGCATCATCGCCAACCTCTTCATGAGTCTCAATGACGTAATTAACGATTTCATGAGCGGTGGTGTAAGCAACACCAACATAGGTGTCCGCTGCCCCGTAATAGATGGCAATCCGTCCGGTATCCGCGTCACTCAGCGCAGCACAAGGGAAGAGGACATTGTTGACAAAGCCTCTTTCTTCATACCATTCTTCCGGTGTCAGCACGAAGTTGCGGGAGCGGTATTTCACTTTTGAAGGCTCATCTGCATCCAGAATAACAGCGCCCATGCTGTAGACAAGGCCGTTACAGGTCCCTGTTACCCCATGGTAGAACATCAGCCAGCCTTCCGAGGTCTCAATGGGCGCAGGGCCGCCGCCGATCTTGGTACTCTGCCACCAGCCTTGTCCGCCCTTGGTCATGACATGGCGGTGCTTGCCCCAGTACACGAAGTCTGGGCTCTCGCTGAGGAAAACATCACCGAACGGCGTATGTCCGCTGTCACTTGGACGGGAGAGCATAACGAAATTCCCGCCTATTTTCTTCGGGAACAGCACGCCGTTACGGTTGAACGGCAGGAAGGGATTCTCCAGACTGACGAAGCTCTTGAAATCCTGTGTCTTGGCAACGCCGATTGCCGCCCCGTAGAAATCCGTGCACCAGATGATGTAATAGGTATCCTCCACCTTTACCAGACGGGGATCATACGCGTAACGCGGCATGTATGGCTGGCCTGCTTCGTCCTTGAACTGGATCGGCTGCTCATCAATGACCCAATCCAGACCGTCCGCGCTGCGGCCCATCCGCAGATGGGGGCGGGTCGTGTTATCCTCAACGCGGAAGACTCCCAGAAAGCTGCCCTCGTAAGCGATCACCGCGCTGTTGAAGATACGGGCGACCCCTTTGGCCGGATTGCGCTTGATTACCGGGTTATCGCTATGTCTCCAGACCGGATTGTCATTCCCGGCAGGTCTGTCCTGCCAAGGCATATTCGGCAGGCTGTGGCTGCCAGTCAGTTTAACTTCTCTCATAATAGAATCCCTCCAATAATAGTTGCAGCAGCCGCTGCGATGGTGTGTTACTCCCCGGCTTGCCGCTTTATTTGACCGACCCTTGGGCGAAGCCGTTATAGATGTATTTCTGCAGCGCTACGAACGCGATCAGCGTCGGAATGATGGCGATCATAATCGCGGCGCAGATGACCTCCCACTGGGAGCCGTAAGGCCCTTTGAATTTGAACAGCGCGGTAGATACGACCTGCAGGCTGCTTTTTGGCATATACAGAAATGGGGTATAGAAATCATTGTAGATATTAACGCCCTTCACGATAATCACCGTCACAATGGCCGGACTCAGCAGCGGAAGAATGATTCTCCAATAGATCGTCCAGTAGGAGGCGCCATCCAGCATTGCCGATTCGTCAAGCGATTCAGAGATCGAGTCCAGGAACTGCATGAAGATATAGACAGCGATAATATCGGTCCCCAGATACATCAGAATCGGCGCCCAGCGGGTATTGAACAAGTCCAGGGCATTGATGATCTGAAAAGTTGCTACTTGCGTCGTTACTCCGGGAATCAGCGTAGCCAGCAGAAAAGCCCCCATCAGCGCCTTGCTGCCTCTGAATTTGAAGCGGGCCAGAATGTAAGCCATCATCGAGCCGGTAAGCGTAGCGCCCGCAATGGAAATAAGGACGATAATGATCGTGTTCATGAAGCCGAGCAGCATGTTTCCGTCTACGAAGGCTTTAGAATAGTTGGCGAAATTCAGCCAGTTCTCCGGCAGGGTCAGCGGACCGGTTGAGGCATACTCGGCATTGGTTTTCAGGGAAGCGAAGAAGACCACCACAATCGGTATCAATGCCATCAGCGCACCCAGCACCAGGGAGAGATATTTGAAGAAAGCCGCCAGGTTGTATTTCAAGGTATGCATCGCTCTATTTCTCCTCCTTGATCAGAATGCGCTGCAGGATGGTGACCAGAATCACAATACCAAGCAAGACCACAGCCATGGCCGAAGCCAGCCCCAGCTTGCTGTATTTGAAGGCCACATCGACGGTCTGGATGACAAAAGTACCGCTGCCGTTGGAGCCGCCGGTCATCACGTACGGAATCTCAAACACACCAATCGCCCCGCTGACCGCGAGGATCAGATTGAGCTGCAGGATGCGCTTGATGCTTGGAATGATGATATGCCGGAACTGATGCCAGCGGTTAGCCCCGTCTATCTCCGAGGCTTCATAGATATCGCTGCCGATCGAGGAGATTGCACCAAGGAAGATAATAAAGTTCATCCCCATGTAACGCCATACCGACGCAAAAGCGAGAGAGACATTAATGAGCTGCGGATTCAGCAGCCATTTCTGCTGGAGTGACGTAAGGCCGAGCAGATCAAGAATGGTATTAAGCGTGCCTTCCGGCTTGAAGAAGAACAGGAAGATGAATCCGATCGCCACACCGTTCAGCAGGGTCGGGAAGAACAGAATCCCCTTGAACCAGTTCTTAAGCCGGACATTGAAGCTCAGAATCGTCGCAAAATAAAGCGCCAGCCCCATCTGGACAAAGGTGGCGAAAAAGTAATACAAGCTGACCTTGAACACGGCGAAGTACTCCGGCTTGGTGAAGATCGTCTTGTAGTTGTCAAAGCCGATGTACTCCATATTTTTGCTTAGCCCGTTCCAGCTGGTGAAGCTGTACTGAAACATTTTAAAGACAGGTAAATAGGAGAACGTCAGCAGGAGAACTACGGGTACTAGCGAAAATAAAAAAATGATCAGAATCCGTTGATTTTTATAGCTCAGGTTAGACAATTTAGGCACGCTCCACACCTCCTGAAAACTTACTGCTCTTCACTGCGCTTCTATCCCTGAAAAAGTGAAGGGGATCATGCCTTGCCGGCATCTCCCCTTTCTTTTGATCTTTAATCTACTTGGCAGTGACAATTTTGGCTCTGGCTGCTTTCCATTTATCATTCAGTTCTTTCATAATGTCATCATAGGATTGCTTGCGGTTGCCAATTGCTGCTTCGATGATTACCTTCTTGAAGTCAGGCTGCCACAGGCCGATTTCCGCCTCTTTATCAATGGCATCCACCCAGCCTTCTTCACCGGCTTTGGCTGGAGCAAGCGTGTCGAAGGTAATGTCTGTGCCTTCAAACTGCTTGAGAATTTCAGGCAGCTCGGCTCCCTTTACCGGGCTCATGCCTCCCCCTTCAGTAGTCGGATAACCGGATTCATTAATGAACCAGTCCACCCATGCTCTGGCGGCTTCTTTATTTTTGCTGTGAATGCTAACCCCCAGATTATAGTCGTCAGACAGCGGAACCAGAATCTTGTCGGCATTGGTCGGGAATGGCATGAAGCCTACATCATCCGGGTTCGCTGCCAGTCCTTTGATCTGACCAATGGCCCAGGAGCCCAGAATCATCGTACCGATTTTGCCGTTCGCCAGATCTGCCTTGGAGGATTCCCAGTCGGTTGTAGTCGGGTCCTCTTCGATCAGACCCTCTTTGGCAGCATCGTACATTACTTTGTAGAGCTCATAGTGCGGCTGGCCTGGAACGAAGTTATCGTCGGAGGCTACCTGGCCGATGTTGACATATTCACGGTCTCCGGCAACGGTAGCCAGATCCGCTTCCCACTGAGTCAGCGTCCAGCCCGCAGCATAGTTCGTGTAGAGAGGAACGGCATCCGTCTTCTCCTTGATACTCTTGAGTGCAGCGGAGAACTGGTCGAAGGTTCTTGGAACCTCGGTCACTCCGGCATCCTTGAAGACCTGCTTGTTATAGATCACGCCGGAGAAGTTCACCGTAATCGGAATACCGTAGGAAATCCCGTCTACCGTCCGCTCTTCGAGGCCTGTATATTGCTGCTCCAGATCAGACTTTTTACCCAATGGCTCGAAGAAATCCGGCAGGTCTTTGATCGCTACGCTGGTAGGCAGGAGCAGAACATCTCCGTAATCACTGGTGCTCATGCGGATTTTGATCTGATCCTCGTAGTTCGACAAGGCTTCAAAATTCACTTTGACATTCGGGTATTTCTCGTTGAACTTGGCGGCGTAGTCTTTGAACACAGTATCCACAATATCCGTCCGCTGTGTAATTACCGTAATATCACCCTTGATATCTTTAGCTGCATCTCCCTCAGGAGCGGCAGTGGCCTCCACAGCGGTGCCTGTGTTCCCGCCTGCATTGGTTGCAGCCGCATTAGTGGCATTATTGTTGTTAGATGAACAGCCGGAGAATAGACCGGCCATCAGTGTCAGCGTTGCCAACCCGGTAACTGCTTTGGTTTTTTTCATCATATTTCTGACCCCTCTCTTCATTTAGAACGGAATAGTATAATAACAAAACAATAACAGTGAGATCCATTTTCCTACTACACAGAATTTAAATTATCCTCCATTCATCTAGAATCCCTTGTTGTTATCGCTTTCATTGCAATTATAGACCCTACCACTCCTTTAAACGATGGTTTCAATTGCTTTTTCTGGTCTTCTATTTGTTATTTTTGTTATTTAAAATATAGTGGCAGCAAAAACAAAACGTCTGCACAACCGCGAAAAAACACTACCCTGTCACTCCCTGAAGAAGTGAAATGGTAGTGCCAATGGGCTCTTTTCCTGTAAAGTGCGACGCAAGCTTATGATCTGTACCGGCTTTTATACTCCTTAGGCGTCATGCCGCACATTTTCTTGAATAGCTTATTGAAGTACACCGGATCGCTGTAGCCGACTTTGTCAGCAATCTCATAATTCTTCAGGTCCGGATGATGGAGAAGCAGCTTCTTGGCCTCCGCAATGCGGATGCCGATCAAGTAGTCGGTAAGGGTCTGACCTGTCTTATGCTTGAACAGCCTGCTGATATAACTCGCATTCATTCCCACGGCCTCAGCCAGCCGCTCAAGCTCGAAATTAAGACCGTAATCCTGCTCAAGAATGCTCTTCATCTGCTCGACTACATAATGCTCCCCGCCTTCGGAAGGCTGATGCGGCACTTCATCGGAGGGAGCAGCCGCAAGTGTCTGCCGGGCCGCTTCTACACTTTTGAGCAGATCATATAATTGTGCCTTATCTATGGGCTTCAGCAGATAATCAAGTACACCGAAGCGCATAGCCTTACGGGCATAGTCGAATTCACTGAAGCCGCTCAGCACTGCTATAGGCAGCTGCTTAAGATGTCCTCTCGCCGCTTCAATCAGCTGGAATCCATCCATTCTCGGCATCTTGATATCAGTAATAAGAAGATCAATCTCCTCCAGGCTTAGCTCCTGCAAATGGTTCCAGGCCTCAAGCCCGTTGCCGTACGAGCCGATCACCCTGACCTCCACATCCATTCTGGAAGCGATCTTCTCCAGCCCGCGGCGGATCACTTCCTCATCATCCGCAATCATGATCCGGATTACCACCCTATCGCCCCCGTCGTTTCATCTCTGATGATAGCGCTATCAATACAATTATAGACTCTGCATAACCATTAAAAAATGTGCCCCTATCCACTTTTATAGTCTTCAATTGACTTCATCCAATTCCCGCTTGAATTCCCGGCCGAAAAGGGTTATAACATGGTTATATATCGTTATCATTATAAACTAATATAATAATAACAATTATAAAAATTAACTCCAACACCAGCAAGCACTATTAAGGAGTGAACAAAACAAATATGAACAATGCAACCGAAGTATGGCGCACCCGGCTGGAAGCAGAGCTGAAAGACAATATTCTGGGCTTCTGGATGAAGCATACCCTGGATGATACTTATGGCGGCTTTATCGGTGAAATGGACAATCAGCTGCACGTGTTGCCCGGTGCGGACAAAAGCCTTGTACTGAATGCACGAATTCTCTGGACATTTGCAAGTGCTTACAACATGTACGGAACCGCAGATTATCTGGCTATGGCCGACCGTGCCTATGATTATCTCATTCAGCATTTCACAGATTCCGAATTCGGCGGCTTCTTCTGGATGGTAGATCAACACGGATCTGCTTCACAGCCCAAGAAACAAATCTATGGACTCGCCTTTGTCATCTATGCCCTGGCTGAGTACCATCATGCTACCGGCCGGGACGACGTCCTGCGCCAAGCCACCCAATTGTTCCATTTGATTGAGAAATACGGTTATGACCCTCTTCACAAAGGGTATATTGAAGCCTTATCGCGGGAGTGGGAGATGACCGATTCCCTAAGTCTCAGCACAAAGGATATGAATGAGAAGAAATCCATGAATACTCACCTGCATGTGCTGGAAGGGTATACCGGCTTGTACCGGGTATGGAAATCAGAGACACTCAGAAGCAAGCTGGCTGAGCTGATCGAAACGATGCTGGACCATATCCTGGATTCGGACGGCAAGCACTTCCATTTGTTCATGGATGAAGAGTGGCAGGTGAAGTCAGAGCATATCTCCTTCGGCCATGACATAGAGGGAAGCTGGCTGCTCTATGAAGCTGCGGAAGTTCTTGGAGATGAGGTCCTGCTTGAACGCGTGCGCAAGGTATCCCTGTCGATGGCCGAAGCTGCACTGGCTGAGGGGGTAGCGCCGGATGGAGGAATCTGGAACGAGGCAGATCTTAGCGGCTTCATTGACAAAGCCCGCGAATCCAGAGACTGGTGGCCGCAGGCTGAAGCCATGGTCGGATTCTACAATGCATATCAGTTAACCGGAGATTTGCGTTTTCTGGAAGCCGCTGAGAGCTCATGGAGCTTCACAGAGAAATATATTATTGATCATCAGCTGGGCGAATGGCACTGGGGAGTGGATGAATCCCTGCAGCCGCTGGCCCATGCACCGAAGGTCAGCGCCTGGAAATGCCCCTATCACAACAGCCGGGCCTGCTTCGAGATGATTAGACGGCTTGGCGAACCATCACATGTAGAGGAGACTATTCAATGAGCACAATCTTTGAACAACGCAAGCAGGCGTTAACGGAACGCTATGAGGCACTCATCACTCGCCCCAATGAGAAGCTGCCTTACGGCAACGGTATTTATGACCGCTACAAGTATCCCCTGCTCACTGCGGAGCACGCCCCCCTGATCTGGCGTTACGACTTCAATGAGGAGAGCAACCCTTATTTCGCAGAGAGAATCGGAGTGAATGGCGTATTCAATCCAGGAGCCATTGAACTGAATAGCAAATTCTACATCGTTGCCCGGGTGGAAGGTAATGACCGCAAATCCTTCTTCGCCGTTGCCGAGAGCAGCAGCGGTGTGGACGGCTTCCGCTTCTGGGATCACCCCGTAGTGCTTCCTGAGACCGCAGATCCGGATATCAACGTCTATGATATGCGCCTGGTACAGCATGAGGATGGCTGGATCTACGGCCTGTTCTGCACCGAACGCAAGGACCCGGACGCTGTCCCTGGCGATTTGTCCAGCGCCGTTGCGCAGTGCGGCATTACCCGTACCAAGGATCTCAAGACCTGGGAGCGTCTCGCCGATCTTAAGACCGGCTCGGCCCAACAGCGCAACGTGGTCCTGCATCCAGAATTTGTTGACGGCAAGTATGCCTTCTACACGCGCCCGCAGGACGGGTTCATTGACGCCGGTTCCGGCGGCGGCATCGGGTGGGGCTTATCGGAACAGATTGAGAACGCCGTTATCACCCGCGAGACGATCATGGACCAGCGCTACTACCATACCATCAAAGAAGTGAAGAACGGACAAGGTCCGGCCCCGATCAAAACACCGCTCGGCTGGCTGCACATCGCCCATGGCGTCCGCAATACGGCTGCCGGCCTGCGCTATGTGCTGTATGCCTTCTTGTCTGACCTTGCGGAGCCTAACCGCGTGACTCATGCCCCAGGCGGACATTACATTGCTCCAGACGGTGAAGAGCGCGTCGGCGATGTATCCAATGTTGTCTTCTGCAACGGCGTCATTGCCCGTGACAACGGCGAGGTCTTTATCTATTATGCCTCCTCCGATACCCGCATCCATGTAGCTGCCACCACTGTAGACCAACTGCTCGATTATGTCATGAATACTCCTGAAGATCCGCTTCGTTCCTATGCCTGCGTACAGCAGCGCATCGCTTTGATCGACCGGAATTTGCAGGTGAAATAACACACAAGCGGTACAACTCTTTATTGCGTAGTGGTATCAACGTGAGCACTTGGATGGACGCTCCGCTGTTTAAGCGGGATGCTATTCTTCCATCCTTAAAAAAGAAACAAAAAGTAAAATGGAGGTATCCTTTGGCTTCCGGAGATTTCTGCAAGTGGCTGTCGCCGCCCATAGAAAATCACTTCGGGGACAACCCCTTCAGTTTTCCATCTGGCCCGCTTCCGGCCGA
Organism: Paenibacillus sp. FSL H7-0756; assembly: GCF_038006765.1. Classification (NCBI taxonomy): domain Bacteria; kingdom Bacillati; phylum Bacillota; class Bacilli; order Caryophanales; family Paenibacillaceae; genus Paenibacillus; species Paenibacillus sp. FSL H7-0756. The sequence goes on along the minus strand of NZ_JBBOVT010000003.1, from coordinate 1,212,464 downwards.
TTTAATGGGGCTGTCCCAAAAGTAACCTAGCCGAGACAGGGCTCTATCTTCAAAAGCTTAAATCTCAAAAAGCAGCGATTCTCTCATTATTGGAGAATCGCTGCTTCTTGAGTTTTTGGTCATTTGTAGCTTGTTTTAATACATTTGATTCCGTCTAAAAAGTAATGCTCCAGCGAAACGTATTTCTCTTCAACCAGAAACTGAAGTATGACGGTAAATACCGTCTCAAGGACGTTCTTCATTCGCTGGGAACAGAAGCAATTCAGCGTGCGGAAAACGGGTCGCTGCCGCCCAGCCAGCCAAATAAAGGGAATAGTCTCTCGTACCGCTTTGGCGATTTGACGAGAGGAATAGATTCGCTGGATGTAGGCGTAAATGATGACTATGGTAAGCATTTTGGGGTGATAGCTGTCACGGCCGCCACCGGGGTAGGCTGCGTCAAAGATGGCGTCGTCCAGCCGATGAACATTGGCATTTACGACACAAACGAAATGATGTTCTGGAATTTATTTCTTTTTTATGAATATTAAAAGGATTGTGGGCACATTTCCCGCTTAAACAGCGGAGAGGACGGACTGATTGCGGAAAAGCGATAGCGGTCGCCTTGCTCTCCGGATTTTTACCGCTAAGAGAAATAAATAAAATTCTTACGAGCACAGCGATTGTAGCAACGGTCCGTTCGCGGAGCGTCCGCACCACGTTCACAAGTTAATCCAACTCAAAAAAGAGGGTCGTCCCAAGCCATTTCATAGCTTTTGGATCAGCTTCAACCCCGCGGCTTCCCCACAGAGTCCCGGTGGACGATATCTGCGGAGATCAGAATTTTCTCCAACGGTGCAGCGGAATTCTGGATACGGTTCAGCAGCTTCTCTACAGCTGCCCGGCCCATAGCCTCCTTAGGCACATGAACGGTTGTAAGCGGAGTAACCCCCCGCAGGGAATCCTCGATATTATCAAAGCCTGTGACCGAAAGATCTGCGGGAATACTAAGCCCGGCTTCCCGCAGCAATTCACTGACATCGAGGGCTGTAAAGTCGTTCGCACACACAATTGCCGTAGGCAGGGTATCCGATTCTTTCCGGGTGGCTACCCAGCGTCTGAATTCGTCGCGGAGCATTTGGTCATCCATTCCCTCCAGCAGCAGTTCGTCACCTATGGCCGGGACCTTCAGATGATTCTCCTCCAAGGCGCTGCGGAACCCGATCCAACGGTCACGGAAGCTGCGGGAGTAACGGATATTGCCGATAAAGTGAAATAGAGTATGTCCGGTGCCTATCAGATGATTGACGAGCCGGGTCATGGAATCGATGTTATTCGCAAATACAGTATCACATGGAATTAAAGCATCCTCATGGTCGATCATGACCAGCGGGAGCCCGATCCGGTGCACTTCGAGCAACAGTGAGGTGGAGATCTGCCCTACTCCGATCAAACCAAGCAGACCGTCAGGATTGAGTACATTAACGAAATTGTCAGCCCGGTGCTCTGAAATAATCACCATGCCCAGCCCCTCCTGATCCAGCGCCAGCGCAATGCCATCGACGATTTTGCCCCAATATAGTGAATCTTGAGTCTGAGAACGGATATTGGGCATCAGCACCAGCACGGATTGCTTATTACGGTCTTGCTCTCCCGTCAGCGAACGGCGCTTCGGACTTTGTACATAGGCGTTTTTTTGGGTGAAATATCCCAGCTGAGAGGCGGCTTGAATCACCCGCTCCCGGGTGGTCTCATTGACCCCCTCCTTGCCGGAGAGCGATTTGGATACGACGAACTTGGAGACCCCAAGATGATCGGCTATTTTTTGCATCGTTACTTTTTTGGCCACAACAATACCTCCAGAATTTGATCTTGCTTGGTGTGCAGAGTCCGATGGTTACGGAGCAGACTGCTGACTCATACGCGCTTCCTTCCATTTCGCATTCAACTGGTCAAAGGACTTCTGCAGATCCGGTGCGGCGAGCACATCCTGAATATAATCGCCCGACCAGAAGCTCAGCTTCGTCCGGTTCGCCAGATCAATGAACGCATCCGTCTGCACCGTAGCCTCAATCAGCTTCGGATGATAGGAAAGGAACTCACTATATTGCTGTAAAGCGGGTTCGTCCGAACCCTTCGCCGGAAGAAACCCCCAATCTTTCGCATACGAAGTTTCTGTGATGAAATACTGAAGCCAAGCCATCGCAAGCTCTTTATGGCGGCTGAATCTGCTAACCCCCATGAACCAGTCGGGATTGAGTGCCGCATAATGGGCCGTACCGTTGTCATATGGAAAAGGAAAGAAGCCTATATCCTCTGGCGAAGCGCCTGCATCAATGATCTGCCGGATGGTCCAGTTCCCCTGCAGATACATGCCTGCTTCTCCCTTGGCCAGTCTGGATTTGGAGATCTCCCAGCTGTTGGAGAATAACTGCTCCTCGACATAACCCTTGGCCATCATCGTTCTGGCAATCCCCAGAGCCTGTCCCCATTCGTTACCGATCTGCCAGGGATTGTCCTCATGAACCATATCATTCAAATAATCGGGGTTCCCCGTCATATAATTAACCAGATTATTGCCCCACTCCCGCAGCGGCCAGACGGCTCCGTAATTCATATACAGCGGGATGATGCCCGCCTGCTTCAGCTTGGCACAGGCCGCGTAGAATTCATCAAGCGTCTGCGGCACCTGATCAATCCCCGCCCGCTCAAAAGCCTTCTTGTTGTATACGATCCCACTCGTGGTATTGCCTGTAGACATCCCGTATCGCTTGCCGTCAAAGGTTGCAAAGGTCGTGAACCGCTCCTGCGCCGCCAATTCCTCACTCAGCGGCTCGAAGAAAAGCTCCAGTTCCTTCGCAGGCAGATTGACCGGAAGCAACAGGACATCCCCAGTGTCCTTGGTGGACAAGCGGACCAGGATATCCGTGGCATAGCTGGAGAGACCCTCAAATTCCACCTGGGCTTCAGGATACCGCTTCCTGAATTCCTCCGCATAGCCCTTAAATGTTCCATTCTCAATCAGATCAATCCGGTTCGTCAGCATCACGATCGTACCGGACAACTCAGAAGGCGCTTCCTCTCCGGCAGAGGCAGCCGGAACCGGGGCAGGCCCTCCACTGCTCCGGCTGTTACAGCCGCTTGCCAGCAGTAGCAGCATCAGAAGCAGCACGGCATACACCGGAAAACGTACAATCATCCGTTTCAAGCCCATTCCTCCTCAAGGGGTCTCCCCTTCAATTAAGGGAGTAATTCCCGGCAGCGGCAATGACAAAATTACATCCGTACCCTCGCCAGGCTTGCTGAACACCTCAATCCCATAGGCCGGACCATAATGAAGCTGAAGGCGCTGGTGCACATTTGCCATCCCAATCCCTCCATTAATGCTCTTCTTCGGAGGGGCTTCATGCCGGAGTCTCTCCCTCAGCTTATCCAGTGTAACCTGATCCATTCCACAGCCGTCATCACGGATATGGAACAGAAGCCTCTGCTCTGTATACTCACACTTGATGCTCAGATGCATCCGGGACTTGGTATCATCCAGCCCGTGATACGCAGCATTCTCAATAATCGGCTGAAAAACCAGCTTAATCATGGAATAGTTGTCAAGCGCCTCGGGAACATCCATTGTCAGCTCAAATCTGCCGGGATACCGGCTGCCCAGCAGCTCCACATAGTTTCGCACATACAGCAGCTCCTGCTTCATCGTTGCCCAGCCGGTCAAGTCACTGGTGCTGTAGCGGAGCAGCTTCCCCAGAATGGAGATCATATCAGCGGCCTCCACATCATCATTAATCTCTGCGGTCATCCGGATCGTTTCTAGCGTATTGTAGATAAAATGCGGATTGATCTGGCTCTGAAGCGCCTGAAGCTCCGCCACCTTCTTCTGTTCCTCAATCTGGTAAATATCCTGGATCAGTTGACGAATGCGGGCCAGCATACGGTTGAATTGATGCCCCAGGAGACCAATCTCGTCACGGCGTTTAATGCGGAAGGTCACATCGAGATCGCCGCCCTGCACTTTTTTCATCAGCTGGATCATTTGGGTCAGCGGCTTGGTCAGGGCAAACGACAGAATGAGCGAGATGATCAGGGCCAGCACAATGATGATTAGAGTAGCGCCTATAGTCGCATTGCGGGTCAGCTTCACTCCACGGGTCAATTCGTCCACCGGTATGGAAATAATCACCTTCCAGTTCGTCTTGGTTGAGCTTGAATAGATATTAAGACGGTCCTTGCCGGATACAGTGTCATAAAAGCTCCCCGAGCTCCCTTCTGCAGCACGGAACAAGGAGGACCGGGAAATATCCGCAGTCAGCAGCTTCTGCTCACTGTCATAGATGACTTTGCCTGACTGATCCACAAGGATCGATTTCCCCCGGGTCACCTTGTCCAGCTCCGCCACCTGATTCTCCAGATTACTGAAGTTAGCCTCCACCGCGATCAGGCCGGCTGGCTTCCATAGCCCGTCCAGAATGGGACGCACCACTGTAAAGGCATACCGGGTACTCTGCAAATTACTTGTATATGCCTGCGTTCCCAGAAGGGTCGCTTCTCCGCCGGAGCCCTTTACCTGCTCGCTCCAGAACCTGTAGCTCTGTTGCAGATCCAGCCGGACGCCCCCATCCTTGGCAGAATAGTAACCATTCCCGTAGGCATCAAAAATATAGACCGAATTGGTTCCCCGCTTAATATTGTTAATAAATGAAATATTCTCTTCGATACCCCGCTGAATGGACAGCAGAAGATCCAAATCGCCGGGAGCCACCCGAGCCGTGTCCTGCTTGCCTTCCATCATCTGCTTTTGCTCATAATAGCGGTTCGAGCGGATCAGATTCTGCTTAATCTCATTGACGTAGGCGGGCATGGAAGACATCCGTTTCATATCTTCTATGTAATCATCGATGGAATCCATCATTTGATCGATCAGCTTCTCGGAATAGGCGATTGTGTTCGCCTGGATGGATTCCGAGTAGCTCTTGAAGCTGATCACACTGATGAATGATAGCGGGAGCGTAATAATGACGAGAAAGACCAGGAACAGCTTGCGCTCCATGGACATATCCACGATATAAGACCACCAGTTGTTATTGCGTGCTGCTCTCATTCGGCCTTCTCCCTGGTTCAGATTACATAACTAATTCAGCAAACAACAATAACAAAACCCTAACAAAACTATTATACGCATTCGCTTAAGGATGTACAAGGAAGGATGTGCACTCAACCAAAATAAGCTTCTATATAAATCCGGTGACAAGCTTATGCATACAATGCTAGCTTTCCTTCGGAAAGCTTTCAGGCGGACGTTGACTGAACAAGCATATAGAGAGGTACTAATATTTTCATATCTGTGGTACGGTGCTTGCGACGCATAGTAAACCTTTGAGAAAGACCAACTAATGGATAAAATGACCCTGCGGGTGAAGGATGCTGGTGCCTCTCTCACCGGTCGCCTGTAAGGAGCTGTATTGTTGTACTTTTTGCAGGATTCCTTAAATAATAATACTGGCTAAGCTCCAATTGTTGCATTATTTGCACAAATTCCGACGTTTTGAGCAAGTTAGCGTAGGATTTGTTGCAATTCGTGCAGGATTTTAGCATAGACCGCTTCTACGGGGCAGCATTGTTGCAATTCGTGCAGGATTCCTTAAAAAATGGTACGGCTGTGAAACATGGGGCATATCCCTCGGCGCAGCATTCCTGTACATCAACTAAAAAGGGCATCACGCAGCCGAATGCGGCTTGCGTGACGCCCTGAAATCAGAACAGCTCTAAATATTATTTGATCGTAAACAGTGACAGCTTGCTCTCCAGTTGGGTAGAAGCCCCTTGCAGCTTGTTCGACAAGGCTACGAGATGATCACTGACATTCTGCTGCTCACTGCTGAGCGACGCAACCTCTTCCGAGGTTGCCGAGGATTGCTGCGCCACCGCACTTACATTCCCCATAGCATCGGATAGCACGCCCTGTGAATGGTTCAGACTGTCGATGGCCCCTGTTACAGACTCCAGACTCGTAATAAAGTCCTCCATTTGACCCTTAACGGACACGAAAATCTCACTGGTACTCTTCACGGATACCATCTGCTCCTTGAACAGCGGAGCCACTTCAGACAGGACAGCAACCGTCTCATCCATCTCAGCTACGATCTTATCTGTAATACCGGCGACCAGAGCAATGGATTGTTTGGATTGGTCGGCAAGCTCACGGACCTCCCCTGCGACTACCATGAAGCCACGGCCGGCTTCGCCTGCTCTCGCTGCTTCAATCGTTGCATTCAGAGACAAAATGTTCGTCTGCTGGGTAATATTCTTCATCACATCCAGCACCTTGATTACGGAATATACCGTTTCCTTGAGATTATTGACTCTATCCACCAGAGCAGAGGTCATTTCACCTGTACGTCCGGTCTGATCCAGCAGCGCTTCCAGCTGTACAGCACCCTGTCCGCTGGCTTCCCCAACTCCACGGGCTGCCTGATCCATCTCGGAGTTGGCTGCGATAACACTCTGCATCTGCGTAGCAATCAGGTCAGTCAGTTCATTGCCGCGCTCGGCTTCCTGGGCCAGACTTCCGGCACCGCCGGCAATCTCTTCCGTGGCCGCAGCAATCTCCTTGGCGGAGATCGCCGTCTTGCGCGAGGCATCCCCCAGCTCACCCGCAGTCTCAAGGACTTCGCGGGCTGTATCTGTAGTCTGGGCTACCAGCTCAGTAATCTTACCCATCATCATATTGAAGGAAGCCGACAGCTGGCCGATCTCATCCTTCGAGACATACTCTGTACGGACACTCAGGTTGCCTTCGGCTCCCTCCAGCATCAGGTCCTTGAGGCGTGCCAGCGGCTTGGCGATCAACTGGACCATCCAGAAGCCGACAATCATAGCAAGCACGGCTGCCGCTCCCGCAGCAAGGAAGGTGGTAAACAGAATCGGCGTGGCAGCTTGAACCAGTTGTCCGGTAGGAACTACACCGGCAAGCTTCCAGTCTGCCTTCTGCATCGGGTTGTACACAGCAAGGATATTCTTGCCGTTCTCATCCTTCGCTTCCGTGCTGTCATTGTTCACCTTGCTGTCCTTGATGAAATTCAGTACGGTGGCTTTGCCGTCCTCTTCAGGCTGCGAGGATGCCACTACGATTCCATCCGGGGCAACCAGTTGAATCCGTGAGCCATCCCCAAGCTGCACACTCTTGAAGGCTTCTTCCAGAAGGGTGCTCTTAAGCTCCAGCATGACTACATAAGAGGCATTGGAGCCCAGATTCTTAAGCGTTCTGACCATGGCCAGGTTCTTGCCGCCGCTGCCTTCAACGGCTGTAGGGAACCAGTAGTTCTGGGCGGATTTGGCTTCTTCCGTATAATAAGGCTCATAAGAGCTTGAATTCTTGACCACAGTCTTGTACCATTCCTGAGCTCTCACATCATCACCCGCGAGACCGGTGCTTCCGCTGGAGACGATCCCCATCTCAGGGTCCTCCGGAATGAGTGATATGGCGACGATATTGGCATCTGTTGTCGTCTGGCTGGACAGCTTCTTACTGATTGCATCTGTAGCCACGAACTTATCGTAGCTGCTCTTCGCTGAGGACAGCTCTGTCAGATTGGCCTGCATCTGTGTATCAAAATATAACTGAAGCGCGAGACTCTCATACTGCTTCAAGGTAATATCCAGCTTCTCTGAGGTCTGAATAATCGTCTGCCGGTTGGCTTCAGACACATTCTCTTTAATTGTATTCTTCGCTTTGTTGTAAGACAGAAGTCCTAAGAACAGGACCACCACCACGATAGAAGATAAGAAGATCAGGAACAGCTTCACCCCAACGGATTTAGTCGGGTTCACCCTCTTCACCTGTCGTAGCGAGCTGTTCAATACTGTCCTGTAATTTCTCTTCTCTGCCGTGTTGCTTGTTGTCTGTGAAGCTTCTGTCTTTTGGGCCTTAGCCTTTTGTATGCTCTTTGGCTTTTTACTGTTTTTCGCCACTTTTACCCTACTCTCCTTCGTTTTATCTGTCTTGTTGTCCGGATTGGGAGCTCCCATAACCATCACCTGCCTATCTCCTAGATTGGAAGATATATGTAAGCGTTACCTGCCCTATATATCGGCACAAAGTCTCATTTTTCTTAGCATTATTTGCAAATTGCTTCAATACTCATATATTTTTGTCGAATTGCATAGGCAATTTGATACAAAATAACCCCACAAAGTGGAGCATTAGCGTAGGTGCTTACTCAGATACTTTGCGGGGGCCCCAAAACACCTCTTTTTTAGCACGCAAAAAAAAAGGAATGCCCATGTGTAAACGGGCATCCCTTAGTGTGTAAAGCTATTATTTTCGCTTGCGCATCATATCGAAATAAGCAACAGGCTGATCCACCTTCATCCGCACACGCTGAAGCGGGTGACGGGCCACATCCAGCGGATTGCCGGCCTCATCCCACAGCTCGCCAACGGTCTGCTTGAAGAAGGTGTCATCCGGGCCGAAGAACTCAACTTCCTGTCCCGGCTTGAAGTTATTGCGCTGCTGAACGAGCGCCATCCCGCTCTCTGCATCATACTCCAGCACCAGTCCCGCGAAATCATACGGAGCCGCCTTCTCTTCGGGTTCATAGATGTGGTCCTCATGGTCCGGTGTGTCGTAGAAGAAGCCGGTATTCAGCGGACGGTTAGCCGCCTTCTGCAGCTCCTCCAGCCATTCGGGCTTCAGCACATACCCTTCCGGGTCGGCCATGTAAGCATCTATGGCTTTGCGGTAGGCATTCACTACGGTTGCCACATAGTGAATCGATTTCATCCGGCCCTCAATCTTGAAGCTGTCAATTCCGGCTTCGATCAGGTCGGGAATGCTCTCCAGCATACACAGGTCCTTCGATCCCATAGTGAACGGGTTATCCTCGGGCTGATGCAGCGGCAGCTGGGTGATTCCGGGCTGTAACGCTTGAGGTGCCTCAGCTTGTTCCTCTTCAGATACCCAATTCCCTTCGGGACGGGCATCTTCGAACAGATCATACTTCCAGCGGCAGGATTGGCAGCAGCCTCCGCGGTTGGAGTCGCGGTCGGTGAAGTGGTTAGATAACACACAACGTCCGGAGTACGAGGAGCACATCGCGCCATGGATGAAGCTCTCGATCTCAATATCCACATGCTGCTTGATCTCGGCGATCTCCTCCAGGCTTGTCTCCCGGCCCAATACTACGCGCGGCAGACCTTCCTCCTTCCAATAAGAAACTGCCTGCCAGTTGAGCGTGGACTGCTGGGTGCTTAAGTGCACCTCTAGACCTGGTACCAGGCGCAGGGCAGTATCGACAATCACCGGATCGGCTACGATAATCGCTGCAATCCCGGCCTCATATAAATTACGCAGGTATTCTTCAATCCCCGCGATATCTTCATTGTGAGCATAGATATTGGTGGCTACGAATACTTTGGCACCGTATTTCTTGGCAAATTCCACACCCTCGCGCATTTCCTCGAAGGTGAAGTTATCCGCGCCTGAGCGCAGGCCGTATTTCTGTCCTCCGATATAGACTGCATCCGCGCCATAATGCACGGCGAATTTCAATTTCTCTAAGTTTCCTGCCGGAGCCAGGAGCTCCGGTCTGTCCAGACGGTAACGCTTGCCCTTGAACTGGGGCTTGGTCATGGTTCCCATTCCTGTTCTCCTTTCTGTGTCTCATCTTCTGCAAGAGTTTAAAGCTGACATCGGGTGGTACACGCTGCTGCGGTGAATTTGGACTTTCGGCCGCTGTTGTCTCCAGATGTTTAGAATTACTCCGCTTAGCGGATAACATCCGGAGACAAAGGCGGACGCTTCGCTCCTGCAGTTCCAAATTCCCCTCCGCTGCTGAACCCAATGATGATGGGATAAACCTTACAAGAGCTGAGACAAAACCTTTTATATTAATATACCTGCTCTTTATAGAAGAAACCGAACGACAGTTCACGCTCCGGGTCCTGCAAAGCCCGGACCTCCTCCAGCCAAGACTCCTCGAATGCATATTCGGCGGGATCAGCGGCGTAGACGTCCATCGCATGACGGTAAGCCTTAACGACAGCGACATTGTAGGCCGCAGGCTTCAGCAGACCTTCGATCTTCAGGCTGTGTACGCCAGCTTTTAATAAGAAATGGAGATCCTCCAGAATGCAGATATCATCCGAGCTCATAATATGCGTGCCGTTCTCGTCTTCATAGATCGGGAACTTCTCATTCGGACGCTCCGCTTCAATCAGGAACAGCCCGCGCTCCTTACCCAGGCTTCCGCCATCGCTCGGACGGCCCTGATGGGACATATAGCTTGCTACCAGCTTACGCTTGGAATGATAGATATTCGTCATCCCGTGTACCTGAACCTGGGCTTCCACCTCAAGGTTAGGGACCATTTCGGTCATCTCATCCATATTCAGCTCGCGTGCCAGAACGACCCGCGTGGCTCCCTTGCGGCCCCAGTAATTGGCTGTAGCATAATTGGTTGAGGTCATTTCCGCATTCCAGTGCAGCTTCATTCCCGGTGCTTCGGCTTTGACGGCCGCCAGTACGGCGGGATCACCGAACTCTACCCCATCCACACCCAGTTCACCGATGGCCTTCACATAAGCCGGAAGTTCCTCCAGCATAGTATTGGGAATCAGTCCATTGATGCTTACATATACCTTGCCGCCCCGGGCATGTGCCAGCTTAACCACAGCGGCCGTGTCTTCAAGTGTAAAATGTCCGGCAAGACGCATACCAAAGCGGTCATCGCCGACCAGCAGGGCACTCGCTCCTGCATCCAGCAGCGCTACCGCTTCTTCCAGAGAAGCCGCTGTCGCCAGCAGCTCCGGTGTGTTATTCATCGTGTTACCTCCTGTGCGTTGCTCATCCTTACTATTGTAGCGGGTTCTTACGGATTTTGTTTGCTTTTTTGAATATTGGCTAAATGTTCCTTGTAGGTTCTGGCAAATAAATGTCCCTGTGAGCCGTCCTTCTTAGTCACATAGAAGAAATAATCCGAGACCTCAGGCGTCATAGCTGCTTCAATCGACGCAAGACCTGGACTGCTGATCGGTCCAGGCGGCAAACCTGCCTGCTTATACGTATTATAAGGACTGTCTACCTTCAGGTCCTTCTCATACAGCCGCTCTTTCTGCTTGTCCAACAGGTACTGGACGGTAGCATCGATCTCCAGTTTCTGTCCCTTATCCAATCTGTTATAGATAATACCGGCCACCAGCGGACGTTCCTTGTCTACTACCACCTCGCGCTCCACCAGTGAAGCAACGGTCAGCAGCTCATGCAGCGAGAGCCCGCGGTTCGCCAGCTTCGCCTTCCACTCAGGAATCGTATCCAGCTTCTTCACCAGCTGCTCCAGCATCGCCCCGATGACTTCCTGCGGGGTGCTGTCCTTAGCCAGTTCATAGGTCTCCGGGAAAAGATACCCCTCCAGCCGGTGGCGCAGCAGCGGATTGTCCGGAATCTCCAGCTTGCTTACGGCTTCCATGCCCTTGCCGGAATCAATCAGCGTAAGGAAGACCTCCGGCTTCTGATTCCATGCAGCGGCCAGCTTCTCTGCCACCTGAACCGCAGTATACCCTTCAGGGATTGTAAAAGTAACGGTAGCTTCCTTCACAACATCTCCGGCATTCAACCGGCTGATCAGCGTATCGTAGGAGTCGCCGGGGCTTACCTGATACGTGCCGGCCTTGAAGCTGGAGCCCTCCTGGACCCATTTCAGATATCCTTTGAAGAACAGGCTATGCTTGATAATGCCCTCTTGCTCAAGCAGGTCGGCAATTTGGGAGCTTCCCATACCCTTCTCTATTGTAACCGTTACGGCCGGCCCTGCGGGCTTGACCGGCTGCATTCCATTCCAGATGTACCATGCTCCTCCTCCTGCAGCTGCTGCCAGGACCAGAATTAAGATAAGCACAGTGCGGATCACGGCTTTCAAATGTTACGCCTCACTTTCCGACTATAAAGTATAAAATTGTATTGTCCAAAATTCAACCTATTTTTATAGCATAAGCTTTTTTCAGGCAAACGGAAAGATTATTTCGTCCCTCATAAGCAAAAAGAGCGCGGAAAAATTCCGCCCTCTTCCGTATTTGCCATACATGAAGTTGCTGCAGACGACGACTACTCGCTATCCGCAGGGAAGGTGAGCTCATCGTACAGCTCGGAAATATCCTCCCACTCTTCATCGTCCATAATGCTCTCCAGTTCCGGAAGTCCGTCCGGAGAAACTACGATGCGCAGAATTTCCTGCTCCGCAGCTCTTCCCGATCCGGCCAGAACGGCATAAGCACGGTCACCCACAGCAAATTCTGCAATAATATCGTAAACGGAAGACTTGCCCTGCTCATCCTCCAGTTCTACTGTTTCTCCATATACTTCCTTGAGCTTAGAAGTCCATACCGCTTGATCAGCGGAAAACTCAGTCATTCTCTGCTCCTCCATCCAGCTCGTCAACCAAAGTATTGAAGGTCTCCTCTACGATGGCCCACTCCTCGTCGTTCTCAATCATGAAGAGTTGCAGATCGTCGCCGTCTTCCTCATAACGGAACGCGTAGACCTCATCTGTCTCCTCATCCTCGGAATCGAGCGGAACCACCATCATATACTTGGCATCCGATCCGTCCACTTCAAACTTCATGATGACCTCGAATTCCTCTTCATTACCTTCCTCATCAGGAATATAGATAATTTCCGGTTCCTCTTCTTGGCCGATCTGTTCGTTTGTCATATCCGCACACCCCTCACCTTTTACTGTTAGCATCCAAAAAATTTTGCAAAATCAGCGCTGCGGCCATTTTGTCCACCAGCCCCTTGCGTTTCTTCCGGCTGACGTCCCCGTCAATCAGCACCCGCTCAGCAGATACCGTCGTCAGACGCTCATCCCAAAGGTGTACGGGTAAATCGAATTGCTCCCGCAGCTTATCCGCGAATTCGATGCAAATTTCACCACGGGGTCCAACGGAGCCGTTCATGTTCTTCGGCAGCCCGACGACAATCTCGCCGATTTCGTGCTCCTTGACCAGCTCACGGATGCGGTCGAATTCATTGCCGTTGCCGCGCCGCTCAATGGTCTCCAGAGACTGTGCTGTCCATCCGAAAATATCGCTTGTGGCGACACCGATTCTGCGGTCGCCGTAATCCAGTCCCAGCTTCTTCATCATTTGGGCTGGTCCACCCGATGATTGGCCAGATAGAAACGGACCAGTTCTTCGATCAGCTCATCACGCTCTTTCCTCCGGACCAAACTTCTCGCATTGTTGTGGCGTGGAATGTAAGCCGGATCTCCTGAAAGAAGATATCCTACGATCTGATTGATCGGATGATATTCTTTCTCCACCAGCGCGTCGTACACGGCGAGCAGTATTTCCTGGGGAGAGGCTTCCTTTTCGTCGCCCTTCACATTGAATTTGACCGTTTTGTCCATGGAGTCCATGTGGTGACACCTTCCTTCTGCAAAATCACCCTGATTCGGGCGGCTTCGCAAAGTTGCTGCTGTACAGCTCACTTGCTGCCCTCATCATAACATATTCATGCCCCAACGAGGAAATCCTGCCATAGTTAAAGCGCTTTTTTTGGCATTTTGTCTACAAAAATAGATGTTTTTTTGGGTTTTAAGCTATTGCAAGCCCTGGGTCAATAATGAATAACCCCAAAAAATATACATTGTGTGAATAAAGCAGCGGCGCCGAGGAAATGCCCTCAGCACCGCTGCTTCCCAACCCTTGATAGAAATCCACAGTTTCTTACAGACAGGAATTACTGTATACCGCTTAAGCCTGTGCGGCTACCAGTTCCTCGGCCTTCTTCAAGGCTTCGCCCAGCTTGGAAGCGTCCTTGCCTCCGGCCTGCGCCATATCGGGACGTCCGCCGCCGCCGCCGCCGCAGACTGCAGCGATCTCCTTCACCAGCTTGCCGGCATGGAAGCCCTTCTTCACCAGCTCCTGAGGCACGGCTACCACGAAGTTCACCTTGTCATCCATTGCAGCACCAAGTACCAGTATGGCCTCCGGGAGCTTGGACTTCAGTTCGTCCGCTGTCGAGCGCAAAGCATCGATATTGCCGGCTTGCACGGAGACCGCAAGAAGCTGCGTTCCTCCGCCTACTGTGATTACACTGCTGGTCAGCTCTGCTGCGAAGGTTGCGCTCAGCTTGGACTGGAGCGATTCATTCTCACGGCCCAGCTCGCGTACCTGGGCATGCAGGGTCTCAATCCGCTTCGGCACATCGGTCAGCGAAGATTTGAGCAGGCCTGCCGATTGCTTCAGCAGGTCCAGCTGACTCTCCGTGAACTGATAGGCGTAACGGCCAGTCACAGCTTCAATCCGGCGCACCCCGGAACCGATGCCGCTCTCGCTGAGCAGCTTGAAGATTCCGATCTGCGCTGTATTAGACACATGGCATCCGCCGCACAGCTCCAGGCTGTAGTCGCCAACTTGAACGACACGGACAACATTGCCGTATTTCTCTCCGAAGAGGGCCATCGCTCCCATAGCTTTGGCTTCATCTATCGGCTTATTCTCAATGACTACTGGAAGGCTGCGCCAGATCTGCGCGTTCACGCGCTGCTCAATATCGCTGAGCTCCTCTGGAGTAATGGCTCCAAAATGCGAGAAGTCGAACCGCAGGCGTGAGCCTTCTACTAAAGAGCCAGCCTGATTCACGTGGCTGCCCAGCACTTCCTTCAGCGCCTTGTGCAGCAAGTGGGTGGCCGTGTGGTTCTTCACGATATCCTCGCGCTCCGCCCGGTTCACTTCGGCACGGACGGTATCGCCGACCTTCAGATCGCCTGCTTCCACCGTAACCAGATGAACATGCTGGCCGTGCGGTGCTTTGAAGAGGCCGTTCACCTTAGCGGTCACTGATCCGCCGGTCAGAACGCCGGTATCGCTGACTTGACCGCCGCTTTCTGCATAGAATGGTGTTGACGCCAGGATCACCTGACACTCGGCGCCTTCGCTAACTGTATCCTGAAGCGCGCCGTCAACCACAATCGCCAGCACCTTGGACTCTGTTACCGTGTCATTATATCCAACAAATTCACTTTTAACCGTAAGCTCAGCCAGGGCACCGCCCTGAATCTTCATGCTGGCGCTGTCCTGACGGGCTGCTCTCGCCCGGTCCCGCTGCTCCTGCATCGCGGCATCGAAGCCGGCGCGGTCTACGGCAAGCCCCTGCTCGGACGCAAAGTCCTCGGTCAGGTCAAACGGGAAGCCATACGTGTCATAGAGCTTGAACGCATCGGCACCGGCAATGGTGCTCAGGCCGTCCGCTTTGGCTTTGGCACTGATCTCGCCGAGGATCGCCAGACCATCGGACAGCGTTTCGTGGAAGCGTTCCTCTTCCAGACGGATGATTTTGGCGATATATTCACGGTTCTCGACCACGGAAGGATAGTATACTCCCATAATCTCTCCAACGGTCTCAGTCAACTCGTGCAGGAACGGACGGTCCAGTCCCAGCGTCTTGCCGTAGCGTACAGCGCGGCGGAGCAGACGGCGGATAATATAGCCGCGTCCTTCATTGGAAGGAAGCACGCCGTCACCCACCGCAAATGTAACGGTACGCACATGGTCGGCAATGACTTTTAGCGCGATATCCTGTTCAACATTATCCTTGTAGGTTACACCGGCAAGCCCGGCGGTCTTCTGGATAATCGGCTGGAACAGATCGGTATCGAAGTTGGAATCCACATCCTGGAGAATGGAAGCGAAGCGCTCCAGGCCTGCACCGGTATCAATATTCTTGTTGGGAAGCGGCGTATAGCTGCCATCCTTATTATGGTTGAATTGCGAGAATACGAGGTTCCAGACCTCCAGCCAGCGCTCATTCTCACCGCCCGGATACATCTCCGGATCACTCATATCACTGCCGTACGCTTCACCGCGGTCATAGAAAATCTCCGAGCACGGGCCGCACGGGCCTTCTCCGATATCCCAGAAGTTCTCGTCGCCCAGCTTAATGATGCGTTCTGCGGGCAGGCCGACCTTCTCATTCCACAGCTTGAACGCTTCTTCGTCCTCAGCATACACGGTCACAGAAATCCGGTCGCCGTCGAAGCCGATCCACTCCTTGCCGGTCAGGAATTCCCAAGCCCAAGTGATGGCCTCTTCCTTGAAGTAATCGCCGATAGAGAAGTTACCCAGCATCTCAAAGAACGTATGGTGGCGGCGCGTCTTGCCCACATTCTCAATATCGTTGGTGCGGATACATTTCTGCGAGTTCGTCAGGCGGGGATTCTCCGGAATCTCCCGGCCGTCGAAGTACGCCTTCAGCGGCGCCATACCTGCGTTAATCCACAGCAGCGAAGGGTCATTGTGGGGCACGAGCGAAGCGCTCGGCTCAATACGGTGGTTCTTGCTCTCAAAAAACTGCAGCCATTTGGAACGGATTTCACTTGCTTTCATCATGTACAGCTCCCGTCTCTTCATTAAAATGCGGCACGCTGGCCGGAAAACACTTTCTTGCCGTAACCGTTACACGAAAAATCAAAAACAAAAAACGCCCCTGAATATATATTCAGGGACGATGATTATCGCGGTACCACCCTGGTTATCGCCTTGATCCGTGAAGCACGGACACCTGCAGACGATCGCCTTGTGCGGCTGTTAACGGGTGCCCCCGGCGGGATTGTCCCCGCACTCCGAAATTAGCTTTCAGCCGGCCTGTCTCCCAGGTTCTCACACCCGATGCGGCAATCCGCAAAGGAACCTGTTCTCTGGTGAAGCCATGCTCCGGCGTACTTGTTTTCATCAACGCTTTGTCCGATTTGCTTTTTAACATTTCAAGTATAGCCAGCGGGTGGATATCTGTCAATCACAGGCCGTAATTTGCTGTAACAGGAGCTGATAATCGCTATGAAAAAGGTTATTTACAGCGCTTACACACAGGCGTATAATTTAATTATTCATAGCGTCGAGACGTAGCTCAGCTTGGTAGAGCGCTTGCTTCGGGAGTAAGAGGCCGCAGGTTCGAATCCTGTCGTCTCGACCATTTTTAATTAAGATTCGCGGCTTTGGGGTTCGCGATTTTTTGGCGTTTCAAAAAGCCTACTTCTGTCTTCCATGTTTAAAGGCAGTAATTATATATGTAGAGCCATCCTTAGATGGCTGATAGGAAACAATATAACGATCAATACGAATATAGATAGTAAGTATCTTTATAAGTCCTTGATGGAAAAAGCTTTCCTGACCGAGTCACCTTGTCCTCAATCCGCATGAACAGCTTTAATTTATACTCTGCTGTTTCCTGTGGTGAGAAGTGGATGCTCTCAATCTTGGAAAAGCTCTGAGCCGCGCTCTTAGTCCAGACTATCCGCATCAAAGTTCTCCATTTCTTATCATCTCGATCATTTGCTTTGAAGAGATAATTGAACCATGTATAATATCCTGTTTGGACTCTTGGATCATTCGTGCGATTTCGGGATCAGCATCAAGCTCAGCAATTTGCGCAGCTGAAAGAGCATCTGAGTTGTCCTGATACTGGATTATTTCGGATACTTCATACTCCATGTCATTAATTACAATCACAGATTTCTGGCTGTCATTGATAAAGGAACGATACACTTTTCCGCTCTTATCCTTTAATTCCAGATACATACTCACCACCCCTTTGTTCAATATTATATCCTGAATTCGGATTAACGGATACCTCTTCAGGATATAACAAATACAGACTACCTCCGCCCCGCCCACAGCCGTCTTCTCAGCTCCATCTCCTCATAGATCCGCTCCAGCGGCAGGCGCATGGACTGACCCGCTATATTGACAGGTGTGCCGGCGAGCCTAAGATTAATGGCCATCAGCCAGCGCTTTAGTCCGCGTTGCCGGGACAGGTAGGCTTTGGGATCAACGAGGAAGATGCAGATATTCAGTTGTCCATAGTAACGGATCAGGCGGATGTCCGAAATATCCTCCCACATCAAGCGTCCTCCCGGAATCGCCGAAGACTGGTCATCAATACCCTGGGCATCCACCACCAGCAGCGGGGAGCGGCGCAGCAGCATTATTAGATAGACGATGGCCGCCAGGCCAAACAGCACGGTGCAGGCAATTCCCAGCGTCCGCAAAAGGATGGCAAGATCCGTCGTAATCTCCCCGGATATTTTTAGCAGCCAGATCCCCACTATCACAAAAAGCAATGATCCCGCTAACAGCAAAACGATCTTGAACCAGAACGGCTTCACCACGAGCGGCTGGTAACCTCCATCGTTATACGGCTGGTAGTCCATTTAGTCGTCCTCCTTCAGGGCCTGCCATTGAACCGCAGCAGATACATCCCCTGTTTCTTGGGATTATAACTATAAATGGTACCCGAACACTCTACTCTCCGCAACAATTTTACCCATGAAAAGAAACATAATTGCACATGCGCACCAGCCGCTTTATTTCCGTATTCTTGGCAGGAATGCCGCCGGAATTAATGCCAAAATCGAGAAGGCAATCGTCCACATAAACGAATGATCGAAGGCAACAGCCAGTGCGGCCGGGTCACGAGTCAGGACGGAATTCAGTTCATTTTGCAAAATAATTGCGATAACCGATACGCCGAAGGCTCCGCCAATCTGCTGCATAATACGTGTGGTGCTGCTCGCATGCGGGACTTGCTTCGAGGACAGACCGATATAGGCAGAAGCCATAACCGGCAGAAAAACAGCCCCTAATCCAGCCCCCCTCACAATCAGGACTGCACTTAAAAAATAATAGCTGGTATCTGCGCCAAGCTGCGTCAGCGGCCAAGTGCCAAGGATGGTAAGGACCGTTCCGGCAAGCACTACGGGTCTAGATCCGATCTGATCCGTCAATTTGCCGGCCAGTGATCTGGTGAGCAGCATCCCGATGCCTTGGGGAACGAGCAGCAGGCCGGAGATCAGCACCGTTTCACCGCGGACTTGCTGGAGATACAGGGGCAGGAGCAGCATTGCACCATAGGTGGTCAAGCCAGATAGAAACAACAGTGTAGAGGACACGGTTAAGGAACGTACCCGGAACAGCCTGACATCGATCAATGCTTCGCTTCCTTTGCGGAGGGCATACACCACAAATACTGCTAAAAGCGCCACACCTGCTATGACTGGTGCAAGAACCTCAGCATGACCGAAGCCGTGGTGGGAGCTGACTTCTCCAAGACCGTACAGGATAAGCACGATAGCCGGAGACAGCATCAGCAATCCAGACATATCCAGCCGTAGCGTCCGGGCATTGTGCTCTTCCTTAGGGAGCCCTTTCCAAGCAACAATTATGGCAGCCACGCACAGCGGAATATTGACAAAGAAGATCCATCTCCAGCTCAAGTGATTAACGATTATTCCACCCAGCACCGGTCCCAGAATGGGCCCGAGCAGCGCTGGCAGAGCTATGGTCGCCATTTTTCTGCCCATATTGTCTCCTCCGTAGGCACGTACGGCCAAGGTCTGCATGATAGGCATCAGCAAGCCCCCGCCGATCCCCTGCAGGGTACGGAATAGAATCAGGCTCTCCACGTTCCACGCCATGCTGCACAGCACAGAGCCAATTAAAAACATCCCCAGCGAAAACAGCCACATCCTCCTTCCCCCAAACCGCTCCACGGCCCAGCCGCTTATCGGAATGACCATCGCAAGCGACAGCAGGTACCCGGTCATCACCCACTGAATCGTGGACACCGAGGCGTTAAATTCCCGGACCAGCGTATCAATCGCCACATTGGTTATCGTCGTATCGAATATTGGAGCCAGAATACCAAGCATAAGAATCCACATCAAGTTCTTCGCTGCTGCCTGCGGTTCAGACGGTTCAAGTGCTGGTTTAGCCTGATTTTGCAAGTGGGTCATCTCCCTTCAGTCACTAAATAAGAAACAAAAAGTTTCTTATTTGAGCTTATGATATACTATCCACATAGGAAACGCAACGAAATTCTCCAGTGGAGGTTGAGATAGAAATGCCCACTTCTCAAGAGCAGGATAAATTAAAGAACAGACGCAGAGGCAAGGAGCTGGAAGCCGCTATCCTGCAAGCTGTGCGGGAAGAGTTGACAGAGCAGGGGTACTCTAATCTTACGATGGAAAGTGTGGCCGAGCGCGCGGGAACAAGCAAAGCCGTACTCTATCGCCGGTGGGCCAACCGTGCTGAGCTAGTGCTTGCGGCCATCCGGGACCGTGTGCCCCTGCCGCTGGAGGAAGTGCCTGATCACGGGAATTTGAGGGATGATGTATGCGGGGTGCTGCGGGCCATGAACCAGAATAATATTCAAGCAATGTTGAATGCGTTCTACGGGCTTGTAGCGGAAATGGGCGATATGCCGCTGGCCTCCTATATTTTCCCCCATGGGCGTCAAAACAGGACCATGTCGATTTTGCTAGAGCGGGCTGTTGAGCGGGGAGAAGTGTCTGCCGAAGCCGTGACCCCCCGAATGCTCAGTCTGCCGTCCGATCTGGCCCGCCATGAGCTGATGCTGTATAACGCCCCCATGTCGGAGGAGACGATCGCCAATATTGTGGACGAGGTGTACCTGCCGCTGGTGTTGAAGCGGTAAACTCTTGTCAGGAACCTTTATGCCAATTCTTCAGCATCTCCTGTGCCTTGCGCTTATCTGTCAAAAGCAGCGTCTAAATGTGGAGCTGATGGGGGGTAAGTAGCTAGTGTTGCAAGTTTTGCAACTCGGATTCTATGTTATGGGGATAAACCGGGGGAATGTTGCACGAAATGCAAGATATCCTGCGTTAAGCTGCTTCAAGACGGGATAATCCTGCATTTTGTACAACAATACGGATAACAGTGGATGTAATGCGAGCAAATGTTGTAGTTTGTGCAGGATTTTGAACCAGCTGCGGAAGGTTGAGAAAGCTCGCGTATCAATCGAGATGTAACCTCGATCTACATTCAGCCTCACTCAGCAATTACTCCGCAATCCAAACAGCCAGCCACCGGACATCCCCGGTGACTGGCTGTTTCTCTTTCTTATAGAAGTAACTTTACAGCTTCCAGATCCGGTACAGAATCACCGCTGCTTCCGCACGGGAGAGGGTATCCCCCGGAGCAAGCTTATTGTTCTTACCGTTGACTACGCCGTACTTCAGCAGTGCGGATACGCTGTCCTTGGCATAGGCGGAGATTTGACCGGCATCGGTGTAAGATGCTATTGATCCGCTGTCTTCAGGCGTGATTCCGGCCGCCTTCAGGGCACGCGCTGCAATCACCATCATCTCCTGACGGGTGATGACGCCCGCCGGCTTGAAGGTATTATCCGCATAGCCTGTGACGATGCCGAGCTGCTTCGCGGCCGCAAGCTCCTTGCTGTATGCTGCGTTATTCTGGACATCGCTGAAGCCTGCAACTGCTTCAGCAGCAGCCTTAAGCTCCAGTACCTTTACAAGGGAGGCCGTGAAGTCTGCCCTGTTCACAGGGTCCGCAGCCAACAGGCTGTTCCCGTCCGGGATGATACTGCGGGCAGCCATGGCAGAGGCTGCCTGCTTAGCCCAGGACACGTTCCCGATATCTGTGAAGGCCAGCGGAGCATAGGCAACGGCAAAGGTGCCGAACTCCGGAGTACGGAACACCAGCGCTTCCTTCGCTGCAATGTAACGGCTGTTCACCACCGGAGACAACGCACCGTTATCGGTGAGCGAACGGACCAGCAGGGAATCAAGTTCACTCTGCTCTTCCGCTGACGCTTTGTAAGGAATAGAGACGGTCATCGCGCTGCTGCCAGGCAAAGCTACCTTCTGCCCGCCTGCAAGCAGACTCAGCTCCACCACCGGACGGCTGCCGGTCTGCTGGAGAGCAGCGGCATTCAGGCCTTCAGCTGTGGATTGCTTGACCCGGAAGCTAACATATTCAGTGGTTGCTGTAATCCCTGCGAGCTGCTCACTTGGAATAGACAGCGTAGCAAGGCCGTTCTGAAGGACAAGCAGGTACTTCTCCTGCGTCTTCAGGCCTTGAAACGGCAACTGGGCTTCATAGGAGGCCACGCCGGTCAGGTTCGCCAGATCGATGATGATCTGCTTCCGTCCGTCTGCTGCCGGCGCCGCCTGCTTCAGGGCTTGCTGCCACAGCTCAGCCGTAACTACGGCCTTCGCCTCTGTGCCTTCGGTCTTCACTGCAGGTCTGATTGTCACAACACCATCCTTGACATCAAACGGTGCAGGCTTAGGCGCAGGTGTGCTGCTGCTATAGCTAGTACCGCCGGATACTGGTGCCGGTGTCGCTGTGGGTGCCGGCGTTGCTTCCGGTGCCGGTGTTGGCGCCATAGTCGGCTTCGTCGGCGGCTCAGCGCCGTCTTTGGCCTTAAGCGTCAGCACGCCGAAGACGGAGGTGTCCTGATAGCCGTTGCCGGTGGTATCATTCCAGGCGGCCACACTTTGCCGGACGCCGCTCTTGGCATCGTTGATCTGGGTGTCGAAGCCGACTTTTGTGCCGCCGGCTGGCGTGATTTTTTTGAACGGAATCTTCATTTCAAGCGTATAGTTAGTTCCGGTGACCTTGGTTGCCGACTCGAAGCCTGCAGCAATGTCTGCCGGACTGAAGGAGGCTTCATTGTCGTAATTGACCCGGTATTGTCCGTCATCGCTCTCATAGAAGGTCGTGCGGCCGAAATTCTCATCCAGGAAAATCTCGACAGAGTCCTGCTCCCATGGATTCACATTGCTTTTGTCCAATTGAGCGTCATTGACTTGTACCAGCACATACAGATTCTGGTCATCCCACAGGGTACGCGTGGTTCCGCTTGCGCCCTGCCAGGCCATCTGATAACGGTTCACAGCCATCTCGGGCGCAGAAGCCCAGATGCCATCCGCTGTTCCGTCAACGACCGGCGTGCCGTAGACCGCCTCTGACACGTTGGCTTCCGCTGTATCCGGCTCATGCTCAGCCATGAATTTGGCCGGATCAATGACCGCGTAGTAGGCCGGCTTCGCCTGCAAGTCCCTGTCGAACAGCAGCGGGCTTGACTCCGCTCTCCAGCTTGTGCGGTCATCCATGCCCCAGAAGGTTACCCGCGCGATATGGTCAGCATGGGCCTTGTAAATATCCATTAATTTGGCATACAGATAGCCTTGGGCAATCCGTTCCTTCTCTGTCTGCTTATTCCCGCTGCCGGCCTGGATATCCAGCTCGGTAATGCTGACTTCTACGCCAAGGGAGATGAACTTCTCCAGCGACAGCTTGACGTTATCTGGATTCGTATTGATATTGTAGTGCGCCTGCATCCCCACACCATCAATCAGCAGCTTGCCTGGATGGGTCAGCGCGTACTTCTCATTCAGTTCCTTAACCATACTGTAGATGGCCTGGGCCTTGTTCTGGTTATCATCATTGTAATCATTGTAATACAGCTTGATATCCCACTCTGGATGCTGGTCCAGCACTTCTCTGGCCGCCAGGAACGCCTGCTCCAGATAGTCCGGGCCGATGGCATCATACCACGGAGCCTTGCGCAGCGCCGCTTGCCAATTGGAAGGATTGGACGGGTTATCATTCATCGCCTCGTTGACGACATCCCAGGAGATCACCCGGTCTCCGAAATGCTCCATGACTCCCTTGATGTGGGCTCTCAAGTTAGCGAGTGCTTCGTCACGCCCCAGGGGAACGCTTTTGCCTGCCGCATCTGTGGTTAAGTTCATCCAGTCAGGCGACTGCTGATACCATACCAGCACATGCCCGTGCATCTTCATGCCTTCGGCAAGCACCTTATTTACCATCGCATCCGCCGCGGTAAAAGTGAAATTGCCCTTGGTTGGCTGCAGCGCATCCGGCTTCATGGCATTGCCTGCGGTAGCAACATTGTGATGCATTTTCAGCAGGTCCAGCCGCACACCTTCCAGATCCTCGGCGGATAACGCATTGCCGATCAGGAAGTCATTTTGATAGGCTGTTTTTAGCGGAGTCAGATCCCTCTGAATATCCACTGGTGCGGTACCTGTATGCTCGAAATTAATATCATCGATATAAAAGGAAGCGGTTGCATTATTGGAACTTTCAACGTAAAGGGTCAGATATTCGCCGCCCACGCTGTTATAGCGGTAGCTCCCCTCATATTTCACCCAGCCGTCAGCGGTGCTGATCGTCTTGGGAGACAGAGCCACATAACTCGCTCCAGTATCGTTACCCACCTGCGTGGACAACTGGAGCTGCGCGCTCGCCGGTTCGATCAGCTTCACCCAGGCAGACAGGGTATATTCGCTGCCCTTGTCCACATACTTCTCCACACGCAGGGAAGGCCCGTGCCAGGTGTTGCTTCTGCCCTCGACCTTCAGGGAATATGAACCGTCCTCGGTATGATTCGCTTCATTCGTTACGGTAAGCGTCTCGGTTCCGGCTCTGCCGGTAAACCCGCCCAATTCCTGATCTTCAAAAGTAATCTTGCTGAACGGCAAAGCCGGTTCACGCACTGGCTCTTCCCCGCCGCCCGGAGCGGACTCTGACGTTATCAGAAGATCGCCAAGGTAGAAGGGTACTGTGGCTCCCTTGTCGTTGGAATTGATGCGCAAGGAATGGTCTCTCTTAGTAGAGTCCGTGGCACTCGTGTCCACAGTAAATGTCTTCGTCAGTGTGACCGATTGCCCTGCCACATAGGGTATTGCTGCATAATTCCCGTAGCTATTCACTGTCTGCAGCGCTGCTTCTGCTCCCTCTGGGAGCGTCACCTTCGCGTCAACGTAGACAACAGCCGTTACGGTGTACGTTTTTCCATGCTGGAGACCGAGATCGGTGAATTTGAAATCAACCCCATCCCAGTTATCCTTCCGGTTGTTTACGTATAATGCTGCACCATCGGCATTTCCTGCAAAAGGTACCTCCTTCACCGCACTCAGGATTGCTCCCCCGGAAGGGCTCGTCTTACCTGCCCCGTTCGCGAAGGTCTCATGATATACCGTGGTCTGTGCCTCGGCTGCCTCCGCCGCCGGAAGATACCCGCCTGCCGGAAGAAGCAGAAGGGCTGCCAGCAGCACCAGAGAGACTTGCTTGATTATTCTCTTCATGCATTGCACTCCTCTGTATGAATTTGGGTTTTAATGAGTTAAGCGCTTACAGCTAATATGGGAGCCTCCTCCTTCACCACCCAAATCGTAGCATACGGACCAAAGTGCGTCTTACCTGAAATTAAAGGTTGTACCGTGCTTTTTATAGATGATTCCGGCTGACTGCATAACAAAGAAGACCCCTGAATCAGGAGTCTTCTTACCGGCAGGATCTAGATCAGCTTGTGCGCATACCACTTCTTGCCCCGGAAGCGCCACAGGAATACCGCTCCGCGGACCGCCCACTCGCAGTTCATCGCCAGCCATACCCCCAGCACCCCGTAGCCCAGTACAATCCCGAGAATATAGCCGAACACTACCCGGAACAGCCACATCGTCAGCATTGAAGCAATTGAGGTGAAGCGGGAATCTCCGGCTGCCCGCAGCGCAGATGGCAGAATGAAGCTGAACGCCCACAGCGGAATCTGGGCGATTGCATTGACCAGCAGCACCACGAACAGATCATCGATAATCTCCGCAGGCGGGGAGAAAATAGACACCAGCGGGTGGAACAGCGGCATCAGGATCAAGGCCACCAAGGCGTAAGAGGCGGAACCGATCCACAGGAAGGACTTGATGAACTTCCGGGCATCCGCCACATCCCCCCGTCCGATACACTGGCCGACCACGGTCACAATCGTCAGCGACAGCGCACTGGCCGGAATCTGAAAGACCATCGCCAGTGATCCGGCAATCGCATTCGTGGCGATGGCATACGTGCCAAGGCTGACAATGAAAATCTGCGTCAGCAGCTTGCCGCCGTTGAAGAACATCTGCTCTGCGGCGAACGGTACGCCGATGAACATGATTTTGCGCAACATCGTAATTGGTACATGGAACAGGTCGCGGAACTGCACACGCAGTACCGAATCGAACTTGAACAGATAGATCAAGGCACAGGCCATCCCCACATAACGCGCAATATTGACCGCAAGTGTCATGCCCAGCACACCCATGTCCAGCAGATTAATAAAGACAACATTGAGGATAACGTACAGCACGTTCATAATCAGTGACAGCATCAGCGAAGCCCGCGTCCGGCCCACGCCCCGCAGCGCACCGCATACCGCCTGAACCACAGCAATCCCCAGATAAGAGATGCTGCTGCCGATCATATAGACCCGGGCATTGTCCAGCACATCAGCGGACGCCGTCCCGAACAGCAGATTCAGAATTGGCGTATGGAAGGACATCAGCAGCAGACCGATTCCCACCGCAAGCAGCGAGACCGAGGTTACCGAGCCGGCTGTAGCCTGGGAGACCATGCGGTCGTTCCTGCTTCCTTTATACTGTGCAACCACCACCGTCCCCCCGGTCGCAATCGCCACAAACACATTGATCAGAAAAATATTCAGGGAATCCACCATATTCACCGCGCTGACCGCCGCCATCCCTGACGAGCTGATCATCGCAGTGTTGACCAGATTCAGTCCGATAATGAAAGCCTGGTCAATGAGAATAGGCAGAAACAAGGCGATAATTTGCCGGTAATCCATGCTGTCTCCGGACAGATATTTTTCCAGCCATTTCTTGGCCGGTTGAGGAGCTTGAAGCTGCATACATTGATCACATTCTTTTCTGTAGAATAATTGCAGGCGTACAATACATTCCTTCCAGTTTACTACAGATTCCGCTCCAAGTCTGTGTTATATGTGGATTTCCTTCAGATTAGCGGATAACATTCCCTGCTCCCTAAGTAAAATCCTGGGTCAGGCCGAAATATAGAATGAGAGGATTTACATTCGGAAGGAGGAGCCTATTATGAATAATGAGATCGTTAAAAGTCTGATCCAGCAGGTGACGGAAGAAGTATTATCCGAGAACCAAGCTGCCTTGGAGCAAAGTGGAAACAGCAAGGCCAGCATTCAGCTAGCTGTACAATTATCCGCCGTTACCACCCTTAAGATCCTTGAAAAGCTCGAGCTGATCGATAAGGATTAACCGCACAGCCTGCCTGTGCTACATACCCGTAGGGCACTACACGCAAAAACCCCGCAGGAAGCAAATTTCGCCTGCGGGGTTTTGTGTGCCTATGGGGAATTCAGGGGCACTAATGCCCCTCATTTACGCTCCAAGCCTGCTTTTGGCAAATTCAGGAGCACTTGTGCTCCTCATTTACGTTCCACAGCCGTTTTCAGCGAATTCAAGTGCACTTGTGCTCCTCATTCTGACGGCTAAGAGGGATTTATCCCTCTCATTTTCGCTCACCGCCCACTTTCAGCTAAATCAATGGGATTTATCCCTTTGATTTCGGCCCATCGCCCATTTCCAGCTTTTTCAGAGGGATTTATCCCTTTCATTTCCGCTCATCATCCACTTTTAGCTAAATTAATGGGATTTATCCCTTTCATTCTGGCTACCAACCTGCACAAGGCCTGCTTCCCCGGTACGTTCGCTCCCAGTAAGATCAAAATTACTTTTCTAAGCCGCCTTCATTACATTACAACTTATACTACTGCGCCTCCAGCTCCCGTGTGAGCTCAAGCGCTTCAATACCGGCCAGCAGCACTATGCCGATTCCGTGAGTATCGTTGAGCTGCCAGGTGAGCTGTTCTTTGTAATATAGTTTGTTGAAGGAATAGCCCGAGCCCCGGCAGACGCCATAGACATTCCCCTGATGGTCGATGCAGTATTCGGCCAGCGCCGTCCAGCCGCGCAGCGCTGCATCGGCATATGGATAGGGCTCTGTCAGCCACCCTCTACGCACGCCGTGCGCAAAAGCATACACGAACATCGAGGAACAGGATGCCTCCGCATAAGAATCGGGATCGGTCAGAACCTGATGCCATAATCCTGCGGCGTCCTGGAGCCGTAAATACCCTTCGCACAGCAACCGGTAATACTCCAACAGTTCTTCCCGCTGCGGATGCTGCTCCGGCAGCACCTCCAGCAGTTCAGTCAGCGAGAACAGCACCCAGCCGTTGCCCCTGCCCCAGGCTACACCGTTCGGCTTGCTGAATTTGTAGTCATACACATGATGCATAATGCCAAGCTCCGGCTGGAACAGCCGATTACGGTAATGGAGAAATTGCGACACCGCATCTTCCAAATAAGCGGGATCACCCGTCAGCAGATAATACCGGCTCAGGAACGGAGTGCTCATATACAGATCATCGCACCACATCGTTCCCTGCATAAAGTCGGTGGTGCCCCGTGTCCGGTATAGCGCCCCATCCTCATCTCGGGACTGCGTCTCATGAATATACCGGGCGATATACGCCGCTGTTTCGGGTGCTCCATGCAGCGGCTGTTCGGCATGGGCAGCCAGCATTGTCGCACCGAAGGAGCCGCAGTCATCCAGTGAGTCCATGAGCGCAAGTTGCTGGTTGATCCCCGGAGCACCATAGCGGCTGCGGTCCCAGAGCGAATAAGCATGAAGCCGGGTACACTGCTCAATATGTCCTCTGGTATAAGCAGAATAATGAGGATCGCCCAGAGCCTGACCGGTACGCAGCAGACCATATAGGGTTACCCCGAGCGGATAATTCCAGCGGCCGTACAGCGCACTCTCCAGATAGGGCCTGACTGCGCCGCCAGGACGGTCCACCCGCCAAAAGCATTCCTCTGCCCCTTCACCGAAGGGAGCATCCATCGAAGCCGCTTCCATAGGCTGCGGTGCTGCCGATTGCAGAAACGGGCCCAGGTACAGCCATGGTCCGGTCTGCCCTTCCACCGGGTAAGGACTCACCAGCTTCAGTGTGCCGCGGACTCCACTGGCACAAGCTCCCTTATTCATGCTTCCCTGCGGATAGGGGGGTGGTAAAGCTTCCGCAATCCCCCCGCCAGACTCAGTCTCCACTTGTACCTTCACCTCTACCTCTGCGGCATTCCCAGCCGCAGCTGCTTCCAGCTCGAAGCCCCACCCGGGGCCGCCGCACACGGCCTCGACCAGCAGGTCATGGTTGCCGAAGCCCAGCGGCAGCATGCACTCAAAGCCGGCACTCTCTTCGGACTGGATGGCGGCAAGCCTGCCATCCACGTAGACCTTGAGTGCCGCTACATCCCGGCTGCGGAGGGACAGCCGGACGTCCATTCCTCCCGGCGCACTCACCGCCAGCCGGCTCCAGGCCAGCGCCTTCGCGCCGGGCTCCGCGCCGAGCACGCGCGCGAGATTCCCGCGCTGTGCCTCGTCATCCGGCCAGCCGGCCGCCGGATACCAGGCACAGCGGGCCGCCAGCGCAGCTTCGGCAGCCTCCGCGGCTTCGCCGCAGCGGACGCGCCGCGAAGGCTCCGCGCGGTGCGCCGCAGCCTCTCCCTCTGGAGCGCCGCCGCCCTCCGGCTGCAGCGTCCATCTGCTCTGCTGCGGCGCGCTGTAGATCCAGCCCTCACAGCCGCTGCGCTCCGCAGTCGGGTCCAGAAAATGCAGCGGTGCGCCCTTCACGCTCCCGGTGCCAAAAATCCCGCCGCAGCCGGTGCCGACTGCGGTACACTCCAGCAGGAAGTGATTCCAGCCTGCCGTCAGCCCGGTACGAAAGAACGCCTTGCGGTCCGGGAACACATCATCGTTGAGATTGGACGCGAACACGGCAACGCTGTTAACATAGACCGTCACCGGACCGAAGCAGCTGAGGGCGAGCGGGATTTCGCTATCTGCATCGCTCCATAGCTTCCCCCAGACATAGACAAATTCCCCGTCCTCCAGTTCAAGCAGCCGCTCCTTCAGGTTCATCTCGTACCGGCAATCCGCCAGCCGCGGGAAGCTGTCCGTAAGATGCACGCGGTAGACCGGAGGCTGCGGCGGATTCGCACCAATATAGCGGTTCGCTATAACCGCCAGCATGGATTCTGTATGATCTCCAGCGGTACGGACGATGGAATGACGCGGATCAAAGTAGGCTGGAACGTTGGCCTGCGCAACCTCACCTCTGCTGCCCGGTGTGCTACTTTTCACGGTACTCTTCACGGAATCCGCTCTCAATGCACTATCCTGCACGGCATCACTATTCACCAACTCCGCTCTCAATGCAGCACCCTTCACGGCATGCCCTTCCTCGGCACTCAACACCGCCTTCTCGTCCCCGCTCCCCATCACAACGCTACCTCACCGCCGGGGTACAGGGTGGAGCTGTACAGCCGTTTGGGCTGAGGCAGCGGCTGCCCGGGGTGGACTGCTTCCAGGGGGAGTGCTTGACCAGCATAGACGGCGGCCAGGTCATCCGTATAAATAATGACCTGCTCCGTTCCGCTGCCCAGCAGATCCCCGTGCACGGCATAACCCTGCTCGGCGAACCCGGCTACGATGTTCATATAACCGTCATAGAGAGCGGGAAGCACAGCTTCGCCCCGGCGGTAAGCCAGAATATAGTCCGGTGCCTCCGGCCAGAACCGGCTGACCGCTTCAACAATGGTCAGCCAGCCAGCGGTAGTACGCTCTTCCTTCCACAGTTCACGGCCGGACTGGTCC
The DNA here is from genome assembly GCF_038006765.1 of Paenibacillus sp. FSL H7-0756. Taxonomy (NCBI): domain Bacteria; kingdom Bacillati; phylum Bacillota; class Bacilli; order Caryophanales; family Paenibacillaceae; genus Paenibacillus; species Paenibacillus sp. FSL H7-0756. The sequence goes on along the minus strand of NZ_JBBOVT010000003.1, from coordinate 1,182,104 downwards.
AGCAGGAACATAGCATCCTTGCCCCGCAGACCCTTGCCGTCATCCTCGCGGACCAGACGGTCAAGGCCCGCAATCTGCAGGCCGGGCAGGTCGGGGCGGAACCGCCCGAGCGCCAGATGCTGCGACTCCACAGAGCCTTCGTACCGCCACAGCTCGCGCCCGTCACGGCCGTACATCACCGTCACGCTCCCGCCGATGACCAGCTCCGGTACCCCGTCTCCGTTCACATCGCCGACCCACAGGCAATCGGCGTGATCGTCCAGATCCTTGCAGCTCCATAGCATCTTGCCCTCCGCATTCAGCAGATCATATCCGGCCATCACCTCATCGCGCCCGTCACCGTCCAGATCGTACACCCAGGGATAATGCCCCACATTGCCCTGGTGGGTCCAGAGCAGCCGGAAGTCCCGGTCCAGCGCCCATAGCTGATGGTAGCGATCTTTGAGAATGATGTCGGAAGGATAATCGCCGCCTGACAGGTTGGCAATAATGATGCAGTCATGAGCCTCCTTCGCCGGCAGCGGGTGAACCGATTTGACTTTGCCCGTCGCCCCCTCCAGAATATGCAGCTGGTCATTCATCACACACAGTACCTCCAGAGCCCCGTCACCATCGATATCGGCAATCTGCGCCGGATAATCGGAGCCTTGGCTGCCTGCTTCCGGATCCGGCTTTCCCGTCTGCCACAACAGACGGCCATCCAGATTGTACGCCGTCAGGCACTGCACCTGATGCGGAATATAACGCACATCCTGGCGGTTATCCGGCTGCACCAGCAGCAGTTCAGCCCGGCCGTCCCCGTCCAGATCGCCGAGCAGCATTTTACATCTTGGACCGGCGGCGGAGATATCCAGCCCGGCCAGCCGGTGCAGCTTTTGACTATGATCCATATGATTCACAACACATCCTCCTTCACTCTATCCCTGTTCTGTATCAACCCAGATCCACAGTCTGTCCCCCGGGCACCTCGACTACTGCACCGCCAACCTCCAGCCAGACAGCAGCCGCTCCCGGATTATAGACAAATTCCCTTGCCGCCGAGAACATCAGCCCCCGGCAAGCCTTCATGTAATGCACCAGCTCCAGATTCGTCGCATACCAGATGTCGCCGCGTCCGCCCGCCATGGCGCAGAAGCGCTCCATCAGCTCCCAGTTATGGTCATTGTCGAACTCGTAGCTATGTCCCCATACATACATCAAATACAGATACTGCCGCTTATGCAGCCCCACAAAAGCCTCCCCGTGAGCCAGCAGCTCCCGGTTATGATGGCAGGTCGCCTGCCACTCCAGCCAGTCCTCCGGCAGGGCGAAGCCTCCGGTGGCCTGTACCGTCCGGGCATATTCAATGCCCAGATGCGGCAGCAGTGCCTTGATCTCCGGCGTATAGGAGCCGTTCGGATAAGACATCCCGCGCACAGGCTGGCGGACCAGTCCTTCCAGCACCCTGCGGTCCTCCATAATCTCCTCCACGACCAGCTCCTGCGGGCAGCGCGCCAGCGTCGGATGACTCCGCGTATGCACGCTGACCTCATGTCCATGGTAGAGAGCCGCAACCTCATCAGCCCTGATGCGGTCCCCTTCGCCAAGCAGCCCGGAATTCAAATGGAAGCTGCCCTTGATTCCATGCTGGTTGAACAGGCCGACCAGCCGTTCATCCGCCCGCCGTCCGTCATCATAGCTCATGGTCAGCGCCTTATGACGGCCTTGCGGGTAGCAGTAATAGACTCCCGGCATTGCAGTAAAACCTCCTTCGTAATCGTCCGTCCCTATATAGATTGAACTTGTATATTTTTTGTTATGGGATAGCCGTGACTCCAGCCACCTATCCAAGCTTCAAGGAGCATAGACGGCCAGATCGCTGTACTCCGCTATCAACGGGGCCATTTGGCGGAAGCCAAGTCTGCCGCCGCCAAGGAGCGGTCCGAAGGACGAGCCGTCATCCACCCAGTGCAGCACCGGCAATTCATTGATGGCAAAAGTCACAGCAGCCCCCCGCTTCACCACCAGCATCCGGTAGTCCGCAGTCATATCGGCGGTATCCGGGAGCGGATCAGCGCCTTGGGCGACAAGGTGGAAGCCGTAGCTTTTGCGCAGATTACAGGTGTGAAAAGCCCGCTCTTCCTCCCACATCCGGCGAAAATACGAGATATGATAGGCATTCATCTCCCCATGGTGGTACTGGTCATATTCGCCCGTGCGGACCGGCAGGGACGGGTCGAACAGATCCTTGCCCCCGGCACCGGCAGCCGCGAAGAACAGAATGGCCAGCCCCGGCTCGCGCAGCGGACGGAACCTCCAGGAGAGGGCAAGCTCCGCCGGAAAAACCTCAGGGCACCAGAAAACCACATTCGCCTTCTGACCTTCCTCAGGCCCCCGGGTGCTCTCCAGCCGCAGCCGTCCCTGCGGAAAAGTAACTGCGCCATCGCCTTCCATATGGAAGCCCTCCACCTGTGCTGGACCTTCCAGTGTACTGCGGTAGATCTCACGCCAGCCCTCAGGAACGCCTGCATTAGCCAGCTGCACCGTCATTCGGCCGCCTCCTTCCCGGTACCGCCACCAGCACCGCCACCTGCACTGCCATCAGTTCCCCTACCCGACCCTGCCTCCCGTGCAGGCAGAGACTCGGCAATCAGCTCCAGCGCAATGATCGTATTCAGCGACCACTGTGAGGCTTCATTCGTATTGATCCAGTCAATCTCATCGAGCGCTTCCGTATACGTAACCCGCTTCAGTTCCTCCTCCAGCCGGAGCTTCCCGAACGGATTCTCAAACAATATGCTCCAGCAGCGTTCCGCCGTCGCCCGGTCATCCTTGACCCATGCGCCATAGGCGGCAATAGCGACACTCAATACCGGATGCTCGAAGGGCTGCTTGCCTGTAATCGCACCCCCGGATCTAAGCAGCTGCTCTTCCTCGGGCAAATTATAGAAAACACCGAACTCCGCCAGCATGTCCTCCCACTCCGGGTCCTCCAGCATCATCGCCAGCTCGAACCATACCTGCGGCCCGCCCATGCAGATCGCCAGATGCCGGCCCCAGTTATCGTCGCCCATGGGACTGAGAATTCCCGTTACGGGGTCGTAACCATAGGTTGGACCGGAGATCAGCCGCAGATTGGCTGCTTTGATGCAGCCGATGCCGGTTAGGATTTTGTCGCGGTAGGCTGTATCCTCATAGCGTTCCCAGCGGGTCATCCAATTGGAGCTGAATGCGGCCCAGTCCGGCCCCACCCGCACATGCGTCTTGAATTCATCCTTCGGAAAATAAGCCCGCATCGGGTCCAGCGTCACCGTGGAATAATCCGCGTCCTTCACACTGTCCATGATGTCGCCGGTCCGCTCATCGCCGGTCAGATAATAGTAGTAGCGGTGCAGTCCGGCCATGGCAATCCGCGCCTCCTTGCAGCCGCAGCCCCAGTGCACGACATTATGTCGGGAGCCAAGACCCGCATATTCCCCGAAATGATATACATCCACCTCGCTCGTATGCCGGGTCATCGCTTCTGCCATCCGGTAAATATCCGCACGTCCCGTCCGCAGGAAGCTCACCCACAGCCACATGTTCGGCACCAGCTCGGCATTCTGCCAGGCACAGCCGCCCAGATCATAATTCCAGACATGGCGGACCGGATCATAGCTGTGCATGAAATCGCCGTAATCCCACAGGCCATACCACTTCCGCTGTTCAATCTCTTTCTGGTAAAAGCTGATGATCCCCTCCAGCCGTTCCTCCAGATACGCCTTGGCCGGCGTGCTCCGGTCCGGCAGGCTCCAGAGTCCAAACGCCCGGGTGCGGTGATAATACTCCGGCTTACAGACCAGCAGCGGTGGTTCATCCTCCTGCTGCTGCATCTGCTGAAGCTGCGCATAATCTGGTGTCCGCGAGGTACACCACAAGGTCAGCTCGTTCGTATTGGCGATGCCGTAAGGGGTTGCCCGCAGCTCCTCCGCACCTTCATAGGAAGACTCGACATGCGTCTTCGTATCATAATGGCGCAGGTCCATCGCCTGTGCCTCCGGCGTCCAGAACCAGACCGTTAACGCCGCTTCCGCGCCGGAGGTGCCAGTGATCTCCAGCCCGGACGGGTGCTTTTGCCAGAAATCCTTCACTCCGGCAGCCAAGCCTCCGCCGTCAGAGCCGACATAGCCCAGTCCGCCTGCCCGCCGGCCTTCCGCCCCTTTAATCCAGGTGCAGTCCGGCCCTGTCCGCTTGTGGACGGCGTAATGTTCAGAAGAATCTTGCACCAGCCGGAAGTCATCCCATACTGCCGAATCCTGGAGCAGTCCCGTGAAGTACGCATCCTCTACGGGATCAAAGTGCTGGCTCTGCCCCTCAAGCTGCCCGGCGAACATACCGGCATATTTGTCCCGGGTTCTGCGGGTCTGTAGCGTCTTGGGGGATTCGCTGAAGATTCCCCCGCTGCCCGCCAGACGGACATGGCGGTTGTACAGCGGACCGCTAAGCGGCACCTTGAACAGGAGGCCCAGCCCCTTGATGAAATCCTGCTGCGGGTTGCCGTCATAATGGAAGGTATGCACCAGCCGGATGGATGCAAGCCCGGCATAGAAATAGAGCCGCAAAGTATAAGGAAGCCATTCCCGGGCTCCCCTTGTACTTCTGTGCCGTCCGTCCAGCCGGATCACGGCACGCACCGGTCCCTGCTCTTCCAGTCTAGCCTTCAGCGTCACCCCGGTGAACCGCTCCTGCCGCAGCGTCAGCTCCCCGCTGAGCATGTCCCGCTGCTCGCGGAGACAGACCAGCTCGCTTCCGCTGCACACAAGCTGCTCTGCGGCGTAGACCTGCTGCACTGCATCTGCACCCGCCCCTGCACCTTCAACCGCCTCCGCAGCTCCAGAATATCTACGTTTGCCGTCCGGTCCCCCGGCATCCGCCGTGTCCCGGCGGATGATGCGGGAGATTACACCCGGGTCGTGCTTGACCACGGTGCACAAGATGCTGCCTGTATCGACAATATACGCCTCCTCCGTCTCTTCCACGGATATCTCGAAGGCTGCGGGCACCACGCTAAGCTCGGCGGAGCGTTCCAGCGTATATCCTGCCGTACTCCCTTCAGGGCATACGGCAGAATGCAGGGACCATTTGATGCTGCCGTCCGGCCAATACGCAGCCGGGCGGCTCTGCAGCGGCAGACTGAAATCTTCTGCCGCCCCTTTAAGACATAGCGCGGCCAGTTCGCCGCGCTTCAGATCTCCCTTGGACCAGGGGACACCCCAGGTCACCCCCGCAGCCGCAGCAGGCGGCTTCAGCCACCGTAGCTGGACCGGCAGGGCCGAGGACATTGCGGTCATTTTCAGTCATCTCCTTATGGAAGACATCACCCGGACGAATGAACCGTTCCCGGAGCAGGAGGCCTGCGGACGCCGGAATCACAGGAAGTGAGCCGCTGTCATTCTGGCGCCGGTGCCTGCTCAGCGGGTCCCATTCTCCTTCTCCCCCTCCTGCCGGCTCAGTTCACGGTAACGTGTCGGAGTGATGTCCTCCTGTTTTTTGAAAATCCGGTTGAAATAGCTCTGCTGATAGCCGACCTGCAGGGCGACATCGTTCATCTTCAGATCCGTGTCACGCAGCAGTTCCTTCGCCCTCTCGAGCCGGAGTTCCGTTACATAATCGATGAAATTCTGCCCGGTGACCCGCTTGAACGACTTGCTGAGCAGAAAAGGGCTGGTGCCTGTATGATCCGCACAGCTGTCCAGCGAGATATTGTCCATATAATGCTGCTGAATGTATAGCATCGCCTGATCAATCGTCCGCCTTATCCCGGCGTCGGAGCGCTCGCACAGCTCCTTCAGGAAGGGAGCGATAACCTGCGTGCGGAACCAGGAGAGAATCAGCCCCGGCTCATGGATCTGCGAGAGGCTGGCATACAAATTCCTGCCGCCGAACAGCTGGCTCGGGTACATCCCGGCCTCCAGCACCGCATGAAGGATCGCGCCGAGCAGATGCAGCATCCCCTGTTGTACGTCGATCACCTTCGCGCCGCCTGCGGAGAGCGTCTCCAGGAATTCCTCCAGCAGCCGGTCCGCTTCCTCCGCTTCGCCGGTCCGCAGCGCCTGAATCAGCCCGCGTTCCAGCGCGAAGGAATACTGCGGCATAGGTGTGCCCTGTCCCTCGCGCTCCAGCTGCTCCAGGCTGATGATCTGGTTCCCGCCCCCGTACCTGCTGTGGCTGGCCGCCTGCTTCGCCGCCTCGAAGGACCGCGGAATCGCGGAGATGCTCCCGATCCTTGCACTGTAGGCCACCGTAGCCTGAAGCTTAAGCATCCTGCTCAGAGTAGCCGCCAGCTCTTCACCGAAGGCGGCCACCCGGGCCGGGTCCGGGCCGCTTCCCGGTTCCATCAGCAGCATACCGGAGGTAAGGTCATGCAGATTAACAGTCTCCGCCCGCCCGAAATGCTCCCGGGCAAGCTCCAAGGTAATATTCACGGCCGCGAACGAGACCAGGCTCTCGTCGCCGCTGCGGAACTTGGCCTCCAGGCTGGAGATGCCGGTCAGCTGGATATACAGCACTACGAATGTACAGTTATCCACTTCCCATTTATACTGCTTCATCCGGCTCTGCAGATCCTGTTCAGAATAGGCATACAGATACCCCTGGAACAGCTGGTGCAGGAAGCTCTGCTGCACAAGTGGAAGCTGCTCCGACAGCGTGTACTGGAGGGCGTGCTGCTGCCCGTGCAGGTTCTGCCAGTGCCGCTCGATCAGCGTCAGCTCATCCACCCGCTCCCCGGAGGCCGCATGTTCGGGTAGCAGCGTCTGAAGCAGGCGGCGGACCGGCGAATAGATTTTGCGGGAGGCAATCCAGGACAGGACTGCCGCCAGCAACAAGGCGCACAAGCTGACCATGATAATCATCCGGGACAGCCGGACCACCGGAGAGGTGACGCTGGAGATCGGCGAAGCCGATACATACCGCCATTCACTGGCAATCCGCGAGAAATCACCGTAGGTCACCGCATAAGTAACCCCGTTCCAGTCGTAGAGAAATGAGCCGCTGTCCTGGCTGCCTCTGCCCGTAATAGCAGCCCGCAGCGCCGTAACGAGCGGCGAGGGCGCATCCATCCCGCCCCCCGAGATGAAGAGTCCGCCGGATTTCTGCTCCATGAACACCTCCCCCGTGTTGTACGGAGTCATGGTCCGCAGCAGCGCCGATACCTTCTCTGTATCCATACGCAGCAGCAGCGCCCCGAAGGGCTCCCGGCTGCCGCCGGGGATGTGGTGCACCAGCGTCAGCTCCTTCTGCTCCGGCTTCTCCGGTTCAAAAGCCCACTCCGTCCAGTACGTGCTCCGCTCCTGCTTCAGCAGCTTCGAGTACAGCGCTTCCTCCTCCGCAGCCAGCGTCCCGTACTCCGTGCCGAAGCGCACCGGCTGATTACCGGCCAGATACAGCTCAACCTGCCGCACCATGGAATTCGAGCCCTGCATGACTACCAGCGTCTTCGTAATATCCCAGGCCCGCTCATGATTGCGGATGAAATCCATGTTGCTCAGCGCATAGTCAAACTTCGGATCGAATGCCCAGTGGGCCAGCATCAGCTCCAGATTAGACAATTGATCATTGATGTTGTCCGCCCGCTGCTCAATCTGCCGGTTATGCATCCGGAGCAGCTCCTTCTCCAGATTTCCCCCGGCCATAAAATAGACCAGCAGCCCGATGATCAGCCCGGGAATGGACGAGACGATCAGCACAATAATGAGATTATTGCGGTAATAACGGCCCTTGCGTCCCGTCCGGCCTCGCGTATACCTGTTCCGTGCTCCTGCCCCTTCATTCTCCATTGGTTTCACCAGCCGAATCCTTAGTTTAGAGTTGCAGCTATGCAGCCACAGCGGGGACAGACCGGCCGGAGACTGGAGCAGGACCGGGTTTTACTTGCCCGCTGAGGCGTACAATTCGTTCATTTCCTTCACAAGCTCATCTCCGCCGGTCTTCCGCCATACCTCAAAAGCGGACTTCAACCCGGCCTCATCCATCTGGCCGACAATGAATTTTATGCGCGCATCGTTGATTACGTTATCCAGCTGTGAGCCTTTTTGCGTATAGACTGCCGAGATCAGCGCTTCCGCCGGATTGGTCACAATCGTCGCTTCATTCGTCTTCTGTACCTCGGTCTGCTTCAGCCGCAGCGGGGTCTGCTTCACTTGCTTCGCCTTGTCCTCCGGGATGAACGGCAGCATCTGGTTCAGGCCTTCCACTTCCGATTCCAGCAGAACGGTATCGCTGGAGCGTTCGATGTATCCATCCACCAGCTTGTAATGCACGCCTTCAATTCCATAGTTCAGCATCGTCTGCAAATCCTCATCATTCAGCCGGTCCAGGAAGGCCAGCACCTGCTTCAGCTCCTCCTCGGTCTTGACCGAAGACTTCGGAATCGCCAGCATGCCGGAGAAGCCGGAGGTCGGGAGGGTATGCAGCGTGCCGTCCGCTCCGGTCACACCGCCGATCACGTCCATATAATGGCGTTCGGGCTCGTCTTTGCCTTCTTTTTGCAGAGCGGCATGAATCTTGTCGTCCAGCCGGGCTGCGTTATCCACTACATCGACGATAACACCGGCCTTGTTGTTGACGACCGGATCATTCCATTTGGAGCTGTCCATTACCGCGAAATCGGCGTTGATCAGCTGCTCGTCGTATAGCTTTTTCATGAATTTAAGCGCTTCCAAATACTCAGGGTATTCATGCTCAGGTACCAGCTTCCCATCCTGCACGCCCCACTTGTTCGGAGAACCGAACCACAGCTTCATCGTATCGAAGCCGCTGGCCCACTGGCCGGTCCACTTGACCAGCACCATGCCGTACGTATCCGCCTGGCCGTTGCCGTCCGGGTCCTGCTCCTTGAATGCTTTTAACATATTATAGAAATCATCCATGGTCTTCGGGGTCTCAAGCCCGAGCTTCTCCATCCAGTCCTTGCGGAACACCACGCCGTTGCGTCCCAGCGCCCGCCCTCTGTAGATCCCGTAATTCTTGCCGTCGATGGCCGAGTTATTCAGAATAACCTCCTTCGCCCCGCTGAGATTCGGATAATCCTTGAGATACGGACCCACCTCCCAAAAAGCGCCGGATCTCGCCGCATTGACGAAGCTGGACGCTTTCACGTCACCTACATACATAATATCAGGCAGCTTGCCGGAAGCCAGCGTAATATTGAATTTGTCCGCATACGACGCATTCGGCACCCATTCGAAATGGATTTTGGTGTTCGTCAGCTCCTCCAGCTTGGCGGCGACCGGACTGCCGTCCTTCGGATAATTAGTTTTGAAAATCGGCAGCATCAGCGTCAGCTCAAGCGGCTTCTCTCCCTTGGCTGTACCGTCCGCCTTCCCGCTGTCAGCGGCAGGGTCCTTCTGTCCCGCTCCCGCATTCTCCCCATTTCCGCCACAGCCGGACAATACACTTAGCAGCATAATCATAGCCAGCAGCGTGAACAACCCTTTTTTCCCGGACCGTGAACCTTGGCCCCGCTTCATCTTCATCATCACTTGGCCTCCCTTTATATGTTGACTAACCGCTTACCCTTTAACTGAACCCAGCATCACCCCTTTGGCAAAATGCTTCTGCAGAAACGGATACACGCACATAATCGGCAGGGTGCCGACCACGATGACGGCCATTTTGATCGACTGCTCCGGCGGCTGTACGAAATTCGGGTCCATGGAGCTGAGATCCCCCGCTGCCGACTGGGATAACATAACGATCTGGCGCAGCATCACCTGCAGCGGCCACTTGGACGGATCGTTGATATAGAGCAGCGCCGAGAAGAAATTATTCCAGTGTCCGACCGCATAAAAGAGCGTGAACGTCGCCAGCACCGGCTTCGACAGCGGCAGCACAATCCTCCACAGCAGCCCCAGCTCCGTGCAGCCGTCGATGCGCGCCGCCTCCTCCATCTCAGCGGGAAGCTCCTGGAAGAAGTTCTTCACGATAATCAGGTTGAAGGCGCTGATCGCCCCCGGAAGAATTAAGGCATTCAACGTATCGAGCAGATGCAGCTCCCGGATTACCAGATAGGTGGGAATCATCCCGCCTCCGAACAGCATCGTGAATATCACCAGATTGAGGATCAGATTGCGGCCCATCAGGTACCGCTTCGCCATCGGATACGCCATGGTAACCGTGAAGAACAGATTGACTGCCGTCCCGATCACTGTCACGTACAGCGACACCCCGATGCTGCGGACAATGGTATCCGTGGAGAAAATAAACCGGTAAGCGTCCAGCGAAATGGTCGTCGGAACCAGAAAGACAGCGCGCTTCGTAATTTCCGCCTCGGTGGCGAAGGAACCGGCGACGACAAACAGGAACGGCAGAATGGCCGCGATCCCGATGATGCCCAGCACCAGGTAATTAAACACGTCAAAGGTAATCTCTCCGGCGCTGCGGTAACGTTTAGCCACACTCTTGGCCTCCTTTTCAATATAATCCCGATTCGCCTGACTTCTTGGCGAGCCAGTTGGTGCCGAGCACCAGCACGACCCCGATCACCGATTTGAACAAGCCGACGGCGGTGCTGTAGCTGAATGCCCCCTGGGTAATTCCCAGCGCATACACATAGGTATCGAAGACCTCTGCCACCTCGCGGTTCAGCGCATTCATCATCAGATAGATTTGCTCGAAGCCGTTATCCAGAATCGTACCCATCCGCAGAATCAGCAGAATGACAATCGTACTGCGGATCGCGGGCAGCGTAATATGCCAGGTCTGGCGCCAGCGGCTGGCTCCGTCCACCACGGCGGCTTCATATTGCTCCACATCGACACCGGCCAGCGCAGCGAGGAAAATAATCGTCCCCCAGCCGCATTCCTTCCAGATGGTCTGCAGAATAATCATCGGGCGGAACCAGTCTGGATTGGCGAGGAAATCAATTTTGCGCCCGGTAACCGTGAAGAGGAATTCATTGACCGCACCGCCCTGTGTCGTAAGGAACACGTAGGAGATACTGGCGACGATGACCATAGAGATGAAGTGGGGCACGTAGATCAGCGTCTGAATCGTTCTTTTGTAAAAAGACAGCCGGATCTCATTCAGCAGCAGCGCCAGGATAATCGGTGCCGGGAAAAAGAACACCAGATTATACAGCGACAGCACCAGCGTATTGCGCAGCAGCATGAAGAAATCAGGGTTCTGAAAAAACGTGCGGAAATGCTCAAGGCCCACCCAGCTGCTCTGCCAGAAACCCAGAAACGGCTGGTAATCCTTAAAGGCGAGCAGCACTCCCCACATCGGCACATATTTGAACACCAGGAAATATAGGAGTCCGGGGCTGAGCAGTATGTAGAGCCATTTATCCCGCTTCAGCCGTCTGAAGCGCTGCTCGCGCCTGCTGCGGCGGAAGCTTGTACCCGCGCTTACCTCTGCTGCCCCCAATGCCGCTCCTTGCTTCATTTACATTCACCTCCGTATAGATAAGCAGCCTGGCTACTTCGCTTCACTACATTACCGTGGCTGCGCTTTCTATTATGGTTGGCGGGTGTTTTTCCGGCAATCGGACTTTTTGGACAGCGCTGCGTATGGCTTCAGCGCCGCTTCCGCAATAAAGTCCAAAACCGGCAAAACTTTACTATTGCATGTGGGTGAGAGGAACGGATATGATGCCGGGAGATTATGGGGAAGAGACATTATATAAATTAAACCTTGTAAATACTCGGTATGGGATAGTCGTGACTCCAGAGAAGTTTTGGGCTTTCGGCCGCTGCCCTTCTGCAGATTTCTTTGATTAGACCGCTGTTCGCGGTAGAAATCCGGTGACAAGCTGATGCTTCCGAAGCGAGCTTTCCTGCGGAAAGCTTTCAGGCGGTCGCTACCGCTCCTCCAGCTCCAAAATTCCCTTCCGCCACTCCTCCCAAAATTTATGTTTTCAAGTTCAAACTATATAGCTTAGGGATGGGGAATAGAAAGATAAGATCATACAGAGCCCGTGTGGGCTTTTTCCAGGAGGTTAAAAGAATGAAGCAAAAACTATATTACGGTGCTGCGTGGTACCCGGAGCTGTGGGGGGAGGCTGAGCGGCAGCAGGATCTTCGGCTCATGCAGGAGACCGGGATTAATCTGGTACGCATGGGCGAATTCATCTGGTCGCTGCTGGAGCCGGAGGAGGGTTCCATCGATGTACGGCCGTTCGCTGAGCATATCCTTCAGCTACATGATCACGGCATCGATACGGTCATGTGTACGCCGACCGCGACCCCGCCGATTTGGCTGACTCACGGGCACCCGGAGCGCCTGCACATCCGGGCAGACGGGGCGGTAATGAGCCACGGGTCCAGACAGCATGTCTGCACGAATAATCCTTATTTCCGGCAGCGGGCGGCGCTGATCACGGAAGAGATGGCCCGGGTGCTGGGGCAGCTCCCGGGCCTAGCCGCCTGGCAGCTCGACAATGAACTTAAGGCACATGTGGCGGAATGCATGTGCGGTTCCTGCCGCTCCCTGTGGCATGAGTGGCTGGAGCACCGTTACGGAAGCATCCGCGAGCTGAATACAGCGTGGGGAACCGGCGTGTGGAGCCAGACCTACCAGCGGTTTGATCAGGTGCCGCAGCCGGTGGCTACGCCTTTTCTGCATAATTCATCGCTCGTCACCCAGTACCGGTTGTTCCAGATGGAGAAAGTCACGGAGTTCGCGGGGGAACAGGCAGCGATCATCCGCCGCTATTCGGCGGCTCCGATCACGCACAACAGCAACGTTCCTTTTCATCTGGACAATGAGCAGCTGTTCCGGGAGCTTGATTTCGCTTCGTTCGACACCTACGCCTCTCAGGCCAACAGGCACGCTTATCTGCTGAACTGTGATCTGTGGCGCGGGTTCAAGCACGGGCGGGATTTCTGGCTGATGGAGACCGGACCGGCCTATGCCGCTTCGCTTACAAGCTACGGCGAGCCGCACCCGGACGGCTATCTTACCGCCGAAGCCGTGGCTGCCTACGCGCTAGGGGCAGGCGCCTTCTGCTATTGGCTGTGGCGGCAGCAGCGCACGGGCAGCGAACAGACGCACAGCTCGATCATCAGCGCCTGGGGTCAGCCTGCGCTCGGCTACAACAATGTGCGTGCGGCTTCCGCCGCCAGGCTGCTTATTGAGCCGCACATGCTGAATACCCGGCCGGTGCAGGCCGAGGTGGCGATTACGTATTCGGACCGGGCCAAGGCGTTCCTGGCCACGGAGCCGCACCGGCAGCTGAACTACCGCTCCCTGCTGGGGGATTTCTACCGGCGGATACTCGATCTGGGCATTCACCGTGACCTGCTGCCGGAAGGCGGCGATTTATGCGGCTATAAGCTGCTGTTCACGCCTTTTGTTCATTATCTGTCGCCGGAATACATGCAGAAGGCGCTCGCCTTCGCTGAAGCCGGCGGCATCTGGATCGTGGGCCCGCTTAGCGGAGGGCGCACGGCGGAGCATACTCTGCATACAGATGCGGCGTTGGGAGAACTGGAGCGCTTCGCCGGGGTGAACACCACCTTCGTCTACCCGATGGAGGGGACGGGCAGCATCGGGGAGGCTTTCGGCTGCTCCGCGCCGCTGTCCCTGTGGAGCGCGGTGTTCGAGCCGCTGCCGGGCGGGGCCTCCGCGGTCGGCGTCATTACGGCGGGCCGGACGCCAGGCCTGGCCTACCTGACCGAGCAGCCCTATGGCCGGGGAGCCATCGTCATGCTCGGCTCGCTGCCCTCGGGCGGCGAGGGCGACAAGCAGCTGTGCGCGCTGATTGAGCATTACACCGCCCGTGCCGGAGTCACCCGGCGCAGCGATGTCACGCCGGGCACCATTCTCTGCCCGAGAAGCGGCACTGACGGTGAGCTGTGGACGCTGGTCAACATGGACGGGCTTGGCGGCAGCGTCACCCTGCCGCGCAGCGGGCAGGATGTGTTGACCGGCACTCCCGTGCCCGCCGGTCCGCTATCGCTTGGCGCTTATGAATACAGGCTGATTGCCCTGTAGTAGTGAATCATAATCCTCCTGCTGATGGCGGAGAACGCTGCCTCCCAGCAAACAAGTGGAAAAACGCAGCTTGCTGTGCTGGTTCCCAAGGAATTTCCGGAAGCAAGTGGATAAACAACAACTAATCATGGCCGTTTAGGCCAGTTTGGAGGAATTGGGTTCATTTAAGTGCTGTTTATCCAATTGCTGTTTTGGCAAAAGGGCGGTTGCCGCTCAACAGGTGGACTTTATCCAACTCTTTCCCTCCCGCATCATACGCGAGTGGCATAATCATAAGTCGCGTGTAGCTTACGCTGGCTTGGCCCTCCCCCTTGGCTGGTGTTTCACCAGCAAGAGGAAGAGTGTTACCTGCGCCCACGCCGGGCACAACACAAAAACACCCGGCAGTATCTCCCGCCGCCGGGTGTTTTCCTTTTACCATATCTGATTATCCGTTAGTCTTCTCAGCTTCTTCCGCCTGCTGGAGCAGCCCGATCTGATGCAGATGATTCAGCAGCTGCTGGTAATGGTCGGCCTTCTTCTGAACGGTAAGAACCAGCTTGCGGAACTGGTCTGTTTCCTGGCCCGATTTCTCCAGAATACGCAGCAGGTCGCTGTTGATCTGCTCCACATCCTCCATGCTGCTCTCCTGGGACTCCTGGATTTTCTCCAGATGCTCGAAGACCTGCTCCTCTGCTTCTACAATCTCATTCATGTATAACGTGGACTCACCGATCTTCGCCGTGGTCTCGTTCATCGCGAGCGTTCCATCCCCGGACTTGCTGTGAATCTGCTCCATGACGCGGGTCATTCCTGAGAGTGAACCCATGATCTCCTTCACATGGCTGCGGGTGCTGTCAGCAAGCTTGCGGATCTCCGTGGAGACAACGGCGAAGCCGCGTCCATGCTCACCGGCCCGCGCCGCCTCAATCGCCGCATTCAGCGAGAGCAGATTCGTCTGCTCGGCAATATCCGTGATAATCTTGGCCAGCTGCTCAATGCTGTGGAAATGCTCCCGCAGATCCTCATTCAAAGCAACGAACTCCGTAAATACCTCCGAGGCCTTCTGCATTTCCGCAGAGATCTGGATATTGGCTTCCTTGGCAAATTCGATTTTGTTGGAGGAGTAGGACAAGCTGCCGTACATTTCATTAATCAGATCTTCAGTCTGTCCGTTGTTGGTCTTCAAATGCTCCAGCAGCTGCTGAGTCCCGGCGATTTGGCCGATCATCTCCCCGCCGCCTGCCCGCAAGGCCTCGAAGTCCTCCACCAGTCGGGCCTCTTCCTTCAGGATAGCTCCAGTCTCAAGGCGTACCTGCTCCGCCAGGGCATAAGTATGTTCCCCGTAAGACACCGTGCCTGAAGCATGTGCAGAGGATACTTCGCTATCTTTACCGCTGTAAGGTACTGGTGTGTTAGCGACCGCTTCATCTATTGCGACTTTTCCCTCTGCTTTAACCGTCTCTGTGGATACGGCCGTATCCTTAACCGCGATCACACGCTCTGCCATGGCTCTCTCCGCTAACCCGCTTGTATTACTGTGACTTTGAACGCCTTCAGCAGAGAGAGTTCTCCCCCAAGCTGTGCGCAGTTTGCTTAACCACTCCATCCGATTTCAACTCTCCCTTATTCAACCAGCAGCAGAATCATCGTCTGATTGGCATGCTTAGTATAATATTGCTCTCCATAGCTGATGAAGCCTGTAGTGTTGCCGCAGAACCCAAGCATCTTCTCGTCAAAAGCTCCCCAAAGACCGTCCCGTGTAAACAACTGGTCCCGCAGCGTACAGTTAATATTGAGGACAAACGAAGGCTTGAACGGACTGCCGCCCAGCGTCTCCTCCAGTACTGCCAGCGGATCGGTTGAACTCAGCAGCTCCACATAAGTACTAGACATAATTTGGCTGTAAAAGGTGACAGAGCCGTCCGGATGAACCGCCTTCGGGGAGGCTATGATCAGATCATCCTCGTATCTTTTACCCAGCGGACTGCTCAGAAAATGCTCTGCCAGCTCCTTCTCCGGCACGCCCAGGACACGCGCGTATTCCCCGGCCGCAGGCCGCCCGTTGAAGGAGTAGACCCGTCTGCCGAACACATCGGCTTCTGTCACCAGCAGCGTCTTCCCGGACGGGACATATATATTCTCTTTGACCAGGGCGGTGCGGGCAGGCATATTGAAATAAATCCCCAGGTTCCGCACCCGCCGGGTTCCTATATAGAGGTAAGTCTCGCCGCGCTCATCGTCAGCCGCACTGCCGCCAATCACCTTAAATTGCGGGTCCATGAAATACAGCGAGGAGAGCAGCATCTCTTCCATCCCGCCTGTGCCGTCACAGAGCAGCATCAGAAAAGCGTTCGGATTGCCCCGTACCTTGCGGTAAGCAATCTCCAGCGTGCTTGCGCTAAGCACGGGAGGGTGCAGAATGCCCACAATCTCTGCTATACCGGCTTCATATTCAAAACCAGTAATTACGCCGCTGCGGTAGCCCTGCGGAGTATATTCGCCCTTGGTTGAGCACAATACTGCCCGCGAAGGCGCATGACGGGATAATTCCCGGACAGCCGCAGCCGCAGCGAACAGCACCAGGCCACGGTTCACATCCAGCTCCTCCAGATGGTGCCTGGCCTCGTCCAAGGTGTCAAAAGATACAGCAATCATTATGTATACCAAACCTTCCTTTGCGGAGATTTCTCCCGCATACTGTTACTGAAAAATTAAGCTGTAATTTTCAATACTACCTATGGTAAAACCAGAACCGGGTTCATTGTCTGTGAACAATGTCGCAGCCTGTGCCGGGTTTCCATGATACGAGGTTGAGCCCTTCCTGCAAACCCTGTATCATGAATATATCACAGATCAGAGAAAAGAGGCTTCGGCATATGACCTATTCCCAACGCTCCACCCACCCTGCCGCCGCATCCGACTACACGTATCTGGAGTATCAGATCGGCATAGCCGCCGATGAATTGGCAGTTGCTGTGAAGGCGCAGGACAAGCCCCGGGCAGAAGCTATCCGGCTTAAGATTGCTGAACTCGAAGACAAGCTTGCGCTGCTTGAGGATTAAGCACAACTACTCTATCTCAACTACGGAAGGACGGCTGCTACAATGGCGATACGCGGATATTACTTTGCGATGGAAGATGAACTGGTGCAGCAGGTTGCAGCAGGGGGCACCCCGCTGGAGAGCTTGAACATAGACAAATACCCGGGGCTGGATATCGACCGTACCTGGGAGGCGATTCACTACCTGCTATGCGGTGATATATCGGACGGGCCTGCGCCGCTTGGATATGTGGTTCCGCTGCATTCAGACCAAGGCATCGAGTTCGGGGCATACGGGGCATTCTGCCTGCGTGCCGGACAAGTGGCCGAAGCGCTTGACGCCATCTCCGGGCTGGATGAAGCGCAGCTTCGCCAGCAGTATGATTTCCAGACCATGGCCGAGGAGGAGGTCTACCCGCTGGACCCGGATACGGTGTCTGACGATGATGCGGATGCCTTCTTTGCCTACCTGCTCCAGTTCTTCACCGAGATCCAGCGGTTCTACAGCCAGACTGCGGCCGCTGGTAAAGGCATTATTTTCTATTTGTTTTGAAGCCTGGCTCTCCTGTCAGATGATGCGCTGGACTGGCTGGGCTGGGTGGGTGTCCGGGCGGGTGAGGGGCGTGCGCCGAATTCGGGTGCACTTGTGCTCCTCATTGGCTCGTTTCGGCCGTTTGCGCCGAATTCAGGTGCACTAATGCACCTCATCGGCCTCCCTCTTCCCATCCGCCAGCCTATCTGAGGGATTTGTACACTTGATTTCCTTATTCTGCCCACTTCCAGCCTGATCTGAGGGATTTATACACTTGATTTCCTCACTTAGCCCACTTCCTGCATAATCAGAGGGATTTGTACACTTGATTTCCTCATTCAGCCCAGTTCCAGCCTTATCTGAGGGATTTATACACTTGATTTCCTCACTTAGCCCACTTCCTGCATAATGAGAGGGATTTATCCCTGTGATTTCACGATTCAGCCACGCTTCCGGCCTAACTGTGGTCAGGGGAGGAGGCGGGAATCCATCTCCCCTTCCGTTACCACCATAAAAGGCTATCCCCGTCACTGCTGACAGCGGGATAGCCCAATCACTCAGTTACTTCACACCATTCTCACTCTAGCTCATCTAGCTCAACCTAACTCATCTCTGTCTCACTCTAGCTCATCTAGCTCAACCTCACTCATCTCTGTCTCACTCTAGCTCATCTAGCTCAACCTAACTCTCTCTGCCTCACACTAGCTCATCTAGCTCAACCTCACTCATCTGTCTCACTCTAGCTCATCTAGCTCAACCTCACTCATCTGTCTCTCACCCTAGCTCAATTAGCCAAATCTCACTTATCTGTCTCTCACCCTAGCTCAATTAGCCAAATCTCACTCATCTACTCACTTTACCTCATCTGGCCAAACCTAACTCATCTAAGCTCAGCCTAACCACATCAACCTCGTTCCAGTTCACCCTTAGCCTCGTTCCAGCCTAACACCGCTCCAGATCTGGCTCAATTTCCGGCGAACTGCACCAACCCTCCCGGTAACCGCTTCGCAGCTTGTGCTTAGACCAGCTTCACCAGACTGTAGTTCTTCTTGCCCTTGCGGACGATGATGAACTTGCCGCCGATGGCATCCTCAGCCGTAATCTCCGTCTCCAGCTCATTCACGCGCTCGCCGTTGATCGAGATCGCGCCTTTGGTGATATCCTCACGCGCCTGGCGTTTGGATGGCTCCACTCCCAGCTCAACCAGCCAGTCTACGATGTTCTTGGTCTCTTTGCCTGCTGTGAAGGTCGGCATTTCCTTGAAGCCTTCCTCGATTTCGTCCGCAGTCAGCGAGCGGATATCGCCGCTGAACAGCGCCGCACTGATGCGCTTGGCCTGCTCCAGCAGCTCCTCGCTGTGCACGAACCGGGTCATTTCCTCGGCCAGCGCTTTTTGCGCTTCGCGTTTATGCGGCTCGGTGGCTACCTTCTCTTCCAGCGCTTCGATCTCCTCTTTGCTCAGGAAGGTGAAGTACTTCAGGTATTTGACCACATCGCGGTCATCGGTGTTCGCCCAGAACTGGTAGAACTCGTATGGCGTGGTCTGCTTCGGATCGAGCCAGATGGCGCCGCCGGCGGATTTGCCGAATTTCGTACCGTCAGCCTTCAGCATAAGCGGGATGGTCAGGCCGAAGGCTTTGGCTTCGTTGCCCTCTTTTTTACGTATCAGATCAAGGCCGCTCGTAATATTGCCCCATTGGTCGGACCCGCCGATCTGGAGCTGCACATCCTCGTGCTGGAACAGGTGCAGGTAATCCATGGATTGCAGAATCTGGTAAGAGAACTCGGTGAACGAGATTCCGCTGTCCAGACGGCTGGACACTACGTCCTTCGCCAGCATCGTGTTGATGCTGAAATTTTTGCCGATATCACGCAGGAATTCGATGACATTCATATCCTTGGTCCAGTCGTAGTTATTTACCATCCGCACCTGGTTGTCGCCATCGGTAATGAACAGCTTCTTCATCTGCGCAGTCAGGGCATCCACATTCTCCTGCACTTGCTCCAGCGTCTGCAACGAGCGCTCGCTCTGGCGTCCGCTCGGATCGCCGATCGTTCCCGTGGCTCCCCCGATCAGAATCACCGGACGGTGACCCGCCAGCTGGAAGCGCCGCAGCATCATGAATGGAATCAGATGGCCGATATGCATACTGTTGCCCGTAGGGTCTACGCCGCAATACAGCGATACCGCCTTACTCTCTGTCAATTCACGCAGTCCGTCCGCATCAGTCTGCTGGTTAATGGCATCGCGCCACAATAGCTCGTCAATAATGTTCAACATGTACAGCCCCTTTTGTGTAAGTGATTGTTCTATATCCCTTGATATCCGTCAAAAAAACAGCAGCTATACCGCATCAAGCCATAGAAGCCAAAAGCCCGCCCGCGCAGGCACTAAGCCAGTATAACCAAGCACACAGACAACAAAAAATCGCCCCTTGTCTATTCAGACACAGGGACGATTAGTATTAACCGTGTTACCACCCAAATTGCACAGACCCCATATTGCACACAGGTCCGTACCACTCTCAGGCGAGTTATCGTTCGCTTAGCTCCGCTTGGCATTACCCAAGATACTCCCGAGGCGTAATTCACAGTCCGCTTGTGTGTACCGGGTTCCATCGACCCCCGGCTCTCTGGGAACAGGGACAAGGCTGCTACTGGCTCGTTCAACGTATACCAACTATAAGATTACAGAAAGTATAGCCGCTTCTAAAATGGTTGTCAATGCAGAGCACCGCCGTAATTAACCAGCCTGCCTCCAGAGCGAGAAAAATGTTACATGCACCTGAATCCGTGATACATTAGGGAGAGGAAACAACCGTTCTTCAAAGCATATTACATTACCTTAAGACAAAGGAGAGTCAGCAGCTTATGAAGAGTATCGCAGTGTTCTGCGGTTCCAGTGAAGGGGCTTCGCCCGTATACAAGGAATCGGCTATTCTACTCGGCAAGGAGCTTGCCGCACGCAACATTACGCTGATCTATGGCGGAGCAACTGTAGGTTTGATGGGTGCTATTGCAGATAGCGTGATGCAGGCGGGAGGCCGCGTGATCGGGGTGCTGCCGCATTTCCTCAAGCAGAGGGAAATTGAGCATACCCGTCTGACGGAGCTGATAATGGTAGACTCTATGCACGAACGGAAGCTTAAGATGTCGGAGCTGGCGGACGGATTCATTGCTATGCCGGGCGGCCCGGGCACGATGGAGGAGTATTTCGAGATCTTCACCTGGGCGCAGCTCGGCCTGCATCAGAAGCCCTGCGGACTGCTTAATGTGAACCATTATTATGATCCGCTGATTGCCCTCTTCAGCAACATGGCCCGGGAACAATTCATGCAGGAGAAGCATCATTCCATCATGCTGAACGATACAACTCCGGAGGGCATTCTGCGCCAGATGGCAGACTACACCCCTCCCCCGGTCAAACAATACCTGACAGAAGATCGCATTTGAAAAGTCTCTGCCCTCCTTATAACGCAATATATTATGCGCGAGACTGCAGCTATAGCCTGAATGCTAAGTAGCTTGCCTGTTCCTGCCAGAAAGAGGTTATACCTATGTCGTTGTCTGCTTATTCCGGTTATGATGCGCTGGGGCTTGCCGCCCTAGTGAAAGCACGGGAGGTCTCAGCGCGTGAGCTTGTGGAAGCCGCCTATGCCCGGATGGATGAGGTGAATCCGCTGCTGAATGCGGTGGTACGCACCCGCCGGGAGGCCGCGCTGAAGGAAGCTGCGGAGATGCCTGTCGATGGCGATGATCTCACCCGCCCGTTCGCCGGCGTCCCTTTCCTGCTGAAGGATATCTCCCAGGCGATTGGCGGCGAACCGCTGACCTCGGGCGCTCTGCTGATGAAGGACAATGTCGCGAAGCGGGACTCTAACTATGTGGCACGTATCCGGCGCGGCGGCTTCATTCCACTGGGCCATACGAATACGCCGGAATTCGGGCTCAAAAACATCACCGAGCCCCTCCTCCACGGACCGGCCCGCAATCCCTGGAACCCCGCCTGTTCACCCGGCGGCTCCAGCGGCGGTGCGGCGGCGGCGGTTGCCGCCGGGATCGTCCCGGCCGCCGGAGCCAGTGACGGCGGCGGCTCCATCCGCATACCGGCCTCGTTCACCGGCCTGTTCGGGCTGAAGCCGACGCGCGGGCGCACGCCGGTCGGCCCGGGGATCGGCCGCCAGTGGCAGGGCGCATCGATTGATTTTGCGCTGACGCGCTCTGTGCGGGACAGCGCCGCAATGCTGGATCTGCTGCAGGTGGTGCAGCCGGAAGCGGCTTTTCAGACGCCGCTGTATCCGGGCGTCTACCTGGACGATCTGCTGAAGCCTGCGCAGCGGAAGCTGCGGATCGCCTTCACCACCGCTTCGCCGGTGGGAACACCGGTATCCGCTGAGGCAGTAGAGGCCGTGCGGAAGACGGTCAAGTGGCTGGAGTCCGAAGGCT
Source organism: Paenibacillus sp. FSL H7-0756 (assembly GCF_038006765.1). Lineage (NCBI taxonomy): Bacteria > Bacillati > Bacillota > Bacilli > Caryophanales > Paenibacillaceae > Paenibacillus > Paenibacillus sp. FSL H7-0756. The sequence continues at coordinate 1,160,151 of NZ_JBBOVT010000003.1, read as the reverse complement.
ATGAGGTGGAAGAGAAGCTGAGCCCGGTCAACGGGGTCCGGCTGATGGATAACTACTATACGATGAACGCAGGAGAAGTATCCGCCATGTTCCTCTCACTGGAGAGCGGCATGGGCCGTGCAATTAAGGCAGAGGACGTGGATATTGTCACCTGGGTGCTGGCCGAAGCCGGGAAGCAGGTCTCGGCGGCAGAATTCGTACACAGTCTGCACGAATGGGATGTAGCCGCTGCGCAGATGGCGGCGCTGATGGACCGTTTCGATCTGTATATTACCCCGGCCAATGCGGACTCCGCGCCGAAGGTTGGAGAGCTGACCCAGACTGCGGCGGAGACAGAGAAGCTGATGCAGGTCAGCGGGCTGCCGAAGGATGCGCAGCGGCGGATGATCTACGAGATGTTCGAGCCGAGCCTGACGTACACGCCCTTCACCCAGCTCGCCAATCTGACCGGCCAGCCTGCCATGAGCGTGCCGGTGCACCTTACGGCCGAAGGAATGCCGATCGGCGTACAGGTTATGGCCTCCAAAGGACGCGAGGATCTGCTACTGCAGCTCGCCGCTTGTCTGGAGCAATCCCCGCTGTGGGTGGGGATGAGCGGGAATGCAGGCTTTGCTTGAAGCCTGCTAGTATGGCAAAGGGCCGTCCGCAGCGTGAAGTCACGCCGTGGACGGCCCTTACCCTGTTATGCATCCTGTCCGGCATTTGCTTGGATTTATGGGAGGATACTCCTAAAACACATTCTGCTGTATTTGCTGCAGCAGAATGGAGCAGATCTGGCCGATCCAGGCTGTTTCTGCGAAATCTAATGTAGGAATTACAACAGTGGGCCGAAACAGCCCCTTTTTGCATCATCTGAATGTATAAAATACAATAGATTTCTTCCTTCCCAGGCTGAACACCCTTCCCGCTCTCGCTGGCCCGGTTATTTAAACTCCGCGCCCCATCAGCCCTCCTCCAGAAAAGTTGCATTGAACTTCTGCAGCAGCTCCCCGAACAGATGCCCTTCCTCCTCCGACCAGCCCTTTAGCAGTTGTTCGATCATCTCCTGCCGGACCTGCCGGTTCTCCTCCAGACTCGCTTGGCCCGTCTCCGTAATCTGCAGCGAATAGGCCCGCCCGTCCACAGGGTCCGGTACCCGGGTGATGAACCCCTTACTCTCCAGTGAGGCCGCCTGCCGGCTGACCGTAGAAATATCCAGCTGAAACTCATCGGAGATTGCCTTGATCCCGGCAGTTCCCTCACGAGACTCAATGTGATGCAGCAGCAGGTAGGCCGCACGATCCAGATTGCCGATTTTTTTGAACGTGGTAATTGAAGTGAGACGGCGGAACAGAACCGCCATTTCCAGCTCTATTGTCTCAATTGAATGTTTGTCCATGCCGGGCGCCCCTCTTCTCTTTTATTCATTGACTTTACTCTTTTCACTTGTATAATACAAGTATATACTTTCATGATACAACTTATTTCTGCAAAAGCTAATTTTCAGGGGGAACCGTTATGAAAGCCCATGAATTCATGGTCCGTCAGGTGTACAAGGTTAAGCAGGAAGACACCGTACGGACTTTTATTGAGAAATGTATTGCCCACCGGATCAGCGGCATGCCCGTAGTTAATGACCGGAACGAGATTGTCGCCTACCTCAGCGACGGGGATATCATGCGCTATATCGGCAGGCATGAGGATCTGATCGTGGATTCTTTTTTCCAGATTAATGTGTTCGTCGGGGATAATGAGCTGTTCGAGGAACGGGCGCAGAAGCTGCTGGGTCTGAACGTAATGGCTATCGCCAAGAAGAAGGTCATCACCGTGCATGCCGAAGAAGACATTGAAGCCATCGCTACCATCCTCGGCAAAAAGCAGATCAAAAAGGTTCCCGTCGAACGGAACCACGTGCTGGTCGGCATCATCAGCCGCGGCGATGTGATCCGCCATTCCTTCAAGGCGCTGCTCTAGCCTGCGGGCGCCTGCTATGCAGCCTGCCGTCTAACGGACAATTGCCGGTGCCGCATCTATTGCGGCTCCCGGCCGCATAAGCCATAGAAGAAAATATGGATCAGCTCCTCCACGAATGCCTCCCTGTCCTCATGTGCTGCCTGACCGTCCAGCATCTCTCCCGAGCTTTTCATATAGATCTGAATGGCCAGCAGCACTGCCTGCACCGATACTTTATCGGTAATCTCCCCGCGTGCTTGTCCTTCTTCCACTATTTGCACCATTAACGGCCTAATATGATCTTCGTATTGCTGCTGAATATACTGATACATCTCCTGATTATCGACCATAATCTCCTTGATCACCGCCGGCGGCAGGTGCGAATAGGTCTCTTTCTCCTTATAGATACAATAGGCGATCAGTTCCTTCAGCGATTTTTGCTGCCTCATTTCCTACCGGAACTCAAAGCAGCATGGGCAGAGGCAACCTCCATACTGCTGCTGAACGGACTGGCTTGTTTCCTTCTAGGCATCCAGCTCTTCAGACGGCGCGACCTGCCGCTATAGACGAATGAAGCCCTGTAAGCTTGTGCTCTCCTGCTGCCAGTTGCGGCCATCTCCTATTTATGTCATTGTAAAAGTAAATTGAGTACTTGGATAAGGAGAGGACCGACCTGTGCAGCTTCACCAAATCATCGCCAATCCCAAAGCCAAAGAGATCTATTTCACGGTCAGAAAACACGGGACCGTCTCCAAGCAGACACTTCTGGAGGAGAGCGGCCTGACGATCAGCACCCTGACCCGTATCCTGGAGGAGCTGCTGGCTCCGGGGCTGCTGCTGGAAGCCGGCTTCGGCGAATCCACGGGAGGACGCCGCCCTACCCTCTATGAGACGAATCCATCTTATGCTTATCTGCTTGGACTGGAGATCTCCCGTACCCATGCGAAGCTTGTACTGACGGACTTCCATCTGCAGCTGCTTGGTGAATACACCTGGAGCATGGATGCAGGGCTTACCCCCGGGTACCTTATGGCTTCCCTTGAGGAGCAGGCTCAGCGGCTGCTTGAAGCCGCCTCGCTCAGCTTCAGCCGGGTAGCGGGACTGGGCATCGGTGCGGTCGGCCCGCTGGACCGCACAGCCGGAGTCATCCTGAACCCGGCCCGGTTCCCCGCGCCGGGCTGGTCGCAGGTTCACATCAAGGAGCAGCTTGAGCAGCGGCTTCAGGTGCCGGTGTGCCTAGATAACGGAGCCAATACAGCACTGCTTGGCGAATACTGGGCCAGCCGCAGCCGGATGCAGCATCACCTGCTCTACCTTCATGCCGGGATCGGCCTGCGCTCAGCCATTATGAACGACGGGCGGCTGCTCTATGGCATGTCCGATACCGAAGGTGCGGTCGGGCAGATGATCATTGACCGCACGGGAGTGCCGCCGCTGATTCCCGGCGGCAACGCCGGAGCCTGGGAGAGCTATGTGTCGGTCCGGACGCTGGAGGGGCAGGCCCGCGAGGCTTGGCGGCTGGACAGCAACATAAGCCTCCGTGCTCTGGCAGAGCATGCGGAGGCTTTGGAATTCAGCCATCTGCTGGAAGCGCTCCAGGAGCGCGATCCAGTGATGGTCCGGTTATTTGATGAGATGGCGGCAGCCTGCGGCACCGGGCTGGCGAACCTGATTAATATCCTCCACCCGGAGGAGGTCATTCTTGGCGGCCCGCTATTCCTCGCGGCAGATTTCTACGAGACCGCCACGCGGATCGCGCTGGAGCGGACCTATTACCGCGGACAGTATAACGTCCGCTTCACCCGGAGCAGCCTGGGCGAGCGCGCAGTTGCAACAGGCGCATGCGCGCTGGTGCTGCACCAGCTAACGAGCTGACGGGTGTACCTGAATTTCACCCTGCCCCCGCTTTAGGCTGAACCTGGTGCATTTGTACACCTCGTTTCCGCCCAGTACCCCTTTTGGCCGAATCAGGTGTATTTGTACAGGATTTGTACACCTCATTCCCCCTCTGCGCCTGCTTTCGGTTGCTGGATGGCTCCGGCATTGTTGCACCTTTTGCAGGATTTCTCTACATTGGTTAGTGGCTGTGGAGCTATTGTTGCAACTTTTGCAGGAATTCCGGCGAATTGGTGCTAATTGGAGCTGTATTGTTGCAATTTATGCAGGATTTATGCGATGGCCGCTCCTATTGAGCTGTATTGTTGCACTTTATGCATAATCTCCCCACGGTCGCTGCTATTGATGGCTATTGAGCTGGCTCCAGACAGAGCCGGAGCAGATCATCCACATGCGCAGTCGCCAGACATTCCACCGTATCGGCTGCACCGTAATAAATTTTGACCTCGCCCGAGTCTTCCAGGATCATCCCGCCGGGAAAAATCACATCGTTGCGGAAGCCGCCGGCCGTTTCATACACCGCTTCGGGCACCAGCAGCGGTGCTGCCGCCCGGCCGATAATCTTGCTGGGATCTTCGAGGTCCAGCAGCATAATTCCGGCGGTGTAACGCTTTTTCCAGGTGTCTTCCCAGCCGTTTTTGCCCCGGGAAGGGTCGAGGTCCACCGCATGGAAGGTGGTCAGCCAGCCTTTATCCGTCTTCACTGGCGGCGCACCGGGTCCAACCTTATCGTTGGCATACGCCACCTGCTCCACGGCCAGCAGCAGCTTATGGTTCCCCCAATACTTCAGATCGGGGGAATCGCTCATCCACATATCGAAGCGGTCCCGTCCGCCCCGGCTATACACCGGAAGCGGACGCTCCAGCCTTACATACTTGCCTCCGATCATCTCCGGGAAGAGTACCATATTGCGGTTATCCGGCAGCGACAGGCTAAGCACTTCAAACGAACGGAAATCATCAGTAACAGCGATCCCTCCGCGCAGCCCGTGACGCGTATCGACTGCGAAGCACATATAACAGCGGTCACCGATCACGCTCAGGCGCGGATCATATACCCGGACCACCTCTTCATCATGCCAGGACCAGCAAGGCTCCGGCTGTACCTCCCAATGGACGCCGTCATCGCTGAAGGCAAGGCCCAAATTGGTCGTATGATGGGGAGCCACGATCCCCTTGCTCTCATCCCCGTAATCATTGCGGAACACCATGACATATCTGCCCTTAAATTTCGTCACCCCGGCGTTGAATACCATGGCCGGTCCATAGGGTACATCAGAAGGCTTCAAAATCGGGTTAAGCGGGTGCCGGACCATCACCGGACTTGAAGTCAGCGTTCCTGTTGCCAGATCGTTCATTGTGCATGTTCTCCTTTGTAATTTTGATAGATGAAAGCGTAACCAGTATCTTTGCAACCCTATTATGCATCATAATGCATAGTTAAGCTATATGTTTTCACGTGAAATCTTTCAATTTTCAGCTTTGGGTCTGATATCTTCGCGCAGGCACATTGTATTCGGTTTTTCACATACAATTTGTCCCAATTCAGTCCTCATCGCGCCCAACCATACTTTAGGTTTGATGCTGTACTAATGCAGCATTTCTTCCCGAAGCGCAGCCGCCAGTCTGCTGCCGAAGCGGCTGCCGAGCAGCTCATAGCCTTCGGGACCAGGGTGCAGACCATCGGTCAGCAGGTTCCCGTCTGCAGGACCGAACCACTCCAGACCATCCAGGTAATGCAGATGGCGGTCGCCCCGCGCCTGCAGCAGCTTCACTGTATCCGCGATCTCCCGGCGCATCAGCGGCAGGGTGAAGCCAAGCGGATTCTCCTCTGTCTCACGCTCCGTTCCGTAGATCGGCGAGATCACAACCAGCGGTGTCTTAGTATGTTTCTCCCGGATAGTCTCCAACAGACCGATCAGCAGGGGTTTGAACATCCGCGGGCTGGAAGAAGCTGCGCCATAGATATTCACGCCGACGCACAAGGTAATCAGGTCAGCCGGCAGATCCCGGATCAGGCGGCCTATCATCGGCTCCATCAGGCAGTTGCCGGAGAAGCCGAGATTGGTCAAGTGATAGCCGATCTCCCCGGCGGCGATCACCGGCCAGGTACGCGACGGGCTAGAAGCTGCCACACACTGGGTGATCGAGCTTCCATACGTCACCCAGCGGGGACGTGTGTCCGCCAGCGGCTCCGCGACAGCATTATCATCGATGGCAAGACCGCTGATCGTCATACCGGTATTCTGCGGCAGATAGATCTCCAGCTCCTTCACTCCTGGGGGAAGCCCGGTAAAGCAGGCCTCCCCAGCCCCCGCAGCAAGCCGAAGCGTCTGGACCAGACTGCCGTCAGCCACACAATCCAGCGAAGCGTCCTCCGCAAGCGGTTCAAACCGGAGAAGGAGGGTTTCCGATCCGGTGGACAACCGCAGCCGGATACCGGAGCAGATCTCCGCCTTGCCGCTGATCCCATCCGGCGGATACAGATCATAATCGCGGAAGGGAATCCGCCAGGGCTTGATGCCCTCCTGCCGCTGCTCCAGCGAGACCGCCCCGTGAAACCACGCCTCATGCACAGGAAGGCTCCGCAGGTTGTTCAAGCGCTTCTCATTCTTCACGCTCTTCACGCTCTCCACATTCTTCTCGCTCTTCTCGCACTCCACGCTCTTCTCGTTCTCCACGTTCTTAACGCTGTTCTCGTTCTTAACGCTGTTCTCGTTCTTCACTCCGCCTGCCCCGCTTCCGCATCCTGCCCCGCTGCCCCCGGAACGAAATTCTCCCCGAGCCACACGTCCTGCTCCAGCAGGCGCTGCTGCAGCTCAGGAACCGAGATGCTGCGGGAATCCGCCCCGTCCCGGAGCGCAAGCGTTGCTGCCGTGCCGCAGGCCTGGCCCATCGAGAAACAATTCGGCATGACACGCAGGGAGCCTTGCACCGCCCGGTCCGAGGACACAGAACGTCCCGCCACCCACAGATTGCGGATGCCTACCGGAAGCATCACCCGGTAAGGCACCCCGTGGGAGACGCCCGGCGGCAGATGATTGAAGGTCATATCGCTTTTGCTGGTCGCCAGATGGATGTCAATGTAGTAGGCATTGCGGGCGATATCGTCAGGGAATGAACGCGCTGCCACGAAGTCGTCCACAGTCAGCGTATAATCGCCCTGAATGCGCCGCGTCTCTCTGATCCCAAGCTGCTCTCCGCTTGCCACCAGATGTGCCTGTTCGAAGCCGGGCACATACTTGCGGAAGAATTCAAGCTGCCGCAGCACCGTCCGGCGGCCTTCAATGGCTCCGCGCGTAAGATCCTCAGCCTTCGTGCCGTCCACCCCGAACACATGGCCGAAGTTCACGCCGACCAGCTGATCGCTCACCCAGGCCAGGCCGGAGATGGATTTGCGCCCTTCCGGCAGCGCCCCTTCCTGGATGGCCTGCTCCACGGTCCGGTGCAATTGACTAGTATCTCCGGTTTCCGCCAGGAAGCGGCTGAAGCTTGGACGGTCTACATTCGCCAGCAGATAACACATGCTGCCCGGCTGAAGCTCCCCTTCATCGCCGCCCTTCTGAAACGGCACGCCCGACAGGGCAGCAATATCGCCGTCGCCGGTGCAGTCGATGATATAACGGCAGCGGATGAAGGACCTCCCGGATTTATTAACAATCATTACACCCTCTATCGTCTGGCCATCCGGCGACCGCACCACATCGTAGACAAAGGTGTGGAACAGCGGCGTCACACCACTCTCCAGCACAGCGCTGTCATAGACACGCTTCAACACCTCAGGATCAATCGGCACCCAGTCGAGCTGCTCGCGGTATTCCTCCTGGTACCCCGGATCACAAGCCTGCTTCATCCGCTCCATCAGCTTCAAGCCGAGGCCGCGGATAATCGGCTTAACCTTGTCCGTGTAGGGACAGAAGGCAGGCACCAGTGCCACGGTGCCCATTCCGCCCAGATACCCGCGCTGCTCCACGATCATGGTGCTTGCTCCGCCTTCGGCAGCGGAGATCGCGGCGGCAATTCCTGCCGCCCCGCCGCCGATGACCAACACGTCTACCTCGCAGGAGACCGGCACCTCTGCCTGCGGTACTGTAATATGTCCGTAATTCATTATTGCCCTCCTAAAAGTTTTGATAGCATAGCCATCACTAGAATCCACCTCGCAAAACTCGCTTCGGAAGCATATGCTTACTTTTTATTTACCCCTTAACCGATCCGGCAGTCACCTGGATGAAGGTTTTATTCGCCAGAATATACGCCAGCAGCATCGGCAGGATGGACAGGCAGGCCCCGGCCATCATCAGGTGAATCTGCATCGCTGCCGAAGAGCCATAGCGGAGATTCGCCAGCCCGACCGTCAGCGTCTGCAGCTGCGGATTGGTCATCGTGAACACCAGCGGCAGAATATATTCGTTCCAGGCATGCCGGAAGGCGAAGAGTCCAGCCACACCAAGCCCTGGAGTCAATAGCGGCAGAATAATACGGAAGAAGGTGCGGATGAAGCCTGAGCCGTCTACCATTGCCGCCTCATCCAGCTCCCGGGGAATCGCCTTGAAGAAGCCCTGCAGCATGAAGAAGGTGCTGGAATGGGCGCTGACCAGAATCAGAATAACCCCCCACAGCGTAGTATTCAGATGCAGCGCAACCATCAGATCGAACTGCGGGCGCAGGACAATGGCCCCGACTGAAATGAACATCATGGACGCCTGCACTGTGACATAAATCCTTTTCCCCGGAAAATCACGCCGGTCCACCACATAAGCAGCCATTGAGGCCACCAGCAGCGTCCCCACCGTCACCATCACACTCATAAAAGCACTGTTCCAGGTATAGCGGGCGAAATTGGCCTGCTTCCAGGCTTCGGCATAGTTATTAAATTGCAGCTTGGCAGGAAGCAGGGTTCCCCCCGTCATCATCTCGGCCCCGGTCTTCAGCGAGCCGGTCAGCGTCATCAGCAGCGGAAACAGGGTCAGAACCGCCGTTACCAGCAGAAAGATCCACATCACGGTCCGGGTCAATATTCTCCCGGCAGAGCCGGGCGTCCGGTCAGCCGTCTGCGGCCGCCCTGCGGGCTGCTTGGATATCACAGATTCGTTCATTTGGATAAGCCTCCTAATACACCTTGTTCATTTTGCGGCTGAAGAAGAAGTACAGGCCGGTTACCGCTCCGACAATCACAGCGGTGGCGAAGCCCACGGCGCTGCCGTAACCGAGCTGCTGCGTTACCGGTGAACCGGTGGATACAGGGAACAGCAGCTTGTAGAGGTAGAGATACATCACTTCCGTTTTGCCGATCGGTCCGCCTTCGGTGATGACCATGATGCTCTCATAGCCCTTCAGGGAAGCGATAATCGCCAGCATAATGACCATCTGGGCTACCGGAGCCAGCATCGGAAGTGTAATATTCCAGAAGCGTCTTCCGGCGTTCGCTCCGTCGATGGACGCGCTCTCGTACAGGTCCTGCGGAATGCTCTGCAGCCCGGCGAGGAAGAGCAGCATATAGTTCCCGACTGCACCCCACACCGCTACAATAATTACCGTCAGCATCGCGTGCTTCGGACCAAGCCAGTCTACCGGCTGGGAGACGAGATGCAGCTTCATCAGAACTGTGTTAACCATCCCGTTATAGGAATTGAAGATGTTATAAAAAACAACGGAGATGACCGCGGTACTAATAACCGTCGGCATGAAATATATACCCCGGAGCAGATTCGACCCGCGCAATCTGCCGTTAAGAATAACAGCCAGCAGCAGCGACAGCGGCAGGGTCAGCAGCAGCTTTCCTCCGGCAAAGATGAAGGTGTTGCGGACCGATTCCCAGAACAGGCTATCCCGCAGCAGCCGGCTGAAATTGTCCAGCCCGGTAAACAGCGCCTCGCCGTATCCGGCATAATCATAGAACATATAGCGCAGCATCCAGATGAGAGGATAGATGCCGAGAGTAAGCGTCAGTATGATGCTCGGTGCAAGGAACAGGGAATTCTCCCCAAGTCTTTTCCATTTATAGATCATGATTGGTCTCCTTCGGGGAAAGCAAAGGGGCTGATCCGGGAATCCCGTACAAGCCCCTGTGTAACCCGTTATTCTCCTTGCGGCTTCATTGGATCAAATGCCGGGTCCGGTGTAACGGTAACCTCGCCCTTCTCCACTGCTTTGGACAATGCGTCATTATATCTTGTATTCAGATCAGCAGCGATAGCCTTGGAATCCCCGCCCGAGAGCATATATTTGAAGAAAGCATCGGCATAGGTAGAGCCTTCCGGCGTGACGTTCGGCACAGCAGGCCAGAGCGAGTCATGCTCGCCGACCAGGAAGCCTTCCATACCGCCAATTTCCGGCTTTTTGGCCTGCTCCACAATACCCGGCACTACAGCAATCCCGAAGCCCTTCTCATGATACGTCTTCAGAATATCGTCGCCGTACATGTACTGCATGAATTTCCAGGCGGCCTCCTGATGCGCCGATTTCGCGCTGATCCCGAGCCAGGTACCGGCGGATACGATCTCCGAGGTTCCCTTAATCTGCCCGTCCAGCGTAGGGGCCAGGGCACCTGCCCAATTGATCTCTGTCGGGAACTGGTCCTGGTATACGCCCGGCTCCGTCGAGAAGCTGAGGTACATACCGATTTTGCCTGCGGCAAATTGGGCGCGCAGCGGGTCGATATCCAGCGTCTCCGCACCCGGCAGAATACTTCTGTCTTCGTACATCTGCTTGAAATACTCGATCACCTGGGAGTAAGGCGCGAAGTCAAACTGGCCTGTCTTCAGGTCAAAGCCAAGACCCTGATAGCCGCTCAGGGAGAGAATCTCGCGGACCGAACGGTCAAAGGCCGCCTTCGGGCTTTTGAAGTTCAGCGCGAAGCCGTAGACGCCCTCCGATTTGCCGGCTTCGGTTATTTTCTTGGCGTCATCGACCATTTCCTGCAGCGATACCGGAGGATTCGCGATGCCTGCTTTGTCAAAGAGATCCTTGTTGTAAATCAGACGCAGGGTGAGGCCGGTATTGGCCAAAGAATATACTTTGCCGTCAAAACGGTTGACATTATTGATCAGCAGACTGCCGAATTTCGTTTTGATCTCATCGGTCAGGTAGCTGTCAATCGGAGCCAGATAGCCTTTTTTGACAAATTCGGGGGTGTTGCCGCTCTTCAGACGGAGGATATCCGGTGCCTGGTTGCTGGTGAAGGCAATGTCAACGCTCTGTGCGTAATTCTCGGACATGACTGTCAGTTCCACCTGGATATTCTCGCCGTTCGTCTCATTGAACTTATTGATCAGTTCCTTGATATATTCCTGGTCATGACGGTCATCGGTCCAGTATTTAAGCTGTACCGGCTCGCCCGTTTCAGCTGCGGCCGAAGCTGCCGGACTCGCTGTTGCCGCTCCGGGCGTTCCATCCGCCGCAGCACCGTTACCGTTATTATTCCCGCCGCAGCCGGCGATTCCGGCGGCCAGCATGAGGCTCAGGCTGAGGCCCAACCATTTTTTCTGCATACGTTCTACCCCTTTGATTAACATTTGTATTGTGAGCTCGTTCTCTATTATAGGCTACCCTTCCGGCAAAAGGAGTGCGGCAGACTCACTCTTGAGGGACAGAATTCTATTCTTTGCGGCAGGCTGCAGCGTCAACATTCGGGCTCCCCCGTTACCGCAGGATGCCGTTCTCATCAAACTTTCGGATGTACCCCACTAATTCCGCAAAATGGACCCAGGCAATGCCTACCTTCTGATCCGCAGCACCATAAGACATGATTAAATCCTCCCCCATGACAATGCCTCCCGTGGTAAACAGGCAGGGCGTAGGATAATCCTCCGGCATCTCCCAATCCTGCTCCGCATACATCAGGCGGTCAGAGCAACGGTGGATAATGACCGGGAAATCATTCTCCTGCTCCCTGAGGATCATGAAGGACTGCGTATAGCCAAATTGCACATTCTTCTTCGCGTGGTAAGCCACCAGCCACTCCCGATTCCCAAGGGCGACCGGCGGCCAGCTTGCCCCCACACGGTTCTCCTCCCAATCGAACAGCGGGCTGGCCAGCAGCCGGTGGACTGCTGCAGGTGAAGCGAAATCCGCAATCGATTCTGCCGCCGCCAGATAGATGGAAGGCTTGCCCGCCTGCTCTCCTCCGGCAAAAGGAAGCACATTCATCGGCCGGTGCAGCATCACATATTGCCATTTACCGGAAATCCTCATCTGCTCAGGAAACAGGAACACATCACGGTTATCGCTGACATGCCCCTCGGTAAGCGGGCCTACGTACCCGAAAGCGTCTTCATATTCACCCTTTTTCAACTTGGCCAAATCCAGCTTGTACAGAACGCTGACCGTATCATTCGCCCGGGCCGATTGAATGAACGGGTCTGTACTCTCTCCCGCAAAGATCCAATCGGGCACATACTCAAAACGTGTCTGCACCGGAGGCTGCTGGCTGCTAAGCCAATAAGGGCCAGGGGGAAAAGCCCGGCAGGCCACCGTGACATACAGCTCGTCCCCGATATAGAAGATACGGGGGTCCTCCAAGCAACCATTGGCATAATTCCGCACCCTTGTTCCGTAAATGTCCGTGATGTACAATTCATCCTCTTCATACCCGAGGGCCGGAGCCAGGGCAGGTCTTGAAAAGTCTGCCTCCCAGGTCTCTCCCCCATCCGTGCTCCGCGCATAGCCCAAAAAAATCGGATAGGGATCATGACAGCCCTCTCTTCTTGCCTGCGGCCACGGGCCCGTTGCCCGAAACAGCATATGAATGTCATCCGAGTCAGGGTCCTGAATGATCGCCGGATTCAGAACCATTTTGTCCGCCCAGTCACAGCCTGGTACAGGTTCAAGCGCCGGTTTGTCCAAATAGCGAAATTGTGGTTTCATAATTCCTCCTGGTTTACCTCCTGAGGTCAGGGGTTTATTCCGTTTTTCAGCAAACAACTTATCATAGGCCATCCGCGAATTCAAAAGACTTTTCCCTTGAAACCGCCCTTCCGGGCAAAACAGTAAGATCCGTCAAATGAATCAGGAAGATCCATCATTCACGCAGGTCCGGGCAGCGGCTTATAATCATTTCTGCAGGCAAAATCGTTACCAAGGAGGAAGATGAGCTGGATGAAACAGTATGATCTTGTCATATACGGCGGAACGGCAGCAGGTATAGCAGCGGCTGTCCAGGCATCCATCATGGGCAAAAGTGCGGTAGTCATCGAGCAGAGCCGGAGGATTGGCGGCATGACCACCGGAGGACTGGGCGATACGGATGTGGGGATATCGGCGGCGGTCGGCGGCCTGTCTCTGGAATTCTACCAGCGGATCGCGCAGAAATATGCGCAGGACGGGGCTTGCTGGCTGTTCGAGCCCAAGGTTGCGCTTGAGGTGCTGCAGGACTGGGTGGCGGAGCATAACCTTGAAGTCGTCTGCGGGGAAAGGCTGGAGCTTAAGAAGGGAGTGACCCGGCAAGGCTCAAGAATCACCTCCATTACCATGGAATCCGGGAAGGTCTATCAAGGGAGAATATTCATCGACGCCTCTTACGAGGGAGACCTGATGGGCCATTCCGGTGTGTCCTATGTGGTCGGCCGGGAGCCGAACGCACAGTACGGGGAGACGTTAAACGGTATTCAGCCCGGCCCTGAAGCAAATGAGCTCCCGCCGGGAATTGACCCCTATGTCATTAAAGGAGTGCCTTCGAGCGGATTACTCCCGCGTGTCAATGCGCACCGCGGCGGCGGTGCCGGCGAGGGGGACCATAAGCTGCAAGCCTATAACTTCCGCATGTGTCTGACAGACAATCCGGGCAACCGGATGATGATCAGCAAGCCTGAGGGCTATAGCGAAGCCGATTATGAGATTCTGTTCCGGGCCATTGAGCAAGGGCAGCGCTCACGCTTCTTCAAGCTGAACCGGGTCACTGCGGACAAGACCGATTCCAATAATAACAGCGGCATTTCTACGGATTACAACGGAATGAACCACAGCTATCCGGAGGCGGATTATGCTGCACGGGAACAGATATGGGAGGAACACCGCATCTACCAGCAGGGATATGTCTGGACGATCCAGAACCATCCGCGGATACCGGAGGAGATCCGGGAATTCTATAAGCCGTGGGGACTGCCGCTTGATGAATTCGAGGGCAGCGGCCACTGGCCATCCCAGCTCTATATCAGGGAATCCCGCAGAATGACCGGAGATTATGTGGTGACGGAGCATGATGTAAGGCGTGAGCACCTGGTGCCGGATTCCGCCGGAATGGGCTCCTTCGCCATGGACTCGCATCATACGCAGTATTATGTGAACGAAGACGGGCATGTGAGCACAGAGGGCGGATTCTATATCCGGTTGGCTGAACCTTACCCGATCAGCTGCCGGGCGATGTTGCCGAAGCGCAGCGAATGCACCAACCTGATCGTACCGGTCTGCCTGTCGGCCACTCATGCGGCCTACGGCTCCATCCGGATGGAGCCCGTCTTCATGATTCTGGGCCAATCGGCGGCGGCAGCTGCTGTAATTGCGCTTGAGGCGGATGGCATCGTTCAGAATGTTGAGTATGGGCAACTGCAAGCTATACTTCTTGCGTCCAATCAGGTGCTGTACACCACCGGACTCACCCGGGATTGAACCGGAAGCCGAAGCTGCGCCGGTACTCTCCCGGTGGAATGCCATACCGTTCCCGGAACATCCGGCAGAAGTGGGCGTAGCTCTGGAAGCCCGCATTGTCGGCAACCTGCTCCAGTGACAGTCTGCTGTAGAGCACCTGCTGCTCGGCAGACTTCAGCCTGACATCAATACAGTAGGCGAACGGCGATTGGGCAAAAGCGGCTTTGAACAGGCTGGAGGCACGGGAGATGCTTAACCCTGCGGAGGCGGAGATCTGCTCCAGGCTAAGCGGTTCATGGGCATGATTGTCAATGAACTGCTTCAGCTTGTAGGCGGTCTCCACCCCTTTGGTGCGCCTTCTGGCCTGAATCACCTGCTCCAGCGTCAGGCAGAACGTTCTAAGCAGGTAATCCAGCATTTCCTCCTGATGCTGCATCACTTTCCTCTTCTCGCCGGCAATATGCTTCCATAAGGTGATGACCGTATCGTCGAAGCCGATATTCGTCCGGGCCGGCAGCCTGCGGTCCTGCCACCAGGAATCCAGCCACTCCCCGCTTGCGATCAGGAAATAATCAGAGACGGGCTGAACTTCGCCAGAGCCTGGAGCGCTGCGGGGCTGTACGAACAGCTCGTACGGCTGATCCGGAGCATAGATCAGCAGATCGCCGGGGATGATGGTCTCGTATTTTCCTTCTACCAGAGCACGGCAGGTCCCTTCCATCTGCAGTCTGAAGAGATAGAAGGATAGCCCCTCTTGATACTTAACCGAGTGAGACTGCGTGTGTGTGAAGTAATTGGCATACAGGACGCTGCACCGTTGCGGATCGGACGCTATCACGGGTATGACTCCTCCTGGCGGTCCGGGTGGTACCCCGCCCTGAACTCTGACGGTGTCTGCCCGGTGATCTTCTTAAACATCTCGCTGAAGTATCTGCGCTCCTCATACCCCACAGCGGAAGCCACCTCCTGCACCTGCGCCCCTTCCACCAGCAGCAGCTTGGCCCGGTGAATACGCTCTGCGGTGATATACTGGGTAACGGTCACTCCGTTCACCTTCTTGAACAGGCTGGAGAAATAGCTGGCGCTGAGATGTACATGGGCCGCACATTCACCGACAGTGATATCTTCGGATAAGCGGCCCTTGATATACTCGACCGCCTCATAAATCACCTTTTGCCCTTCGGACAGGCTGTTGCGGCTTACCAGGGCGGCCCCCTCTGTACACAGGTCCAGCAGCAGCCGCTGGAGGGTGGCAAGCGGCAGTCCCGCTGTTCCCTGCACCGCCCTGAACCGCTGGATCAGCGGCTGAATCTCCCCGTACGGAACCAGCTCATAGAAGGTGCGGATCGCTGATGCGGCCAGCTCCTCATACAGAATAAGCAGATAATCGGGATTATGCCTGGAGCTCAGGCTCTTCAGCGATTCTGAGATTGCTGAGAGGATCGCGCCTGTCCGGCTGACATTGCCGGAGCGCAGCGCAAGCAACAGCTCGTCCTTGTACTCCAGCGCCAGCGGCTCCTGGCTTCCATTCTGGTGAATATCGTCATACATAATGGCGGCATTGCCTCCGGTGAACAGATGGTGGGCCAGCGCCCGGTGCGCCTGGCGGTAGGAATCCGGCAGCTCGCTGATCTCCTCCACCCGGCCTCCAACCCCAGCCGACACTGTGAACTTGGTATACCGTTCAATGTTCTTGCAGCAGCGTTCGGCAATCTCTACTGCACTGGCCGGACCAGAGTCATTCATCACCGCAAGATAGCGGTTATGTTTGGCCCGTAACACCACGCAGCGCGTATGCTCGGCAATGGTCTCCTGTGTGATATTCAGCAGGGAGAAGCGGATCAGCTCCACTTCGCGGATGGACAGCTCAGCCGCCCGTTCCTGAAAATGATCGATTTCAAGCAGCATCACTACGAACCCCTTAGGGTTTAGATCAATGCTCAGGAATTCCCATCGCGGCATCGCCTGCTCCCACGGCGTTCTGTGGCTGACCAGCAGGGCGAAATATTCCTGCCGCAGCACCGGCAGACTCTCCCGCAGCTTGTTCTCCATCTCCCGGAGGGTATGCTGTCTGGAACGCTCCTCCATAATCTCCGACTTCGCCCGCAGCACCGCCTTCATGATATCCTCTTCCGTGAACGGCTTGACCACGAAGTCGAACGCGCCAAGCTGTACCGCCTGCTGCGCATATTCAAAGTCGGCATACCCGCTGACCAGAATGATTTTACAATCCCGGTGGTGTTCCAGTACGGCACGCAGCATGGACAGGCCGTCCATCCTCGGCATACGGATATCTGTAATGACCAGATCCGGATGCAGCTTCGCGATCAGGTCCAGCCCATCCTCACCGTTGGCGGCCGTCCCTGCCACCCGGATGCCGTGCTCCGCCCAGTTCATGCAGCTCAGGCCTTCCACGACGCTTTTAATATCATCAATGATACATAGGGTTACCTTATGATCGTCCATCCTGATGCTCCTCCCGTTTGGGTAAAGATATACTAACCGCCGTCCCCCGGCCCGGTTCGCTGTCCACCCGGATTGCTGCACTGTCTCCGTAGTAGAGCTGCAACCTGCGGATCAGATTGGATACGGCATAGCCCTTCTCCGACTCCCGCCGGAACAGTGCACGGACCGCCTCCTCGTCCATGCCCGCTCCGTTGTCGCGGACCTTAAGACACCAGCGTTCTCCCTCATCGAAGACTTCGATATCGATCTGCCCCCCGCTCTCCCGGTTGCGGAAGCCATGCAGAATGCTGTTCTCCACCAGCGGCTGAAGCAGAATGCGCGGAATCGGGAGGGTAACCAGCGCTTCATCCTCCACATAGATCTCATAATGGAACAGCCCTTCATAACAGCTGCATTGGAGCTCCAGATACATGCGGACATGCTCCAGTTCCTTGGACAGCGTAGTGATCTCCTGCCCCTTGTTCAGCCCGAGCTGGAACAGCCGGGACAGGGACATGACCATGCTCTGCGACTGCTTCACCTGCTGCAAATTGAGCTTCCAGTAGATCGTATTCAGCGTGTTGTACAGGAAATGGGGGTCCATCTGGGCTGACAAGGCCTTGATTTCTGCCGAGCGCTTATTGGTCTCCGCCTGTGTGACCTCTCCGATCAGCACCACGATCTGCTCAAGCATCTGGTTGAACCGCATCCCGACCTGGGCCAGCTCGTCCCCGCCTCCGCTCTCGAATCTTGCAGTCAGATCATTGCTCTCCACCCGTCTCATCACCTTCATCAGACCTTGTAGCGGACGCAGCAGATAACGGGTAAAGGCTCCTGATACCATCATTGTAACAGTGAAGGCGAAGAGGGCGACCACCGCGAGCAGCCATTTCACATAGATCATATCCTTCAGTACGCCGGCCTTGGACTGGATCGTGGTCATCGTCCAATCGGCAATGCTTAGATGGGCATAGTTCAGCAGATACGATTCGCCCCCCAGCTTGAAGGTATTGCTGAGATCCCGGCTGCTGCTGATCATTCCGGTCAGATCACTGCTCTCCACCGCCTGCAGAACGAGCGGGTCCTTTACAGAATAGACGGGACTGCCTGCCGTGTTCAGCAGGAAGCTGCGTGCCCCGCCGCCGGTATCCCCGCTCACCAGCTTGCGGAAGCCGTCTTCACGGATGTTGACGATAATATAGACTCCGCGGACCGCTGTATCAAAGATAGGTTCCAGAATCAATGAAATAACCCGTTCCTTCCCGGAGAAGAGCATGTCCTCATGGCCTTCAACCCATGTATTCTTCTTCTCCTGTTCGATCCGCTCGTATAGTAAGGTATCCTTGAACTCCGTCAGACGGTTTCGGTTCATTGAGGAAGGGTAGAACTCCCCGATCGGCGTGGACACATAGATCGAATGGATCAGCGGCTCGGCAATCCGTGCCTGCGAGAAAACGTTATCAAGATCATTCAGGTGAGTATAATACCGGCCCGTGTCCCCGGTGACGACATCCCTCATCATATCGTGAAAGGGCTGGCTGATCATGAAGGTCATCATAATCAGCATCAGCTTGTTCAGCTTCTCATCGATGATCTGCGCCGATTTGACAACGTTATCCTGGGTAAGCTTCAGCGCATTCTTCTCCAAAGTCGCTGCCGAGATAGAATACGATAGTCCTCCGGTCATCAGCACGGAGAGGAGGATCACAGCCAAGAATGCGGTTTTTAATTTGCTGCGGAATGATTGCTTCCGGAAATAGTTCAAGTCCTTCACGCCTTCCTGTGTGCAGATACCCTGCTCTTCGATTATGTACCTGAACGTTCAGCCCGACAATACACAGCAGATGAAAAAGTGGATTCACCGTATGTGGACGATGGATCTGCCGTATGTACAGGCGTGTCCTAAACAATAACCCGTTAGCATTCGCTTGGCCGGGCGGATATGATACGATAGACAGGATCACGCTTCATCCTATTTATCAATGGAAGGAATGAATACAAAATGAAATACAGAAGACTGGGCAACACCGGACTTAAGGTTAGTGAGATCGGACTGGGCAGTTGGCTTACATATGGAACAGCGGCCGAGCAGAAGGCTGCGGATGAGTGTATTGCCGCTGCTTTTGAATGCGGTATCAATTTCTTCGATACGGCCAATGCCTACAACCGGGGCGAAGGCGAGAAGGCCATCGGTGCCGCACTCCGCCCTTATAAGCGTTCTGATTACGTCCTCAGCACCAAGGTATATTTCCCGATGGGCGACGGGGTGAATGACCGCGGGCTCTCTCGCAAGCATATTATGGAGCAATGCGAAGCCAGCCTGCGCCGATTGGGCACGGATTATATCGATGTGTACTTCTGCCACCGCTTCGATCAGGACACTCCTGTGGAGGAGACGCTCCGCGCCCTTGATGATCTTACCGCCCAAGGTAAAATCCTCTACTCCGCCGTGAGCGAATGGAGCGCGGCCCAGATCTCGCAGGCGGCTGGCATCAGCCGCAGACTGAACCTGCGGCCGCTCGCCGCCAATCAGCCGATCTATAACATGTTCGAGCGGTATATCGAGGACGAGGTAATTGAAGTATCCGCCCATGAAGGCCTGGGACAGGTGGTCTTTTCTCCGCTGGCTCAGGGTATTCTGACCGGCAAATACAAGGCCGGTCAGCAGCCACCGGCCGGTACACGCGGTGCGGATGATTCCGTGAACGGTGTCATCCGCAGCTACCTGCGGGATGATGTGCTGGAGGTTGTCGGCAGGCTGGATACGCTTGCCGCTGAGCTGGACCTGAAGCTCTCCCAGCTTGCGCTCGCTTGGGTGCTGCGCCAGCCCGGCGTTAGCTCGGCACTGATCGGTGCCAGCAGACCGGAGCAGGTGCTTGAGAATGCGCAGGCTGTGGATGCGGTGCTTCAGCCGGATACGCTGAAGGCGATCGATGATATTCTTAGTGAAGTAGCAGGTTTCGCACCAGCGAGATAGGGCCGGGGCGAGTGGGAGGTATGGTGCGTGGTAGGACCGGGTGGTTGGGCAGAAGCGTGGTAAGAACGTGGCGTGGTTGGGGCGGGTGTGGGCGAGGCGGAGTGTAAACAGCTTGGCGGCTGCGCAATGTGATCGGTTTTTCGATTACATTGGGTCCGCACAGCACCATGCGGCGCATTGTAGTCGGTTTTTCGATTACATTGGGTCCGCACAGCACCATGCGGCGCATTGTAGTCGGTTTTTCGATTACATTGGGTTCGCACAGCACCATCCGGCGCATTGTAATCGGTTTTTCGATTACATTGGGTCCGCACAGCGCCATCCGGCGCATTGTAGTCGGTTTTTCGATTACATTGAGTCCGCACAGCACCATCCGGCGCATTGTAGTCGGTTTTTCGATTACATTTGGACCGCACAGCACCATCCGGCGCATTGTAATCGGTTTTTCGATTACATTAGGCCCGCACACCACCATGCGGCGCATTGTAGTCGGTTTTTCGATTACATTCAGCCATATGCCTGCGCCATCACCCATTGTGTTCGATTTATCGCATACATTCAGCCATACAAGGAAGCCCCCTCCATCCCGGAAGGGGCTTCCTTTGCATACTATCAATGAGCCTCCTACAACCGGTCCTGTGTCTTAACCGTCTGCTCGGTGTGAGCAGCCTGCACCCTATTAATTAGTTGCTTATACCGCTCTTGATCCTCTGCTGAAGCATGCGGCCGGAATTGCTCGAATAATCTTACACTGCGGATCACACAGTCTATGCTGCCAAGTGCGGCGGAAGCCTCCAGACTCCCGAAGATATAACGCATCCCCTGCTCCATCTTCTCTGCCTTAAGAGAGTACACCGCCAGCTCATAGAGCAGTACCGGATATTGATCCGGCGTCTCTCTGCCCGGAGTTCCTTCGGCTTGCCCAAAGGCCGCTCCCCCCGGCATAAGCAGCGGCTGGAAGTGGCTGATAAGCTCATCTACCTCCCAGCCATACCGGTTAGCTGCTTGAACTGTCTTAAGCAGCCCGTCCAGCAGTCCGAGCCCAGGGGTCCCGATATATTCCACAACCTCAGGAAGAACCTCAAGTTCACCGCACATCATACGGTATAGACATGCATAGACTGTACCAAGCCTGCTGAACTGGTCTCTGATCTGCTCAACCTCTGCCGATTCTTCGACAATCCAGCTCATTTCAGAGTAGAGGCCGACATATTCCAGCGCCCGCTCATATTCACCGGATTCCTCGCATACCTTGGATTGCAGCCAGTAAGCATACAGTATATAGAAGCAAAGAGGTTGGGGCGCTTGCCTCAGCTCCTTCTTTTTTCTGGTTTTGTAAAATCTGATTTCATACTGGATAGATGTCTTGTGACGCAGCTCCTCTGCCAATAGTCTGGCCTTCTCCCAGTGCTGTAGAGCAATATAAATATCCGCCAGCTGCCGAAGCGCATCCAACTGGTCTATTTCCTCCAGACGCTCTACGAAATATTCAAACCGGGTCGCCGCGCGGAAGTCTGCCTCCGGGCTCTGGCCGATCCGGATCGTGAACAGCCGGTACTGGCACAGGGCCAGCCGCTCCGAATGCTGATATTTCTCACTGTCGGCTACTCCTTCATACAGCAGAGCGGCTGCCTGAAGCTTGCCTTGCCCGTAGAATTCCTCCGCCGTATCGAACAGGAGCGGGGCATATGTAATATTGTCCATGATGATTTGAACCACCTGCCGGATACACTCCAGCTTGTCCAGCTCCGCACAGCGGTGCAGGAAGGGTCCCAGCCGCCGCCAGTCGGGTGCGGAGTGTACCACACATTCATCTATATATAACTCATAAAATGCTCCTTCAGGAAGCCCCATTCCGGCGGTAATCCGGTCCAGCTGCTGCATGGCAATAGGACGGTTACCATTAATAATGCTGCTGAGTGTACCCGAATTGACACCGGAGATTCCTGCGAACTGATTGATTGTCTGGCCTTCTTTTCTAAGAAAAGCAGCCAGTTCTGTTTGAATTGTAGTGTGCTGTTGCAAACCAATACCGCCCCTCAAAAACCAGATATTCTAGTAAAAATCCAGATATTCCTATATCATAAATCCCTTAATTAGGCAGGTCAATCTGGTTTGAACGGTTCAAAAGTGGTTGACAAAGACGGAATATTTGTTATATATACCCAGTTAAAAAATCTTTTGCAACATTTCTGCTGAACCAACGTTTATTAGGGTATAAACAAGTTTGAGAATATTCCGGCAGGGTAAATAAGAAGTGTAGACTCATGCCGTGTAAGATTACGCCAAGGGGGAAATTCATAATGTTAAAAAACAAAAACGTCTACCTGCTTCCTGTTCTGGTTCTGTTGTTCCTTTCCCTCGTGACTACGGCAAGCACAACCATAAAAACCGCTGATGCCAAAAGCGAGGGGTCAACCCAGCATCTGACGGTATATATACATTCCTTAGAGAATCATAACGGTCAGACGACCCTTACCGGGGATGAGATCGAATGGTATGAAGGCGCAGCAGCCGATGCTGTCTTCGCAGAGCGGGAGCCGGAATCCGCAGCCGAAATCGGCGGTGCCCCGGACGGTTACTATATCGTGAATGACAGCGACACGCTGACTGCTTATACGGTAGCCCCGGATGCCAAGGTCACCATGCAGATCTATGATCACACCGGGAAGCTCGAAGACCTGGATACGAACTGGAACGAGTCGCTCACCTTGGAGAAGTTCATTCATGAATTCGCCAAGACAGATGTATTCGATCTAAGCGGTTCCCCTTATCACCTCACGATCAAGGATGGCCAGATTGTATCGATCGTGCAGCAGTATACTCCATAAGGAGCTGCTATCTTAATCACTTCCATAAAAAACCTCAAGCCATAGCCTGTTGCCCAGCAGCGGTTATGGCTTTTTTGCGTCTGCCTCCCCTCCCCAATCTAACCTTTTCACACATATTCAATCCAATCACTATTTACCCCCAAGCCCTTTATCTATAAGCTTAAATATAGGATATTCATCCAGCAGTAACCCTACAGAATCCATAGGAATGAGGATACAAAATGACAATTACACCCCATCAGCCTCTGGCGGCCCCGATTCAGGGTAAGCCCTTGTATGAGGAATACCGCATGGACCAGGTCCGTGTGTCCGATCCGTATATCGCAAACGCCTTTGCCAAGGAGATCGATTATCTGACCAGCTATGATCCTGACCGCCTGCTGGCGGGCTTCCGCGAGAACCGGGGACTGCCGAAGCGTGCCGACAAATATCCCGGCTGGGAGAACACAGAGATCCGCGGACACACGCTGGGCCACTATCTGTCGGCGCTGTCCCAGGCCTATGCCTGTACGCGGGATGACGGGCTGGCGCTCCGGCTGAACTATCTTCTGGAAGAGCTCGCCCTGTGCCAGCATGAGAGCGGTTACCTGTCCGCATTCGAGGAACGCCTTTTCGATAATGTGGAGAACAAGCAGCCAGCCTGGGTCCCTTGGTATACCATGCACAAAATCATTGCCGGACTCACCGCTTCCTACTCTGCCACCGGCAACAAAACGGCCTATGACCTGGCGGATAAACTCGGTGACTGGGTATATATCCGCACAGCCTCCTGGTCAGAAGAGGTCCATCAGCGTGTATTATCGGTGGAATACGGCGGGATGAATGACTGCCTGTACGACCTGTACAGAATTACCGGAAAAGCAGGGCATTTAAGCGCCGCGCATAGCTTCGACGAGCTGACGTTGTTCACACCAGTCCATGAGGGCAAGGATATTCTCAAGGGCAAGCACGCCAATACTACGATTCCGAAATTCCTCGGTGCGCTGAACCGTTACCGGACGCTCGGGGAGAGCGAAGTCTTTTATCTGGAAGCGGCGGTGCAGTTCTGGGAGATGGTGGTTCATCATCACAGCTACATTACCGGAGGGAATAGCGAATGGGAGCACTTCGGTGATCCGGATATGCTGGACCGGGAACGCTCCAACTTCACAGCGGAGACCTGCAACACCTACAATATGCTCAAGCTGACCCGCGAGCTGTTCAAAATCACGGGAGATCCCCGTTACGCCGACTTCTACGAGAACACCTATCTGAATGCCATTGTGTCGTCCCAGCACCCGCATACCGGGATGACGATGTATTTCCAGCCCATGGCGACCGGGTATTTCAAGGTCTACAGCTCGCCGTTCGAGCATTTCTGGTGCTGTACGGGCACCGGCATGGAGAGCTTCACCAAGCTGAATGACAGCCTGTACTTCTATGATGCGGCCAGCATTGTGGTCAACCAGTATTTCAGCTCTACTCTGGACTCTGCCGCGCATGGCCTGATGCTGATCCAGTCGGCCAACTTGCCTTATAGCGATACTGTAGAGTTCAAAATCTCAGTGATGCAGCCTCAGGCTCAGTCCACCACGCTGAAGCTTCGTCTGCCGGATTGGCTGGCGGGAGAACCTGGGCTTCTATTGAACGGGCAGCCTGTCAACTTAGAGATCAGCGGAGGTTACCTCTTGACGGACAGAGTATGGGAGGATGGCGACACGCTGCAGCTCAAGCTGCCGATGAAGCTGGCGCACTTCAGCCTGCCGGATGCCCGCCAGGTGGTCGCGTTCAAGTATGGACCGGTGGTGCTCAGCGCCGCTCTGGGCCAGAGTGATCTGTCTGTATCCGCTACAGGCGTTGCTGTAAGTGTCCCAACCCGCAACATGCTGGTGAAGGACTTCATCACGACGGTGAACGAGAGCCCGCAGGAGTGGCTGGCGCAGCTTGCGGACCGCGCAGTCCGGCTGGAGCAGGATGAACTGGCCTTTGCGCTGCGGGGAACGGATGAGGATCAGCGGCTGGTCTTCACTCCGCATTATAAGCAGCATAGTGAGCGTTATGGCATCTACTGGCGGCTGGTCGAGGCCGATTCGGCTGAGCTGCAGAAGCATATTTTACAAGGCAAAATCCGGCAGCGTGTACAGGACGCTACACTGGACAGTCTCCCGGTCGGCAATGACCAGTATGAGCTGGAGCATGGCATTGAGGGGGAGAACACCTCCGTAGCCACATGGGACGGATATAACGTCCGCAAAGCGGAGAATGGCGGCTGGTTCAGCTACCGGATGAAGGTGGCGCCGCGTACGGACAACTATCTCTCGGTCACTTATTTCTCAGGAAATAATGGTAAGAAAATAGCGATTTATGTAGACGGGGAGCTGATTGCGAGCGAGGTGCTGCATACGGATGAAGCCCGCAGCTTCTACGAGCGGAGTTATTTGATTCCTGCTGAAGCGGTTGGCAGCAAGACTGAGATGGAAGTCAAGTTCACGGTTCCAGAGAAGGAAAACGGCATCTTCGACCTGCTGCGCATGATGACCGGTTATGATCACAATGCCGGACTGCGCCAGCTCGCCTTCAGTGAAGGAACGCTGTCTACCTCCTTCAGCGGCGGTATAACCACGTATAGCCTGAGCGTTCCGCAAGCAGCGGGCCAGGTACAACTGAACGTTACACCACACCACCACAATGCCCTGGTCTATGCAGACGGAATTCTGATTGAGGATTCACTGCCGCGCGAGATCAAGCTGCCGCACAGCCGTACTGAGGTGAATCTCACGGTTAAGGCGGAGGATCATGTTACGGTGCAGGAATATAAGCTTCAGATTGTGAAAGAATAGCTTCTAGCAGTATAGCCAATACTGTACCACCCGGGGTTATCTCGGATGCAGCTTCTGCTGTATTCAAGATAGCCCTTATTTGATATGGTAGTAGGATAAGACTATTTCTGCACCGGGGAGATGATGACATGACTGCGTTCACACTGCTGGTAGATAAGCCTGTACATCTGGAGATGACCGGCAAATTCGTGGCCCCCTCAGCGGAGTGGATTCACTTAAGCCGGATTTTGCAGGATTATGAGCTGATTGTGATGACCGAGGGCGTGCTCTACCTGGCGGGTGACAACCAGCAGTTCGTCGTCTCCAAAGGCGAGTTCCTGCTCCTGCCTCCGCTTACCAGACAATACGGGTACAAGTCTTCGGACTGTAGCTTTTATTGGCTGCATTTTCATGCTACGAACGGTAGTCAGACTGCGGACCCCGCTCCGTTAACCGGAGACAAGGAAGAATATGTAATTCACCTGCCCCAATACGGAACCCTGCGGAATGTGGAGAAAATCATCGTCATGATGAAGCAGCTTCAGGATTCGGTGCGAAGCTACAATCAGACCGTGCTGGGTAACTATATGTCTACCGTTATTCTATGCGAGCTGTACAGTCAGACCCTGCCAACCGATGCTGATCCGTTTAAAAGAACCAAGCAGGAGCAGCTCTACAACGATATTGTAGACTACATCAAATGGAGCCGCAGCGAGCATATTAAGGTATCGCAGATCGCCGCTTATTTCGGCTATAACGAGAAGTATCTCTCCCATCTATTCACTGTCATCTCCGGGATCTCCCTGAAGCAATATATTCTGCAGCAGAAGATGGAGCTGGCGAAATTCCTGCTGACCGACACCAACCAGAACGTCAGCGAAGTCTCATTGCAGCTAGGCTATAAGGATTGCCATAACTTCATGAAATCGTTCAAAAAAATCGTCGGCCTCACTCCCACCGAGTTCCGCAACGCTTATGCCAAGCGCCTGCTGTTCTACGAATGAGCGTGAGAGCATCCGTCAGCTCCTGCCTCTTCTTCGCTCCCTCCACAGCCCTTCCAGAGACTAACGATTTCTCTGGTATAGGCTGTGGATATTTTTTTGAGAGCATAATGAACTTTCCGGGCTGCTACGCACTCTTATCTGTGAAAGGGGTGAGCACATGAATATAAGCCGTCTTGTCAGAGCCGCACAGCGCGGTAACAAAGAAGCATTATTAGAACTGATCCTAGCCGAACAGGACGCTTATTATCGTCTTGCCTATAGCTACATGAGAAATGAGCATGACGCGATGGATGTCATGGAGGATATGATCGTCACGCTCTATGAGAAGGTTGGGCAACTCCAGAAGCGCGAGTCCTTCTATAGCTGGAGCAAAACCATTCTGGTCAACCGCTGCAAAACCGTCCTCCGCAACCAGAACCGGTACGTTCCTCTGGAGGAGGACGAGTCCCCGGAGCCTTCCCTTGAGGCATGGACCGCAGATAACCCGTACCGCTATACCGAGTCCGAAATGGATCTGTCCGTTCTGCTCGCGCATCTGAATCCCCGGCAGCGGGAAGCGATTGAGCTGCGTTATGTCCACGATCTGCCGTATCAGACCATTGCCGATATTACGCAAGCGCCGGTCGGCACGATCAAGTCCAGAATCTCGCAGGGAATACAGAAACTAAAAGCTATGATTGGAGGTGACCGTTATGAGAACGATCGAGGAGAGATTACAGGAGCATCAGCAGACCATGACGCCGTCAGAACTTGAAGGCAGATTGCGGAAGGCGCTGGAGCAGGCTCCGGTTAGACGGAAATCACGGGCGGGACAAGCGCGGACCTGGGTGGCTACAGCAGCCGCAGCCCTGCTGCTGACGGTGGGCGTCTATCAGTATCCGGCGTTGGCTTATTATGGCGGGAAGCTGTTTAACCAGACTGAGCTGTATACGCTTGGATTCTCTGGAGTCGCTGAACATGGCTACGGACAGACCGTTAACAAAAGTATGACACTGGAGAATGGGATTGTACTCACGGTTAACGGAGTAATTGCGGATGATAATGCTCTGCTGATGTATTACAGCATTACCCCGCCGCCGGGAGAGGTGTTCGATGAGGAGCCGTCGTCGCTGTATGCATTAGGCCATATTACAGGGTTTTTGACAAACTCTTCACCGACAAGTGGCGGCGGTTACAACAAGAACAAAACCCGGTTTGATGGAATGTACAAATTCGAGCCGGTCAGTCCGTTCGCCAGAAATCTGACCCTTAATGTATACAGCTATCAGGGTGAAGCCAAGCCTGCGCAAGCCAAGCTCTCCTTTAATTTTGACGCCAGTAAAGCCATGAAGAGTATCCTGGTCGCCGATATTCATCAAGCCGTTCCGGTGGATCAGGGAACCGTCTACTATGACATGGTTACCGCTTCCCCCACGTCAACCATTGTAAAGGGACATTATAAGATGGATAACGGGGAACATCCGCGATTCTCTGCTGCAACCAAACTATATGTCAATGGGACTGAAGTGGATTTCTTGTCCATGCGGTCGGGTGTCAATGAGAAAACGGGAGTAGCGGAGTTTCAGATTGAATACGATGTGCTGCCGACAGACAAGCCGCAGAGTGTTGATCTTGTATTGGATAACTTCAGCGGATACCAAAAGGTCGGGCAGCCGATCCCGCTGGCCTCACCCTCAGACCACTCCGTTACGGTCGGCCAGGAGAAACTCTGGATTCGAAGTGTCACCAGGACTGCTGACGGCTATGATATCGTGATTGCCGGGAGACAATTCACTATGCTGGATAAGGATACTTTGACTGTTCAAGCCGGAGGGGCCACCGTTCCCGTCACTTCCATATCCGATTCCCGCGAGTGGGATCTTAAGAACGGTAATATCCTATGGGAGCGTACGTATTCCTTCCAGACCACAGAGAAGCCGGAATTCCTGCAGATGGACGGCTTCCACTATATTAAGTACTATAGACATACTATTCCGGTCCCTGTAGGGGAAAAATAGGGGCGTATACACAGAGCAAAGCACTAGTGAGCAGCCAGCGCCTGCCAGCGCGGAAATCCTGCACAATGTGCAACAATGCGGCTCAGTGGAAGCTGTCATCGTGGAAATCCTGCACTAAATGCAACAATGTCCGCCCGACTAGCACCTTATCGTCCGAATTCCTGCAAAAGTTGCAACAATGCGCCACAGCCAGTAACAAATTTAGAAAAATCCTGCAATTAGTGCAACAATGCGGCTCCATAGAAGCTGCCAGCGCGGAAATCCTGCACAAACTGCAACAGCAGAGTACTGTTACAGCGCACCTCCGTCTCCTTATCCTGACGCCGCCACTCAGTACAAAGAGTCCCGCTCCCCTCCATAGGGTTGCGGGACTCTTTGCATTTCACTCTATGCAGCGGGTAGCTCACCTTCGGAGCGGCCTTCAACAGAAGTTCGCAGTTCAGCATGCTATCCCACTCTATTCCCGACTGAAATCTGCCCTACTTCCCGCCGTCCCTCACCGGCACGCCGAAGTCCGGCGTACCGTCGGCGTTCCAGCGCAGGCGCTGGGCGCGGGTGTGACGGTTCGGGTCGTAGAGCGGGTCACCGGTGATCTCCTTATAGTTACGGGCATGGTAGATCAGCACATCCCCGCCGTGCTCATCCACGGTGAAGCTGTTATGGCCCGGGCCGTACTGCCCGTTCTCCTCACTGGTCTGGAACACGGGCTCAGGATGCTTGGTCCAGGATGCAGCGTCCAGCAGATCGCTGTCCTCGTCTGCGGTAAGCAGCCCCATGCAATAGTTGTGATCGGTGGCGCTGGCCGAGAAGCTCATGAAGATCCGGCCGCCCCGCTTCAGCACGGCAGCCCCTTCGTTTACCTTGAAGCCGATGACCTCCCAAGGATACTGCGGCGAAGAGATCATCGTCTGCGGACCCTTAAGCGTCCAGCCGTTCTCCATGGCTGAGATATACAGATTGGAGTTCCCGTCAATCTCCGGGTCCTTTTGCGCCCATACATAGTAATGCACGCCCCTATGCTCGAACGTTGTAGCATCCAGGGCGAAGGATTCCCAGGCGGTTCTCACCTGCCCCTTCTCGGTCCACTCCCCTTCCAGCGGGTTCGCTGAAGTATTCTCCAAGGCGTACATCCGGTGGTCGAACAGACCTTCCTTCGTCTCCGTGGTCCGGGCCGCCGCAAAGTAAATATACCATTTGCCGTCCATGTAATGGATTTCGGGTGCCCAGATATTGGCGCTGAGCGGACCGCTCTCATATTTACGCCAGACCACTACCGGCCGTGCTTCCCGAAGCCCCTCAATCGTTAACGCTCTGCGGACTTCAATCCGGTCATATTCAGGCACAGAAGCAGTGAAATAGTAATAGCCGTCGGTATGCTTGTATACCCAGGGATCTGCACGCTGTTCGACAA
The DNA here is from genome assembly GCF_038006765.1 of Paenibacillus sp. FSL H7-0756. NCBI lineage: Bacteria > Bacillati > Bacillota > Bacilli > Caryophanales > Paenibacillaceae > Paenibacillus > Paenibacillus sp. FSL H7-0756. The sequence continues at coordinate 1,130,274 of NZ_JBBOVT010000003.1, read as the reverse complement.
GCGGGTTAGTGTACTCTCTATTTGTATTCATTATGGTTTCTCCTTTGATGGTCTTGTCTCTGTCAGCCCTTCACTCCGGAGATGGCAACAGATTCAATAATTTGCTTTTGGAAAACAAGGAAGATAATCAGCATCGGCAGCAGGGCAATAATCGAAGCCGCCATAATCAGCGGGTAGTCCGTCTGGATTGCATAGGTCGCATTGAAGTTGGCGATAACCAGCTGGAGGGTCTGCTTCTCCGGTGAATTCAGATAGATAATCGGAGACAGGTAGTCGTTCCAGATACCCATGAACCACAGAATCAGCTGTGCAGCCACCGCCGGCTTGATCAGCGGGAAGGTGATGGAGCTGTACAGGCGGAAATACGAGCTTCCGTCGATTTTGGCCGCTTCGATAATCGCATTCGGCACACTGCTCAGATACTGCCGCAGGAAGAAGATCATGACGATATTACCGAATAAGCCCGGCACAATCAGCGGCAGCAGCGTGTCAATCCAGCCCAGCTTCGAGAACATGAAGAACTGCGGAATCATGACTGCCGGATAGGGAATCATCAGGGATGAGAGCATCAGCAGGAATATTTTATTTTTACCGGGAAACCGCAATTTAGCAAAGGAAAACGCCGCAAGACTGGAGGTGAACGTACCAACGATCGTTACCGTGACGGCGATAATCAAGCTATTCTTGATCCCGCTCAGCAGCGGCCCCGCCTCCCAGATCTCACTGTATTTATCGAAATGGAACGGCCGCGGAATCCACACCGGAGGCAGAGCGAACACATCCTGCTTATCCTTGAATGAGGTGGACAGCATCCAGAGCAGCGGGCCGATCATGAACACCGCGCCGATTAAAAGTAGAACAAAGATAATGCTATGGGTAACTCTTCTTCTGCTCGTCATATTTATGGTCTCCTCCCTCTTCGGTTAATCGACATCGAACGATTGCTTCTCGTTCATTCGGAATTGGATAAGAGTCACAACAAATATGAACACGCCGAGGAATACCGCCATAGCAGAGGCATAGCCCATCTGGAAGTTGCCGAAGGCTTTTTGCCAAATGTAGAATACCACGGAGGCTGAAGCATATTCAGGTCCGCCTGTAGGGGTCATAATGTTCATCTCGGTAAAAATTTGCGATCCTCCAATAATGTTGGTCACGATGATGAAAAACGTTACCGGGCGCACCATCGGCCAGGTGATATGCCAGAAGGACTTGAAACCGTTCGCTCCATCCAGCTCCGCCGCTTCGTAATAAGATCTGGAGACACTCTGCAGCGCCGCCAGATAGAGCAGCATTGTATAACCGAGGCCCTTCCATACCGCCATAATGATCAGCGCCGGCTTAACCGTATATTTATTCGCCATCCAGTTCGGCCCGCTGATCCCGAAGAGATCGAGGAACTGGTTGACGAGACCATAATCACCGTTATAGGCCCAGTTCCACATGATCGATACTGCGGCCAAAGAAGAAATAACCGGAACATAATAGATGACCCGGAATGCTGTAGTCCCGGGCACTCCCCGGTTAAGCCCAAGCGCCAGCAGCAGCGCCAGCGTAATGCCGATCGGAATGCCAAGCATCATGAACAAGGTATTGAATAAGGCCTTATGGAACAGCTCATCCGACCACAGATCCTTGAAGTTGCTAAGTCCGATGAAGTTCATTTGGCCGAGTCCATCCCAATCCGTGAATGAGCCATAGATTGAATAAATCATCGGGTAGAGCGTAAAGATCAGCAGTCCCAGCAGCGGAGGCAGGATAAACAGAAATCCGTAGATTTTCTCCTTGCGGTACAGATTGGACTTAACATTCACTAGAATCACCTCAAATTCGGATAGTCTATAACTTTCCCCACAAAGTGATGCATCAGCTCCGATGAGTATTCAGATACTTTGCGGGGTCTCCAAAATATATACAAGTTCATCTCAGAATAAAGTGATGCCGGCCCGCTGTTACAGGAGACCGAGCATCACTTTGTATGCTAGATAAGAACGGTGTACCGCTTATTTCTTGGATTTCGCCTCTTGCTCGACCGCTTTATCCAGCAGCTTCTGCATCTTCGGCTGTTCCGCCTTCACATATTCCTCCGGGGTAACCTTACCGTCAAGTACCGGCTGGATATCCGTGTAGAACAGGTTATACCATTCAGCATTGTACGTGTAGTGGCCGGGCAGCACCCGTCCGTATTCATTCACGACCTGGAGGAATTCTTCCTTGTTCGCCGGTTTGGTCGTAGTATCAGCGGCCCATTCCTTAGCCATATCCATCAGGTTCGGGATTTGCACCTTAGCCTTCACCAGCGCTTCCATTCCCTCCTTAGAGGCTGTCAGATAATTGATCAGATCCACGGCTTCATCGGGATGCTTGGTTTTGGCGGAGGCACCGATACCCAGTGAGCCGGTCCATGTTGCGGATTTGCCTGTGGAGCCGGCAGGATAAGGAATCAGATCATAATCGAAAGGCAGCTTCTCATAAGTGCTCATATCCCACGGCCCTACAGGGAAGAAGGCCATTTCACCTTTCATCCAGCGCTGGTAGGTATCCAGAGTCTGTGCTTGTTCTGTGGACGGCGTAATGCCGTATTTAAGCTGCATGTCAGTGAAGAATTGCAACGCTTCGATAAACTTCGGATCATCAATGGTAACCTTGGTCTTGGTAGCATCCAGCCAGTCCGCCCCGTTACTCCAGACGAAGGAAGGCAAGGCCCACTGCACGTTGAAGCCTGCGCCGAATTGATCCAGCTTACCGTCCCCGTCCTTGTCAATCGTCAGCTGCTGAGCGACTTTGATGAATTCATCCCAGGTGTACGGTTTGTCTTTGTCCGGCAGCGGGATACCCGCAGCTTCGAACATGGTCTTGTTATATCCGAGTGCGAACGGGCCTACGTCCTTAGGCATCCCGTACAAATTGCCTTGCCCGGCCATGGTGCCGTCGTAACGGTACAGATCCACGCCATATTTCCAGATGTTATTCAAATCAATATTAGGGTTCTTCTCCACATAGCTGGTCAGGTCCAGCAGCACGCCGCTGTTCACATAAGCCTTCAGGTCGCCGGATTCAAAATAAAATACGTCCGGCACGCTGTTCCCCGTAATAGAGGCTTTCAGCTTAGTCGCATATTGATCTGCCGCAGTCACAACGATCTTAACCTTGACGTTCGGATGATCGGCTTCATATTTTTTCACAACACCTTCATAAGCCTTCTGCTCATCGGTTCCCCCGCGGAACATGAACGTAAGATTCTTGGTTTCCTTGGAATCCTTGCTGCCTGCATTCGCCGTAGCTTCGCTTCCGCTATTGCCCCCGGACGATGCATTGTTCTTCCCGCCGCAGCCTGTAAGTACAACCGATACCATCAGAACTAACGACAGCAGTGTGAACCAGCCCTTTTTCTTTAACACTGTAACCCCTCCTAGGATTTGCTGAGCAACTCGATTGATACAATCTATATAGAAGAACTAGGGAACCTCACCGGCTCTGTTAGTTCAAGCTACCGCATGTTGTGCTATGTTTCACACTTTAATTAAATAATTGAGAAACAATTGAATGTATTCGCTTACAGGTATAAAATAGCATATATAAAGTGGAGTGTAAATATAAAAGTATAAATCTTTTTATAGTTATTCAAATCAAACGTTAATTATTGCTTTTTTACTGAAAAAAATCATTTAATATTGACTTAATGGTGCATTAAGTATTCATGTTTATATAAAACAAACAGAGCTTAACTTTTACTTTTAGCTTAAATTTAATCGTTTTCTACAAATAAAGGCAGGATACTTTCCTTTTTGGGCGGGTTAGTTTATAATTTTATAAAATAGTTTCGATTCTCATGACCTCAGTGGAAGAAGGTATTCTAAATATGATTTATATTAAAGATCTGATGAGCGGGATTGATATCTTCAAGGCGCTCAGCTCGGAAATCCGCATCCAGATTCTTGAGCTGCTGGCGACCAATCAGGCCCTGAATCTCAACGAAATTGCCAAGAAGCTGAATCTCAGCAACGGGGCGATTACAATGCATATCAAGAAGCTGGAGGAGAGCGGCTTAATTGAGATTAATACTGCCGTAGGCAAGCACGGAATTCAGAAGGTCTGCTATCTGAATAAGGATAAGCTGATGGTGGATCTGCGGAGCAAGGATGTGGATAATCTGTACGAGGTCGAGATTCAGGTGGGCCATTACAGTAATTATCAGGCCGTTCCGACCTGCGGTCTGGCCACCAAGGATAGCATCATTGGGGACTTCGACGAGCCGCGTTACTTCGCCGATCCCCAACGGATCGATTCTGAGATCATCTGGATGGCCGAAGGCTTCCTGGAGTACCGCATCCCTAACTATCTCAAAGCCAACCAGACCTTCCGGGAAATCCAGTTCTCCATGGAGATTGGCTCCGAGGCTCCCGGGTTCAACGACAATTACCCCTCGGATCTGTACTTCTATGTGAACGGCATCGAGATCGGCTTCTGGACCAGCCCCGGGGACTTCGGCGACATGCGCGGCACCTTCAACCCGGATTGGTGGCCTCCCCATCTCAACCAGTATGGCATGCTGAAACTGATCCGCATCAATCAGGAGGGTAGCTTCATTGACGGCTGCCGCATCTCAGACATCACCTTGGACGACATTAAGCTGGATTACAAGAGCGAGCTGACCTTCCGTATTGCCGTCACCGACAAGCCGGTCAACAAGCGCGGCTTGACCATCTACGGCAAGCATTTCGGCAATTACAGCCAGGATCTGCTGGCGCGTGTGCTCTACAATGTGCATGAGGTCGAAGACCCTTCCGGCCGGGTGACCACAGCGGGAGTGGCCGATTGACCGTTTATAACAGACAGCCGCTTCCCCGCCGCCGCTGGCATAAACTCGAAGTATAATTGTCCCGGCCTTAACCCACACTAACGAATGTCTTTCAAACTACCGTGAGGGAGTGTTTCGAATGCGTGAAGGGTTGATACCAGCCGTACTGGGGACCGTAGTTACTGCTTCGAGTGCAGCTTTTCTGGGGAGCAGATATAAGATCGCGGCAACCGGCATTCTTGGATTTGGTCTGGCACATATTGTACTCGGCACCATCGATTTGTTCGAACACCGGTAAGCCTACTTGGAAGATGACCGGACCCTATCCTTCGGATAGGGTCCGGTTTGCTGTGTTATTTAAGCAGGAACGGCTAATGCGCCCCTTTGTACAGATGGTATTTGTACTTCTGTCTCACTCGCCCCGCAGCAACACAACCCACATGCCCCAGTAGCGCCGATTATATGCTGTTTTTAACATACATCTTGGCCTATGTGCCTCAGTAGCGCCGATTGTATACTGTTTTCCACATACATCTTGGCCCGTGTACCTCAGTTGCGCCGATTGTATGCTGTTTTTAACATACATTTGGTTCATGTGCCCTCAGTGGCGCCGATTATATGCTGTTTTCCACATACATTTGGTTCATGTGCCTCAGGTGGCGCCGATTGTGTGATTTTGGTCCACATCAAGATCAAAGAAGGTCCTTACCCAATTTCAGGTAAGGACCTCCCATACAACCTCAACCATATATGAAGCTCTAAAGAATTTAACAAGAAGCAAAAAGGAACGGAGGGGAAATTTGGAACTGTAGGAGCGTTAGCGTCCGCCTTTGTCTGCGGATTTCTACCGCGAACAGCGGTATTAAATCAAGAAACCTGGAGACAACAGCGGCCGTAAGTCCAAATGTTCTCCGCAGTGACGATTATGCTTCAAGTTCTTATGTGCGCTAGAAGTCCAAATGTTCCCCGCAGTGACGATTACGCTTCAAGTTCTTATGTGTGCTGAACAAGTTCAATTCCTTAGCAGCTTCATTTCACAGCCACATAGAACAGCCGCTGCGCCGAATCATCCGCCGCCACCCACTCGAAGTCCGCATACACCGACACCTCGCTGAATCCGGCGGCAAGCAGCTCCTGCTTCATCCACTCCGGGTCATAGGCACGCTGGGTGTGGGTCTCTTCGAAGCGGCGGTACGTGCCTGTGCGGCCCTCCTCGCGGGCGAAGATGGATAGGTGATGTTCAATCTCCCGGCGCTGCTCATCCAGCTCACAGGTCCAGATGTAGGAGATGTCCGGCTCATCCAGCACAAAAGGCTGCTCTTCCTCATAGCGGATCAGGGTGTTCGGATGATGTACATCGAACAAGAAGGTCCCGCCCGGCTTCAGTCCGTCATACGTACTGGAGAACACAGACCGGATGTCCTGCTCCTCCAGCACATAATTCAGACAGTCACAGAAGGAGATGACGGCATCCACCGGCTCCGGCAGCTCCCATTCCTTCATGTTCTGCTGAACCCACTGCACGCTGCCCTCCCGCAAAAAGCGCCGTCCCTGCGGCTGCTGCTCCAGCTTCCGCTGGGCAACGGACAGCATGTCCGAAGAAAGGTCAATCCCCGTCATGTGGTAACCAGCAGCAGCCAGCGGAATCGTCAGGCTGCCGGTACCGCAGCCGAGCTCGGCTACCGTGCGCGGCTTGCCGTATTTGCCCCATGCCGTCTCAGCAAAGGCCAGCCAATCCGGATACGGCATATCCGCCATAAGCGCATCGTATACATAAGCAAATTTGCCATAGGAAGACACTGCGTACACCGCTTTCTCTATACTATTGGTTGTCAGAATCGCTGTCCGGTCCGGCCTGCTCCTCTTCGCGGGCAGCCAGATAGGTCCAGTTCTCCTTCTGGACAACCAGCCCTTCCTTCATCAGCTTGCCAAGCGCACGCTTGAACGCTGATTTGCTGATGCCGAAGCGCTGCTTGATAATATCAGGAGGCGTAGCATCCGAATACGGCATTCCGCCGCCCGGACGGGAAGCCAGAAAATCAAGCAGAGCCGCGGAATCCACATCACGGCCCACTTCCTTGCGGTGGCCCATGCTGAGGTTGACGCGGCCATCCTCGCGGATATGCGCCACGCGCGCTTCAATCACTTCGCCCAGACGCAGCAAACGGGTGCGTTCAGAGGAGTGGACCATACCGATGATACCGAAGCCAAGTACACCGGCGTCTATAAGCACGAAGGTGCCCATCTGCAGCGGCTTGTACACCCGGGCGGTGACACTCTGCCCCTGCCAGGATTCCGGTGCAGGCAAGGCCAGCGGCGCAAGCTCCTGCTCGCCGGCCAGCTTGGCACGGAGACGTCCCTGCTTGTCATGCTCCATAATTGCGAAGACCTTGTCGCCAATCTGCGGACGCAGCTCCACCAGCTCGGGAAGCTCGCTGAGCGGCAGCAGCAGCTGCCGTCCAAGCCCCATCTCCAGGAAGCAGCCCAGCCGCGGATGGATATCCGCCACCTCCAGCAGCGCCATCTCGCCAAGCGTCAGATAAGGCTTCTTCATCGTAGCCGCAGGACGGTCCTCGGTATCAAAGAAGAGGAACACCTCAACCTTGTCGCCGATCTTCGGCTTACTGCCCACAAGCTCGGTGTAATGAAGCATGATATCCTGGTCGCCTGCGCTCAGGAAGTACCCGTAAGGGGATACCTCCCGCATCACTTCAAGGGTAACCGTAGTGCCTGCAATCAGACTCATACCGTCTCCACGACCTTGGCATCCGACCACAGACGCTCAATATTGTAATATTCACGTTCATCGCGGTGGAAGACATGGACGATCACGTCGCCAAGGTCCATCAGTACCCAGCGTGCTGCATCCATCCCCTCAATGCCTTTGATCATTCCGCCAGCTTCATGAACTACCTTGCGCACCTCAGTGGCAATCGCCTGAACCTGGGTATCGGAATTACCGTGGCAGATGATGAAATAATCGCTGATCGGCGACACACTGCGCAGATCAAGAGCCACCACGTTCATTGCTTTTTTATCCTGAACGGCGTGTAACGCCAGCTCAAACAGCTTGTTTGATTGTACACTCATATTTTATCCTCCAATGTTCTAACTAAATCGTTGCGCGCCAGCACCGTAAGCGGAAATACGACCCTGCGCTTCTCCAGCAGCACGCGTATAGTGGAATCCAGTCCGGCAATCAGCCCTTGCTCCAGACTGACCTTCGCCAGCCTGCGGATCTCCTCCACACCAGGGAAGTCCCGACCCGGCTCAATATAATCAGCCAGACAGACGATCCGCTCCAGCAGGCCCATGTTCTCCCGTCCCGAGGTGTGGTAACGGATCGCGTCCAGCACCTCCGAATCCTGAATACCATAATCATGTTCGGCGGTATAAGCACCCACCTCAGCATGCCATAGCTGCTTGTCATATTTCAAAAGCTCGGCGGATAATCCATTCTGTTCAATGATCTCCCGCATCCGTTCTACCGGCCAATACTTGGCCACATCATGCAGGATGGCGGCGGTCTCGGCCCGCTGCGGGTCAGCGCCATAACGCTGCGCCAGCTTCACAGCGGACTCCATCACCCCGAGTGTATGCTTCCAGCGTTTGTCCGGCATCTGGCCGGATACCGCTTCAATCAGCGCTTCACGGCTGTACTCCATACAATCCACTCCTTTGAACATATTCATACACAGCATCCGGAACCATATAGCGGATCGACTTTCCTTCGGCGGCCCGGGCTCTGAGCATGGTGGAGGAGAGATCGACCAGCGGCATATCCGCCAGCAGTACTCTACCCGCAATGAACTCCGGCAGCAGTCCCAGATCCAGCGGAGTGCCCGGGCGTCCGACACCGATGAAGGTCAGCCGCTTCACCAGCTCTTCGATCCCCTGCCACTTGGGCAGATACTGAACCATATCCGCACCCACGATGAAAAAGAACTCATGCTGCGGATATTCCTCCTGCAGACTGATTACCGTCTCCAGCGTATAGGATACTCCGCCCCGCACAATTTCCCAGTCAAGAATGCCAAAGGAAGGGTGATTCTTCACCGCTCCCTCCACCATCGCCAGCCGCTGTTCACCGGTGGCCCCGGCCTCATGCTTATGAGGCGGGATATGCGAAGGCATGAACCAGACCTCCTGCAGAGCGTAGCTCTCACGCGCCGTCTCAGCGGCCATCATATGGCCGATATGCAGAGGATCGAAGGTCCCTCCCATTATGCCTACTCTCAAGAGGTCAACCTCCTATCTTGGAAGCTCAATCGTTTTGTTGTCGCGTGATTCTTTGTACAGAACGATAGTCTTGCCGATCACCTGAACAAGCTCCGAACCGGACTGCTCGGCAAGCGCGGCACCAATTTCCTTGGGATCATCAGCGTTGTTATTCAGTACACTGATCTTCATCAGCTCGCGTTTCTCAATAGCTTCTTCAATGTGACGGATCAGATGATCGTTTACGCCGCCTTTGCCGACCTGAAATACAGCATCCAGATGATGAGCCAAAGAGCGCAAATAACGTTTTTGTTTGCCTGTTAACATAAATGTGAAAACTCCTTAATTAACATATATTATTACCCTGTTCAGTGAAAATCATTTGCCCGGCACCTGGCCGAGGCAATCCGCAATAGTCTGCCGCATAATCGCTGCGGGTGCCGCAAGACCTGTCCAATATTCCAGGGCGTAAGCTCCCTGGTAGACGAACATGCCCAGCCCGCCGTGAACGGTGCAGCCGCGCTTCAGGCTCTCTGTAAGCAGCCGGGTATGCAGCGGATTATAGATCAGATCGCTGACGATCATCCCTTCATGCAGCCCGGCCGGGTCGATCGGCATGTCCTCCATATGCGGATACATGCCTACCGATGTCGTATTGATTACGATATCCATGCTGCCAAGCACGCCGGGAACGGCATCCATCCCTGCTCCGGCTATGCTGCCCCGGCTGCTGAAGCTATCTGCCAGCTGACGGGCCCGTTCCTCATTACGGTTCACAATTAGGACCGAAGCCGGCCGCTCCTTCAGCAGCGCCGAGACAATCCCTCTGGCCGCACCGCCGGCTCCAATCACTAGAATACGGGTGCCGGTGAGATCCGGCGCAGCCTCTGTCTTAAGCGAGCGGACATATCCGATCCCATCTGTATTGAAGCCGGTCAATATCCCATTGTCATTAACGATGGTATTGACTGCGCCGACATCCACCGCACTTGAATCCAGCCGGTCCAGATACTCCATCACGGCAACCTTATGCGGAATTGTTACATTCACGCCCCGGAAGCCAAGCGTCCGTATCGCCTGCACCGCATCGCCCAGCTTGTCCGGCGTGATGTGCAGCGGCACGTAAGCCCCGGAGAGACCGAGCGCCTGGAGCGCCGCCCCTTGCATCAGCGGGGATTTGGACTGGGCAATCGGGTCGCCCATCACGCCCAGCAGGAGCTCCCCGTGACTCTGCGTATTCCTGCCTGTCTCAGTCATGCCGCCTTCCTCCTGTACAATTAGATCAGCGACGGACGGGTTAGCACCTTGACCCCGCGCGGCACATGGACAGCTACTACCGCTCCGGCTGTACCGTTCACCTTGATCCAGCCCAGGCCCGAGATGAACAGGTCGGTCTCACTGTTTCTCGCGATACGGAATTCATGCCGCTGCCACTGCGGCAGCTTGTCCATGTCGGCAGTTCCCGGCGGAGACAGCAGCTCGCCCCGGTGGTCTTGGTACAGGGAATCAGCACGCTCCAGCTTCGTGCGGTGAATCTTCAAGGTGCCGCTGATGAAGCAGGTGAAGGACTGGCGTTCCCCCTGAATGAAGTCGAAGCGTCCCAATCCGCCGAAGAACAGCGACTGGCCTTCATTCAGCTGATAGACCGCAGGCTTGAGCGGATTCTCAGGCATCACTGCGCCCAGATCCTTGCGCTCGACCAGCTCACTGTAGCGCCAAGGATATACGATCCCAGGCGTATCAATGATGGAATGGCCGTCATCCAGCGGGATTTTGACCATATCGAGGGTGGTGCCCGGATAACGGGAGGTCGTCAGCTCCTCTTCCAGGTCACTGTAATCGGAGATCAGCCGGTTGATCAAGGTGGACTTGCCTACATTGGTAGCCCCGACGACATATACATCACGCTGGCCGCGCAGCTCGGTAACGGCCTCCAGCAGACGGTCGAAGCCCTGATTGCGCTTCGCGCTGACCAGGACAATCTCCGCCGTGCGCAGTCCCTCTTCCTTGCAGCGCTGCTGCATCCAGTTGCGCAGCCGGTTCCAGTTGGTTACCTTCGGCAGCAGATCGATCTTGTTCACCGCCAGGATGACCTGATTGTTACCGACGAACCGCTGCAGCCCGGAAATCAGACTGCCCTCGAAATCGAACAGATCCACGATGTGGATCACCAGTGCATTCTTCTCCCCTACTCCGCTTAACAGCTTCAGGAATTCATCCTGATTCACCGATACGGAAGAGGCTTCATTGTAATTCTTGATCCGGAAGCAGCGCTGGCAAATTACCGGCTCCCGCCCGAAGGCGACCTCCGGGATATAGCCGGGAAGCTCCTTGTCCACGCTCTGGAGCTTAATGCCGCAGCCGCTGCATTTCTCTGGCCGCGTCTTTTCATCGTTCATTGCATCCATTAAGATTTATCCTCCTCTTGCCACAATCCTTGCTTCCGCAGACGGGTCAAGGCAATCTGCTCCACTCTGCGGTTAATTCTTGTTCCTATTCCTTCATCCTTGACGGAGATGGGCAGCACGAGTACCGTGAACAGGCCCAGCCGGTTACCGCCGTATACATCGGTAAGCATCTGGTCGCCGACCACAATCGTCTGCTCCGGTCCCAGCTCCATCAGCTTCATGGCCCGCAGGAACGGGGAATTGCTGGGCTTCTTGGCCTGATGTACAAATTCAATATTCAGCGGGGTAGCAAAACGCGACACCCGGTCCATATTGTTGTTGGATACAATCACAAGCTTGAAGCCCAGCTCCTTCACCTTAGCGAACCAGAGCAGCAGCTCAGGAGTAGCCAGCGGCGCTTTGGCGCCGACCAGCGTATTATCCAGATCCGTAATAATTCCCCGGTATCCTTGGCGGTATAGCTCCTCCAGAGCGATATCAAACACCGTGTTTACCCGGAGCTTGGGGACTAATCTTTCGAACAATACCTTCACCTCATTTTCATACAGGAAACTTGTAACCCGGCGCTATAGGACTGCAAAAATCCCAGGGTCCGGCAGCATCTCATCACCATGGGGCGTTACTTGCCGGACTTCATGCTTTTTCGCAGCCGCAAAGCTTCAGTATACACGCTGTGCCAGTCTTTGTCTTCAATAACCTCAGGGCTGTAATTCGCCCGCTCGAACATCTTCAGCAGTGCAGCTAGACTGCCCTCAGCTTGCGGGCGTTCCACGCTCCACCGTGCCACGGATTCGCGCAGGGTCTCATGCTCTTTCTTCAGCATACCCTTCCTGCGCATATACCTTACCCAGCGCTCCGTTTCTGCGATAACTTTTTGCGCCGGAGTCGGCTGACCACCTAGACGCATACGTGTAATCAGGAAGCGCAGGCTTAACCGGCGCTGCCAGATCAGGAATAGGGTCCAGAGCAGGAGTACAGCGGCTGCTCCAGCCACAGCCCAGGTGCCGGGATGGAATCCGGCAGACTTGTCCGTCTGGCCCGATGCCGCCGGCTCAAGCTCTTCCGGCTCCTCTTCCTGCACTTCAGGCTGGTCCGGAATATCCTGCTCACTCTGCGTGAGCACCGGAACATCGAAACCGGGCGTGGCCTCTACAGGCACCCATCCGTAATCGCCGAAATAGATCTCGGCCCAGGAGTGGGCGTCTGCATTAGTAATCGTGTAGTTATTATTTACATAACCGGCAGCGCCCTGCTGAAGCATTACACTATCCGGAATCTCGGCCTGCTCTCCTGGAGCATATCCCTTCACCCAGCGGGCCGGTATATCCAGTGACCTCGCCATGGTGACAAGCGCCGTGGAATAGTAGTCACAGTATCCTTCCTTGATCTCAAACAGGAAGCTCTCGACCATGTCCTTGCTTTTGGCCCGGGAGGTATCCGGCTGATTCGTGTAAGGGAAAGAAGCTTGCAGATATTGCTGCAGCAGGATCGTCTTCTCGTAAGGCGTCTGCGCTCTCGCCGTAATCTCCTTGGCAAGCGCACTCACCCGCTCAGGATAGTTATCCGGGAGCTGTAGATACTGCGGGTCAATATCCCTGTTCCCGTAGAGCTGCCCGAAGGTCTGCTTGCTTAACTCCTGAAGGGGAACGATCGGCACCTCCGAGGTGACCACATAGGTCTGCGGATAAGCCCTTGTCTTGCCTCCGGGATTCCACAGCAGCTCACTGTCATTACTCCGCCAGGATAAGCCGCTGCTCTGCTCCTGACCATCCACCGAGTCTACCCCCGAGATCGAATAGCCGCCGAACAGAACCGGATAGCTGTTCCCCCCAAGCAGCTTGACGGTCTGCTTGAGCGTACGCGTCTCTGTCTTGGGGGCAACCGCGCGTTCCAGCGGCTCGCCCACCTGTACCTCGTTATGCGCTCCCCGGCCGGAGGTATCATCATCTGTCCAGCCTTTGCCCGAATACACGCTGCGGATCTCTCCGCGCATATAGGTGCGCAGATCGGAGGTCACTTGCATAACCGGCGAGTAATCGAAGTTGAAGCCCCCGCCAAGGTTGTCATCATTCAGGCTGTAGCCCGAGGTCGTCCCGTTTGCCGCTGACCCGCCGCTTGCACTGTCCCCGCCCCCGGAGGGTCTAGAAGAGACAGAGTTACCGTTCCACTTTTGCCAGGCAGTGTAGGGGTCGGTCAAGGTTGGACGCACGCCAGGCATGTTCACGCCGGCAAGGATGACCAGTGAGAATATAATCGCTATATTCAAGGCAACCTTCATCGGGTACCTCAGCATATAGGTCCAGCCGCGCGGATAGTGCAGCTGGAAATTCCTCAGATGCCGGGTGACCAGCCAGCCCATACCGGCGAAGACCGTCCAGGCTACCTCCTGCCACATTACCGCTGTCGTGAATGAATCCAGCGCGGCGAAGGCCGTGATATTCGCTGCGACGAACATCAGAATCCGCCCCTTGCCGTTGACCCACCAGGCGGACACAAGCAGCAGCGCCCAGGCCCCCAGCGCAAACCAGATGTAAGGAATCATCGACACCGCTATCCCGGGCAGCCGGTCAAGAAATGCCGGCAGCAGCGGATCAGGAATGTAAATCCCGTAACTGATAATCACGTTGTATACAATAAGTACCACTGCCGTGCCTTCCAGCACAATGCGGTACACTCTTTTGAACGGAAAAATGATTTCAATAGCTGTAACGGCCAGCAGGGTTAACGCCACAGAAACGGTGGTCTCCTGCAGCCAAAAGGGCACCGTATAGGACACCCACTGCATAGCGATAATGCTCAGCCATAGCAGCGTCAGCCCGTGATGCCACGAGGATCGTATCGCCTGGAACCAGTGCTTCATCGGACAGAATCACCTCCAAGTACCGCAGGAAGCTCCTGAAGTGTGCTGATGCTATGGCCGGTAACGCCATGCGAGTGCAGGATATTCTGCCACTCACCGGCCCGGTATTTCCCGGAAGGATGAAGAACATGAATATGGGAAGGCGTCATCCCCCGGTTCTCCGCCCAGCGCAGCGTATCCAGTACCGCTCTGCCGCTCTGCGGACTGATCAGTACGAAATACGATCCCTTGGGGAACAGCCGCTGGACACTCTCCAGCCTGTTAATCAGCGGCCCCTTGCCTTCCGCATTGATGTCAATTAAATACTGAATCATCTTTTGCCGCTCGGCATTGCCTTCCGCCGGACTGAACACCTTCGTATGCTTATCCAGACAGCACATTCCAATGCCGATCCGCTCCCGGATGCCGAAGCCGAGAAGAGATGCCGTGACTGAGACCGCTAGCTCGAATTGTGCGGAGTTGTAATAGCCGCTGGAGGTGCCGTCCAGCACCAGAATGGTTCTGGGAACAGATTCATGCTCGAATTCCTTGGACTTCCACTCGCCGGTCTTCGCCGTAGCATTCCAGTGAATGCGCGTCAGCCGGTCGCCGTAGACATAATCACGCACACCGTTGATCTGCGTGGTCTCACGCCTGGACTGCAGCAGCGATACCTGCGGCCCCGACAGGCGCGCCTTGCGCTCGTACAGCTGCCAGCGCGGCACTACGACGGCCCGGGGCATCACCCGGAACTGGCCTTCTGCCTTGAAGGTTCCCTTGTGCTCCATCAGACCGAAGATGTCCTCGCTGAGAATATCCGTATTCTCAAAAGAATACCGGCCCCGCTCCAGCAGCGGCGTCTGGAACAGCAGCTCGCCCCGTCCGCCCATGTTCGGAATCAGGCTCTCCTCGAATACCCAGGACTCTCCGTTATGGCGCTTCAGAATTTCCCTTACGATCACGTAGGGCAAAGGCAGAAATCCCGGAATGGTCACTTCCAGCTTCACCTTGAGAAAGCCCCCGGCATAGAGCAGATCCGGCTTATCCTGTTCGGAATAGAAGCTGCGCGTGCCTCTGGCCCGCCGGACCCCTTCAAGACCGCCAATGAACAGATACAGAATGAGAACTGAGACCATGATGAACAGCATGAACGAGGTTTTGCCGCCCTGAAACAGCACGTAGAAGAGTGTGATGACCCAAATCGCCAGAACGCCCGTGAACTTCCTCAGCTGTACCGCAGCGGCAGCCCGCGTAAGTAAGGCCCTCATCTTATTGCCTCATGGTTACAGGCACGTTAATGCTCTGAAGCAGCTTCTGGAGCAGGGAGTCCATGCTGACGTTGTCCAGGCGCGATTCCGGCCGCAGCAGGATACGGTGTCCCAGCGTATACGGGGTCAGGGTCTTCACATCATCAGGCAGCACATAGTCCCGTTCCTGGAGAAAAGCGTAGGCCTTACAGGCCATCATGAACGATAACGATGCCCGGGGGCTTGCGCCCAGCAGCACCAGCGGGTGCACCCGCGTCTGGCGGACCACATCCAGCAGGTAGTTCAGCACCGGCTCGCTGATGAACACATCGCGGATCTCCTCCTGAATGGCGGCGATCGTCTCCATGCTGGTTACGGGAGCCAGCCTGTCCACCGGCTGGCCCTGCTGATGGGTACGCAGCAGGTTTTTCTCGGTATCGGCATCCGGGTAGCCGAGGCTGATCCGCAGCATGAAGCGGTCCAGCTGGGCTTCGGGAAGGGTATAGGTTCCCTCGAAATCTATCGGATTCTGGGTCGCGCAGAGCATGAACGGATGCGGAAGGGGATAAGTCTCTCCATCGACCGTAACATTGCGTTCCTCCATGACCTCAAGCAGTGCGGACTGGGTCTTGGTGGTCGCCCGGTTGATCTCATCGGCCAGCAGAATATTGGTCATCACCGGGCCCGGACGGAAGTGGAACATCTCATCGCGCGGATGATAGACAGATACGCCGGTAATATCACTCGGCAGAATATCCGGGTTACACTGGATACGCCGGTATTCGCCGGACATCGACCGGGAGAGTGCGCGGATCAGCTGGGTTTTGCCAGTCCCCGGAACATCCTCAATCAGGACATGTCCGCCTGCTAACAGGGCAGTCAGCAGCAGTTCTATTTCAAAGCTTTTACCAAGAATACAGGATTCCAGATTAGTGCGGACAGCGTTCATTATTTGCGTAGATTCTTGACGTACGGGCATGTATGTTAAACCCTCCTATATCAGAATAAGCAGTAATATATACATTTTACATGATAGGAGTACCGAAAGTACATGTTAGGCCAAGTGAATTTGTAGAGTGGCATGCTAGATTTGTCCAAAAGAAACCCGTATCAGGCGGCGTACACCGCCTCCACATAAAAAGAGACCGCCATAGGCGATCCCGGAATCAACATATCTATATACATTCCATCTGCCGTCAGTTACCCCTTCGGCCGGACGACCAGCGCCGCCAGGAAAGAGAAGACAATCGCCGAGGAAATCCCGGCGCTGGTCACATCGAAGATCCCGGTGACGACACCGACCCAGCCATCGCGCTCCAGCTCAGTCAGCGCGCCGTGGACCAGTGAATTCCCGAAGCTGGTAATGGGCACGCTGGCCCCGGCTCCGGCGAATTTCACCAGCGGATCGTAGACGCCAAAAGCGTCGGCAGCCGCACCAAGCACCACCAGCGTACTCATGGTATGGGCCGGAGTCAGCTTCAGTACATCGAACATCAGCTGGCCGATCACGCATATTGCACCCCCGACCAGAAAAGCCCATAAATAAATCATGCTCCTTCACCTCCGCTCTCAATGGCAACCGCGTGGGCCACGCAAGGAATACTCTCCCCCTGCTGATAAGACAGCGGGGAGAGCAGCGCTCCAGTCGCCACGATTAATACCCGCTTCAGCTCGCCCTTCTTCATCCGGCCCATAATATGCCCGTAGGTTACTGTGGCTGAGCATCCCGCACCGCTTCCTCCCGCAATGACATATTTCTGCTTATCCAGGTCATACATCATCAGGCCGCAGTCATTAAAGACCGTCTGCTCCATAGGGATACCTTCCTTAGCCAGCAGATCCTTGGCAATGGGCAAGCCGATGGAAGCCAGATCCCCTGTAACAATCAGGTCATAATGCCCGGGCGAAAGCCCCGTATCGCGAAAATGAGCCGTAATCGTATCGGCGGCTGCCGGGGCCATAGCGGTTCCCATATTGAACGGATCTTTCAGCCCCAGATCCATGATGCGCCCAAGCGTTGCGTACACCACTTGCGGCCCTTGAACCGTCCCATCGTTCACTCCTACCACCGCGCAGCCGGAGCCTGTCACAGTATACTGGGCGGTTGGAGGCTTCTGCGAGCCATACTCTGTCGGATAGCGGAACTGCTTCTCGACCGTACAGTTGTGGCTGGCTGTGCCTGCCATTGCATACTTCCCGCCGCCGGAATCGATAATCATGGAGGCGATGGCAAGACTCTCCATCGAGGTGGAGCACGCCCCGAATACGCCAAGATAGGGCACGCCGAGCTTGCGCGCGGCAAAAGAGCTGCTGATGATCTGATTCATCAGATCCCCGCCGACGAAGAATTCCAGCTTCTCCTTATCCAGATTCGCATTCATCAGGGCGAGCTTGGAGGCTTTTTCAAACAGGGCGCGCTCTGCCTTCTCCCATGTCTTCTCGCCCATCTCCAGCGTGTCATAGATGAAGTCGAAGCTTGAGGCCAGCGGCCCTTCCCCCTCTTCAGGCCCTACTACAGCGGCGGTTCCGAGGATCACCGGACGGTTCGTAAATTCCCAGGTCTGACTGCCGTGCTGCTTCATCGTTTAATGTGCACCTCCCCAGCCCATAACGGCATATACTACACCCACGATAAAAGCAGCAACGACGCCGAACACAATAACCGACCCGGCCAGCTTGAACATGTTCCCGCCCACGCCCAGCACCAGCCCTTCAGCCCGGTGCTCCAATGCGGCAGAGCACATGCTGTTGGCGAATCCTGTGACCGGCACCGCTGTGCCTGCACCGCACCACTGGGCGAGCTTGTCATACACCCCGAAGCTGGTCAGTATGACGGAGAGCAGAATCAGAATCGCCACGGTCGGGCTTGCCGCCTCTCTGGAGGTCATATCGAATATCGCCATGAATGCTTCCTGGATGCCTTGTCCCAGCACACAGATGAGTCCCCCGGAGAGGAAGGCGCGCACACAATTTTTGAATACAGGACGAGAAGGCACGTAAGGCTTGGCCAATTCCTGATAGGCCTTCGGGGTCAGACCGTCAAGGTTAAGCTTGACGCCTGACTTTTTTGTTTTTGCCGGCAATGCAGACACCCCCTGAACTGTTGGATACGAAAGGGACCGGGCAGCGGGTAAGCTGCAGTCCCGTCCCTTCGTGTTATGCAGAATTAAGTTTTCCTTATTATTCACTTCAGGCGGCCCCGTTATGTCCCTCCTGCTCAGGAAAAATAAAACAGCACAACAATCAGCAGCAAAAACAGAACCAGGATCAGTACCGCCTCATTCTCCCGCCCGTACCGGCGGCGGTACCGCCTGGGCAAGCTTTGCCGGCGGACCGGCACTTTGCGGAATCCGCTCCGGCTGCCTGCCTGGGCTACGCTCCCCGAGAGCCACATTCTCCTCGCTTCCTTTCTCCGGCTCCTGCCTGCAGAGCCCTTACCGTATAGTATTCGCACAGGGAGCCCTTGTGTTCATTTGCTCTTCCGGCATGGACAAGCGGCGTAAGAATGTTCATACTAGATGTCATAAAGGAGCGATATATGTATGAATACAGATACCCTTGAATTGTTCAAAACCTTAACAGAATTCCCCTCAGCCTCCGGCTTCGAGCGCGAGCTGCGTGCTTATGTCAAGGAGGCTATGACGCCTTATACGGACGAATTCGTGCAGGACCGGCTGGGCAGCCTGTTCGGCGTAATGCGCGGTGAAGCTAACGGTCCCAAGATTATGGTAGCCGGCCATTTCGATGAGGTAGGCTTCATGGTTACCGGCATTACAGACAACGGGATGATCCGCTTCACACCGCTGGGCGGATGGCTGGCTTCGGCCGTGGCCTCACAACGCCTGCAGATCATTACGCCGAAGGGTACGCTGAACGGTGTAGTCGGCAGTACACCCATCCACCTGCTGAGCGGGGATGAACGCGGCAAGGCCGGGGAGATCAGCAAGATGTACATTGATATCGGTGCGGACAGCCGCGAGGAAGCGCAGAGCTTCGGAGTCGCTCCGGGACAGCAGGTCGTACCGGTATGCCCGTTCACACCGCTGGCCAATCCGAAGAAGATTATGGCCAAGGCCTGGGACAACCGCTACGGTGTCGGACTGGCTATTGAATTAATGAAGGAACTGCACGGACAAGCCTTGCCGAATACGCTCTATTGCGGGGCTACCGTTCAGGAAGAGGTCGGGCTACGCGGTGCCCGGACGGCTGCCAATCTGCTGGCCCCGGATATTTTCTTCGGGCTGGACGCCAGCGCCGCTGCTGATATGACCGGCGACCGCCAGGCCTTCGGCCATCTGGGCCAGGGCGCGCTGCTGCGTATTTTTGACCCGACGATGATTACCCACCGGGGGCTGATTGAATATGTGCAGGATACAGCCGACACTCATAAGATCAAATACCAGTATTTCGTCTCCCAGGGAGGAACGGATGCAGGTCAGGTACATCTCAGCGGAATCGGCATTCCTTCAGCAGTAATCGGGATCTGCTCCCGTTACATCCACACGGCAACCTCGATCATCCACAGTGACGATTATGCGGCAGCCAAAGAGCTGCTGATCAAGCTGGTCCAAGGACTGGACCGTACGACACTGCAGACGATTCTGGAGAACAGCTAATCAATCTCTCCACTTTTAAGAGTCGCAGACTAACGCAAACAGCCGCAGGGATAAGCTTATAGGCTTTCCCTGCGGCTGTATTTTTATGTTGTTAACACATAGGTTCTTAGCTCAACTTCGCGTATTGCTCCATCGCAGACTGATGAATCGGGTGATCCGCAGCAAGCCCCGTGTACTTCGTCAGTGCCGCTTCTGCTCCAAGCTCCGCGACTGCAGCTTGCAGCTCCACAGCTTCCGGATCATCGCCTGCCTTGAACAGCAGCGCACCGGCCATAGATCGCGTCAGCGCCGTGTAGCCCAGCCCTCTGTCATACGCCTGTGTTGCAGGGGATACCAAACGGTCATTCGGCGACAGCTTGCGCACCGGCGAACGCCCTACACGGGATACCTCATCGGTCAGCGCCGGATTGCGGAAGCGCTCCAGGATTTTATCGATATACTTACTGTGATCCGCTGCATCGAAGCCATGCTTCTGGACCAGCACCGCGCCGGTCTCCTCCAGCACCTCACGAACCTTCGCCGTTAACGCTTCATCCGCCATGGCCTGCTGAATGGTCTCGTATCCTTCGAGGAAACCAAGATACGCCGCAGAACAGTGGCCTGTATTCACAGTGAAGAGCTTGCGTTCAATATACGGCTCCAGATTCTCTACGTAATGCACCCCTTCAACCGGCGTATAGCCCGGGATCATCTGCGAGGCGTCCACCACCCATTCATAGAACGGCTCAACGACCACCTTCAGAATATCCTCATGCTGCTGGAGCGGAACGATCCGGTCCACTGCCGCGTTCGGAAAAGCAACCGAAGATTCAGCCTTCGCACGGCTCTCTTCATCCAGCTTCGCGTACACCAGCTCCTTGAGCTGCGCACTGCCGCCAATCGCATTCTCGCAGGCGATCACATGCAGCGGTGCGGAGGAGACAGCTACTCTTCGGCTGATGCCATCAGCCAGTACACCCGCGATATGCTTCAGAACCGATACGCCGACCGCCGTAGTAACCAGATCCGCTTCAGCAATGGCGGCCGCCACTTCATCTGCATGCGTTACACTGCTAAGAGCCGTAACATTCTTCACGATGACTGTTTCCTGACCGTCGCTGGCCAGCGTGACCGGGTACTCGCCGCGTTCCTTGAGCTGGGTCACAAAGGCCTCATTCACATCCACAAAAGTAACTTCATAGCCCGCCTGCGACAAGAGCAGCCCGATGAAGCCCCTGCCGATATTGCCCGCGCCGAAATGGACCGCCTTCATTACTCCAGTCCTCCTTCAAAGATTGCAATAACATCAGCAGCCGTAGGAGCGTTCATGACGCGGTCAATGGCATCATCCTCGGTGAAAATCATCGCCACGTTCGTCAGAACCTCCATATGTCCGTCGCCTGCGGCTGCAATGCCGATGACTACAAACGCCGGCTCATCGCCGCCGAAATCCACCCCGTCCGGGAAGCGGATGATCGACAAACCAGTGGACTTAATATAAGGCCGCGCCTCCTTAGTACCATGCGGAATAGCCAATCCGCCGCCCATATACGTGGACACTACTTCCTCGCGCTCCAGCATCTTAGGAACATATTCCTCCGTGACATGCCCTGCATCGACCAGCAGCTTGCCCGCCATCTTGATGGCTTCATATTTATCGTTTGCGGCTCCGTGCATAATCACTTTATTTTCTGACAGTATACTCATATGGTTTCTCCCTCTTTCAACATTTATTTTGGAAAAAATGAAGCAGCTCCGAGGATAAATACCCCCGGATCTCGGACTCTGAACGTTCTTCCAGCAATTGAACCAGCTCGGAGTTCAGCAGAAGTGCGCTGATCTCGCTGAGCACCTCCAGGCTCTCCTTAGAGAGTCTGCGCGGAGCCAGCATGAGCAGAATGACTCGGACCTCTGTATTCCCCTCCAGAATTACGGGCTGATCGAGCCGGTACAGGGTCAGCGATGACAGGTGAATATGACTGCTTCTGGTATGGAACAGCGCCAGCGCGGTATCCGGAATGACCTGGCTGGTCATCCGCTCCCGTTCCAGCAGACGCTCCAGCACAATACCGGCATCTCCGACCACGCCGTTACCATTCAGTGTCTCCAGCATTTCCACTATCGTCGCTGACAGATCCATCCCCTTGTTATCAATGGGATGGAACCGGAACCGCTCCAGCAAGCTGACGATCTCATCCAGAATGCCCTTGTAGCTCCGGAGCCGTTCAAGCGAGCCCTCCTCCCGGACCGCCTGGTCCGGTTCACCGTTCCTCCCGTTCTCCCGTTCCCGCAGCGTCGTGTTCTGAATGTAATTCAGCAGCTTCTCGATCTCCTCCGCTGTGAGCAGGGGGCTGATCTTGATGTAACGCTCCTTGTCAATCGGCAGATCAATGGTAGATATAATCAGATCGTAATCTTCATCCGGCAGACGCGCCGCTTCATACCAGGAGATATTGCCGAGAATCTCGATCTGCGGCATTTCCTTGGTCAGCCGGGTAGCTAGCAGCCGGGAGGAGCTGAGGCCGCTGGCACAGACCAGAATGGCTCTTACGTTGCGCCTTAGCTGGTTCAGCCGCTCTGCGGAAGCTCCGAAATGCATGACCAGAAATCCGATTTCTTCATCCGGGATCTGGGGCTCCAGCTGCATATCCTCCACGGCTGCGCGGATGATGTTGAACAGATATTCGTAATCCCTGCGGATCGGGCCGAGCAGCGGGTTACGGATACGTGTGCCCTCCCGGATCCGCTTCAGTGCCGGATCAATATGCTCCAGCAGACCCTCGCGCAGGGAACGGTCGCTCTGAAAGGGCAGCCCCGTCCGCTTGACCACGCTCTCGGTCAGCTTGTAAACAATCTCCATTAATTCAATATCGCCGTAAGCATAGCCTGAAGAGGAGAAGGAATCCTGAACCCGGTCGAACAACCCGGCAATATACAGAATCTCTACCCGGGGAATCTTCAGCTCAAGCACCTCTGCGAGCTGCTGCACAAATCGCTCGGCTCCGGCAATGTTCCGGTGGTCGGAAACTCTGGAATAGCCTGCTTCCGCCCCGCTGTCGATGCTCCGGCTAAGCTCAATCCGCCGGGTAGTGACGGCAAGGGCCAGGAGCATTTCCATATAGACAATTTCGGGAAGCTCCGCCGTCCATTTCCATTCCATATCCCACAGCGTATTCTCTACTTCCATGAGGTTGGACTGACCGACTGTAGTCAACAGCATGCGAAAAGCCGGATTGCTCTCAGCCAGAGAACCATGGCCGACCAGATCAGACAGATCCAGATGCTCTGCGGCTAACCGGCCAATCGCCCGGCGCTTGTCAATCTCACTGCCGGTAATTTCAACGCCGTAGCCTCTCCTTCGGACCAGTTCCAGTCCGAACTTGCGAACCCATTGCTCCAGTTCATCCAGGTCATAGCTGATAGAGGCCACTGTAACCTTAAGGGAATGCGCAAGAGTGAACAGCTTCACCGGCTCCTCCGCCTCCAGCAGAATGCAGAGCTCGAATACCTTGCGTTCTTCGCCGGAATAATCCGCCGGCTTCTCTTCCTGCAGGAACAGGCGCAGCTCCGCAAGACCGGCCTCCGGGCCGCTCAATCCAATCCCTTTGCCTGATTTTTTGATCAGATCAAGACCAAAGTTCTCAAGCACGGATTCTATGTCCTCCATCTCCCGGTGTACGGTTCTTACACTTACCCCGGTAGCCTCGGCAATTTTCACAGCGGTAATCTCTCCACTGGCTTCGAGCAGAAGCCACAGGATCTGGCGCTGTCTGGCGGTAATTTTCGTCATTTCAGCTAACCCTCCGCCTTGCATCAAGCATAAACGGATATGCCGTCCTATAAGGGACGGCATCCGTTTCAGCGAGAAGTATATGCTTAGATTTTACACTTGTGCCTCTTACTTCAAACGTTCTACCAGCTCATCATATTTCGGACTCTTCAAGAAGTTATCGATCGAGATATGCTCTGCCTGCGGATTGCTGGCAATCGCCCGGTCGGTAAGGGTCTTCTGGGTGACCACGATGTCCGCGTCCGCCGGAATTTCACTGACTGCAGAGTTCGTAACGGTGATGTTCACCCCTGCATTTTGCAGCTTCTTTCTCAGGACCGAGGCACCCATTGCACTGGAGCCCATTCCTGCGTCACAAGCGAAGACGATTTTGTGGACACTTGCTTTGTTGCGGATATTGGAAGCCACGGTTGCTGTAGCCGCAGTCTGAGCTGCCGTACCGGCGGATTTCATGTCTCTCATTCTGGCTTCTGCCGCTTCCAAATCCATCTCTTCTTGATCATTATTCTTGGAAGATCTCAGAAGCACAGCTGCAATCAGGAACGATACGATGGTAGCAACGACAACCCCGGCAATCATTGGAAGATATCCGCCCTTAGGCGTCATTGCGAAGTAAGCAAAGATACTGCCTGGTGAAGGAGAAGCTACCAGACCGGCGCCCAGCATCTGGAAGGTGAATGTACCGGACATTCCGCCGCCGATAACTGCCAGAATCAGACGCGGATTCATCAGGATGTAAGGGAAGTAGATCTCATGAATCCCGCCCAGGAAGTGAATGATAATGGCGCCTGGTGCGGAGGATTTGGCTGAGCCTTTGCCCGCCAGCCAGTATGCCAGCAGGATACCCAGACCAGGACCCGGATTCGATTCAAGCATGAACAGGATGGATTTGCCGATTCTCTGGGACTCTTCAAGCGCAATCGGTCCCAGTACCCCGTGGTTGATCGCATTGTTCAGGAACAGTACCTTGGCTGGCTCAATGATGATATTGATGAGCGGCAGCAGATTGTGGTTAACCAGGAACTCCACGCCATTTGAGAGGATGTTGGTCAGGCCTTGAACCAGCGGACCGACACCTTTCAAGGCTCCGAGAGTCAACGCGCCGCCGATGATCCCCAGCGAGAAGTTGTTGACCAGCATTTCGAACCCGGCTCTGATTTTGCCGTCCACTGCTTTGTCGAACTGCTTCAGCACCCAGGCAGCCAGCGGACCGACAATCATCGCACCCAGGAACATTGGAATGGTTGAGCCGACGATAACCCCCATGGTTACCAGTGCGCCGATGACAGCACCGCGTTTACCGTGAACCATCTGTCCGCCGGTGTAACCGATCAGTAGAGGAAGCAGGTAGTTAATGATTGGGCCTACCAGAGCTGCAAGGCTCTCATTGGGATACCAGCCCGTTGGAATGAATAATGCTGTAATCAATCCCCAAGCGATAAAAGCGCCGATATTCGGCATTACCATACCGCTGAGCATACGTCCGAATTGTTGAACCTTCACCCTTGCACCGCCGGATGAAGCTTGTTTCGTTGCCGTTGTGGCCATTTAAGATGCCCCCTTATTGTAATGAACGGGAACCTTCCGCACTGCATGCTGAAAGGTGTTTTCCCTTTGAACACATCGTAAATCAAAGCGCTTTCTTTGTCACCAAATTGAAAACACGGTTTCGGCATGAACGTTGTTGACAACATTTAAGAGCTTCTGCCAAGTGGCTTAAGTCCGGTATCCACCTTGCTCCAATCGGCCTACAAGCTTTCTCATAGGATGCACAAATTCACGTATAATATCATTTAAGGCTTAGAAGCGTACAAGAACGAACGGAATCTAGCTATGTACGGATGATGTAGTTTATATGGGCATATCTGCCCTCTGTCGGGGGCATGCGGCGAATTCAAGGGCATTAGTGCTCCTCATTTACTCCTTCGGCCCACTTTCTGCGAATTCAGGGTGCATTTCCAGAATAGTGGGGCTTTAGCGTAGGTGATGACTCAGGTTCTTTGCGGGGACCCCAAAACAAAAAAGCCGCCCCCTAAGCGGAGACAGCTATGCCATGCAGCAGCAGTTAAGCTATGATCAAATCATGTCCAGCGGAACCTTCCACGACGGCTGGGGAAAAGCATCGTCGAGCTGCCACAGCTCATCATCTGTGAATACAAGCTTGGCAGCAGCCGCATTCTCCTTCACATGCTCACGGGTGGCAGCCTTGGGAATAGCGATGACATCCCCGTCACGGAGGGTCCAGGCCAGCAGAACCTGCAGCGGAGTGACCTCATGATTCCGGGCAATCCGCTGCACGGCTTCATTCTCGGTCAGCCCTTTTCTCAGCGTTCCCGCCTGTGCCAGCGGAGAATAGGCCATGACAGGAATCTTATGCCCTCTCAGCCAAGGCAGCAGCTCATGCTCAATCCCTCTTGAACCCAGATGATATAGCACTTGATTCACTGCGCAGTGATTGCCGCCGGGGATGTGCAGCAGCTCCTGCATATCTGCCGTATCCAGATTGGATACGCCCCAGCGGGCAATTTTACCGGATGCAACCAGTGCCTCCATCCCCTCCACGGTCTCTTCCAGCGGAATATTGCCGCGCCAATGCAGCAGATACAGGTCCAGATGGTCCGTGCCGAGCCGCTTCAGGCTGGCTTCGCAGCTGCCGATCAACTTAGTACCGCCTGCATTATGCGGGTACACCTTGGAGACCAGAAATACGCGGTCGCGGATACCCCGCAGCGCTTCACCAACTAACTCCTCAGAGCGGCCGTCCCCATACATCTCAGCCGTGTCAATCAGATTCATGCCCAGCTCCACGCCCAGGCGAAGTGCAGCAATCTCTTCTGCCCTCTTCGCAGGCTGGTCGCCAATCTGCCAGGTTCCCTGCCCCAGTCTGGGCAGCACTGCTCCGTCATTCAGACGGATACTCTCAGATACAGGTTTGCTCATAAGTGATAAGTCTCCTTATAAGAATAATGTTCTTAGTTACTATACTTACCATATCCGGGGCAACGAAACATCCGTTAAGTGTCCATACCGGGAACGTTTCAGCAGCCTCAGCCGATAAGCTTAAGGCCCGTTACGGCTCCCAGAATCAGTACAATGCAAAGTATCCGCCGCAGATCACGCGCTTCGCCGTAGAACAACATGCCCATAATCGCCGCCCCAGATGCTCCAATCCCTGTCCAGATCGCATAAGCAATCCCCATAGGCAGACTCTCCATCGCCAGAGACAGCAGCAGGAAGCTTGCCCCGAAGCCTAGTATCAAAAGGCAGAAGGACTGCCAGTTGCGGTTCTTGTACAGCTTGCCAATCATGGCGACCCCGAACATTTCACATATTCCGGCAGCAATCAGCATCACCCATGCCATCTCAGTTCATCCCCTTTGCCTGTTCCGGTTCAGCCTGAGCCGGGGTAACCAGCTTCAAGCCGACAACACCCGCCAGCAGCAGGCCAATCAGCAGCAGCTTCAGCGGCCGCAGCGGTTCACCGAACAGAATTCCGCCCGCCAGCACGGTGCCTGCTGTTCCAAGTCCGACAAATACAGCATAGACTGTCCCAACCGGCAGCCTGCCGCTAGCCCAGATGAGCGCGTAGAAACTGATGAGAATTGCAACTACCGTAACGGCCCATTCCCATGGTGCGGAGGCGTGCTTCAGCCCGATGACCCATATCACTTCAAAGCAGGCAGCGCCTGCAATCATGATCCAGCTCTTAGTGTTCTTCTTCATTTCTCCGTCCTCCTGTTTCATAAAATAAGCCCGGAAGGTTATCGTCATTACCTGACGATACCTCCCGGGCTTTTGTCCCTCCGTGTTACACGGAGTAGCTTCATCCGTGTGTTCTCTCTCGGACCAGGCCAGCGGTGAACCTGCTGCGGAACCCTAGAGAACTATTAACTACTTATGAATTTACATCGTATGTTAGCAAATCACGCCGCTAAAAGCAACCCTTGCTCCGCCGAAACACCCGAGGCAGAAGCCTGATACTCCTGCCTCCCCGCTTGGCTGATAAGTTCTACGCCTGCCCCGCCAGTCTGTTCAGCTCCTGCAGATCCGCCTCCAGATCCGCCTCGGTATACTTGCCCTGGCCGAAGCCGATCATGGCGCGCAGCGGCATATACTTCATCATGGCCAGCAGCATCTCCGGATTGTCGCCAAGCACATCCTCCAGCCCGAACACGCTGCTGAAGCTCTTCGCCTTCTCCTCGGTCAGCGGATTGGCGAGCAGATCACCGACTGTGGTGTTGCGGTGGAAGCGGCCGGACAGCTTCACGGTGGATTCTACCTCAAGCTGTGTGCTCAGACGGATGTCGCGTGAGGAAGATCCGGCAGAGATTGTGAACAGCCCGCTCTCTACATGCCAGTCAGCCAGCTTCACATTGTAGTAGGCAAAGGAACGCTTATCCAAAGTGAAGGTTACGATGCCTTCTTCCCCGGGCTGCAGCTCAATCTTAGCGAAGCCCTTCAGCTCCTGCAGCGGACGGATCACGCTGCTCTCCACATCGCTGACATAGAGCTGCACGACTTCCTTGCCTGCTCTGCTGCCGGTGTTCTTGACCGTGACCGACACCTGAACGGTATCTGTGTCCTGAATGCGGGTCTGATCCAGCAGCAGACCGCTGTATTCGAACTGCGTGTAGCTAAGGCCGAAGCCGAAGGGGAACAGCGGCTCTATTTCTTTTTTATCATAATAACGGTAGCCTACGAACAAGCCTTCCTTGTACTCCACCGTATCGCCTTCACCGGGGAAGTTCAGGAATGACGGATTGTCGCTCAGCTTCATCGGGAAGGTCTCCGCCAGCTTGCCGCTCGGGCTCACTTCGCCGAAGAGCAGGTCCGCAACCGCACCGCCAAAAGCTTGACCGCCCAGGTAGCCTTCAAGCACCGCCTTCGCCCTATGCAGCCAAGGCATCTCGACCGGTGCGCCGTTGCTCAGCACTACAATAATCTCGCTCTGCACCTCGGCCACCGCTTCAATCAGCGCCTTATGGCTCGCAGGCAGCAGCAAATGGCTACGGTCATAGCCCTCCGATTCGTAGCGGTCCGGCAGGCCGAGGAACAGCACCGCTGCATCCGCCTTGGCTGCTGTATCGCAGGCTTCGCGCAGCAGATCAGCATTGATGTCATCGCTCTCCAGCTCATAGCCCTGTGCGTACAGGAAGCTGGCTGCATCCCCGGCAACGGCCTGCAATTCGGCGAAGGCATCATCCATCCGGGATGGATTCACATGCGAGCTGCCCCCGCCCTGATAGCGCGGCTGCTTGGCGAATTCGCCGATCACGGCAATCCGGCCGCTCTTAGCAAGGGGCAGAATCCCGCCTTCGTTCTTCAGCAGCACCATGCTCTCCCGGGCTACTTCGCGTGCAAGCTGATGATGCTTATCTGCATCGAAGACTGCTTGCGGGTTGCGGTTT
This sequence comes from Paenibacillus sp. FSL H7-0756, assembly GCF_038006765.1. NCBI lineage: Bacteria > Bacillati > Bacillota > Bacilli > Caryophanales > Paenibacillaceae > Paenibacillus > Paenibacillus sp. FSL H7-0756. The sequence continues at coordinate 1,100,968 of NZ_JBBOVT010000003.1, read as the reverse complement.
TCTACACTTTTGAAAATAAAGGCCAGCATCCGTTCTACCGCGAGATCCAGCGTCTCCATAGCCAATTCGCCGCTGTTCACAGCCGCTACAATCTTGGCATCTCCGATTCCAGCGCTTGACGGCATTTCCAGCTCCAGCCCTGCCGCCAGCGCCTTCACCCGCTCATTGACCGCTCCCCAGTCCGACACGACGAAGCCTTCGAAGCCCCAGTCCTCCCGCAGCACCTTGGTCAGCAGCTCGTAGCTCTCGGAAGCATACTCCCCGTTCACCTGATTATATGAGCACATCACACTCCACGGCTGGCTCTGCTTCACCGTGCCTTCGAAGCTGGCAAGATAAATCTCACGCAGCGTCCGTTCGTCAATAACAGCATCTACAGACATGCGGCGGTGCTCCTGATTATTGGCAGCATAATGCTTCAGAGAAGTGCCGACGCCCTGGCTCTGCACCCCCTTCACATGATTCGCAGCCATCTCTGAGGCCAGGAACGGGTCCTCCGAGAAATATTCAAAATTCCGGCCATTCAGCGGAGAGCGCTTGATATTATTGCCCGGTCCGAGCAAAACGGCGACATTCTCCACCTGGCATTCCGTTCCCAGCGCCTCGCCTACACGGAAGATCAGATCGCGGTCCCACGAGGAGGCCAGTCCGGCCGCTGACGGAAAACAGGTTGCCGGCACACTGTTATTCAATCCCAGATGATCTGCGTCACCCTGCTGCTTGCGGAGCCCGTGGGGTCCGTCCGTTACCATGACTGAGGGAATGCCCAGACGCTCAATGCCTTTGGTGTTCCAGAAATCCAGCCCGGAGCAGAGTCCGGCCTTCTCTTCCAGTGTCATTTGTGAGATGAGCTTCCGAATCCCGGTTATGTCCTTTGCCATTATATAGCCTCCTATGAATACGGTTTCTTGACTCCATTCTATACGACTGTTCCGGCTAATTATGGTACTCTCTTTCGATCTTTGGTATTCTAAGTATACTAATTAAGGGGGCGGCCCATGGCGAAGCTAACTGGGAATGACGATAATATACAGTACATCTGCAAGCTGATCTACGAAGCTTACCGGGTCCCGGTCTTGTGGCTGAATGAAGGGGCTGTGCCCCGTCTAGCCCTGGCACAGGCTGCCTTGGAACGCCCTTCCATTCAGGGAACGGGCGGCCTGCCGGTTGAGGTGATGGAGCTTGTCCATGTGCGTCGAGGAGCGCAGGGCGGTTCTATCAGCTTGGATTCGGACGGGCCGCTTAGAGAGGCGGCGGACGGAACGGCTGCTCCGGCCGCGCCATCGTTACCGCATCTGCACACAACCGGCTTCCTGGAGAGTTTCATTATTCTCCGGCTTCCCGGTACAGGCGGGGCCATCGTCACCGGCCCGGCGCTGAACGCACCTGTTACCGGTGATAACGCAGCTAGCCTGCTGCGCGACCACAACATCCCGCCCGGGCAGCAGGCAAGCTGGCTGGAGTACTACGGCAGCCTGCCTGTGATCAGCCGGAAGCGCTGGTATCATGCGGCGCTGCTGCTCTACACGCTAGTCACCGGGCAGGCGTTGTCCGTAACGAAGCTGCTGCTGGCGGCGGATACGCTGACGGAACCGCTGCATCCGGCAGACGACAGCCCGGATCTGGATTTGTCCTACCGCCGCGAGCATACGTGGCTGCACCACGACCCCATGCAGGAACGCGAAATGTTCCGCCATATTACGAACGGGGACAAGGCGGGGCTGCTGCGGACCCATGCTTCTTTTGCCGAGGAGAGCTACGGAAGGTTGTCCCGGAAAAGCGAGCTGCGCAGCAAAAAAAACCTGGCCGTCTCCTCCATCACCCTGGCTACCCGCGCAGCAATTGAAGGCGGGCTGTTCTGGGAGATCGCCTATACGCTCAGCGACTTCCATATCCAGCATATTGAAGAGCTTCGCGATATTCCGGCGGTGGACCGGGCCATGCTGGCCGCGCTCTGCGACTTCGCCGATCAGGTAGCGGGCAGCCGCAGCGCAAGACATTCCCGAATCTCCGACCGGTGCCGGAATTATATATACAATCATCTGTATGAAGAACTTCCGCTCAGCAGGCTGGCTCAATACGCCGGACTGAATGCCAGTTATCTGTCCCAGCTGTTCAAAAAAGAAACCGGCACCGCCATCAGCGACTACATTCAGCAGCAGCGGATTGAAGAAGCCAAGCGTCTAATCGAGCTGCCCGGCATTACGCTGTCGGACATCGCTACCCGTCTGCATTTTAACGACCAGAGCTATTTTACCAAGGTATTCAAGAAGTATACCGGTCTCACCCCGAGACAATTCAAGCAGCATTCCAAATAGTTTCCATAATTATGGTATGATTCTGCTATGAGGGCAATCCTACATTTGGTTAAAGGAGAGGTTCTGCATGATGGGAAGCTTACTATTCGCAGGAGCAGTTATATTCGTTGCGGTGATGGGTATTAATCGCAGCAATCGTAATGCCCGGTATAAAAATTATGGCAATAGAACCCGCTCTCACTCGGGGGATCATTATTTCATCACAGGTACCGGAGCCGATGCGGGCAGCTACAACGAAAACAGCCCGCACAAAATCCATCCAGGCACGGACGGGCACAGCGGCGCCAGCCATCATCAGGGTCATCACCACGGGAATCATTCACATGATCATCATCACGGCAGCCACGGGGGCTGGGACAGCGGAGGCCACGGCAGCCATGGAGGCGGCGATTTCGGAGGCGGCGGGGATTCCGGCGGTGGAGATTCTGGTGGCGGCGGTGGTGGTGACTGACGGTTAGAATTATAGTGCCTCCCGGACTGCCTGGAAGCGGCAACATGGGAGGCTTTTGTGGTGAAATGGATTACGGGGAACGTTTACAGAAGCTAAATTATTATGTAGGCTAACGTGAGTAGTAAAGAGCGGCGCTCAACATATAAATCCAGTTACTATTAGTACGAAATCAGGTGTACTTATACCCCTCATTCACTCATCCCGCCCACTTTCCACGAAATCAAGTGCACTAATGCCCCTCATTCGCTCATCTTGCCCATTTCTCCCGAAATCAGGTGCACTTATACCCCTCATTCGCTCATCTTGCCCATTTCTCCCGAAATCAGGTGCACTTATGCCCCTCATTCGCTCATCCCGCCCACTTTCCACGAAATCAGGTGCACTAATGCCCCTCATTCGCTCATCCCGCCGGTACATCCCGGGTTAGGCTGTTACTGAGAATGGCCGATGAACTCTTGCTGCTCGGCATGGACTCTGCGGGACGGAGAGATTAGAGACTGTAGGCTGAGGGCCAGCAGGAACGCCATACAGAACAGCATAAAGGAGATGCCAAAGATCAGTCTGGCGCCGGTATACAGATACAGCCATCCGAAAAAAACATAAGACACCATATTGGTCGCCAGCGGCCCCCCTTCAAATACGGAACCGACACGGCCTAGCAGGTGCTCTGGAACATAGGTCATTAACAAGGTTGACAGCGTGATGCTCAGCAGGGATATTCCGATCCCGATAACGACGCGGCTGAGCAGCATAGACCAAGAGCCGAAGGACAGCGTAAGCAGCAGTAGTCCAACGGTCATGACCCCTGCTCCCCAAATGTTGATGTGAATGTAATTCTTGAATCTTGCCCCGAGCAGGTTCAGGCCGAGCGCTCCCCCGAACATGCCAATGCCGCCGGCGGTGCTGGCCCAGGCCAAGTAATTCTGGTCTAAATGCAGCTCGTTCACCACAAAATAAATGTTCAACAGATTGATAGCCCCGGTGCACACCCCCATAACTGACAGCATAATAAATAACCGTTTGGTGAGCGGAGAAGAGAGAATATACCGGAAGCCCTCCATTACATCCATCCAAAAAGAGGTTGCAGGAGCGGGATCTGAGAGATCCGCCAAGGGGGTACGTCTAGTCTTTAAATTCAGAATGCACAGGCTGCCCAGGATAAAGCAAAAGCCGTCCGCAACCAACGAAGTGGAGGCTCCCCACCATTGGTAGACAAACGCTCCAATAGCAGGCCCGGCAAGGCTGATTAACGTATCTATCGTCTTCACCGAAGAACTGGCTGTTCCGTAATCTTCATGATCCACGGCTGTGACCGTCAATTTACTGATGGCGGGCTGGAAAAATTGTTGGACCGTGCAGGTAAAGGCCAGCATTACCAGTAACAGAGGAACCTGCTCGAACCATATTAATCCGGCTAGCACAAACGACATTAAGGCCCGGATGACGAGCGTCGCGTGCAGCACTTTCTTAGGATCCCGCCGGTCTACCCATGTTCCGGCCAGAGGGGCCATGATGAAGACAGGAAGCATCTGGGCAAACAGAAGAGCCGTCCGGTAAAAGACGGCTTGATCCGCCTCTGCAAATACCCAAAACAGGATGGCCCAATTGCGGATCTCATCGCCTACAGAGGATAAAGTCTGCGTGCACCATAAGCGGCGAAATACGCCGTTCTTCAGCATGCTCCACAAGGAAAGGCCCCCTCTCTTCCGGTATTTTCACCCTAGGAAATCAGCAATTGATGCCTATAGAAATGGTCGTACACCCGGCCGATCCATTCTTCCCGTTCTTTCTCGCTTGCGGCAAAGGGGTTCTCCAAGGACAGGTGATGGACAACCGTCTCGAAGTTGTATCCACTCTCCATTTGCTGAAGAATCGCAATACTTAAATGATCCATGCTCATAATCCGGACATAGCGCCCGTGGCCTTCCAGAGCGGATGCATGCTCCAGCACCAGTACAATCCAGTCCTCCTGTCCTTCCACCAGCTGAAGATCAGCAGGCAGAGGGCTGTGCAGCTTCAGCTCAGGGATGGAGTAATGCGGCTGCATCATTCTCACAGGCTTCATATCAGCCTTGTCCGCAGTAGCTGTATTCTGCCGCATAAGCTCCATTACCGCCTGCTCATAAGACAGGAAGTCCTTGAGAATCAGCCCGGCTTCCGGTGCAAGTCCTTGGATCAGCTCATCGAGCATGACCGCGAGTTCTGCTTCTTGCGGCATGGCATCAGGCATAACCAGCCTGGCAGAGATGAACTCGATCGTACGGGTGTAGGAGACTCCAGCCAGATGGTTCAGGTAGTACAAGGTGCGGAAGAAAGAATGGGCCAGCGGATAATAGAGTTTTCTAATTCTGTGCAGGGCGGGTGTATCCACAGCATGTAAGGTGTAGTAGTTGCTGAAAATTTGCGGGTAGCTGGCAATCCATTTTTTCTCAATGGCGGATATCTGGAAGTCACTGTTCATATCATTGCCGCCCCAGAGCTGGTCATCCAGAATTAGCCTGTCCTTCTCCGCCTCATACAATTGGGTTCCGGGAAAAAGAGATAATTGATGCAGCTGCACATCCGCTATTCCAATAGAGAGCAGCCGGATGATCATATCCAGAGTCTGATTGAGATCCTCTTCCGTTTCTTCCGGAAATCCCGTAATAAAGGAGACGGTACATGACAGACCCGACTGGTGCAGCTCCCGGAGCAGCTCATAGGCCTGATTCAAATTAAGTTTTTTGCCGATTGTCTGCTGGATGGATTGGCTGCCGCTCTCAATTCCGAAGAATACACCGTTACATCCGGCCTGCATCATAACCTCGAAGAGTTCTTGATTGACATGGTCGGTACGGGAGGAACAGCTCCAGGTGAAGGACTCGCTGCAATCCAGCAGCTCCTGGCAGAATTGTCTGACAAACTTCTGATTCACCGTGAAATTATCATGCGTTAAGCTGAAATGGGTAATTCCCCACTGCTCCCGGATGTACCGCATTTCTGCAATGATCCGCGCCGGACTTTTAGTTCTGTATTTTCGCGAGAAAAAGGTTGAAGTGCTGCAAAAGCTGCAATGAAAGGGACAGCCGCGTCCTGCCTCAATCGGGAAAAACCGGGTCTCAGCGGTAGTGAAATAGGCGGTAAGATCCTCTATTAAGTGGAAAGCAGGAAAAGGCGTATCATCCAGATTCCTCAGGATCGCCCGCGGCGGATTGGTGTGGACGGTTCCCTCTGCGCGATAACACAAGCCATCTACTCCATGAAGAGGCTGGCCGGACTCCAGGGCGGTAATTAGCTCCGGCAACGTCAGTTCACCTTCTCCAATCACGATATAGTCTATAGACGGGAACCAGGTTAATGTCTCTTCGGCTACAAAGCTTGCATGGGGGCCGCCAAAAATGATGATTCTGTCCGGGTCCAGCCGCTTGCATTCCTCTGCAATCCTCAGTGCGATAGAATAATTGCCGCACATCGCCGTGAACCCGAGAACTCTGGATGGCTTATGGATGATGAGTTGTGCAATATCGTGAAGAGCGGCTTCATCAAAATGGCTGGTGCCTGAATAACGCAGAGCCAGGTCTGTGAGGCAGACCGCATAGCCCGCGTCAATAAGAGCAGCACCCAGCACCAGCAGGTTGAGCGGAGGGTCAACGGTATCCACGGTTGCATTGTAGGGCGGACATATCAGTTGGATCATGTTCAAATCACCTCCCGTAAGAGAAGAATTAGCTTAAGCTCACGAACGAAGAATTCAGCAGTTCCAGATGATCCTTAAGATCACGCTTCACATTTCCGCAGTAGGAACCCATGATCGAACCGGTGGTCCGTTCAGCTTGCACAGGGCAATTCCCGGAGCAGAGAAAAGCGATATTGCATGCTGTGCACGCTGGCTGATTCAAGACATGACGGCCTTGCCATAACGCCAGCTTCTGTTCATCCAGCTCAAGCTTCGGATAATAGGTTCCGAGACTCCATTTCCTGTCGCCGATGATGCTGGTGCACGGGTAGACCTGATCATCCGGTGAGAAGGTGAAGGTTTTCCCTCCGGCTGCCTCACAAAAGTAAACATTAGGGAAATAGTTATCCGTAACGATGCCGGTATCCAGGACCTTCTCAAACGGCAAGGCGAGTCTGGTTAGGTCACTGTTTAATGTCGTATTCAGCCTTTTGAGCTTGTCGTTTGGCACATGCGTTTTGATAGATTCAGTAAGCTGGTAATTGGGCAGCAGACCTGGGGCGGAATTCCCGGCATAATTCTCCACAGGAGACAGTGTAACCGAGAAGTTAGAGTGAGTGTTCCAATGCCTGTCTCCGAAAAAATCCAGCAGCTCATTCAGATGCTCTATATTCTCACCATCCAGATTGACGCGAATCGTAATGTCGAATTGATGCTCCAGAAAGGCGTCAATCTGTTCTGTTATTTTCCGGAAGGTTCCCTGGTTGGCGTGAGTGATCCGCCGTTTGTCATGAATGGCCTCGGGGCCGTCAATCGTAAGCTGGATCTTGATCATGTCCTTATAAGGCTCCAGGAGGTTCTGGTAGTGAGACAGGAAGACCCCATTTGAAATGATCGTTCCTGTAATCCCCCGTTCCTGGGCCAGGCTGAGAATAAGCCCGACAACAGAATCATTCAGAGGAAGGAGCGGTTCTCCGCCAAAAATAATAAAATGATGCTTAGTCGAATGGTGCTTGTCCATCATTTGATCCATAGCCAGGAAGGCAGCGCGGACCTGATCTTCGGTCATTCGTTCATTGCTGGAGCGGATCTCTTGGGGTTCAAAGCAGTAGACACATTTCAAATTACAGGTCATCGACGGGCAGAAAACAAATGAGATTTCAGCGGAGTGATGATGATCCAGGTATTCTTTGTATCGGCTGATCAGGGTTTGCTCCCCGGCCCGGTCTTCATAAAGATAGCCTCTGTCCATCAGAAACTGCTCTTCTTGAGCAGAGAGCGTGCAGGTAGTATACGGTTGTTTTTGAAGGAATTGGCTGATATGCTCTTCCACAAGATCCATCGCACCTGAGAGCGAATTGAAGATCAGATGCCGGCCATTGCTTAAGCGGCAGGTTAAAATATAATCGGAAATATACATAATTTATCCCCCTGGTAAGAACAGCGGGAAGGCATAATCATGCGCTTCCCGCTATTGTCCAATAATAAGGATGCTGTTAGATGGCTTTTTTGGTCGGGTTGTTGATTTGAATGGATGCTTTTTGGCAGCAGGCCATTGGAACCGTAACTTCTTCAAGGTCTTTGGCTGAGAGATTCGTCCAGAGATCCTTGCTCTTCGTCAGTGATTTCATGTACATTACCTCCTCTCCTAAGAGAATATATATGACAAGGCAAATGCCTTGACATCAAGGGAATGATGCTCACTCTTCACTTGTAGTAGCTCTCAAGCAGACGGTCCCGGTGAAGGTCCAGATAGGTCTTCAAGTACTGCCTTGTGAAGCTGCAGCTCGCTTCAAATTCTCTCAATTCACCCTCACTGCTTCCTTTGAGAACACAACCGCCCCCGCACAGAGGAGCAAGATTACACTGGCTGCATTTGTCATTCACTGCGATATCCCGGTGCCATCTCTGCCACTTTTCTTCATTTAACTGCAGCCCTTGAAGATAGCTCCCGATCGAATAATCCGGGAATCCCACGGTTTCGACGCATGGATACAGCAGCCCGTCTGCACCGAATACGAGATTATGAAGCCTCGAAGCACTGCAGCCGGATAAATCGAAATAGTAGTGCTCATCGTCTGTATCAAAAATAGCTTTGCGGAGTATCCTCAGCTTCTTCTCCATGAAATATCCCAGGCTGACCCTGTATCTTGCGCGGGCGGCTTCCCAGTCGGGAAAGAGCGAATGAAGCTGCTTCAGCAGCTCATACTCAGGCTGAAAGCCGGTAACACTGCCTGTATTGAAATTATCGTTAATCGGAGCAATCTGGCAGGAGAAATCAGGTGAGCTTGTCCACTGCAGCCGCTCGAACCCGGCGAATATTTCCGGCAGATACCGGACGTTCTCCCGGCCTGTATTGATCCGCACAGTGACGGGAATCTGATGCTCGAGGAGAAAAGTAATGTTCGCGCAAATCAGGTCGAAGCTGCCGCTGTTGTCCCTGTATTTTCGCAGCTGGTCATGAATCTCCTTCGGGCCGTCAAGGGTGATCTGCATATGCTGGAAATGCGCAGAATGTTTCTGAAGAAAAGGGAAATACGCACCGAGCTCGCTTCCATTCGTGATGGAGAAAATAGGCCAGTTCCGCTCGATCGCCTGCTGCAATATGTGCTCTACCAGGGATTGATTACGGGCCAGGAAGGGCTCGCCGCCGAAAAGCTCGAACTGGACGTCCGCATCTGGCTGTTTCTGTACCATTTGATCCATAGCTTGAAACATCTCATGAATCTGTGCAGGCGTAAGTGTTGGTGAGTCCTGGTGAATGCCGGATTGGAAGCAGTAGGGACAGGCGAGATTGCATTTATAGGTAGGGCAAATCGTGAAGTGTAGGGCCGGGTGCGAGCGGTAAAGAGTATCCAGGGATTCCCGTACAAATTGTTCTTCGTTCTTATCCGTAAGATAACCCCTGCTTTTAAGCAGGGTACGCGTTTCCGGATCCAGATCGTTTAATGCAGATGTATCGGAGCTTCTATTAAAAAGAACACGGGCTACCTTAGGCTCAACCAAGTCTACAGCGCCGGTTAATGTATTCATGATCAGCAGAACATCATCGCTTAATCTGTGTTTGTAGTTATACTTAGACAATCTCATACGCCCTCATCCTCCTCAGGACTGATAGAGTTGCACTCACTAACTTGTAAATAATGTAAAACTTTTCCGGATGGACAACTATGATAAAAGTCATAAAATAGGAATTAATCTAATAAATGAGATAAAAAACAGGGAATTAGCAAAAAACCTCTGATCTGCGGAGCTACAGCAGCCAGCCCATAGCGTTCCGCCCACTTTTCCCGAAATCGGGAGCACTTATGCTCCTCATTCGCTCATTCCGCCCACTTCTCCCGAAATCAGGTGCACTTATGCTCCTCATTCGCTCATTCTGCCCACTTCTCCCGAAATCAGGTGCACTTATGCTCCTCATTCGCTCATTCTGCCGACCGTGACCGGATCTTCACGCCAAAAACACCAGCATCCGCAGATGCTGGCGTCTATACAGTACTTCTATAAGCGCTCCTCCCTAAGTAGAGGGAGACAACGTAAGCGTGAAGGTTTTATCGAACGGGGTCACGAGGTTAACCTGCACGGTTTTGTAGTTCTTGAGCGAACCGGATTCCGGGGCTGTTCTGACGAGATGCGCCATTTCGCCGCCCGTCAGGTCGATCCAGTCTCCGCCATAGGTGTACCGGAGCTGTCCTCCGCTCCATAGGAAGTTATCCTCGTCCAGCGTCTGCAGCTCACCCGAAGTAAAGTTGCCTTCCCAGCCGAATTTGAAGGACAACTGGGCCAGGACCTGGGCAGGCTCCGCGCAGTGCAACCGGATTGTCCAGCCCGTCTCTGTACGGTGTACCTCTGTCTCTACAGATAACGTCTGTTCATGGGTCAGCGGACGGCTCTGATGCGGCAAAAGATACCACGGACTGACAGCTGTTCCCGCTTCCGGCGGGAGCAGTGCCCCCTCAACCGGACCGTAGTAGCCCTTCTTCTGCACGCCCTTCAGAGAATAGCCCTCCGGCAGCCGGGTCATCTCCTGCATTGGCACGAAACCGGGATTGAAGCTGGTATTCAGCTGAACGGCCAGCAGCCTTACAGCACCGTGGCGCATCGCGAAGAACGATGGCGTCTCTGTGATCAGCGTCACGCTGGTCGCCCCGTCTCTAAGCCGGGCTACAGGCGCCCCGAAGTCGGTATGCAGCCGGCTGTGGTAGATCTTCCCCTGGTGACCCGCCGACTCCATTCTTTGCAGATAGCGCTCCCGCAGGAAATCACCATTCAGGATCTGTTCATACTGCACAGGCAGCTCCGCTGTAACCTCCGGCGGCCGCTGCAGCTCCGGCTCCAGCAGCATCCGTACCAGGGCGTTCACCGAGCATACGCCCGGATTGGACAAGGAGCGTCCGGCCCATTCCGCCATACCCGCCAGCACGGCATCCTTGTCCGAACGGGCAAGAATCGCATAAGGCAGATAATAAGGGGACAGATCATGGAGCACCCCCAGATCCTGCCGCCCGGAATAATCGGTTACGACTTCGCCGGACGGGTGAACAAGGTAGACCATCATATGCAGATTCCGGCGCACCGGGTCCAGCAGCTCCGGCTTATCCAGCAGCCGGGCGGCATGAATCAGCATAATATCACTTACGGCACTGTAGATGCCGTTGCTCCGCTCGGTCCATTCCCCGTCCGGTGTAATATCCATTCCTTCCGCCAGCCATTCATCCGCCCGCTGCCGGGCCTTTTCTTCGCCGAACAGCTCATAGAGAAACCCAAGCGCCGCGCACATCACCCAGCGGTGATTCGGAGTATGGACTCCGCCCGTAAGCATTACGGGGAGGGACTGCTTAAGGAACAGGAGCATGTTGTCCAGCACCGGCTGAAGCGGAGCCCACTGCTGCTTCGCCAGCAGCTGATATAACTGCGCGTAGCCGACCACAACGAAGGCCGTATCCGGCGGCGAATGATAATTCGTCCAGCCGGGGGAGATAGAGCCGTCCTGATGCTGGAAGCGCAGCACGAACTCCGTGGCCAGCTTCAGCCGCTCCAGCAGCTCCTCATCCCGGTAATACCGGGAATCCGGGTTCACCAGCGCCGCACCCCAATAACACATGTCCGTCGGGGTGCCGGTGGTGTGATTCACCCAGGCAATCCCAGTATGGGGATCAAGGGTTCCTCCATAATACAGGTCGCTCTCATCCAGCACTTGCCGGGGAATTCCCTGTTCTACTGCTCTGTCATTACTATCCACCAGTTGCTTATACATTGCGCTTCCTCCTTGCGGATATCTCGGAACTCCCGAAGCTCTCGCCAATCAGCCTTCGTCCTATCCCCTGCGTGCCAGCTTGGCTGTTAGCAGACGGTGACTCTCATGAATCTCTTCCGGGCGGCAGGCAGCCTTCAGCTCATACACCTTGACCTGCGCCTGCTCAATCATCGGCAGATAGGCATCGTAGAAATCCGGATCTCCGCTGTTCACATAAGGGCACCAGTGGTCGGCAAGGCCGATCGTCTCATGAATATGGACACCGACGATATCATCCATCAGCCCTTCCATTTCCCCTATACTGTCATACAGGCCCAGACGGTCCATTAGAATAGCGTGGCCCGTATCGTACCAGATGCCGACAGGCGCTCCTTTTAAAGCATTAATTATCGTCTTCGCTTCCGCCAGCGTCGGAATCTGCTGCGGCTTGGAGCGGGTCTCGATGCCGAAGCGGACATTCAGCCCCTTGGACACCGCACGGTTACACACCTCGTCCAGACTCTCAATAATAGTCTGCACATAGCCTGCACTGTACGCTTCACGCCGCTCCATCAGCTCCGCCCACTTGCTGCGGTAGGCCGCCGAATCCCTGCCCTGCCCCCCGTAGATCTGCTCCAGCTCCCCGGAGATATCATACGGGAACGGTACCTCGCCCGGATGCACTACCACGGCTTCGCCGCCGTAACGCTGAGCGTACTCTGCCGAGCGGACCAGCAGGTCTATCGCCCGCTTCCGTTTCTCCTTGTCCTCGAAGCCCAGCAGGACCGAATCCGTGCCATAATCAGGGTCTGGAACATGGGGGAACGTATTATGAACGCTCGATATGCCGATCTCCCCGCGTTCAATCATCGGCTCGATGGTAACCAGCATTTCCTCCGTTACATTATAGTTCAGCTCTACTCTGCGGAATCCCAGCTCGCGGATCTCATTAAGCAATCCATCACCTGTAGTATGACGTCTCATGTTCCAGCAGGTTGAGAATGAAAACTCTCCCTTATCCATCTTCTCTGTCTCTCCTCTCGCTGTACCGCAGTGTCGTTAGTTAGCCCTTCACAGCTCCTAGCATAACACCGCTGACGAAATATTTCTGCAGCCAAGGATAGACGACCAGAATCGGTACCGTGGCGAAGACGACAGTCGCGGCCTTGAGGCTCTCCGGCGGCAGCTTGGTGCGGGCCGCTCCCTCCAGGTTCGTCAGCTCAGTGATCATATTGTTCTGAACCATCTGGAAGAGCTTCAACTGAAGCGGATACAGATCAGGGTTATTGATGTACATCAGGGAATCCTGGAAGCCGTTCCAGCGTCCCACCGCATAGAAGAGCGCGAGTGTAGCCATAACCGGCATGGATAACGGCAGGACGATTTTCAGCAGGGTGCGGATATGCGAGCTGCCATCAATCTCTGCTGACTCTTCCAGACTCGGCGGAATGCTGCGGAAGAAGGAGATCAGGATAATCAGGTTGAACGGGCTGACCAGACCGGGCAGAATCAGCGACCATACAGAATCGATCATATGCAGATCACGGATCAGCAGGTATTCAGGAATAATACCGCCGCTGAAGAACATGGTGATAATGATCAGGTACATGAACATCGTGCGGCCCTTCAGCTTGCTTTTGGTCAGCGGGTAAGCGGCTGCAACGGTGAATAGCATACATAATACCGTAGTCGCAACCGTCAGGATAATGGTGAAGATCAGCGAGCGGATCATCGCATTGTCGGTGAAGACCTGCACATACGCCTTCCAGTTCAGCTCAATCGGAAAAATCGTAACTTCCCCGGAGGTAATAGCCCGCGTGGAGCTGAGGGACACTGCAATAACGTGTACAAACGGAGCCAGGCAGAACAGCACGAACAGTGCAATAAAGGTAACGTTAACGATATCGAATATCCGGTTAGAGGTACGTTCACTCATCGTACTCCGCCTCCTTTCTGTATAATCATAGAATGCCGTCGCCGGTCACTTTTTTCGATATATAATTGGAACCAAGGATGAACACCAGTCCAACCACCGCCTGGAACAATCCAACTACAGTTGCCAGCGTATACTGGCCCGATTCCAGACCAATCCGGTAGACGAAGGTACTAAGCACATCGGAGTATTCGCGCACTGCCGTGTTCCCGATGATGTAAGGACGATCGAAGCCGATGCTGACCATTTTCCCCAGGTTGAGAATGAGCAGGGTAATAATGGTTGGTTTGATACTGGGCAGCGTAATGTAGAGGATCTTCTTCATCCGGGTAGCCCCATCCACTTCAGCAGCCTCGAACAGCTCGCGGTTGACACCGGTAAGCGCCGCCAGATACAGGATGGTCCCCCAGCCGGCACTTTGCCAGACACCAGTGAACAGATAAGTAATCAGCCATGGATTTTTTTCGGTCAAAAATGGAATAGGGTTCAGCCCCATACTCTCCAGCAGGCCGTTCACCATACCGGATTGGTTGCCGAACAATTGATAGACGATCCCCCCGATGATGACCCAGGAAATGAAATGGGGAATGTAGAGAAGGGTCTGTGATATTTTTTTGAACCATACTGATTTCACTTCATACAGCATAATAGCCAGAATAATCGGGGCCGGGAAAGACACTATCAAATCGAGAAAATTCAGCATAAACGTATTGCGCAGACTGCTGTAGAACTCCTTCATGCCAAACACTTCGCGGAACGCATCGAAGCCGATCCACTCACTGCCGTTGATGCCTTGGAACAGGTTGAAATCCTTAAAGGCAATCTGCACCCCGTACATCGGGCCGTAGCGGAAAATCAGGAAATACATAATGGGCAGTGAAAGCAGCGCGTATAGTTGCCAGTACCTTCTGATGTAAGACGCTTTGCTCAAGTTCCTCTCCTCCTATGGAGAAAAAACCGGGCAGAGCAGCATGCAAGCTCCCCCCGGTTTTCACTTTTTTTTAGTTTATTTGGCTGAAATCTCTGTAAGCGCCTGCTCCAGCTCCGCTTTCAGCTTGTCTCCGCCCAGAGACATGTAGTCCTTCATTTCCTGTTCGAAAATCGTATCGAATTGATCCGGTTTCGCCATCGCGGTCTTTACGATAATCACGTTCAGCTTGTCGCTGAGCGTAGTGCCGTATTTCGATTCTGATTCAATCGGCTTGCCGAAGACGATAGGACCCACAGTATCTGTGTTGGCAATATCAATAGATTGCTTCAGCGCCTCCTGGTTGTTCGCAGGGAAGCCCATAATCCAGGCTTTCTCATTGGTGGCCTGATCGCCGAGGTTCTTACCGTTGGAGATAATCGCGGTGTCCCCGGAAGTGAACAGACGGTCTTGGAATTCCTGGGAAACATCAGCCTTAACTACCGGAATACCATCCACCATATCGTAGTTCTCGCCTTCAACGCCGTTGTAGATGTCAATCAGATTGTTGCCGGTTGCCATCCAGTCAAGGTATTTCACAGCTTCCACCGCACGCTTGCTGCTCTTAGGAATCATGATGTACATACCGTTCGAGGCATAGCGGGATTTGATATACTTATTGTCCACTTTGGCATTGGTGAGGACATCCACCGGCTGCAGCTTGCTGCCCGGTACATTCTTGTAGAGATTATCCAGCGTACCGTCGGCATAGAACAGACTGTCCACATCCTCGGAGAAGAAGCCGACGTTGCCGTTCTGAATGTCCTTGGACACCTGGGCTTTGTCTTCATCCAGACTGAAGTCCTTGCTGACCAGCCCTTCATTGTAGAGCTTGTTGAGGAACTGTGCCGCATCCTTGAAGCCCTCATGCAGCGGCAGCTCGTAGCGCTGGCTGTAAGTAAGGTCGCCGCTGATCGGCTTGATGAAGGAGTAGATCAGCGTCTCCAGCTGAGCGGAGCCGAGGGACATGCCCATCGGAATAGTTTTGCTGCCCAGACCGGCCGGGTCCTTCTCTTTAAACGCTTTCAAAGTTGTGTAGAGCTCATCGGTGTTCTTCGGTACTGGCAGCCCCAGCTTATCCAGCCAGTCCTGGCGGATGTATGAAGTGTAGCGGCCTGTAATCGCCCGTTTACCCGGAATCGCGAATTGCTTACCGTCGAGCTGGCCGAAGGCCATCGTCTCATCACCAATGAATTTCTTCAGGGTCTGGCCATGCTCCTCTAATAAGGGACCCACATCGGTCAGCCCGCCTTGCTGGGCGTAACGGTAGAAGACACTGGAATCATAAGTGAAGACAATATCCGGCACATCTGTATTGCTGGCCATTAGTACGTTCAGCTTGGTCACTTCCTCAGAACGCTGCACTGGAACGAATTCTACATTGATATTATTCGGATCACCGAAATTTTTCTGAATCATCTGAGACATGAAGTTATTGGTAATGGTGTATTGCTTCGGCGTTTTACCGCGGTCGAAGATCTCTACCTTCAAGGTTACGCGGTCAGCGCTCTTCCCGGGTGCATCTGTACCTCCGGCTGCCGAATTCGATTTACCGTCCGAGGAACAGCCTGCAAGCAGAGTAGCTCCCATTACTGCGGTCAAGCCGATGCCGATTGCCTTCTTCAGAACTCTTTGGTTTACGTTCACTGTCATTGTTCCATCTCCCTCGCCTTAGCAGGCTATAATGGTGACTTCATGATACCCCCGAGCTTCACTGTGCCCGTACTATTAACAATGTCCCGTACAAGCCTGTATTCCCCTCAGCGTTCAAGGCAGCTTGTTGTTCCGGGATGACCACAGTATTCCATAACTTTAGAAGGTCTGACAATAAACCTGTTTCGGATGCGATAAAGCGCCTGAATTCGGACATCCGGTTTATCAGACCAACCATTTTCGTACAATAAACCGCTTTCATATGGGCAAAAACACAGGCCGCATCGCTATTCGCCCCCTTGTTCAGAGGTTGGCGTAAGAGAAATGCGGCCTGGACCTTACACCGATGCAGCAGATGATTCCCCTGCTTCACCGGCTAATGGAATTCCTTCATGATTACAGCTTACTCTAGTCCTGCGGCTCCAATCTGGAGGCTGCTTCGCGGCGTCTGGAGGAGCGGTAATCGCCCGGCGTGATACCGGCAATCCGCTT
The DNA here is from genome assembly GCF_038006765.1 of Paenibacillus sp. FSL H7-0756. Classification (NCBI taxonomy): domain Bacteria; kingdom Bacillati; phylum Bacillota; class Bacilli; order Caryophanales; family Paenibacillaceae; genus Paenibacillus; species Paenibacillus sp. FSL H7-0756. The sequence goes on along the minus strand of NZ_JBBOVT010000003.1, from coordinate 1,084,263 downwards.
GAAGACTCTGCCGAATGAAATGGCATTCGCATATCCTACTTGAAGCGCGATATCCTGCAGGGAACAATCCGTATCTATCAGCAGCTGCTCGGCTTCCTTCATCCGCAGCTCGGTGAGGAAATCCACGAACTTCATTTTGAATTCAGTCTTGAACAGATAGCTGGCGTATTTGCCGGAGACCTGGAACCGGTCACTCAGATGCTTCAGCGAGAGATCGGGATTAGTGAAGTTCTCTTCGATATAATCCTTCATCTCATTGACCATGGCCCGGTAGCTCTTCGTCTCGCTGGCAGAGACATAGGTACGGAATAAATCAGTGACATATTCGAATAGAATGGACTTCACTTCATGCAGCGCCTCTGCCTCTTCCAGCTGCTTCAGCCGGACTTCTGCATTCTCCGCCGACAGCTCGTCCTGCAGCTGCTCAGACATCACCGCCACTTCCCGGCTCAGCATCTGCAGCATAGCCTGGATCAGGGAACGGATATCCTCGTCCTTCAGGAAATCCTGTTCGAACGACTCGAAGATCCGTTCCAGCTGCTCCCGCCACTGCCCGCTCGACATGCGGAAATACTTCACAAATTCAGCGATCATCTGCAGATATTTATACGTCTCAAGCAGCGGCTGGCGCGCTTCGCCGCTGCCTGCCAAGACGATATCCTCATGAATCAGCAGCTTGTGCTGCATCACATATTCGGCTGCCGCATAAGACTCCCGGATCATTCCCGGCCCGGCGGCGGCGGAGCCGATGCCGAAGCTGAGCGAGATCCGCAGATTCTGCTCGACCCAGGAGCGGCAATCCTCCGCGAAGACCCGGAGTTTGGACTCCATCTCCTGATCGCTGCCGGTCGCCAGGAACAGGATCGCTGCGCGTTCGGTGCCCACCCATTCCGCCCATCCCTGCAGCTCCGCATTCCGCGCCAATTCCTGGAATACATTCATCAGGGCAAATTTCAGCGTATTCTGATCCCCCCGGGTATACCGGTCCTCGAAGACCTGCTCGTAGCGGTTAATCTCCCCAAGCACAACGATGAAGCGCGAGGAGGCATTCGCACCGGTAAGCGGAGACAGCTCCTCCAGCCGCCGGGTTACCTGCTCCAGCCGCTCGCTGTGCAGCAGATCGGTGAACAGCTTGCTGCGCTGCAGCAGCAGGTTCTCCCTGGTTTTGGTATCATAATCGGTCATGTGGTTAATCAGATCCTCCAGCACGCCGTCAATCAGCATCATCTCGTCCGGCCTGTCGGTAGACTGATCCATCATGCGGATCTGATGGCCCTCAATCCGGTTCATAATCACCTGGATTGGCTTATAATTGCGCCGGGTTACATAGATCAGATACAATACCGCACAGACCACGGTCCCCACCGCAATCGCTACCCAGAGATAAGAGATCACAGAGACCCAGCTGAACAGATTCCCAGCCTTGATTCCGCTCTCGAACGTCCAGCCGTTTCTCTCCAGCTTAAGTGTGTTCAGCAGCTTGCCGTCAGCTGCACCTTCCGTATCGGAATGGGCCTGGTACACCTTGTTGCCATTAGCGTCCAGAATCGTCATGAACGAGAGCTGCTGGTTAACCATGCTGTCGATGAGCTGCTCCAGGGCACTCATTTTGATATTAATGACCAGTATTCCCCCGGAGCCGAAGGGAAGCGGCATGGCTTTATTGGTAGTCAGCACACGAATTTCTGTACGCTGGGACAGATCCGAATGGTAATCCCTGACTGGTTGCCAGCCTTCCGGTACTGTTGGTTTCGAAGCCATGGCTCTGATCCATTCCTCATCGGCGAATCCTTCCAGCTCCTTCAGCCCCGTATCGGTTAGAACGCTTCCACGCACACGGTCGTACAAATACACCGACTGGATATACGAGGATTCCTTAATCAGATTGCGCAGACTCAAGGCAACAGCATAGATAGTCGATCTGTCCGTCACCCCCTGATTATTGAAGTAGAGCTTGTAAGCATCGCTCCGCTCTACCGCATCCAGCACCGACAGCTCAGCTTCCTTAATCGTCCGGTCCACACTATCCCTGAGATAGCTGGCGGAGATGCGGTCTGCCTTCTTCGTTTCCGTCCGGGAAATATCATTAATAAACACAAAGGAGGCAAAGATCAGAATCGTCACCGTCAGCAAAAATATAGGGAAATAAGACAGCAGCAACCGGCGGTACCAGGAACGGAACATTCGACAACCTCCTCCACAACCATCAGGATACCCGGCCGTATCCGGCCGCTTCATATATACTTCGTCCAAGGCTGCTCTGCGGCGGCTCTCCGACATCAGATCTATTTCAACTGCGGCAATTTCTTCAACTGACCGCCGTTCGAATTCCTGCCATTATAGCACATACGCTTCTCCTCCAGCTAACCAGATAAAGTCAACTCCCCCCGGGCCTTTTTCCCCGGTATACCTCTGCAACCGACTCCGGGACTGCCTTCAACCCACTTGGCCCCGCCTGCAACCGACTCCGGCACTGCCTTCAACCCACTCGGCCCCCCTGCAACCGACTCCGGCACTGCCTTCAACCCACTCGGCCCCCCTGCAACCGACTCCGGCACAACAGGTGGATAAATGTATCTTATTTATTCAATTGCTTACGTTAATACCCAAGCAAGTGGAAAAACAGCATTTAATAGTATCGATAATGGCACTTTGAATGAAATGTGATTAAATTAAGTGCTGTTTTTCCAACTGCTGTTGTACCAGGATTCATTCTTCCGGCAGCAAGTGGAGTAATTCCAACTAACTCCGCCCGCAGCTTCCACCTGATCTATGGATTTCATGAAAAAAAGGAGCGCGCACAGCCGCAGCTGTGCACCCCCGCATATTCCTGCCCTTCAGACATACAGGCTGCCACCCGGATGTCCTACAAACCGCTATGTTCCCGGATATACCGCCGCGCCTTGATCGCATATTCCAGCGGATCGGCCAGCGCCGGGTCCTGCTCCGCTTCAACAACGAACCATCCCGTATAGGAAGAGGCAGCCAGTTCGGCAAAAATCTCTCCGAACGCGATGCAGCCATCGCCCGGTACGGTGAAGGCTCCCGCTTTTACCGCCTGAAGGAAGCTAAGATTCTCCGCCTTCACCCGCTGGACCACCTCCGGCCGGATATCCTTCAGATGCACATGCTTAATCCGCGGCAGATGCTCACGCAGCACCTCCATCGGATTCTCACCGGAGAAGGCCAGATGCCCCGTATCGTACAGCAGTGACACTTCGTCTGGATCTGTAAGCTCCATCAGCCGGGCAATCTCCGCTGCAGTCTGTACCCCGGTGCCCATGTGATGGTGATAGACCAGCGACATGCCCTTCTCGGCCGCCAGCCGTCCTAGTCCGCCCAGCCCCTCTGCGAGCTTGGTCCATTCGCTATCGGTGAATACCGGCTTATCAGCGAACAACGGCGTATCCATCTGCCCCTGAATGCTCCGGCCCTGCTCAGATACGACAATGACCTTGGCGCCCATCTCATGCAGGAAATCCCGGTGCGCTCTGAACGCTTCAGCCGTCTCTTCATACGGCCGCACCGTCAGGAAGGCGCTGAACCAGGCACTGGCAATACTCAGACCGCGCAGTTCCAGTGCCTTGTGCAAAAGCTCCGGGGAACGCGGATACTTGTTGCCCACCTCACTGCCCTCATATCCGGCAAGCGCCATCTCGCTGATGCATTGCTCGAACGTATTGCCGCCCCCCAGCTCAGGCATATCATCATTCGTCCAGGCAATCGGAGCGATCGCCAGCCGGACGGCCTTGTCTCTGAACATGCTCATGTTCTACCCCTTCCACAATCCCAAGTATGGCAGAATCCTTCTTTCACTGCGCGCCGTCTGCCTTGGTTCGCGCACATGCAGCACCCGCTTAGTAGCTTCGGGCTGCCTCGAGACCGCTGCGCTTCCGGTCATAAGCTTCCTGTACCGCTTCTTTGCCGGACACTTCCGCAACCCCGACATTCCACCAGGCGCCATAGCCGTGGGTCATGGTCTTCGGCAGTACTTTGATGTCGATCAGCGTGGAACGTTCCGACTGGCGGGCCGCCGCCAGGGCCGTGCGAAGCTCCTCAACTGTAGACGCGCGGAAGGTCTGCACTCCATAACCGGCCGCACTCGCCGCATAGTCAATCCGCATCAGCTCACCGCTGAGCTGGCCGTCCGCTTCGCGGTAGCGGAATTCTGTGGCCATGCTGTCCATTCCCTGTTCCATCTGCAGATTATTAATGCAGCCGAAGCCTGCATTATCCAGCAGAAGGACGTTGATCTTCCGCTTCTCCTGTAAGCTGGTTACCAGCTCAGAATGCAGCATCTGGTAGCTGCCGTCCCCGACCAGCGCATAGACTTCACGCTCCGGCTCAGCCAGCTTGATGCCCAGCGCCCCGGCAATCTCATAGCCCATACACGAGAAGCCGTATTCCATATGATAGGTATCCGGCACCTCCGAGTTCCACATCCGCTGCATATCTCCCGGCAGACTGCCCGCCGCTCCAATGACAATCGCATCCTGCGGAATAGCTTCATTAATGATCCCCAGCACCTGCGTCTGGGTCAGCGAAGTGCCTAACACCTCTGCATATTCGGGGAGCTTCTCATCGAGATGTCCGGCGACCTCCGGGGTGAACGACGTTGTAGAGCGGTCTGCTCCCGGCACACCAGCAGCGGCGTTATCGTCAACACTCTCCACAGACGCGCCGCCCGCTGGCCCTGTATTCTCCGCATTCACCGGATACTCCACCCCAGCCAGACGTTCTCTCTCCGCAGCCCACGACTTCTTCGCCCGGGCGATCTCACCCGTATATGCAGAGCGGTACCCCCGCTCTTCCAGCGCTGCGGCTAAGGCGTTCAAGCCTTCGGCAGCATCGCAGACTACCGCCAGCGCGTCCAGCTTGGCCGCATGATAGGGCGAAGCGTTCAGCGTCAGGAATTCCACCTCAGGATGACTGAACAGACTCTTCGAGGCGGTGGTGAAGTCCGTAAACCGGGTGCCGACACCGATCACCAGATCGGCCTCCGGGGCCAGCGCATTCGCGCAGCCGTTGCCGGTGACGCCGATGCCGCCGAGGTTGTACTCGAAGCTGCTGGCTACGGCGCTTTTTCCGGCCTGGGTCTCTCCGAACGGAATGGCGAATTTCTCGGCAAAAGCGCGCAGTGCCGCTCCGGCATCCCCATACCGGACACCCCCGCCGCAGACCAGCAGCGGCCGCTGCTTGCTTGCGATCAGCTCAGCCGCCGCCGCGATCTCCTGCGGGTGCGGCAGCCGGGCGATGACCCGGTGAATCCGCTTGCGGAAGAAATCCGCCGGATACTCCCAGGCTTCGCCCTGCACATCCTGCGGCAGCGCAATGGTCACTGCTCCGGTATCGCCCGGATCAGTCAGCACGCGCATCGCGCTGAGCATTGCGGACATCAGCTGCTCCGGCCGGGTTACCCGGTCCCAGTATTTGCTGACCGCCTTGAAGGCATCATTAACCGTGATCGACAAGTTATACGTATGCTCCATCTGCTGGAGCACCGGGTCAGGCTGGCGGGTAGCGAAGGTATCTCCCGGCAGCAGCAGCACAGGAATCTGATTCGCCGTTGCTGTTGCCGCAGCCGTCAGCATATTAGCAGCTCCTGGCCCTACTGAAGCGGTGCAGGCCATGATCTTCCGCCTGCGGCTCTGCTTGGCGAATGCGGTTGCCGCGTGAACCATCCCTTGCTCATTGCGTCCCTGATAGACGGTCAGTTCTCCCGGCGCCTCCTGCAGTGCCTGCCCCAGGCCCAGTACATTGCCATGCCCGAACACGGTAAATACCCCGTGCACGAAGCGTTCCGGCCCGCCGCCGTAATCCACATATTGCTGATTCAGAAATTTAACCAGCGCCTGCGCTGTCGTTAATCGGATACGTTCCACTTCTTGTCCTCCCTTCGCCTTGTCTACTGCCAGCGGGCAGTGACGACTTTTTTGCGCGTATAGAATTCTACCCCGTCGCTTCCGTTCGCATGAAGATCGCCGTAGAACGAATCCTTCCAGCCCGAGAACGGGAAGAAGGCCATCGGTGCAGGCACTCCAACATTGACTCCCAGCATGCCGGACTCGATATGTTCGCGGAAGTAACGGACCTTCCCGCCATCATTCGTGAATATACAAGCCCCGTTCGCAAACCGCGAGCGATTCGCGATCTCCACCGCCTCGGCCACATCCTTCACCCGGATCACTGACAGCACCGGTGCAAAAATCTCCTCCTGCCAGATCTTCATCTCCTCCGTCACCCCGTCGAACAGCGTAGGTCCGATGAAATAACCTTCTCCCTGCACCGCCGCATCCTCACGGCCATCCCTGAGCAGCTTCGCGCCTTCGGCAATCCCCTGTTCAATGTAGCTGACAGTGCGCTCTTTATGGCCTTGACGGATCACCGGCCCCAGGAACGTATCCTCCTCCAGCCCATTCCCGATGGTCATGCTGTTACACTCCCGCAGCAGGATCGAGATCAGCTCGTCGGCGACTTCCTCCTGCACCGTTACCACCGAGCAGGCCATGCAGCGTTCCCCGGCAGAGCCGAAGGCCGCATTCACAATCTGGGAAGCTGAGGCTTCCAGGTTCGCGTCCGCCAGCACGATCGAGTGGTTCTTCGCTCCGGCCAGCGCCTGCACGCGCTTGAGATGGTCCGTTCCTTTTTTGTATACATATTCCGCCACCGGCTGCGATCCGACAAAAGAAATCGCCTTCACATCCGGGTGCTCCAGCAGCCCGTTCACTACCTCATGCGCGCCGTTCACCACATTCAGCACACCGTCCGGCAGTCCGGCTTCCTCCAGCAGTTCCGCAAGGCGGGCTGCCAGGAGCGGTGTCCGCTCCGAGGGCTTCAGCACAAAGGTATTGCCGCAGGCAATCGCCAGCGGGAACATCCAGCACGGCACCATCATCGGGAAATTGAACGGGGTAATCCCGCCGACCACCCCGATTGGATAACGGTACATCCCTGACTCGATGCCCGTCGCAATATCCGGCAGCTGCCGGCCCATCATCAGCGTCGGAGCGCCTGCCGCGAATTCTACGCATTCAATGCCGCGCTGGACCTCGCCGTAGGCTTCTTTGAAGCTTTTGCCGTTCTCCAGGGTGATGATCTTCGCCAGCTTCTCCCAATTCTCAACCAGCAGCTGCTGATATTTGAACAAAATCCGTGCTCTGCGCGGCACCGGTGTTGCGGACCAGCCTGCAAAAGCTGCCTTAGCCGCCGCCACCGCCCGGTCTACATCGGCTCTGCCGGATAGAGGCGTTCTGCCCAGCAGCTCACCTGTGGCCGGATTCACTACCGGCTCCGTCTGCTCCGTATCGGCTGTTACCCATTGCCCGCCGATATAATTTTTGAGTACTTGTGACGTTTGCTCTGTCATTTATGTCCACTCCTTCGGTTCTATATATTAAGCTGCTTATGATTGCTTATTGCGCTCCTGCCGTAACTTCCTCGTTGGTTCGCAGGAATTCCTCCAGCTCCTCCAGGGTTGGCATAGCATCGGAGCAGCTGTGGCGGGAGATGACAATGGATGCCGAAGCACTGCCGCGCCGCATAGCCTCGCTGACACTATGCCCGCTCATCAGAGCGTGGATGAAGGCTGACGCATAGGAATCGCCTGCGCCGAACGTCTTAAGGACCTTAGCCGGGAAAATCCCGCTCCGGTGGCTCTGCCCATCCGCTGTATAGCCAATCGAGCCGCTGCCTCCGTGCTTGATGACCACCAGCTCTGCCTGATGCGAGAACCAGCGGGCTGCTGTGGCCTGGTCATCAGCGCCAGCCAGATTATACAGATTCTCCATCATGTCGAATTCTTCGCGCGTGCCGATGATGCAGTGGCTTTTCTCGGCAGCAAGGTTATAGTAGACCGCCGTTTCAGCGGGTGATGTCCAGGTATAAGGGCGGTAATCGAGATCGAAGAACACGGTCACGTTATGCTTGCGGGCGAATTCCAGCGCCAGGAACACCGCTTCGCGGGAAGGACTCTGCGCCAGCGCCGTACCGGAGATGAGCAGCGCCTTGGAGCTGGCGATGTATGCCTCGGAGATCTCCTCCGTGTTCAGCAGCAGATCGGCCACGTGGTCGCGGTACATCAGAATGCTGCATTCCTGCGGGCTCTTAATTTCTGTAAAAGCCAGCCCCGTCACCGCACCCGTCCGGTCCACGCAGACCTGGCTGTCGTCGATGCCATCCTTGCGCAGATAGCTGCGGATGAACCTGCCCATCTGGTCGTCGGCCAGCTTGCCGATGAAGCCGGTACGCATACCGAGCCGCGCTGCACCGATGATAATATTGGCCGGAGAGCCGCCGACATATTTGGTGAAGGTCATCGTCTCTTCCATCGGCCGCCCAGTTTCATTGGCGTTCAAATCTATACACAACCGGCCAACAGCAACTACATCCAGCCGCCGGTCAGGGTCGAACTGTAAACCGTTCATAGTGATGCCTCCTTGATCAAGCTAGGGAAAAGGTAGTTCATTCGGTAATACGAATGGCTGTAAATCGTCGTCAATTGGACAGTGAAGCTGTAATTCGTACAGTGGAGCTGTACATCGTGCAGGGAAGTTGTAATTCGTACAGTGGAGCTATACATCGCATAATGAAGTTATAAAATCGCACAATCGTAAGGTTAGTTTGATAAGCTGCTGTAAGAGTCATTTGGCGTATAACTTGGCGTGCAGTTGAGTATTTCAACGTTTGATTGTTTCCTTTGGAACAGAATGTTTCAATTCATCTCTGGGGGGAGGGTAAGCGCTTAACCTAATTTTCTACTTTAGTATAGTTTAGAAGCGTGCTTTTGGCAATCCTCAATTTGAAAGCGATATCAATAATCGGGTGGCAGGCATTGAAGAGGAACATCTCCCTCGGAAAAACAGGTGGAAAAACGCAGCTTAACTCCGCGGTTTTTGACGATTAGAAGCAAGCAAGTGGACAAACAGCACCTCCTCTGATTGATTTTGCCGCCGAGGTGGCTGCCGGGATTATTTAAGTGCCATTTTTCCAACTAATGTCCCTCTGGCGGGCAATCGTTCCTCAGCAATTGTAGTAAATCCACTTGTTCTCCGCCTTAGCACACGCTGCTGCCTAACGGGGAGAGTCGGCTGGAAGATTGTGTTCGGTTTTTCGCATACATCCGGTCCATGTCCCTCCACACACTCGCGCTCTTCCACACTACTACAGCACGCAAAAAAGACCCGCTCCCGGCCGCAGCCGGAACAGGTCTTGAATAGATAGTATGTGGTTACTGCGGAACCGGCCCCGTAGAATGGCGGATGACCAGTTCGGGCATCAGCATGATTTTGCGCTTGGGACTGGTGGGGTTGCTGATCGATTCATTAAGCAGAAGCATCGCCTGCTCAGTCATTTCGCGCAAAGGCTGGGCGATACTGGTCAGCGAGGGATGGCAGATTTCGGCCAGCATCGTATTGTCGAAGCCCACTACGGACAGGTCTCGGGGAATGGACAGGCCGGCACTGCGCGCCTCCTTGAGCACCCCAATCGCCAGCAGGTCGTTACAGGCAAAGATGGCTGTGGGACGGATGTCCTGTGCCTGATTCAGCATCTCTGCCGCTGCCGTGCGCCCGTTCTCCAGCGTAGCCGAGGTATGGATCATATTCGCCGGATTGTCAAAAGAAATTCCCGCCGCCTTCAGCGCATCCAGAAACCCTTCCACACGCAGCATGCTTCCGGGCAGATTGTCAGAGATGACTCCTAGCCTGCGGTGACCAAGGGACAGCAAATATTCCGTGGCCTGATAGCCGCCTTTGTAATCATCGACGGTGACGCTGTTGCCCTCCAGCATACGGATATCGGCTGAGAACAGCACGAGCGGCACATGATCAGCCACCATTCCGCGAATCAGCTCAGGATTCCCCGTATGAGAAGCAATAATCAGGCCATCCACCCGTTTGCGCAGCAGCAGCGAGATATACCGGGCCGCCTTCTCATCGCTGCGGTCTGTACTGCATACGATTAAGTCGCTGCCCTGCTCCTGGGCAACATCCTCGATGCCGCGGGCCGTCTCCGCAAAAAAAGGATTGGCAATATCGGGAATCATCAGCCCGATGGTCCCCGTCCGGCGGCTGGTCAGGGCAGAAGCTACCAGACTGGGCTGGTAGTTCAGCTCCTCCATGACCCGCCCTACCTTTTCCCGCGTCTTGTCGCTGATCCGGCCGCTCTTATTCAATACCTTGGACACCGTAGCGATAGAGACGCCTGCTTCCCGTGCCACATCATAAATCGTAGGTTTCATCGTTATTAAGCCCGCCTTTGCGTTCATGCCTTCTAATAACTAAATTATAAGGAATTCCTCCAGTGGTGTCTATTCAACAGGTGTGCCGCCACAGATTGGTTTACCGGTTAACACGGGTCAGCTCCGCCAGTTCGCTCAAGTCCTGTTCCTTTCCGCAAATCCTGCACATAATGCAACATCCTCTCTCCGCATAGTCTCCAAACGCAGAATTGTTGCACTTTTAGCAGGATTCAGCCTCCTTCCGGCAACCTACTGGAGATATTGTTGCATTCCCTGCAACATCTCTGCCAAACTACCAGCTATCTATTCCTCATTGTTGCAAAAAATACAGCATTTCGCACAAAAGCCAACTCCGAATCACTATATCGACAACTTCGCAACGTTTCATTTGGATTGTAATGGCAGAAAAGGCCTCCGCCCAGCGGAAGCCTTAAGATTACTCTATGAAACTGCCGCCCTACCCGTTCACTCTTCCCCCGCAGGCGCACCTGCACCCGGCTTGAACAGCCACTCATGATCGGGATCATTGTGGAACACCCACGTGCGGACAGGTCCGGCCATTACGTTAAGATAATACGAGTCATATCCCGGCGGCGCAGAGACAGGGTGATAACCCTCCGGCACCAGCACGATGCTTTTATCCGGGACAGCAATCGTCTCGTCGAGACTGCGGTCATCATTGTAGACCCGCTGCACCACGAAGCCGTGGGCGGGATTGACTCGGTGATAGTACGTCTCCTCCAGGTAGGATTCGGCCGGCAGGTTATCCTGGTCATGCTTGTGCGGCGGATAACTGGACCAATTGCCGCCGCCCGTGCGCACCTCAACCACCAGCAGGCTCTCGGCCACGCTGTGCTCCGGCAGGATATTAACAACTTTGCGGGTCATGCTGCCATAGCCGCGGTCCTCGATTGCCGCATCTGACGGGGTAATCAGCCGTGCCGGATATTTGCCGCTTCCCGGAGCAAGGCAGACCCCAAGCTCCAGCGCTGTCAATGCGCTAACCTCATAATGCGCCCCCGCCGGAACATATACTGCATAAGGAGCTCTATCTTCAAAGACCGACATGCGTCCGCCGATATCAGCGAACCGCTCCCCATCCACCTCTACATCTGCTTTGCCCGCCAGCAGTACCAGGCAGATCTCGTTCCCACCACTATCACGTTCCAGGGTAGCCCCGGCCTGCAATTGGTACACTTCAAACCCGACATATTTCCATCCGGCGCTCTCCGGGCTGACCGCAGCGATACAGCCATCCTTATCAGGCGCTCCGGCCTTAATGAGTAAATCAGACATCTTCGTTCATCCTCCTCTGTCTTCGAAATCTGTATCCGCTTACAAGGCTTGCAGTTCAGAAAACCCTGCTTCCGCAGCAGTTACAGACAGCTTGACGGGAAGTCCGCTCAGATACGATTCTCTGGCTGCTTCAGCAATGAGCTGTGCGGCTTCGCCGTCACGGCCGCTGCAAATCACCGGCTCCTGCAGCCTTACCGAACGGGCAAACGCAACAATCTCCTCCATAAATGCCTGGTTATAGCGCTCCAGGAAGAAATGCTCCGGCTGATCCCGGGTAACCGAAGTCGCGGTGGATACCTCCACCGTCGTCGGGCGGCAGTTGTCAGCCGTCGCAGAACCCAGCGTTCCGAACACCTCGACCCGCTGATCATATCCGTATACGGCCTTCCGGCTGTTGTCGATCACACAGATCGCCCCGTTCACGAACGTCAGTGTAATGACGGCGGTGTCCACATCCCCGCAACGGCCGAACATCGGATCAATCAGATTCGCCCCCCGGGTGTAGACCTCGGCCACTTCACTGCCTACCAGATAACGGGCCATATCGAAATCATGAATCGTCATATCCATGAACATTCCGCCCGAAGACCGAACATAAGCCTCACCGGGAGGCTGCGGGTCACGCGAGGTGATCTTCACAATATGCGGATTTCCCAGTTCTCCGGACTCCACCAGACGCTTCAGCTTGCGGAAGCTGGGGTCCATCCGGCGGTTGAAGCCTACTTGCAGCAGCACACCAGCGTCCTCTGCCGCCTGCAAGGCCCGCCGGGTCTCTTCCGAGGAGAGGCTAATCGGCTTCTCACAGAAGATATGTTTACCCGCAAGCGCGGCCCGCTCAATCCACGACGCATGCGAATCGGTCGGCGTGCAGATGAACACCGCTTCAATCTCAGGATCATTCAGTATATCTTCACCCGCAGCAAAAACAGAGCCAAGCCCCCTGCTCTCTGCCCAGGCCAGCAATTCCTCACTCATCATAGCTTCAGCAATGGACTTCAGCTTGAACGACGGCATCGCACGCAGATTGTCTGCGTGGAGGCGTCCGATTCTTCCCGCACCGATAATGCCAACTACAATCGGTTTAACCATGTTCGCTTATCCTCCTCGAAGGGTAAGCGCTTAACCTTCCCGAGAATAGTATACTTCATGCCCGCGAAAGCTTCAAGCAAATCTTTTCTCCAAAAGATCAGATAGGCGTAGTCCGAAATAAAATAGGAAATGAATCCTGTCAGATTTCTCTTTAACACCCCGTTGATTCCTATATTATCTAAGAGAGAACAGCAAATGAGGTGACTTATGAGCAAAATTAATTTTACCGAAAGCCTGCTTCGCGTCATTATTTCTCTGATCGGACTTCCATTCACAGGGATTCAGGCCGCTCTGTCCAAATATTTTCTACATAAATATAAGGCTCCAGGAGAAATGATCTCAGCGGGAACACACCTTCTTCATGCAATTGTTACCGGCAATGGCACAAGTAATCTGCCAACGATCCTATTAGAATCAGGAATGGGTGGTTGTGCTCTGGACTGGTCGCTGGTTCAGCCCGCATTAGCCAAACATACCAAGGTCCTCTCCTATGACCGGGCCGGGTTCGGTTGGAGCACTACACCTATCAGTGAGCCGACTTGCGAAGGTTATGTTCGTGATTTGCGGGAATTACTAACGCAGCTTGAATTAGAACCCCCATACATCCTTGTAGGGCACTCCTATGGCGGAATGATCATGCGGCTGTTTGCTTCTAAGTATCCTGAAGAGGTCTCCGGGATTATTCTGGTGGACTCCACACATGAGCAAAGATTCATAGAATCCACTTTTAATCAAATCAGATATGAAGAACGGCTGCGGCATCTGAAAAGACTAAGAATGGGTTATCTTTTATCCCCCATAGGGTTACCCCGTCTATTAAAACAACCTATTGGTGCAAAACGGTTACCTCCACCTGTCCAACAAAAAGTGAGTGCTCTGGGATATCGGAATAATGCGTATAAAGCGGCCTATCTGGAATCTCTCTGCACTATAGAAAGTGCCCTCCAATTAATAGAGTCAGAGCCTTTAGATTCGGAATTACCAATCATCGTATTATCTGCCGGAAGGCAGAATGAGGATTGGCAACAATCACAGAAGAAGCTCCTCCAGTTAACCGCAAAAACCCGGCAGATCATCGCCACGGATAGCTGGCATTCCATTCAACTCTATCAGCCGCAAGCGGTTATAGATTCAGTATTGAACCTATTAAGAGAACATTACCGCAACCAAACAGACAAGCAGGCGTCTATTTAGTAGGAATATATATCCATTAAGAAAGGTGAGCTAACATGATCGGGAGATTCATAAGAGTTCTGGAAGGAAGCCCCAGACTCGTTATTAGCATTTTTCATCCAGCCATCGGGGGAGAACCGGTGAAGGGTATCGACCTGTACGCACCTTGCCAGGCTGAGGCAGCTAAGCTTTTGACAGAGATGGGCGTTGATCTGGACAACCTGAATATTGCCAGTGTAACAACCAACGGGGCATTAGCTCCAAAAACAGAAGGGTATCCCGTCGTCCTCCTCTCCCCTGGATTCGGTGTAGAACGCGATATGTATCTTGGAGTGATTTCCAAGTTAGTCTCCAAAAACTACGTGGTAATTACGATTAGCGCTCCGCATGAGTCTGTCTTCACCGTATTTCCAGATGGCAGCTATCTCAAGCAGGCACCAGAAATGGCGGAGCTGGCAAGCAGTGACTACACCAGTTGGTCACGTCTGCTCCACAACCGGGTTCAATATATAAACGCAGTTATGGACCATCTTAAGATGCTGAACCGCTCTGATGCTGAGCTTGCCGGGCTGTTCGATCTGGATAAGGTTACTGTCATGGGACATTCGCTCGGAGGTGCCGCCACCCTGGAGGCCGCCAAGCAGGATCACCGGATCAAGGCGGCTGTCCTGCTCGATCCCAGTTTTCACCTCATACGCCAGGAAGACGTACAGTCTTCTGTTCCAGTTCTGCTGCTGCGGCAAGAAGCTTCAGCGTACCGGGAGATGGCAGCATCTATGAATGAGACCATTGCATACGATTATATCGATGGGCAGCGCTATGCCTTCAACGCTCTGAACAATGCCTATTTCTATAGGGTAAAAGGGGCTCAGCACATGTCGTTTTCGGATATTCCGCTTCATTACGGTGATCAACACGCAGTTCCCGTTCATACGGTTACCGCAGAAGCTGCAACCGCATTCATAGAGGCGGTATTTAATAAGAGGGATCTGCCTCCGAATGCAGCATCACAGCTCAGCGAAACCGTCATTTCCATCAATTCAGAGGGTGATCCTGCAGAAACCTAACATGAATTGATGCCCAAACATCCATTGACCTGGGAGGGCATTTTGTATGAAAATCAGACTTAGCGACTATAATCCAGACTGGGTCAGACTTTATCAGCAGGAGGCTGAGTTTTTAACTACTATTTTCACAGATGAAATTGTACGTTTCGAGCACTTTGGAAGCACCTCCGTACCAGGCCTGAAAGCCAAACCCGTGATAGATATGATCTGTATTGTAAAAGACATAGCCAGAATCGATTCTTACAACGATAAGATGACTCTGCTCGGATATGATGCAGCTGGAGATTGGGGGATTCCCGGCAGAAGGCTATTCCGCAAGGGTGGTGAGGCGAGGACGCATCACATTCATTGTTATCAGGCCGACAATCCTCAGATTGAGCGGCATCTTATATTTAGAGATTATTTGCGAGCGAATCCGGAAGAAGCGGCAAGATACAGTCAGTTCAAGCAAGAATTAGCGGATCGCTTCGAGGATACCAGCCAGTACGGCCCGGCCAAAAAAGCATTTGTGAGCGCGATGGAACAACAGGCGCTTTCTTGGTTCCAAGCTATGAGGTGAATTCACAGTGAGCCATACGGAGCATTTACGCTTATAAACGGCCACAAAAAGAGGGGGAACTCCAATGAAGACGATCCTATCCATGATGGACCATCTGTACTGGGCGGACGGCCGGATCATGGACGCGCTCGAAGCGAGTCATACGAAGGACGCAGAGCTTCTGAAGCTGGTGCGGCATGTGGCGGTGGCGGAGCAAGTCTGGCTGTCACGCTTGCAGGGCAAGAGCAGCATGCAATATTGGCTATGGGAGGAAGCGGAAGACCTGACAGCGGTCCGGCGGCTGTTCGAAGCGAATGCAGAGCAATACCGCATCTATGTGCAAGAGCTGGAAGAATCCGCGCTGGACAGGATGGTTGACTATACAACTCAGAGCGGAATTCCGTTCCAGACCTCCGTCAGGGACATCCTGCTGCAGGTGCTTTTACATGGGCAATATCACCGGGGGCAGATCAACCGGGCCCTCCGGATGGAAGCAGCAGAGCCTGCCCCTGTTGATTACATCGCCTTCTCAAGGCTTTAAGCTACAACTGCTGGTGAACAAGGAGCGGATATAAGAAATGGAGATCAGAGCATTACATACGGGTGAACAAGCACCTACCGAATTGCTTTTATTGGCCGACCCTGCACCGAAGCTGGTTGAGGATTATGTAGCAAGAGGGCAATGCTTCGTTGCTGAAAAGGATAACCGTGTAATAGGTGTCTATGTATTGCTGCCTACCCGGCCGGAGACCGCTGAGCTGGTCAATATTGCAGTGAATGAGGCGTTCCAGAGCCAGGGAATCGGGAAGCAGCTGGTGAATCACGCCATTCAGGAAGCCAGACAGCTCGGCTTCAAAACTTTGGAGATCGGCACAGGCAACTCCAGTATCGGCCAGCTTGCACTATATCAGAAATGCGGCTTCCGGATCACCGGGATCGACAAGGATTTTTTCATCAGACATTATAGTGAGCCCATCTATGAGAACGGGATGCAGGTGGTGGATATGATCCGCCTGTCTCAAGATCTGTAAGCCAGTTCAGGACTGCGGAACAGCTTCACGAACGATAGCGCAGCTGCAGAAATTATCGCGGGAGGTAACACATCTTATGCAAGCACAAATATTGCAATTTCTCAATAACACCTATCCTGTTCAACTCTCCAATATGGAGGCCGTTACCAATGAAATGTACCGTTGCCACTCGGAAAAGGGGACCTTCTTCGCCCGAATTACGAATTATAAGACCTATGAAGAACAATTAGCTGAAGTGAACTGGACTACTTATCTGTTCAACCGGGGCGTACGGGTGCCGGAGGTTGTACCTACTGAACAGAATTCGCTTATCAGCACCCTGCTGCTGGATGAAGAATCGAAGTTCGTAATCTTGTTCCGGGCGGCAGCTGGAATCCACCTGCCCCGGGCCAAATGGGACAAAACCATACTCAGAACCCTGGGACAGCAAATAGGCAGAATGCATCAGGTGAGCAAAGAATATCAGCAGTCTGAAGCTGCCCAGCCGATTCCGCATTGGTATGATAACGATGAATATGATTTTCTCAAGTACATTCCTGCCGAAGAGCGGGCCATACGGGATATTGCGAAGGATGTGCTCAAGCAGATCCGAATGCTGCCCAAAGATGAGGCGAACTACGGCTTAATCCACGGTGACCTATGGCTGAACAATACCCTGGTGGACAGTGACTCTGCGCTGACGATGATTGATTTTCAGGATTGCGAACGGCATTATTATGCCTATGATTTAGCTGTGCCCATCTATTCTGCACTGGAGTACTCCTTCGCGGGGGGACAGAACCTCATGGACTATAAGCGTGCGATAACTAAGGCAATCACGGACGGATATAAGGAAGAGCATCCCCTCTCCGCTGAGATATCCAGAAAACTGCCGCTGTTTATGAGACTGAAAGAGCTGTTTGTGTACAACCTGATGCATATGTATTGGAACTTCGAGGAGCTTAGCGAGGAGCAGGTGCGGATTCTGAATCTGTACAGAAGCAAGATTGAGTTCATGCATACGTGAGGTGAGTGAAGTGTATGATTACATTAGCATCCATTCCATTGATTACGCCACAAGCGTAAAAACAGAAGTGCTGGAGCGGTTTGTCGTGCAGACCCTGGGGTTTGAGAAGACCGGACCGCTGCAATTCTCCAAAGCGCTCTATGGTGCACACGTAGGGCTGAAGGGGATCGCTGCCAACCCGGACGGCAGTTACGCTTACTATACCCTGGAAGGGGTTGAAGAGGTGAACCTGGTCGAGGTCATTCTGCCCACAACTAAGATAGATGCGCCATTGGAGCGTGCGATAACCGGGTTGGTGATGGCCATTGTTGACGAATACGGCTGGTGCATCGATGAGGACCATGGGTTGGATACTTGATGCAATCAGACCTATTCTATGTGTTTGCATATTGTATGCTGTTTTCCACATACATTCGAGCCATGCTACTGCATGTGAGCACAATGTATGCTGTTTTCCGCATACATTCGGGACATATGCCGGTATGTGAGCACAACGTATGCTGTTTTCCACATACATTCGGCCATACGCCTTCATGCGAGCACAATGTATGCTGTTTTCCACATACAATCGAACTATGCGGCGCCGCTGTACCAGCCGATTGCATTCGGTTTTACACACACCTTATCGACCGCAGGAGGAAACAATAGTTTCCTATGCAAAAACAAGCGGCAGCCGAGGACGTTTCGTCCATGGCTGCCGCTTGTTTGTTCCGCTGACTTCTGTCACTTCCCCACTGTCTACTTCAACGCTTCATCAGACCTGCCGCTTCAGCAGTAATGCAGCGCTTCACCCAGCGCGACCAATGCCATCGCCTGGCCGTAGGCCATGGGGGCAATGATAATCCCTTTGTAATCTTCCTTCGCTGCGCCGATGGGAGTCCCGCCGGACACACCGAGCACTGTGCCTTCACCGTCAATTCTGTCCAGGATGGCACGGATTGCCCGCAGAGCAGGTTCGCTGTAGACCTCCGGGAGCAGCCCCCGGCGCACACTGTTCAGAATACCGGCGGCAATCGCAGCCGAACCGGAGGTTTCGGTATAGCTGCCAGAGTCATCCAGCAGGGTATGCCATAATCCGTCCCCGCTCTGACATGCGAGCAAGGCTTCGGCCTGGGCCTGTAGCGTCTGCTGTAGATAGCTGAAGACTCCGTCTGCCAGATAGGGCCGCATCAGCTCCAGATATTCCGGCAGGCCGAGGGCAAACCAGCCGTTGCCGCGGCACCAGAAGGCTTCGCTAAAGTTATGGCGCTCTGCAAAATGCCAGCCGTGGAAGAAGAAGCCGGTTTTTTTGTCATACAAATATTTAATATGCAGCAGCAGCTGATGCAGCGAGGTCTCGCGCCACTCCGGGTTGTCGTACTTCACACCCATTTTGGCAGTGAACAGAATCGCCATGAACAGTGTATCAATCCAGATCTCGTTCTCATGGAGCGAGACCTCATGCTTCTGAGTCCCCGTAGTCACATGCTGATAGCCTTGCTCCAGCGTCCGGGGCAGGCCGTGCATCAGCCATTCTATCCATTCGAGACTCAGCTCCCCGGCCTCCTCCAGCTCCATCAGCGACAGCAGCGGGGCAGTTGTATTAATATTCCGGCTGGGCAGTCCCTTCTCCATCTGCCGGGCCATCCACGGCTTGGTGTATTCCGCATAGCGGCCATCCCCGAAATGCCGGTCAAGCTTTTGCAGGCCATACAGCCCCACACCCTGCGGCCAATCCCACTCTTCCATCCCGAAGTCCCTGGCAAAATACCCCCGGCGCTCCGCATCCTCCCCCAGGTTCTGCAATTCCGCTTCATTATCCGGCCGGCCCAGCTTCAGCAGCTTATTTGTGACCAGTTCCAGCTTCTGCATAACCTCTTCCTTGCTCACACAGCTAACCGGCACCGCTTGCTTCTCTGTTACTTCCAATGTCCATAACCTCCTTCATCTACATGCGTTCCGCGCAGCTTGATTCTGAACGTTCTGATCTCATACGGCTTCACCTGGAAGCTCAGCTCCTCTGCTTCCTGCCAGTCTCCCAGCGGCTCCTCCATCAGGTTGCATTCCTGCCAGGAGGCGATCTCGTAAGCGCTGTCTATAGTAACCTTCGTACGTGAACCTGCATATTCATGCAGACGCAGCACCACATCCTTGCCGTCCTCCGAACGTTTGATAGCATCCACTGTCACATGTGCGCCGTCAACATAGAGCAGCGGGTTCCCTTCCAGCTCACCTGCTACACTGCGCAGCGGATGATTCAGCTCCCATGCTTCCTGGACGACCCTGCCTTCAACGAAATCACCGGTATGCGGATAGAGTGCATACGTAAAGGCATGATGCCCCTGATCCTGCTGCGGATCGGGATGAACCGCCGACTTAAGCAGCGTCAGCCGGAGCACGCTGTCCTTGATGTCATAGCCGTATTTGCAGTCGTTGAGCAGCGCTATCCCATAGCCCTTCTCGCAGATATCCGCCCACTGATGGCCCACCGTTTCGAAGCGGGCGTAATCCCAGCTCGTATTCCAGTGTGTAGGGCGCTTCACATTGCCAAACTGAATATCATAAGTAGCCTCCAGCGCATGAATATCCACCGGGAAGGCCACCTTCAGCAGCTGGTTATGCCCATGCCAGTCCATCTCTGTACGGAAATCAATCCGCACGGTATCGCGGTAGAAGATAATATCCTGGGTGACCGCTGTACGGTGATAGGTCCAGGTCATGCGCAGCACGGCCCGCAGCGGGCCGTTCTCGGTCAGCTCACATCCGGTCAGCTGAGTAATCTCGGTCATCTTTTCCTGGTAGAATATATCGATATCCCACGCTTCAAAATCCAGCGGCTTATCCTCGAACACCTGCAGTACATTCCCGCGCTGCCCGGGAGCCAGCAGCTCGCGGCCGTTCTTCCGGTCGATCATTGAAGTGAAGTGGCCATGCTCATTCCACACCACTTCCACAAGCGGTGTACTCAGCGTGTTGCCGGATACGGCTGCAAGCGGCTGAATCTGCGTCTCCTGGGAGGCCACAGCTGCTTGCCCGTGAACTACCTTCAGCACCGCCGTACCCAGTGCAGGCACAGACGGAACGTAGACCAGCAATTCCCCGTCTGCCGTCCTCTGCTGCCACAGACGGTTCCTGTCAGCATTATGAACACTTACGGAATCTGCGGCATCTATTGGAAGCAGTGCATAACGCGGACGGTTCCAATTCGAGCTGTTCAGCAGAGTGAACGTTTGCAGGTCTGGCTTATTGCTGCTATTAGCATCAGCCACACCGTGGATCAGAGCAAGTGAGCGCGCCTCGCCTTCTGCATATTCAGCATCACTGTCCTCGTAGACCTCAGCAATCGACGAACCGGGGATGATATCATGGAACTGGTTGCGCAGCAGAATCTCCCAGATCCCGGTCAGTTCAGCCGCAGGATAAGCGGTTTCAAGATTCCCCTGTCTTACACCCATCAGCGTATGCAGCCACTCGGCATCGCGCAACAGCAGCTCCAGGCGGCGGTTATATTTCTTGTTGCGGGCTTGCGAGGTATAAGTGCCCCGGTGGCATTCGAAATACAGCTCACCGTTCCAGGTGTGTACGAACGCCTCCGTCTTCCCGATCCGTTCATGCAGTCCGGTGAAATACTCTCCGGCACTGCCCATCTCAATCTTCGGAATGCCCGGAAGCTTGTCGAAGCGCCGGCGAAGCTCCAGCATCTCCCGCGTCGGCCCGCCGCCCCCGTCACCCCAGCCGTATGCGAACATCAGGTGATCGTTGATCTCCTTATCCTGATAGGAATTCCAGATCCCGCGCAGCAGCCCAGCCGTCATCCGTCCGTTATAGGTGTATTCAGCCCCATCCTTCTCGGAGGTCGTGATGAAATGCGTCAGCACCTCTGAGCCGTCCATCCCCCGCCACCAGAAGGTGTCATGCGGCATCCGGTTGAACTGATTCCAGCTGATTTTGGTCGTCATGAACGTGTCAATGCCCGATTTGCGCAAAATCTGCGGCAACGCCCAGCTGTATCCGAAGACATCCGGCAGCCACAGGTATTTGCTCTCTACGCCGAATTGTTCACGGAGATAGCGTTTGCCCAGCATAATCTGGCGGACCAGCGACTCGCCGGACGGGATATTACAATCCGACTCCAGCCACATTGCCCCTTCCGCTTCCCAGCGTCCTTCCTTAACCTTCCCTTTGATCCGCCCGAACAGCTCCGGATAATCCTGCTCCAGATAAGCGTACAACTGAGGCTGCGTCTGCAGGAACTGGTACTCCGGGAACTCCTCCATTAGCCGTAATACAGTGGAGAAGGAACGGGCAGTCTTCTCGCGGGTATGCTTAAGCCGCCACAGCCAGGCAACATCAATATGGGTATGGCCCACAGCGGTAAGCGTTACGTCAAAAGTCTGCGGCATCGCCTCTATCGCCTGATTCAGACTGGCACCAGCCTGGTACAGCGAAGCCGTATGCTCTGGCGAACCCGGCTCCGACCAGTCGATCAGACGGAAGGCCTCATTCAGCGCTCTTAACAGCCACTGCTTCTCCGGCTGGTCTCTGCCGAGGTAACGGAAGGTGTCGAGCGCCGCCTTCGACATGTAGAACAGATCATCAATGCCCTCGTCCAAATAGCCGATAAATGCTTCACTGAGCCGGTGCTCCTGAATTCTGGGCACTCCGCCGCCCTCAAGTCCCGACCACAGCCGGAAGGCCAGCTCTACCGTCTGTCCGCCCCATTCATCACCGAAGATTACCTCCCGATGGTTGTTATCTACGCCCTGATAAGGCGAGCCGTTCACGAACAGCAGCGATTCGAAGCCGGAGTTATTGAAATCCCCTGTTTTGCCAAAATCAAATCTGCCGGCTATTTTGAAGCCTGCCTGACTAGGCGGCAGTACAACCTCCGTGCGCAGCCAGATGTAACGGTCCCGCCCGCGCCAATGCTCCTGAAGCCTGATGATGCCATCAAAGGACACCGACTCCGGGTATACACCGTTAGCCCCTTCCTCATCCTCAGCGAACGCGAACTCTGTAAGCTCCTGGAGCTTAAGATATCTATACTTTTCTACTTCAGCCTGGCGTTTGATCAGCTTTTCTTCTGTGAATAACATCCCTATCACTCCCTGTATCCGCTTTCATATGGTTACTATAGCAAACCTTTCACTCCAAAAACTACCCTACTCTTGCTGCATTCCGCACTATACATTGCATATTTTGCTTTTTCGGGCCTATAATATACAGGTGGAAACGGCTTAGGCTTCTTTAGTAAAAAGGCAACGGTGAGGAGAGAGGCTATGCTTGACAGCGACCTGTTATACGAACAAGGATATAGCATCCGAATCAATACCCCGGCTGATCCGCTCTTTTACTATTTTGACTACGATCAGCGCTCTCACGATATCAATATGGAGTTTCAGCACGATCATGACTTTTATGAGATTCATATTCTGCTGGATTCCAGCGCTACTCATATTATTGAAGGTAATGTACATGCCCTGCAGCAATATGACATTGTTCTGCTTGCCCCGTACCGGCTGCATATGACCCAGTATCCCGCAGGCCCGCCGCATAAGCGGCTGATTATCAACTTCAACCTGCCCAGGAATATGCCTGGATTTGAGACCGCTTACAATGCTATGCTGCAGCCGTTCTCCGAGGAGGTTCCGATCTACCGGTTCACCGGAGGCCCGCGCAGTGCCGTGTTCGAGCCGCTCAATGCTATTTTCAACTGTTCCCGCAGCGCTTCACCGCTGAACCCTGTGCTGATTCACAGTCTGTTCCAGCAGTTCCTATGCAGTCTGTCCCAGCAGAATGACAAGAATGCATACGTGCTGGAGGAGATCGGCAACGCGATGATGCAAAAAATCTATTCAATCACCGCCCATATTCACAGCCATTACGGCAGCGAGCTGTCCCTGGATACAATCTCCAAGGAGTTCTATATTAGCCCTTATTATTTATCGCACCAGTTCAGAACCGTCACCGGCTTTACCCTGACCGAGTACATCCAAATGACCCGCGTCCGCAAAGCCCAGCAGCTCCTGCTCCACACCCGGCACAAGATCTCCGACATCGCCGGACAATGCGGCTTCAACAGCTTCTCCCAGTTCAACCGCATCTTCAATAAGCAGAGCGGCATGTCTCCCTCCGCGTTCCGCAAGGCGCAGGGTTTGTCTGGCGGAGCTTCGTCTTTGAGTTCGTATTAAGAGGAGGAAAATAAAACATGGAAACGGTAAACTCCGGCACAGATAACAGCAGCAATGTCACTTATACAATCAGCACCCAATATGAAACCTATGCAAACTACGCCATTGAAGCCTCGCTTATCACCGATATCGTGAACGGCTTCGCGGACGATCCGGATGATTTCATCGTCATTGATCCCAGTGTGCCGGTAGAGGGAAGTCTTTATATGCAGGCCGCCCCTGTCCGCCATACTCCTCACAGCATCGTCGTTGAATTGCGCCTCGGTTATCCAGACGGGTCCTTCAGGCATTTCTCCCGGCTGATGACGGACCGGGTCAGCGTGATCCGGCTGCTGCTGGATTATTGGGGCATGCAGCAGCTGCCTGATTATTTCACCTGGTCAGATGTGACGGATGAATTAAGCTAGACTGATCCGGGGCCCGGATACACAGCAGAGCAGCGCTTCTCCTGTTACAGGAGAAACGCTGCTCTGTTAGCTTCTTGTTACACCATAAACTGAATGCGGCTGAGCAGAACCTCACCCCGCAACACAAGATACACATCTGTGGTTCCGGCGTCTATGTCCGCTATAGCCGAGTGGCTGTGCCACTGCTGGACGCCGCCGGACGCAACAGCAAGTGTAGCTGCCAGCTTGCCGGACGGGCTGCCGGTCCGGACTTCAACCACGCCTCCCAAGGCGGAAGATACCAACATCTCAATGCCTGTTGCACCCTCTGCAAACCGGACATTATGGAAAGCGATCCATGCCCCGTCCTTCACCGGATGCACCGCAGCGCCGCCAGCCTTGCATTCATCGAGGAAGACGCTATCGTAATCATCGTAATTCTCAGCCTTAACCTGCGAATACAGCTCACGCGGCGGAACGGTCTCGCCATGCACCCTGATGGTGGCGGACAGCCGGATATCTCCTGAGGAACGGCCTGCCATTACCCGGTATTCCCCATCCTCCACACAGTACTGTTCGCGGCTGACGTCCCAGAAGGAGAGCTCAGCGGCGGGTAAGGTGAAGGTGACCGTCTGCTTCTGTCCGGCAGCCAGCCGGATTTTAACAAACCTCTTCAGCTGCTTAAGCGGCCGCTTGATCCGTGTGGACAAGCACTGGACATACAGCTGGACTACCTCGTCACCGTCAACGCTGCCGCTGTTCTCAAGCTCTACGGTCAGACTGATATTACCGTCCTGCTGGACTTCCTCCGCTGCCAGCGACAGCTTATTATAATTCACCTGCGCGTAGCTCAGACCGTGACCGAATGGGTAGAGCGGCTCACCGTCGAAGTACATGTAGGTTCTTTTGCCTTTGATAATATCGTAGTCCATGAATTCCGGCAGTTGGCTGACGCTGCGGTACCAGGTCATATTCAGTTTGCCCGACGGGCTGTAATCCCCGAATAGGACATCTGCAACGGCATGGCCCAGCTCCTGTCCGCTATGCGAAGTGTACAGCACGGCCGGAATATGCTCGTCGATCCAGGTAGAAGAAATCGGGTAGCTGCCGACGATCACCACGACGGTGTTCGGGTTGGCGGCATACACGGCCTTGACCAGATTCTCCTGCTCTGCGGGCAGTACAATATCCGGCCGGTCAATCTCCTCCTTACCGTTCAAGAGCGGATGGTTACCGACGAATACGACGGCAACCTCAGCGGCACGGGCCGCTTCAACGGCTGCTTCTACGCCATTCACTACCAGTTGCTTATGGAAGATCCGTGCTTCGGAGGAGGGCTCCCCTTCCGAGACACGGAGGGTTCCGTCTCCGGCACTGACGGCAACCGGCTGATCATTCCAGGTACGCAAGCTGACACCGCCTTCGCCTTCTTCAACCAGGTTCAGTGATTCCTTCACATACCAGCCATAGATTTCATCCGCGGAAGCAGTCAGTGTACCGGCATCTGTCAGGGTAACATATTGTCCCCGGCTGGCAGATTCAAGGGTATGAGCGGTCCAGCCCCATGCCGTATGGCGGAACAGCTCCCCGCGCTCCGGCAGATCATGCAACACTGCGAGCCGTCCGTCTTCCCCCGTAAACCCCACGGCTTGTCCGCTGGCAGCGGAGGTCAGAATGATCCGGTCATCCCCGCTCTCGAAGGTGACCTGCTTGCCTGTGAGCTTCTTGATGATTCCCTGCAAAGGGGTCACAGCATACGGCAGCGTACCGGAATACCAGTCTCTGAACGCTTCGTCTCCCAGCGGGCCGATTACAGCCACCTTGGAGAGCGCGGCTGCATTCAGCGGAAGGGCTGCGTTGTCATTCTTCAGCAGCACAATGGATTCCTTCGCGGCTTCGAGTGACAACTCGCCATGCGCTTTGCTGAGAATCGCCGAGTCGTCTATCTTCGTGTACGGATTTCCTTCCTCCGGGTCGAACTCACCGAGCCGGAAGCGGATACGGAAGGTGTTCGCCAGTGCGCGGTCCAGATCTGCCTCAGTCAGCAGCCCTTCACGGATCGCATCGTGAATAACCTTAATGGTCTCCTCCGTCTCTTCGGTCACACTGTCAATGCCATTCTTAATAGATTCCGCCATAGACTGGGCGAAGGACTCATAATACTTATGGTCCTTCACAATGCCGAACAGGTCTCCGGCATCGCTGACAATGAAGCCGTCCATCTCCCATTCGCCCTTCACAATCTCCATCACCGCCGGATGGAGGATAACCGGCACACCGTTCACGGAATTGTAGGCGGTCATCATGGATTGTGCACCGCCTTCCTTGAAGGCAGGCTTGAAGGCTTCGAGGTAATATTCGCGCATATTGCGCGGGTCAATGCTGGACGAAGCCACGCCCCGGTCAATCTCATTATTGTTGCCGAGGAAATGCTTCAGGGTCGCTACCGCTTTCAGATACACCGGATGATCCCCCTGAATTCCCTGGACAAGCGCTGTACTCAGCCGGCCTGTCAGCTCAGGGTCTTCCCCGTAGGCCTCCTCTGTTCTCCCCCAGCGCGGGTCCCGTTCCATATCTACTGTCGGTGCCCACAGAGTCAAGCCGTTAATAGTGGGATTCTTGCGGTAAAAGGCTCTGGCCTCATCCCCGATTGCCGAACCGATTTCTTGCAGCAGCGCCGGGTTCCAGGTACAGGCGAGCCCGCTTGGCTGCGGGAACGAGGTGGCTTTGCCCAGCCAGGAAATCCCGTGCGCACCCTCCGTCCCATGCTTGTAACCGCCTACACCCAGCCGTTCAATGGCTGCCTGATATTGCGGCATCAGACTGACCTTCTCTGCAAGCGTCAGCCGGGAGAGCAGATCCTGAACACGTTCATCTAATGGCAATTCAATTTGTCTAAAAGGATACGCAGCAGCGTCCATATGTAATCTCTCCTTTATTCTTCATGATAACGGTTTCATCTCCAGCCAAGCCCAGCGTCCTCTTGCCTCCGCACAGTCCGGCTGTCCTATCCTCTCCATCTTAGAATATCTTCCCTGACAATAACACCAGCACAATTGGCCCAAAAACCAGTTCATTATTAGGGATTCCGTATTGGTTAGATGCTAATCAGACACATCCTATGCTATTGACGTTATACTATAATTAAACCAAAGATAAGACTACAAGCGATGCGGAAAGGAAGTCCACACACTCTATGCTCAAAAGAACCTATGCTCTGCTCCTCATTCCAACCTATCCTATATTCCTGCTCTGCATGCTGTTCCAGGGAATGGCCATCTCTATCAGCGCTCCATTCCTGGCGGTCTACTTCACAGAAGAACTCGGCGTCAGTGCCGGAACCTTCGGAATATTTACAGCGGTGACCCTCCTTAGCGGGGTAGCCTTAAGCATGTTCATCGCCAAACGCTCCGACGCCGGGCTGAACCGCCGCAGGCTGATGGTGATCTGTATGATGTTCAACGCGGTTGCTTTTGCCGGATACATATTCATTCATGACTTCTACGCGCTGCTGGCCTATATGACCATATTCACCGCATTAGGCGCCCCGGCGATGCCGCAATTATTCGCCAGTGCCAGAGAAGCTGTGAACGCCAGCAGCTCTCCTGATCATGCCTTGGCTAACTCGGCCCTGCGCTCGATGTTCTCCCTTGGCTTCATCAGCGGTCCGCTGGTTGGAGCCGCGCTCCTGAGCCGCTTCGGATTTCAGGGAATCTTCTCAACGACGACACTGATCTTCCTGATCAACGCCCTGCTGGTGTTCAGCTTCGTACGGCCTTCAGCCGCTAAGCAGCAGCCCGAGCGGCGTGTCCAACCGCATGCCGGACGCCAACGCAGCGCCAGGGTACTGGTTCCTTTTCTTATCCTGACCCTGCTCTATACCGGACACTGGGCCAATAATCTGAATATCTCCCTGTTCATTGTCAATACGCTGGGAGGCACTACACAGAATGTAGCTTCGGTAGCCAGTATCTGCGCGTTAATGGAAATTCCGTTCATGCTGGTGCTGGGGCTGCTGTCAGCCAAATACGACAGCAAGGTGCTGCTGGGCTGGGGAATGGCAATGGGGGGAATCTACTATGCACTGGTGATCGGAGTAGGTGAGCTGTGGCAGCTCATCGCCGGACAGGTGCTGCTCGCTTTTTTTGTCGCTGTAATTTCTGCGATTGGCATCAGCTATATTCAGGATCTGCTGCCGGACCTTCCCGGCTATGCCTCCACCCTGTATACCAACGCTACAACTATCGGCAGACTGGCCGGAAGCCTGGCGGGAGGAGCTGCAGCCCAGTGGTTAGGATACCGCCATTCCTACCTGCTCTGCGTAGTTCTGGTAGTCTGCTCACTGGGACTGCTGCTCTGGCCCCGCCGCTCTCCGGACGAGAAAATTACAGCTCCACTCGCCTCTTAACAGGTGAAGTGCTGTGTATAGTAATAGAGCATTAGATTTAATATTGTGAATATGATCATTATCGGATATGCGTTTTCTATTGCAGGAAGTACAATCAGTTACTTGAATGTAAGAGCAGAATTCGGTAACGGGTACAGTATCAGCCTAATAGTAGCTCGATGTTCATGCTCAGACTTTAACACCCCTAAGGTTCATCCTTACAGTTCTAAACCTAATGCTGTATAGTTAAATCTCCATATCCTTACCCGTGTAATCCACGAATCTGAAGTGGCCGGACGGCTCGGCTCTCTGCCCGATCAGGTCCAGAATGCCCTCGGCACTGGTGCGCGGGTGAAGCGGTGCCTTAGCTCCGCCCATATCGGTAGGCATCCAGCCGGGATGGACGCTGAGCACATGGATGCCGCGGTCCTTCAGCGTGACATGGAGCTTCTGCGTGAACATATTTAGTGCGGTCTTGGAGATCGTATACGGATAGCTGCCCGGGTAAGCATTGGTGATACTGCCTGCCTCTGATGAGATATTGATGATTGAAGCATCCGGACCGGTCAGCAGCGGCAGGAGGTGCTTAACCACCCGCATCGGCCCGTACAGATTGATATCCATGGCACGCTGCATCTCTTCCATATCCAGCGCTTCAAGTGCGGTGTCCGTGGCATTCAGCACTGCGGCATTATTGATGATAACGCCGAGTGTCCGGGCCTGCTCTGTCAGGCTGGCAGCAAGCGCCGCGATTCCGGCCTCATCCGTCACATCAAGCGTCACAAGAGTCAGCTTGTCCCCGTGTACTGCCGCCAGATCAGCTAATGCTGCCTGCCCGCGCGTCAGATCCCGCACTCCCGCAATAACAGCATGTCCACGCTCCAGCGCAGCTGCTGCCAGCTCAAGGCCCAGTCCGCGTCCCGCCCCTGTAATTAGAATATTCATTCTATAATTCCTCCCGTCTGAAGTCTATTTGTCATTCTCCAGCAATTCCAGCACTACCTTCAATTCCTTGAACGTATCCATATAAGCATACCGTCCGCCGGTATATTCACCCTTCTGCTGAAGCGGAAATCCCTTGCCTTCAAGCAGCATAATCTTCTCCTTCATACCTTCTACCACGAACGCAATATGGTGAACCCCTTCCCCGTGCTCATTCAGGTAATCCCGCCAGGTGCTCGGCTCATGATCCGGTTCAATCAATTCTAGCTGCAAGGACCCCATGTCAAAAAATGCAAGCTTCGCCCGCGCCCCTGTCCTCTGCCGTTATACTCCGTCCGGGCAATATCGGCTGTGTCCGTGATGCTGATCTGAGGCTTGTCCAGTCCGAAAAAGTCTGCATACGCCTGACTCACCTTCTCGATATCGTGAACCAGAATCCCAATCTGTGTCATGAAGTGATTTCCAAGTAATCCTGACATTCTGTTCTGCCTCCTTTATCTGCTGACCAGACAACCATACCCAACCTGTGAAAGGGCTGTCAAGTTCTCCTTCAGGACGTCTGCCCAAAAACAAAGAGAATGTCTTCACGACACTCTCCCGCCGCTATGCCTCATTCACTTAGCCCCTCAGTGCGCGATAAAAGCCTCGACTTTGTAGCCTGACCCGCTGCTGGTTAATGTAGCATTATAGTACCCCATGTTCCCGCCGGGCTTGCATTTGTAGTCCCCGGAGCATCCGGTGACGAAGAATTTGGTTCTGGTGTAGCCGGGATAGATGTTGTTCAGCTTCCGGTAGAATTTGTGACCATGATGAGTGAAGATCGCCAGCACCTTCTCTCTGGCTTTTGCCGGAATGGCCGTGAAGAACTTGGAGGTCTCGGCCGCGCTGAGCACATGGCTGGAATCCACCGTAATGCCCTGCACCCGGAGCGGCCAGTGGAAATCAATAATATAGAAATACCTGTCATCCAGATTACGCAGCAGATTGAGGCTTGCCGGTGTGAACTGGCCCAGCGCACAATCCAGCCACACATATCTCACCTTGCCCTGCGTTCCCGGGAAATTCATCTGTCCGGCCACCGCCCCTAAATACTGCGTGAACAAGGACCGGGTACTGGCTTCCCAGTTCCCTATAGAGGCCTTGTAAGGGATGCTTCCCAGCGTGGCAGTCACTGTATCCTTGAAGTCCTTATAGTAGGCGTTAGCGTTATTCCCGTGATCCGCTCCCGCCTGGGTATTATCTCCCCCGAAGATGATAAACCGTTTGTTCCCGTTGCTCACCGCCTTAGGCAAAAGACTCTTAAAGATGCTCAAGCTGTTACCATATCCCACATGACTGTCACCAAACACCGCAAATTCAACCGTCTGTGCCTTGATTCTGCGCTTCACTCCGGGAACAGCCTGCCGCTTGGCGCGAAGCACCCGCTTCCGTGCCGGTCCTGCCTTTCTCCTCATCCCGTACCACCCCATCCCATCAAAAATAGCTTCAGAATATATAGTAGTCCCTACTATTTATATGCGGGAGGGATTGGCTGCTCTTGGACCTATGAATCCATCAAGAAGGAATGCATCGGGCAATTAATTCGCCCGCAGTGAAGTAATCTGTTTCGCCAGATACTGCGGTGTATACGGCATGTCCTCCCGAAGCCAGGCGATGATGGTACCAATGAGGGCCGCCGAGCCGTACCACACAGCGATATCCTTCTGCACCGTTGGTTCCGAAGCCTCATGCGCGGTAACCCTGCTCTCCACCCGTGCAGAAATAATGTCTGCCATCAGTTTAAAAAGCCGGTCGGTAAATATCGTACTCTTGCGCGACGTAAGTACGATTTTGTAGAATTTGGCGTTCTCGGCAATATGCACAAGCAGGTGCTCCAGCATCGGCCACTTCTCTTCTTGTGCAGCTTCCGTAAAGTCCGTATCCGCTCTCACCACCTCCAGAACCTCCTCAGCCATATCATCCGCCATTTTCTCCAGCATATCCGGAATATCCCGGTAATGCAGATAGAAGGTCACACGGTTAATTTGGGCCCGCTGTGCAAGGCGGTTGACGGTGATTTTCTCAATGCTCATCTCTTCCATCAGTTCAATCAGAGCCTCTTTGAGGAATTGGCGTGTACGAAGAACGCGCGGATCTGTCCGCTGGGCCGGATTTGTCATTTCTGGTCTCTCCAATCTGCTGCCGTCTAAGGGCAGGCTACAATTTCAGTCTAAAGTGTCGTTTTTCAACCACATACACTACACATATCCTCTAAGTGTCAACTAAATTACATTTTCCCGGAAATCGTTGCTTGATTACATGAAATTTTCATTTATAATCTACTTTATACATTGTAAACTATACGACACATTGTAAATTTAGTCCATGAGTTGGCGGTTTGAAAGGATGGAGAATAGTGAGTAACAAGACAGCAAGCCAAGAAGTTCCGTCCATTTCCAAGGGACCTATTCTTTTCGTAATGATTCTCGGTGCCTTTCTGGCTACGCTGAATCAGACCATCATGAGCGTGGCTACACCGGAGCTTATGCATGACTTCAATATTACAGCGGCCACGGCCCAGTGGCTCACTACCGGCTATATGCTGGTTAACGGTGTACTGATTCCCATTACGGCCTATCTGATGCAGCGCTTCACTACACGGGAGCTGTTCCAGACCTCGATGTTTATTTTCTTCACGGGTACCCTTGTATCGGCGCTCGCAGGCAGCTTCCCGGTGCTGCTTACCGGACGGATGATTCAGGCTGCCGGTGCCGGCATTATTATGCCGCTGCTTACCCAGGTTATTTTGACCCTCTTCCCGCGTGAAAAAAGAGGCGCCGCCATGGGGATGGTCGGGCTGGCCATTATCTTTGCCCCAGCCATTGGCCCTACTCTGGCTGGATATATTATGGAACGTTATTCATGGGAGATGATGTTCTACGGCATGCTTCCGCTCACGGTTATAGTCATCGTATGCGGTTTTATTTATCTGAAAAATGTGGCTGAGCGTTCTTTCCCCAAAATCGACATCACCAGCGTGATCCTGTCGACCATTGGATTCGGTACCCTGCTCTACGGCTTCAGCCGGGCAGCCAGTGCTGGCTGGTCCAGTGCAGAGGTGTTATTGTCGCTGGCCGCAGGCGCTATATCGCTTGGATTATTCATATGGAAGCAGCTCACTTCCGGGAGCCCGCTGCTGGATCTGCGGGCCTTCCAATATAATATGTTCTCCTTGACCACCGTTATCAGTGTGGCGGTTACGATTGTGATGTATGCGGATATGATGCTGCTGCCGCTCTATCTGCAGAATGCCCGCGGCTTCACCGCTATGGAGTCCGGCCTGCTGCTGTTGCCCGGCGCAGTCATTATGGGCGCACTGATGCCAGTCACCGGTAAGCTGTTCGACCGCTTCGGAGCGAAATGGCTCGCCATTATCGGCCTGACGATCACGATTCTGACTACGCTCAGCTTCGTGAATCTTACAGACTCGACAAGCTACGGTTATCTGATGCTGATGTCTACCGGCCGCCGGATTGGCATGGCCCTGTTGCTGATGCCTATTCAGACCCTCGGGCTGAATCAACTGCCCTCCAGGCTGAATTCACATGGCACAGCGATCTCCAATACCGTAAGACAGGTTGCCGGCGCAGTAGGCACTTCTCTGCTGGTCACCGTGATGACCAGCCGTACCGCCACTCACTTCCAGGATATTATGTCCAGCGGCGGAACTGCCGGCGAGACTCAGCAGCATATGATAATGGAGGCTTCCATCCAGGGCATCAACGATTCCTATCTGGTTATCGTGGGCATCGGGATTATCGGGCTCTTCCTCTCCTTCTTCATTAAGCAGGTGGGTCAGGCCAAGGAACCGGCCCTGAAGCAGCCAGCTGTTGTCGCCGAGGAAATCTAAGGAGAGCGCCTGATGCTTTGCTAATTCATAGGCTGCATATAGAAGAAGACCCGCGGAGCGCACTCCATGGGTCTTCTTCCACATCTCGCATATACCTGGCGCTTATAGTACAATGATATCCTGACTGCTTATTATATTTTAAGAAAAGTAAGAGGTGCCCGAATGGCAATTAATTTCACAAGACCGGTGCTGGATCGTTTAAACCAGGAGATCGCAGAGATGGAAGCCGGTATTACAGAGCTGCAGAAGAAGACCCGAAAGACCAAGCTCAAGATCAACCAGCTGGAAAAGGACTGCAAGCTAAGCTCATCCCCAAGCTCCCTCAGCAGTAAAATGAGCCGCATCACCAAGCTGCAGGCTGAACTCAAAAAAATCTCCCAGCAGCAGTTAGAGCTGTCCAAGGAGATTAATAAAAAGAAAACGCTGCGCGCCCAGCTGCCTTCTGCGGAGTAATCCCAGACTGCTGCTCCGGCTACTCCCAATGCAAGCGGCGGCTGTTATTTTGAGGGACTTAGCCGGGCACGCATCCAGATTAACAGGTAAATGACGCATAAGAAAACCCAAAAATAATTAGCGAATATACTTTGCTCCAGCGCTAGGGACAGTAGAACATGGTACACGCAAGTGAATCCCAGCAGTGACACCAATCCTACCGTTATCGTTCTGCCGGATACCTGCTGCGGGAGACTGATTTTGGACAGAAAATAAGCAGCGGCTACCGCTACAGTGATCGATAATACGATTCTCAGATTCTGATTCTCTAGCACATCGTGCAAGGTAATAATTAGCGCCAGCATAAGAAAACCCGCAATGACCTGCAACTTGCCTCTGGTCTTCATTTGATCCCTCCTGGGTATATGATTAAATCTCTATTTCCTGTTATTTTATCCCACTATCTCCCTATTTGTCTGTGATCTATGGCAATTTTTCTTGCAAAATAGAATGCAGAAAGAACCAAAGGAACGGATTCCCTTGGTTCTTCGTCATTTCAGTCTGGCGGATCTGGACTACGGCCCGTTATTCACTGCGCAGGGCAGCCACCGGGTCCTTCTTCGCCGCCATTTTGGCCGGGATAGCACCGCCGAGCATGGTCAGCAGCACGCTGATGACACCCAGAATGAGCGCGTGGAGCGGATTCAGCTGGGCGACATTTTTCAGCTCCGTCAGGTTGTAGAGGACCGCATTGACCGGGATGGTCAGCAGATAAGTGATGCCGATGCCCAGAATCCCTGAGCAAGCCCCGATAATGAAGGTCTCGGCATTGAACACCCGCGTGATATCCTTCTTACGGGCACCCAGTGCACGCAATACGCCGATCTCCTTCGTACGTTCCATCACGGAAATATACGTAATGATCGCAATCATGATCAGGGATACCACCAGAGAAATCGCCGCAAAAGCAATCAGCACCATCGTAATCCCGTCCATAATTCCGCCGGAAATATTCGTCACAATCGCTGCAAGGTCAGTATATTGCACCTGATCCTCTGCCGCTTTGCCTTCATTCCATTTGTCCAGATAAGCATTTACGGATTCCTTCGCACTGAAATCAATCGGATACAGTGAGACTGCTGTCGGGATATCGGTAGCCCCCAGAGTGGCAAGCGCATTCTCCTTCGTGGGAGAAGCCATACCGGCAGCAGCAGCCTGTCCCGCGTTCATCATAGCAGACCCGCCCATCGGGCCGGTTGAACCCGAGCCTGTAAGGCCATCCGACAGCCCCTGTCCCGTTAACACATTGATATCTGCCTTCTCTTGGGCCAGGACAATCTCGGATTCCTTCGCATCAGCAATGAAGGAGGCCGCCAGCTCGTCGGAGTAGACCAGACCGGGCGACAGCGTTGAGATTCTCGACCCTTCCTGTGCGCGCAGCACACCAGCAATTTTAAGCGTAACCGCCTTAGGGCTGTCGTAAAGATCATTCATATTCCCGCCTGGAGCATTGACCACGAACTGTTCGCCGTTCTTTTTATAATAATCGTTGTTCATGATCAGCTTCACCGGCTTGCCGACCAGATCGCTCAGATTGATGCTCTTGGCTTCATAGTCCAGCCCGAGCGCATCCACTTCCGCCTTGGTCATACGGTTGTATTGATC
Organism: Paenibacillus sp. FSL H7-0756; assembly: GCF_038006765.1. Taxonomy (NCBI): domain Bacteria; kingdom Bacillati; phylum Bacillota; class Bacilli; order Caryophanales; family Paenibacillaceae; genus Paenibacillus; species Paenibacillus sp. FSL H7-0756. The sequence goes on along the minus strand of NZ_JBBOVT010000003.1, from coordinate 1,048,955 downwards.
CACGATGAGCACCAGATCTGTCTTCTCTGCAGGGAAGGTTCCTTCCAGCAGGTCATAGTACTGCTCCAGGTAGCTTCCCGAAGCACTATCCTGTTTGCTGGGATACGGAGCCACGGTGATTTTGCTGGTATCCAGGGCCACTGCCTTATCCCCATCCTTGACCAGCATGTTCATCTTCACACTGCGGGTGTACGACACGCCGTCCAGCAGCTTAGGATCAATCCCGTCCAGATACTGCATATACTCCTTAGTCAGCACATTCACATGCATAGCGGAGTTGACAGTAGGGTCATACGGGTAGAGCTTCTTCTCTGCTGGGTATGCGGTAAGCTCCGTGGCTTCTTTGCCGGGAGGGCCCGCATTCTGCAAGTTGATCGCTGTCTGGTTGATGGAAACCGGGAAGTTGGATAAGGCCCCGGTCTCATAGGAGCTGATCTGTTTGTCGAAGCCATTGGACAGGGACAGAATCAGAGCAATACCGATAATTCCGATACTGGAGGCAAAAGCGGTCAATCCCGTGCGCCATTTCTTGGTGGCAATGTTTTTGCCGGATAACTTGAGGGCGGTGAGGAAGCTCATGCTTGTCTGCTTCAGCTTGTACGCACTTGAGGTCTTCTGCGTAGCCAGCGGGTTGCTGTCCGAGATGGCATGTCCGTCCGAGAAGCGGATGACACGGTCTGCATAATTCTCCGCCAGCTCCGGGTTATGGGTAACCATAATGACGAGCTTATCCTCGGCAATGGTCTTAATCAGCTCCATGATCTGCTCACTCGTCTCCGAATCCAGGGCCCCGGTAGGCTCATCGGCCAGGATAATATCGGGATTGTTCGCGAGCGCCCGGGCAATGGCTACACGCTGCATCTGTCCGCCGGAGAGCTGGTTCGGCTTTTTGTGCACATGATCCTTAAGGCCAACCTTCTCCAGTACCTCCAGCGCCTTACGGTGCTTCTCGGCTGAAGATACCCCGCTGAGCGTCATCCCCATCTCCACGTTGTCCGTGATGCTTAAGTGTGAGATCAGATTATAGCTCTGAAAAATAAAGCCGACACTGTTATTCCGGTACGCATCCCACTCGCTGTCCTTGAAGCGCTCTGTCGATTGGCCGTTAATGATCAGCTCTCCGCTGTCATACTGATCCAGTCCGCCGACGATGTTGAGCAGCGTGGTCTTGCCTGAGCCGCTCTGGCCCAGAATCGCAACGAACTCACTTTCTCTGAAATTGAGATTTACTTTATCCAGTGCGACTTGAGTGAATTCGCCGGTCTTATAGCTCTTGGTGATGTTTTTTAATTGCAGCATTGTCCAGTCTCCCTTTCCATTCCTATACTCTTATTCTCTGTATGTGCTTCGTACTTCCTGTCCTGCTGTTCCCCAGTATAATCGTCCAATATAAACTAAACCTAAACTCCCGGTTGAGATTAAGTTGATCTTCATGAGGTATACTGGAAGAATCCGCAAAACATCTATACAAGCTATACGTTCTATTACATGGAACCGTTCCAGGAGGAGAATCTATGTTTACTATTCTTGTAGTGGAGGACGACGCCAAGCTGCGGCAGCTCTTCTGCACTGTACTGACCAGGCACGGCTACCGCGCGGTTCCGGCTATGAATGGCGAGGATGCGCTGGAGATGCTGGATAAGGAATACATCGATCTGATGATCTGCGATATTATGATGCCTGTGATGGACGGCTTTGAGCTGACACGGATGCTCCGGGACAACAACAGCCAGCTTCCGGTCCTGATGGTGACGGCACGGGAGACTTTTGCCGATAAGCAGCAGGGCTTCCTCGTTGGCATCGATGATTATATGGTCAAGCCGGTCAATGTGAATGAGATGATCCTGCGTGTCGGGGCGCTGCTGCGCCGGGCCAAAATCATCAGTGAACGCAAAATCGAATGGGGCCATACCGTGCTGGACTATGATACGTTAACCGTGATTCAGGGGCCTGAGAGCATCGTGCTGCCGCAGAAAGAATTCTATCTCCTCTATAAAATGATCTCTTACCCGAATAAAATTTTCACCAAGCAGCAGCTCATGGATGAAATCTGGGGGATGGACTCCGAGTCGGATGAGCATACGGTGGTAGTCCACATTAACCGGCTGCGGGAGCGTTTCCGGAACAGTGCGGATTTCGAGATTGTTACGGTCAGAGGGCTGGGCTATAAGGCGGTGAAGCGGGGATGATCCGGGGGAACAATAGAGGCTTGTGGTGGTATTTCGTATCGATGGTATTCGTGATTATTCTATTCTTCGTCGTAATTCTGTCTGCTCTGGCCTTCTTATATATCCGCGTGGGGCATAATACGATAGGGCACCGCAATATGTTCCCGCCCCTGCTGACTACGATGCTGTTCAGTCTGGTCATCGGGACTACGATTAGTATTATGGTCGGCAAAAAAATTCTGGCCCCGATCACAGACTTCAGCCGTGCTGCCAAAGAAATCGCCAAGGGCAACTTCGACATCTACCTGAATGAGTCGCACCGTGTAGATGAGATCAGTGAAGTGGCACATCACTTCAATCTGATGGTCCAGGAGCTGCGCAGCATCGAGACCCTGCGCAATGACTTCGTCGTGAATGTGTCTCACGAATTTAAGACGCCTATTGCAGCGATTGAAGGGTACGCCATGCTGCTGCAGGAGGAGAATCTGAGCAAGGAGGAGCATGACGAATACACCGGAATGATTATCGAGAGCTCACGGCAGCTGTCTAATCTGTCCGGTAACATCCTCAAGATCTCCAAGCTGGAGAACCAGGAGATGCTCTCAGAGCTGGCCGAATATCCGCTGGACGAGCAGCTCCGCCAGGCACTGCTGCTGCTGGAATCCCTCTGGGCCGCCAAGCAGCTGAATCTGGACATTGAGCTGGATGAGCAGCGGTATTATGGCAACGAAGAGCTGATGATGCAGGTGTGGCTTAATGTGCTGGGCAATGCGATCAAGTTCACGCCGGAGGGCGGGATGATCTCGGTCGCGCTCCACTCGGACGGGACCTGGATCTCGGTGGTCATCGCGGACACCGGCATCGGCATGACCCCGAAGGTGCGCAAGCACATCTTCGAGAAGTTCTACCAGGGCGACCCCGCCCGCTCCGCCGGAGGCAACGGCCTCGGCCTGCCGCTGGCCGCGCGCATCATCAGCCTGAGCAAAGGCACCATCGAGGTGCGCAGCGAGCCGGGCCAGGGCTCGGCGTTCACGATTAAGCTGCCGGTGGGCGGGGCAGCTCATTAGGCCCCTGCGCGCTTGCGGCTTTGGGCGTGCGCCCTTTTGTGGCCGCTTGCGGGGGATCAGAGGGATTTATCCCTCCTATTTCCTCCCCGCGCCCACTTTTGGCGGGATCAGAGGGATTTATCCCTCTCATTTCCTCCCCACACCCACTTTTGGCGGGATCAGACGTTACAATCTACCATATCTCATTATCCAAAATAGATGGAACAAGCTCATACCGGCATATTCTATTACTTCCTTGCAACAAGACAGGCTTGAGCTTGCCTTTGTCACACAAACTATTCAAGTTTTTCTTCACCGTTCGCGGATCAATACCAAGCCCCTTCACCACATCCACCGGCCGTATCATCCCATTCATCCGGCTCGCCATATGCAGTATGTCGCGCTCTATCCTTGCAAATTGGCTACTCCTCTTAGAACTGGTTTTCAACAAACATGGGGTTAGCAAAGCTTTCAGCAGGGAGATGGTCTACTCCGGTGAGGACTCCAGATCATCGTACGGGATGGCGATGACGCGGTATCCGGCAATTTGCAGATACGTCTCCCGGTTCAGCTCCTGACGGTAACGGGTGCGGTCCGTATTCTGAACATGCGGCCCATATCCCTTGATCTCGATAGCGAACTTAACCTGTCCCGGCTTCCACACAAAATCCACAAAATACGGCCTGCCCCGCCAGTCTGCTACCTCGTACTCGGGATGCAGATCATCCAGGTTACCGAAAATCGGCCACCATACCCGCTCTACAAACATTTGCTCCCCATGCCGGTGCCCCCGATCCAGCCGGTCCAGACGCTCCCCTGCCCTGCGTTTCTTATGGTACTCCGGCCATCTCTGATGCTCTTCGGCAAATCCCATTCCTCTCTTCCTCCTCTGCAAAATCATCTCTCTCCCCGCAAACATAGCTTGATCATCCCACTTGCTCACTCGCTTACGGGGCGTTTGAACCTAAAGTTACTTGGCATATCCACGCACAAAAAATCCCGCACCCGATAAACCAGGGCGCGGGATGTGCTTCATCCGTTTTACAAATTATAGTATCGCCACACTGCAGGCGTCAATAGCATCCTTCACCGGTGGATCAACTTCGCTTCCAGGTGTACCTCTCACTGCTAAAACGTACCTCTCACTGCTAAAATGCACCTCTCACTGCGAAAATGGTCGGGGCGATGGAGGATTCACGGACCCGAGGTTTGGGCAAACAAGCAGCTGCCAGCAGCTATACTCCCGCCAGCTGCTACACTCCTGACAGCAGCTACACTCCCGCCAGCAGCTACACTCCTGTCAGCAGCTACACTCCTGTCAGCAGCTACACTCCCGCCAACAGCTACACTCCCGCCAGCAGCTACACTCCCGCCAGCAGCTACACTCCCGCCAGCAGCTATGCTCCTGCCACAACCCTACTTCCCCTCCGCCCAGCACATCCGCTCAGTTCTTATGGCTTCGCCGGACTCGATGGCCTTCTCAATCATCTTGCCGAGGTATACATCCTGCGAGGCTTCCTCCAGCCCGTAGAAGCCGGGGCCGCCAGCGGAATAGAGGGCCATCTTGTCCAGACAGGACGCAATGGCGAGCTCATCATCATACAGACGGGCAGGGATGAACGGATTCGTGTAGAGCCACTGCTCTCCGCAAATAATCCCTTGGAGGTAATAGCCTTCAGCATTCTCCTGCTCTCCTCGGTTGATCCGCTTCAGTTCCAGTTGCAGAGGCACCAGATTATCCTGCTGGATCAGCACCCGGTTGTCGAAGATCTCTCCGCGTTCGCCGCGCACGCTAAGGTGATTCGAGCGCGTCCAGGAGCGGTGCTGGTCCTTGGTGAAATCATATATGCCCAGCCGGTCTCCGAAATCCAGCCAAGCCAGATCCCTGTGCAGCGGAATCAGCTTGTCTTCAGCCGGAGGGCCGCTGCGGGTTGGTCCGCCAACCCAGCTGGATTCGAACCGCATCCCCCGGATGACGGCCTCCTCGAACCCGATGCCGAGCATCCTGCGCATCAGGCTTGCCCCGTGATACAGATGGGATACAGAGACGGTCGCTTCGGTGATTCTGCCCAGCCTGCCGGAGCGGATCAGCGACAGCCGCGCCTCTTGAACAGGATGGTACGGGTACTGCTCTGCGACTTGTATCCAGGCCCCGTGTACAGTCAGCTCCTTGTGCAGCTGCTCCAGCTCTTCCAGACTGGAGGCAGGCGGTGTCTCTGCCAGCGCCGGTAGGCCAATCTCCGCCAGGCGGTACAAATAGTTCATGGCCGCCCCGCCGCTGACAGAGACCACTGCGAAATCCGGGTCCTCATTCTGCAGCAGCTCGTCAAGGGAACGGTACGTCTGAACGCCCCACGCTGCTTCTATCTCCTGTCCCTCAGCCCGGTCCCTGACCACAAGGCCGCCAACCCGAAACCGGTCCGGCATGACCCGGGCAATTCGTAAATAATACTGTGCGCGGAATCCCGCTCCGCCGATAATGCTGAAGTTAACGGGCATATTCCTGTCCTCCTTGATGACACATTGATGTTGGTGCGGCTCAGCCGCAATTCCCTGCTTCGTCATCGCGGCTTCTACCATCATACTTGTCTCTGGTGGATTATATGTGTCATCATTTGATCAGCTCGGTAGGATTCATGCCGGTGATCTTCTTGAATAGCGTGCTGAAATAAGGAATGTTCTTGTAGCCAACCCTCTCTGCCACCTCATAGACCAGCATATTGCGCTCCATTAACAGCTCCCTGGCCTTCTCAATCCGTACCCGGGTCAGGTAGTTGTTGAAGGTCTCCCCGGTGATGTTCTTGAAGATAATCGACAGATGATTGCGGGAGATGAATACCTTATCCGACAGATCAGCCAGCGTAAGCTCCTCGGCATAATGCTCATGAATGTAGTTGGTCATGAAATCAACGACCTGTCGGTGCTTGCTGCTGCCCTTCCATTGGCGGCTGGCGCAGATCGCTGTGATTTTGGCGGACAACCAGCCTGCCAGCTGGTCAGGTATGGCCAGGTTGCCGATCTCCTGGGCAATCTGGTCATTGGTGAACAGATCATCAAGCACGAAGCCCGACTCATACAGGGAGTAGGTGATAATACCCCATAGCTCGCTCCCTAGCATCTGCACGTAGCTGGCGGAGACCCCTTGCTGCGCTTGCAGCTCGGTAATGTATCCGTGTACAAGCTGCTGCGCCTCCGTCTCCTGTGAAGCCTTCATCGCAGCGGCCAGCTTGTAAGAGAACTTCACCGGGAAAAGAACTCCACGGTCCTGCCCGCTGCTGTGGCTCTCCCGGTAGCAGTACACCTCATAGGCCGGGCTGATCCGCAAGGCCCCGTGATCCATCGCGCGGAACGCCTCCTCCGTCGATTCGGGAATCTTCGTCCACGTATCCTTCAGTCCCCCTATACCTATGCGGACCACCAGCCTGAGATACGAGTGGATGCTGTCGACCAGCCGGATTCCCAGCTCCTCCAGCTGCTGTGTGCATTCAGCTTCGGGGTGAATAATCAGCAGAGCCCTGTAGCTGTTCAGCTCGGTGTATTCCATATTGGCGTAATGCTTGCGTGTGACCTCACAGGCAATATTGCTGACCGCGAAGCGCAGCAGATTCCAGTCCGAGACCGAGAAGGAGCTGGCCCGGTCATCGCGGATCAGCTCAATCCCGATAGTCGCATGCCTGCCCTCCAGCCAGTAATGGTACGAAGGCGGAAGATGGGAATTGTTCCGGTACGAAGGCTCCAGGGTGCCGACCGCTGCGGACCGGACCCACTCCTTCTCGACAAAAGGCTCGTACAGCATCATTTTCAGCTCCAGCTCGCCTTGCCGGATCACCTTCTCCTGCTCTCTGATAAGCTCCGCGATCACCTTATGAAGGATCGTTCTAAGCGTAGGCAGACTGATCGGCTTGGAGACATAGTCACTGACCTGAAGCCGGAGGGCTTGTCTGGCATGCTCAAAGTCTGAGTATCCGCTCAAAATAATAATTTTGCCCTTGAAGCCCTCGTTCCTTAATTGCTCCATCATCTCCAGGCCGCTCATCACCGGCATGTAGATATCGGTGATTACAATGTCCGGGCTGGCTTCGCGGATCATCGCCAGACCGTCTTCCCCGTTAAGCGCCTCACCGGCCCACTCTGCATCCAGCTCCTCCCATGGAATCGCCCGCTTCATCCCCTGAAGCACCTGGCGCTCATCGTCAACAATAGCGATCTTCCACATCATGTCTGCCTCCTTAAGCTTCTCTGTCCCGCAGCAGCCGCATTCAGCCTTCCTTCACGGCGAGAGAAGCAGTCAGTATCTGTGCCGGAGCCTCTCTGAGCAGCGGTAGAACAATCTCTACCCGGGTCCCTCCCTCTTCACGTTCCTTCAGCGTAACCCCGTAGTCATTTCCGAAATATCCGGCAATCCGCTCTCTCACATTCCGTATGCCATAACCGCCGGTGTGCCGCCTCTGCGGCCGCGCCTCCGGCTGCTTCAGACCGGCCCCGTTATCATCAATTATAATCTGCAGTGTCTCCTCAATCTTAGTCAAGCGGATGGTGACCTGTCCGCTGCGTTGTTTATTGAATCCGTGTACAATGGAGTTCTCCACAAAAGGCTGCAGGGTGAGCTTGGGAAGGTAAGCCTCCAGAAGCTCCGGCTCCACATTGATGGTGTACTCCAGGCCGTCGCCCCAGCGGAGCTGCTGGATCTCCAGATAACACTGGATGTGCTGCAATTCTTCCGACACCATGATGAAGCTTGCGCCGTTGGATAAGCCGATCCTGAACATCTGGCCCATCAGCTCCAGTATCCGGCTCAGCTCATCCTGTCCGGCCTCAATCGCCATCCAGTTGAGCTGGTCCAGCATATTGTACAGAAAATGAGGATTGATATTGGCCTGCAAGGCCTCAATCTCCGCTTTGCGCTGCTGCTCATACCGCCGCTCCAGCGACAGATACAGCTCCTCGATACGATCGGTCTGCTTGCGGTAGCCGGAGAATAAATACCCGAATTCATTCTCGTAATCTATAGGCAGCTCCTCCCTATGCCCTCCCACAGAATACATCTTCATAGCGCTTACAAGCTGCTTGATCGGCTTGGTAAACTGCTTGCTCAGATAATGCGTCAGCAGCAGGACCAGCAGAATCGCTCCAATCCCGATCAGTCCGATCCATTCCGCCAGTTCGAGACTGCTTGCGGTAATCTGTTTCCAGGAGGTGAATTCGAGCAGTGTCCATATGGAGTTGTCCATTCTGGAATAGACGAGCAGGGTATTGCCCGAATCCTTGTCGCCGGGAATATGAACATAGCCGGATTTGTTGCTCTTGAGGTCGATCCATTTAGACCATTCGTTCTGCTCCAGTGTCTCCCCGATGCTCAGAATTTGCTTCCCCCCGCTGTCCGCCATGATCCGGTTCGACCCGGCGGAGTTACCGGTCAGCAGCGCCCGAATCTCCTTGGCCTTAATATGGACGACCAGCACTCCGAGATAATCGTTCTCGTTCATTACCTTTCTGGCGAAGCTTAGAACCGGAATCTCCCCCTGCACGCTGGGAATGGAATGTTCCCCCGACCAGGCGAAATCGCTTTTTACCAGATTCCTGGACCAGGGCTGCTTATCCAAATCGCGAATATTCCGGAACTGGATATAGCTCTGGCCGTCGCTCGGCATCGGTTCATCCATATACAGGTCAATCCCCTGAATCAACGGAATGGCATAGGTCAGATTGCCGAGGGCACTCTCAACGCTTACACGCTTGCGGTACCGCTCGAAATCATCCTGCCGGTTCAGCAGAAAGGTCGTCAGCTCGTTGTCCCGTGAGGTAGACAGTGAGATCTGCTCAATCATATCCAGCCGGGTGGTAATTTCATTATTCAGTTCATCCAGCAGCCGCTGCTGATAATGGGAGGTCGTCTGCACAAGGGCTTTGGAGGAATTGCTGTAGCTGGTCCAAGCCGTAACTGCAATTACCAGAATAAGAATAATGGCAAAGCTGTGAAAAAACAGACGGTCGATCCTGTACTTTTTAAAAGGGTTGGTCAAATGATCCCCTTCCTTCGCCTCCGGTTCACAAGAAATAAACGGTAAAGCGTCGAATAAGGCTCAGGCGCTTTACCGTTATCGGACGGATGTTTTTTTTAAATCTTATCCCTTTATGCCTGTTGTGGCAATCCCGTCCACGAAATACTTCTGCAGGAAGGTGAACACAAGCGTTGCCGGAACAATAGAGACAAGCGACATGGCCAGAAGCTGGCCCCACTCAGCTGCAGACTGGGAGTCATTGATCATGCGCAGCGCGAGACCCACCGTGTATTTGTCAACCGTGTTGATGTAGAGGAGATGTCCCAGGAAGTCATCCCAGTTCCACAGGAAGCAGAAGATGGTCACCGTAACGACCGCCGGGAAGGCCAGCGGCATGACCACTCTCCAGAAAATCCCGAACCAGGAGCAACCGTCGATTTTGGCCGATTCATCCAGCTCCTTGGGCACACCGCGGATGAACTGGATCAGCAGGAAGACGAAGAAGCTCCCGCCGGCCCCGCCCGCCAGCAGATGGGGAACGACAAACGGCAAATACGTGTTCACCCAGCCCAGCTGATGGAACAAGGCGTACTGGGGAATGATCAGTACCTGGCCCGGCATCATCAGCGTCAGCATCAGAATCGAGAACCAGAATTTCTTGAGCGGAAAATCCAGTCGGGCGAACCCGAAAGCGACCAGTGTACAGGATAGCAGCGTTGCGATCAGCACCATAATTTCAAGCCAGAAGGTGTTGAGATAGAAATCGGTGAACGTGTGTCCGGGTACCGAGTTCCAGCCCTTGGTGAAATTCTCCCATTGCGGGACGGACGGGAAGATTCCCGGTGAACTCAGCTCCGTACTATCCTTCAGCGAGGCACCGACCCACCAGACAATCGGATAGACCATGATGAAGCTGAAGAGAATCATGAACACATGCCGGAGTGCAGGCTTCCAATTCAGAGTTGTCATTTGCGTTTTTTCCCTCCAGTGTCAGTCTCATAGAATACCCAATATTTCGAGGTGTAGGAGATCAGCAGCGTTGCAGCTACGATAGCGACCAGCATAATCCAGGCCAGTGCAGAGGCATAGCCCAGCTCGTACCGGCTGAAGGCCCGTTCGTACAAATACATAGCGTACACGTATGTAGCGTTCATCGGTCCGCCATTCGTAATCACAAAGGCCGAGGTGAACATCTGGAAGGCGTTGATCACGGCCATGATCAGATTGAAGTAGAGAATCGGCGACAGCATGGGCAGTGTGATGCGGAAGAATTGAATGAACTTATTAGCCCCGTCTACCGAGGAAGCCTCATATAAGTCATTCGGAATCTGCTTCAGCCCGGCCAGGAAGATAACCATGGTTGAGCCGAATTGCCAGACCGTGAGCAGAATCAGTGTACCAAGCGCAGTGTCCGGGTTGGTGATCCAGCTTTTCCCCTCGATGCCAAAGACAGCAATCAGCTTGTTGAAAATCCCGTCTACCCCGAAGATGTTGCGCCAGAGCAGCGATACCCCGATACTTCCGCCGATCAGTGAAGGGAAATAGATCGCTGTGCGGTACACGCTGATCCCTCTGACCGCTCTGCTGAGAATCATGGCCACGAGCAGGGCCGCAATTAGTTTAAGAGGCACAGAGGCCAGCACGTACATGACCGTGACTTTGGCGGATTGAATGAATTTGGGGTCTGCGGTGAAAATCCGTTCGTAATTGCGGGACCCGATCCATTTCATCGGCTGCATCAGGGTGTAGTCGGTAAACGAATAGTACAGCGATAAGAACAACGGATACGCCGTCAGGGCCAGGAACCCGATCAGCCAGGGCGAAATAAACAAATAGCCTGCAAGCGGAGCATTCCACCGGCTTTTGAAATAAGAGCTTTTTTTGGGCGCTGGCGAGGCTTGGGCTAAAGTGGTTGTGGAGCGGTTCATCTGTGGTCACCTCTTGTGGTCAATTTGTATAGCTTAAGTATAGTATTGGTCCACACTCCGGCTAAAGGAGGGCAATGCTCGAATTCTTTCAAAATATAACGATTAATTCGAAAACACGAGTATAACCGCGTTCCAAGTGGAAACGGCAATGCCGTCCTTTTAAGGACGGTACCGTTTCAGCGAGAAAGATAAGGATAATTATAGCGTGAAGCATATAAATTCTTATCTTTTAAAAAGATAAAGCCCGGAACATTGCTGTCCCGGGCTTTCAGTTCATACCTTATTTCTCGTAGGATAGCGAGGCTTCCTTCAGCTGCTTGAACGCCTCTTCCGGTGTGGATTTACCGAAGCTGAGCTGATCACGGACCAGTACCCAGTCTTTGTCCACGAAGTTCGTCCAGCCGCCGGCTCCGGCTGACCAGGTCTGGCCATCCGGCTCTGTAGCACGGAGCAGAGCCAAGCCTACCTTATCCAGATCGCTCATATTAGCTTCCAGCAGAGCGGCGTTATCCTTGTTGGCCGGGAGGCCACGGAAGGTCTGGGTAATCTTGGCCGCTTCAGCATCATTCACGAACCAGTTGATGAATTTCTTGGCTTCTTCGGCATGCTTGGAGTTCTTGGAGACCGCCATGTACATCGACGGCTTCAGCCAGCCTCCGGCCTCTTCGGCACGCGGCATGGTTACAAGTGCGTAGGCTCCTGGCTTAATGCTGTCCCAGGTTCCCAGATTGTTGGAGAAGCTGTAACGGAACAGTACCTTGCCTGCTGCGAGCAGATCCATTTGCGGATCATTTTCCTTATCGGAAGCATTCACATCCGCCGGAGGAACAAGCCCTTCCTTGCGGAGCTCTTCGAACTTGCGGGTCCAGTCCAGATAGGTGGCTTCATCCACGTTGAAGTGGCCGTCATCCGTGATGACCTGCCCTTTGCCTCTGGCATACTGATACGCCGAGTACATGAAATAGTTACCTGCATAGTCGAGGGTGAAATACTGCCCCTTCGGCAGCTTGGACTTGGATTCCTTCGCCAGGGCGAAGAACTCATCCCAGGTCCAGCCGTTGGCCGGATTCGCAATCCCCAGCTTATCCATAGCGGCTTTATCATATACCATACCGAAGGCCACCGAGCCGAGCGGAACGGCATACTGCTTGCCGTCCAATTGGCCGCCTGACAGCAGCTTCGTATCGAATTTGCTTACATCGACCTCAGGAGCCAGGTCGGCCAATTGCTGGCGGGCCATCCAGTCCGGCATCCAGCCCGGGTCAAGCTGAACCACATCGGGTGCGTTGTTGGCCGCAGCCTGCGTGGATAATTTGTCCAGATAACCGTCCATCCCGGAATATTCCGGCTCGAAGGTTACATTCGGATTGTTCTTCGTGTACAATTCCAGTGCCGCCAAGGTAGCTTCGTGACGCGGCTGGGAGCCCCACCACATAATCCGCAGCTTGACCGGTTCATTGGTGCTTGGCGCTTCAGTTGCAGCTGCCGTTGCAGCCGCATTGGTGCCGGCGGGTGCTTCTGTAGCCCCTCCTGCATTGTTTACTTTATTCCCTCCGCCGCCGCAGGCAGCCAGTGTACCTAATATCGCTGTCATCGCCAGGACCGAAAGAGAACGCTTCCATTTCAACATCTTGAACCCTCCTGTATGCATCTGTATTCTCTTGCTACATTGCTATATTAACAAGACGGGTTGGAAGTTCATAGGAGGGCGATGCACGAATTCTTATAAAATCTTACGAATATGCCATCCTGCAGCTAGGCAAAAAACGTTCAAAGGCTGCTCCGCTATCCTAAGATAGTGAAACAGCCCTGAGTGTCAAATCTGTATTACTTATTTCATCATGCTGGCGGCAATACCGATAAGCTCATCCTTCGTTAGCTCCGTATTCTCCTGGCCGACTGATACACGATAGTTAACCTTTGTACCCGGTTCAGCCCAAACTAGTCTGTACTTAAACCCCAAGTCGAGCTCCTTGTTGTCCGAGTCATCCGAGAAAATGGCCTGTCTGCCTTTAATCTCGATATTCTCCATCTTTGTATGTTCACTCCACGAGAGCGGGTCTGCCGGGTTTTGGTTGTCATCCACACGCGAGACACTGATTCTCACCTGAGCCTCCCCTTTCTTGTATACCAGGGAGGAATACGGATAGTCAATGTTCTCCGCCTTCTCAACTCTCCAGGCCAACTGGAAGTTGTCTCCCAGGTCTCTCTCGTTTTCGCCTTTAAGCTCCTGCACATCCGGAACTTTTAAGAAAAAAGGCTTGATGATGGCCTCGTCCAGGGCATACCCTTCCGGCAGATACGCCGGCTGCTCCAGGACCGGAGCATTGTGCTCCTCTACACTGGTCATATAGGCGGTATAGTCCTTGAACGTGAGGGGCGGACGATACATATTCATACTCCCCTCTCCCTCCTCTCCTTCACGTGTAATTAGATAGGTGGCATACTCTCCAGGAAGCAAAATCTCCTTCATAAGCTCTGCCCCTTTTGAATACTTCTGGTTATAGAGAATACTCAGCTTCTTGTTGGCTTCATCGTCTGCACCCGGCTCTGCGTTGGGAATATAAGGCTTCAGGGGTTCTTTCGCCTTCTCAATCAGCGTTCCGCCGGAGGCCGTCGCCGGAAGCGGCTGATACGGAAGCACCTTATACTGGGCTCCGGCCCCTTGCCGGACTTCCCCCGGACTCTGGGCTTCAGCTCCTTGCTGGAGTATACCGGAGAACTGGGTATAGCCGCCGCCCAGCAAGACCAGTGCCAGGACCGCCGCCGCCCAGCCCTTCAACGGCATCCGCTTCTGTCTCCGCCCGGTTCTTGTTTCCATTCTGCGCATTACTTTAGGTGCCTCTACGCTTGGCGGAAGGGTCTGAAGCAGGTTCTCGTCTCCTTGAGCAGTCAATGCCCCCTCAAGCCCGAGCGCCTTCATTACTGGATCATGAACATCAACGGTGTTCCAATGTGCTGAACGGTCTCCATCTTTGAGAAACTGCTCCTCCGGAGTTAATTCACGCTTGCCCATAATTGTTTCTCCTTTCGCTCAATCGCTTTTTTAAGTTTTTCCCTGGTCCGTTCATATCTTTTGCGTACGGTAGCCGTACTCACACCCAGAATTTCACTGATTTCCGCAAATGATTTATCTTCATAAATCCGCAGGATCAATAAATTCCGGTCCTCCACATCCAGCTTCCCCAGAGCCGCCGAGACCGGCTCGCTGAACAGGCGGTCATGGGCCATTTGCTCGGCGCTCTTTTCCGTAACCTCCTGCCCGATCAGCTTCCGCAGCTGCTGCCGTGATTTCTGCCGCCGCAGCTGATTGAGGCAATGATGATAAGCAATCTTGTAGAGCCATGAGGTGAAATCTGCCTGAGGCTTGTACTGCCCGATATTCTGGTAGGCCTTGATCAAGATATCCTGTACTGCGTCTTCTGCCTCTTCCTTGTTATTCAACAAGCGGTAACAATAGAGGTAAATCCGTTGCTGGTACAGCCTGATCACATCCGAGTACAAGCCTCCTTCCCCGCCCTGAATCCTTCTAATCTTCTCTTCGATAGGGTCCACGATAATCTCCTTTCTGCAAAGCATATAGATATAACACATGAGCCGTATGTAATGTGACAATTATCTTTTACCAGCGACACAACAAAAAAAAGAGACCCCCAGATGAATTCTGTTGATCTCTCTGTTGCAGAACCTATGAACCTATAGCTTCCTAAAACCTTCTGTCTGCTCTATTCCAGCTCGACCGTCTGATTCAGATTCAGCCCTTCCGTGTCCTGGCCGGTCATCCGCTTGAACATATATACTGCCTTCTCGGCCAGATTGCCGCTCTTCCAATATTCGGCGGCTTCGGCATGGACCTTGAGCAGAATGACATTCGGATCATCATAGCTTGTCTTCAGGAACGTATCGTACCCTGCACTCCAGAGCTCCTTCTTCTTGTTCACATCGTTTACAATTTCGGCTGTCCCGCGGATCGATACATAAGATTTATCAGCATACACGACATTCACTCGCGGATCATACAGAATCTCCCCGAACTTGCTGGTATCCTTCTTGGTCAGGAACCACAAGTCTCCGTCGAATTCGACCTCCTGGGTCTTCATGGGCCGGGAGACCAGCCCTTCCTCCGAGATGGTGGTGAGCATGGCCATATCGATACCCTTGATCAGCTTGCGGACCGTCTCAACGGCTTCCTCGTGACTATGGTGTGTAGTTGACATCTTTACCGCCTCTTTTCTTCCAGGATAGGGAATAGGTTATCCAAATGCATAGCATTTATTAACCAGAAGCAGCGAAACATTACCGGATGCCGGTGAAATCCGCGAGATCAGCAGCGTACATGCTTGCGCTTGAACCCGATCCGTCCTTTGTCGACAGCCTTCATAATATTATCGTATGCGCTGATGAGCTTACTCTTCGGCTTGTCCTTGTCCACCTCAACCGGACCCACCCGCTCCGCCGTCTCACGAGCCAGCTCATGAAGCGGCGAATAGGATACGGCCACCGTATACATAAAATTGTTCATCGAATACCGGGTGCGCTCCGGGGACTGATGAATGCTCTGCTCGGCCTGCTCCAGCATATCTGCCAGCTTACTCTCCGGGAACTCCTGATCCGGGCGGCTTCCCAGCAGCCAGCAGTAACAGCTCCAGCCTGCCGACATTCGGAGGTCTTCTCCGCTCCTGATCCATTCGTCGGCCACCTGCTGGGCAATATCCGCTTCAGCCAAGGTTACAGCCACAACGAAATCAGACAGCATATAGAAATAAGCCCCGTCCATCCAGCGGTTGTAATCCGCCTCTGTCATCCCGTTCGGATCAGCAATGATCCCGGCAAAATACATCGCATCATAATTACCTGTAGCATACAGTTCCTCAGCCAGCGCCTGATTGATTCCGGTTTGCTTAAAAATTGGCTTCATGGCACCGGTAGCCACACCAAAGAGCGGTTCCCGTGCACCGTTTGCGGTATACATCTTCTTGGTCCGTTCCTTGCCAAGCGCTTCAAGCTCCTGCATCACCTGTTCTGCATTCATTGAACGTTCCTCCTTATCGCTACCTCTGGTCTTCCGCCGGAATATCCGGCAAGTCAGGACGCCCCTTGGGGTACGTCTGCTGGCCGAGCTGGTCGCCAATCCAGGCCTCGCCGTCCTCGCCCATCTCCTTCTTCCAGATTGGAACAATCTGCTTGATCCGCTCAATCACGTATTCATTCGCTTCATAGGCAGCCTTACGGTGGGGCGAGGAGACTGCGATGACTACAGCAATATCGGTAATCTCCAGCCTGCCGATCCGGTGAGTAACTGCAACCTTCGTATCCGGCCAGCGCTCCAGCACTTCCTGTCCGATGCGCTTCAGCTGCGTTACAGCCATGGACGGGTATGCTTCATATTCAAGATACAAGGTTTTTTTTCCCTGCGTGAACTCACGCACCGTACCGATGAATAAGGTAATCGCCCCGGCCTCTCTGCGCAGAACTTTATCGGATACCTTAGCGGGTATAATCACGGATTCTGTAATTTCAAATAACGAATCGCCCATTTCCTCACTTCCCTTCGAGTGATGCAGCAGCTGCTCATATTGTTCGGGTGTATCTATATCTGCCGCGAAATCTTCCTTTAGCCCCGCACCGGCCAGATCCTCCCGTTCCACCCCTAACCAGTGCAGTGATTCTAACAACCCGCCCAGCCGGTATTCACGGTTCGCAAGTCTCGCTGTAATATCCGGCAAGATCCGGTGCGGCCGGTATACGCCGTGCAGCATCTGATGCTTGCCGTCAATCACGGGCAGAACCGCATCATAGCCGCCGGCCTCAAGCCGGGTAAGCATCCATGCGGCGGCCGGAGCTGATATATCGGGGCTGTCACAGCTTACCACCCAGGCATAGTCCGTCTCTACATTGGCAAAAGCGGCATGAAACCCGCTCAGCGGCCCATGCCCGGCATAAACATCCGGTATATATAGAATATCCGGTGGAAGACGTTCCAGATACGGGGCAGGATTGTTCGTGACCACAATCACGCTGGAGCAGAGGGTCTGCAGCTCCCTTACCTGCCGGACAATGAACGGTTCTCCCTGGTAGGTCAGGAGGGCTTTATTGCGGCCCTGCATGCGGGTGTTCTGTCCGCCCGCCAGTATAATTCCTGTCAGCACCAAGGACACCTCCTGTAGTAAATTTTAGGACTGAAGCAGTGACAGCGCCAGTGCGATAACCGCCTGATCCGCAAGCGCCTGATCACGCAATGGCAATACCGGCGGACTATCCGGGCTAATCCGGGAACCAGACGCAGCACTCTGTAGTTCCGCAGCCTCTCCCCAGCTTAACCACAGGCGTATGTTCGTTGCTTCCTTTTGCAGCGTGATCTGGTCCGCTGTGCGGCGAATTAGGGCGATCTTGGGATATTCCGCAGATTTGAACCCCTCGGCAATTACCAGATCTACTCTGCCGTGCATCGACTCCGCTATTTCCCTTAGTGAAGCCGCGGATCTGCGCATGACCCTTGTTGCCTCAGGCGAGGTCAATACCGTCTCCACTGCACCGTGCAGGAGATGCTTGCTGCTATCCGTCCCCGGATCATCCAGCTGGAAGGAATGGGCATCATGCTTGGCAGAGCCAACCCGTAATCCTTGCGCAGACAAGGCCTCGATTAGCCGGCAGGCGAGAGTTGTTTTGCCGCTGTTCTTGTATCCGATGATTTGCAGTACAGGAACTAGGCGCTGTACCGCCGCATGCTGGGATTCCATAGTCACGGTGTCTGCTCCTCTGCTTGAAGATCTATTTTCGATTATACACTATTCCAGCCGCTGCCCATTCCCCGCCTAATTGCCTGACAGGAAGCCACTGTGCTTCAAATCACCAGCCTTCCCGGCCGGGTACAAGTATAGTTAAAGAGTCTGGCAGCTTACATGTCATGATATATCCGCGAAGGAGGTCTATTACTGCATGAAAAAATACATCCCCAACCAGCACGGCGCCTGGGCGATGCTTATTCTCCCTTTTCTGCTGGGCGTCGCTGCTTCCAAGGGGCAGTTCTTACATATTCCGCTGTTTGTCTGCTGGCTGCTGATCTATCTGTTCAGCTTTCCGCTTTTGCAGGGGGTGAAGACCCGGAAGTTCGCACGTTATGCCCATCCGCTCAGGTTATACGGGCTTCTGCTTCTTCCATTCGCCCTCTATCTGGTGATTGTCCAGCCCGTGCTGCTGGGTTTCGTGCTGCTGCTCTTGCCGTTATTCGCCGTTAACCTCTATTATGCCCGGACCCGAAATGAACGCGCCTTGCTTAATGACATCTCCGCTATTGTGGCGTTCTGCCTGGTGATTTATCCGGTCTTCTATGTGGGGCAGGGGGAGAACTGGAGAGCCGTGAATGAGCTGTTCGTGCTGGCGGTGCTATACTTCATAGGAACTGCCTTCTATGTCAAGACCGTCATCCGTGAGCGGAACAATATCCGCTTCTATTACGGGTCCGTGGCCTATCATCTGCTGTTCGCGGCAGCCGGACTGTTCCTGTTTCCTTCGCTGCTGGTCCCGCTGCTGGTTCTGCTGCTGCGGGCAGCCATTCTGCCGAGGACAGGTCTCAGCGCCAAGCACACCGGTATGATCGAGATCGGCTTCTCCGTCATGTTATATGTGTCTGTGCTGGTGCTGTATTTCTAGGAGCACCACCATGCTTATTTGGACAAAAACCAGGAAGCTCCTTCGCTAGTCTGCGCGAGAGGAGCTTCCTTCAAGTCTTCCAGCCTATTCTACGATCATATCCTGATTGCTTGAGCCCGGCGGCACAATGGGATAGACATTATCCTCCTCGGTGATATCAAATTCCATCACGACCAGCCCTTCCGTATACAGAGCCTGTTCAATAATCTGCTCCGCTTCGGCCAGCGTTCGTGCCCGGAACCCGTGGGCGCCGAAGGACTTGGCTAAGGCAACGAAATCCGGCGAGCTGATCCGCACTGAGGAATAACGCCGGCCCAGAAACAGCTGCTGCCATTGCCGTACCATCCCCAGATACCCGTTCTTGAAGATGGCCACCTTGACATTCAGGCCGTGATCCACGGCGGTCATAATCTCCTGCATATTCATCTGGAAGCTTCCGTCCCCTGTAATACACACCACATCGCGGTCAGGAAAAGCTACGGCCGCCCCAATCGCAGCAGGCAGGCCGTACCCCATCGTGCCCAGCCCGCCGGAGGTCAGGAAGGAGCGGGCTTCCGAGAATTCATAATGCGTAGCCGTCCAGATCTGATGCTGGCCTACATCGGTGGCAATCACCGCATCGCCTGCAGTAGCCTTTTGAAGGGCGCGGATGACTTCCTGCGGGGTCAGCTTAACGCCTTGTTCCCGGCCGGGCTTCGGCTTGCGCTGACGCCAGACCTCGATCTGCTCTTCCCAGAGCGGATGCTCTACTGTATGTACTTGTTCCTGTATTCCTCTGAGCAGCTGCTCACAAGAGCCGGTCACCGCAAGCTCTACTGGGATGTTCTTGTTCAGCTCTGAGGTATCCAGATCCACTTGGATTTTATACGATCCCGGCGAGAACGCCTTCCGCTTGCCCGTTACCCGGTCGCTGAACCGCACCCCGAGACATAACACGACATCGGCCGCTTGCAGCGCACGGTTGGCTGCCACTGTTCCATGCATCCCGACCATACCCAGATGTAGGGGATGCCCTGAAGGGAAAGCCCCAATCCCCATCAGCGTACCCGCTACGGGGAAGCGATGCCGCTCCGCGAATTCCCGCAAGAGTGCAGGGGTCTCTCCCTGCATGCAGCCTCCGCCGACAAGTACCAGCGGCCGCTCTGCACGGCTCAGCCGCTCTGCCGCAAGCAGAATATCCGCTGGTTCAATGGACGGATTCGGCTCGTATCCCCGGATCACCGGCTGAGAGCAAGGCGTAGCCGCATCACTGACAGGAATGAACTCCGCATTCATCACGTTCTTCGGCAGATCGATTAGAACCGGACCGGGCCTGCCGCTTGTTGCTATATGGAATGCTTCGTTCACAATTCCGGGCAGCTCGGCAATGTCTCTGACGATATAATTGTGCTTGGTGACCGGCATGGTCATTCCGTAGATATCCACTTCCTGAAAGCTGTCCAGACCAATAAGGTCAGTCGCTACCTGGCCTGTAAGCACAATTAACGGAACAGAATCCATGAACGCAGTAGCAATTCCGGTCACTGCATTGGTGGCTCCGGGACCGCTGGTCACCAGCGCTACCCCCGGACGTCCCGTTACTCTGGCGTATCCGTCTGCAGCGTGAACCGCAGCCTGTTCATGGCGCACCAGCACATGCTGAATCCGGTCATTATCATAGAGCGCATCATATAGAGGCAATACGGCGCCGCCGGGGTAGCCAAACAAGGTCTCTACCTTTTTGTCAATCAGCATCTCAATCAACAGCTCTGCTCCGTTCATGTTTCCCCTTCGTCTCCTGTCATCCAGATAATTTATCCGCCAATATAGGACATGCCAATCTTGGCCTTGCTTCTGCGGGTCTCTTCCGTCCGCTCATCGGAATAACGGTCGCTGCGCATCTCCCATACCTGCTTAATTGCTGCCAGCAGCTCCTCATCGCCAGCCCCTCCGCGCAGCATGGCCCTAAGGTCAAAGCCCTTGGAGGCAAACAGGCAGGTATACAGCTTACCGTCAGAAGACAGCCGGGCACGCGAACAGGCGGAACAGAACGATTCCGACACGGAAGTGATGAAGCCGACCTGGGCCGTACTGCCAAGATAGCCGTAGCGCTGCGCCACCTCGCCGCTGTAATTCTGCTCAAGAGCTTCCAGCGTATAGACGCTTTGCAGCTGCTGCAGGATTTCTTGCTTGGTGACGACCTTATCATAGCTCCAGCCGTTATCGTTGCCGACATCCATGAACTCGATGAAGCGCAGTGTGATCTTCCGCTTCTTGAAGTAGGCGGCCATTGGAAGAATCTCGGATTCGTTCATCCCCCGCTGGACGACCATATTCACCTTGACCTCGAACCCGGCGCCTGCCGCTTGATCTATAGCGTCCAGAATCATTCCCGGTCTGAAGCCGCGCCCGTTCATTCTGCCGAACAGCTCCGGCTCCAGCGCATCCAGGCTGACATTCAGCCTGCGCAGGCCCGCAGCATACAGCGGCGCTGCCTGTCCGCCCAGCAGGACTCCGTTCGTCGTCAGTCCCATATCCTCTACACCCGGAATGGCGGAGATCTTGGTAACCAGCTCCGGCAAATGGCGGCGCATCAGCGGTTCGCCCCCGGTCAGCCGGATCTTGCTTACGCCAAGCGAGACGAACAGCTTCGCCAGCCGGCTGATCTCGTCGAAGGTGAGCAGCTCACTGGATGGAAGAAAAGCATAGTCGTCACCGAATATCTCCTTTGGCATGCAATAGGAGCAGCGGAAATTACACCGGTCCGTGACCGAAATCCGCAAATCATGGATAGGCCGCCGCAGCTGATCCTGCAGTGGATGATCATTCATGTGCGTCTACCTCCCTTCCCGTACACTTAGCCTTACAGTACCCAATCATTCATGCCCTCTTCCATCCCTAGCAGCATGACATCTACCTTATCTCCTGCGGCGAAGCCTCTTGTTCCGCCTGGCAGTACTATTAGGGAATTGCCGCGTGCGATGGAAGAGACAGCATTTGATTTGTTGAAGCCGGCAGGCCTTACCGTAGTGCCGTCATATACCGCCCGGATGAACCGGGTGAACGGGCTCGCCTTGGTGAAATCCTCCGCCAGAGCGGCTGTGGTACGCGGCAGATACAGATGGTCCGCCCCCATCATCTTAAGCAGCGCAGGTCTTACGAACAGCTCGAAGCCGGTGAAGCACGCTGAAGGATTGCCGGACAGTCCGAACAGGAATTGATCCCCGGCCACTGCCACTGTAGTTACACTTCCGGGACGCATCGCTACCTTGTTGAACAACACATCGGCTCCAAGGCGCTTGTAGATCTCCGGCAAATAGTCATAATCGCCCACTGACACTCCGCCCGTAGTGATCAGACAGTCAGTCTCAGCGAGTGCTTGCCGGACGGTCTGCAGGCATTCCTCCAGCCGGTCCGCTGCCGTATCATAGATCCGGTACGGGATACCCATCCGCGCGAGCTGGGCGGCAATCATCGGCCCGTTGCTGTTACGGATTTTGCCGGGTACAAGCGGGTCTGTCACTGCCAGCAGCTCGGTGCCTGTAGACAGAATCCCCACCACCGGAAGCTTCCCGGCCTTAACCTCCCCGTAGCCAAAGGTAGCAAGCAGTGCCACAACCCCGGGATGAATGAAGCTCCCGGCCGGAATGACCATCTCCCCCGCCAGCATATCCTCCCCTTGCAGGGACAGATTCTCCTGCGGCGCAAACGCCTTGCGGATCGTAAATGTCTGCCCCGCCTGGACCGCTTGCTCAAACATGACTACCGCATCCGCTCCGGCCGGCAGCGCCGCCCCCGTCATCAGCCGGACCGCTTCGCCGCGTCCGATTACTGCCTGCGACACTTCCCCTGCGCCGATATGATCCACCACCGTGAAGCTGACCCGGTTACTCCCGGAAGCACCGGCCGAATCTGCCGAAGCTATGGCATAGCCGTCATACGGGGAACGGGTGAAATGCGGTACATCATGGGTTGCCGTGAGCGGCTCAGCCAGAATACGTCCATAGCTTGCATGGAGCGGAATGGTCTCCGTACCTGTGCGGCATACTCTTCCGGTTACCCGCAGCACCGCTTCCGCTACAGTAACCGGAGTTCTGGTCTTCTCCACCTTCATCTGCTCCTCACCGGGTGGCGGACTTGGCTTCCGTACACCCGTTTATTTCTGTGTAATATCGCTGAAGGTGCCTACATACCGTACATCTTCACCGGTCTCATCCTTCACAGCGCTGATATTCAGCCACTGCAGGTATTCTTCCCCGTTCTTGCGCTTGTTCCAGATCTCGCCCTGCCACATGCCCTTTGCCTTGACCTCACCCCACATCACGCGGTAAAAGTCCTTCGGCTGGCGGCCGGATTTCAGCAGGCTTGGCTGTTTGCCCAGCACCTCTTCCTCGGTGTAGCCGGTAAGCTTCGTAAACGCCGGATTGACCGTCTTGATGTGGCCGGACACATCCGTAACCAGAATCCCCTGGCCGGTCGAATTGAACACCTCAGAGGTGAGAGCAAGCCGGTCCTGGAAGTACAGCCACACCACAAGCACCAGACTGGCCAGCGCCACCTGGGACAGCAGCATGAAGCCGATGGAATATTGTCCGGTTGCCGCATGAATCACAGATAGCATAATCGGAGGGAAGAATCCGCCCAGACCGCCCATCATCGACACGATCCCGTTGGCAATCCCCGCCTGCTTATTGAAGTACAACGGCACCAGCTTGAAAATAACACCGTTGCCGATTCCCGCACTTACCGCAATCGCCAGGCAGCCTGCTGTATACAGGCCCATGTCCGGCATGAATGCCAGAATAATGGCAGCCACGGTGTATACACTGAAGGTAAAGATAAGTAAGAACAAGGGCTGGAACTTGTCAGCCAGCCAGCCGCCGATCGGACGGAAGAAGGTCGCCACCGCGATGAAGCCGGCGGTGCGCATCCCGGCGTCCACTTTTTCCAGACCAAAACTGGATACCAGAAAATTCGGCAGATAAATGGTAAAAGCTACGAAGGAGCCAAAGGTAATGAAATAAAACAGGGAGAACAGCCAGAGCTTCTCGTTCCTGGACACGCCCCTGATCTGTTCGATGATCGGAGTGCGGAGCTTGGGCTCCTGACGGTCCCCGAAGAAGAAGTTGAGGGCGATGAATACCAGCAGCAGAATCAGATACATTTTGACTGCGTTCGCCCAGCCGAACTGTGCTGCCAGTATAGGCGCCGAGAAGGTTGTAACCGCTGTGCCGAGATTCCCGATTCCATAGATACCGTTAACCAGACCGTGCTTCTCCTTCGGATAATACTTCGGCAAAGAGGTTACCCCTACAGAGAAGACTGCGCCGCCGACACCCAGGAACAGGCCGCCGATAATCAAATGGGTTACGGTTGAAGCCACGCTGATGAAGTAGACCGGGAACAGCAGCAGCACGAAGCTGGACATAAAAATAATCCGCGCCCCCAGAATATTCGCATAATAGCCCAGCGGAATTCTCAGAACCGAGCCAAGCACGACCGGAATGGCCGTCACCATCGCCAGCCGCCCGGATGGGATGCTGATATCCTCCGAGATAAATGGCATCAGGGAAGAGATAATCACCCACACCATGAATCCGGTAATCAAGTTTAAGGTTTGCAGCGGCAATTGCATTTTTTTAATCATTCGTTTCACCTTTTCGCCGTTTTTTCTTGTGATGATTTCATGTAATCAATACTTCCTGTACTCATTGTATCCGCCGTTCCCCGGCTCAGATATAGGGGAGTCCCCTTTCCCTGACAGGGGAAACCCTAAAATAACCCCACAAAGTGGGGCTTTAGCGTAGGTGATGATTCAGGTACTTTGCGGGGACCCTAAAACATATAAATTCTTGTAAAAAAGAGCCCCGCCTAATTGACTGTATGCGTTACAGAGTTTTAGGGACAGAACATCGAAATGCAATTGTTCAATCCTTACAATATGGAGAAGCGGACACTTTTTTACTGGAGTGAGATGTACTATCACCAAATTCAAAAGGGCGACGATTATAGCCAATTGAAGAAATGTGTTACGATTAATATATTGAACTACTCCTGCCTACCGAATGACCGCCATCATAATGTGTTTCGCCTTCGGGAAGATCATACCGGGATTTCGCTGAACAATGATCTGGAGATTCATGTGATGGAATTAACAAAGCTCGAGGAGCAGGCTATACCGTTAACAGGCGGTTTAATCAACTGGTTATTATTCCTGAAGGGTGTTGAACAACCAAACTGGGAGGTGCTGACCATGAATGAACCCATGTTAAAAAAAGCAATGGATACACTTGAATTTCTAAGCCAGGATGCCGCTACACGTATGGAGTATGATGCCCGGATGAAGTATTTACGTGATGAGGCTTCACGGATGAACGGTGCTAAAGCGGAAGGACGTGCAGAAGGACGTGCGGAAGGACGTGCGGAAGGAATTGCTAAGGGTGAACAAAAAAGAGCAGAGGCCATAGTACTTGAACTTCTTGCGCTTGGAGTAGAAACCTCAGTTATTGTTAAAGCTTCAGGTCTCACAGAACAACAAATCCTAAGGTTAAAAGCACAGATGGGGAAGCACTGACCGTGAAAAGTCTCCTGTTGTATCAAAAAGCCGCCCCAGTTAGAATGGAGCGGCCTGTTTTTTTGTCACGTAATCAGCGTATTTAACTGTTCACCTAAACGTTCCTTGTCCTTCGGACTCAGCTGGTTCTCGCCCATCGGGAAGATCACGGTCTCTTCTTTGACAAAATGGACGGTCAGCACCTCGAAGGCCTCACCCGCATCGTGCACGGCTGAGCGGATTCCCGCGAGTGTCATCTGGCCGATATCTCCCTCAGAGTGATGCAGGAAATGCCCGATGTACCCGTCAATCTCGCGGTGCTCCTCCTGAATGCCAGCCAGCGGTCCCTGGTCGAAGCCGATATACCGGCCCAGCAGCGGGAAGAAATACGTCTCTTCCTTATCGGTATGCTTCTTCAGCGGAACCATGAACTCCAGCACCGCCCGGCGCAGCTTCTGAAGCTGTGTCCTGGCCTCTTCCAGCGTAAGCTGCTCCTGTTCAAACCAGAGGACAATGGCATGCCATTCCTCCATCAGAAAAGATAAATAGCGGTGTTCATTCTCAAGAATGCGCATCGCGGGCAACGTGAACTTAAGGCCTGTATGTTCCGGCATACGGCTAACCCTCCAGTGGCCGGTCAGAAATCCAGCATTTTTTTCCTCAAAGCGTATTCGACCAGCTCGGGCCGGCTCTTAAGGTTAAGCTTCTCCATAATCTTGGCCTTATGGGCCTCCACGGTCTTCACGGAAATATAGAGCTTCTCTGCAATCTCCTTATTCCCGTATCCCTTGGCAATGAGCGGCAGAATCTCCAGCTCCCGCTTGGACAGCAGCTCGAACAGATCCTCGGTCCCGCCAGTCTTGTCCTGCTTAATGAACTCACGAACCAGCGAGGTAGCCATCTTGGGATGAATATAAGTACCGCCTTCATAAATCGTGCGGACCGCCAGCAGCAACTCCTCATCCGGCGCACTCTTGAGCACATACCCGGAGGCCCCGTTCTTCAAGACATGGAAGAGATACTCATCATCGTCATGCATCGTCAGAATGAGAATTCGGGTATCGGGATAATCCTCTTTGATCTTGCCGGTTGCGGTCAGTCCGCTTTCTCCGGGAGGCATGCTTAAATCCATGATCAGGATATCCGGCCGGAGCTTGGCGACCATGGTGTAGGCCTCTCTGCCGTCCGCCGCTGCTCCGATCACTTCAATATCATCCTGAAAATTAAGAATCATGGAGAATCCGCTGCGTACGATCGCATGGTCGTCTGCAATGACGATCTTCATCAGAAGCTCATTCCTTTCCTCGGGCCCATCATACAGGAACCTGCAGCATAATCCGGGTACCCTTGCCGGTCTCTGAATCCACACTGAAGGTTCCGCCCACCAGCTCCGCCCGCTCCTGCATCCCGAACAAGCCCAAGCCTGTTCCGGCAGGCTCATCGCCCAGATGGAAGCCGATCCCTTCATCCTGAATCAGCAGCTGGAGCATGCCGTCGTTCTCGGTCAGCGATACCTTGACACTGTCGACCTGGGCATACTTCAAGGCATTCAGCACCGCTTCCTGACATACCCGGTACATAACCGTTTCAATCTCGCTCCCGTACCGCTTCTCGGACAGCCGGGACTCATATTCAATCATCAGGCCATACGTTTGTTCCACCCGCTTGAAGTGGGAGCGGAAAGCCGCCTCAAGACCGAAATCATCCAGGGCAGCCGGCCTAAGCTCCACTGACAGGTTGCGGATATCGCTCAGCAGACGGGTCATCGACACTTCGGTTTGCTTTACTTTTTTGAGCAGTCCGTCATCGGTTGTCATATATTTCAGCACACGCAGATCAATCACGGCACTCATCAGCTCTTGCGCAACACTGTCATGGAGTTCACGGGAGATCCGCTTGCGTTCATTCTCCTGGGCTTCAATAATATGCTTCATCATCTTGTTCTGGTAGAACTTCTCTTGCGTCTTGAACTGTCTCGTTAAATCCCTGAGCATGAAGACCCGGATTCCATTCTCTTCATCTATAGTGTGAAAGGTTGCGGCATAAGGCACAATTCCCTTGTCCCTGGTCTCCAGATAGACCTGATAAGAGGTGAACTCCTCCGAGTCCGGGGTGTGAAAATAACAATTCAGGCAGGTCCGCAGCTCCGTCTCGCTGGTATATCCCCGGCAGGTTCCGCAGAGTGCTTCAGGATTTCCCTGATACAGCTGCCTCAGAATATCCTTGTCGACAATCGTTTCGGCAGCCGGATTCATCGCCAGGGCTTTCCCTTGCCGGTCAAAAAAGAACATCGCCTCCGAGCTGTTCTCGAACAGCTTCGTCATAAGCTCACTGCGCAAATCCGTAGCGGGGTTCCTCAACTGAGCAACAATTCCTTCCCGTTCAAGTCTCCAATACCGCCCCGAGCTGTCGCCTCCAGGTCACGCAGCATCTCAGCAGTCACCTGCCGGTCCCCTCTGAAGCCGCCCAGAAGCACGCCTTCCACGCGGGCATCATTCCACATCGGCACCGCCCCGATGCTGTTCAGATTCTCCATCTTGGTGATAGGGTAATTGAACAGGCTGTCGGGCTTCACCATGAGCTTCACCGAAGGGATCAGGAACGGCTTGCCGGTCTTGAACACGATGCCGGCAATCCCTCTGCCGGATTGCAGCACAATCCGTTTGTAGCGGTCACTGATATTGCCTGAAGCGTATTTCCAGCGGATCGCATAGTCATACTCCGCCGGTTCGGCGAACGCCAGCGACATGAAGTCATATCCCAGCGCCGCGCGGATCTGGTCCAGCCGCGTCTGGTAATCCACCTTATTCATCATCGCTTTCTCTCCTCGGATCGAACAGGGAAAGAAGTCCACGCTGCTCTCTTCCGTTAATTTGATTTATTTCTTCTGTATAGGATATAACTTCTGCCTACATAATTCAACGGAACACTCCATACGTGAACCAGCCGGGTGAACGGCCAGAAGGCAAAGATCGCGAACCCTGACAGGATGTGCAGCTTGAAGGAGAACGGCACTCCGCTCATCAGCGACGGGTCCGGGCGGAACATGAACAAGCCGCGGAACCACACCGAAATCGTATCCCGGTAGTCGAACTCAGGCTGTACCGCATTCGTGACAATCGTGGAGTACATTCCCATGAACACAATGAACAGCAGGAGCGAGTTAACGATCAGATCGGAGGCGCTGCTGAGCCGGCGGACGTTCTTAAGCGTGAAGCGCCGTGAGGTCAGAATCAGCATCCCTGCCAGGGTGGCCGCACCGAAGATTCCCCCGATGTATACAGCACCGATATGGTACATATGATCGCTGACACCAACCGCCTCCAGCCAGGACTTGGGAACAGCTAGACCGCCGATATGGCCCAGAATGACCGGCATGATGCCGAGGTGGAACAGAATGCTGCCGAATTTCAGCTGTTTTTTCTCAATGAATTCGCTGGATTTGGCTGTCCAGTTGAATTGATCCTTGCGGTAGCGGGCGATATGACCGCCTATAAACACCACCATACACATATAAGGGAAAATAACCCATAAAAACTGACCCATCATATTCATTGACTTAGGGCCTCCTGTTCCGCACAAGCTTTGAAGGTTTCCCGCAACCCTTTAACCAGGTGATAATATGGACTCTCCCGCTGCTCCAGCGCCTTCACCAGATGATACGTACCATCCTCCAGAATCGCCATCAGCATCTTGAAGTTCTCCGGCGCACCAGGGACATCCAGCCACTGCGCGGCATAGATGAATTCGCACATCAGCGGCAAGTAATCGGGCAGCTCGCTCTCCGGCATTTCAAGGCCGAACATTTCGTACAGCAGCTTCAGTTTGGCGAGCATTTGCCCGCGTTCCTTGGCATCTTCGAACTTGAAATAGGTCATATAGAGCGCACAGTCCTTCTGAAAATCAAACGTAGCCGCATAGTTCTCCTGAATCTCTTCCAGGCTGAAGCTCTGCATGTGCTTCCAGTATGTCTGCACGTGGGCATATCCCGGGTGAGCAGGGTCAAACGCCTCTTCCAGAAAAGCCGGATGGAAATCCAGCTTCTCCGGGTACATAAGCTGCAAGGCGAAATAACCGAAGGACTCCTTGTATTGATGCAGTTTGTTCAGATCAATCACGCCAGATCCCCCCGTAGAAATTCTCTTCATACATCTCCTTGCCGGTCTTCATGGTGTCGCCGGAAGGACTGGCCGGTCCGCAGCCGTCACAGCCGGAGCCGAAGCCCGAGCCGCCCATGTCGCTGCCATAGCCAGCCGCGCCTTGCGCGCGGTAAGGGTTCATGTGCTGCTCCTTGTGGGAGGTCGGGATCACGAAGCGGTCCTCATATTTGGCAATCGCCAGCAGGCGGTACATCTCCTCGGTCTGCTGCGCCGTCATGCCGACACGGTCCAGACGGCTAAGATCGAATTCCTGACCGGTCGACTGGGCGCGCATGTAAGAGCGCATCATCGCCATCCGCTGCAGGGCTTCCTTCACAGTCTCCGTATCGCCAGCCGTCAGCATATTCGCCAGATATTGAATAGGCGTACGCATCTCTTCGATGGCCGGAAAGATCATATCGGGATTCTTGAGTGAATCCTTGCCCTCAAAGTAGTTCATGATCGGGCTAAGCGGCGGTACATACCATACCATCGGCAGCGTCCGGTATTCCGGGTGCAGCGGGAAGGCCAGCTTATGCTCAATGGCCAGCTTGTAGACCGGTGAGTTCTGGGCAGCCTCCAGCCAATCCTCGGAGATGCCATCCCGTCTTGCCTGGGCTCTAACCTCTGGATCATGCGGATTCAGGAACAGATCGCATTGCGCCTTGTACAGGTCCTGTTCATCCGGGGTAGACGCTGCTTCCAGAACCTTGTCTGCGTCATACAGCAGCACACCCAGATAACGGATACGGCCCGTACAGGTCTCGGAGCAGACCGTTGGCAGGCCTGCCTCCACACGCGGGAAGCAGAACGTGCATTTCTCCGCCTTGTTCGTCTGCCAGTTGAAGTACACCTTCTTGTACGGACAGCCGGTCATGCAGTATCTCCAGCCACGGCAAGCCTCCTGGTCCACCAGCACAATACCGTCCTCATCCCGCTTGTACATCGCTCCAGATGGACAGGAAGCCACGCAGCTCGGGTTCAAGCAATGTTCGCACAGACGAGGCAAATAGATCATGAAGGATTTCTCGAAGTTGAACTTAATCTCTTCTTCGATCTTCTGAATGTTCGGGTCCAGCGGGCCGGTCACATGCGCACCTGCCAGATCATCCTCCCAGTTCGGTCCCCATTCCAGATCCATCTTCTCGCCGGTGACAGCAGAGTGGGCCCGTGCTACCGGGGAATGCTCCTGCTCCCCGGCGTTGGTCAGATGCTCATAGTTGTATGTCCACGGCTCGTAATAATCCTTCATTTCCGGCATATCGGGGTTGTAGAAGATTTTGCCGAGCGCGATCTTGGACAGCTTGTTCCCGGATTTCAGCTCAAGCTTCCCCTTGCGCAGCTGCCAGCCGCCCTTGTACAGCTCCTGGTCTTCCCAGCGCTTCGGATAGCCGATGCCCGGCTTCGTCTCCACATTGTTGAACCACATATATTCCGCACCCTTGCGGTTCGTCCACGTTGTCTTACAGGTCACGCTGCAGGTGTGGCAGCCGATGCATTTATCCAGATTCATTACCATTGCCACTTGCGCTTTAATTTTCAAGCCAGTTGACCTCCTTCATTTTGCGAACGGCTACGTAGACATCACGCTGGTTGCCGATCGGACCGTAGTAGTTGAAGCCGTAGCTGAGCTGTGCATACCCGCCGACCATCTGGGTGGGCTTGAGATGAATCCGGGTTGGCGCATTGTGGCTTCCGCCGCGCGTATCCGTAATCTCGGAGCCCGGCACTTGAATATGCTTATCCTGGGCGTGGTACATGAACATGGTGCCTCTCGGCATCCGGTGGCTGACTACGGCGCGTGCAGTTACCACACCGTTCCGGTTATAGACCTCAAGCCAGTCGTTGTCCGCTATGTCATGAGCCGCCGCATCCTCGTTATTGATCCATACCGTCGGACCGCCCCGGAACAGAGTCAGCATGTGCTGGTTATCCTGGTAGGTCGAGTGGATATTCCACTTGCCGTGCGGCGTCAGGTATCTCAGCACCAGTGCATCCATCCCGCCCTTCACTTCCTTGTCCCGGGGTCCGAAGACCATTGGCGGCAGGGTCGGCTTATAGACCGGCAACGCTTCGCCGAACTGCTGGAAGATCTCATGGTCAATATAGAAATGCTGGCGTCCGGTCAGGGTACGGAACGGAACGAGACGTTCAATATTCGTAGTGAACGGTGAATACCGGCGGCCTTGCTTGTTCGAGCCGCTGAATACCGGTGTCGGAATGACCTCACGCGGCTGAGCAGTAATGCTCTGGAACGTAATTTTCTCGGCGGCCCGGTCTGCTGAGATATCCCGCAGCTCGACCCCGTGATCCTTCTCGGCTGATTCATAAGCCTTCTGGGAGACACGGCCATTGGTGGCGGAAGACAGATGCAGAATCGCATCCGCTGCCTGGCGGGCCGTCTGCAGCTTCGGCAGTCCGTTCCGGATCGTTTCATCGTAATGCACGCCGCTGATCTTCTTCAGCTCTTCGTACTCTTCGGCAACCGAGAAGCTGACGCCGTGTGCGCCTGTTTTGCCGGTCGCCAGATTCGGTCCAAGCGAGCTGTATTTATGATGAATCTGCGTGTAATCCCGCTCGACAATGGTGAAGTTCGGCATGGTTTTACCCGGAATGGCCGGCACTTCGCCCTTGGTCCAATCCTTGACCAGACCCATCGGCTGTGAGATTTCGCTGATGGAGTCATGGCCCAGAGGGGACATCACTACATCCTTATAGACGCCGGGCAGCTGCGATTTCGCCATCTCGGAGAATACCTCCGAGAGCTGGCGGTAGATATCCCAGTCCGAACGGGACTCCCACAGCGGATTCACGGCCGGATTGAACGGATGGACGAACGGATGCATGTCGGTGGACGACAGATCTGTTTTCTCATACCAGGTTGCGGCAGGCAGGACCACATCGGCATACAGCGGCGTAGTGGTCATCCGGAAATCCAGCGCCACCATCAGATCGAGCTTGCCTTCCACATCCTCCCGCCAGACGATCTCTTCCGGCTTTTGCTCCTCATTCGGCTCGGCCAGCAGACCGTCCGATGCGCCGAGCAAATGCTTCATGAAGTATTCCTGTCCCTTGGCGGAGCTTGAGATCAGGTTCGAGCGCCAGATGAACAGCGAGCGCGGGAAGTTCTCCGGTGCGCCGGGATCTTCCACAGCAAACCGCGTCTTCCGTGAAGTAATCTCTTCAACGGCATGGCTGATAATCTCCGCATTCGTCTTCTTGCCTTGCTGCGCCGCTTCCTCGGCGAACAACAGGCTGTTCTTGTTGAATTGCGGGAAGGACGGCAGCCAGCCAAGACGCGCAGCCAGTACGTTGTAATCTGCCGGGTGCTGGTAAGCAACATCCCCGCCGGTCGGCGATTTCAGCGAATCGGTGCCGCTCTCCTCATACCGCCACTGCTCGGTGGCAAAATAGAAGAAGGAGGTTGCATTCTGCTGCCGCGCTGGACCCTGCCAGTCCTTGGCAAAGGCAACCGTGGACCAGCCTTCAATCGGACGGCATTTCTCCTGGCCGACATAATGCGCCCAGCCGCCGCCGTTGACGCCCTGGGAAGCGGTCAGCACCACCAGATTCAGAATCGAACGGTAGATGGTATCGCTGTTGAACC
Source organism: Paenibacillus sp. FSL H7-0756 (assembly GCF_038006765.1). Lineage (NCBI taxonomy): Bacteria > Bacillati > Bacillota > Bacilli > Caryophanales > Paenibacillaceae > Paenibacillus > Paenibacillus sp. FSL H7-0756. Next base: position 1,015,880 of record NZ_JBBOVT010000003.1, on the reverse strand, counting down.
AGTGGTTGATGCCTGCGCCCATGATAATCATGGAGCGTCCTCCGGTCTCAATGGAGTTCTGGGCGAACTCGCGGGCAATCTGCACAACCACGCTTGCTTTGACTGTAGTAATCTTCTCTTGCCAGGCCGGAGTGTAATGGGACAATTCATCCTCATACCCCTTAGCGTTCAGCAGACTGTCTCTGCGCTTAATGCCATTTTGACTCATCATCAGGTCATATACAGTGGCAACATAACGTTCTGTGCCGTCCGCAAGCTTCATCTTCCGGGCCGGAATGATCCGGCTGAAGGTGCCATTACCGGCATTGTCGAAGTAAGGGAATACAATCTCTGTCCATTCTTCCCCGTGCCCTTCGATGGTCAGGGCCGGCTCTACCTTGCTGCCGTCCTCCCGCTCCAGAATCAGGTTCCACTTCTTGCCTTCCTCCCAGCGCTGTCCCATCGTCCCGTTCGGCACGATCATCTCGCCTGTGGCTTCATCGAAGATCACCGGCTTCCAGTCTGAGTGCGGAGAAGCATCACCCAGATCACTGGCCCGCAGGAAGCGTCCGCCCTTCAGGCTGTCCTCATGCGGATCAAGCAGAATCAGGAACGGCATATCCGTATATTGCTTCGCATAATTCAGGAACATCGGCTCCTGGCGCTCCTGGTAGAATTCCTGCAAGATAACATGCGTCATCGCCTGGGCAAGGGCTGCATCCGAGCCGGGGTTCGGAGCCAGCCAATTGTCGGCGAACTTCACGTTCTCGGCGAGATCCGGCGCAACCGATACAACCTTCGTGCCTTTGTAGCGCACTTCAGTCATGAAGTGGGCATCCGGCGTGCGGGTCAGCGGCACGTTCGAGCCCCACATCATCAGGTACCCGGCATTGTACCAGTCCGAGGATTCCGGGACATCCGTCTGCTCGCCCCAGATCTGCGGCGAAGCCGGAGGCAGATCGGCATACCAGTCATAGAAGCTCAGCATCTGGCCGCCCAGCAGTGAGATGAACCGTGCTCCTGAAGCATAGCTGACCATCGACATGGCCGGAATCGGGGTGAACCCGGCGATCCGGTCAGGACCGTATTTGCGGATCGTATAGATCAGTTGTGCCGCGATCAGCCGCAGTGCGTCGTCCCAGGCAACCCGGACATGGCCGCCCTTGCCGCGTGCCTTCTTATACAGGCTGGCCTTCTCGGGATCTTCCACGATACTGGCCCAGGCATCGACATAATTGTCATGCTCCTGGAGCGCCGTCTGCCACAGCCGCCACAGCTTCCCTCTGATATACGGATACTTCACGCGCAGCGGGCTGTATTCATACCAGGAGAAGGTAGCTCCGCGCGGACAGCCGCGCGGCTCGAACTCCGGCATATCCGGTCCGCAGGACGGGTAATCGATCTGCTGGTTCTCCCAGGTGATAATCCCGTTCTTCACGAACACCTTCCAGCTGCAGGAGCCTGTACAGTTCACGCCATGGGTGGTGCGGACTACTTTATCGTGAGACCAGCGCTGGCGGTACATGTTCTCCCAATCTCTATTTTTCTCTTCAAGAATGGACCAGTTCCCGGAATAGCTCTCTACCGGCTTAAAAAAGTTAAGGCCGAATTTCTTCTTCATCTGTCCAGAACACTCCTTTGTACGAATCTATTCAATTAATCTCATTATGGATCTACCCGGCTGCGCTTCCCATTAGGGAAACACCTATTGAACCTCGGGAATTCCCTCGACTTCATCCCGCAGCAAAAAAGCCTTCCCCCCTGAGGAGAAAAGCTCTGATTCTGCGCTGCTGTGCCGGGCGGGGAGATCCATTAGGGACTTCCCTCTTTCTCTCCGGGGGAAGTTCCTAGCGGGAATTCCATGCCAATACTATATGCTATACTGACCAGTAGATACGTCTGAGATAGTTATAATACGGGAGGATGAAGAAGATGTCAGGACCCTCACTACGCCAACTGCATGCCCATCACGCCATACATCAGGGCGGGCTCTCCGGCGCTGTAGCCAAGACAGAAGAGGTGGAAGAATTGCTGGCGCTTAAGGAAGTGGAGGTGGCCCGCCAGGCGGCTGACCACTTGATTGAGTACTGGGAGACACGGATTCTCAGCCATGCCGATGCGGAAGAAGACGGCTTCTATCAGGAGATGATTGCGAAGAATCCCGCCCTTGAAGAAGCCGTTACCCGGCTGAAGCGGGATCATGAGCTGCTGCGGATCATCGTGCAGGATGTCAAAAGCATGCTCGCCGAAGACGGCCTCACCTCAGAGGTGCTGCACCAGTTCCACGCCCTGCTGGTGGTGAACGCTATTCATAGCCGGGATGAAGAGCGTCTGCTGTTCGGGGAGTAGCATTACTGCTGATCTCCTGCAAAATGGCACGCAGATCATCTCGATTCATCAGCAGATCCTCGAGCGTATACTCATCCAGCACCTTAAGATAGGCGTGCAGGGCCTTGCCCAGCACGCCCTTCAGTCTACACACCGGAGAGATCGGACAGCTGCCGCCTGAAGGGTTGAAGCATTCCACGAGATAGAAATCATCCTCCATCCGGCGCACGACCTCCCCGATATTGATCTTCTCCGGCGCAAGCGCAAGCCTGATTCCTCCCCCGCGCCCCCTGACCGTTTCAATATAGCCTGCCTTGCCGAGTTCATGGGAGACCTTCATCAGATGATTCTTGGAGATGCCGTAGGCACTGGAGATATCCTGTATTGTTGTTAACTCCTCCCGCTGCTTGGCTCCCAGATACATGAGGATTCGCAGGGAATAATCGGTGTATAACGTCAGCCTCATAGTCATGCTCCGTTCTATTTTAACTCAGCTAAATGTAAGTGATATTTATTACAAAGTTTATCATATTTTTTGTCCAATTTGTTAAAGTGGTATTTTAAATATATCTTTTATCTTCAAAACCGTATATATTAATTTTGTACTATATGGAGAGGGGATGATTGATATTTTATCAAAGCAAGCTCGTGACATTGTCAAATCCACCGCGCCCGTCCTGGCGGAACACGGCACTACCATTACAACGGTGTTCTACAAAAATCTGTTCGAGGCCCACCCGGAACTACTGAATGTGTTCAACCACGCCAACCAGGCGCAAGGCCGCCAGCAGGCGGCACTGGCTAATGCGGTCTATGCAGCGGCTGTCCATATAGACAACCTTGAGAATATACTCCCGGCGGTGATTCAGATCGCCCACAAGCATGTCAGTCTCGGCATCAAGCCGGAGCATTACCCGATTGTCGGTGAATTTCTGCTGAAAGCGATCAAGGAAGTGCTGGGCGATGCAGCTACCGATGAGATCCTCACTGCCTGGGAAGCGGCCTACGGCGTCATTGCCGATGCATTCATCGGCGTAGAAGACAGCATGTACAAGGAAGCGCGGGAGCAGGACAACGGCTGGAACTTCTTCAAACCTTTTACCATAGTTCGTAAGGTTCAGGAGAGCGGCAGCATTACCTCCTTCTACTTGAAGCCGGCCGATGGCTCGAATGTACCAGACTATAAACCGGGCCAATACATCTCTGTCCGCGTGCTGATCCCTGGAGAGCAGTACACCATGATCCGCCAGTACAGCCTATCCCAAGCGCCGAAGCGGGATGAATTCCGCATTTCAGTGAAACGCGAGGAGACGAATGACCCGAATGGCGTAGTGTCTGTCTATCTTCATAACGGGGTAAATGAGGGCGATACTGTTGAGGTGAGCGCACCTGCCGGTGAGTTCCTGCTGGATACTTCCCGAACCACCCCTGTAGCGTTCATCTCGGGCGGCGTAGGCATCACCCCCATGATGAGCATGCTTGAGACTGTGGCTAATGTAACACCGGACCGGCCGGTTGTCTTCCTCCACTCTGCACGAAACGAATCGCTCGCTGCCTTCGGGAAGGATATTGAGAAGCATGCGGCGGCGCTGAGCAACGTCAAGACCAGAACCTTCTTCTCCGGCGGGCCGGATGGCGTGATTACAGGCGAAATTCTGAAGAGCTATGTAGATGTTACCGGTGAAGCTTACGTGTGCGGGCCCGTTCCTTTTATGGAAGCCATGATTGGCGAACTGCGGAAGCTGGGAATGACCGAGGCTCAGATTCATTATGAGTTCTTCGGACCGGCACTGCAGCTCAGCAACGCGTAGATTGTTCAGCAAAAAGCACACGGGCCGCCTGCCGAACCGTTACCGGTTCGGAGGAAGCCCGTTTTTTTCAACGTGAGATCAGCCATTCATAGAGTACCTTCGCATGGTTATGGACAGGGTTCTTCGCCGCATAGACCAGCGTGACCTTCTGTTCAAGCGCCCGCTCCCGGATCGATTCCGCAAGCCCTGCGCATGCCGGGTTCTCCTCCAGCTCCCTGGTATACCGTTCCTTGAATGCCGTGAACCGCTCCGGCAGGTGGCCGAACCACCGGCGCAGCGCCGGGCTTGGAGCGATATCCTTCATCCACTCGTCAATGGCCGCCTGCTGCTTCGTCACTCCGCGCGCCCACAGCCGGTCCACCAGAATCCGGTAGCCGTCCCCGGGGTCCGAAGGCTCATAGATCCGCTTCAGACCAATAGCGTACGGAGCATCAGCGCCCTTGCCGCCGGATGACTCTCCCATGCTGCATCCCTCCTGCTCACCACTATTACACCCAATATACCACGGAGCCAACTCTACCTCCAACGGCTGTCGTCCTAGAGAGATGCGGCATGACATGCTGATATTCTGGCGGTCTGTCAGTCCGGCACACTGACTCTGCCACTCCTCTACTCCGCTTCAAGAATGTACCGGTTCCACCGCTGTTGCCAAGCCACATCCTGCCAGAACGGATGATGCGGCGCACAGTTGGAGCACAGCGTCATGCCCCAGAAGCCCAGGGCCATCCCCTTACGCAGCGCATACTCGGCAATGAACTTCCCGACCGGCCCCTCCTCGAAGCCTGCAAGCAGCGGGGTATAGCCGACATAGCCTTCGCCGATTACCACCGGCAGGCCGGAATGTGCAGCCCATTCCTGCGCTTCTTCCAGGCGCATGTCCGCTTTTTGCAGCATCGCCAGCTTGTGGGCTCCGTAGCGGTCATACAGATAGAGATCCCATAGATCAGGGTCGGCCCAGTCATGCAGATAGATCAGCTTCATCCCGACCGGATTGCCCTCCATCCGCCACTCCTGCCCTGCGGGCAGGGTCCATTCCCCAAAAGGCGGGGCCTCTTCCCTCAGCATAGACCGGACAAAGGCATTCGGAAAAGGCACCTCATCATCATTCAACCCTGCAGCGTCCATAAGCTCATTCAGCACGCCTTTGAGATAGAGATGATAGTGGGCTACCTGCAGATTGCGGGCAACATAGGCCTTCGGATAAACCTCGTTCAGCGTATAGCTGGCCGTGATCAGAACATCGGGATGCTGTTCCCGGAGATAACCCACTGCTTCCTCAATATAAGGCTGCATGGCCTCCACCAATCTCGGCGTATCCGCTTCACCGATGCCCTGTTCGACACCCACGGCCGTAAGCTGCCCGAACTCCACTTCATTGTGCAGCTCGGCATAGACAATCTGACCGGCGAAGCCTTCCGCCTTGATGAACCGGATGAGCTGGTTCATCGACCGGGCCAGGGCCATGAACCGCTCTGCGGGAGCAATTGCAGCCAGCTCATCCCGCAGCGCGGGATAGGCCAGGAAGCTGGGGCTCTGCTGATACTCCCAGGAAGACAGCATAATGTAGAGTCCGTGCGCCTTGGCCTGTCTGAACAGCTCCAGCAGATGCGCATGCCCGTCCAGCACGGCACCTCCACGGCAGTTGTACCAGCGGGTACGCTGGCCCACTTCCCCCAGACTGCCGAAGTGCAGCGGTCCGGGGCGTTTGCCTTCCTCCGTGAACAACAGGAACGGCATAGCACAGATCCGGATGGTGTTGTACCCTCTGTCCGCCGCTTCCTTACATCTTGCCGCCAGATCATGATAGGGCTCGCCCGGTAAGGTCATCGTATACCAGGAGAAATCCCACATGGTTAGGGTAAGCTTGCGCGGCAGCCTGCTCAGCACTGTATCCATTTTTTTCACTCCTTAGGATTAGGTTGAATTACCGGGTCGAGTACTGGCTCAATTCCAGCTCCAGCACGCTGAAGCCGTTCGGACGGCAGACGGTTAGCGTTAGTCCCGGCGCAGGAGCAGCAGTCAGCGTAAGGTTCAGGGTGCGGAGCTCTCCCGGCTGCATATCAGGAATCACCTGTATCACCCCTTCTACACTATCCGCAGACACTGTTACATAATAGCCCTGTACGGCATAGCTGGGAATATCCTTCCGGCACTTCAGGGTTACTACAAGCTCTCTTCCGTTCCAGCAAGGGGACTCTGACAGCAGGAGCGGTGAAGAAATCTCACGCAAGGCGGCAAAAGAGGGCTTCACCCGGTTATGCACATCCACCGAACCATGAACCCGCTGCTTCCATCTTCCCTGCCCGTCTTCTCCCATTTGCGTACGGTAATCATTCAGACTAAAAAAGATCAGGGCAGCAAATTGGGGATACTTACGGTAAAGCTCTGTTTTGTGCATAAGGATTTCTGTTCTTCTAGGGTCTCCGCCTTCGTACACCGGTTCGCAAAGGCCATATTCAGCCACTACCACCGGCTTATCCGGATAATCGGCCAGCATTTGCCGGATGACCTCATCCTCATCCAGCCCGCCGTGCCAGGTTCCGATATAGTCATTCCACATCAGCAGGTCCCCGGCTCCCGTAGCATCACTACGCGGCTGCAGGTGCACCGTGTTGCTCACATAGTTAATCAGGCGCTGTGAATCCAGCGTATGGATCTCCTGCTTCAGCTGTTCCATGTACCGGAGGGTGGTCTCCGACTGTCCATTCAGCTCATTGCCCATCCCCCAGGCGAAGATACACGGATGATGGGAATGGCCGCAGATCATTTCCTTCGCCTGGGACAAGGCTGCCGCGAACGTCTGCTGATCCGGTTCCCCCGGCTGCTGCCAATGCGGGATTTCCTCCTGCACAAGGATTCCGTTGCGGTCACACCAGTCCAGCAGCTCATTCCCCTGCTGCCAGTGGAAGCGCGTGATCACAGCGTTCGCCTCTTTCAGCCGCTCCAGCATCGCGCTGAGATCCTCCCGCTTCTCGGCCATGCCAACCGCGGGGTTAGAACCCGGCATCCATTCCGCGCCCATCAGGCGGACAGGCTCGCGGTTCAGCCATAGCTCCTGCCCTCGGACCACAATCTCACGGAACCCGAAGTTCACGGTTACCTTATCATGAAGCTGCCCGCCTTCACGGATGGTGAGCTTAAGCTGATAGAGCTGCGGATGATCGAAATGCCATAAGTCCACCGGGAGCCACTCCATCCCGGCAAGCTGCCAGGTCTCGGATTGCGGAGGCAAAGGCTGGAGATCCCCCCAAATCCTTGTCCCCTCCTTGAGTATCAACGTCTCTACAGTCGCTGAAGCAGAGGGTCCGCATAGCTGCACTTCTGCCAGCAACCGGCCGGATGCCTGCAGGCCCGCTGGTCCAAACCGGACTTCCGGGGTGACGCGGATATGCTGGACTGCGGCCGGGCCGGTTACAATAAGCTGGACAGGCCGGATGATCCCTCCATCATCAGCCCAGTCGAAGCTGCGGCCTTGCGGGAGCGCCTGAGCGGACGGGGAATTATCCGCTTTTACCGTAATCCGGTTCTCCTTGCCATGCAGAATATGCGCGGTTACCTCCAGCTCAAAGGCAGTATACCCTGAGTTGACATGCGAACCGGCCCTCTGGCCGTTGACCCAGATCACCGCATCACGGTAGACGGCTTCAAAATGCAGGCGGAACCGGCTGCCGCTCCACGCCTCAGGAATACTGATGCTATACTCATACCACCCGGCTCCCCGGTGCTCCTCCAGACCTTCCTCCACATTCCAGGTATGCGGAACCGCAACCTTCCTTGGGGCTGGCAAGCCTGTAATCTGCCATTCCTCATGCTCCCCTATACCTGCTGTATCCGCCTGAAAACACCAGTCTTCGTCCAGACTTAAATTATGCCGTCCTGTTGTATGCATACTCTGTTGTCCTCCTTCTGCTTAGAGTTGTCCCCGGTTCAGTGCACTGCCGGCCATCCGTCTGTGAACCCCGGCCCCCTGATGATTAGGGTCCAGGGCCAGCGCTGTATCAAGCTCCGCTGCCGCTGCTTCATACCGGCCCAGCCCGAGAAGCCCGAGTCCCCGCATGTAGCGGCAATGGATGACATTACGCCGGTTGAGGTCATCCTCGAACACCAGGAAATCCGGCAGCGATACGGCGAAATAGTCCAGCTTGATATCGTCAAAGAGATGCCGCTCGGCATAATCGATCAATCGGTTGAAGCGCCGTTTTGCTTCCTTCGGCTCCTGAAGCCTCAGCCAAGCCAGTCCCTGGTAGAAAATCATCTCCGGCGGCTGGTCATTGTAGAACACCGTGCTTACTGGCTCCGACAGACCTTGTGAAGCCGTTCTGTAGCAGCAGGCAGCCTCTTGTTCCTGCTGAAGTCCTTCATATACCCGGCCAAGGTTATAATAGATATTATTCTCCTGCGCTCCCTCCAGCCTGCCCTCGCCCAAATTATGCGGATAGGCCAGCGCCAGCCGGAAATGCTCCAGTGCCGCTTCATACTGCCCGCTCTCCAGCGCCTGTCTGCCAAGACCGCTGTGGGCGAATTGGTATTGCCCGGTCACCTTTCCCTCCCCGCCCTCCCATGGATGGAAGGTACGCGAGCTTATTTCCCTAATTGCTTCGTCATAGTGCTCAAGCTGGTTAAGCAAAGTAACATATTCGATATACAGATCATCCCGCTGCTCTACCAGATTGCGATGTGCCTCTAGATGACCCAGTCGTTCCCCGGCAGACCACGCAAGCTTCTTACGCAGCTGATCCAGCTCATACAGTATCCGCGCATCCTGCGGCGCACAGGCGAAGGCCTGCTCCAATGAAGCGAGCGCCGCCTCAGGATTGTTCTGCTTGTTGTAATAAGCCAGCGCCAGATTGCGGTGAACGATGGCGAAATCCCCTCTCAGTTCACGTGAACGCTCCCAGCTCGCCGCCGCTTCCTCCGGCCGCTTCTTGTCATAATAGAGATTGCCCAGATAGTAGTGGGCCTTATCATCCATGGGGTTCGCCCGGACGGCGCTTAACAGCCATTCAAGCTCGGACAGGGTGTTCGGGAAGCAGTGCAGCGGGCGGGCCGCTTGCCCCTTGCGGCGGGCCTCCCGTGCTTGCCCGACTTGTCCTATACGCTCATAGATTTCGCCAAGGGCATAATACAGCATTGGGTAGACGGATTCGGTGTCGGTGTCGGTGTCGGTGTCAGTTTCGGATGCTCCGCGTTTGACTGCCCTCTGCCCTACGGCAAGAGCTTCCGCATAGAGTCCGCAGTCCATATAATCCGCCATAAGATTAAGGTAGTTGTGTGCGCCACCACGCATAAGCCGCTCCAATTCCGTCAGCGCCTCTTCTGCCGCAGCAGGGTCCTCCAGTGCTGCAAGAGTCAGGACCAGCTCGTTATATGCGCCAAAATCAGCAGGATCAAGCTGCACAGTCTCACTGGCGAATTCTCTCGCCTGCTGCGGCCGATCAAGTCTGCGCAGGAGAGCAGACCTCAGGTTCCTCGCCTTATAGTTACGCGCATTGCGGATCAGCGAACGCTCCGCCAGCTCCAATGCCTCGGCATACCGGCCCTGCTGGCAGGCAATCTGAGCTAGTGAGTAATACCCTGCATCCTGCCAGGCTGCCGACCATACCGCCTTGTAATAGGCGGCAAAAGCCTCATCCAGGCGGTTCTGGCCGCGCAGGGCAACCCCCAGCTGATAGTAAGCTTCGCTGTCATACGGGTTAGGATTACGTGAGGTCAGACGTTCAATGGCGCGGCGGAACAAGGGCTCACTCTGGGCATATTGCCCGCGGCGGAGCAGCAGCGTTCCATACGCCACATTCAGCCGGATATCCCCGCTGTCCCGCTTAAGCCCCTCCAGATAATAAGCCTCCGGCTCAAAGGTGGCATGCCGGTACTGCTCCAGATGCAGACCGGCCAGATACAGCTCCTCTGCTGAACGCAGTTCTTCCGGCGCTGCCAGCGGCTTCGCCGCCTCGGGGATGCGCCCGATCTCCGGCCGCTTCGGCTGATAGGCGACCAGCAGCCTGCCCTCTGCACTTTGGACTGTCAGCTTGAGGTCATGCTCCTCTTCTCCGCGATGCAGTATGACTGTAAGCTCTATGGCCTCTACCGGGGACAAATCTGCGGTCTCCTGCAGATAATCACCACCGGCTCCGCTCAACCGGATAATAGCCTGTTCAAACCGTGAAGTAACATATACTTTCACCACCGCCTGAGCCAATGCCGCATCAACCTCCAGATTGACCGCAGCGTCTACCGAGGCATTTTTCACCAGACCGATGCCCTTATACGGCATGAAATACTGGGTGAAGCTCTTCTCCTCATACGGCTGCAGCCAGGTGAAGTCAGGCTGATTATCGGTGTATACGCCCGTCATAAGTTCAATATAAGGTCCGTCTTCATCGGTCAGCTGGCGGTCCCAGGCCTGCCCGAACTCCCCGTTCCCCCAGGTCCATTGCTTCTTCCCCGGTGAGATATGATGATTAGCCACATGCAGCAGCCCGGCCTGGGCACCGTGATCATATCCGCCGACGAAATTATAATCGGACTTGTAGGCCATGTAGGAGGTCGGAACCGGAATATTCTTATAGCGGGAGATGTCTACGCCTTCCGAATAATCCTGTTTGTAGTAGGTGCCGGTCGCAATAGGGAAGCGCGATACATCCCTTTTTCCATGGTCGAAGACGGCTGTAACATCAGGCGGAAAAACAGACTGCGTCTGATCATTAACCGCAACCGCCGGATTGGCCCACCAGAGGAAGGTCTGCGCCTGCGGTGTCCTGTTATAGCACTGGGCATTGACCTCCAGATAAGCGGCGCCGGGGTAGAGTCTGAATGCAGCCGTAACCTTCGTCCCGTACATCCGGTCAATCTCGCTCACCCAAAGGATAGCGCTTCCATCCGCAGCAGTCTCAAGCTTATATTCTACGGGTCCGAATGTATTCGGGCGGTGATGCTGCGGCCAGTTGAACTCAATGCCCCCGGAGATCCAGGGACCCGCAAGACCGACCAGCGCGGGCTTGATCACTCGGTTATAATAGACAAAATCATAGTTATTCGTCTTGTCCAGCGCCCGGTAGATCCGCCCTCCAAGCTCCGGCATGATCTCTATCCGCAGATATTCATTCTCCAGAATAATCAGCTTGTACGCCTTATCCTGCTTCACATCCGAGATGCTCTCAATCACGGGATGCGGGTATACACGCCCGGAGCTTCCCTGATAGACTCTTTTCTCCAGAAACATAGGATTTGGATCAGCGGCGCCTGCTTCATAGGTTGGTATAATCACACTGGCCTCCCGTACCTGCACCCGGTCCGCTCTATCCGCTCTGTCTGCGTAGTCCGCGTTGTCCGCGTTGCCTGCATTATACGTGTTGTCCCCATTGCCAGCGAAGTCTGTGTTCCCCCCGCCTGCCTCCGGCATCTTACCGCTACCTGTATGCTGCATGCCTTCACTGCCTCCCTTGACTTGATAGTTCTACTCTAGCCTCTGGCCGGGAAGGTTCCAATTGACGAAATGCGGGAAGTGATGGATTATATTCTTATTCTGTGCAAGCTTAGATTCCGGGCGTCACTGCAGTGAATATACACTTTCTCGGCCGCTGGTTGGGGTGGGGGATCAGCCGCTCTTTGCGATCGGATTGCTCTTTTCCTAAATTCTGCCCATAATGCAACATTCCGCCCCTGAATTCAGCCATAAACCGGAAATGTTGCACAAAAAGCAACATCTGTCCTCCTTCCGGCGGCCAAACGGGGAAATTCCTGCATTTTGTGCAACAATCCACTCTGCCCTCCCTTATCCGGGAATCAAAATTGCAAAATGTGCAACATTTTCATCATCTCAGCATTGCAACATTCTCAGCATCTCAGCATTTCCTCTATTCAGCCTCTACAGCTCCATAAAATCTCAATTTCACTTTGTAAGCGGCTATCCTGTTCTAGGCCTTCTGATGAATACGCTGGTGTCGGCGGGCAGGGATTGGAAAGTTAGTTAGTTGGTTGGGCCAGATTCTAACGTGTGGTTTATATACGATCTATCGGGAGGGGGAAGCGGCATGAATGATAGTAATATCCGCAAGCCGGAAGGATTCGAGGAGGAGAAGCTGTACGTGCTGCCGGAGTACTGGATGAAGGAGTTAGAGCAGGAGGAGCTGACCGCCTCCTTGTTCATTACGGACATCGGGTACTTCCCGAATGCCCGGCATCATTTCAGGGAACGCCTGGAAGGCAGCCCCTCGCATATCTTGATCTTGTGTGTAGCGGGGCAGGGCTGGGTGGAGCTGAACCACGGGGAGCAGACGATCATGCAACCGGGGGATATGGTCATTATTCCACCAGACACCCCTCACCGGTACGGGGCCATGCAGGAGAAGCCATGGAGCATTTACTGGTTCCATTTCAAAGGAAGCCATGCCGACCGGCTGGTGAAGCTGTTCGGATTGTCCGGTGCCCCCTTCGCCTTAGCCCCGAGCGGCAAGGCCCGGCTCATCGACTGGTTCGTCCCTGCTTATGAGCTGCTGGCTGAGCGAACTTATGCCCTGGCTACCCATGTGCACATCGCTCAGACGGTTAGGCAACTGCTCTCCGGGATAGGCCTCAGTACCGGGAAATCAGCTCAGGAGAAGAAGCGGGAGACGTATCTGGAACAGGCGATCCAGTATATGAACGGACGGCTGGGCAGCACCCTCACCCTGCCCGAGCTCGCTAAGCATGCCGGCGTGTCGAAGCAGCATCTGATCTATATCTTCAACGCCGGGACCGGGGTCTCCCCGATCGAATATTTCCTGCGGCTCAAAATCCAGCGCGCTGGCCATCTGCTCGATCTTACCGAACTCAGCATTAAGGAGGTCGGCTCTGCCGTAGGGATCAACGACCCTTATTATTTCTCCAGGCTGTTCAAAAAGATTTCGGGGTTCTCCCCCTCCAGCTATCGCCGAATTCCGAAGGGGTGAAGCCGGACCGGAGCCGCTTTTCTTATCCGTACCGCAGGCTGCAGGCTTTGATCTACCAGCCTCTGTCATTTCCGGAAAAGAGTGAACCTGGTCCGCCCCTGCTTCCGCCGCCGCCAGAACCGGTACCCTCTGCGGACTGTCTCCAAAATCAGACGGGGAACGGGAAATACCCGGCGGGAGGCCACCGGCCTGTATAACCGGTAATACAACCGCTTGTAATCCTCCCACATGCTGCAATCATCATCCTTCAGGAAATCCGAGACATCTACAATCAGTCCCCGGCCGTCCCGGAGCATCACATTCTTGGCGTGGATATCATGCGGGCGCAGTCCCCGGGATCTCGCATACTGAAGCGCGTTGTCAATGTCTTCAATGGCCTGTCCGGTAATGAGAATGCCCCGTTTCATGGCATCGTAGAAGGTGACTCCGCCCAGCCTTTTGAGGACCAGGTAATCCGCTCCGGCATAATAGCATTCCGAGAAAGCCGGATGCTGCCCAAGGCGGCGGTACACCTCTGCTTCTTCCTCAATGCCCGGCCTGCCCGGCGCGTAGATCTTCACTGCGTAAGCCTCAGCCCCCTGACGGCAGAAGACAGCCGCATAATTTCCGGTTCCGAGTACCCTCCAGAGCTTCGGTACACGACTGACCTTCACCGGCTCCAGCGGATTCACGCTCTCTATTTTAACCAGCCCCAGCAACTCGCCCGTGATCTGCTCCAGCAGCTTGTCCATCCTTCTCACCCCGCAGCTTAAGTTCAGTAATGACTCTATCCACCCAGTGTACGCTATTCCCCGGCGATCAGCCAATCTTGCCGGTAAGCATGGCGAAGAACCGGACAAAAGCTCCCCGGTTCTTCGTATATCCAAGGGTATCGGTTACAATCGCCCATAATGGACACCGCCCGCTATGCCAAATGAATAACCTCATGCTCCTCCGCACTTCGGTAGGTCCCGAATACAAGCTCCAGTGTCTTCAGATTATCTTCGCCGCTCGTCTGGAATTCCTCGCCAGTGTTCAGGCATTCAATGAAATGCGACTGCAGGCGGTAATGGCTCTCTTCAAAATCAAGCCCGTTCTTCTCCGACACGACCGTCTCGGTACCGCTGTTATCGATCAGGCTGAGGGTACCGCTGCTGTACAGCTTGATCGTTGCCTGATCGCCTTCAATAATCAGCTGTTCCTTATGGTCCGGCAGCACAGGCAGCGTGAGCCTGCCCGGCAGATTCTGCCGGGTGGCCCAGCTCATATCCATCAGGCCCATATAATCCTCATAGCCGAGGGTAATCAGCCCGGCGTCCTCCCCGGCAATATACGGGCTGGCCTTCCGGGTCTCCGCATACAGCCGCTTCGGCTCCCCGAACAGGAAGCGCCACGTATCATACCAGTGAACCCCCATCTCATAGAACAGCAGCCTCGGCATCTCCCGGAAGAACGGCTGCGGCAGCTCATTCTCCGGGGCAAACCGTGGTGAATAATAATCCGTGTGAATATAGCGGATCGTCTGGAGCTGTCCTGCCGCTCCCACATCCAGCAGCTTGCGGATAGCTTGAATCGGCTGCAGCCAGCGCCAGTTCTCGGTAACCATCAGCCGGACGCCCGCAGCACGCGCCGTTTCCACCATTTCACAAGCTTCCTCCATAGAACGGGCAAAAGGCTTTTGGCACATGATATGCTTCCCGGCCTGTGCGGCCAGTCCGACCAGCCCGGGATGGGTATCCGGCGCAGTAATAATATCCACTACATCCAGCTCCGCAGAAGACAGCATCTCTTCCAGCGTGGAGTACAGCATGTCCCGGGGAATCCCGTATGCCTCCCCCTTACTGTGCAGCTTAACCGCATCCAGTTCGCACAGGCCTTGAATCTGAACGCCGGGGATACGCTGCCATGCCTGCAAATGCTTATCTGACCAATACCCGGCGCCCACTATACCAATCTTCCACATCCTATTTAGCCTCCAAGTCATACTCATCGTGCAGGCGAGTCATTCTCACCGCCATATAGGTCCGTCCCGGAAGATCGACCCTGAAGGTTCCCTGATAGCTGCCCGTAAGCTCTTCCACCGTCATGTTCCAGGTATCCAGCAGCTCCACCTTGTAGCGGAACTCCGGGTTCATCGTGAATTGGCGGAAGCCCGGCCGGTTGAATCCGAAATAGTAGAGATAATATTCATTCTCCACGCCGGCTCTGGGCAGATCCCAATCTGAAGGCAACGGGTTCAGCCCCTCTGAAGGCCCTTCCTCCAGCACACGCCGCAGAAAAGCAATCCGCTCAGGACTCGTGCCATACAGCTGGCCGCCCTTGGCCCACCAGAGCTTATCCTCCGGGTGCAGGTAGGTTTCCCCATGTCCCACATATCCTCCACGGACCGCACCTTCCCAGAAGCGCCGGACCATCTCTTCCCCGGTAATATTTCCCCAGCCATGCTCGACATTACCCTCGTAGACACATTCATCGATTACGACAGGCTTATTCCAGCGCCGTCTCCATTCGTCCGTATTCTCGGAGGTCTTGTATGCATCCACACGCTGAATACTGCAATGCGTAACCCAGGGCTGGTTGAAATCATAGAAGGCTATACCGTTGTGATTAGAGATCAGGTGCCCGTAAGGGTCATAAGACGTTACAATATGCGCGTACCTCTCCCAGTCGGCCAGCAGCTTGTTGCTCATGAAATCATATTCATTGGCCAGCGACCACCAGATATGGCGGTAAGCCGAGAGTCTGGCTACAAGGTACCGGAGATAGCGGTCATCCGCCTCCTTGCCCATATCTGCGAAGCCCCAGCGGTCATACGGGTGGAACAGAATCAGGTCGGCCTCGACGCCCAGCTCCCCAAGGTCTGCAATCCGCTCCTCCAGATGCCGGAAGAATGCCGGGTTGAACCGGCTGTAATCCCAGCCTGCCTGGACCGAGCCTTCATAAGGATAGTACTCCGGTTCATTCTCGTTATAGGAGTAGGATTTCGGGAACACGCACATTCTTATTTTGTTAAAAGAAGACGCTTTCAGCGTATCCAGTGTCTGACGCTCCATTTCGTCCCCCTGGTGGGTCCAGGCGTAGCAGGTGGTGCCGACAGGAAGATAGGGCGTTCCGTCCGCATAGGCAAAATGAAAGGTGTTCCGCACCCGGACCGGGCCATGATTCTCCCCTGCCGCCGCTATGCATTCCAGTTCCCCCTCAAGTCCATGCAGAGCAGGCGCATTGCTGCTGGTCCGGAACGTCCACTTCCCCTGGTGCTCCGGCATGAAGCGGATGCGGTACACCCCGTCTCCATCATAGAAGCCCAGAACCAGAACCGAACGGTCTCCCATCGAGAATTCCGCCTGCAGCGCTACCTCTGTAAACGGATTGCCCCCTGCAGGGCCTCCTTGCAGTACAATTTCACATACCCCCCACTGCGAAGTCTGGTCCGGCACCGATATGGAGATCCTCCCCTGAAATGCTTCAGCCTGCCCTGCTTCCTTCGGATTAGCCATAAGTCCTGCTCCCTTCTGTATGAATCCTCAGATATACAATTAGCAACATTGAACTAAACATTAACTAAACAAATCAGATGAAACAACTTTATATCTATTCTAAAGCAATCCTACATCACCTTATAATTATCGTCAATATTATTTTTTACAACTAAACATAACTAAACAAACCGGTTCATAACCGCTTCATTGCTAAAATCGGCACCTTCCCTTACACTAAACATACTTAAGCTACGATGCGAAATGGAGGTCTTGTCATTGAATATGGAGGAGCTTGCCCGGCTGGCCGGGGTCTCCAAAGGGGCCGTCTCGCTGGCGCTGAACGGGAAGCCGGGGGTCGGGCCGGAGACACGCGGGCGAATCCTGCGCCTGGCGGAGACCTATGGATATACCGGCAGGGGAAGAGCGGCCGCCGCTGAGGCGAACCCCACCACCCTGCGGTTCCTGGTGTTCACCAATGCCGGACTCGTTCATGAGGAGTATTATCAGCAGCCCTTCTTCCGGGAGCTGATTCATCATATTGAGGAACGCTGCCGGATGGGGGGCTACAGTCTGATGTTCTCCGCGATTGAAGAGAAGCACTATGAGCAGGGCATTCAAGCGGTGATGGAGGAGCCCACCAGCGGCGTGATTCTGCTCGGGACCAGCCTGGATGCGGCCAGAATAGCCGATATCGCAGACAAGCTGCCCGGCCTCATCGTGCTGGATACCTGCTTCGATGCGCTGCCTGTCCATTTTGTCGAGATCAATAATTATATGGGGGCTTATCAGGCGGGCACCTATCTGACCGGCCACGGACACCGGAGGATCGGCTATATTGCATCCGAGGAGCGGATTCATAACTTCGGGGAACGGCAGCGCGGGTTCATGGACGCCATAGCGGAGGCGAAGGTGGAGATCCCCCGGAGCAGTATGCTGGAGGTGCCGCCGACCTTATTTTCCTCCCAGGCGCCGTTACGGGACAAGCTGCAGCGATTGAAGGACAGCGGACAGCCTTTTCCCACCGCCTTCTTCTGTGAATGTGACTACATCGCCATCAGCGCGATCAAAGCGCTTGGCGAGCTGGGCTTTTCCGTCCCGGAGGATGTATCCGTCATCGGCTTCGATAACATCAATGAATCACAGATTGTAGCCCCGGAGCTGACCACGGTTCATGTGGAGAAAGAACGGATGGCCGCGTGGGCAGTCGATCTGTTCACCGCTTCTCTTCACCGGCAGCCCGCAGTCAGCACCAAGGTCAAAGTCGACACCCTCTTTATCGAGAGAGCTTCCTGCCGGCGGCTCGAACCCTCTGGGGATTAATAAGCTACACTCACAGCCTATTTGCAAAAAAAACAGGAGCCAGCCCTTACCGCCTGATCGCGGCTAAGGGGTTGGCTCCTGCTCCTGTCTGCATAGTCCGTCCTATTCGTCCTGCTCTATTCGTCCAGCCAGGTACGCATCATCGATAACAGCTGTCCGCTGTTCACCGGCTTGGTAATATAATCCGAGCAGCCTGCTTCCAGGCACAGCTCCCGGTCCCCCTTCATCGCCTTGGCTGTAAGCGCAAGTATCGGGAGGTCCCTCCATTCCGGCTTCTCCCGGATCGCCCGGGTCGTCTCGTAGCCGTCCATTCCCGGCATCATGATATCCATGAGGACAATTTCGATGTCCGGCGTCTGCTCCAGCAGCGTGATCGCATCCTGGCCATTCTCTGCAGGGATCACCTTCATCTGATGGCGCTCCAGAATGGAGGTGAGCGCAAAGATGTTGCGGATATCATCATCCACCACAAGCACCTTTTTATACTCGATCATCTCATCCGACTGATAGAGCTTCACCAGCTTATCTCTGGAGAGCGGCGGCAGATTCTCTGCCTTGCGGTGCAGGGCGAGGGTGGATTCATCAATCAGCTGGGCATCCGACTTCACCTCTTTGAGCACCGCCATCTTCGCCAGCTCATCCCACTCGGCTTCTTCCTCCGATGTCAGCTTCCGGTTCATCTGCACCAGGACGGGGATTCTCTTATTTCTGGCGTTCTTGTACATCTCCCGGAGGAAACGGATCAGCTTCATGTCCGCCAGGCTGCTGTCCAGCACGATCGCATCGAACGTCTTGCTGTTCAACTGGTTCAAGGCTTTGCGCCCGGTCTCTACAAGAGTAAGCGTAAGATCCGGGTTGTCCAGCAGCCCGGCAACATGCTTGCGCTCCTGTTCATCCTGGACGGCAACCAGCAGATTAGCCGTGGCATGATCCGCGAACCGGTTCAGCCGGTCCAGCGCATTCTCCAGCTCCTCATTGGTCACGGGCTTGCGGAAGTAATCGTAAGCCCCCTTCTGCAGCAGCAGCACCTCGTCTTCATCCACAGTCATTACGCAGACCGGAATATGCCGCACCCCGATATCGTTTTTGAGCTGCTGAAGCACCAGCCAGCCGTCCGTATCTCCGCCAAGATGCAGATCCAGCGTGATGGCCGACGGTTGGTATTTCTGAACCAGCTCCAGGACATCCCAGCCGCTGGTGGCGATAACCGCTTTGATTCCTTTTTTGTGGAGCATCCCCAGAATGATCTCGTTGAACTTCTGGTCATCCTCAACGATCAGGAACACCCGGTCTCCCGGTTCAATCCCATCGCGGTCATCCGCGAAGGGCTCCTCTTCCGGCTTGACAAGGCTGCTTCTGCGTTTGGCCGGGGTAATGTCAATGACCTCGGGAACATGAGCCTTCGGAGGCTCCGGTTCAGTGAATTCCGCATCTGTCGGCAGGTACAGGTTAAATACGCTTCCCTTGCCCACTTCGCTGTACAGGCTAATCTCTCCGCCGAGCATCTCGGCGATCTCGCGGGAGATGGCAAGCCCGAGACCCGTTCCGCCGTATTCCCGGTTCGTACTGCCGTCCGCCTGCTGGAACGCTTCGAAGATAATCTGCTGCTTCTCCGCCGGAATGCCGATTCCCGTATCACTTACCGAGAAGCAGATTACGGTGGTGGCCCGCTCAAGCGACTCCTTATCCGGGTGCCACCCGTCAGCCGCTTTGCGGATCTGCAGCATAATCTGCCCCTGCTCGGTGAATTTGAAGGCGTTCGACAGCAGGTTCTTCAGGATTTGCAGCAGACGCTTGGAATCCGTAGCGATGCTGGCCGGTACACCGGGATCAATCTTGATCCGGTAGTCGAGCTTCTTAGCATCCACCATATGGCGGAAAGAACGGTCCAGCCCGTCCGTCAGCTCCGCCAGCGAGACTTCGCTGAAATCCGGCGTGATCGTGCCGGATTCGATTTTGGACAGATCGAGGATATCATTAATCAGGTTCAGCAGTTCAAGCCCGGAATCCTGAATCGTCTTGGCGAACTTCACCTGCAGCTCATGCAGATTCTCATCCGGATTCTCGGCCAGCTGTTCTGCCAGAAGCAGCAAGGAATTGAGCGGCGTGCGCAGCTCATGGGACATGTTAGCCAGGAATTCGGATTTGTACTTGGAGGTAAGGGCAAGCTGCTCCGCCTTCTCCTCCAGGTAACGCTTGGCCACCTCCACCTCATGGTTCTTGCTCTCCACCTCCGCCTTCTGGAGTACGAGCAGCTTCGCCTTATCCTCCAGCTCGTCATTCGTGCTCCGCAGCTCCAGCTGCTGCTTCTGCAGCTCCTCGGTGAGCGACTGGGACTGGATCAGCAGCTCCTCCGTACGCTGGTTCGCCTGCATCGTGTTGATTACACTGCCGATGGATTCCGTAAGCTGATCCAGGAAGGCGATGTCGATATCGCTATAAGGCCGGAAGGTCGCCAGCTCCAGAATCGCCAGCACCTGATCCTCGAAGATGATCGGCAGCAGAATGATATTAAGCGGCGTTGCTTCGCCCAGCGCGGAAGAGATCATCACATAGTCGCCCGGAACATTGGTCAGCAGAATCCGTTGCTTCTCAATCAGGCACTGGCCTACCAGCCCCTGCCCCGCCCGGAATTCATTCGCCAGATGCTTGCGGTTCTGATAGGCATAGCTGGCGAACAGCTTCAGCACCGCTTCCCCGCCCGAGGGTTCATTAATGTAGAAGACGCCATGCTGCATCGATACCAGCGGAGCCAGCTCGGACAGGATCATCCGGCTGACTGCATACAGATCGCGCTGCCCCTGGAGCATCCGCGAGAACTTGGCCAGATTGGTCTTCAGCCAGTCCTGCTCGGTGTTGATGCGGGTCGTCTCCTTCAGATTACGGATCATCTCGTTAATGTTATCCTTGAGCGTGGCAACCTCCCCGGAGGCGGACACATCAATCGCCCGTGACAGATCGCCGTTAGTCACTGCGGTAGCCACATTGGTGATGGCGCGCACCTGTGTGGTCAGCGTACTCGCCATGTAATTGACGTTGTCCGTCAGATCACGCCAGGTACCCGCGGCCCCCGGCACACTGGCCTGACCGCCCAGCTTCCCTTCGGCTCCAACCTCGCGGGCCACGGTAGTGACCTGATCGGCGAAGGTGGCCAGCGTCTCGATCATGTTATTAATCGTATCCGTCAGCTCGGCAATCTCGCCCTTGGCCTCCACCGTCAGCTTCTGCTTCAGGTTACCGTTCGCCACTGCCGTCACGACCTTGGCGATTCCCCGCACCTGATCGGTCAGATTGGTCGCCATAATATTCACGTTGTCGGTCAGATCCTTCCAGATGCCCCCGACACCGCGCACCTGGGCCTGTCCGCCCAGCTTCCCGTCCGTGCCGACCTCGCTCGCTACACGCGTCACCTCGGAGGCGAACGAATTCAGCTGATCCACCATCGTATTGATCGTGTTCTTCAGCTCAAGCAACTCGCCTTTGACATCCACCGTAATCTTCTTGGACAGATCCCCGTTCGCTACCGCCGTGGTTACACCGGCAATATTGCGCATCTGAATCGTCAGGTTGCTCGCCATGAAGTTGACGGTATCGGTCAGATCCTTCCAGGTGCCGGACACATCCTTCACCTCGGCCTGCGCGCCCAGCTTGCCGTCCGTACCCACCTCGCGCGCTACACGCGTCACCTCGGAGGCGAAGATGGAGAGCTGGTCCACCATCGTGTTGATCGTATTTTTCAGCTCCAGAATCTCGCCCTTGACGTCTACGGTAATCTTCTTGGACAGGTCGCCCTTGGCTACCGCCGTGGTCACATCTGCAATATTACGCACCTGGTCCGTCAGATTGCGGGCCATGTTATTTACGCCTTCGGTCAAGTCCTTCCAGGTGCCGCCGACTCCCTTTACCTGCGCCTGGCCGCCGAGCTTGCCGTCTGTACCGACCTCGCGCGCTACACGCGTCACCTCGGAGGAGAACATGGAGAGCTGGTCCACCATCGTATTGATCGTGTTCTTCAGCTCCAGAATTTCGCCTTGCACATCCGCAGTGATTTTTTTGGACAGGTCCCCGTTCGCCACCGCTGTCGTTACGACCGCGATGTTGCGCACCTGATTCGTCAGGTTGGACGCCATATAGTTCACGCTCTCGGTCAAATCCCGCCAGGTCCCGGCTACGCCCTTCACCTGCGCCTGTCCGCCCAGCATGCCTTCAGTGCCGACCTCACGCGCCACGCGCGTCACCTCGGAGGCGAAGATCGACAGCTGCTCCACCATGGTGTTAATGGTGTTCTTCAGCTCCAGAATCTCGCCGGTCGCATTCACCGTAATCTGCTTGGACAGATCCCCCTTCGCCACGGCAGTCGTCACTTCAGCGATATTGCGCACCTGATCCGTCAGCGTACCAGCCATGAAGTTCACGCTGTCGGTCAGATCCTTCCAGGTTCCGGAGACTCCCTTCACATCGGCCTGTCCGCCGAGAATTCCTTCTGTAGATACCTCGCGCGCCACACGCGTGACCTCGGAGGCGAAGTTGCTGAGCTGGTCCACCATGATGTTAATGGTGCTTTTCAGCTCCAGAATCTCGCCCTTCGCATCGACGGTAATCGTCTTCGACAGGTCGCCCTTGGCTACCGCCGTGGTCACTTCCGCGATATTGCGCACCTGATTCGTTAAGTTGGACGCCATATAGTTGACGCTTTCGGTCAAATCCCGCCAGGTGCCGGACACGCCCTTCACATCAGCCTGCCCGCCAAGAATACCTTCCGTACCGACCTCGCGCGCCATCCGGGTCACCTCGGAAGCAAAGGTCGATAACTGATCCACCATGATATTGATCGTGTTCTTCAGCTCCAGAATTTCACCCTGCACATCTGCGGTAATCTTCTTCGACAGATCGCCGTTGGCCACCGCCGTGGTCACCACCGCGATGTTCCGCACCTGGTTCGTCAGGTTGGACGCCATATAGTTGACGCTCTCGGTCAAATCCCGCCAGGTGCCGGAGACATCCTTCACATCGGCCTGTCCGCCGAGCTTGCCTTCGGTCCCAACCTCGCGCGCCACCCGGGTCACCTCGGAGGCGAACATGGAGAGCTGGTCCACCATCGTGTTGATCGTATTCTTCAGCTCCATGATTTCGCCACGTGCATTGACCGTAATCTGCTTCGACAGATCGCCGTTTGCTACGGCTGTGGTCACCGCCGCGATATTGCGCACCTGATCCGTAAGATTCGTCGCCATATAATTCACACTGTCCGTCAGGTCCTTCCAGGTGCCGGAGACCCCCTTTACATCAGCCTGTCCGCCCAAAATACCTTCGGTACCCACCTCACGCGCTACGCGTGTAACTTCGGAGGCGAACGTGCTGAGCTGATTCACCATCCTATTGATATTGCTTGCCGTCCGCTGGAACTCGCCGGTAAGCGGCCGTCCTTCAATCGCCAGCTCCACCTGCTGGGACAGATCGCCCTTAGCTACGGCGTTAATGACCCGGACCATCTCGCTGGTCGGCTGAATCAGGTCAATCACCAGTCCGTTCAAAGAATCGGTCACCGTCTCCCAGGACCCGCCCAGATTCTTCTGCACGAACCGTCTGGACAGGTTCCCTTCCTTGCCGACCACTCTGGCCACCGTCTGAACCTCGTTCACCAGGCTCTCCTGAATCTCCATAATCTCGTTGAACGTATCGGCTACCTTACCAGCGAGCCCCGTCCGGTCATAAGGCATCCGGTGGGAGAAATTGCCCTTCTTCATCGCCATTAAGGCGCTCAGCAGTTCACCTGCGTCTATTCCATCGCCCTGGTTTTCTTTGATTTGGTTGTCATCGCTCATAATATCAACCCTGCCCCTTATTCAGCACGTATTTTTGCTCCAATCCAAGATGCTCACGAACGACAATTGTAAAAACAAACGTAGCCCCGGGCTCCTCCGATGGCTCGACCCGGATGCTTCCGCCCATCAGCTCAACCAGTGCTTTGCTGATCGATAAGCCAAGCCCCGTGCCTTCGAACCTGCGTGTGGTAGAGGCATCGAGCTGGGAGAAGGGCTGGAATAGCTCGCCGATTTTATCCGGGGGAATCCCGATTCCCGTGTCTCTGATTGTGAATTCAAGCGTAAGCTTCTCCGCCGGTCCCTCCTGCTTGTTAACCATTATGTATACACTGCCTGCATGGGTGAACTTCACGGCATTGCCTACGAGATTATTCAGCACCTGGCGGAGGCGGTTCACATCTCCCACCAGATCAGGCGGCACAGCAGGATCAATCTCCACTACCATATCAAGCTTCCGCTCACGGATCTTAGCAGTGAACAGAGCAATAGTCTCACTCAGGCAGTCCTGCAGAGAGAACGGCGCATCTTCCACCACCAGCTTCCCGGCTTCCAGCTTGGAATAATCGAGAATGGGATTGATCACCGACAGAAGGGCATTACTGCTTGTATGGATAATCCCCGCCATCTCACAATATTCCTCCGGCAGATCAGAGGCGAGCAGCAGATCAGACATCCCGATGATCCCGTTCAGCGGCGTGCGGATCTCATGGCTCATCATCGCCAGGAATTCAGATTTCACCTTGGAGGCAACTTCTGCCGCTTCCTTCGCTTCCCGAAGCTCCTGATTCGTCTTCTCCAGCTGCCGCGCCTGCTGCTTCAGCATTTCGCTCTGGAGCTGCAGCGTCTTATTCGCTTCATACATGCTGACATAGCCCTCAATCTTGGACTTGAACAGCTGCGGGACGAAGGGCTTCGTCATGTAATCCATCGCACCCACAGAGTAACCTGCGAAGATATCCTCCATCGTCGTACTGTTAGCGGACATGAAAATAATCGGCACCACATGATTCTTCTCCCGGGTACGGATAAGGCGCGCCGTCTCCAGCCCGTCCATATCCGGCATTTGCACATCCATCACAATGACGGCGAATTCCTCCTCCAGCAGACAGCGTAAAGCTTCAATCCCGGAATAGGCCCGAAACAACCGGTAAGGCTCTCCGCGGAGAACGGCCTCAAGGGCAAGCAGGTTCTCGGGATGATCGTCTACAAGCAGGATATTGACTGGAAAATCCATGAGAACCTCACTTTCCAGCTTGTGGCTCGCTTACGTTTATATTTCGAAAATATAGCTTATATACCCAAAATTCCAAATCACGAAACTCAGGTCTGCTGGTAATTTACTGCTGTAATCAGGCAGTCCCGGCACAGAAAAGCATAATAAATACCCTCGTCCTCCGCCACCTGGCCCATATCCGCCTGCGCTGCAAAAGTCATCGTCTGTGCGCAGCAGGGACACGCCGGATAGTCCGCATCCTGAATCCAGGCCGGATGTCCTCCGATCTGCGAGGCCGGCGCCTCCAGCACCCAGTGTGCACTCTCATAAGTACCTGCCGGCTGTTCCGACAGCTGCATTACATGCCATGTACTACACGCCAGTGCTCCTCCAGTATTGTCAGGCAGATATCCAGGAACAACATTATATTCACTCCATGAATAACCGCCCTCCAGATCAGCCTTCATATATACAGTGCCGTAACAGTTGCAGTGCATACAGGCTGCAATTCTTAGCCGCTTGCCGGGAAGCTCCATGAATCTAACCTGCGGATGCTGCAAATCGTAATCGAATAAGACGGTTAGCGCACCTCCGCACCAAGGACAGGCGTGCGTTCCTGTCTGGAGCATTTGAACCGCCGCCGGAGCACCGGGCGCTTCCGGAGTGTCTTCCCTGCTTACCAGGAAGGGGTAACATTCAGAAGGGTACAGCTGCCTTTTGCCGCCTCCGGCATCCAGCTCCCAGCCTGCTTCAAGGGCATACGTCTCGGGTGCCTGATATAACGCCGCTGCCCACTCCGGCGGGGAGTGCCGCCACTGCGCAAATAGCCTGACCACCTCTTCATCGCCAATCCAGGCCAGCGCCAGCAGCAGCAGATTACGGTTAGCCGGATCGGAATCCACCTGGGCAATGAGCCGGTCCCGGACCTGCGCGTCAGCACCCTTGAAGAGGATAGCAGGCGCATAATTCCCTGTGCGGAGGAGCATTTCCAGAGCCGGCCCAAGCCGTGTATCCGTGAAGCAGAGGAGTGACACCAGAATCATCTCCGCCTGGTCTATATCCTCTTCTTCCAATAAATGAACAGCGTAGCTCTCCATCCGATCTCTCTGTTCCTCCGTCAGATCATGATACAGCTCCTGTGCGGTCCGGGGGTACGGGACTTCCTTAATTAGCGGATCAGGCTTCCGCGGGCTATGCATAATGGTGAGAATTTCAACCGGATCATGGATACCGGCATACCTGTTCACCTCTTTGCGGTTCTGTTCAATATAAGCCTGTTTAGCCATCGCTTTCTTCTGCTGGTAGCAGGGCATACAGATGCCCCCGGTCTTCAGTGCGGTTGCAGGAAGAATCGTTCCCGTGCAGCCCGGGGTCTGGCAAGGCAGACGTTCGCTCATATCCTCTCTCTCCCTTCATGATCAGTACGCAGATTATTCCCTCATTATAATAGATGTAGACCTTCCGATCGAATGTAGACCCGCTCCCGCCTGCAAGGGACGAAATTCCAGAATCTAGAATACAGTTTCAGCCTTAACCCTTGACTGTTCGCCCGCCATCTAAGATAATAACAACCTCTGCCGTATTCCATGCAGGACAAGACTAACATTGATACAGAAAAGGGGCGGTCGTCATCAGCTGGTTAAATGATCTCTACAAATTACAGAAGAAGGAGCCGGCCAAAGACGCCGAGCCTGCTCTGGTCAATGCCATCTTCCGCATGTATGACCGGTTCAAACGGCTCGGCCTCACCGAACGGCTCGGCCAGCAGGATATGTCGCTGGATATTGCCGACGCTTATATCCATGGCCGGAATGCAATGATTGAAGCCGGAGTCGGCATCGGCAAATCCTTCGCCTACCTGATTCCCGGCCTGCTCATTAACCAGCTCTCCCGGCAGCCGGTCATTATCGCCACCTCGTCCATCCAGCTCTCCGAACAGATCCATAAGGATCTGCGGTTCATCGGCAGCCGGCTCGGCTTCTCGATGGTCCGCTCAGTAGTCGGCAAGGGCATGGGGCAATATGCCTGCCGGTACCGGGCAGCGGACCTGTTCCCCTCCGGGGAGCCCGGTTCCCCGCTCACTGTACTCGCAGAAGGTATCCTGAATGCAGAAATCAATGAACGGGCAGATCTGAAGGGCGGGGTCAGTGATGCCTTGTGGTCTAACGTGTGTGTGACGGATTGCAAGTTCGAGCACTGCCACTACAAGCATACCTGCGCCTTCTATGACATGCGGGCCAAGATCAACGCCGGCCCGGGCGAGATGGATATCATCATCGTGAACCAGGACCTGCTGATCCGTGACCTCATCAAGAAAAAAGAAGGAACCAAGGGCCTGATCACCGAGCGGCCTGCGCTGATCATTATAGATGAAGCGCATAATCTGGAGGCCAAGGTCCGGGATGCCCAGACCCTGGAATTCACCTTCCGGGGGACCTCACGGGTGCTGGAGGATGCCATGCAGCTGCTGTACAAGCAATCCGCAGACCGCAGCCTGATGAAGTCCTTCCAGTTCGTCCGGCGCTGCGCCAAAGAGCTGTTCAGACAGATAGAAGCAGACCTGCTGCATACGGCCAAGCAGGACACTGACCGAATTAAAGTATCGGCGATTACAGGAGTCCCGCTAGAGCAAGCTGTGCAGATTCTGCAGGAGTTCCGCCTCAGTCTCTCGGTCCTGACTTCCCGGCATGAGCGGGAGATCGACAATACCTTCGAAGCCGTTAACGGAATGATTGACCTCTTCCAGGTGCTTGCCGGGAAGGAGGACAACTATCTCCTCTGGGCCAGCCAGCCCCGGGGAGAAGCTGCCGTCAGCATCTGCCCCAAGGGGATCAGCCGATTCCTGAAATACAGCCTGTTTAGCGGCAAAACCTCTGTCATCCTGACCTCCGCAACCCTCAGCCAGTCCGGCGATACGCTTGCGGAGCAGTACGCTTATCTGTCCCGTTCGCTGGGCTACAGGGGGGAGTATATGGAGCGTCAGGCTTCACCGTTCGATTATGACCACCATACGATGATGTATATTGCCAAGGACGTTCCTTACTATAACCACAACAACCGCGAAGCTTATCTGGAAGCGGCGTATAAGGAGCTGCTGCGGCTATGCAATGTAACGGACGGGCGGACACTGGTGCTTTTTTCGGCCAAAGAGGATATGAAGTACATTCACAAAAAGCTGAGTGCAGAAAAGCAGAAGTGGGCGCTGCATATGCAGCGGGAAGGCTCGTCCCAGGACGGGGTGATCGCTGAGTTCCGGGCGAGTAAGGGTGTGCTGCTGAGTACCGGTGTATTCTGGGAAGGCGTGAATATTGAGGGGGCGGATCTGTCGCATCTGATCGTCTTCCGGCTGCCGTTCCCGGTTCCGGCCGATCCTGTCTACGAATACAAGGCTGCGCAGGCGGCGAATCCGCTCATGGAGGTCTACGTACCGGACATGCTGCTCCGCCTGCGGCAAGGCACCGGGCGTCTGATCCGCAGTGAGACGGACCTCGGCGTGCTCAGCATTCTGGATTCCCGCCTGTCGGCCGGAGCCCGCAACCCGTACCGGGAGCAGGTCCTCGCCGCCCTGCCGTTCACCAAGGTGACGGAGGAATTCAGGGTGCTGGAGAAGTTTGTGCGTGAGAAGGGGATTCACCGGTGACGGGTAATGTACCTATTGCATTTTGTACATTAGATCGAGCTTTAAAACTAACTTTTTAGCTATTCTACTGTATTATGTACAGCAGAATTCAGAGATTTTGCCCATATTGGACTTCTCTCCAACATTCTACTGTACTAAATACAATCAGGACCATTTATTGAGGTGTTTAATGAATTTCTATTGCACATAGTGCAATCACCACTGGACTACCCGCACCATTCTTCACCAGCCCAGTTCACCACTTCATCAGCCTCCGAATTTCAGCCGTCAGTTTGTCTGCGGCTTTACGGTGGGTCACCTGGGAGGGGTGGAAGTCAACGGCGTAGCCGTCCTCTTCGCGCTGTACCTCGAACTTCATCACTGAGATCCTGCTGTCGCCGGTTTCCCCGGTATAGCGGCCAACCGCTTGCTCTAGGACAGGATACAGCCTGTCCCCCATGATCCCGAGCGTACATAGAATGATGGAATCGGGATTATTCCGTCTGACCTTTTGGAGAAAAGCGGCATAGTTCTCTGCATAATCCGCCTGCTTGGCGGGGTCCTCCTTGGTGTACGAATCGTCGTTGGTCCCCAGATTAATGACGATCAGCTCCGGCGTGAATCTGCTGAACTCCCAAGGGATCTCCTGGGGCAGCAGACTGCCGCCGAACCTCCCTTCCGACTTGCCTACCTTCTCGTAGTAATCGGGCAGAAGATGCGTGGTCAGCTTCTGGTCGTTCTCCGTGTAGCCGGTAATAATGCCGTATCCGCTGTAACACACCATACTGTAATCCGCACCAAGCTGCTCTGCGCTCAGGTAGGCGTAGGCCTTCGTTACATCTTCTGTAGCCGTAGAAAAAGTATGTAGCGCCTCTTCATCATCCACACCATATCCGCAGGTAATGGAATCGCCGATGAATTCGATCGTATGCTGCGGAGATGGGGTCGGCTTAATCCCTTCCTCAGCCTGCACCGCGATCTCTACAATGCCAACCGTTGACATGGCCGCTTCAGACAGCTTCGTAATTCTTACGGTAACCTCTTGCTCGGTGTCGCTTTCGAACACTGTATACGTTTTGCGCGGCTGATCCACTTGATCGTCTATCACCCGCTGGCCGTTAACGCTGATTCCGATCCGGGCCAGATTGTTGCCAGTTACAGCGGTATCATCGCCTTGCAGAGTGATCCGGGCCGCCCGGCCGTAGAAAGAGAATTCCACCCCGCCGCCGGAGAGCGCCAGCCACAGCACCTCTCCTATCCAGTGGGTCCGTCCGATAATTCTGACATGGTTAGCTGCCGGTTGGTACGTTTGCATCTGGGACATTCCATAACCTTCCTTCTCTCGTTTCTATTCGTAACAGTAGCAAAGGCGCTTTATCTTGGCAATGAAGATTGTTTAGAAGTGCTTTTCATATAGCTGCTTAGGGTGGTGTGGTAAGATACTAAGTACTTGTCAACTGGAACCCTATACATTCTATTTTGAAAAAAGGAGGATCTCCATGGACATCCCCAGAGGAACCTATGGCTTTCGCTTTGCCGAAGATAAGGAGCTGCAGCTGTGCGTATTGTTCGCCGCCGGTTATGATTCCGTCTCCGATCCCGCTTACCGCTGGGACGGTATGGAGCGCAGCGACGGCCCGCTGCTGCTGTTCCAGTACACCCTCTCCGGTGAGGGCGTGTTCGAGTCAGAGAACCGGACCTACCGGGTCCGGGCCGGACAGGCTCTGCTGGCAGAAATCCCGGGGCCGCACCGGTATTATTATCCGCCGGATGCGGCAGAGCCCTGGGAGTTTCTGTTCCTCCTGCTGCGCCCCAGCCTGATCTTGCCCCACTGGCGCAGATTCCTGCGCGAAGCGGGTGAGGTACCCCGGCTGCCCGCAGATTGTGCCCCTGTCCGGCTGGCACGGATGATTGTAATGGATGCCGGAGCGGGCAGAATCTCCGATCCGCTGATCGCCTCGTCCAGCGTCTACCAATTCATGACCGAATTAACCCGAATGCAGGCGGCTACGCTGCGCGACAGGGACAACTGGTCAGAGAATATCAAGCGCGCCGCCGCATTCATCGAGCAGCATTATTCGCAGATGATCAGCATCGACCAGCTGTCGGAGCATGTCTCCCTCTCCAAATATCATCTCATCCGCCGCTTCTCGGCCAGCACCGGCCATACGCCCGGTGCTTATCTGACCCGGGTCCGCACGGAGAAGGCGATGGAACTGCTCCGGGGGACGAGCTTAAGCATTGAAGCCATTGCCCAGCAGATCGGCTACTCCAGCGGAAGCTACTTTATCAAGGCGTTCCGCAGCCTGACCGGACTGACACCGGGCGATTTCCGCAGCGGAGGCGAGAGCCTGACTTACCGCCAGCTCTTTTTTGACTAAGCGCAATATAGTGCTATTCGGCTTATAAGATTACTATAGATATTGGATTTATCCTTGATTATGATGGACTTATGAAGAGCAATAATCCATCTGACAAGGAGATTATACAATGAATCATAAGCTTGCAGCACCTGTCCCCCCGCTGGGCTGGAACAGCTGGGATTGCTACGGCGCAGCCGTAACAGAAGCGGAAATCCGCGGCAATGCGGAATATATGGCCGAGCATCTCAAAGACTTCGGCTGGAACTACATTACCGTAGATATTCAGTGGTATGAGCCTGGTGCCGTGTCCTCTCTGTACCGCCCCTTCGTCCCGCTGGTCATGGATGAATACTCCCGCCTGATGCCTGCCGAGAACCGTTTCCCTTCCGCAGCAGGCGGACAGGGTTTCAAGCCGCTCGCCGACTACGTCCACAGCCTGGGGCTGAAGTTCGGTATTCATATTATGCGCGGCATTCCGCGCCAGGCCGCCCATGCAGGCACCGCTATTCTGGGTACGGAAGTGACTGCCCGCGAGATCGCGCACACGTGCTCCATCTGTCCGTGGAATACGGATATGTACGGTGTCGATGCTTCCAAGGAAGGCGCTCAGGCCTACTATAATTCACTCTTTGAACTGTACGCCCAGTGGGGCGTCGATCTGGTCAAGGTGGATGACATCGCCGCTTCCAGACTGCACGATACCCATCAGCCGGAGATTGCCCTGATCTCCCGGGCGATCGAGAACTGCGGCCGCCCAATGGTCCTGAGTCTCTCCCCCGGTCCCGCTCCGGTGGAATACAAAGAGCATTTCATTGAACACGCCAACATGTGGCGCATAACGGATGACTTCTGGGACCGCTGGGAGCTGCTGCTGGACATGTTCAGCCGCTGCCGCAGCTGGCAGGGCGTGCCGCAGGACGGCTCATGGCCGGATTGCGATATGCTGCCGCTCGGCCACATCGGCGTCCGCTCCGTCGACGGCGGCGGGGATGACCGCTGGACCCGCTTCACCCGGGACGAGCAGCTGACGATGATGTCGCTCTGGAGCATTTTCCGTTCGCCGCTGATCTTCGGAGGCGAGCTGCGGGACAATGACGACTGGACCCTGTCGCTGCTCACCAACCGCGAGGTGCTGCGTATGCAGCGCGAGAGCCATGGCGCCAGGGAAGCTCTCTACCGCGATGAGCTAATCGTCTGGACAGCAGCTCATGACGACGGTACCCGCTATGCAGCCGTCTTCAACATTGGCAGCAGTCCGCTGCCGGTTGACCTGAGCCTCGAAGAGATCGGCCTCAGCGGCGCGGCGTCCGGAACGGAGCTGTGGAGCCAGACGCCTGCTGAGCTTAGCGGCGGCGTGCTGCACACCACCGTGCCTCCGCACGGGGTACGGCTGTATAGCTTCTCGTAGGAGAAGCTCAGCAGAAATACCAACAGCCTGCGGGAATGGAGTAGTTCCATTCCCGCAGGCTGTTTCTTTTGACAATATAGGTGAAGGAGCTTGCGCTTCTAAATCCTTATGCCTTCCCCATCGTGCTGATATCAATCACAAACCGGTAACGCACATCCGAGGCCAGCACACGCTCCCAGGCTTCATCGATCTGGTCAGCCGAAATCACTTCGATCTCGGAAGCGATCTGATGTTCAGCGCAGAAATCAAGCATCTCCTGTGTCTCGCGGATTCCCCCGATCATCGAACCGGCAAAGGAACGGCGGTGACCGATCAGCGAGAAGGCGTTAACAGCCAAAGGATCAGCAGGCGCACCGACATTCACCAACGTCCCGTCCAGCGCCAGAAGTGACAGGAAGGCATTGATATTTACCTGCGCACTGACCGTATTAATGATCAGGTCGAAGGAACCGGCCAGCTGCTTGAATGTCTCCGGATCACTGGTGGCATAATAATGATCTGCGCCCAATTGCAGGCCGTCTTCCTTCTTCTTCAGGGATTGGGATAACACCGTAACCTCAGCCCCCATGGCATGAGCAATTTTCACTGCCATATGCCCCAGCCCGCCGAGACCCACTACAGCTACCTTTTTGCCGGGAGCAGCTCCCCAGTGGCGCAGTGGTGAGTAAGTAGTGATTCCGGCACACAACAGCGGTGCAGCAGCGTCAAGCGGAAGGCTGTCGGGAATCCGCACCACGAAGTCTTCAGTGACAACGATATGTGTGGAATATCCGCCTTGTGTATAGTGCCCGTGGCGGTCAGTCGCTCCATAGGTTCCTGTGTTCCCCTCCAGACAATATTGCTCCTCGCCTTGCCGGCAGCTGCTGCACTCTCCGCAGGAATCGACCATACAGCCTACCCCGACACGGTCGCCAACAGCATATTTCGTCACTCCAGAACCGATCTGGCTGACAATACCTGCAATCTCATGCCCCGGAACAAGCGGATATTTCACCGGTCCCCACTCCCCGCGGACGGTATGAATATCGGAATGGCAAATACCGGCGTATTTAATCTCGATCAGAACATCCTGCGGCAGCAGCTCCCGGCGTTCAATCGTAGTCAGCTTGAACGGGCCTTCCTGGCTGAATGCAGCATGTGCATTAACTTGTATCATAGTGAGACCTCTTT
This sequence comes from Paenibacillus sp. FSL H7-0756, assembly GCF_038006765.1. Lineage (NCBI taxonomy): Bacteria > Bacillati > Bacillota > Bacilli > Caryophanales > Paenibacillaceae > Paenibacillus > Paenibacillus sp. FSL H7-0756. The sequence goes on along the minus strand of NZ_JBBOVT010000003.1, from coordinate 982,459 downwards.
TCAATAGAATAGTAGACATCATTCCTTAAGCTTTACAAAGCTTATAATATTCCTTAAAGTTAACTCTAAGTCAAGCCCGAAATATCCAGGACAGGAGAACGATGATGAAGACCTATTCCATAAGCGAAGCCGCAGCGCATTTCAACATGACCCCGCATACCCTGCGTTACTATGACAAAGAGGGCCTGCTCCCTTCTATAGAGAGAACTCCCAGCGGCAAACGTGTATTCAAGCCCTCCGACATGGAGGCCCTGAAGATCATTGAATGCCTGAAGGCCTCCGGGATGCCCATCAAAGAGATTAAGCATTTCATTGAATGGTGCTCCGAAGGAGATTCCACCCTGCAGCGCCGATACGACATGTTCCTGGAGCGGAAGGCTTCCGTAGAAGCGCAGATGGAGGAATTAAGAAAAACGATGGAAGTCATAGACCATAAATGCCACTATTATAAGACTGCCCTGGAAAAGAGTATGGAAGTGGTCCGCCAATCCTAACCAGCCGGGTGGTTCACCAGTCTCCGCTGCGGTTATCGTTACATAGAACAGTTATCGCAGACACATCCTAAGACAGAACCTGCACTTAGAAGGGAGACTTACAAATGAAGGATGATCAAAAAGCTCCGCTCGACGGACGCACCGCAGGTGTCCACCCGATCCCGGAGGGCGAATCCAGTCCGGCGGACGGCCAATCTGAAACAGACAAGCTGGATGAGATCGTAGGCGCCGTGCTGGGAAATGACCCGGAGGTAGCAGCTCCTGGCCTTGCACCAGACTCCGAAGAGAAGAAGCACCGCAAGAATCCTTAGTCTAACTACGAGACAGCAAAAAGCCGGGCCGGACAAGAGCATCTCTCATCCGGCCCGGCTACTTGTTGTGCTGATCTTCTGATCTTGCTGATCTTGCTGATCTTGCTGATCTTGCCGCTACTCCTCCAGCTCCTGACCACACCCGCGATTCAGTGCTTCACGATAATATAGTGACCCAATGGCAATATCAAAGACAGCCATTCCCATCGGATTGAACATGACCGCTTCCTCCTTCGGGAATTTCGCCAGTGCGTTGCCGCAGACCACCTCGATGATGGACGCCGTGTCTTGCTTCCGCAGCCCTCTTTGATGATGCATATGTTCAATATCCGTATTCGCACGGCATACTTCATCCCAGTCATCGACAATAATGGCAGAGGTGTGGCTTAAGATCGCCGGGGTGAAATCGCGCAGAGACACGTTCAGCAGCAGACTCTGTTCTTTGGGCTTGCGGTCAATATAACCGGAGCTGGAAATGGTACAGGTAATGAACAGATCGGCCCCTTCGTAGGCTTCCTCCCAGGAATTCACAGGCCGCACCCTTGTCCCAAGCTCTTCCGGGATAGGCTGCAGCATATCTTGATTCGGATCAAAGATCCGAACCTCCTCCAGCCGGTCCCCGAGCAGCTGACTCAGCATCGACAGATGGAGCTGACCGATCGGCCCGAACCCGACGATACCGGCAATAATGTTATCGGCAAAAGGGTGTACCTTCTCATATTCCTGAATCATCAGCCCGCTGACCGAAGCCGTGCGAATCCCGGAGATAAGCGGACTGTTGATGATAGCCACAGGCTTGCCGCTGCCGGAATCATTCAGGATCGTCACCGAGTGGGCACGGGGAAGCTGCCTGGCATGGTTACCGGGAAAGCTGGCGATCCACTTGATGCCTGCCATCCCGATCTCTCCGCCCACATAAGCAGGCATGGCAATAATCCGGCTGCTTGGATCTTTATCGAAGAGCAAATAGGGTTTAATAGGCTGGGAGAATTCATGCGCTGCCATCACTTGGACAGCACTCCGTATGGTATCGACACTCCTCTTCCAGGGAAGCTGTATGCTCTGTAAATTTGCAGTATTTAAGTATAACATGCTCAAGGCCTCCTCAGCTTATAGGTCTGGCTGCAATGTGCAAGCCGATCGTATTCTGTATTTCGCCGCATTTCTGCTCCGCCTGCGCTGCATCGTCCCCTCCAACCATCACTCGGCCAATCCAGTCAAAATTAGATCTCGGAAAGGACACCTCGCGCCCTTCAGCAATGAAATGCGACCGCAGAATGTCCGCACGTCCCTCTAATTCCTTAAGCCCCGTAACCTCGATCAGCCTGCCGTCAACCGGCGAACAGAATTCCCGTGAAGCAGCGCCGCGTGAGACGCTTGGCGTCAACTCCGGGGCCTCCCCCATATGCATACGAAGCACTTCGCGCGCCAGGTCAATGCCCGTTGCGTATTTAATCATCTCCGGAACAGGCCCGCCCACCATCCGCGGATTGAATTCAATAATCTTAGGGCCTTCAGGAGTGAGAGCAACCTCTGTATGTGTGGGGCCAAAGTCAACCCCAAGTGCATGCAGTCCCCTGCGGACCACGTCAACGATCTCTGCCTCATGGCTTAGCTGAACCGGAAAGCTGGCACCCGTCTCTACAAAATAGGGGAATCCAACCAGACGGCGGTCCGTAATCCCGATCAGGTGATCCTGCCCCTGATAAGTAACCATCTCCACACTGACCAGTGGCCCGGCTGCGTATTCCTCAATGAGCACATCCGTACTTCCATAGAGATTACGCCCGAAATCCCTGTTGTTCACATAACTCTCGTAAGCCTGGCGCAGCTCTCGCTCATTGTTGACAAAGACTACCCCAATACTCATAGCCCCGTCACACGGCTTAACGATACAGGGATAACCCATGGAATGGGCATGTTGGCAAGCTTCCTCCGCACTGCCTGCGAGCAGCGAACGGGGAACCGGCACACCGCTCTGAACGCAGATTTCTCTGGATCTATATTTATTCCGGGCATTCTTGGCAGCCAGCGGGTGCATGGTCGGCACACCAACCGCATGCGCAGCAGCCGTTGCCTGCACCACATAGAATTCTGCAAAGGACATCACTCCGGTCAAGGGATACGCTTGATGGTACTCTTTGACAAAGTCAACCACAGCTTCTTCATTAAAGGTGTCCACTTCATGAATGTAATCTACCAACCGGAGCGGGTGGGACTCCAGCGGCTGGCCCTTCAGGTAATGCTGAATATTCTGGGTCAGCAACGTGACAGTGTACCCCAGCTCCTTGCAAGCCTGGATACCTGCGATAGACTCATTGCTTTCTACTAATAACAGGTGCTTCATGAGTTGCATCCTCCTTGTAAGCGGGCAGTATTTGCACTTCATGCTCCAGATACCGCCGCAATTGTGACAGCCTGGCTTGCAGCGACGCCGAATTCTCGCCAACGATGATTACGGTCATCACGGCATCCACGCTGGAATGGGCCGCGTCCAGCTGCTCGCCTTCTCTGACGCGGGGAACATATTCCTTCACCCATTCAAAAGGCAGCGTCTGCGGAATAGCCTTTACTGTCCCGGGACGCTTCGGCATTAGATATACCCCCGCTACCTGTGACGGCCTTGGCGCCGGCAGCTTCAGCGGCAGACCGCATTGCGCCCGGACCCATTCCCGGTTCAGATCCACGCCGTACATGGCACTGACAGATTCACTGATCCGTCCGCCTGCGGTCCGGCTGGCAATTTCACAGAATACCCATTCATCCTCCGGAGTATGGAACATTTCACAATGAAAGGTTGAGATTCCCGGTGAGGGCAGGGCTTCAATGACCTGCTGAACTTCATGAACCAGCCGCTCATACAGCGCGCAGCCGGGGCTGAGCAATTCCACGAAGCAATCCTGCTGGAGAATCTCCAGCGGCTTGCAGGAATATTTGCCCACAGAAGCAAAGCGGATCTCCTGGCCCATCATCAGACCATCAATCTCATACATCTCTCCCTCAACATAGGCTTCAACCATTAAGCCGCTGCCAAGGCCGCGTTCCCATACACCATTCAATTGCTCCGGGGTCCGTATAATATCCGTATTCATAGAACCCATACCATCCAGCGGTTTAACCACAACCGGCAAGCCATGTTCCCGTACAAAATCATACAGCTGAAGCGGCGAAGCCAGCCTGCGGAATGCCGGGCATGATACCTGCGGGCTGACCAAGCTTTTCATCACCGCTTTATCCCTGTAGGCAATTGCGCTATCCAGCCGTTGTCCAGGCAGATGCAGCCGTTCACGCAGCCGGGCTGCACGAATCAGATCGCTCTCATCGAGGGCTATAATCAGACGGTAAGGATGATCTTCATACAAACGTAACGCATCGATCTCTACCCGGTCATTAGTCACCCAGTTGTCGAACACCTCTACAAGGGCATAGGGCTCCGTTGTCTCACCATATGCCGGCGAAGTATACAGGTATACCTCTTCATCCAGATCCTCCAGCCAGCTCAGATAAGGAGCGAAGGCCCGCCTCCTTTGATTCAGAATTAATATCGCCACAGTTTCCCCTCCTCTTTGTTATGAACAGGTGACCGGTTTAACATCACGTATAGTACAAGGGACAGCCCGGACAGAACGGCTAATGATAACCAGAAGTAGGACAACTCTCCGTAGATGCTCCACATATGTATGAATTGCAGCCCGGTATATACACCGATTCCTTCGCCAAGGGCCGTGGACAATCCGATGACACTGAAATACGTGATACGCAGATCCGGATGGGCAGCGTTAGAGACATAAGCATCTATCGTGGGTATGAATAACATTTCTGCAAGGGTGAACAACGCGACGAATACGTAATAGCCCCAGATCGAGCCAATGACCGCATTCATTGAAAAAGAAACGCTGAATAGCAGAAACGCCAGAGTCAGCCGGTATCCCTCACGCTGGCCTGACAACGCTGTATTCATCCAGCGCCCGAACGGAATCTGCAGCAGCACCACGAGGATTCCGTTCAGCATAAGCAGACTCCCCAGCCTTTCCGGTGCGTTATAATAAGTGCCGATTAAATAAGGAAAGGAATTGAACAATTGGGTAAAGAAAAAGCAGCCGATCATATTGAACAGCAGCACTTTACGGAAGCTTTTATCGAGCAGAACGGTCTGATATCCTTTCCAGAAGCTTACCGGCTTCCGTTCCTGGTCAAGCAGACTGCACCCGGGCGGGAAGATAGTGAGCAGGATAGCACCCGCAACATAGAACCCTCCAACGAAGGTCAACGTGAAGCTTTTCAAGGAGCTAGTCAGCAGAAAGGAGCCGATTAACGGCCCGGCAATGGCCGCACCGTTCGTATACATATTGGAATTCGCAAAATAAAACAGGGCATTGCCATCCTTACTCCCCACGAAGGATAAAGAAGCCTTGGAGGACAAGCCCCTGACCGAGTAGCCGATCCCGGCAATGATAAGCTGGATTGTAATCAAAAGCGGCGACTGCCAGAAATCCACCATTGCGATGGAGACGCCTGTTAGCAGGCAGCCGAACCACATGCATTTGAACGGGTCCATATTGTCCAGCAAGGGTCCGGTAAGGAACCTCGCACTGCGGTAAGACACGGTGAAGATCATGGTAACTACAGCGGTAACCGACAGAGGCAATCCTTTGACCTGAGACAGATAGACCGTTAATATCGCCGTCATGGCGTAGAAGCCAAGATGGGTAATCAGCGTGTTCAGGCAAATGGCAAACACCGGCCGGGGCACCTTTAGGTTTCGGAAAAGATTCATGTGATGGCCTTCCTTGCCGCCAGATCAGCAGCCATGCGTCCGATTAATTCCTCCGGCGAATGACGCTGCAGGAATCCGCACACTTTAGCAGGCTGCCCGCACAGATAACAGCGGCGTGAAGGAGCACCCAGCTCATGCCTGCCCATTGCTTTTCCCGATGAATCATAAATATCCATATCCCAATACGCGCTAAGCGGATGCTCCAGTTCAAAGGACAGACAGAATTGCTTCAATTCCGCCGCATCCGCAGATACCTGAAGATAAGCTACCGGACCAAGCGCCAGCTCGATCCGCTCAAGCATAAGTATCTTATAAGCTGCAACCGCCAGAGCTTCCTGTAAAGCCTCCATACAGAGCTCGAATAATTCATAGGCAACAGCCAGCTTCTTATCCGGCCCCGGAATATTCATCATAATCTGTATCAGCGAGCCTTCTGCCGGATACCTGGCCTCTCTTAGCTCATGGAGGCGCTCCCGGTCACGAAGGATGGCTGACACAGCGGAATCGTTCGCCACACTCTTTCCTCCCCCTGATTCTCAGTCCACAAATGCAAAGCAAGCGTCATGGCCAGCAGATCGGCTGATCCGCCGGGAGATAGGGAACGGAGACGGAAATCCTCCTCCATGGTGCGGATATAGGCTCTGCCCTCAGAGGTGAACAGACTCCCCCGGTCCAACGCCGCTAAGGCACTCTTCTGAGTATAGTCAATCCTTGTCCTGTCGAAATTGCGGTTCAGCAGCGTGGTATCCTGTACCACAGTCATCAATGATAACAAGGAGTGGATCTGCGCCGTCCGCAGATCCGCTCCTTGTTGAAGCGCCTCACGCAAGGCAGGCAAGCCCTGCTGAAGAATGGACGGAAATCCGTCTATAACTTCGCCCCGTATCCCTCTAATTCCCCACTCCCTGTACGCGCGTCCGCCTGTGCTTGCATGTTGCGTCTCCTCCAGGATGTCTGCCAATTGTGCCCGCAGCGGATACTCAGCCAGCCTTCCGGCCAAGCGGCATATCTCCTGCGGTTCTGCTATGCCGGATGGACTTTGACTCGTCATTCCGGCAGCCGCGCATAGAATCAACCCCAGGAAGATCGTTCCTTTATGGGTATTCACTCCCCCGGTAGCCTTAAGCATGTCAGCCTCGGCCCGCCGCCCGGTCTGCTGGAGCCTCCTGAATAAATATTCTCTGCCGGTTCGGCCCGAGGATTCTGCTACGCCCAAGCGTGCTGCTTGCTGGTAATAAGGCTGAATGCGGAGTGCGCTTCTCAGAAAAGTGTAAACATCCATATCCGCGTGACATCCGTTGCTGACCGCCGATACCAATCCGGGGGAAGGCCAGCTCACAGCCTCGGCCAGAACACTGTAGACCATCGTTTCGGCAATCCAGGACGCTGCAGCTTGGCCGGAAGCGGTCACTTTACGCTCTCCGGGATTGCCGCAGGCCAGTGCTCACTCTGTAGACCGTACTGCTGCAGAAAGCTCCATACTACCCGTTCCAGGCCAAGTCCGATGCAGCCCGACCATGTCTCTGCGTTGTCCCTCAGTCTAAAGTTAAAGGTCTTTGCAAAAAAATCGCCGTGCGTGTCATAGGAAGCAATCGAAATCGTATCGTTTTTATAGGGAATATCCGCACGAACCTCGTATTTGACATGTTTGGGCACTTTGAAATTCTGCTTCACCTTACCCGGCAGGAAGAATGGATCATTGGCTAAGGCACACTCGCCTTTCAGCCCTGCCGCTTCCATCCACTCGATGGTCCATCCTAATGTCAAGTCACGCATCCGGGTGACGTATTCGGGCGTCCCCAGAAATACGAATTCCCGCATGGTGAAATTCAATAACCGTTCAAGCAGATATACACGTTTGCCCTCATTGCGGAAGGATTGGCCTTTGAGTACAAAAGCGGTATTGTCCTCAAGCTCACGGTCCTCCATTTCCATATAGACCTTATAGCAAGGCGCGGATTGCAGAAGATAGGGCGGCGTCTCCAGATAAGGGCCGGAGTCCTGCGGAAGCTTGCCGTTATTGGCGGAGATATCTTCCGCGAAGGCTATCATTTTGGCCTGGTCATGGCTGAGGTGGGTAGCCAGCAGCAAATGCATCGGGGCACTATGGAAATAATTCATCTTCTCGGCGAAGGCAGCAGGCAACAAGACCGAATACTGCCGCTCCTGACAATCCCCGATCCTCCGGCCGATATAATCCACATAGCTCTGGTCAAAATACTCCAGCAGACGGATGATCGGGCGATGGTACGCCAGCTCCTGATTCTTCAATAAAGTCAGCCATCTCTGCTCCAGCAGGTCATCCGAGATATTCCGCTGATTGCCCGGCGTGCAGCAGGAGCACAGCTTCTCCAGCGGCGGCTCATGCAGCTCCACCACATTCAGCCCAGGCTCCAGTACTTCAGCGGATGATGCGGATGCCTCATCATGCTCGGGGGTGAACCGCTCCAGGAAAATAGCAACCTCCCGCTCAATCTGCTCCCTGGGATAAGACGATAGATAAGTGACGCTGATGCGTTTCCCCTGAATCGGGTCCACCTGCACCTTATGGGCGGATACATTTTGCAGGAACATATGGGTGAAAACAGGGATTTGCAGCTTATTCAGCGTCACAGGATCAGGTAATTCCAATCGGTATGTTGTGAACATAACAGCCTCCTACGCTATTGAAATTCCGTATATGTCTTGGACGACGGCAACCTGGTCAGGATGGATTACGGAACGCCCCGTAAAGCCATATTCCCTGGAGAGCAGGCAATCCTCGCGAAACCCCTCCAGATCACGATAAGCCATGTAAGTAGTGTCAAAGCATTGAAGCCCCAGCCTGCGGCAGTATTCCCCCAGCTTCTGCTTGGCCTTCCGGACCTCCCAGGCCGGGTCCACAAGCCCCTTAGCTACACAGTCATTGAAATAATCCGTTCCTCCAAAGGTAAAAGCATAAATATTCCGGCTGGCCTGATGAATCTCTCCGAGATTGGCAATAGCCTCGCAGCATTCGATCATGACTTCATAGCTTGGAGAATAGTTCAAGCTGCGCTTTTGAATAATATCCTGCACCTTGCGTTCCACTTGCCGTAAATCCTCCGCCGTCCGGACCATGGGCAGCCGGATTCGGGCAGGGCGCTCTGGCACTAGCTCTTCCAGATCCTGCTCCCAGTGAGAGGTATGAACACTATTCACGCGGACAATGAGGGTATGCTCCGAGTCACTGAATTCCTGAAGGGCATTCTTGACCACATATCTTGCTTCAAGCTTCTTATCCTCCGGCGTACCGTCTTCCAGACAAAGAATAATATTCATAGGATAGAAGGTCATGGCATACTCTATGTAATTCGGTTTGTATCCCGGAACATAGAAATAGACTTGCTGTTCAGCAGCCTGATTCATCCCGTTACCTCCTCCCGCTCTAAGGCAGCACTCAGCATACTTCGCAAGGCTTCACAGCGGCTGCGGACCACCCAATCATTGGCTCCATTGAACCAGATCTGGGGGGACAGATCCGCCAAGCCATACTGCTTCAGAATGGGAACAACATATTCATAGACTTGGCGGTCCGTAAGCTCCGGCACCATATTCATGCATTGCATTGCAGCATGACCTTCTTCGATGACAATTTTAATATCGCTAGATTCTATCGATCCGGCACTGACATTCATTAAGAACCGACCTCCAATGAGTAATATAGAGCCTCCAGCAGAAAATAATCGCCCCAGATCTGGGATTCGCCTGCGGCTTGAACGACATGCAGCGGAGTGCTGGCGTGCACCAGCAATCCTTCATGCTCCGGACCCGTAGGCGCATACTCCGCAGAAATCAGAATATCGAGCACCCTCTCTGCTTCTTGCCGGAATTGCTGGCGCAAGGGATCATTAGGGCTTAGGGCTGCGGCAAACTGATAGAAGGCAGAGCAAGAGATCGCAGCAGCGGAAGCATCCCTCATAGCCGTCTCCTGATCGGACAGCATCAGATCCCAGGCCGGAACACCGTCACTACAGACATGGGCTAAGTAGAATGCAGAGAGCCGTTCAACCTTTGTTCTCCACTCCTCTTCATGGCCAAGCAGATACATTTGAACCGCTCCATAGAGTGCCCATGTGTGGCCTCTGGCCCATACCGAGGCTGAGCTGAACTTAGCGTTCTTGTTGTAGGGCTCCTCCGGGGCTCCCGTAACGGAATCCATTCTCATATATTCGTAAGTGAAGCCGTCTTCCCTCATCAGCGCAGCACTTGTAATCCGCGCTGATTCTATGGCAGCGGCGCGATAGCGCTCCTCACCGGTTACCCGGTAGGCCCATAGCCACAACCGGATGTTCATCATACTGTCAACGCCTGCGTAGCGCTTCCCCTCGGGCAGCCAATTGCATTCCAGATAACCGCCCGGGAGACGGGAATCAAAGAGGCTGTCAGCAGCTTCAAGCGCAATCGCCCTGTAGGCTTCCTTACCGGTCAGATCGTACCCGAGTGCATAAGAATAATAGAACAGGAAGCCAATATCCTGATAATCCCCCTGATTCTTATAAGGCTCAATCCCGCCGATCCAGCGGTCAGCCTCCTCCATATAGAGAGGATCGCCAGTCAACTGATAGAGCCGGTAGAGAAGTCCAATGAAGAAGCCGGAAGACCACTTATCCTCCAGCATGTATCTTCCGTTGTTCGTAACATAAGGAAGCTTAATCTGACCGGAAGGTGGCATTGAAGCAAGCCTGGCAAGCTGCCGGCGGGTCTGTCTGACGGCACGGTCAATTACCTCATTACGTGTGGATACAGTAATCTTCAGCACCCCCGATCATATTTTCACAGCGCTTGTAACCCGTTCAATCCCAATCTTCTCCAGCCATTCATCCGAAAAAATAGTATTGTAATACCGGTCTCCGCGATCTGGAAGAATCGCAAGAACTTTGTCCCCGGCACGCAGGCGGCGGGCAAGCTTAAGGGCCGCGAATACCGCTGAACCTGCGGAGCCGCCGACCAGCAGCCCTTCTTCCTGAACCAGCCTGCGGGTGGTGGAGAAGGCCTCCGCATCCGAGACATGCGTAATCTCGTCATACAGCTCTCTTCGTACATTGCCCGGTACTATAGCTGAACCAATGCCAATCTGATGCCTTACACCCGGCGGCTGCCCGAAGGTAACCGAACCGGCCGCATCAACGGCCATGATCTTTATCTGCGGGATATGTTCTTTCAGCCCCAGGCTGCACCCGGTAATGAGACCGCAGGTACCTGCCGGTATGACCGCCCACTGAAGCCCATTACCGAACGCCTCATAGATTTCAGGCGCAGTCGTTTGTCTGTGTGCCTCAGGATTACTCGGGTTATTATACTGATTAGGCCAGAATGCCCCCAGTTGCCTGACGAGATCCTGTACCTTGTCCAGGCGGGCTCTAAGATAGTTGCCATACTCATCAGCCTGATCAACCATTACCGTCTCTGCACCATAAGCCTGGATAATGCTGAGATTGACCGGGCTGATTTTGGGATCGACCACACAAATCAGCTTGTACCCTTTTTGCCGTGCTACAAGCGCCAGTCCGATCGCCAGATTCCCGGAGGAAGATTCAACAATCGTGCCGCCGGGCTGCAGTTGTCCCGCTGCCTCCGCTTGGCTGATAATGTAGAGCGCTGTGCGGTCTTTCATGCTGCCGCCGGGATTAAGGCCTTCCAGCTTGATGAATACCTGCGCCCCATTCGGCTCTGGAAGATAATTCAGTTTAACAATAGGCGTGTTCCCAATTAATTGCAGCACATTGTCGTAGATCAAACCTATCACCTCCCAAGGGAAAATCTCATATTTTTTTCTATAAAAAGTAAAATAAATACATTCGCATCATACACTCATGTCCCAATAAATGTAAATATATCAAAAAAATTTATCACATTGATTCAAATTTTCTATAAAAATCCATAGGTTTGCAACAACAACATCAAGCAATTATGATTAACTTCATAATGTTTAGTGCCCCGGGAGGTAGTAATATGTCCAAAACGATATTAGTGGTAGACGATGATGAAGAAATCGTAAAGCTTATCAGCAAGACGCTAAGGTATGAGCAATTCGCTGTAATTACGGCCAGTTCGGGGGGAGAAGCTTTATCTGCGGTGGAGGATCACCCTATTGATTTCGTTGTTCTCGATATCGTCATGCCTGATATGAGCGGACTGGATGTCTGCCGGACGATCCGGTCCTCTTATAATGTTCCTATTATGTTATTAAGTGCGCGGGATCAGGATATTGATAAAATTGTCGGTCTGGAAATCGGCGCAGATGATTATATGACCAAGCCGTTCAGTATTCAGGAGCTGGCTTCCAGGATCAAGGCGCATTTCCGCAAAGTGGACAGGCTGCACAAAGAGTGGGGCGAGCTTAGCCCCGCCAAAGACAAGGCCAATGCTCCGCTCATTTTAAATGATAAAACGTATGAAGCCTTCCTGTACGGCGGGAAGCTCGACTTATCCGCGAAGGAATTTCAAATTCTGTCTATTCTGATGCGTCACCCGAATCAGGTACTAAGCCGGGAGCAGATCTATGAGAACGTCTGGGGAGACGAATACGGCGAGATCAATACCGTAACGGTTCATATCAAGAATATCCGCAAGAAGCTGGGTCCTGAGCAACACTTCATTAAAACCATTTGGGGCATAGGCTATAAATACACGGAAAGAGAGCAATAGGATGAAACTTAAAATCAAGCTTCCCCTGTTATTCCTGCTGATGCTGCTGATTCTGATGTTCTCTATTGGACTCTACTTGAAGTTTGTCTTTGCCGTATATTCCCCAATACGTACCACCTTGCTGGACTCACCATATATAGTATTACTGCTGCCCATCTTCGCCATCGCTGGCTGCATATTTCTCATTCTGATCATCTATATTCATTATTATATTGAGAAGCCTATCCGGCGTCTGAATGCCCGGCTGGAGGAAGTCAATGTGGTCCATCCCCTGCCTCCGCTGGCTTTGAAGCGTAAGGACGAGATCGGAGAGCTATATAAGCACTTCAATAAGATGGAGCACCGGCTTCAGCTCGCCCACAGAGAACAGACCGATATGCTTGCCGCCATCGCCCACGATTTGAAGACACCCCTGACCTCGATTAACGGCTTCACAGAACTGCTGGCTACCCATGAGAACTTACCTGAAGCTGAAAAGCAGGAATTTTATGAATTGATTCAGCGGAAGTCAGCCTTTATGGTTGAACTCCTCAATGATTTCTCCAGCTTCACCAAAGAAAAATCGGAGCTCGAATCCATGACCGCTAAGCCTGTAAAGGCGAGAGATTTATTTGCCGACATTGCTTTTGAATATGAGTATGAGCTGGCGGGACTTGATATTGAACTGACATGCCGCCATTCCTTCACGGACAGCATTTGGCTGACGGTCAATGAACCGATGCTTCGCCGGGTGTTCGGCAATCTCTTCAGCAATGCCGTACGATATGGTGGAAAGAATGAGCTGAAGGTGTATATGACCGGTTACCTGCGGGAGCATCATGCTTATTTTCAGATTGAGGATAATGGCATTGGTGTGCCGGATAAGGACATGTCTTCGCTGTTCCTCAAATTTTTTACGGTGGACCCGTCGCGGCAGATCCGGAAGGGCGGACTTGGTCTGGGGCTGGCCAGCTGTAAATCGATTATTGAGCACCATGGAGGCGAAATTATGGCCTTCCCTTCCGAACATGGCGGTCTCGGGATCAGGTTCAGCCTGCCTTTATAGTTTTTTATATTTTCTTCAGATCTGTTTATTTTTCTTTTAATAAAGCTTCATGTTTGGATGTGACAATAAGTTGTAGCAGGATACAACAATCACTGGAACCAAGCAGGAGGTTTGAGGAAGAATGAGTATTTTATCCAAGAAAAGAATCGGCAGCACGCCCGCTATACAAATTGACGGAGTGCACAAAAGCTTTGGCGACTATACCATATTAAACAATCTTTCGCTGGAGGTCAGCCGGGGAGAGATCTACGGATTCCTGGGACTGAACGGCGCCGGGAAGACAACGACGATCAAAATGCTCCTGGCAATGCTTAAGCCTACTTCCGGCAAGCTGTATATGTTAGGTGAGAAGGTCGACGCCGGAAACTCTAAATTATGGAGCAACGTCGGATATTTGGAGGAGGCTACCTTTTATCCGGATCTGACGGTAACGGAGAATCTTGATATCGCACGGCGTATGCAAGGCTTGCCGGACCCGGATGCCGTACATCAGGTCATCTATAAGCTGGGGCTTGCGCCGCACAAAAAGAAAAAAGCAAAGCATCTCTCACTTGGGAACAAGCAGCGTCTGGGTCTTGCCAAAGCGATGATTCACAACCCGGAGATTCTGATCCTGGACGAGCCGATCAACGGCCTTGATCCCGCAGGCGTGGCGGAGATACGGAATATGTTATACAATCTGGCGCACAATTTCGGCATCACTGTTTTTATATCCAGCCATCTGTTAGAGGAGCTCTCGAAGGTGTCCACACGGATTGGTATTATTCACGGCGGCAAGCTGGTGAAAGAAGTCGCAATGGACAAGCTGGAGCAGTCCTTGGAGAAAAGCCTGGTCGTGAACGGCCGGAACAAGCCCGCCTTAAAGAAGGTGCTGGAGGAGCATGGCTATAACTTCGTGGATACGGCGGACGGCTCCATTAAACTAACCAATGAACATGCCGCAGATCATCCTGAACGGCTGGCCGAACTGCTCGTGCAAAGCAATCAGCCGCCAACGTCGCTCCGGGTAGTTACAGAGGACCTGGAAGGTTATTTTCTCCGCACCATCGGTGTTAACAGGGGGATTGTATAATGAATATTTTATCGGTGTTGCATTGTGAGATCCGCAAGATTATCCGCTCGAATGTATTCTGGATCATGTTCCTGGTTTTAGGCTTCGGGCCCATCATGATGGGCGTCGGAAATGTATTATCCAGTGACGCCGGCGGTGTCACTTGGGAAGTGTATTTAAACGGATTGCTGGAGACACTTGCCCCGCTGGGACTGATCGGATACACCTTTGTGGCGGCATGGGTATTCGGACGTGAATTTTCAGATCGGACGATCAAAGATTTACTGGCCAAGCCCATTTCCAGATCAAAAATTGTATTGTCCAAATTCCTGGTCATTTTAGCATGGTGTCTGTTACTTTCCATCTATATGTTCGCAGTAGGTCTTGCTGTAGGAGCCATCCTGGGCGTTGCAGGCGGGTCCGCCGCTTTCATTTGGAGCTTGTTCCTTAAGTTCCTCATTACCTCACTGTTGTACATTTTTGTGACCGCGCCAAGCATTCTGTTGGCTAATGTGACCAAGGGCTACCTGGCTCCCCTGGGGCTCATCCTGATCATCGTCATTCTGTCCAATGTGCTCAGCTCCTTCGGATTTGCACCCTATTTCCCATGGACGATCCCGTCGGTATTTCTAAGCACCGGTTCGCTGCAGCTGAGCAGTATCATCATACTTGCCTATACCGGGATCATCGGAATCGCCGGAACCTTTGCCTGGTGGAGATATGCGGAGCAGCCTTAAGCGGGAAATGATCACTCCTCATCACCTGCGGCGCCTTTCATCGCCTCCTGCTCGCGGAAGGCCGAGGGTGTCAGTCCGTATTTTTTCTTGAACAGGGTGGAGAAGTAAGTGATGTTGTAAATCCCTACCGCTTCACTGATCTTGGCCGCCGTGTCATTCGTTGCAGCAAGCAGCTCCTTCGCTTTGTCCAGCCGGGTGTTGTTCAGGTATTCACTGAAGGATTGCCCGGTTGCTCCTTTGAACAGCTTGCCCAGATAGCTGGGTGACAGTCCGGCGATTTTGGACACCAGATCGAGGGAAATATTAGGCTCGGCATAATGCTCATGGACATAATTCTGTACTTTTTCAATGAGACTATTATGCTTCTTGGCATTCATCCAGTGATTTTTGTCTTCAATTAACTTGCAGATCGTGGAGCAATAGCGGCCAAACAGGTTGCGGATCTCCGCCAAATCCTCAGCACCTTCAATCTCGGTTACCGCCTGCAGGTAATCATTGAAATTAGAATCCGGCACATGCTGTAAATAATCGAAATGTTTCAGCAAAGACAACATGAGCTGAGTGCTAAAGGTAATGATCTGATGAACCGAACCGCCGGATATGGTATCGATAAATTCTTGGGTGGCGCTAATAATAGGCTCCGGCTTGCCCTGCTGCACAGCATCAATCAGCTTCTTCTCGCAGGCGCCGGGATAGCTTAAGGCCGTTAACACATGGTGCCTTGTCGCCGCTGCATCCAGAATCGCTTCTTTTCCATAGATTAAGCGGTATTTCACATACTGCTGCGCGGAAGTATACGAGGACGGAATATTTCCCTTGCCAAAGGCTATATCTCCTATACCAATAGATACTGTCACCTTGAAGTAACGGTTCAGGAAGCTTTGAACATCACGCAAGGCAGGCTTCAGCTCCTCCGGGAGCTGATTTTTCGTATACTGAAGGATGGCAACGGCTTCATTTCCTCCCATGATGAGAACATCACAGGGGCCGATATGCTCCAGCAGCTCTTTGGAGATATTCCCCAGCGCGAAGCGCAGCAAGGACTGCTGTTTCCCCTCTACCCTCTCCCCTGCCGGCTCAAGCTCATTGATCTTGAACACCAGCACGCCGAAGAACGGCCCCGCCACCTCCTCTCCAATCTCCTTAATTATTTCGCTGGAGGCCGAGTCCTCCAGGGAATGACCCCGCAGCAAGGCATGAAGATAATGCTCACGGACCGTCCGGGAAGAATGGCTGATGACGAACTGCATCGATTTCTCACGTTCATGATAGGATTGGAACACTTCGTTCACCATCTTGTACTCATCTATAAGTGCCAGGCCGGATGCGGGTGTGGCCGGGGCAGGCATAACTTTTTCCAGCAGCGCCGATAAGGGCTTATTCATGTTCGAGGTCAACAGGATAGAGCTCAACAGGCCTGCGAGTACAATTCCGGCGGTCACCAGCAGCGTAATTCCCCGGAGCTGATCAATGTTAGAAATAAGCTCCGAATACGGTGAAACGCTTACAAAATACCAGTCCAGTTCCTCTGATTTCACATAAGTGACCAGACTCTTTTTGTTTGCGATCGTCGTGGTGAAGCTGTTCTCCGGTTGGTTCTCAATTAATATCGTCCGCACATACTCCTCCCCGGATAGATCATCCAGGAACAGATTGGAATCGGTATGAGACAGCACTTTACCTTCATTATTGATCACGAAGACATTATTAGCGGCGTCCGCTTTGCCGATCTTGCGGATGGTCGTCAGAATCGACTGCTCCTCCACATTGATATAGATCAGCGGACTGCCTGTGGTCTGATATGCAAAATTCGGATACAGCAAGAAGGTCAGGAACTGTAAGGGCTTGCCGTTGTTGCGGCCCGCAACCTTCAGGCTGCGCGGATTGAATTCCATGTACTGCTTCGCGCTAGGCGCGGTGAGCGATACGTCGAATGGAAGCCCGGCTGTATCGACTGTCGTGCCTGTAGAAGGCCGGTGGATTCCGATACTGTGGATATATGGGTTTAGATTGGCAATTTGCTCAATCTGCTGAAAAATATGATAATTGCTTACCTTGTTCTCCACCGTCTCATCCAGAAACGAAAGGATCTCCGGTTGAATCAGCAGTGTATTTCCAATCGTCATGACTTGATTATAGACTACATCCGAAGCGTACGTGATCTGGGATAACATGGCCCGGGAATTACGTTCGATCTCCTTAATGGCGCTTCTGGAGAACAAGGAGAAGAGTACACTGGACAGCAGGCTTACGGTTAGCAGAACGAGAAGGAAATATGAGATGGTGAGTTTTTGAAAGGCCTTGTATCGAACAAGCCGGTTGATGGTTGCCCGCATGTTGTATTCCTCCCAATGCTGCTCGTTATCATTTCTAAATATAGACCATTTCCGGCCGAAAAGGTACTGAATCAGGGGAAAATGAAAGCCATTCCTTTTTTTTGAAAGCCTTGTGCCCTTATTTGAAAGCGTTTGCCGGGTTTTAAAATAGACACTCGTTGCGGCTATGACTAAGCTGAAATCAAGGCAACAGTCATTTATAACAAATAGGGGGAACAGGAATTGAAGAAAAAACGGCGCCCAGGGCTCAGCATACTGTCGGACATCCGCAGAAACGGCACATCCTATTTGTTGGTTTTGCCGGCCATGGCATACACATTTATTTTCGGGTATATGACCTATCCTTATCTGGTCATTGCTTTCCAGCGTTTCAATTATACAAAGGGAATCTTCCATAGCGAATGGGTGGGCTTCAAAAACTTTGAGTTTTTCTTCCGTTCCAATAAAGCGCTTACAGTTACCTTTAATACCATTTACCTTAATTTACTGTTTATTGTTTTCGGTACACTGATGGCGCTGGCCATTTCACTGGTGCTGAATGAGCTGCGCAAGAAGCTGTTTGTGAAGATCAGCCAGTCGCTGATGTTATTCCCAAATTTCATTTCATGGATCGTCATTAGCTATGTGCTGTATGCGCTTTTCTCCATGGATATGGGCGTGATTAACAGAATCATGAACCAATTCGGCATGGCCTCCGTGAACTGGTATACCGAAGCCCAGTCCTGGCCGGCGATTCTGACCATCATGCATGTGTGGAAGGGTGCGGGCATGAGTGCGATCATCTACCTGGCGACC
Source organism: Paenibacillus sp. FSL H7-0756 (assembly GCF_038006765.1). Taxonomy (NCBI): domain Bacteria; kingdom Bacillati; phylum Bacillota; class Bacilli; order Caryophanales; family Paenibacillaceae; genus Paenibacillus; species Paenibacillus sp. FSL H7-0756. The sequence continues at coordinate 964,244 of NZ_JBBOVT010000003.1, read as the reverse complement.
ATTACCGGTATCGAAGAGACGTTGTATGAAGCCGCCGAGATTGACGGGGCGAACCGCCTGCAAATGTGTTTTAGGATAACACTTCCGCTAATGATGCCAACGGTTATTATCCTGACCATGCTCTCGGTCGGCAAAATTATGTACGGCGATTTCGGGATGATCTATGCGCTCATCGGGGACAACGGCACCCTGTATTCGACTACAGATATTATTGATACGTATGTATTCCGTTCCTTGCGCCAGATCGGCGACCCTTCCGAAGCCATGGCCGTGGGACTGTTCCAGTCGGTGATCGGATTCATCCTTGTCTTTGGTACCAATGCCATTACCCGCAAGTACTTCAAAGACGGTGCATTATATTAAATCCGGGAAGGAGGAGGAGTATTCATGAAAAGAATTTCATTCAGCAGAACGGTTATGTACACGCTGACTGCGGTCTATTCGGCACTGTGCCTGCTTCCGATGCTGCTCGTGCTGATGATCTCCATTACGGATGAGGATGCCATTCTTAAGAACGGCTACAGCCTGTTTCCGGAGAAATTCTCTCTGTATGCCTATAAGCTGATCTTCACGAGCGGCTCCCAGGTCATTCAGAGCTACGGCATTTCGATCTTTGTCACCCTCGTCGGTACCACGTTGGCCCTGCTGATTACTTCTATGGCAGGCTATACCCTGGCGAACAAAAATGTGAGGTACCGCAATCTGCTGGCCCTTTACTTTTTTATCACCATGATTTTCTCCGCCGGCATTGTGCCCTGGTATCTGATGAACCGGGCGCTCGGCTTAACCGATAATATTCTCGCCCTGATTATTCCGTCCCTGCTGTTCAGCCCGTTCAACCTCTTCCTGGTGCGCAATTTCATGAACGGCATTCCCGACTCGCTGCGGGAATCCGCCACCATAGACGGGGCCAGTGATATTGTCATTGCTTTCAAGATCTATCTTCCGTTATGTAAACCGGTACTGGCGACCATCGCCCTCTTCTATGGACTGGATTATTGGAACAATTGGTGGAATGCGATCATGCTGATCGACACGAAAGACTTGTACCCGCTGCAATTCATGCTGCTGCAGATGCAATCGGAGATCAGTATGCTGAACGATATGGCCATGCTGGCCGGAACAAGCGACGTTACGCTTCCTTCGGAGTCGGTCAAGATGGCGACAGCCATCGTAACCATCGGGCCGATCATCTTCCTCTATCCTTACTTACAGAAGTACTTTGTGAAAGGGCTCGTGATCGGTTCAGTCAAAGGCTGATGTCATCCCTTAGGGGTTAACATATAGAAGACAACATAAGAGGAGGTCCGTATTATTCATGAGAAAATCCTATGCAACCCTGTTAGCTGTGGTGCTCGCTCTGTCCACCCTGGTTGGGTGCGGCAAGGCCGATAATGCCAGCCCTGCTGCAAATGGAGAAAGCAATGCTTCATCCCCGAATGCAGAGAAGACTAATTCCTCTGAGGTCGTCAAGATCAAATACGTGGTTCCCGGCACCGAGCCGAAAGACTACCAGAAGGTGTTCGAGAAGGTCAACGAGAAGCTGGCTGCAGACGGTGTCGGCGTTGCCGTGGAGAAAATCTTCATCCCCTGGGATGCCTGGGACCAGAAGCTGAACCTGATGCTGTCCACCGGTGAAGAGTTCGATCTGTTTCATGTCATGCAGGACCGCACTCCTTTTTCCAACTATTATACCCGGGGTGCACTGGCCGATATCTCAGAGGAGATTGAGAAGTACGGAGCCAACCTGAAAAAGAATATTCCGGAGGACATCTTTGGTGGAGCCACCATTGGCGGGAAATATTATATCGTCCCCTCCTACTGGGTTGAAATGGCCAGTGAAGGCCAGTTCAATATCCGCCGCGACATTCTCCGCGAGAACAATTTGCAGGAGCCTACAACTCCGGCTGAATTGATTAGCGCCTGGGAGACGGTGATGAAGAACTGGAAGGGGAAGAACAAGCCTTACTTAGGCACCCGGGCTGATTTTGACCCGATCAATCTGCATACCTCCATCCTGCACCGGACCTATGATACCTTCCCGTTCACGGTTAAGGATAAGTTCTTCTATGTCAACCAGAACGGAGAGGTCAAATCCTGGATTGAAACAGACGAATTCAAGAAGGATGCCGCCTTCATGCACGAGTTGTACACCAAAGGAATTACGAACCCTGACATCCTGGTCATGAAGCAGGAACAGGTAGATGCCCAGCTCGACAGCGGAGAATGGTTCGTACGCCTGGGAACGGGCGGAAGCCTGAACGGGCTCCAGAAGTACAATCCGGATGCTACAGTGGACGATATCGGCGTGGTATGGTTTAACCCGGAGAAAGAGTATTTGCGCCCCCTCTCCTTCAAGAACGGGAATGCCGTACCGGCGAACAGCAAGCATCCCGAGGCGGCCGTTAAGTTTATGGATTGGATGCTGGCCAGCCAGGACAACTACGATCTGGTTCAATATGGCATCGAGGGTGAGCACTACACCAAAGATGGCGACAAGGGCCTAAAGCCGATCAGAGACCCGAACAACAATAATAATCCAAGATACAGAGGCTCTGATTCCCAGAACGGCAATGTGAACTTTATGCGCTTTGACCCGGAGAGCAGTATTCCTGAGAATAACAAGGTCTTATTCGAGCCTAATCCGAGTGCGGTCAACAGTATTGCCGCCAACTTTATTTTTGACCCGACGAATGTAAGAACAGAATATACCAATATTCTCTCGGAAGCTTCAGCCAGCATCACTCCAATCTATATGGGTGTGCTGGACTACGACAAGGCCTTCCCCGAAGCGCTGGATAAAATGAAGAAGGCAGGTCTGGATAAGGTCGTTGCCGAATACCAAAAGCAGTTCAAGGAATATCAAGCTTCTCAGCAATAAAACGAGCTGCAACATAAAAGGAGCGGAGAAATCGTGAGCCTGCATCAGCAAAAACAACAATTTGAAGCCACCAAAACCATCTATGACAGCGCAACCCTGGTATTTAAAAACGTGGATGGATTCGATGTCTATAATATTTCTATTCCTTTTGAACGGGATGGCAAGCGCTACTTGTTCGGGCGGGTAGAACGCCGGGAAGAATGGGCACGCTCCTGGGTCCGGCTGTTCGAGGAAACAGGCCAGGATGAATGGACCCTGGTGGAGAACAGCATGATTTATACGCTGGAGGACCCGTATATCAGCGAAATAGGTGATGAGCTCGTACTGGGCGGAACGCATGTGCAATATCAAAGCGGCAAATACAGCACGTATTTCGGTTATTTTTACCGGGGGACGGACCTCCACGACTTGTATTACTTTACTACCGGTCCTAACAAAATGAAGGATATCCGCCTTGTTGCTCTGGCGGATGGCAGAATTGGCGTCTTCTCGCGTCCGCGGGGCCATGAGGTGAAGGGCCAATATGGCAGCGAATCCATGATCGGCTTCACGGTGATTGACAAGCTGGAGGATTTGACTGCTGACGTTATTGAGAATGCCCCGTACATTCATGGTATCTTCGGAGCAGGCGAATGGGGAGGCGTCAACCAGGCTTACCTGCTGAGCAGCGGCAACATCGGGATTATCGGCCATATCTGTTATTCGCATCAGGAGGAAAGCGGGCAGGAAATCAAGGTCTATATGAATATGTCCTTCATCTTCGATCCCGTGACCCGGGAATCCCATGACCTGCATCTGATCGGAAGCCGTTCCTGCTACCCTCCTGGACCCGCCAAGGCACCCTACTTGACGGACTGCGTCTTCTCTGCGGGGATCGTGATGCGTGAGGACGGCAAGGCTGATCTGTACAGCGGGGTTGGCGACTGCCAGGCCGGACGCATTACGATTGACTATCCGTTTGCGCCTTACGGAAGCATTGTTTAAATAGATTGAACTAAAAATTTAAGCTAAAGGAAAAGTGGCGGAGGGGAATTTTGGAACTGGAAGAGCGATAGCGACCGCCTGAAAGCTTTCCGCAGGAAAGCTCGCATCGTAAGCATCAGCAGTCTACGGATTTCAACCGTTAAAAACGGCATAAAATCATGAAATCTGTAGACAACAGCGGCTGGAAGTCCAAAACTTCTCTGGAGTCACGGCTAATTCCAAAACATAAAAAAAATTAGTTCAATTTATCTAGACACAGTTCAACATCCAAGGAGGATATTCAACGATGAATGATAACAATACACCCATTATAGGAGCTTTGGCATCTAGCCCGCTCATCCGCCGTCACCCGGCTAACCCAGTGCTGGATGCAGCCCGGGTCCCTTACCCCACCGCACTTGTGTTCAACGCGGGAGTGGTGAAGTTCGGCGGCCGGTATGTGATGGTATTCCGCAATGACTACGGCTCCCTTGAGAAGCAGACCCTTGAGCCGTCTCACGCAACGGATCTCGGTATCGCTTTCAGTGAAGACGGGATTCACTGGACGGCGGGGCCCAAGCCGCTGTTCAAGCTAAACGATGAAGAGTTCGTGCGCGGATATGATCCGCGTCTGACAGTGATCGATGGCCGCTGCTACATGTGCTTCGCTGTAGATACACGGCATGGGATCCGGGGCGGAATCGCAGTCACGGATGACTTCGAATCCTTTGAAATATTGAGCCTGTCTACGCCGGACCTGCGGAATATGGTGCTGTTCCCGGAGAAAATCAACGGCAACTATGTGCGGCTGGAACGGCCGTTCACCGTATACAGCCGCGGAGGCTTGGACCGGTTCGATACCTGGATCGCGGAGTCGCCGGATCTCATCTACTGGGGCCGTTCCGAACTGTTGCTGGCGGTGGAGCAGGTGCCATTCGCCAATGACAAGATCGGTCCGGCAGCACCGCCAGTGAAGACGGATAAAGGCTGGCTCACCACCTTCCATGCGGTGGATCTTGATCCCGCCAGAGGCAAGAACGGCTGGGAGCCGTCCTGGAAGAAGCGGTATACAGCAGGCATTATGCTGCTTGATCTCCATAATCCGAAGAAAATCCTCGGGATGAGCGCATCACCGCTGCTCGCCCCTGAAGCCCCCTACGAAACAGATGGCGGCTTCCGCAATGATGTCATCTTTCCCGGCGGCATGATCCTGGAGGACGATGGCGAAGTGAAAATCTATTACGGCGCCGCTGACACCGTAGAGTGTTTGGCTACGGCCCATGTTGATGATTTGATCAGGCTTTGTTTGGGGCAGTAACAGAAGCGGGTATCATCCTTGAATGAGGATGATACCCGTTTCTTTTGTGCGTTTGACGAAATTCAGTTCGTTGATTTCGTGGGAATCTTTTTCTCTTTGCTTTGTGATCATACTTGGCTCCGGCATAGCGGATGAATTAAGTATCACCCACGCCGCGCTTTATAAACACTTTAAAAACAAGCAAGAGCTCTGGGCAGCCTGACAACAAAAGAGTCTGTCAAATGACAGACCCTTTAGTCTCAAAGCTTCACTTATAGAAGGAAGCACATTTAAGAAAACGGATATCGGGTATCACTTTTCTGCATCCATCAGACGAAGCAGCATAATCAGCGCTTCAGCCCGGGTAGCAGGATCATTGGGAGCAAAACGATGACCATTCTTGCCCTTAATGATTCCCAAATCTACCGCGGAAGCGACGGACGGCAGCGCCCATGGCTTAATATGCTGCTTATCGGCAAATGAGACCATTTCGTTCGAATGAAGCCCGCCGTCATACAGCCTCATGATCAAGACAGCCATTTCGGACCTGCTAATCCATTGGTTCGGACGGAAGCTGCCATCGGCGTAGCCTTTAATCAGGCCAGTCTGCTCCGCTTCCGCGATGTAATCCCTTGCCCAGACCGGGATTGTATCTACATCCCTGAAATTTAGCGGCATCGCGCCTTTCGCTTCGAAATCAAACGCCCTCGCGGTCATAACCACGAACTCTGCGCGTGTGATCCTCACATCCGGACGGAACGTCCCATCCCCGAAGCCGTTTACAAACCCCATACTGACAGCGCGTTCTATCCCTTCTTTGGCCCAATGATTAGCAATATCCTTGAATGCTACGGTATTTCCCGCTGCTTGCACCGCGATGTCTGCTTTCGTTCCCGGCTTGACAACCGTATCCGTAAGATCGCTTTTCACAAGCTTCACACGTGTTAATTCTACTCTCGGCTTCTCCGTATTCTTTCCAATGACTTCAAACGTAATGGCTGCGAGCTCGGCTTTTCCCGATAGACCGGCGACTTTGCCAACCTTCGTATGCGCGAACACGACAAGACCATCTGCAGGAGTAAGCGGGACGGAGAACCCTGGCAGCAAGCTTTCACTTTTTTTGTACAATAGAAGGTTTGTATCGTACTTCAAATTGATTTCGAAGCCATAGACATCGGTAAGATCCGATCCCGTCACCGTCACGACAACTTGATTTCCCTTAATGGACGTAGAATTGGAGACCGCTAAGCTAAAGGAGGCGTCCTTGGCCATTGCGTACACCGGCAGCAGGGAAAGTGTGAACCAAGCAGCTAGAAGCATCATTCCAACCCGATATTTCACCCGATATTTCAAGCGAATTCCCATCCTTTCGATATCTCCTTATTCCCACATGTAATTAATTCAGAATTTTACGGGCCAGAATGGAGATATCCACGATGTCAATCATACCGTCGCCATTCAAATCCAACGCTCTGTACTTATTCCAATTTGGATCTTGATTATTTTTACCATAAGCGGATGCAATAATTGCAAGGTCCCCCACACTTACTCTGCTGTCGTTATTGTAATCTCCTTCGATGGATTTAATCATTGAACCCTTGAAGCTTTGCAGAGCTGCGTGCAGCTTCAATGTCGCCTGTTCAATATCTGCCTGGCTTACTTCCTGAGCCGAAGCCACCACTTGAGCGCTATCAATAGCTGCCTGTAGAGTTGCTTTCGAGCCTAATGGATACTGGCCAGGAGATACGCCTTCAACGGCTGCATCATGCGTACTTTGCGCTTCCGCAATCAGAAGCAGCAAGCCCGACTTATCCATGTTATTAATTCGGACTGTGTGCGTTGCACCCGCCCAATCTGATTCTTGGCCTGCGCCATTCGCAACCGTTAACTGAGTGACGCGAATGGAAGCGCTCTGCGGATTATCCGCTGCAACCGCTCTGAACTTAAGCTTAATCAATCCCTTGGTCATATCTGTATTTCCAATAGTAGTCCCGATGGTTCTAAGCTTGCCGGCTTCATTCACTTCACCAACTAGTTTGAAATCCTGCTGAAGCGATTCCATTGATATGAATTCCAGCTTATCCGCATCATAATTAATCGTAATATCTAGCGCTTTGACATCTGTTCCAGCATGCGCCAAGCTGAATTCAACATCAAAATTTTTGCCGCCTTCAACGGTTCCCGGTCCGGTCAGCAACGCGTTGCCTTCTTGACCGCTGATCTCTTTCACAAGTCTAACCTCACCCCATTGTGAACCGTTATTATAGGACTGTCCGGACACATCGTGCCACATGATAATGTCCTGACGGCCACCCGTTGCTTTTGCGTCATTGATCTGCACATCAAATCCGATTACATGATCAGCCGCAGGCGCACCAGCTTTAAAGGGAATCTTGGTTTCAATGTAATAACCGCCATCCACGACTTTGGCAAAAGACTCAAAACCCGCACTGACACTGCCCGGATTAAAGCTTTTCTCATTAAGATAGTTAGTACGGTATTGTCCCATACCCGGGCCGTACGTGGTTTGTTTACTGTTGGTCTCATCCACAAAGATCTCGACCGAATCCTTCTCATGCGCGTCGCTGCTGCTGCTGTTCAGCACAGGGTCTTTTACACGCACCAGAACATACAGGTTAGAATCGTCCCATAGTACTTTAGCGGAACCATCCGCCGGACCGTTCACCATTGTCAGATGCTTAAGGATCGGCAGCGTGACGGTCGTATTCCAGAGCGGGTCGAGCTCGGAGCCGCCGAGAACAGGCGTACCGTATACAGCGGTTGCAACTCCGCCAGATAACAGTTGAAGCCCTTTGATTGCGTCACGCAGCGCGTAATATGAATGATCCGCTGCTGTCTGCGAAATCTCCTCATTGGCGGCAGCAGCTTTGGCCTCACGTAATGCGCCTGCAAAAGCGTTCCATGAATCACTTGTATACATCGTTTTTTCCTTGTTACCCGCTGCCTCGATCAAGGCGGTCAGCAAGGTTGTGTCAACCTTTGGAACCACGGGGTTCGCGGACCCGCCGCGGCCGGCTTTCACCTCGTTAAAATACGTTTCTACTTTCGTGATTTCATCAGCGGACAGCACCCTGTCGTAGATGAGAATCTGCAAGACTCTGCCCATGAAGCGGTGGGGGGTTGCAGCCGCCATCGTGTAACCTACGCTCAGATCCGGTCTGTTCCCCAAAAGGGCCTTAGCGTTGGTTCCGGGAGTGCCGATGACGTTGTTATTAACATAAACTGCTCTATTGGTTCCGTTTAGCTGCGCCCGGACACTGACCAGATCATCAGTGGCTGTTGTTGTAAATTGTTGCCCGCCACCCGATACACTGCCATCCGCATTACCAAATCGGACGTTAACCCGGTTTGTTCCTATCCCGAGACTAATACCGCTCCAACCGTCGTTGGCGGCCCACGTTTGGTAAGCCTCGTTCAATCCGAAATAAACAAGACCATTTTGGTCGCTGGAGTTATTGGCTATTGTTGTTGGTCTAACCAGTGTATATATTGTCATCTGTGTACTGCCGTTATAGTCCTTAAAGCCAGCAGCCTTTAACGGCTTCGAGTTCGCGGCGAATTCTACATAGTCGTAAACATCTTTCTTTAGCTTGGGATTCCCGTCTGGTGTTCCAAGATTATCGCCGCCGCTTCCGGGGACGTTTGCCGGGACAAGCTTCGCCGGGATGTTCCCCATATTTGTCCACCCCGTCACGTTGCCGCTGCTATCCATTTCCACGCCCTCATCGCCTTTGAGCCATAAATCAAGACCATTTCTGGGAATATCGGCAGGCGTTACATCTCTCACCACAACACGAGCGTGCGACTGGCTTCGAACTTCGCCGTCTTTCGCCAGTACAAAAATAATGTACGGACCGGGCACCATGGGCGCGGTCATTCCGAGCGCGTCGCCGGAGGCTACGGTTTCATCATCGCCTCCATCAAAATGTCCGCCGCTCGACGAAGAAATCCATATCTTTTGGGCCGCGTCGTCCAAATCGTAGGCAAATCTGACGGTCCCGCCGGGGGCTACGGACACATCAGCCGGGAGCAGCTTGTTGGCCACCGATACTGTGGTGGTAAAGTTGATGGTTATTTCAGGCTTCGAAGTGCTGCCTACCAGGGTCCAGTTTCCTTCGGTACGGATTTCGTACCCATCCGCCACGGGCTTGCCGTTAAGCGTGAAGGTGTATTCATCACTCAAAGTTAGTTTAAGCGGCCTTATGGCTGAAACTTCGTAGCTTTTCCCATCCACCACATTGGTTGCCGGCTCGCTCGCGTCAACGTATACCGTATACTTGGAAGTGGCTGTTTCTCTCTTGTCTCCATATAATATAAATAGTTTGTATTGTCCTGCGGCAGATGGAGTGTTGATTGTTTTTTCATTGCCGGCAGCTTTTGTCATCGTAGCGCCTTCTTTAAAGACAGTTGTGTTCGCGGGTGCCAGCCAAACCGTGTCTTCCGCCTTAAGCAGACCTCTGCGGCTCAGCTTTTCACCGCTTGCACCCATGATGACATTGGAAGCCAGTTCAAACTCGGTATCGGCAATGAGGCTTCTTGGGATCATATGTGTGTATTCGTTGGTAAGACCCGAATTCAGAACGATTTCGTTGCCTGCAACGGGCCAAATGCGGGCTTCGCTTTTGTAATTGTCGTAAGTAGTCCTAGGGGCGCCATTCTGGTTGTTATTCCCGTCCACGTATCCGTCGATGGCAATCATGTCGCTTTTACGCTTCCAGTTGTTAAATTCAAAAAGACGGCTCTGTCCGGCGGCATGTGAGAGCTTTGACTGCACGACATTGCCTATCATCTTGATGAACGTGCTGCCTTCGTCGGGATGAAATCCGTTTGTCCAGTTGTTAGAGGTCGTGGGTTTGTCCGTTGGATTCGGGTTAAGGAAGTTGTAATTCATCTCGGTGAAATTCGTCCAGTTGTCAGAATGCCAGTTACTAGTCTTGTCGGTGACAGGGTTATTCGTCAGATTGTTGATCGTGTCCCATGTCCCTCCGCCCGGCAAATTACCCGGATCACCCTGTCGTCCCAAGGAGTAGATCGCCCCGGAGTCGTTAACTACCGTGCAAATTTCCTCTACCCTGTTATAGTTTATTTTGTTATTCCTGGAGGTCGTAGAGATTACTGGAGATCTTGCGATGCTCGTTTCATGTGTACCCTGATAAGGGCCGCCAGTCTTGTTGGTGCCTTGGGCGGTAAAGCCGAAACCATCGTATTCGTCCCAGCCCCAGCCAATGCTCATCGCGCCGTAAGTAGAATCATACAGGAAGTTGTGCAGTACCTGCATATTCGTAGTGTAGAAAGAGGTTAGGGAGTTGGCGCCCGGGAATCCATAGCAGTTTCTGTACAAAAAGTTATTTGTGATATAAATATTTTCCGGCACAGCTTCAGTACCAACCTTGAATTTTTCCTTATTAACACCGGCCCAGTTCCTTATTGGCGTACCAGAGATTGACACACTAGACTCATGCTTAATCGGCTCATCGTTCTCATAGATATGCTGTGGATGTCCGATTACAACGCCGGAAGCGAGCGTATCTACGATATAGTTGCCCGTGACTTCGATATCCTTGACATCGTTCTCGACATGGATACCATTAAATCCGGTAAGTCCGATCTCACCGTTCAGCACCTTGATATTCCTCGCCCCGTTGATCATGACCGCTGCCGGCGGTATATCATAGCCCCGGTAGAAGGTCTCATGCCAGTTTATGCTGCCGGGGAAGTAAGCTGTGTTCACGATAGAGCCCTGAACGGACGCATAACCGCGGGAACGGGTTGTTACCGGACCGGTTCCGTCGCTAAGAGTATAAGTGCCCGTCAGTTCATACAGTTTGTAGTCGGTATGGGCAAACTTCAGCCCGTTGAAGGTTATATTTTTGACACGCCCATTATCCGAGCCCTGAACAGGGTTTAACCGGTCTCCAACAGGCTCTCCTTGTATGTCGAGGACCGTCTCAAGCTTCGGGATAACCACGTCGGCGGTATTGATATCCTCGCCTGCAAGCGGGATGTAATATAGCGTGCTTTCCGCCTGGTCGAAATAGAAATCTCCGCGTTTGTTGAAGAACTCGAAAGCGTTGCGGATGACTTGATTGTTACCTGGATTGTATTGCGTGTTATTACTCAAAGACTGTGAAATCGCACCATATGGCATCTGGAACCGGAGCATAACACCGCCGGGCTTGTTGCTCTCTGCCGGCGCCTGTTCGATTGATGCGAAGGTGACAAACGGCCGCGACCACCTGGCGGTAGAACCGCCGACACTTTCGGCTTCGATGTTTTGGGGGTTTTTCGTTGCCGTACTCAGACCCACGCTGGCATCGAATACGATAGCCGCCCGAATATTGCTGCCGTTCTGCCACGCCCAGGGGTTATTGGCAGCGGTAAAGCTGGCTGTAGGGGTGCCGGTGACGGTTCTGTTGGCTGAAACGATTTGCGGGCTCAGCGTCATGGTAGCGCCTTTATCGTTTACATAGATCATCCGCAACTTATCGCTCCGGTTAAGGGTCGTTTTATACGCCTTTAAGCCGCCAGTCTGGGTAAGGCCAACCGCTTCAGTCCATACGCCTTTTTTGAGCATTTCACCGGCGCTGATTACCGGCTTCGCACCCGGCGCCGCCTCATAGCGAATCGTGCTGCTTGCACTTCCGGAATCATCCTTGTTAAAAACCAGCGTTTCATCAAGCGGATAGTATCCATCCGCAATTTGAACCACGATATCACCGCCGGTCTTAGGCAGAGTCCTTACTGCTGCCTTTGCCTTGGCAAGCGTTTTATACGGCTTTCCTTGTGTTCCATCCCCTGTGTTATCATTGCCATTTGTAGCCACGTAGATCGTTACACTTGGCGCACTGTCAGCCGAGACTACCGGGCCTGAGAATTGCAGCATGGGAATTACCATGATCAAAGTCAGAATCCATATTAATGCTCTTCTTCGCATTTCCATCCCCCTCTTGGATCACTTATCAGATGTCCCTTCTCCCACTTCACATTCTCACTTCAGAATTGCACCTGCAGTTAACGCATTTTCGATCTTTTCGTTGCCTATTAAATAAACGATGATCATAGGCAGGCTGGACAGCAGCATACTCGCGCCGATCGGCCCCCAATCCGTAACTCCCACATTAATGAAGAAACCAAGCAACCCGACTGTAAGCGGCCGGAATTGATCCTTGGAAGCAATAATAAATGCAAGCGGAAATTCGTTCCAGATTCGAATGAATATCAGAACACATTGCGTCACGAGCGCTGGCATTACGATTGGAAATATGATTTTGATATACGTTTGATAGACATTCGCTCCATCTATGCATGACGCTTCTTCCAGCTCCTTAGGCAAAGAACGGAAAAAGGCATACAGCATCAGTACGCAGGAAGCAATGGCGAAGCCGGAATACGGCAAGATAAGACCCAAATAACTATTTTTGATATGCATCCATTTAACCAACTGGAATAACGGAATAACGACGACTTCGATTGGGACAATTAAACCCATAGATACATAAAACAACATTGCCGAATTGAATCTCCATTGCATACGGCTGAGGCAATAAGCAAGCATGCTGCCCGTTGTCAGCGTAATGGCAATTGTGCCTGTGGTATAAATCACGCTGTTCTCGAAATACGTATAAAAATGATATTTGGACAGCGCTTCGCTGAAGTTCAGCCAGTCCAAGGAAGACGGTAATCCAAAAGGATTGTCGTAAGCTTCACTTTTGGACTTTAATGACATCGTTACCATCCAGTACAAGGGAAATAGAAATGTGCATCCCATAGCTACCCAAAACACTCGGCTTAATAATTTCAGAAAGCTCCCCCCCAGCTTAAAACTCCAGTTTTTCTCTGGCAACGTACCTTTGAATGACAAAGGAGATCAAAAGGCATTCCAGAATAAAAATAACGGCGATCGCATTACCTTTGCCAAATTCGGAAGTATCAAACGCCGTATAATACATCTGGTAGATGACCGTCCTGGATAGATCTCCCGGACCTCCTGCCGTCATGACTCGCACATGCGAATAAAATGCCATTGAGCCTAATGTGGACAGAATAAGTACGTATTTGATTACATTCTGCAGCAAGGGGATCGTAATTCTTAAGCAAACTTGAATATAATTAGCGCCGTCGATTAATGCAGCTTCATAGTAACTTTTGGGTATGGTCTTAATTCCTGTATAGAACAGCAACGCGTTCAGTCCAATATATTGCCATAGGAAGGTCACTCCAATGCTGGGCATTACCGTTTTCTTTTCCGTTAACCACGAATGCGTCCAGGAATGTAGCCCTAACGAATCGAGAATCTTGTTCAGTAAACCCCAATTCGGTTCGTAGAACGCCACCCAAATCTGGGCAACAACCGTGACCGACAGGATAGCCGGAAACATCGCCACCGTCTTGAAGAATCGGCGAAACCTCGGTGTCTGAGCGTCCATAAAAAACGCAAGCATCATCGACAAGGGCAGCCCCAGCAATAATGAGATGCCTACAATGAGATACGTATTCTTATGAGCGGTCCAAAAGGATGAGGTAGCCATCACTTCTTTGTAATTATCCAAACCCACAAAACCCAAATTTCTAAACCCGTCATGCTTATGCAGGCTCACCCAGATCTCCGGCAGCAAAGGGTATACGCAGAATAAGGTGAACAGCAGCAATGCAGGGAAAGCAAACACAAATATAGATACTTTCGTGCTAAAGTACTTGTTCATCGCTCTCTCCACCATTTAATTTGTGTCTAAACCCCCTTGGATCTATCCGAAGGGGATTTAGCAGTTAATGCGTCGTTTACTTGTCAAACCACGTATTTTCGCTCCAGATCTTGTTCATCGCCACATTAAAATCTTCGGCTGCGTACTCGCCCGTTAATAAATTCGCTCCCTGCGTAGACATTTCGGCAGACGTCCTCGAATCTAGCGAATTAAGTGCCCATGACGCGATTTTATTCGGAATCGGATTGTACCAGTCAACGAACTTCTGCATAAGCGGGCTCCTGTCCATTGCCTGGTTGCCTGTCTGTAAAGATATAGGAGCACCGAGAGATTCAAAGTATAACGCATCCCCCATGGCTAGAAATTCAGCAAGCTTAACAGCCTCTTCCGGGTTCTCCGTTTTGCCGTTGACCGCATAACCGTTAAGCGGAGAACCCCAGAACTGTACGTTCTCTGTAGGGCTATATTTATCGCTGGCGCTTGGAAACGGGAAGAAGTCAACCGTTTCGTCTTTTGCGAGATTTGGCAGCTCCCAAGTAAACATCCATAACATAGCCGCCTTTTTGGACGTAAACATTTCCATCGCCGGACCGTAATCCAAATTGGAAATACCGTCCGGGAACACGCCTTCCTTGACCAGCGTTTCGATGCGGGCCGCACCTTCCTTGACGGATGGATTGTTGAAGTCCGTTTTGTTGCTGACAAGGTCGGCCATCGCCTGCGGATCACCGATTTGAATCATTTGCTGCAGCATAAAGAGCTTCGGTCCCCACCCGTCCTTGCCGGGAGTCACAGCCGGTACCACCCCTTTGCTCTTGAGCGTCTTCGAGATTTGAATCAGCTCGTCGAACGTAGTTGGCACTTGAACCCCTGCTTCCTCGAACATGTCTTTGTGATAGAAGATTACAGGGGTGAAATAAGTGTCCGCTCCGGAAGACAAGCTGTAGATCCCGTTATCGACATGCTTTAACGCATCAGGCACCGCATATTTGTCCAAGAAACCGTCTTTGGAAATATAAGATGACAGATCCAGAATGCTGCCTGTGCTCTTCAATGGCGTAAAGAAGCCGGCATCATTCCAGAATACGTCCGGCATATCCCCGGAAGCATTCAACGTCTTCAATTTGTTGGCCATTTCCTCACCGCCGCCGCCCGGCTCAAACTCGATTTCAAGATTGGGAAACGCTGCAGCAATATTCGGTTTGATGAATTTGTCCATAATGTTGTTGCGGTTCTCGTCGGTCGTAAGCGTTATGACTCTCATCTTGATTTTTTTGCCGTCCGTCTTCGTAGTATTCTTGGTATCCTCCGTGCTTACTGCCGAGGGTGACGGATTGTCGGATGACTGGCTGGAACTTGGTTCATTCCCACTGCTGCATGCCGATGAAACCAGAAGAATACTTGCCATAAGGAACATAGCTGCTGCCTTCGACCTCTTTTTCATTGTTTACCTCCCCTATTTAGCGAAGCGGATATCGGATTGATATTGAAAGCGTTATCAATCTTGTGATCATTTTACGAATCTTCCCACACTTAGTACAGAGATTATTCTCGGGCCAGCAGTAAAATTAACGGCAAAAAAACAGACGCTAAAGGCAAAGTTTTCACTTTCCCTCTAACGTCTGCATAGGCTACCGGCTTTGATTCACATATTTGCTAGGCGTGATTCCCATATATTTTTTGAAGCATTTACTGAAATAATTGGCGTCCGCATAACCCACCCGGTTCGCTACGTCTTGAATAACCTTCTCTCCCTGATCAAAAAGCTCTTTTGCTTTAGTCATCCGTATTTCGGTCAGGTAGTCATTGATCGTGAAGGTCGTTTCTTTTTTGAACACGAAGCAAAGATGGTTATAGTTCATATGAACGCTTTTTGCGATATCCTCGATTCGTAATTCATCGTTGCCATAGTGCCCCGAAATATACGTTTTGACCGCCTCTATGACTTTGACGGCTCTATTGGGTTTGCGGCTATGCACATGATCCATGGTCTTTAGAACTAATACACGTATCCAGTCCTCCAGCTCGTTGAAGGTTTTCATCCGCTGAACGTGTTGTATCATATCGGGCTGTGTCGTATTTAGGAAGACATCTTCTAACGTTTGCGGGGCTTCGGACAAAAATTCCAGGCAGGTGGATACGATTTCGATTCCGGCGAGAAGCAGCATTTCCATAGTTGCACTTTTAACACGGGTATCATGAAAAAAAGTCGAGAGCCATTCTGTTGTCCCGGCCGGTTGTCCGCTTCGCATGTGCATCAGCAAGCTGCTTCTTTTGTCCACCGAGAATAACCCAACCTTTATCCCGGATTCCGCTACCTGGGAATGTGCGAACACCTTGTTACCTCCCCAGACAAACCGATGCTTCAAGGCGATTAACGCTTCCTTGTACGACACCGAAACCGACTCAAACTTGTCGTAACTATTCCCTAAGCCGATCGTTACCGTACAGTCCAAATTGTCCTGCACGTATAATCGAATACGTTCGCAAATCGTTTCCAGCCTATTGAAGGAGCCGTCAGACGTTCCTATGATTAGCACCAGACGGGCATCATGATCGTAACAGCCGGCACACTGAAAGGCACTTTGCATATCCTTTTGAGCGATTTCTTGTAACTTGGCTTGGCGAATCCGCATACCCTCCTCAAGATTCCTCTCATCGCTTGAATCCAGGTCGACAACAATCACCCGATAATGCAGCCCTTCGAGCTTTATTCCCAAATCATTTAATCGACCCCGTTCGGAAGGTGCTCTAGAGATAGCCTTGCCCTGCAGCCAGCCGTTCAGCACTTGCTCCTTCAGGACAGACAAGCCTTCGCTCGCCCGCCTTCTTAAATCGTCCAATTCAAGCTTGCCCAGACGCTCCGTTCGTATAAGTTCCTTGATATCTAATAAGGAACTTTGGAGTTCTTCTTCGTTAATGGGTTTCAGCACGTAATTAACAACGCCTAATTGCACGGCCTGTCTGGCATACACGAACTCGCTGTGGCCTGACAACACCAGAAATTTAGTGGTCTGGCCGCGCTCCTTGGCTTTGTGTATGAACTCCAATCCATCCATAATCGGCATATTCATATCCACCAGTACAACATCAGGCTCTAACTCGGTCATCTGCTCCAGCGCTTCCGCCCCGTTTTTGGCTTCCCCCGCAATTTGAAAGCCCAACTCACTCCATGGCAGCGAAATCTTCAAGGCTTGCCTGAAGTAATATTCATCATCGACGATAAGCACTTTGTACATGGTCATTCCTCCTATTCTATACACTCCTTATCTTGCGGATTAATGATAACGAAGAGGCAGTACGATTATAATTTTCGTATAAACGCCGTAATTGCTTTCAACCCGCAGTCCGTATCTTTCCCCGTACAGCATCCTTATCCGGTTGGATACGCTTCTGATCCCAAATCCGTTAATTTCATCAGGAATGCTGGTCCCATCCATAATCGCCTTGATCTGCTCCTTGTGCATCCCGGCGCCGTTATCATAAATTTCAATTTCCAAATGGTCTCCGCTTCGTTTTCCTGAAATGCGTATGATTCCTTTTTCCTGTTTGAGCTTCAATCCGTGATAGATCGCATTCTCGACGATGGGCTGCAAGGTCAGCTTCGGTATCGAATAGGACAAAATTTCATTGTCAATTTCCATCGTATACTCCATATATTCCACATAACGCAGCTGTTGAATTTCCAAATAGCTTTCCGTTAAACGCATCTCGTCACCTATCGGTATGATATCGTCACCTTTACTTAAGGAGATCTTATAGAAATTCGCCATGTATTGGGCTGCCTGTATGGCTTGCTTCCCTAAGCCCAGCTTAATGAGTGAAATAATGGTTTCAACCGTATTGTACAAAAAATGAGGCTTTACTTGCGATTGCAGCAATTTGAATTCGATCTCAGCCTTTGTCCGTTGC
Organism: Paenibacillus sp. FSL H7-0756; assembly: GCF_038006765.1. Taxonomy (NCBI): domain Bacteria; kingdom Bacillati; phylum Bacillota; class Bacilli; order Caryophanales; family Paenibacillaceae; genus Paenibacillus; species Paenibacillus sp. FSL H7-0756. The sequence goes on along the minus strand of NZ_JBBOVT010000003.1, from coordinate 946,468 downwards.
TTCTCCACGTTTTCAGCCATAAGCGCCTCCATACGATCCATTAAGTTATTGAAGCCCTCGCTTAAATATCCGATCTCGTCTTTGGATTGGTAAGGGCTTCTGACTTGCATCTGTCCAGACCGGATTTGTCTCATTGTCTTGGCAAGCTGGAAGATGTGCCGTGTGATCGACCGGGACAGCAGGAAGGACACAATTAATGCCAGCAGCAAACATGCTGCACCGACCCCGAGAATCAGTTGATTGATTTCTTTCCGGCCTGAAGAGATATTCTTCATCGGGATAGCGCTTACAATTGTCCATTTCAATGGTTCGAAGCGATGGGTGAATATCAACATTTCTTCACTTCCGCTGCCCTGGGTAAAGGTTGTGTCTTCAGCATTCTCGGGAATGCTTATGGAGACGGCTTCCTTGAAATCCCGGTACAACTTGGCTTTATTCTGTGAGGAAATAATTTGGCCGGCGGAATCGACAATATAAAATTCCCCGCCCTTATTTTCCTCTTCCTCGTAAATCGAGGCAATCGTCGTTTCTTTCACGTACAAAAAAATTCGGCCAATCGTTTTACCGGTATCTTTGTGAATGACCGTTTTGGAAACCGCAAATACGCTGTCTTCCCCTTCATACAAAAATCCGAATTTCATCAAGCCTGTCCAAATGGGTAAATAGTAACGATCCTCCGCTCCATAACCGTCACCGAATATGCGTGAAGCATAGGCGTTATCAGCAAACCCGACGTCCACCCAGTGATGATTCGCGGTGAGGATGCTTACCGCTTTGATTCTTGTGTTAGGCTCCACAATATTGCTGATCGTCTCTGAAAGTGTTTTTTTCATCGAAAGGTTATTTAAACCCTCAACCGGCTTGCCCGCATTCTGCTCATTATTTAATAATAAGTCGTTATAAAGCACGTTCTGCAAACGATAATCGCTGGCCAGAATTTTTGAATAATCTTCAATTGTAGATACCAAGGTTTGAAGGTTGTTTTGGATAAGCACAAGCTCCCGGGATGAATTATTGATCTCTTTCTCAATAATGGCCTTCTGTGAAATCGTGTTGGCAAAGTACGACTGAGTTGAAATAAATACGATAATGATTAATACATTCGATATGAATATTTTGTTTTTAATCGAAATCCCGCCTATATACCTCGAGAACCCTTTCATCACGCGCTGCCTTCCTTCCTTTCCCCCTATTGATATCCTATATTTCTTTGTATGTCATAATAGCACTCCTCAACAGGTAAAACTTAAATTTCTAAATATTTTTCTATAATGGCGGCTTTGGTTTTTGTCATGATGTGGTACTCATCCGGCTGACACTGCCTCAAATCCAGTTTGTGTACCCAACTCACGATGTACACCCTTGCCCTTGGCTAACGGTAGGCGATCGCCAGCCCCCGTTCATGACTTTCCCTCTAGAGATGACGCCCATGCTGGGCGTACATCAAAACGGGTATCATCCTTGAATGAGGATGATACCCGTTTTTTCAAACTATGCTTCAACCGCTTGCGGTAACGTTCTTTCATACTCCTTATATAAAACATAACGCTGGACCCCTCTCGAAGCCTCCACCGCTTCTCTGGCATACTTAACCGCAAGCTCATTGTTGCCAGCTTTGCGTTCAATTTCCGCGAGCACTGCTGATCTCATCCATGGTTTCCGGATAGACTTCAAATGTTCCCGCGCCTGTGCACCTTGCCCTTCCTCCAGCAAAAGAGCCGTTTCATAGTACGCCCGGTAATCCGGATAGCGGATATACTGCACGGCTTCCTGGACAGCAGCCATATCTTTGCGGTACCATCCATAAGCCGCCTTGTACGTTGCCTGTACAGCTACCCTTGTATGTTTGCTCATCAGCCGCTCCATAACCGTCCTCGCTTCATCATCAAGCCTGTTCGCAAGAACATACTGAATGTACAGCGCAGGATTGTTTTTCTGGTTCCGTAAAAAGGACTCCACGCGGTCCACACGCTTTGCCAGAACTGCCGGGTAATAGAATTGGATTGTAAAAATCATGAGAACCGCCGCCACACCCCCTCCTGCGATCAGGATGGGTGAATAGTCGTTGAATAATACGAATAAGTCAAACACGAATAGCACGAAATAAACAGCAATGCTCCAGCGGTAGCGTTTCATTCTAAATCTCCTTTGAGTACAAAAATTCCATTTGAAGTATTGTATCACATTCCATAATCTATCAGCAGAATATATATATAACTCAAAGTGTTAATTAACATGTCATTAAATCGCTAATTCATTATCAATTATAATATACATAGCAACTTTTTCTTGTTGAAATCTCTAAAAATAGTTCAATTTCATATTATTCATTGACTGAATTAATATACAATGTTATATTTCTTAACACAATTAATAATATACATAGAGGAAAGGGAGATTGCCTACATGAGTAAGTTGAAACGTCTGCGTAGAACTAAGAGGCAAGTTATTGCTACTTCCATTGCGTTATCTGTTATTGCTTCGGGAGTCATTCCGTTTCAAACGGCCGATGCTTTAACCCGAGTTACTTCATCCAGTGGCACCGTATGGGAGATTCACGATGCTTTCGCTCCCAGCTTGGACACAGGAAGCTTGCGTACCGTTGGTACTACCCAAGTGCAAGGGTTCGGCAACATTTTTGTGAAGGTATCCTCGCCTGCAGCTTCCCTGATGAATGGACAAATGATGCGCGGGTTTGACCTCAAGTACGATGGTGTTAATAGATTCACTTCGTCTCAATCTGTCAATCTCGGAAATGTCACCGTTACCCGTGATGTGTATGTGGACACTATCAATAATCGAACTAGATTCTTTGATACTTTTACCAATAAGAATGATATGGCTGTAAAAGTAGATGTATCCTTCGGCGGCTCCTTAGGGTATGGCACAGCAGCCAATGCTTCAGTCGTCAAGGCAACTTACTCTAATGATCTGGACGTAACAACAGACGATTCATGGATTGTGGTCGACAGCAGTGCCAGAAACAATAAACCTCTGGGTATTGCAGTCGGGTCTCCACATCCATTTAATAATGGATTAACCGCTCTGGGGAACCAGCAGCAGAATCCATTCACTACACCTCTGGCCAAGTCCGGTAATGAGGCGAATTTCTATGGCTTCATTAATACGTTGAATCTTGAACCGGGCCAGTCGAAATCCCTGGTGAATTTTGTGCAAGTTGGAGAAGCTGGGGAAGCTGGGCTGAACAATCTGATTGCCACGCTTAATGGATTTAATCAGCAGCTGGATGTGTCCGGCTTAACCCCTGCACAGATCCGCTCCATCAGCAACTGGGATATCTCTGGTATAGAGGGACTTAACGCTGGAGACACCCTGTTCGTTCCAGAGGCTCCCGCAGCACAAAGCTTCATCACCTCCTCCCCCTACGATGTTGTGAATAAATCCATTGCACAGATGCAGCAGGATCTGATTAGCGGTACAACGACTTCTGTCCAAATTACGCAAGCGTATCTGGATCGAATCAAGGCGTACGATATGGGCCAACTCGGCTTCCATGCCTTCCTTCATGTATCCGAAACTGCGCTGGCTCAGGCCAAGGCCGCTGACGATGCCCGCGCACAAGGCGCTAAGGGTGATCTGCTGGGAATTCCGATTGCGATAAAAGATATATATGACACCAAGGACATGCCGACTACAGGCGGCAGTAAAGCGCTCGACGGCTGGCGGCCGGAATCGGATGCCTTCCAGGTGAACAAGCTGCGGGAAGCCGGCGCGGTCATTATTGGTAAAGTCAATACTTCGGAGTTCGCGAACAGCGGAAGCTTCAGTGAAAGCGGCTGGATGCAGACCTGGAATGCGCTCTATCCTTCCAAAACCTCTTTTGGCTCCAGCGGCGGATCAGCAGTATCGGTGGCAGCTGATTTCGCAGCAGCAGCTATGGGATCGCAGACCGGGGTATCTCTCTACGCCCCTACGACAGGCGCCAGCTTAAAGAGCTTCCGTGGAACAGACGGCATGGCGAGTACGACCGGTGTGCTGCCGCTCACTTGGGGACAGGATTATGCGGGGCCTATTGCCAAAACCGTAACAGACCTGGCCATTATGCTGAACGCTACAACGGGTACGGACCCGCAGGATATTTTCACCGTAACTGCCGATGCCGATCATAAACGTCCGGAGAACTGGAAGGAATCGCTGGATGCCGGGGCATTAAAAGGAAAGAAAATCGGATACATCCCCTCATCCTTCGTCTCCAGCTATGCAGATGATGATACCGGACAAGCGGTAATGAATAAGTTCTCAGAGCTTCAGGCAGCAGGCGCGACTATGGTTGAGATGTCAGCGATGCCATCAGCCCCTACCCGTCCTCAGGGCATTAATGGCTCTACAGAAGGCTGGGCGCGCTATATCGAGCTTCACAAAGCCTTCCCTTACGCAGACGGAGCAAGCGTACTCGCTTCAGATAAGGTACTTATCTATAATCAGAGAGGTTACACTGCACCTACGCGGATGACGGAACAGGCTGTACAGGATTACATCAAGTATAGAACGGACTACAAGGAAGTGATCAAAGGCTGGATGGACCAGAATGGCGTGGATGCCATTGTGTATGCAGGCTTCATCAGTGACGTGTATAACAATGACGCATCAGCCTCTCAGTTAAGTTCGGACCGCAACACAGGCGTATTAACGTCTAATGTCGGCCTCCCTACCGTAGTGGTTCCTGTAGGAACGAACGACAGCGGATATTCGATCTCGATGCAGCTTGTGGGCAGAGCGTGGGACGATGCCAAAGTTCTAGGTATGGGTTATGCGCTTGAGCAGCAAAGTCAAGCCAGACTGCTTACCGCTTTTGCACCAGCACTCCCATACGTCTCAAACCCTACTACTCCTGATCCAACAGATAATGAACCAAGTAATCCAAGTCCTGGAGGAGGTACCGTAACTCCACCGGCAACACCAACACCTACGCCAGCACCTACTGCTACACCGGCTCCTACAGCAACACCAGCAGAAACAACAGCACCAACACCTACGCCGGTAGTGGTCAGCTTCACAGATACACTAAATCATTGGGCAAAAGCAAGCATCGACCTGCTGATTTCCAAAGGATTACTAACAGGGTATTCCGATGGCAGCTTCCGCCCAGATTCAGGTCTGACCCGTGCCGAAGCCATTAAGGTCATTACAACGCACATGGGACTTGATGGACAAGCAAGTACATTCACCGATGTCTCTGGGGCACATTGGGCCAATAAGTATATCGGCGCAGCAGCCAGTGCCGGCCTGATGAACGGTTACAGCGACGGCACCTTCCGTCCCAATGCCAAGATTAGCCGCAGTGAATTAGCAACACTAATCACTAGAGCGTTTAAGCTGACGGGTACCGGAACCACATCGTTCAAAGATGTTAACAAAAATGCATGGTATTATGATTCCATTGATGCACTGGCATCGAATAAAATTATTACCGGATACGAAGACAGTACGTTTAAGCCTGCTAAAGATATTACCCGGGCAGAGTTTGCTACTATGGTGGCGAGGTTGCTGGAGAGTGGGAAGTAAGGGAAGTTAAAAATGTAAAGGAAAGGCCATCCCGAAAGGGATGGCCTTTAACTTGCTGTAACAAATTCTTGATTTGTACTGCTGCTTGTGGTTAAAGTTTCATTTAGTGAATGCAAAAATAATGAGAATTATGAACATAACAAAAAAAATTGTGAATATTATCAAGCTAATTTTTACATGATTATAAATCCTCATCAATTCCGGTTTTCTTTTTATCAACTTTAAGGAGGATAGGGATAGTAATGGGATACTCAGTAGTGCTATAAAAGCTGGTATTATTGTAATCATACTTGATGGATCAACATAATTGTACTTTTTCAAAATTGTAACAGTGCCTATTCCCATCATTGCTACCCCAAATAAAATTAATGCAAAACCCATCATTTTATTTAATCTGCTTGCATAATAAGATATGGCTAGCAAGCATGTACCACATCCAAAAGTGAATATTAGCACACCATTGTAAGAAAATGAATTAAAAAATGTTAACACTGTAACACCTCAAATAATTATTTATTTTTTCTTGGTCACTATATCTTTAACCCAATCAGTTACTTCACCGATAGCATATCCAGCAGCAGCGCCTCCTATAAGCACGACAGCTCCTGTAAGAATTACAGGTGCTCCAGCAGCAACTGCAGCTGCTCCTGCTGCAGATATTGCATACCCTGTCGCTACTGAAAACCCGTTGCTAACAGTAGTTATTGCAATTGCATATCCTAGATTATTACCATCATACTTGTGAACGTCTTCGTTAATGTCTATTATCATTGACCCTACAGCAATCGGCCCCATTAATTTTATAGAGTTAGAAGCTATTTTTTCCGCTGTGGAAGGAAATTTAACACCTTCATGTACAACATATGGACTTAAAGATGATCCAAAAGTGATTGGTTTTTCTTTGCTCAACTGTTTTGCAACGGCTCCACCCGTTACTGTATCAGCTGCTCCTTTAACAGCTTCAAATACAATCTCTTTACCAGTGCTTCCAATTGCCTTCTCAATGTAATAATTACCTTTTGCAATTTCGTTTTTCGCCCAGCTTTTCACTTTTGAACTCCCAGAAGACACCAAACTTTTGAGATAATTTAATTGATTCGTATCAACAACAGGGTTAGCTAGTTTAGCTTCCTTGTGTCCGCTTGGATCAATATATTTCAAAGGATTGTTACTTACATAGGTATAAATATTTAAACTTAGCGGATTATCAATCTGTCCTTCAACCGTATCCTCGTTAATAAATCGGCCAATACTAGAATCATAATATCTTGCTCTTAAATAATATAGCCCTGTTTCACTATCGTAAATCTCACCAGCATATTTAAATGAATTAACGATTTCTTCCTTTTGGTTCGAAATATTCCCCCAAACGTCATAACTGTAAGAATTAACGATTTCCCCAGCACTATTTACAATTTGTACGACATCTCCATGCCCATTATACAGATAGTAGTAATCTTTTATAGAGTTTGCAACTGTATAATCCTTCTTAACCAGTAAACGTTCCCCCCGGATATAACTAGCTTTTTGGCCATCGCTCCGGGTTTCCGAAACCACTTGTCCAGCTCCATTATAGTTATATTTCGTTACCACATTATCTTTGGATTTTTGATATCTTAAATTATTAGGCAAATAACTAAAGGATACAGTAGAGTTATTGTTTGTAACAGTCGTCAACATATTAAGCAAGTTATAGGTGTAGCTGCTGTCGCTGATGGAAAGACCTAACATTGAAGTATCTGTTAACGTCTGACGATTACCTCTTAAATCATAAGTGTATTGAGTCTCCCCTCCATCCGGCCGAATGACTTTAAGCAACCGATTAAGATTATCATACATATAATTGGTGGTCCGACCATTCTCTCTCATTAAAGACTCCGTAACGGCAACAACATTACTATTGTTGTCATACTCATAGCTGTAAGAGGAAAGGTTCTGAGCATTCTTACTGTTTTTGACCGATTTCAAACGATTTAAAGCATCATACTGGTATTCTGTCTTCAGGATAGTATTATCCGAAAGTGTAGGATAAGTGATAGACTTAATCATTCCTAACGCATAATAATCATATACCGCATTTGCGGACGCTGCTGTATTTCGAGTAGAACTCCCATCAGTTTGAACTTGTGTAAGCCGCAACTTATCGTACTGATAATTGGTATAAACTGTACTTACGCCACTTAAAGTACTGGTCATTCTTGTAGTCCGGTTCAGCTTATCGTAGGCATAGGCTGTAGAGGCAGAGTAACCCGAAGCGGTTGAGGCAATATTCGTAGTGCGTTTAACCGTATCAATGGTTGACTTTTGGGAAGACGTTGCTCCGTTGATGATTAGCTCACTGGTGTCGCTCTTTATCCCCTCATTCCCAAAAATAAATCTACTCTGCAACGACACGCCCGCTGAATTCTTTAGTACACTTTCTATCATTTGATTTCTTTCATCGTATTTATAACTTGCTGTTGTACCGTTACGATCAGTTTTAGTATCCGGAAGGCCCAACGCATTGTAGGTCACATTCTCTGCTTGCGAATTTCCATCCCTTTTAATAATAAGTTGGCCCAATTCATTATATTCCTTGGCGTTCAGGACAACTGGAGTACCAGAAGCTCCCGCTTGCATAGATGTCTGTGTGATCTGCCCATTCTCATCATATTGATAGCTTGTGATCTGATCCAGCGCATCCTTAACGGATGTCAAATGGTTCAAGCCATCGTAAGAGTATTTTGTTGTAACTCCATCTGTATTCAGATTTTTCTTGGGATCAATGTAACCAATTAAATTACCACTATAATCATAGCTGAAGGACTCAGTTATGATTGAAGCCTGCGATTGATCCGGCCAATTCTTGTACGCCACATTGGAGACCAATTTTCCCCACTGATCATAATTTTGCTCAACATAACTCATCTTCAGACTAGCATTATTCACATCTTGGCGGTATGCTGTAACATTCGTTGCCTCAACTAGATAGCTTGTAAGCTTGCGCTGTTTCAGATTCATAGTGCTGATATACAGATTACCATAGGTGTCCAGCGCTTCGCTCTGATTGCCCCAAGCATCCAGCGTAATATTAGTTCTATTGTTCATAGGGTCAACAGCATATACTGTCCGCAAAAGATCATCTACATGGTACTGAGAAACAGCTCCAGTATCCACTACTTGCTCAAGTCGCAAGAGTCCAAAACCGTCATAGTATTCATTTTTATCATTGAAGTATGTAATCGCACCACTAGATTTTTGAGTATACTTTCGTTTGGTATTAACCAGCAGCAAGCCTATACCTTTATTGTAACTATCAAAAAGAGTACTAGATGAATATGAATAAGTTTCTATATACGAATATAAATCCTGCATATCATACTTTTCACCATTTAGACTGGTAACTTGCGGATAGGTTATCGAAGTTATCCGACCAAGCTTATCATAAGTATAAGTTGTCGCCCGGCCGTTCCCATCCTTCTCCTCTAAGACTCTGCCAGAGACCATTTCGTATTTAAGTATTTTCTTAACAAACGATGTAGTTCGCTGACCCGAAGCTGAAATATTTGTAAATTCACTATTCTTTTCTGTTGGGAAAGCATATTTATACTCTGAACCCAGTATAGTCGTTACTTTGGATGTCGTTCCGTTAGAGAAAGATTTTTTCTCTTCAATTTTGCTGATTTTTTTCGCTTCTCTTGGTGTAGCCTCATATGTATACGTGGTCGTTTCATTCTTAGGATTAGTATAGCTGGAAATTCGGCCATACTCATTGTAAGAGTAATTTTCATTTAATGGGGTTACGTTATTCTGATACCAGCTCTTCGCACTCAACTCATGATAGCTTGGTTCATAGCTATAACTCGTCGTATATTTGGATTTTTGCGCAACATTTTCGAATTCACTCGCTGTCATCGGTAGAGTCGTGCTTTGCAACGCCCCCCAATCCGTGTAATTGGTTTCGGTATACAGCATATTGGCAGTACTGTCGGTGTCACCATTCGCAAATTGCGCTATGGTTGTCGTAGGCATATACTTAAAGACAGGATGGAAGACTGTATTACGCGTTTCTTTGCGTTCACCATTCGAAGCTACCGCGACTGTCGATACCGCCTGATGCAAATTATTAAACACATATGTCGTAGCTAGTCCGTTGGTTGCCGAAGCACTTTGTACAGTGGCTGTCGATGAGAATTGATAATCGCTTGGAAGATAGCTCTCATTCCAGTAATTTGGGTAACCGGTATAGTCACCACTGTAGCTGTAATTGATCTGGTTGTAGTTCGAGCTTGCCTTATCATCGGTGGAATCCTTCCTTGAGGTAACCACTACCTCTTCTCCTACCCCGGACCCTAAATTGCGTGTCACCATTTTAGAATCATAGAAGGAATACGAATTCGGAAATTGAATCTTTGAAATTAAATTGTAGCTGTTAGAAGCTGAATTTGAATCTATTACTTTATAATCAAAATTATATTTCCCTGTTAAGACAGTATGAGTAAAATAAGTGAATTTACTGTCCTTGTCAATTATAAATCCCAATGCTGGTGCATACCCATCTGGAGTTCCATTAAAGATCATCAAACTTCGATATTTATGATAGGTTACCTTCTCCTCAACTCCATCTACGTTAACACTTACTCTTATTTTCTCTCCAAAAAAATAATCTCCTGTTGTTTGTAAACTTGTCTCGTAATCAAACTTAACAACCCGATCCAAGCTATCTGTAATGGTAGAGATTACATTAATAGGTTCTCCATTATAAGCAGTACGGGCTGTATAATCGAATTTAATTGTATTCCCATAACGGTCTTCAATTCCTATAAGCCTGCCATCTCCTGTGAAATATTCACGCTTTTTGCTGTCATATTCTAGATAGTAAGCCGAGAGCAAATCCCCGTGAGCGAAACTCCCAGAATCAGTCATAAACCGTACATTCTTCCCTTGATAACCTACCAAATGGGTATAACTATCAATGGTATCATTGGAATAAAAATCAATGCGATAAATTCCACCTTGACCATCGTGGTAGAATAAATAACCATTCTCATTTTGTACAGATGGGAACTGAAATGACCATCCCATGCCCAGATCATAACGTGAGAGTAGATAGTTGTATTTCTTGATTTGGCCATAGGAATACTGGTCTCTCATATAACCAAAAGATTGGCTAGAATTGTACATAATGCCGATATTTAGATCAAGCCCGTCACGACCGGGCAGATTAATGTCTGACCGCTTCCATGTCAGTGCTCCAGACACCGGATCTATCTTCTCATCATTGCCTTGGCGATTGGAAAATTGCGGTTTATTGGTTTGATTAATTTGCTGTTGGACTACTAATGAATCCAAGGCGTTGGCCACCATCCGATCAAAGGCGGAGAATTCCTGCTTCAACGCGGTAGGTTTTAGTTTCTCTTCAGTATATATAGCATCTGTTACAGTGGATATCTTAAGTTCGGCTGTATAGACCGCCTTCTCAACAGTCACCTCCTCTTGTTCAGTTTTCAGTTGCTGCTCAATATCCTCCCAACTGACCTTTTCATTTCTTTTAAGCTCAAAAATCTTCCCGGGGGAGACCGTCGTTTTTTTGAACAACAAATTAACCCAGTATAAATCTTCTTTACCAGCGCCAGCAAGTACCAACTGATCAATTTCTTCCTTGGTTAAATCCCTTAGACTATTATATAACGATGCTCTCCTAGCTTTAATGTCTTGGAGTTGATATGTACGAACTTTCAGTGCTTGGATCTGCAAATCTTCGTTAGCATTATAAGTAGTGTATGCAACTGTAGGTGCCGCTTCGTAAGAAAGCTCCGCAGGATCTATCGGAGCCTGCTTCTGCAAGTTCTCCGTGGCCTTTTCAACGATTGAATCCCCCATAATTTCAGCTTCGGCATTTTGAGCGCTGGCTGTTCTGATCTGGAAAACAGGTATACTTAAGATAAGTACCAAAAACAACATAAATATTTTATAAAGAAATGAATTCTTCTTCAAAATTGTTCCTCCATTTAAATTAAATGAAATAATTACTAAGTCAATGCGCCACTAGAATAACAGGTAAAGACTATTGCCCAAGCGAAGGCATAGGATGTCTCCTATAATAATTATTGAATAAGAATATAGCTGAGATGTATACCACTACGGATGTAAGGTTCCGCAGCGATTGATGTGCATGTACCGGTTGTGCAAATGGTTGTAATGCTACCCTCCTCTTTCTTTCACTTCTCGAATCTATAAATGTCAGTCTTCCTTCTGGTGTGTGACTCAATGTCACAGAACCATTCTTATCAATTAACTTCGCTACCTCCCCAACAATCATAAGTTAATCTTTCATTCTTTAAAACGGTTGCATTTTGTCGAATTCGTAATAATTTTGTCACATCTTAAAAAAGATAAACTTAACAAAAAAATCTTTTGCAGAAAAAAACAAAAAACCCTCGAAAAAATTCAAGGGTTTTATTTTCAAATATTCCCGAATGCTATTCTACTATCACACTTTCAATTAAGCATATTTAGTTATAATCTTGTTCTTATAGCTTTTTTTCCTGCTGATGCTTTACTTCTTTCAGGATGACTATTATTGATCTTACAGGCTAGTGCATCTGGATCAATATTCATATTGACTCCAAGCCGATCAACATTCAAGTTGCAGATTGTGCTCTTTCAGCTTGCATTATTACCTGCAAACATAAACATAGTTGCCTTTATCTCATTCATGGATGAAATCCCGTTCATTCATCTTCTCAATTTTACCCGTACTATATTCTCTAACAATTCGGCCCTCATTTGTCTTATATACTATATAGCTTCCATTTGCTTTAGCATCCAACTTCGCACGATCACCCGTTAACCGGATCAATTTAGCAAGGTCCTTCGTAAGATTCATCATTACACAAACACCTCATTTCCCACTTATAGTTCGAGTATACCATGATGCAGTGCAACTTATTTCAGCTAAAAGTTTGGTGTATAGAATCTAATCATTAAATTTTCAAAAATAAAAAACCTGAAAGATTGAGACCTTTACAGTCTCATTCCTACAGGCAAACCCTCTCTCTTCACCGCTTCACCTTATAAAACTCATGATACAGCTTCATCAGCGCTCTTTTCTCTATCCGCGACACATAGCTCCGCGAGATCCCCAGCTCCTTCGCAATCTCCCGCTGCGTCCGCTCTTCCCCACCAGTGTCCAGTCCGAAGCGGCCGACCACGACTTCCTTCTCCCGGTCATCCAGAATATCCCGATTCCGATAGATCTTGCTCTTCTCAATCTTCAGATCTACTTCCTTGATCACATCATCGTCCTCAGAGCCGAGGATATCAGTTAGAGTGATCTCATTACCTTCCTTATCCGTTCCGATCGGATCGTGGAGGGATAGTCCTTGCGGTTTTTTCCAGCGAGCGTAAGTGCATCAGGATTTCAATCTCGATACATCTAGCGGCAAAGGTAGCCAGCTTATGCCCTTGTTCGGGCGGTAGCTCTCGATGGCCTTAATCAATCCAATCGTGCCGATGGAGATCAGGTCTTCCATGTCCTCTCCTGTGTTGTCGAATTTCTTGAGGTTGTGGACACGATGCGATGTAAAAAACAAAATAATTAAGATCCTTTCTGATCAAATTGGTTTTTATACCTCTTTATATTTAATTTGTAATTGTCTACACGGTAGGGTCATATTGCATAATGTAAGCTTTGGAGAACCGGTCCAGGTAGGAGTTCTCATGTGACTTCGGAGATAGGATAATTAATTTGCGATTTAGCTCGCTCGCATAGAGATCAAATACTTTTAACTTCCGCTGCTCATCTAACGCACTATCGAATTCATCCATCACAATAAACCCCGGTGCCCTTTCTTGCGGGCTCTTATGAATAAATGGAACAGCACCCGTCCCTTGCGATCCTCTTGTTGCCTCCAATCAAACCCCATACGGTAATAGATCCGGTCTACCGATTTCCCGTCTTGCTTGAATCGGACCTCGTTCACAACCCATCCCTTACACAGCCAGTCAAAAGTTTGTTGATTGTCATCTAATACAGCGCGCCTCCCCACTGTCCAGCGTAACAGCTGCTGATCCGGAGGTTCTTGGAGGCTTCAGCCATACTGCCGTGTAACGGTAATGATCCCTACTCTTCGTAACGTTCGGTCAGTCCTCTTTACAATATCTATATCAACAAGAGAATCATCACTTATCATTGTCGGCATCTCCAGTTGCTCATCTTTTTCAAATAATTTCGGCATATAAACGAAAGGATATCATCTGAAGTTTGCAGCGGATGCGTTTTTCTCAAGAAATAATCTCTATAGTTACCGTATAAACATAGACACCTTTCTTAATTTGATAGGGCTCGTGAATATTTTTGGTCCAGCCGGTATCTCCGCCAAGACCTGCATGTTTGTGATCAATATTAAGAAAAACAGAATCTGAATGTCCCAGCTCGTCTTCATAGGCGGCGTTGTCATATTGCTCAATACTGTGCCCATGAATATCAAAATGGAAATGTCCCGCTGCCGATACTTTCACGCCTTGTTCTTCGGATGACAAATATAAATACCGGACATCCTCCTTACCCCCGCATTCTACCGGTAAGATATAGGGTACATGCTGCTGTTCTACAGTGCTTTCATATATTCCAACGAATGCGGCAGATTTGCGATCCGCATAGTTTTCCCATGGCCCGCGGCCATACCATTTCATCTTCTTCCAAGCCTCAGAGAACTTAAAGCTTAGCCCAATTCTCGGGAGGGTATCTACCTTCGCATTGTTCACAACTGTATTTGTGATTTCTATACCTTTGCCGCCGACGGTATAATTTGTTTTGGTTTCAATGCATCCATGATATATACAATGAACTTGAATGATAACAGCTGCCGGTGCTGCAAATACCCGAATATTCTTGATTTCTTTTTGATTGGAATGGAGCCCGAGAGCTTTCCATTCATCTGCATAATTGGACGATTCGAGATGAATACCTGCATCAATGCCTGTCGGAGGGCGATAGAAGTTATTTGTTCCTCCCGTGAAATAATTCTTGTGATTGTATTTTACAGAGATGAACTCTGCGGTTTCTTTCGAGAAAAGAACCGTTGTATTCTCATTATAGATATGAATTTCATTTGCCGTTTCATCATACTTCAAGCTATCCTTTTCTATCTCTCCGGTATGCACTTTATTAACAGAATCTTTAAGCTCTATCTGGCAGGCATAAATACAGGTTCCCTTCTTAGAATAAAAGGTGTCCTCGTCCAAATAAGCATAGAAATTAAGAAAAGCTTCCCCGGAGACTTTAGACGAATCGTATGGCTCTTGAAGCTTATCAACGGAACCGGGTGCTGTGTGATATTTAGGCAAACTACCGCTTTCAATCACACTGCCATCGCAAACCAGCTCCCAAGTCATATTCAAATGGCTTAAATCCCGATGACTGTAATGATTATAAATTCGATAGCCATTATTCCCAGGCATGTAATCCATTTGGATAGGAGATTGTACATTTTTTATTTCATTCGCAGCCGGCTTGAGCGTTAGATCAGCGAAAACAATACCATTCAGGCACATGTCAGGAGCAGGATCCGTAACTTCTTCCTGAAATGCCCCGCCATAGACATACTTTTTATTTCCGTCTTTATCATGCTTAACCAGCGCTTTATCCTGAAAATCCCAAATAAACCCTCCTTGAAACCGCGGGAATTTATGAATGAGATCCCAAAATTCCTTAAAGTTTCCGTTACTGTTGCTTTTCGCATACGCATATTCACACATAATAAAAGGACGCAGGTCTTCGCTATCAGCCATGACATCCAAGATCCAATCTTTCTGAGGATACATAGGCGCCACAATATCGGAGATATTTGCCGGAGGACTCAGAGACTCATACTGAACATACCTTGTTTTGTCATACTCCTTAATCCAGCCGTACATCGCAGCATGATTCGCTCCATAACCGGATTCATTACCCAGAGACCAGAGAATAATGGATGGATGATTTTTATCTCTCAGAACCATCCGTGTAGCCCGTTCCATATACGCATGTGTCCATTCGGGGGATGCGCTTAACTGGCCGCCAAGACCGTGTGTTTCAATATTCGCTTCATCCACCAGGTAAATGCCCAGTTCATCACACAGGTCATACCATTCGATGGCGTGCGGATAGTGACTTGTTCTTACCGCATTGATATTCAGCGATTTCATGACCTTGATTTGCTCACGCATATATTCTGTTGTTACGACCCGTCCGGTTTCAGGACAAAAGGCATGAAGATTGGTTCCCCGTATAATGAGACGCTTCCCATTAATTCTCAGGACCCCTTTTCGATCAATATTCACTTCACGGAAGCCGACATTCGCGCTCTCAATATCAACTACATTTCCAGAACAATCAATCATTTCTAAGACCAATTTATAGAGGTAAGGGTTCTCGTCGCTCCACAACTGAGGATTTGAAATGGTTTTCGTAACCTTTGCTACATATTTCTCTCGCAGGTAGGAATCACAATCCGCAAACTTTGGCGTTTCAAACGCAGTAACCAATTGCTGATCGCTATCATACAGGGACAACCGCACATGGGCTTCACCATAACCATTCGCTTGATTATTAGGTAGAACCGTTACGCTTAATTCGGCATTGTTGTAATTCCCTGAAAAGAGAGTTTCGATCTTATAATCATGGATGCGCATACGTGGTTTTGCATAAATGAGAACATCCCGGTAGATCCCCGAGAGATGCCAGTAATCCTGATCCTCCAGATAAGTACCGGCTCCAAACCGCATCACCTGAACCGCTATACGGTTTTGCCCCTTTTGAATGTAATCCGTGATTTCAAAAGAAGCGTTAAGCTTACTGTCCTGAGAATAACCAACCAGCTTGCCGTTTAACCAAAGATAAAAACACGATTCTACACCTCCAAAATCGATATATATATCCCTTTCGTTAAAATGTTCGTCCACTTCAAACGTTCGGACGTAACAACCGGTAAGATTACTCTCCGGCACATGAGGCGGATTCAAAATGTATTCATTCTTCTTGAGTTGGATCTCGTGATGTGAACCCTCGCCTTTTTGAACAAAGGGATACAGCATATTGGTGTATACAGGTTTTCCATACCCCGAAAGCTCCCAATGGGAAGGAACCGAAATATGATCCCACTGGGAAACATCATGTTCAGGACTATAGAATTCATCCGTTACTTCATCGGGAGACCCAAATATTTTAAACTTCCACATTCCATTCAGGCTCTTCACATATTTAGACTTTCTCCGGTCTCCGCTTAAAGCCTGTTCAACGGTTTCGTATGCTCCGTAGGGTTCATGCATGGGATAACGGTTTTTTTGAGTGACATGTTGATTTTCCCAATCTCTGCTTAGCTTCATTGGCTTCAATAACACTCCCATCGATTGTTCTAATTGGTTGATCTTTCAATGTAGATACCCCTATAATAGAAGGAAAATTCCTTATATTAAATGTTGAGTATGGTATTTCATTTATCCATTTTGGTAGGAGTGTGAAACCATGAATGTTGAAGACATTGATGAAAATGATGTAATCTACCGATGTATCGGCAACGATTTTAATCAGGGTATTTTGTCTTGCGGCTTTATGCGTAAAAGATCAGCAGAGCGTTCTCAATATGATTTTAAGATAGGATATTACAGCTGTTTTGTAGTATTGCAAGGCAGTGGTAAGTTTATTTCTACGGACGGTACCGTTACTTCTATGCAAGCAGGCGATCTTGTTCAACGTCTACCTGAACGTTTGCACTCTACTGCAATTGAACCAGATGGTAAGTGGATCGAGTTTTATATCAGTGTCGGGTATCCTGTCTATTCATACTTAAGGACACTTGGAATTATTAATTCCGATAAGGAAGTTCAATCGACACAGCATACGAATGATTTTTTCTTTGATTTTGTTTCCTTGCTGAAAGCCTTGAAAAGTGCAACAGATGAAAGTCTTCCCTCCCTGCTAATGAAGGCTCAGGATTTGATTATCAGATTACACAGTAGCATTCATATTGACCATAGCAATGAAAATGAAAATAAAATAACAAAAGCCTGCGAGCTGATTAGTGTTTCCAATGATATTCACTTTGATATTCAGGAAGTGGCATCTGCCGTGAATATGGGCTACGAGAACTTCCGAAAATTGTTTAAAGAGACTACGGGGATTTCCCCTAAGCGATATCACACGGAGCATTTAATGAGACAGGCAAAAATGATGCTGCTATCCGGACTTCCCATCAAACATGTAGCCGTTAGTCTTGGTTACGGGGATATCTATTCATTCACCAAACAATTCACGAAGTCAGAAGGGGTATCTCCAGGACGATATATTGGTAAAACAAAAAGCAACTCATCCGCAGACAAGTTGCTTTAGAAATTGATTATGAGCTCACCGCTTCACCTTATAAAACTCATGATACAGCTTCATGAGTGCCCTCTTCTCGATCCGCGACACATAACTCCTCGAGATCCCAAGGTCCTTCGCAATCTCCCGCTGCGTCCGCTCCTCGCCGCCGGTGTCCAGGCCGATAGTGCCGATGGAGATCAAATTCTATCGGGAAGTGTTGACAGGAGTGAGCGGCGGCCCTGCTGTAAATTCGGCTATCTGGTTGCCTGCAGCTCAAGTTGCATATGAATCACTTCAAATCTGTCTCCTGACGGCTTACCCTCCCATGTCACGCGGGGTCTTTGCCCTTACACTCCTTCGTCATCTCTAAGATCGAGAACTGGACATATCACGAAATGAGGATACATGGACCTGTCCGACCGGTCAAACCCTGGAGTTTCATAGAGAACACAACGAAACCTTATCGAGTGGATACGAAATTCACAAACGACATTATCGAAGTCGCTCCTGCGAAGGGTGCCCTCTGAAGGATCGCTGTACGAAAGCAACAGGAAACCGAGAGGTGGTCGTTAGTCTGGAACGACTAAGATACCAACACCAAGCACGGGAACTGCTTCGAAGCGAGGAAGGGTATACCTTAGCCGTCCGCCGAATGATTGAGCCAGAAAGTGTGTTTGGGCAACTGAAAAATAACCGGGGATTCCGGCATTTTCTGCTTCGAGGGCTGTCCAAAGTGACCCTTGAGGTCGGGTAGCTTTCGCTCGCCCACAATGTGTTGAAGCAAGCCGCAGCGGACCAAAAACGCAAGACAGCGATCCTCCAATAACAAGAGAATCGCTGCCTTTTTAACAACATTTAGAATCAAGATGAGCTGTTATCTTCGTAGTAAGTCTACTTATGAGTCAGCTCCACAAAACAGCCTGCTCCTCAACAGCTGTCCGTCCGGCAATTCGGCCGAATGTGAAAATGTCGGTGAGCGAGTTACCACCCAGACGGTTACCGGCATGGATACCGCCTGCCACCTCACCGGCTGCGTACAACCCCGGGATGATCTGGCCAGATTCGCGAAGAACATGCGTCTGTGTATCAATCTTGAGTCCGCCCATCGTATGGTGAACAGCTGGCTTACGAGGTGTCGCATAGAACGGAGCCACTGCAACCTTAAGATCGAACGCATTTTTACCAAATTCCGGATCATGTCCCTGATCAACGTAAGAGTTGTACATCGCGATCGTATCCACTAGCGTAGTCGGATCGATATGAATTTGCCGGGCCAGCTCCTCCAGTGTGTCCGCTCTGAATAGCGTGCCTCGCTCCACCTGCTTATCGATCTTCGCTTGATTTGTGTTATAGGCCGTCTCCTTGATCTTGTCATCCGCAATCAGATAGAACAGGCCTCCGTTATTGATTGCTGCTATCGACAACTGATCGCGGCTACCATATTCGTTGACGAAACGTTTGCCCTGCTGATTGACCATGACAAAGTTCTGTGGCGGCACTTGCAACCCGCTAAACAAGGCGCCCGTCTGCGGATCGGACACTGGCATCATCTGCGAGAAGCCCATGCCGACCAGATCAGCGCCCGCACTTTGTCCCAGCAGAATACCATCGCCGGTAATCGCCGGAGAATTCGAGGTCTTGATGTCGTCATCGATCTCGCTCCAGTACGTATTGTACTGCTTCAGCATCTGCGTATTGGCCCCAAAGCCACCGGAAGCCAGCACCACCGCCGGCGCATGAACCGTTACCGTTTGCCCGGCTACTCCGGTACCAATTACGCCGCTAACTCGGCCGTCTGCTTCGATAATCAGTCGCTTCACCGGAGTATCGGTGAGGATCTGACCACCCTGTGCACAGACAAATTGCTCTAAAGCCGCTACGAAGGCATAGCCTTCATGCTTCACTGGTTTATGTCCACGGCGCCACAACGCTCCTACCGGCATGGTCACTTCGTTATAGTCAAATTCGACACCCAGTTCCTCCAACCATTTAACGGAGGCTAGCGCCTGATCGGTTAATACCTTGACCAGATCATATTGCCCGTAAATGGAATACCCCTGAAGGTCGTTCCGTTTGCCGCCGAAATAGGTCTGCATCCGGTGGAAGATCGCGGAGTCGAACAAGAATTCTTTGCCCTCTTTCGTATCGCGGAGATAATCAGCCACCTGATGTTTGAAGATACGGAAGTCCGCCAGATACTCGGCATCCACCTGTTCTTCCGGGGTTGCTGCCAGCTCTTCAATCGTATGACCTTCACCCGGAATCGCCGCAAATTTACGTTGCCACTCTGGATCGGCAGCGTTCATTGGACCACCTGTTCGTACCGTATTACCACCTATGGCTGGGAACTTCTCGACGATGATAACCTTCTTGCCCTGCTGAAGCACGCTGGCTGCTGCTGCGAGTCCCGCACCACCCGCACCAACGACCACAACGTCCGCTGTATACTCTTCGTCGCCGTGATTGATCGCACTCGGTGCTTTTGGCCGTTTTTTTAATACATCCGGGTTGGCGCCTGCCATCTTGACCGCCTTCGCTACTCCGTCGATAACCCCATTGCTAGTGACGGATGCGCCGGACAAAATATCCACGTTCAGCGTCTGTCCTTCGATGATCTGACTCGGAATCCGGGTAAATACCACATCCGCAATCCCCTGTGATTCGCCCGTCGTATCGATGTCGATCTTCTCTATACGAGTCGAACTCATCTCAACGATCATCGGCAGATCACCGTTGTGTCCGACCGCCTTTACTTCATAGGTTCCCGGTTCAAAGCTAACGTCTTCAGGGACATTCAGCAGATTAGCGATTTTGGCAAAACGCATAAAGCGATGGAAGCAACTCTCCAAGAAATCAACCGTCCGCTCCGACTTGATCTTCCCCGCTTCATCAAAGGCTTCATTCGCACGGCCCAACAGGAACTCCGAGCCAGGCATCACGCTAGCATTGACACCGGGTGCATCTAGAATCTGACGCAGATGTAGTTGTGCACGGGAGGACCCCTGCACATCATACGCCGCACCGACAACCATGACCGGTTTGCCATCGAACGGGTGAAGATTCCAAGATAACCATTCCAGAATACTTTTCAGCGCGGAGGGGACCGAGTGATTATGTTCCGGTGTAGCGATAATAACGCCATCCGCTTCCGTAATCTTCGTATTAAAGTTCTGAATAATCGGACTCTGCGATTGATCGTCCGACTCATTAAACATCGGGACACCCTTCAGTTCCAGAATTTCAATGTCCACTTTTTCGCTAAAATGAGACTTCATAAATTCCAGTAGCTTCCGATTATAAGACTTCGACGCGTTGGTTCCTGCAATTCCGACAAATTTCATGCCCGTTCGCCTCCCCAGATTGCCGATTCCCAGCTAAATGCTTTGCTTTGCTCTGTCTTGAAGTGGTTCTCTTTAACCAACTGTTGGTTAATCTTCACGAACAATTGGAACTCTTCGAAGATCTCCTCCAGCTCCTGAACCTTATTTGCGTAGACCAGATCACCTGACTCGTCAAAAGCGGCAAGTGAATGTCCCAACAAAAATTCCGAGCTCGGCAGAACGCGAGCCTTAAGCTCTGGAGCATCCAGAATCTGACGTAGATGCATCTGGGCGCGAGATGTACCAAGCAAACCGTGGGAAGCACCCACGATCAGAACTGGTTTATTAATCAAAGGACGGGTGGTATACGAGATCCATTCTATGGCGCTCTTGAGCGCCGCTGGGATGGTATGATCGTATTCAGGGGTCGAGATAATGACGCCATCCGCTGCCGCAATCTGCTCGCATAAGGCTTGTACTTCAGTGGGCGCCTGACGATCTTCCGGTTCATCAAAAGCAGGGAGGTGCTTAATCTCGCAGATCTCAATCTCCGCCTGGCTGGAAAAATGCTTACGCATAAATTGCAACAGCTTGCGATTCGTCGAAGTATTCGAGTTCGTTCCGACAATACCGATTAGTTTCATAATTTTCTTCCTCTCTTACTTTGTGAATAATTGCACAATATAAAACAGATTTCTACGAATTCCTTTTGACTTGGTCACTTACCTTTACAAATAAATTTTAGTATGAAAAAATACATTTGTGAAATATCCATTTTCTTATCGTTCTATAACAGTTCTCTTATACCATCTTTAGTGAGAGCAGGTGATCCTTATGACTACGATTGATTCTTCCAATATCCTTCATTATCTTGACGCGATTCTCAAGCACGGAAGCTATACTAAGGCCGCCAAGGACCTGTATGTTTCGCAACCTTACCTCACGCAGCTTATCAAGCGAATCGAGCATGAAATCGGCACAGAAATTTTGAATCGACAGACCTCTCCCTTGCAACTAACTGAGGCAGGCAAGCTGTACTATCAGTATCTGATGTCCCTCGAAATGGCACAGGAACAATTCCACAAACGAATCGCTCACTATTCCATAAGAGACACCCAGACGATCAAGCTCGGTATCTTGTCCAGCTTAGGTTCGTATTTATTGCCTTTGTTTTTGCCCGATTTCATGAAAAATTACCCGTCTATTAAGATCGAGATTCAAGAGGATTACTCCGAGGTCAATGAAATCCGCGTGTTGAACCATGAACTGGATTTTTTTATCGGACAAAATCCAGAGACCCTCTCGCCCAATCTGAATGTTGTCTCATGGGGGCCTCACGGTTATTATGCGGTGGTGACAGAGAACTCCCCGTTGTATGACATTAATCCGAAGACGTTAGAGGAGAGCCATGCCAATCTGAAGCTGCTGTTGCAAAGTCCCCTTGTGCTGACCAAAAAAGGTTCTTCGATTCGCCGGCAGCTTGATCACCTGTTTCAGAAGTTTAAGATCAAGCCAACTGTTATATTGGAAAGCACGAATATTTTCACCACGCTGGAGTTAGCCAAGAAAGGCGTTGGTATCGCATTCGTCCCCTATAGTATCTGCATGTCGGAAGTCCCTCAGGGCTACCGCCTGTTGCCCTTATCACTGGATTTGTTGTCGCTCGATTATTTTATTGCCTATTCCAAAAACAAACCTCTATCTTCGGTGGAACAAGATTTGATCGCACTCTTTACTACAGATGTTCCATGTATGCACGCAGAGCATCCGTAACAGCCAGCTCGTTATGTTCCGTGATCACGATACCCTCAATCTCAGCGGTCGAATTCAGCGTACGAATGATCTCGGCCGCACGCTTGCCAAATAGACGGGTAGAACCAATCTCTCCCTCCAATGACTGCTCCGATACAATCGTCAAGCTTGCTACATCGCTCTGTACCGGGTACCCCGTTTGTCCGTCAAAAATATGATGGTACTTCCGGCCCGCAACCTCCAACTTCCGCTCATACACGCCAGAAGTCACAATGGATTGGTTCTTCAATTTCAAGACCAACGCATAATTCCCTCGCGGTAGCTGTGGATTCTGAATCCCGACCCGCCATAACCCGTCTTCAGACGCCGGGTTCTCACCAAAAGTCAGCACATTCCCACCTAGATCGATGAACCCTGCGCTCGCCCCCTGACGCTTGAATACCTCCACAATTCGATCTGCAAAGTACCCTTTGGCCAGCGCACCCAGATCAACCTCCATCCTTTCCTTTTCCAGGAAAACAGTCTTCCGTTCCTCATCCAATTGAATATGATGCGGATCGATAAGCTGCCGACACTCCGCAATGACCGCTTCCGGAGGATGCTGCGCCCCTGCAAACCCGATCTTCCACGCCTTGACTAAGGGACCAATCGCGATGTTCAGCAGACTGTCTGCTACGAGACTCTCCCTCTTCCCGATTGCAATCAGCTCGAACAGATCCGTATCGACAATTACGGGACTCTTCCCGGCTTGGTTATTAATCTGCATGAGCGCCGAGCTCGGATTATTCGCACTGAAGCGCTGCTCGTAGTCAATCAGCTGCTGCTCCGCATCCGCCAAGAGCGCCGCTGCATTCTGATGATGAACGGCCATCGTAATAACCGTTCCCATGAGCTGTATCATTTTCTTTTCCATAGTGAGCATCCTTTGTTAATGAGATAGTGGAGATGAGTTGAATCGTGAATGCTTCTTTTATAGCAAAATTTTCTTTTCGCCCGATTAATTTCCTTATTTGCTTTACAGCTTACCGTCCAGCAGGCAGGTCGGCACTTCTGCAAACCAATTAAAAAACACCCCTTCAGTTCAGTAATCATAAACTACTAATCTCCGAATGAATAGGTGCTTTTAAATTTTTACCTCCTGATCAACCACTGCTAATTTAGTGATACCAATCGTAGTCTCATAAGAATCCAACCATCAGCATTCAATGATTGTACTACCATTCGCAAAATTCTGAAAAGAAAAGCATCTAGTGAAAAGTATCCCCCATTTGGAGTCATACTTTTCACTAGATGCTTAGACGCAAACAACTTCTTCTTGTAACCTATCGCTTCACCTTATAAAACTCATGATACAACTTCATCAGCGCCCTCTTCTCAATCCGCGACACATAACTCCGCGAGATCCCCAGCTCCTTCGCTATCTCCCGCTGCGTCCGCTCTTCCCCGCCAGTGTCTAGGCCGAAGCGGCCGACCACGACTTCCTTCTCCCGGTCATCCAAGATATCCAGATTGCGATAGATTTTACTCTTCTCAATCTTCAGATCGACCTCTTTGATCACATCGTCCGCTTCCGAGCCAAGGATATCGATCAGGGTGATCTCGTTGCCCTCTTTATCCGTTCCGATCGGATCATGGAGGGATACGTCCTTGCGGGTTTTTTTCAGCGAGCGTAAGTGCATCAGGATCTCATTCTCGATACAACGGGCGGCAAAAGTAGCCAGCTTCGTGCCCTTGTTCGGGCGGTAGCTCTCGATGGCCTTGATCAGCCCAATGGTGCCGATGGAGATCAGGTCCTCCATGTCCTCACCCGTGTTATCGAATTTTTTCACTATATGGGCAACCAGCCGCAGGTTATGCTCGATCAGCAGGTTCCGTGCCTTGGCATCTCCCTCGGCCATCATGCCTAAGTATTTGCTCTCATCCTGCTCCGATAGAGGCTGGGGAAAAGCGTTGTTCCTTACGTAAGATACCAGCAGCGTCAATTCTTTGATCAGCAGCGCAATCGTGCTTATGATTCCAGGCAACTTGGCGACACCTCCCGCACATGTACAATGAAACCGATCAGTATGGAGAACAACGGGTTCATGGTCCTTTTATTGTATGTGGGTAGGAGCCTAGAAGTGCATGTACGGGGAAAATAGGTACGGGCTTCTACACCCGCCTAATCACTCGGCATCGTACCCGCCTTGCCATTATCAAAGCTCCAAGCCATCACCGTTGCGCTGTCCCTCCCAAGCTGTTCATGGACACTCGTCATTACTTCCGCCACACATTCCTCCAGATCCTCTCTACCCGTAAAAGCTTCATACAGCCTGCGCGGGTCCTCCAACAGTCTTGCCCCCACCTCCAGCAGACCGTCCGTGGTCATCACGATCATGTTGCGTCCCTGCCGCAGCTCGCGGATGCCGGAGGAGTAACAAGGGACGGGCTGGGCGAAGGTGTTGACGAAGCCGATCCACTCGTAGTAATTGCGCTGGCCCAGCGCATACTGCCCGCGGGCCGCCAGCTCCGGGTGCAGCAGATACAGTGAGTTATCTCCCACCGAGAACCACCAGAGGTAATTCTCCATGCGTACACATATCAGGCACGCGGTCTCCCCTGTTACCTGCCGGCACTGTAGCAAGAACGGCTCCGACTGGAAAATAGACAGCAGAAAAGCCTCCAGTTCCCGGAACGCCTGCTGAACCGGCAGCGACAGCAGCCTGATGATTTCACCTGCCTCACCGTTGATCGTGCGGACCAGCAGTTCAGCACTTTCCGCCGTATGGTGCGCATCCAGGAGCATCGCGAACTCCCAGCCGCCGTCCGGCTGGCTTAATACATATACACCATCTTCATTCTTATCGGCACCTGCCGCTGTATTCCCGCCGTACCGGCCGATAATCATCCTGTTCATTCTCGATGTTGCCGGATGATCCAGATACAACTCCTCACTGCCTACCCAGCTGAATTTATCCCATGTCTGTTCCATCCTGATCCTCCTATTCCGGCTTGCCGGCTTTTATGTTTCTACTATTATAATGATCCTCCAGTGTTCTGTCAGCCTGCTCCAAGCCACTCTACATAATGAAGATACAGTCCGCAGAGGTAGCACTGACTCGCATAGGGGCTGGCAGTTTATAAAAAGTTTAACTCCTATTTATCTTTTCCCCTGCTTCTCCCCCCTTTTATTTATCCCGGTGTTAAGCCTTTCCCGTAAGATAGGAAACATCTTCTAGCGGCTGCCTTATGCCGTCAATCGGATGATGAATGTTGGGAGGGAATGAAATGAAGAATTACCGTGCCTGTGCCGCTCTGATATTAGGAATGATTATTGCCAGCCAGCACCTGGCGTTATCGGCATCTGCGGCGCCAAGCAGCGTTACGGCAAGTAAGACGCAGCAGAAGAATACCGGCACCTTGGCACAATTACCGCCGGTTACTGTCCAGGCCGGGGTCAGCGTGAGACTGACCGATGTGCAATTAGCCAAGGCCGATGGCGGCAATAGTCTGACCTATACCCTGGTGTACAGCAATACAAGCAGCAGCACCTATAAGCTGTTCAACGTCTTTTCCAAGATTACCACCCCGGCGGGAGCATCACTGAAGAGCAGCCCCATTCCCGAGGATAAAAGCAAGCTGGAGGTCGCCCCCAAGGAGCAGCTAACCGTCACCTACTATGTGAACGTCAGCAAGACGGCTTCTCTCCCGGGCCTCTCCATCTCGCTGTTCGGCTTCGACTTCAGCGGCTCTGATTACCAGAAGAAGCTGGGCAGCTTCAAGGTCCCGGCCGCTTATACCCCTTATGTGCAGCAAGGTCTTAGCAAGCAGATTACGGTCAGCAACCTTCCGGTTAGCCTGAAGCCCGAGAGTCTGCAAATCTACAGCTTCAATCATAAAATCTATGCCAAAGTTGCTCTGAGCCTGACGAATCAAGGAGCCAAGGTACTTGCTGCACCCGGCCACCGAGTATTCCTCGAATCCTCCGGCGGCTCCGCGTTTGAGCTGACGCTTGACAGTACCAGCCGCGATTACAAGGTGCAGTCCGGTGAGAATAAGAAAGTCTTTTATCTGGCGGAGCTCCCGGCTTACATACCGACCACCCATATGTCGCTGCTTATCACCGGGGAGAATGCGGGGCTGAAGGCGGATCTTCCGGTAGTCTCCTTCCGTCTCCCGGAAGCAAGCTATCCAAGTCTTGAAGTGAATGCTTACGCACTGAAGAAGTTCGGGGTGAGCAGCAATACTATTGAGACCCAGTTGAAGCAGGCATCCGTATCCTCAACAGGCGAGAAGGCACTGTGGACACTTAAGCTGCGCATTAGGAATGCCGGCAACAAGGCGGTTGCTCTGCCAGCCTATGAATTATCTGTAACATCTAAGGAAGGCTACTCCTTCCCGGTCAACAGCAAAGCGCTGGCCAGTCTCACCTTGAAGCCGCTCGAGGAGAAGATCCTGCAGTTCTCTGCCGAAGTGCCGCTGAATGTAAACCAGAGTACGCTGAAGCTCCAGATGGTGGAGCCGGCCGCAGAAGGCAAGACAATTTTCCCTACAGCCATGTACAAGATTCCCTATTCCTTAGAGATGACCAACTCCGTTGCTTCGGAGTACATCCTGGATAACAGCTTCGGAACCTTCGGTGCCACACTAGAGTCAGTGCAGCGTATGCCTTGGACAACTGAGGATTTGCTTGTCGGCACCATTCGTATCCGTAATGTCAGGGATGCGGCAGCAACCCTCCCTGCTTTTACAGGGACGATTCATGCAGGGCAGACCGCCTTGGACGCTCCGGTTCAAGTCGTTGCAGCCACCTCGAGCCAGCAGATAGCCGCAGGAGCGAGCGCTGTGTATTATGTGATCGGTAAGCTCCCCTATGAGCAGTCTCTGGACCAGCTCCGTATCGGACTAAACAGCGGGGCAGGCGACACCACAGAGCCATTCCTCTCCCTGAAAACACAGCAAGTTGTTCCGGGTATGTCTGCCGCAGGTGATGGTGCCACCTTCAAGATCGATACTGCAGGCAAACGGGCGGAGGTCAAAGAACACCGGACCCTCCTCTATCCCGGAGCAAGCCAGAACATTCTGTATACTGAGCTTGAAGTGAGCAGTCTTGAAGCCCGAAGGGCAGAGTTGTCCAGACTTGTGGCCTATTATAAGACACCGGACAATACCTATTATGAGGCAGAAGTCAGCCAATCTGCACTGGCAGCCGGGCCCAAGGGCAAGAGTCTGGTGAGTGTATGGAGCAAGCTGCCTGCAAGCATCGATGCCTCGCAGCTGACACTTTTCGCGGGAGAAGGGGTTAGCGAGAACAAGCTGACAGCGCCGGACGGAACGCCGACCGCCTATATTAATCCTAAGGCACTCACTCTGCATATTCAGACTCCGGCTGCGCTAGCCACCCTTGGCAGCGGAGTGCCATTATTCCCTTATACGTTCACGGTTACTCAGGCCACAGGCGCTGTGTCAGAGGGCCAGGATACGCTGAATGTCAACCTGACGTACACGCTTGCCAAGGACAACCAGTATGATATGGGCGCTAATGCGCATAAGCTGGTCGTGCAGCTTACCGATCCTCTCGGCCAGACGCAGGAGAGAACGCTCACGCCCGGGACGGATCTGGTAACAGGGAAATTCCTGACCTATTCCATGACCCTTACAAGCAATGCTTATAAGACGCTCCGCAGCGGCAAATTCCTCGTAACGCTCTATGACGAGTTCCAGGGAGAGCGGATTCTCTTGGGCAGCCAGAGCTACAGCCTGACTTACACTCCTGCGGCCAAAGCCCCTGAGACCCCCGCTGCCCCGAAAAACGCGGCAAATCCAGATCCCGGAGGATCGCTATGAACGTCAAAAAAACCTTAGGGCTGTCAGCCGCAGTCATTGTCACTGCTGGAATTGTTGTCTATAGCTTGTGGCCGGATAAGAACAAGCAGGATAGCCCTCCTGCCGCTCAGACTACTGTAGTGACCAAGGGCGATATATCTGTAACCGTCAAAGGCTCCGGCACCGTGAAGGCCACGAATACTACGATCGTATATGCCAGGGACACAGGAAATGTAGCCAAGGTTCTCGTTAAAGAGAATGAACAAGTCAAGAAGGGTCAGATCCTGCTGACTTATGAGGGAGCCAATGTAGCCAGTAACGTAAGAATCCAGCAGAATACGCTCAAGCAATCGCAGAATGACCTGCTGGAGAAACAAGACCAGTACAAGAAGCTAATCATGGACGGTGCTGCTTTAACCGATATTGATGCGGCGAAGCTGGCCATCGAGAGAACCAAGGATACCATTACAGCCACATTGACCGAGCTTGCAGCACTCCGGAAGGATCATATCCCGCCCGCTTCCCTGACAGCGCCGATGGATGGAACGGTGACCAAGATCAGCAGTTCCTCAGGCGGGATGGTAACAAAAGGAGCTGAGGTCTTTTCCATAACGGACTACAAGCACTTAAGCGCTACGATTAAAATTGACGAGCTGGACATCCCCAAGATTAAGCCAGGGATGTCAGCAGCCATTAAAATGGATGCCCTGCCCGCTAAGGCCTACCCGGCCAAGGTCACGCGGATTGCGGATGAAGGAACGGTGACTAATGGCGTTTCCGTCTTTGAAGTGACTCTTCTGCTCACGGACTCGACCGGAGCCAGAGCGGGTATGTCAGCACAAGGAGTCGTTACCATTGAAGAAAAGAACCAAGTACTGCTGCTTCCCGTCGAGTCTGTGACTCAAAAGGATAAAAAGTATTATGTTCAAGTTCAGGACTCCGTCCCGCAGCAGACCCCTTCGCCCAAGGGCAGCTCTGCCACAGGAAGCCCTGCCACACCCCCGCCCGTTCAGCTGAAGCCTGTCACTGTAGGTGTGCATGATGAGAGCCGGATCGAAATCGTCAATGGTCTGCGCGAAGGAGAACAAGTAATTGTCCCAACCATCATCGCAGCCAACAACACACCTGCTCCCGCAGCCCCGGGTATATTCGATATGGGCGGTGACGAGGGCGGCTTCGACAACAGCGGTGGCGGCGGTGACGGAGGAGGGCCACAATGAATACAGAGCCCCTGATCCGGATTGAGCATATGGTCCACGGATACATGATGGCTAAGGAACAGATGACGGTGCTGAAGGATATCTCTTTTGAGATCCATCACGGCGAATTCGTTGCTATCATCGGCCCTTCAGGATCTGGAAAATCCACCTTGATGAACATGATCGGCTGCCTGGATATCCCGAATGAAGGGAGTTATTCTCTGGATGGACAAGATGTCCGCAGATTATCCGATAACCGGCTGGCCCGGATCCGTAATGAGAAAATAGGCTTCATCTTCCAGAACTTCAACCTGCTCCCTAAGTTATCCGCTGTCCAGAATGTCGAACTGCCCCTGGTCTACCGGGGCTTGTCACAACGGGAGCGAAGAACGCTGGCCGCTGCCGCCCTGGAGAAGGTCGGCCTGCAGGAGCGGATGCACCACCGTCCGAGTGAGCTGTCCGGAGGCCAGCAGCAGCGGGTTGCCATCGCCAGAGCACTTGCCGGCAATCCTCCCATTCTGCTGGCAGATGAGCCTACCGGCGCACTCGATTCCAAGACTGGAGAAGAGGTCATGCACATGATCAAAAAGCTGAATGAACAGGGACATACCATTATTGTCATCACACATGACCTGGGCGTTGCGGAACAAGCGAAGCGGGTCATCCGGATTCAGGACGGCCACCTGGTTGAAGATCGGAGAAATGACCAATGATTCTTGCTCAGAGTATCCGGATGGCGGTAATGAGTATCGTCGGCAATAAGGTCCGTTCCTTCCTCACCATGCTGGGCATTGTCATCGGAGTATCCTCGGTCATCCTGCTGGTCTCGGTGGGGCAGGGAGTTACGGGTCAGATCACCAGCCAGTTCAGTGACCTTGGCACAAATCAGCTGACGGTCATGATTACCGGACGCGGGGCGGTCACTTCCCTCACGGCTGAGGAGGTTGCCGCATTCAGCCGGGTTCCCGGTGTAGATCTGGTATCGCCTACGATCAGCAGCAATGTAACCGCCAAATATCGTAACCTTCATACCAATGTCTCGCTTGAAGGCATCACCCCAAGCTATGAGAAGGTACAGAACTTTCATGTGCAGTCCGGCCGCTTCCTGCTTGATATCGATAATGAATACCGGCAGAAGGCTGCCTTGATCGGAACCGAGACGGCGAAGAAGCTGTTTGGTGCAGACAACCCGGTAGGCCGTGAAATCCAGCTGAACGGCACCTCCTTCCAGATTGTAGGCTTACTCCAGACGAAGGGAACCTCACTCAGCGGATCAAATGATAAGAAGATTCTCATTCCCTTATCCACCTCCGAGCGGCTGCTTCAGAGCAAGGGAATTCAGACTTTTACCGTCACCGCCTTGAGCGACAAGGATGTAGAGTCTGTGAAGACAGCTATCGGACAGATTCTGGACCGCAAGTTCCTCCGTGCCAAGGATGCCTACAGTGTGTTCGATTCCAAACAAATGCTGGATACGCTGAAGAAAACCTCCGGCACCCTGTCCCTTGCCCTCGCTGGAATCGCCGGAATCTCACTCTTCGTTGGCGGAATCGGCATTATGAACATTATGATTATTTCGGTGAACGAACGCACCCGGGAGATCGGCATACGCAAAGCTATCGGCGCTAAAAAGATAGATATTCTGCTGCAATTCATCATTGAGTCAACGGTGCTCAGTACCATGGGCGGAATCCTCGGAATCGGAGCGGGATTAGGGCTAACCTGGCTGGCCGGCCAATTGACCGCCCTTCAGGTTGGCTATGCTTGGAACATGGTGAGCATTTCATTCCTCTTCTCGCTCTTTATCGGTGTGTTCTTCGGCATCCTGCCCGCCAATAAAGCAGCCAGACTCCGGCCGATCTACGCTCTGCGCACTGATTAGCCGTGCTGCTGCAACGGATGGTATGATGGAATGATTAAGCACGATAAAATGCCTGCAGGAAGGAACCGGTTATGACCATTAAGCGGCGCTTATTCATCTCAAATATCCTGATGATTGTAATCCCCGTCTGTATTTCCTTGTTCATTGCTTTTGTTAGCGTGTCCCTCCTGTTCAAGGTATCGAAGCATGATAAGCAGAGCCCGTTCTATACCGGCTACGATGATCTGATTCAGTTGTCCGCGAAGCTGCTGAACAACGAGGGGGCGCAGAAGCAGGCTGAGCTAAGCCGCCAGATCGAAGAGATATTGAAACCGGAGGACATGAGTCTGGCGGTTTACGATTCCGGGACAAGGCTGATCGGCTTCAATTTTAAGGAGACCCCGGAGACAGAGAAGCTGCTGCAGACCGTCAGGGCCATGGATGGACAAGGGTTCGCTTCTACCTCGAACAAAGAGGTCTTTGCTGAACAGATCCGTATTAAGGGCAGCACTTATACTGTCAGCATTATCGGCCCGGCCTATGATTCTACGGACGGACAAGTGACTCCGGCTATGGTTACATTTCTTATTCTGGTTACCTTGGGGATCATCTCTGCTGTTTTTGTAACCAATCAATTTCTTACCCGGTTTGTGTTCAAGCGGATTAAGCAGCCGCTGGACACGCTGGCAGACGGGGTGCATCAGATCCGGGACGGCAATCTGGATGTCAGAATTCAGTACGGGAACAAGGATGAATTCACTCCAGTCTGTGAGGATTTCAATGACATGGCTATACGCCTCAAAGAATCCCAGCGCCTGATCCAGAGGCAGGAGGAGAGCCGCAAGGAGCTGCTTGCCGGGATATC
The DNA here is from genome assembly GCF_038006765.1 of Paenibacillus sp. FSL H7-0756. NCBI lineage: Bacteria > Bacillati > Bacillota > Bacilli > Caryophanales > Paenibacillaceae > Paenibacillus > Paenibacillus sp. FSL H7-0756. The sequence continues at coordinate 913,815 of NZ_JBBOVT010000003.1, read as the reverse complement.
GCATGATCTCCGTTCCCCGCTGACCTCTGTCCGGGCGTACTCGGAAGGGCTTCTGGATGGGGTGGCCGCTACCCCTGAATCCCAGAAGAAATATATCACCATGATCAAGACCAAGGCGGAGGATATTGACCGGATGGTGAACAAGATCTTTCTTTTCTCCAAAATGGACCTGGGCGATTATCCATACGAGCCCGAGATGCTGGAGGTCAATCAGGAGCTGCTCTCCCTAATTAAAGCTATGGCCGAAGAGTACCGGGACAAAGGGCTGGACGTAGTCATTGCGGGACTTGCTGCGGATGTGCATATCTTCGCCGATCCGGCGCAGCTCAGCAGCATGGTATTCAACATTCTGGAGAACAGCTGGAAGTACAAGCTTAAGGAGCGTGTCCAGGTAACCATCCGTACCGAAGTACAGGGAAGCAATGTGTTCATCTATCTGGAAGATAACGGACCCGGCGTGCCGGAGAATGCACTCGATAAGCTGTTTGATGTGTTCTACCGCAGCGATCCTTCGCGCAATAACCCGACTAAAGGCAGCGGCTTGGGGCTTGCAATCACAGCCAAAGCTGTCAGCCGGATGGGCGGAAGTATTCACGCAGAGCCCTCCACGGCAGGGGGCTTGTGCATCATTATCACACTGCCAGTGCTGGATAAAGGGGCCTTGCTATGACCAAAGTATTAATCATTGAAGATGATAGTGCAATTGCAGCGATCGAGCGGGATTATCTGGAAATTAATGATTTCACGGTGGAGGTTGCCGAGGATGGCATCACCGGGCTTGAGCTGGCGCTAACAGGGGAATTCCAGCTTATTCTACTCGATCTGATGCTGCCAGGGGAAGACGGATTCTCGGTGTGCCGCAAGCTGCGGAGCCGGCTCGACATTCCTATCCTTATGGTCACGGCCAAGCAGGAAGACATCGACAAGATCCGGGGCCTGGGGCTTGGGGCCGATGATTATATCGTCAAGCCTTTTTCACCAGGTGAACTAGTGGCCCGGGTCAAATCCAATCTGGCTCAGTATGCCCGACTTAAGGGCATGAGCGGCGGCAGTACAGAGAGCAGCCGGATCGAGAGCGGTCCGTTCATCATCCATACTTTATCCCACAGAGCCTATCTGCACGGCCGGGAACTGGAGCTGAAGAAGAAGGAATTCGACCTGCTGCACTTCCTGATTGTCAATGCGGATATCGTCTTCAGCCGGGATTCTCTGTACGAACGGATCTGGGGCTTCGATGCCATGGGGGATAACGCCACTGTAGCCGTCCATATCAACAGGCTGCGCGACAAGATCGAGCAGGACCCCGGCAACCCGAAATACATTCAGACCGTATGGGGAGCGGGATATCGTTTTCAGGTGTAGCTAAGCAGCCTCCGGCCACTCGTATGGTCCGGGGGCTATTTGGAGCCTCCGTAATAAACCGCTCTGTACCAGCTATACAGAGGCCGCATCAGCAGCTTCCCGATCACGAAATACAGCACAGCCATAATCAGCAGCACTCCGTACACCACCGGCCGGTCCTGGCCATAGACAAAAAAGAGTATATCAAACTGTTTTGTCATGTTAAGGTTATAGGTGACGACCAGCTTGCTCATCAGCAGCATACCGAACAGCAGGTAGAAGCCTGCGCCGAGCAAAACGTGGATCAGCAAGATCCAAGGCCGGGAAGGTAAGCGCTTCCTGAACGCTTTTGAAGACAAGTAGTAAGTAACAAGCAGTCCAGCAGCAGCCAGCGAGATCAGCAACAGATTATCCATGGGATGAACGACATACATAAGCAAGCTGTTCAAGGCGGCAAAGATCAGAATATCCGCAAGAATAGACTTGGTCCGCTCCCGAAGGCTAACCGCTTGAAGCGGCTCCAGGGACCCGCCTTGTACGAAGTCTACGATCCATACGATCAGTAGCAGAACGCTGAACCAGACAAGCGTATTGGAAATGGGTATAAGATTGAAGTACTGCAACAGTAATGCACCATCCTTATTTTTCCTTTAGTATAACACTTTCACCGTCTCAGGAGGATTAACATTCATGCTATTACTGAAGCTATGCGCTATTGCTGTACTGCTGTCTTTTTCCTACCGGATCATCGAGCGGATTATTGGACTCATCTCCAAGGCACAGATGCGGTATACGATTTATTATTGGGGAGCTGCCATGATTGGAGGAAGTCTTCTCTGGAGCAACGGTTACACCTTCAACGCTCCACAAGATGTAATGAGGGTGCTTCCGCTGTTCCTTATCATACTGCTTGTGAATCTGATCATCTCCCGATCCTCCGGCTATAATCCAGCAGGCACTTATAATACAGTCAACTTCGTGCTGTGCTTCCCGATCTTTGAAGAGATTGCTTTCCGGGGGCTGGTTCTGCCCATTCTCGCGCAGCATCCGGGTCTTGGGCAACTCCATGCCACGGGAATCATCGATATCAGCGGCGCTATTCTCCTTACAGCCTTCCTGTTCGCTGTGTCGCATTTGCAGTATTACCGGCTGAACCGCGAGAGTGTCCGGTTTATGCTGTTCGCGCTGAGCGGAGGGATCTTCTTCGGGCTGTTCGCGCAGGTTACGGAGTCGCTCTTGCTGACGGTTCCGCTGCATATTGCTTTTAATACATCTGCTGTATGGGTTCAAAAAAAGAGCCACAGCTCATCTACAGAGCCAGCGCCTCTTCCGTAATTCTCTTAATATCAATCGGAGACAGCGTCTCCTCGTTCACCATATCCGGCAGAATCTCTGCCAGGAAGTAATCCACGCACTTGAGGTCAATATGCTTGATCTTGATCAGCGCATTGCGGTACATCACCACAAACTCCTTCTCCGTGTTCCCTCTTTGCAGCTCGGCGAAGGCCTCGTACACCTGATCCATCTTATCCGCAACCTCCAGAATCAGACCCTCCAGCGACTCATCCTTGCCCTCACGCAGCTGCTGGTAGAAGATGCTTTTGAATTCGTCCGGAATATGCTCCTTGATGAAGTTGTCGATCATGCCCTCCTCCACCTGCTGGATCAATGATCTGAGCTGGAGCGAGGAGTGCTTCACCGGCGTTTTGATATCCCCGATAAAAATCTCTCCATAATCGTGGCTGCTCGTAATCTCGTACAGCTTCTTCCAGTCGATCACCGCCCCGTGCTTCTCTTCAATATCCGCCAGCGTCTTCGCGTATTGCACGACCTTCCAGGAATGGGCCGCAACGCTGTGCTCCTCGAATTTGAATTTGCCCGGACAGCGGATGATGCGCTCCAGCTCATTCAGTGAGCGAAAATACTTGTGAATTCCCATGGCTAGTCCTCCCGTATGTTAGTTAGGCTACGCTAGAATTCAGTCTAATCCTCCAATGTTAACCCCGGATGAACCGCAGGACCGATTGTGTAAAATCCTTGCTGCTGCGCACCTCTAACGTTATTTCCCGGCCTCTCCCCGTCCTATTGCGGTCCTCATCCCCGACTAAGGTCGGGAACAAAGAACCGTCTGCAGGCTGTTTTGCCAGGAAGGATAAATTCGTACAATACATACATAGACAACGGAAATGAACACGCCACACCGGCGGTCATCTAATATGAGAGGAAGATATATTATGAATAAAAAATTAACCCGCTCCGTAACAGACAAGAAACTCACAGGTTTATGCGGAGGACTGGCGCGCTATTTCAAAGTGGATGCGACCCTTGTAAGATTGATTGTTGCTATCGCTACGATATTCAGCTTCGGCACTGTAGTTTTTCTCTATATCATCGGCAGCCTTATTGTTCCCCAGGAATCCTACGGCGGATTCGGTGACGGCTTTAACAACTACTAATTACTTGCGATATCCCTTGCCAAAATAACTAAACCAACTAAACCCACATACAAAGGAGATTATTATAATGAGCATATTCCAAAGAATTACTACCCTGACCAAGGCTGCTATTCATGAAGGACTGAACAAACTGGAAGATCCAATCCTGCTGACTGGCCAATATCTGCGTGACCTGGAGGACAAAATCACTGGTGCCGAAGGCAAACAGCGTGAACTTAAGGCAGCAGCCAGTGTGCTGGAGCGCCGGATCTACGAATACAAGGTGCTTGCAGAGCGCAGTGAAGCGGAAGCAGTCCAGTACATGAGCGAAGGCAATGAACCGGCTGCCCGCACTGCGGTTATGGCTAAGATCCGTTACACGGAGAGCGAACAGGAATGCACCGCCGGCCTGAAAGAGACCCAGGCTACTCTGGCTTCCCTTGAAGTACAGCTTGCCAGTGTTAAGGAAGAACAGAAACGTCTCAAAGCCAAAAGAGCCGAGCTGGCCGAACGCGCCCGCAAGGCCGCAGAAGCCAAGCAAGCAGCCCAAGCTTACAGCGCTGCTTCTCCGGCAGGCTATCCCGGCCAGGTGTTGAACAATGGTTCTGCCTCACGCGGATTCGAACGGATGGAGGACAAAATCGCCATGCAGGAAGCAATGGCCGAGCAGGCCGGGCTGGCCGCAGCGGCTCATGAATCTTCCATCAATAGCGCGGTGGAAGCCGAGCTGGAACGCCTCCGTAACCGGAAGTAAGCTGACGGTATCGTCCGTAATTGCAAAAAGGATGCCTCCCTGGTCATAGGGATGGCATCCTTTTTGTTGTGCTGTTGAATCATCCTGTACGCCATCAACGTCTGCTGGAACGCACCTGACTCACACCTGTCCCGCCGGTTCAGAAGCCTTGGCATAACGGTTCTGCGGAATCGGCAAGCCGAGATTGCCCCGCAGCGTATCGCTCTCATATTCGGTACGGAACAGTCCGCGCTCCTGTAGAATCGGAACCACCTGATCCACGAATTCCTCCAGGCCGTGCGGTACGGCGGCGGCCAGCATGAAGCCGTCGGCGGCTCCGCCCTCGAACCAGGCCTGAAGCTGATCGGCCACCTGCTCCGGCGTACCGATGAAGCTGCTGCGCGGTGTAGCCGACTGTAAGGCGACCTGCCGCAGGGTTAAGCCCTGCTCTTTGGCGTCCTTCTTAATCTTATCTGTTCCGCTCTGGAAGCTATTTCGGCCCAGATCGCCCAGATCCGGGAACGGCTCATCCAGCGGATACTGCGAGAAGTCATGATGCTCGAAGAAGCGGCCCAGATAGTTCAGCGCATTCTCGATCGTTACCAGTCCGGCAACCTCCTGGTATTTGCGCTCCGCCTCCTCCGGGGTGGCCCCGAGAATCGGTGCTATCCCCGGGAAGATTAACACTTCATCGGGATTGCGCCCGAAGGATGCTACACGGGTTTTTACATCCTTATAGAATGCCTGCGCCGATTCCAGAGTATCATGGCCGGTGAAGATGGCATCTGCCACACTTGAGGCATAATCCTTGCCGACCTCCGAGGAGCCTGCCTGGAAAATCACCGGCTGTCCCTGCTTCGAGCGGGCGATATTGAGCGGTCCCTTTACCGAGAAGAATTCCCCCTGGTGATCAAGCGTGTGCAGCTTATCTTTATCGAAGAAGACACCTGTCTCCTTGTTCCGCACAAAAGCATCATCCTCCCAGGAATCCCACAGCCCGCGTGCCACCTCCAGATATTCGGCGGCAATGCGGTACCGCTTGCCATGATCGGGATGCTCCTTCTTGCTGTAATTCAGTGCAGAGCCTTCGAGCGGTGAAGTCACCACATTCCAGCCGGCCCGTCCGCCGCTAATCACATCGAGCGAGCCGAATTGGCGGGCTACCGTGAACGGTTCACTGTAAGAGGTAGACAAGGTTCCGACCAGACCAATCCGGCTGCTGACCGCTGCCAATGCACTAAGAATCGTCAGCGGCTCGAAGCGGTTCAGGAAGTGCGGGATTGACTTCTCATTGATGAACAGACCGTCGGCAATGAAGATCAGGTCCAGCTTGCCTTCCTCAGCCTTGCGTACCCACTCCTTATATAGCTCAAAGTTCACACTGGCATCGGGCTTCGCATCAGGATGGCGCCACATGGAGGTGCTTCCTCCCACTCCGTGCAATAGAGCTCCCAGCTTCAACTGTCTTGATTTCGTCATGTTCATTCCTCCTCGAATGGGTATTCAGACCGCTTGGTTCCTCATGACACTATTCCTACAGAGCCGCTTGCTGCGATGCATGATTCGCTGGATTCGCTTGACCCGCCTGTGCTCCCAGCTTCACCCGTTCAATCTGGGCCAGATGATTCTGCACATGGGCGGTGAAGCTGCGGACAATATCGGTAATCCGCACCGGCTCGCCTTTGAAGTTAATCCCGCTTTTATCCCATTCTGCGGGGCTCAGCCTTCCCAGCAGCAGACTGTTGTATTGCAGCAGGCTGCGGAACAGCTCCAAGCTGTCTCCGGCCTGCCCCTGGTTACTATGCTGTCCGCTGACCCACGCATCCTGTTGGAATGCCGGGAGCTGCACCTTCGTATCCGCCAGAATATCACGGATACGGAAGGAGACCACAATGCTGTGATCCGCCAAATGGGCCAACACCTCGGTCACGCTCCAGCTTGACAGCTCTGCCTTCCACCTCAGCTGTTCATCGGATAAGCCTTCCACCGCCTGGACCAATTGCCCATGCGTATTCAAGTAGCCGTCTAGCTCCACACTCACACTGCTCATTGCGATTCCCTCCAGTATAGGTTTGAATTATCGTTGTTACCCGCTGATGGGATATGCTCAGTTAGTCTTGCGTTATTATCGAAGCGCGACAACGCAAACGGAGCTATATTCTGCCGAGTATGTCCCTGCACAGCCAGATCCGCGAGAATCTCGCCGACCACGCTGGAGAATTTGAAGCCATGGCCCGAGAAGCCTCCGGCCAGCAGCACATGGCTGTGAACGGGATGGCGGTCGATGATGAAATCCTCATCCGGTGTATGCTCATACTTGCAGACAGAACCCTTCAGCAGCTTCCCGGCAGCGCCGGGCATATAAGCTTCAAGTACACGGCGCAGGTCACCTTCATCACTCTCCCGGCTGCCGAAGGGTGCCAGCGGTTCACCCGGCTTCCACTCTTCGCCCGTGTCGTGGCGGCCGATCTTCAGCCCTGCCCCGCTGATAGCGGGGAAGCCGTAGAACCCGCCTTGCTCGGAACCGAGAGTGAAGCCGGGGAACTTCCCGGCATCGAAGGCCGGCGTACTCCCGAACCAGCCTACTACCTTGCGTACAGCCTTTATCGGCAAATTAACGAAGGGCGACAATGAACTGAACCAGGCCCCGGCGCTGAGAATAGCAGCGGCTCCATGGTAATCTCCGTTCTTCGTATGAAAGGTAACGCTCCCTTCGCGGGCCGTCACCTTCAGCACAGGTGTATTCGTCAGCAGCTCCGCACCATGAGCAAGCGCAAGCTGCCGGTAGGCTGTAATGCACCGCTCACTGTACAGGTAACCGGCCTCCGGCTCATACATGGCCTCGAAGGAGTCCGGGAGGGTCAGGGCCGGCCAGCGGCGGCGGATTTCCGCCGCATCCAGATGCTCGGTCCGCACCTTCCGCTTCCGCGCTTCCGCATGGCGTCCGGCGAAGGAATATACGCTGCTGTCTGCCAGATTGAGCACGCCCGCAGGGACAAGCAGCTCCGTCCCACTCTCTGCTTCCGCCTCTTCCCACAGCATCTGGGCGCGGAGCGCCAGGTCAATGTAGGCCGGATCGCCGCTGTAGGCATGCCGGATCAGCCGGGTCTCCCCGTGATGGCTTCCTTCCGTATGCGGCGGATCGAAGGCATCGATCAGCAGTGCCTTCACCCCGCGCCGGGCGAGATGATAGCCTGCGCTCATGCCCATGGAGCCTGCGCCGGCAATAATGACATCATAATCAGAATGCTCCGCTATGATCTGCACCCCTCTCCCCCGCCAGATGCTCAAGCACACGGACCGCCAGATCACTGAAGAACCCCGCGCCTACCGGCAGCGCCGCTTCATCCAGCTCGAAGGCGGGATGATGCCATTCCCTGCTTCCGGCTGTACCGGTGAAGACAAACAATCCGGGTACCTCGCGCTGGTAGAAGGCGAAATCCTCCCCGGCCGGAGACGGCACCGGCTGCACCGCGGTATAGCCCAGATTCGCTGCCGTCTCTTCGCCCAGCCGGGCCAGCAGCGCATCGTTGATGACCGGCGGCGGCCCGCCGATCCAGCGCACACTGGCTTCAGCTCCAAGTGCAGCAGCAACACCTGTGACCACCTCCTCGAACCGCTTCACTACTTTGCCGCGCACCGCTTCATCGAAGGAACGAATCGTTCCTTCCAGTACCGCTGTGTCCGGGATGATATTCCACGAATTCCCGCTGTGGATCTGTGTGACACTGATGACTGCGCTATCCAGGCTGCCCACATTCCGGCTGACGATGGACTGCAGCGCAGTTACAATATGGGAAGCTGCCACGATGGGGTCTATTCCGGCCTCCGGCACGGCGGCATGGGAGCCGAAGCCCCGGATGCTGACAGCGAAGCCGTCTGCGGCCGCCATAAGCGGACCAGCCTTGATGCCAATGGTGCCTACCGGGAGCTCCGGCTTATTATGCATGCCGATTACTGCGCGGACCTGATCCAGCCCCCCAGATGCGATGATCTGCTGCGCTCCCTTCGCCTTCTCCTCGGCGGGCTGGAACAAAAAGCGTACCGTTCCCTTCAAGCTGCTCTCCTGCTCCTTGAGCTCATACACAGCTCCAAGCAGCGCTGCCGTATGGAAGTCATGCCCGCAGGCATGCATTCTGCCTGGATACAGTGAGGCATACGGCAGTCCGGTATCTTCCTGGATCGGCAAGGCGTCTATGTCAGCCCGCAGCGCAATCACCGGTCCGCCCTGCTGGCCGCCGATTTCGGCAATCACTCCAGTCTTCAGTCCGTAATCTACTATCTTCACACCCGCCTGCTTCAGCAGTGAGGTGATATACACGCTAGTCTCCACCTCTTCCCCTGACAGCTCCGGGTGCTGGTGCAGATGACGCCTGATTTCAACCAGTCGCTCCTTGAATGATAACGAATGTACTTCCTGTGCAGCAGATTCCGTGGCTGAATTTGTCATTAGCGGGCCTCCTTGCTTGTTAACCAGATGTCTTCACTGGGCTATGCCTCCGCCGGTACTTCGGCCAGCGCCTCACTCAGCAGCTCGAAGGAACGCTGCCGCTTATCGAAGGGCTGCACATTGGTCGTCACTATGAACTCCTCTACGCCAGAAGCTTCGGCTAACGCCAGGAGCTGCTCACGAACCGTCTCCTTCGTTCCTTGGGTAATCTCAGGCTCCCGCTCCTCCAGCGTGTACGCTTCCTCACTCTGGCGGGTGAACTCCTCGGCCTGCTCCCGGCTGGCCAGAGTCAAAATCTTGCCGCTGGCGAAACGGATGCGGATCAGCTTATGCGCTCCAGCCAATTCCTTGGCCTCCTCTTCCGTGTCGGCCACGATGACAGCCAGCGCAATAATTACCCGTGGTTCCTTACCGCCGCTGCTATTGAAGCCGCTGCGGTAAGCCCGCACCGCCTCTAGAGCAACAGCCTGATCGCCGCCGATAAACAGGGAGAACACATACGGCAATCCCAATCCGGCAGCGATCTCGGCGCTGGCGACACTGGCACCAAGTACATACAGCTCCGGCGGGATGCCGGGGAGCGGGCCTGCCTTCAGCCCGTAGAGCGGATGCTCCTCCTCCAGCCGGTTATGTACGTACTTCTCCAGCTCCGTGATTTTGTCCGTTAACGAAGCCCCTTCCCCGGCTACCTGTTGCAGCGCCTGTGTGCTGCGGGGCAAGCCGCCGGGGGCACGGCCTACCCCTAAGTCCACCCGTCCCGGGGCCAGCGAAGCCAGCACGTTGAAATTCTCAGCCACCTTGTAGGGGCTGTAGTGCTGAAGCATAATTCCGCCGGAGCCGATGCGGATACGCTCCGTTTTGGCCAGCAGGTGTGAGATGAGCACCTCGGGAGAAGACCCGGCTACCTGCTCGGAATCATGATGCTCGGATACCCAGAAGCGGCGGAAGCCGAGGCGTTCCGACAGCTGCGCCAGGCTGATTGTATGCGCAAAAGCCTCTTCCGACGTCTCCCCCGGATAGATCGGGCTTTGGTCGAGTACGCTGATTGTAATTGCCATAGATATGCCTCCTAGATAGAATAGTTCAGCTCCGGCGTAATCCTCTTCAGGAACTGCTTCGTTCGTTCTTCACGCGGATGGTTGAATACCTCCGTGGGCGTGCCCTCCTCGACGATCACTCCGCCGTCCATGAACACCACATGATTCGCCACATCGCGGGCGAATCCCATTTCATGCGTCACCACAATCATCGTGATGCCTTCCTTGGCAATCTTGCGGATCACCGCAAGCACCTCGCCTACCAGCTCCGGGTCCAGAGCCGAGGTCGGTTCATCGAAGAGGATGACCTCCGGCTCCAGGGCAAGCGCCCGGGCGATCCCGACCCGCTGCTGCTGGCCGCCGGAGAGCTGGCTAGGATAGGAATCCAGCTTAGCGCCGAGCCCCACCTTTTCCAAGAGGGCGATGCTCTTCTCTCTCGCCGCCTCCTTCGGCAGCTTCTTGACGACCAGGAGGCCCTCCATCACATTCTCCAGCGCGGTTTTATGCCGGAACAGATTGTACTGCTGGAAGACCATGGCGGTCTTTTGCCGGAGCTGGTGGATATCCTTCTTGCGGGCGTGCCGGAAGTCCAGCTTGAAGTCCCCGATTGAGATTTCGCCGCTGCTGGGCTTCTCCAGAACATTCACGCAGCGCAGCAGGGTGGTTTTGCCGGAGCCGCTGGGACCGAGAATGACGACCACCTCCCCCTTGGACACCTCCAGATCAATATGGTTCAGCACCTGATGGCGCCCGAACGACTTCGATAGCTGCGATAGCTTAATCACGCGACTCCCCCCCGATTATACAGATTGATCCGTCTTTCAATGACGGCAGTTGCCCGCTCAATCAGGAACGTCAGTCCCCAGAAGATCAGCGCCGCCGCCAGGTAAGCCTCGAAGAACTTCCAATTGGTTGAAGCGACAATCTGCGCCTGGGCATTGATGTCCACCACCGATACGGTAAAAGCCAGCGTAGACCCGTGCAGCATCCCGATCACGGAATTCGACAGATTCGGCAGGCTCGCCGCCAGCGCCTGGGGGAACACAATCCGCCGCAGCGCCTGGGGCGTGCTCATTCCGATGGAATGGGCCGCTTCGAGCTGACCGCGGTCCACCGCCAGTAGGCCGGAGCGTACCACCTCGGACATATAAGCACCCGCCGTAATGGAGAAAGAAATATAGGCAAAGCCGATCATCGGGATCGATACAGAGCGGAAGCTCCAGCCAAACTGTGCAGCAAGCCCGTCAATGATCATCGGCAGCCCGAAATAGATCAGCAGCAGATGGGTCAGCATCGGGGTGCCGCGGATGAATGTGACATACCCTACAGCCAGCGGATACAGCCCGGGGACTCTATAAATCCGGATCAGGGCCACGGCCGTACCGATCACGAAGCCTGCCAACACCGACACAACCGTGATATACAGCGTCGTAGGAATGGCTCCCAGAATTTGCACAAACGCCGTCCAGATAAAAGCTGGGTCCAGCTTCATTACGCACCGCCTCCTTTACCCGCTCCCATATCCGCGACGATTGTGCGGTAGGATGCTTTTCGCTGCAGAGTGAACCGCTTCTTGGCCGTGCTGTCCTGGGCTTCATGCCTGAGCAGACGTTTCTCCGCAACCAGCAGCAGCCTCTCAATACACAAACTGATCACAAGATAGATAAGAGCAAGCGCAATATACGTCTCAATGAAATGCTGGGTCGCACTGCCCAGGGTCTGGGCCTTGCCCGTCATCTCCATCACGCCCAGCGTGAACGCCAGCGAAGTATCCTTCAGCAGCGCTATGACCAGGTTCGAGAAGACGGGAATCGCAATTCCCAGCGCCTGCGGCAGCACAATACGGGTAAAAGCCTGATAAGAGGTCATCCCCGTAGCGTAAGCTGCTTCCACCTGGCCTTTATCGACTGCTGTCACTGAAGCGCGGATCATCTCCGACATGAAGGCCCCGGTATGCAGACCGTAGGTCAGAATCACGAACACCAGCACCGGAGTCCGCGTCATATCCAGATTCACCAGCTTCAGCACCTCAGGCAGACCGTAATAGAACAGGAATAATTGAATCAGAATCGGCGTCCCTCTGAAAAAAGAAATGTACACCTCAGCGCAGGTCTTCAGAACCGGCACCTTATACAGGCGGGGTAGCGCAATGATAAATCCGACCACCATCCCTGCGAGCAGCGAGCAGGCTACGATCAGCAGCGTGGTGCTCAGCGTAGTCAGCAGCTTGGGCAGGAACGAGAAGACAAAACCTAGATCAAACGGTGCACCCATGCTGCACCTCCTTTCAGAGCTGTACGCGCCTTGCGCATTATTGAACTGATGAGGTAGTGACGTCCGCCCCCAGCCACTGTGTGCTTATTTTGCCAAGCGTGCCGTCTGTCTTCAGTTCCTTAACCACTCCGTCAATGGCCTCCGACAGCTTCAGCGAAGGGGCATCATCCTTGCGCAGCACATACAGAATATCAGCAGAGGATAGCTCGGGACCCACCGCCTGCAGCTTGCTCTGCGGGTCAATGATCGGCAATACGAAGTCCGCAGCAAGGGTAGCATCCACCCGGCCTGAATCAATCTGGCTGACCGTATCGTTGGCGGCACCGTTCTGATAGACAATTTTGATCGAATCCGCACCGTGTTCCTTGTTATAGTTCTCAAGAATTTGCGCTTGCGCGCTGGTGGCACCGGTCAGCACCTTCTTCCCCTTCAGATCATCCAGTGTCTGGATCGAGGTGTTACCTTTGGCTACAACGATGCGGTTTCTCCAGTGGGCATAAGCTTCTTTGTTAAAAGAATACTTCTGCTCCCGCTCCGGGTTCTTCTCCATAACGTGGGCCACCAGGTCAATCTTCTTCGTCTCCAGACTGAGCAGCAGATTGCTGAAATCCATCGTCTGGAATTCAAACTCATACTCGGGCAGGCGTTTGTCAATCTCCTTCAGCAGCTCAACATCGAACCCGGTAAGCTTGCCGTTCTCATCGATGAAGCAGACATTGGGAAAAGCTGTCCCGGTGCCAACCACGATCTTGGTCACCTTAGCCGGCTCGGCGGCAGCAGCCGTGGACTTCGAACTATTCTGAGGGGCTGCCTCCGCGACCTTGCCGCTATTTGCGCTGTTATTATTGCCGCAGCCAGCGATCAGCAGCGTTAGTACCAGTGTGGATGCGAACGTTATCGTCTTGTTCATGTCTCAAGCCCCTTTTCAATTTAGATAATTCCTATCTGTATAGTGGTGATTATATGCAATTAACTTTATCACTGCACGCTGCCATGCGCTAATAGAGTTTCTTAATATGGTTATTCAAGAAGTCAATTCAGCTTGCTCAGCGTCCCCGTCCCCAGCTCCAGGAGGGTGTCCAGGAATTCCGCGTTCTCCCCGTTCAGCGAAATCAGGTGAGTCCGCAAGGAGATGCCTTCGGTCTCCGCGATATCCACCCTTACCAGGGAACCCGCCTCTACCTCCTCCTGCACACTCAAGGCTGGAAGGAAGCAGATTCCGGCTTGCTTCAGCACCAGCTTCTTGGCTGTCTCCAGGTTATCCACCTGATAGACTATTCCCGGCGGACGCTCCATGCTCTCGAATACCCGGTGCAGGCGCATCCAGTCCAGCGAGCCGCATTCGAAGAATACGAGAGTCTGCTCAGAGATCTCCCGGATCGAAGCACGGCCCTTGCGGGCCAGCGGATGACCGGCATACACATACAGCGAGATCGGGTCTTCACAGAAGGGGAACGACTGGATGGACGGATTTACTACCTTGCGGATAAAAGCGAGATCGATCTCCCTCGCCTTCAGCTTCTCTATCAACACTTCGGTAGGAGCAGTAGTCAGCTTGATACGAATGTGGGGATAACGCTGCTTCAAATGAAGCAGCAGACGGGGCATGAGATAATTGGAGACCGATACCGTGCTGCCGATTCTCAGCTCGCCGGGGATTTGGCCTTTGGATTGAAGCTGATGCCTGCCGTTCTGATAGACCTGCAGAATTTGCTGCGCGTAGGGGAGGAACTGGCGGCCTTTATCTGTCAGGTTAATCTGCTTGCCCAGCCGGTCGAATACCTTGCAGTCCAGCTCCCGTTCCAGCGACTGGATACGGGCCGTCACTGTCGGCTGCGAGATATAGAGCACCTCTGCCGCTTTGTTGAAGCTTCCGTAGTGGTTAATGTAGACAAACGCCTCAATGTTCTCGATATTCAAGCATAGTCCCCCTCTGCATCAATAATTATATTATTCCTATCGTTTAACAATGAATTTAATCAATCTTATGCAGAGGCTTTTTTTTTGTCAACTGACAGGCATCGTTTATTTTGGAAATTTCCCTTCCGCCACTTTTCCCCAAATTTATGTTTTCAAGTTCAATTTACATTTATCACAAGTCAGATAGAACTTTTCTATCTATTAATTGAAATCATCTAATTCCTCTTATACTCATCGGATTTATGTATTATAATAACGGCACATTCCATTACCGGACAGGAGGCACCAGATGAATCACTCAACAGAACTTGTAATCCGTGAAGCCGCAGCTTCCGACCGTGAAGCCATTGCCGGGGTCTTGCTCGAAGCTTATAGCGAATATGCAGCCGTGCTGCCCGGGCCGTTCTGGGAGGAGTACCGTGACTCCATTCTCGGCTCGGTTCATGGCGATGGACCGGTCTCCCGGATTGTAGCGGAGCAGGATGGACAGATCGTGGGAAGCGTACTGCTGTTTACCTCCTCTGAGGCTGCTTACGGCAGACCGGAGCTGGCCATCCATACGCCGATCATTCGTCTGCTGGCCGTATCTCCGGCGGTCCGGGGGCGCGGGGTGGCCAGACTTCTGATCCGCGAAGCGGCAGGAAGGGCCATTGCACTGGGGGCAGCCAGTCTGAATCTGCATACTTCGGATATGATGGCCTCTGCGATCAAGTTGTATGAGAGACTTGGCTTCAAGCGGGCTTATGAGACGGATTTGAAGAACGGGGATACACTGGTCAAGGGCTATCGTCTGGAGCTGCCGGTCTCTGCCAGTCCACAGGCGGAATCAACTTCTAAAGCCAGGGTAACCGGCTAAGCTGCCCTTTCTTACGGCGAACCGATTCAGCGGAGCGCTCTAGGGCTCCGCTTCGGGTTTGTTTCGGGTTCCGCTTGGGGTCTTGCTAGGGGTTCCGCTTGGGGTCTTGCTTCGGGTGCCGCTTGGGGTCTTGCTTCGGGTGCCGCTGTGGCTGGTAAATTTCAAAAATCCTGCACATAAGACAACAATCTCCTCATCATTTGGAGCAAAACTCTAAATTGTTGTATAAAAGTCAGCTTTCTTGCTCCTCCGGGCGGATTAACGGGACAATTCTTGCAATTGTTACAACATTCCTCATGGACGCCCAAATATTCAGGAATCAAAGCTGCATTATATGCAACATTCCTGGCATTGATGTGCAATCCGCCCGCACTAAGGGGGCAAACTCAGTTTACTGTTAATGCTGCTAAAGAGCGGAGGTTCTAGGGTTCCCTACGAATGCTGCTACAGAGTAAAGGCTACACGCTTCCCTGCGAATTCTGCTATAGAGCGGAACCTCTGCGCTTCCCTGCGAATTCTGCTATAGAGCGAAGGCTGCTACTTAGCAGAGGCTATGTGCCTCCTTGCGAATACTGCTACAGAATCCCCTTCGCCTTCGCGGCCTTCAGCCACTGCGGGAATTCATTCAACAGCTGGTCATACAGTTCCTCGTCGGATACATCCTCGATGCGGTCCAGGTGCATGAAGCTGGCGTTATCCACCAGTCTGCCGCTCATCGTGTCGAGCTGCTTCAGCACCTCGAAGTCAGAGTCGCCGATGCCTACAAACTGCCAGAAGATTGGAAGAGAAGAGGCTGCCATAATGACCTTGCGGGTCAGCTTCACAACCCCGCCGTCATTGATGAAGATAATGAACACAGGCGTTGTGTCCGGCTCCTCCTTCGTGTATTTCTGGATAACATCCTGCATCACCGGCGGTTCATTATTGCGTCCAAACTTATGAATCGCATCATTATTCATAATATGGGTGAAGACATAGCTGCCAAGCTCCTGTTCGGTAACCGGCGGAAGTCTGCTGAATTCCGTATCATAGACCCATACATCCAGCGAGCCGTTATCGTCGAACTTGCTGGCTACCGCGAGGATGCGTTCCACCACTTCCTGCACCACGCCTCTGGCATAGAGACTACGCATGGAGCCGGTGATGTCCAGTACAATCCCCACCCTTGCGGTGACACCGGTGAGCTGTTTTTTGACCAGGGTGAGCTCCACGATCTTTTTGCGCAGATTAATCGAAGACAACACATTCACCGGAAGCTCGGCTGCGGACTGCGGGATATCCTCCGGGGTCTGCTCCACTACCTCAGGCGTCCGCTCCACTAACCGAGCTGTCCGCTCCACTACCTCAGCTGCCTGCCCCATTCCCTCAGATGTTTGCTCCACTACCTCAGTTTCCCGCTCTACCACCTCAGCCGCTGCTGCGGCTTCGTTCCCGGATTCCTGTTCCACCTCAAGCCCGTAGCTTTGGCACAGGGCTGCAAGGCCCCCATTATACCCGCTCCCGATGGCGCTGAACTTCCACTCTCCCTGATGGCGGTACAGCTCCCCGGCTACAACGGCAGTCTCCTCCGACAGATCCGCTCCATACTCGAAGCGGTGCAGTTCTTCCCCAGTTCTGCGGTCAGTCAGTGTCAGCTGCAAGCCTGACAGCTCCTTCATCCGCTGGTTTCGCTGCTCCCCCTCATAGATCGTCAGGGTCAGCGCAATGCGGGCATAATGCAGAGGTATTTTCGCTAACGAAATGGACAGGCTCGCCCCGTTCTCCCCCTCCGCAGCATGAGCTATGGCCCCATCCCTGGAGACCGGATTGCCATAGAAAATAAAGTCCTCATCCCGTTCACACCGGTTCTGATCCGACAACAGAAAGGCTGCCGCATCTACGCCTATTCCGCTATGGTGTGTATTCCAGCCGAGCTGGACCTTTATGCCGCTTACATCTCTTCCTTTGGTGAGTTCGGCCTTTTGACCTTTTGAAAGCAGCAAATCCTTCATCTCCTCTTCATAGCAGTCTATTCCAGAAGTTCATAGATAAGGTATACCCCATTGTGGCAGCCTTGCACAACCTGAACAGATTGTATTTCCGCCTTTGCTCCTATAATATGGAGGTATTAGATGATAGATAGGGGCTTTACCTGATGAATTTCACTGCGATAGATTTTGAGACTGCCAATGCCGGCCGCTCCAGCGCCTGTGCCCTGGGGCTTGTTCAGGTCCGCGATGGTATCGTTACAGCAGAACATAACTGGCTGATAGACCCGCAGCAACCGTTCGACGGGATGAATATTGCCATTCATGGCATTACACCTTCGATGGTCAGAGGCCAGCCTACCTTCGAGGAGCTGTGGCCTACGGTAGAGCCGCTGCTGCAAGGGGAGATTGTGATCGCGCATAATGCCGCCTTCGATATGAGTGTGCTGCGCTACTGCCTGGACGACTACTCTCTCTGCTATCCAGGCTTTCAATATTTATGTACCTACCTGCTCGGCAAAAAAATGCTCCAGGACCTCCCCTCCCATAAGCTGAATGTCATCTCGGCGCATTTCGGCATCCGGCTGAAGCACCATGATGCTCTGGAGGATGCCAGAGCTTCTGCACTGATTCTCCTGAAATTGATGGAGCAGTGGCAGCAGTTCGATCCGCTGCTGTTAGCCGGCAGCCAGGGCTATAAGGCCGGGACGATGTATGACGGCGGGTATACGCCGTTCAAAGCAGCGCCCAAGAAGGCCGCGAAAAAGCCGGCGGCCGGGAAGAAGGCAGCCGCTAAGACCGCGGTTGCTGCAAGCCCGGGCTTGCAGGTTAGCGGAACGGCAGCCGGGCAGGCACAAGGTGAAGCGCCAGCAGCTTCACTTGACCAGCTTCCGGCCGCAGCACCGACAGCCGCCGGTGCTGCGGCTGTCCCTACACTGGTTCGGGGGCAGCGCGTCGATATCGGCGGCAAGCTCAGCGCTTCCAGACTTCTTGCGGCTGTGGAGTGGGATGCATCGGCTTTGCACACGGAAGTGAGCCAGCCGGAGACTGCTGCCTTTCTGCTCCGGGAGAGCGGACGCTGTGAGCAGGAGCGGGGGCTTATTTTTTACGGGAATATGGAAGACCCCAGCGGCTCCGTCTTCTGCTCGAAGCCTGCTGCGCATATGGGGCATCTGTATCTTCAGTTAAGCAATCTGCCTGCAGCCATTACACGGATTGCGCTGGCCTTCACCGTTCCGGAGTTCAGCGGTAACAGGCATCCGGGCCCGATCTGGAACGCTTCCGTATCACTGATTGATTCCCGGACGGGAGTCAGGCTGGCGGTGTTCCCCTTCAGCCGGAATGTTATGCCAGGCATGTCCGTTGTTATCGGCGAGTTCTACCGTTATAAGGATAAGTGGAGATTCGCTGCTATTGGCGAGGGGTTCCCGGGCGGACTCCGTGCCCTATGCAGCCATTACGGTCTTACGGTGGAGGCCGATGGCCCTGCAGAGAAGGCTGCGGCTGAGTCCGCCGCCGCAGCGGAGGCTGAAGGTCCAAAATAAAGCAATCCCCCCAAACCGCAACTGCGGGATGGGGGGATTGCTTTATTTTCAGCGATACAAGGATCTCACTCTTTATAACTTCAGCCGGTAGACGGCCTTATTCTCCAGTCCTCTAATGAACGGAGTCCATTCCTCCGTCACCGGCGTGGTATCCAGGGCGTCCTCCACCATTTGCAGCTTGGCATCCATCGCATCGATATGATGCAGGGCAACCGCTTCAGCCGTCTGCGGCTGGACCGGGCTTCCCCACTCCCCGAGATTATGATGGGACAATACAAGATGCTGAAGCGCCATGACCTTCTCGGATTCCAGATCAATTCCGGTGCGGATGGCCGCTTCTGTAATCCAGCTTGAAGCCATTGAGATATGTCCAATCAGCTTTCCGTGCACGCTGTAATCCGACACAATGCCGTACTGCGAGATCATCTCTTCCGGCTTGGCGATATCATGAAGGATGATGCCTGCTCTCATCAGATCAGGATTCAGGAACGGACGCTGCTTGCACAGGAAGTCCCCAATCTCCAGCATGCGGACCATGTGATAGGCAAGCCCGGCGAAATAGGCATGATGATGGGTCTTGGCAGCCGGATAATGCATCAGCTTCTCCTCTACCTTACCGACACAAAAGTTCACAATCGCTGCAATCTCCGGATCAACAATACTAGCCATTTCGTTCTTGATCGTATGGACCAGGTCCACTGGACGCACCGGGGCCGAACGGATGAAGTCGGTCAGCGATACCCCATCCGATTCATTAACCAGTCTGAGCTTGGTGATTTTGACCTGGAGCTTCTCGCGGTACGTATGGGCCAATCCCCGGACCTTCACCAGCGCCATCGGAAAAAAAGTCTCTTTATCCGTCACGCTGACGTCCCAGTATTTCGCCGAAATCTGACCGCTGGCATCACCTAGTACAATATCGAAGTAATCCTTGGGAGGAGTCCCGTTCGTCTGTTTCAGCACCAGTTCTCTAAGCAGATAGAAGCCGGTGAATTCATCCTGCGGGGCTAGCTGTTTGATTAATGTCATTGTGAAGCCTCCTATGACTTACAGGCCTGGGCCTGCTGGGTATATTAGTGTGTATATTAGAGGTTTGACACTCCCTTCCCAAATCCCTTTAAATTACTATACGATTGGCATTTCTATTTATGTCCACACCTGAAAAAAGGGCTGTCCCGGCGGCCATTTGCATGACCTTGGACAACCCTTAATAAATAGATTCTGTTATTTTCCGGCAGATTCGAGCGCTTCTTTGATGGCTTCTACCACTTTGGCGGAGATGCCTTTCTGGGCATCATTCGCTCCGAAGGCTGCTGCACGGTACCCGTACTTATGCAGTCCTTTGCCGTTCGAGGTATTTTCGATCTCGTATTTCACAAGCAGCTCGTCATCCGTCAGGTTATATCTGACTTTCCCCTTATCATCCAGGTAGTACACAGCCATAGTTACAGGCACATTATACTTAGTAGTAACCATGACATTTACAGTTTTATCCACACTTGCACCGATGAAAATCCCATCGAAATACGCAGCCTTATCCGTTTCCGTAACTTCCGCTTTACCATAAGCTCTGTCAACGGCTGCCTTCAGCGCATTGCTGCTGCTGGTAGCGCCGGATACCGCATCTACATCCTGAGCGCCTTCTCTTGTACCTGCGGCCAGGAAGCTGGCGGTCAGCACCGGTATAGCTTTTTGCACCTCAGCGTAAGCGGATTTGCCCAGATCGACCATGTTCATGCCTACACGGGACAGAGCAACGTTTACGATCTTGCCGTTGCGCAGTGTAACATCTGCTTTGTTCGTGCCTTTGTCATACGCATCACCATAAGCGGTGAAGGTGCCGTCTTTATAAGTGCCTTGTACTTTGGACGCATTAGTCAAAGCATCCGTCAGTGCTGCCTTCGCTGCAGCCGACAAGACTTCCTGTCCGGCGATATCTGGAGCCTGCACACCGCTTGCGAGCAGTCCGGCGGTCAGCTTGTCGACCAGTGATTTCTGTTCTTCCGTACGTTTGTCATCTGCAATCAGCTTGCCGTCTGCGCCGAACAGGCTCAACTTAATGCCTGTTACCTGATCCGCATCGATATCAACCAGCAGCATAACCTTGGACTGATTATCCACACCCGCAAATTTACCGTCGAAGGTTTGACCTTCCCCAGGAGTCTTCAAGGCTTTCTCAAAAGCGCGCTCTACGGCCTGGTTCCAGCCGTGGCTGCTCTCCGTAGCGCCGGAGATTCCATCTACCTTTTCATTATAGTTAGCGATATAAGATCCGTTAGCCAGCAGTTTGGCGGTCATCGGAGCATTCGCCTTCACAACCTCCGCATAAGCGGTTGCCCCTCTGTCGATCAGGTTGCTGCCAAGTCTGAACAGCTTCACATCTACCAGCTTACCGTTACGGATCACAACATCTGCTCTCTCCACGCCTACACTTCTTGCTGTACCGTAGGAAGAGTAGAATCCGTCAACATAAGCAGATTTGTTGTTGATGCTGGCATTCTGTTCGGCATCCCAGAAGGCGTTCACTGCGGCTTTGGTCTCCGTCTCGAAGCCGGCTACCGGCTGCGCACTGGCACCTTTGGCGAGCAGTGCAGGAGTGATTGCAGCAATCGCTGCGGTCTGTTCAGCCGTATACGTCTTCTCATCCACGAAATCTCCGGTAGCGCTCAGCGGATACAATTTAACCGCAGTCAGCTTGTTTGCTTCATAGGTAGCAAACACTGCATATTTGGCCTCAGGGTCTACACCCATGTGGACTCCATTGAAATAAGCAACATCCGCCGCTTGATGCGCAAGCGACCGCTCAAAAGCTCTGTCTACGGACAGCTTCCAGCCGTTGCTCGTGCGGGTTGCGCCGGATACAGCATCAACCGCAGCTGCGCCGTCTCTGGTTTTGCCCATCAGTCTGTCTTTCATCAGACCGTAGGCTGCCCACACGCCGCTGTAATTCTCACGGGCATTGCGGTCAATGATCTTCGGGCTGGTTCTGAGCAGCTCGATATCGGCAATCTTGCCGTCTTTAATCGTTACCTTCGCACCCTCTGTACCTTTGGAATACGCATCTCCGTAGGCTACATATACTCCATCCTGATATACATCCTTGTGCACAGTAACTGGTGTTGCTGTTGCTACAGGCTTTGCAGTTGCCGCTGGCT
Organism: Paenibacillus sp. FSL H7-0756; assembly: GCF_038006765.1. Classification (NCBI taxonomy): domain Bacteria; kingdom Bacillati; phylum Bacillota; class Bacilli; order Caryophanales; family Paenibacillaceae; genus Paenibacillus; species Paenibacillus sp. FSL H7-0756. The sequence goes on along the minus strand of NZ_JBBOVT010000003.1, from coordinate 892,103 downwards.
TCTCAGAAGCTTTGGCGGATGCTGCGGGTGCAGCTGTCGCTTTCGGAGTGGCTGCCGGTTTGGCTGTCGCCTTCGGAGTGGCTGCCGGTTTGGCTGTCGCTTTCGGAGTGGCTGCAGGTTTGGCTGTCGCCTTCGGGGTTGCTGCCGGTTTGGCTGTTGCCTTCGGAGTTGGTGCAGGTTTAGCTGTTGCCTTCGGAGTGGCTGCAGGTTTGGCTGTTGCCTTCGGAGCTGGTTTAGCAGTCGCTGCCGGCGCTTCTTCCGAGGCTGCTGAAACCGCATCCACCTTCAGGTTCAAGGCAGGTGCGTTAATCGTGTAGGCTAATGGCGCGAGCAGTAAGGCTGCGCTTACAGTCAAAGAAATTAATTTTTTCAAATGCGTATTCTCCTTTATTATTCCCCAGTAGTATGTAGCGTTTTCAAACCGTGTTGGTCCATTCATTTCCTTCTGATTACGAAGAGCAGCCAACTCTTCCTGAACGTCACCCACTCCTTCCTTCATTCCTGCTCGGCCCAGCCCGTGTAAGAAAAGATTCATCTATATATACAATCTTTCAAAAGGTGAAACAATTCACATATTAGAGTGAATTATTTCACATAAGTGGACTTCAAGCTGCTGGTGAATATTTCTGGCTTGATGGTAACAAAATTGAAACTCTTTTCTCTGTGTAGAAAATCACATACCCTATAAGAAACATCACTTTTTTGCATTGACACAAAATTCACAAACCATTCACCTCTCATAATCTGCCATATCCTCCTTCATATGATATCCGTGAGATTTATTACATTGTATGATCGGGCTTGAGTATGATATTTTAAAACGATGCCATGTTCATGGAAAGGAGTAACAGCTGCTCATGAATCAGTCGTGTATAGGCGTTATTCTTGCTCAGATCGGAACCCCTGACGCCCCGAGTGCCAAGGCGGTCCGCCCCTATCTGAAGCGGTTTCTGTCTGACCGCAGAATCATTGATTATCATCCCCTGCTCTGGCAGCCGCTGCTGCGCGGTATTATTCTGCGCACCCGTCCGCGCAGGTCCGCGAAGCTGTATCAGGAAATCTGGATGGAAGAGGGCTCACCGCTGCTCGTTCACTCCAGAGCCCAGCAGGCAGCGCTCCAGACACTGCTGGGCAGCAGCTATCAAGTCGAACTGGGGCTTGCTTACAGCACACCCGGCATGGCCGAAGCCTTCCGCAAGCTGGAGGCTTCGGGAGTGACCCGCATCATAGTCCTTCCGCTATTCCCGCAGTATTCCTCGACGACAACCGCTTCCGTCTATGAAGCTGCAAGCTTCGCCGCTCTGGGACGTCATAGCCGCTACGGGCAGGTATCCAAGCGCTTCGTACCGGCGCTGCGTTTCGTAGAAGCCTACCATGACGCACCTGGATATATCGCAGCGATGCAATCCTTATTACAGCAGCAAATTCGCGCCATGAGCAAAGAGCCGGACTATTATGTCCTGTCCTTCCACGGCATTCCCCGCCGCTATGCCGAGACCGGAGATCCGTATCCGCAGCAGTGCCAGGAAACGGCCCGTCTGCTCGCAGAAGCTATGGGCTGGACCCCGGAACGCTGGCAGCTCTCCTTCCAGTCCCGTTTCGGGCCGGAGACCTGGGTGGGACCGTCGACTGCGGATACGCTGAAGGAGCTTCACGGACGCGGAATCCGGCGGCCGCTGATTTTCTCACCCGGACTAGTCACGGACTGTCTCGAAACGCTGCATGAGCTGGCCGTAGAAGGCCGGGAACTCTTCGCCATGGGCGGCGGGGATGCTGAGAAGCTGGAGGTAGCCCCTTGCCTGAACGGCACGGAAGAGTGGATCAGCTTCCTCGCGGAACAGGTAGACCGCTCGGCCCGGGGCTGGCTGTCTTCCGCCGAATGAGGACAAGCAAAACGCCCGGTCTCACGGATGCCGTCATCCTGTAAGCCGGGCGTTTTATTTTAAATAGTACAATTACTGAACCGTAAGCTGTTTATATTTGGCAGTCAGTTCCTCGAACCACTGCTTATCCTGCAAAGTTAGGGCAAAATCGATCAATTCGGCAATTTCATCAGGCTGCAGATCCGGCGAATCCTTGAAGCTAATCTCTGCCGAAGCTGCCGCTTCCCCCTCCGAGCCCTCCGCAAAATCATAAGAGAACTTCAGCTTGATGTCACTTTCCAGAAACTCATTGCGCAGGAAGTAGAGCACCTCGCACATCAGAACAGGTCTGACATGGTTCTCGAACACACACTCCATGACCTTAGCCCAATAATGCTGGTTGCTGAGATGCAGCTTATCATTGGTCAGCAGATACTGCTCACCCTGATAATCATTGACAAATTTCAGTTCAACCGGCTCCATTTTAAAAATACCGGCAATTTGCTTCCTGGTGATATTCAAGATGTCGCGCGTTTCTAATCTCAACATTCTCATGCACCCCGTTCCTCAGGTTTGGACGATCTGTATATGCTGAATTTTCATGATTCGACAATAATTTTAACTAATTTAAAAGTATTATCGTCTTTTCCTCACCTATTGTTAATGCTTTTTATTAAAAACTTAAAATTTTCTGTTTCATGCTGTGAAAAATCGGTTAATTATTATATTTTTTCAACAGGGTACTGATACACGAACAAAAAAAACATCCTATGGATGAAAAGGATTACCTTCGCGCCAGCACACGAATGTATGCTGTTTTCCACATACATTTTGTCCATGCGCCTGAGTGGTAGACAATGTATGCTGTTTTTGACATACATTTGGGCCATGCACCTTAGCACTAGCATAATGTATACTGTTTTTCGCATACATTCGGGCATGCGCCTCCATGCGAGCACAATGTATGCTGTTTTTCATATACATTCGGTCCATATGGCCCTGTACCTTACACTCACCTTGTCCACAACAGGAGGAAATTATAGTTTCCTCTACAACAAAAAAGCCATCCAGTCTGCAATAGACTGAATGGCCCAGTAGCCCAATATTAGAATAAAAGTGTACCTTCACCGGTATGGTGTCGCGCCGCCTTAGCTGACGAACAACGGTACCAGCTGAATTCCCTCTTCGGGAGAAATCCGCACCAGGCCTTTATCGGAAATCCGCAGTGCGGGGATAACCGCCAGCGCCAGCAGAGACAGGGTCATAAAAGCATAGTTCAGCGTGCAGCCTGCATCATATAGCGCTTTGCTGATGGCAGCGGATTGCGCAGCGGCAATCTCAAAGCGCTCTGCAGACATCAGTCCAGCAATCGCCAGCGGGAACAAGGTGGTCCCGGCAGCGGTAATCACGGCAACACCGCCCTGCGCTTCCGCCACAGCCGCAGCCGCCTGCGCCATCAGTCCATCATCATTGCCGATGACCAGCACATTATGGCTGTCATGAGCTACAGTCATCGCTATAGCCGCAGGCTCGCGGAAGCCAATGCCCTGCACAACCCCTACGGATTTGTTGCCCGTTCCCTTGTGCCGCTCCAGAACAGCGATTTTGCACAGGCCGTCCTGCACCACCAGCTCCGATCCGGCTACTGGCAGACTCATGATTAGCTCTCCGGTCTCCACATGATTCTCAATGACCTGGATGACCCGTGTAGCTAGAGCACCTTCTTCAATGGGCGCATGAATCACGAAGTCTGCGGGAACCGGGGGCTGCTGCAGATGCACAGAGGCCAGCACTTCATCCGGATAAGTGTAAGGGCTCAGCTCAGCCGTCATGCTGCCGTTCTCAGCCACAACAACGCCAGCCGCAATCGTCATGACCACATGAACATCGGCCAGATTACCGTCCAGCAGAATGATATCTGCGCAGGAGCCCGGCGTGATAGAGCCGATATCGCGGGCTACGCCGAAGCGCTCGGCGGTGTTGATCGTTGCCATCTGAAAAGCCGTGACCGGCTTCACCCCCTGGGAGATCGCATGGCGTACGACAAAATCCATATGCCCCTCATCGCGCAGCGATTCGGAGCTGCGGTCATCCGTCACCAGCATCATCCGGCGCGGGTCCAGCCCGTGCTCGGTATGCGCCGTGATGGTTTTGGCGACATCATGCCAGGCAGAGCCGCGGCGCATTTTGGCATACATCCCCAGACGTACGCGTTCAATCACATCCTCCGCTGTCACACACTCATGGTCCCCGGTCACCCCTGCTGCGGCATAGACCGGAAGTCTCCAGTCACTCGCCGGCCAGGTGAAATGCCCGTCAACATAACGTCCAGCACGCAGCGTGGCCTGAATCTCTCCAATCATCTTCTCATCGCCGTAGACTACACCCGGGAAGTTCATGACTTCGCCGAGTGCAACCACATCCTCGCCCCAGGTGTAGGCTTCCGCTACTTCCTCCGGTCCGATCGACGCGCCGGTTGTCTCAAATTCTGCGCCCGCAGAAGGGACACAGGAAGCCACCTGCATATAAGCAGCCAGCGGCGTTCCCCGCATCTCGTCCAGCATCAGCTTAATTCCCTTAAGCCCGAATACGTTGGCAATCTCGTGGGCGTCGAAAAAGCCTCCGGTCGTCCCCAGCGGCAATACAGCGCGGGCGAATTCAGTCACCGTCAATTGAGTGCTCTCGATATGGCAGTGTCCGTCAATCAGTCCGGGAGCAATGTATCTGCCTGCCGCATCAATAACCTGCGTTCTCTCCCCAATCGTATGGGAGACGTCCTTGCCGACGTAAGCAATGCGCCCGCCTTGTACAGCGACGGACATGCCGTCCAGAATCTCCCCGGAGCAGACATTGACCAGCTTGCCGCCAGTAATGACCAGTGTAGCCTTTTGATCTCCCCGGGCTGTAGCAACCAGCTCAGGGACGCAGTCCGCCAATGGTTGTCGTGTATAAGTCATCATGTGCACTCCCTTCCGGTTATCTATTTAGCAAAAACGGCCCTGACACCCCTAAAGGGGGCGCAAGCCGTCACTTAAACAAATCGCATTGTGTATGATTATCTTACTTTTGACTCATATACGTCAAGTGCTGCCTGAACGCCCTGTCCGGCAGGTACCGCATACCCATGGCGGATAAGCACAGCCTCCATCGCGCCAAGCAGACGCAGCACATTATTCTCCCGGCAGCTGAAGCCCATGGTACCGATCCGCCAGATCTGGCCTTGTAACGGCCCGAAGGAGCTGGCGATCTCGATGCCGAAACGCTGCAGCAGCATGGAACGGACGGATTCCCCGTCTATGCCCGCCGGAATGAGCACACAGGTGACTACCGTCAGCTTGCTCTCCGCCTCCCCGTACAGCGCAAGCCCCATAGCTGACAGTCCGGCAGTAAGGGCTTGCTCATGGAACCTGTGCCGGGCATGCCGCGCTTCCAGCCCTTCCTCCAGGACCAGCCGCAGGCCTTCCCGCAGAGCATATAGCATAGAGGTCATCTCCGTATGGTGATTGAGCCGCCGGGGACTCCAGTAATCCTGCAGCATACTCAGGTCCAGGTAATTGCTGCGCACCACGGGCAGCTCACTGACAGCAGCTGCATCAGTTCTAAGTCCACGCTCTACCTGCTTGCGCTTCAGCAGCTTGGCCTCAGCCCGGTCATTATACGTCACCGGGGCCATACCTGAAGGGATGGACAGGCATTTTTGCGTTCCTCCGACCACGGCATCCAGCATCCAGGCATCCGTCTCTACCGGCACCCCGCCGATCGTCGCCACCGCGTCTACAATCAGCAGCGCATCCAGCTCCCGACAGGCCTGCCCGATCCCGGCCAGCGGCTGCACACGGCCTGTAGAGGTCTCGCCGTGAACTATCGCCACCACATCCGGCTTGAAGCTCCGTATAGCCTCAATCACCTCTTCCGGGGGAAAAACCCGGCCCCAGGTCTGTTCTATCGTGAGTACCTCAGCGCCGCAGCGTTCAGCAATCTCATGGAGCAAATGGCCGAAACGGCCAAAGACCGGAACCAGCACCCGGTCCCCCGGCGCAATCAGGCTGACCATCACCGCCTCAATGCCGGAACGCGAAGTCCCGTCTACCGGATATGCCCACTGATTCTTGGTAGCAAACAGCTCACGCAGCATCTCCATCGTCTCGTTCATGATCTCTGTGAATTCAGGATCGAATTGTCCCAGCACCGGATAAGACATCGCCCGCAGCACACGCGGATCAACCTCCACGGGACCGGGGGTCATAATGCACCGCAAGGACGGCGACAAATCTTCGTACCGCTTCATGATTCTCTCCCCCCAAACTTCCAATGATCAGTTCTCGCTATTTTAAACGCAATCGAGATTACAACTCGAAGCTTGGTCGTCTCTTATTCATAAGCTAATCTATATAATATGGCTGTCAGCACTTCCAGTCCAGCAGCGAGATCCTCCGGGGAGGTGTACTCCGCAGGAGAATGACTGATCCCGCCTTGACTGGGCACGAAGATCATCGCGGACTGGCAGCGCGGGGCGAACAACTGGGCATCATGGCCCGCACCGCTGACCATGCTCAGGTAAGGCTTCTCCTGCTGGAGACAGATCTCTTCAAGAGCCGTGCGAAGCTCCTGATCCATAGGAGCAGGGGCTGTCTCCAGCAGCGTCTGTACCTCAAGTGTCAGGCCGCGCCTGCGGCCAAGCTCTGCGAACTCTGCCAGGATAGCTGCGCAGAAGCGCTCCAGTACCCCGGTTTCGCTATGCCGGATGTCCAGCGAGAACTGCACTTCGCCGGGAATTACATTGGAGGTACCCGGATAGACCTCGAGCCGCCCCGTTGTGGCTACCAGCGGATCACCCTCCGCCAGGGCGGACCGTTCCAGCGCCAGCAGCATCTCCGCACTACCAGCCAGTGCATCCTGTCTTAACCCCATCGGCGTAGTCCCTGCATGATTGGCCGTCCCGCCGACCTTGACAAGATACCGCCGCTGTCCGGCGATGGCCTGCACAACCCCGATTCTCCGGGACGTCCGCTCCAGAATAATCCCCTGTTCAATATGCAGCTCGACGTAAGCGGCAATATCACTGCGCACAGGACTATTATTGCGCCAGAAGCTTTCCTGCAGACCCGCCGTTGCTCCAGCTTCCGGCCCCTCACTCTCACATCCGTCACTCCCGCTTCCGCCACTCTGCTCCAGACCCGCCGCAGCTTCAGCGGCCATCCCTTCACTCCCGCCAAGACCGCAGGCCGCCATCGCAGCCGCCAGCGTGATTCCATCCGCATCTGCGCAGTCTATACATTCCTTCCCGTTATACAGCCCGGTTACATTCCCCGAGCCCCAAAACGTCAGCGGAAAGCGGCTGCCCTCTTCCTCGCAGAAGGATACCACCTCAAGTGTCCGCAGCGGCGGACCGAAGGTCTCAAGAAGATAGCGCAGCGCAGTTACAGCAGCAGCTACCCCATAAGCGCCGTCATACCGTCCGCCGTTCACAACCGTGTCGATATGCGAGCCGGTCAGGATAACCTTATCGCTGACCTGGGAACCGGCCAGTGTGCCATAGACATTCCCCACCGGATCCATCCGGACCTCAAGCCCGAGTCCAGCCATTCTCTCCTGCAAAAAATGCTGAACCCCTTGCCACTCCGGCGTATACAGCAGCCGCGTAACTCCGGGACCCGGAGCACTGTAGGCTGCGAGTTCATCCAGAAGCTTCAGCAGCTCCCCGGCCGGGACTTGCGGGACGGCCGGCTTCATAGCCCCGGCTGGCTGTGCCTGATCCGCAGCCATTCCCCTCCGCTGCCGGCAACTACGCCTTCCGCGGCTGTATAGACAACATTGCCCCGGCAGATCGTTGCCGTTACCTTGCAGGATAAGGTCATTCCGACATAGGGGCTATGCCGGTGGCGGTACAACAGATCCTCTGCACGCAGGGTATAGGCTGCATCTGGATCAAGCAGCACCAGATCGGCATCCAGCCCCGGCGTGATGGAGCCCTTGCGCCCCTCCAGCCCGAACCGCCGGGCAGGAAGCCCGGAGAGCAGCGCCGAGATCTGCGTAACCGGCAGGCCCCGCACATGAACACCTTCATGGAACATCAATTCCAGACTGCTCTGGGCTCCTGAGATTCCGCCCCAGGCTTCCATGAACGACAAACCGGGTGCCAGCTTCAAATCGGGCGGACAGGGGGAATGATCGGAAGCGACCAGATCCACCTGCCCCGCAGCAAGTGCCTCCCACAGCCGGTCCCGCTCTCTGCTGCTGCGCAGAGGCGGAGCGCATTTGGCCAGCGGCCCAAGGGTCTCCATGCTGTCTTCATCCAGAATCAGATAATGGGGACAAGTCTCTGCGGTCACATCCAGGCCCCGCAGCTTGGCCTCATGAATCAGCTCCAGGGCTGCCGCTGTGCTGATATGGACGAAGTGCAGCTTACAACCGGTCCGCTCACTATACAGCAGCGCCCTGGCTACAGCCTCCAGCTCCGCTTGCGGAGGGCGCGAAGCCGCAAAATCCCGCGCACTGCTGCGCCCGGCGCGCAATGCCGCCGCCCCCAGCGCCGAGGTTATCGCTTCGCTCTCCGCATGCAGGGCGAGAATCCCGCCGGTTGCGGCGATCCGAAGCATCCCCTGATACAGGGTGTCATCGTCCACCTCACGGAACCGGCCCTGGCCTTCACCGCCGGGATTCGAGATGAAGGCCTTGAACCCGGTAACGCCTGCTGCCGCCAGTCCCTCCAGCTCTTCCAGATTGCCGGGTACCAGTCCGCCCCACAGCACGTAATCCACCGCCGAGTTCCCGGCTGCGGCCTCCGCCTTCAGCCGGAGCGCCTCCAGACTCACCGTCGGCGGATTCCCGTTCAGCGGCATATCCGCATAACAGGTGCAGCCGCCGGCCGCAAGAGCAGCCGACCCGCTGCGGAAGCCCTCCCAGTGACCGAGCGCAGGCTCATTGAAGTGAACATGCATGTCGATCATACCGGGCAGCACGTATTGTCCTTCCGCATCCAGCATTCTGGTCCCGGACGAGGCCTGTAAGTCTTCGCCCAGTGCAGCGATTTTACCATCCTTCACTCCGATCTCAAGCCTGCGGACTTCTTCGGGCAGAACCACCTGTCCGTTCCTGATGATAAGCTCATAGCCTTCTTCCTTCATGATAGCCCACCTCCGGTCTATTGGCTTAAGATTAGATGCAGCAGTTCACTTAACTGCCGTGTTAACTCCCGCGATAAGTGCTGTATCCTCCAGGTGCAACCAGCAGCGGTACATGATAATGGGCGGAGGGGTCCGGCATATTGAAGCGGATCGGAATCTGGTCCAGGAACGGAACAACAGCGCCCGCTCCCTCCTCCGTCTCCGGATCTCCCGCACCAGCCTGAGTGCCCCGGAAATAATCACCGGCCATAAATAACAGCTCATAGCTTCCGGCCTGCATCTCTTCTCCAGCCAGCAGCGGAGCGTCCAGCCTGCCGTCCTCATTCGTCACCGCCTCACGCAGCAGCACAGGCCCTCCGGTATCCAGCCGCCAGAGCTGAAGCGACAGGCCAGCAGCAGGCTTGCCTTGTGACAGATCCAGCACATGGGTGCTCAGCCGTCCGTTCATTCCAGACATTTGCATCACCTTCCTCCTAATAATATGCAGTGACCCGTCTCTATTCCGCCCCCAGCAGATCCTCCAGCCGAAAACGAGTGATTGCACCAATCTCCAGCAGCGCCTGCTCCTGCTCCTCCATAAGCGGACGGTCCACACGCTCACCGATGGCGCTAAGGATCTCTTCTTTTGTTTTGCCCCGTACAGCGAAGATGAACGGAAAGCGGAATTTCGCAGTATATGCGGCGTTCAGCCCGGTAAGCTGCGCGAATTCCTCCGGGGTCAGCCGGTCCAGTCCGGCCCCCTGCTGCTCAGCCGCCGAGAGCGGACTGACAGCAAGTCTTGTCGCCAGATCCGGGTGAGCTCTCAGCAGTACCAGCACCTGGTCCGGCTCCGCCTGCCGTGCTACCTCCATCATGGCAGCATGCAGCTCCTGCACCGAATCGAACGGACGCCTGCTGTACACCCCCTCTGCTACCCAAGGCGAATGCTCGAAGATGCCGCCGAGATGTTCCACAAAGTCTGTTTTTGTCAGCGAGTTAATCTGCTCCAGAGTCAACCGGTCCGCCGGTATAGTCATAGGCCAGCCTCCATCCCTCTAATTTGTATATTGCCGCCTGCGCCCTCCCGGCCTAGAACCGCTGTTCCCGGATATAAGGTGTTCCCAGCGACTCCGGCGTACCGGAGGGCTTGTTGCGGTTGCGGTATCCCAGATACATCAATACGAGAATGGTTACGACGTAAGGAATCATTTTCAGAAAATAAGACGGCACCGCACTCCCCAGCAGCTGAATACGGAAGCCCAGCGAATCGAGCGCTCCGAAGAAGTAGGCACAGAAGAGCGCGCGCAGCGGATTCCATCTGGCGAAAATCACCAGACCCACGGCGATCCAGCCCAGCCCGGCGGTCAGCCCTTCATTCCAGGTCGGCGCATACGCCAGCACCATATCCGCACCGGCAAGACCAATCAGCGCCGCTCCGGCAGTAACATAGCAGTAACGGATCAGCTGCACACGAATCCCCATGACGTCCGCAGTAGCCGGATTGTCGCCGACTGCCCGCAGATGCAGCCCCCACGAGGTATGGTGAATCAGCAGATGCAGCACAAGGACGAGCAGGAGACTGAACCAGGTCAGCATATCCAGCCTGCCAAAAAGCTCCCCGAGCACCGGCACCGGCTTCAGCACCGCCAGATCCAGCTTTGGCAAACTGCCGGGAAGCGGAATACCGCTGATCGACTTGCCCACATAAGCGCTAAGCCCGCTGCCGAACAGCGTCATAGCCAGGCCCGACATCGTCTGATTCGCCCTCAGCGTGACACATAAGAACGAATGAACCATACCCAGAAGAGCGGTAATGGCTACCGCCGAGAGCAGCGCAAGGATGAGATTCCCGCTGCGGATGTAGACGATACAAGTCGTCACTGCCCCCATCAGCATCAGCCCCTCCGCGCCGAGCTGGATAATGCCGGCCCGTTCGGTCAGAATGCCTCCCAGCGTAGCCAGCAGCAGCGGTGTTCCGGCGGAGATAGCGGCGATTAATAATTGTGTAGTGAAATCCATGAGTGAACTCCCTCCTGTACGAGAATGCTGTTATGCGCTCCGGCGGATGCGGAACCGGTGAATCATGTCGCCGGCAATCAGGAAGAACAGGATCGCGCCCTGCAGCATTTCCGATATGGACGAAGGCAGTCCGATCGTCTGAACACTATAGCCGCCCACAATCAGGCCGCCGAACAGAATCGAAGTCACAATCAGGCCCAGCGGGTTCAGCTTGGCAAGCCAGGCTACGATGATCGCCGTATAGCCATAGCCCGGGGAGATCCCCTGCATCAGCTTATGCGTAACCCCGGACACCTCGGCCATGCCGGCAATCCCGGCAAGACCGCCGCTGATCAGCATGACGATGATAATATGCTTCTTGATGTGAATGCCCGCATACCGGGCGGCTGTTGGATTGGCGCCGATCAGACGCAGCTCATAGCCCCAGCGGGTGAACCTGATCATCAGATAATAGATCAGCACGGCCACCAGGCCGAATACCAGCCCGATGTGCAGCCGGGTGCTTCCAAGCACTGGCAAGGACTGGGCGGCCGTGAACATCGGCGAACCCGGGAAGTTGAACCCCTTCGGGTCCTTCCAGGGGCCGAACACTACATAATCCAGAGCCAGCAGTGCCACGTAGTTCAGCATCAGCGAGGTAATCAGCTCATTGACACCGAAATGGGTTCGCGGCACCGCCGTCATCAGACCCCACAAGGCTCCGGCCGCTGTACCGAAAACCAGCATCAGCGTAATGGACCAGAAGGAAGACAAGCCGGGGAAATAGATCGTCACCGCAGTAGCCGCCATAGCACCTACCGTCAGCTGGCCTTCCGCCCCGATATTCCACACGGAGATCCGGTAAGCTACAGCAATGCCTAGCCCGCAGAGCAGCAGCGGAATCGCCTTGACCATGGTTTCTGTGAAGCCGTAGGAGGTGCCGAAGGCTCCCCGGAACATTTTCTCGTAAACGACCAGCGGACTCATTCCATTAGCGGCGATGAACACCGCACAGAGCAAGAGTGCCAGAACAACCGACAGAATAGGCGTCCACCACGGTGAACGGGTACGGCTTGAATCATATTCCAGTCTGAGGGAGTACCACCTCCCGCTGCGCCCCGCCAGCGGCGGAAGCGTTGCAGATTCATTTCCAGGCTTCGGACTCATACCGCACTTCCCTCCCTGCTCCGGATACCGGCCATCATCAGGCCAATTTGTTCCCGGTCCGCCTGCTCATGATCACTCTCGCCTATAATGGAACCGCCATAGATCACCAGAATACGGTCGGATAACTGCAGCAGCTCATCCAGATCCTCGGAGATCAGGAGCACCCCGCTGCCGGAGCCGCGCAGCTCCATCAGCAGCTCATGCACCCCTGCCGCTGCGCCGACATCCAGCCCTTGCGTCGGATGCACGGCCACCATCAGCTTCGGACGGTGGCTGACCTCGCGGGCGAACAGCAGCTTCTGCTGATTCCCGCCGGACAATTGCTGCACGGGAGTATCCAGCTCCGGCGTCTTCACATTGAAGCGGCGGACCAGTTCCTGCGACCAGGAGCGGTTCCTGGCCGCCTTCAGAAAGCCGAACCGGGAATGCTCTCCGCTGCGGTAAGACTTGAACAGCAGGTTGTCAACCGACCCCAGCCGTCCGGCCAGACCGCTCTTCATCCGGTTCTCCGGCACATGCGAGATGCCCGAATCGATCGCTCCTCTTACCGAAGCTGTTTTCACAGGACTGCCATCGAACCGGATCTCGCCCGTCCTCCATGCTCTAAGCCCCGTCAATACCTCCGCCAGCTCCTTCTGCCCGTTGCCAGCAACGCCGGCCACGCCCACAATTTCGCCTTCATGAACCGTAAGCGACAGGGCATCCAGCGCCTTGCGGCCATGATCTGCTGCGACCTCCAGATCGCGGACGATCAGCAGCGGCTCTCCGGCCGTTGCCTCGCGCGCCTGACGGCTGATCGTAACCTCCCGGCCTACCATAAGCCGGGCCAGCTCCAGCTCATCCGTCTCGCCTGTCATCAGCGAAGCAATCATTTTCCCCTTGCGCATCACGGAGATCCGGTCTGAGGAGGCCATGACCTCCTTCATTTTATGCGTGGTCATGATCACCGTCTTGCCCGCCTGCTTCATCACCTGAAGCGTCTCGAACAGTTGCTCCGCCTCTCCCGGTGTCAGCACCGAAGTCGGCTCATCCAGGATGATGATGTCTGCCCCGCGGTATAGCGTTTTGACAATCTCAACACGCTGCTGCTCGCCGACAGACAGCTGCCAGATCGGCCGGTCGACGGGAAATTTCAAGCCAAACCGTTCTCCAAGCGCCTCTATCTCTTCATGCTTACGTTTGATCCATTTGCTGCCGCGCCAGAAAGACGACTTTTCGCCAAGCACGATATTCTCCGCCGCTGTAAGGCTCTGCACCAGTCTGAAGTTCTGAAAGACCATGCCTACACCGAGCAATGCCGCATCCTTCGGGGAACGGATTCTGGCCGGTTTGCCATGAATAAGAATCTCTCCTGCGTCCGCCCGGTACACTCCTGACAGCATGCTCATGACTGTGCTTTTGCCTGCCCCGTTCTCCCCGAGCAGCGCGTGAATCTCCCCCGCATTTGCCGAAAAATCAACTTGATCGCTGGCCGTTACAGCACCGAATGTCTTCACTATCCCGCGCATTTCAACCGAAGGGTCCTGCATAGTGCTACGCTCCTTTCCGGGTAGTTATAGTACAGGTGGGGAAGGCTCCGGTATCCGGACCCCGCCCCACCTGTAAGGCTGTGCTGTATGAAGATGTGTTGCAGCAGCTGTTACTGCGGAATCGTGCCCTCGACACCTTTGACCAGCCAGTTCATGCCAAGCACCTCTTCAAGGGTCAGCTTCTGGCCGTCCTTAACAGTTACATTGCCCTTGTTGTCCGAGATCGGTCCGGTGAATACCTCCAGCCCGCCGCTGATGATCTTGGCCTTGGCGTCCTCCACCAGCTTCTTCACATCCTCGGGAACCTTGTTGCCGAACGGTGCCAGCTCCACCATGCCATCCGCCATATCGCCGGAGTACTGCTCACTTTTCCAGGTTCCGTCCATCACGGACTGTACAGCTTTTACATAATAAGGACCCCAGTTCCATACAGGATTGGTTAAGTAGTTGTCCGGTGCATACTTGCTCATATCCGAGTCATTTCCCCCGGCAAAAGCTCCCCGTTCCGCCGCAGCCTGAAGGGTAGCCGGTGAATCCTGATACGCCAGCAGGACGTCCGCCCCTTTGTCGAGCAGGCTGATTGCCGCCTGACGTTCCGTCGCAGGGTCATACCAGGTATTCGTCCACACCACATCCACCTTAACCGCCGGGTTGACACTCTGCGCGCCCAGCGTGAAGGCGTTCAGATTATAGATCACCTCACTGATCGGGAAGGCTCCCACATAGCCCAGATGATTTTTCTTTGTCATTTTGCCTGCCGCGATCCCGGACAGATAGCTTGCCTGATAGTTTTTGCCGAAGTAGGTTCCCATGTTCTCGGCTGTCTTGTAGCCGGAGGCATGCAGGAACTTCACGTTAGGGAATTTGCCGGCCACATTCAAGGTGAAATCCATATAGCCGAAGCTTGTGGTGAACACGATGTCATGATTCTGCGCGAGCTCCGTGATGATCCGCTCGGCATCGGCGCTTTCCGGTACATTTTCAACGAAATCGGCCTTGATCCCAAGCTCCTTCTCCATATACAGGCGGCCCTGATCATGCTGATACGTATACCCGCCGTCACCCGGAGGCCCGATATAGACAAAAGCAACCGTCGGCTTCTTCGCTGCCGGCTCAGTGGTTGCCGCCGCCTCGCTGCCTGCCGGTGTACTTGCCGCCGAAGGCTCTGTCGTTGCTGCTGCACCCGTATTAGATGCTGTATTATTCTTTGCGCACCCCGTCAGAACCATCGCCAGCAGGAACATCGTAATAACGCTAAATTTGAATGCCTGACCCCTTTGTTTCATAATTCTCCTCCTCCAGGATATCTCTCCTAATGGCTACAGCCATTAATGTATCTCTACTATACTGAGGAGCAGCACTTACGTAAATTTATATAACATAGCTTTGTGTGAGTGGATAAGATGAGGGGTCACATTTGTGCTCCATGCACGAAGTCATCTCAAATTAAACTTAAATTATGTGATATTACCTTACATAACTTTGTAAAATAGCGAATTCACTGTCTGTTGCCGCTCCGCACGCTCCATTCTCTGCGGTACCCTCCGAAGCTCTCCGGCAGCCCGGGCTCTGCGAACGCCTGAACAGACTCTTGAGGCAGGATGAGCCCCTTATACTCCTTGGTCCGCATAATGGCAGCTATGCCCTCTTCATCGTCCAGCTCTTGAAGTTCGCGGAACAGCGTACTTGAGAACAGGGTGGGCGGCATCAGCAATCCTTCTTGTGCACTCGTGACATAATCAAGCTCCGGGTGCTGCTCATACGCTTGGATGAACCGGCGGATCTGAGCTGCCGCCACAAACGGCTGATCCGCCGCTGCAATGACCACCGCATCCGGCTGAAGCGAAGCAACAGCATTCAAGCCGCAGCGCAGTGAGAAGGACAGGCCCAAATGGGCCGTCAGGCAAGTCTCAATCCGCCGCATATTGTCCGCCTTCCCGGCAGGCGGCAGCCAGCTCAAAGGATCATCCGCGCGAACCACAACAACCAGCGGCGCAAGCCCGCAGTTCTCCAGCTCACTGAGCATCGCCGCACTGGCTGAACCCGCGCCTGCCCTGTTCAGAGAACCTTCCGAGGCCCCTGCTCCATTACTGCGGCCTGCCGCCAAAAAGATTCCGGCCACCTTCATTGTTCTCCACTCCTTTTTTTGGCAATCTGCTCATGGACGGCTGTTATTCTCGCTCCAGCATTCTGCGGAACAGGAATACCAGCTTCAGCTTCATGAGATCATTGATTTTTTTGAAATCGACATCCAGCAGCTCACTGAGCTTCTCAATCCGGTAAGTGGCCGTATTGCGATGAATGAACAGCTTCTTGGCCGTCTCGTTCACATGGCCGTCATTCTCCAGGTAGACCTCCAGCGTGTGGAGCATCTCCTTAACATATTCAGGCTCACGGCTAAGCAGTCCCCGCAGGCTGCCGCTATAGTAGCGCTCCATGGTCTCTGCCGGAATCTTGCTCAGCAGCAGATCAAGCTCCAGCTGGCGGTAATGCACCACATTTCCGTGCGCGCCCCACTGACGGGCCATGTCCATACATTCCTTTATCTCGGCAAAAGCTTCCTTCAGCCCCTCCGGCTTCTGCTTCACACTGCTGACAGCGGCCTGCGGATAATAACCTTTATCGAACTTCAGGTTGTCGAAGCATTCCTGAATCAGTGCCCGGAACTCCTCGGGCTGATGCGGCCCGGCCGGATACAGCGACACCAGTCCCTCTTCCACCAGGAAGTGGACCGCCTGCAGGCCATGCAGCACCGGATGCTCCGAATACTCCTCCTTCAGCCGCAGCAGCTCTCCCTGCCGGGCTTCTCCCGCAGCAGCCACATCGGTAAGCAGCAGTTGAAACGGGGCCTCAAGCAGCGTAATCTCCAGCCGGAGCGCTGCCTGTGCCAGCTCAGCGTATTTCAGCCCGTCCTTCAGGAACCGCCGCAGCAGCCCGCTGAATTCACGGTGTCCGGCCTGCTCGAAATAATCCTCCAGCCCGGTATGCATATGATAAGAAATCAGCTCTGCCCCCTGGACGAACAGACTTTCCTCCACGGGCAGCAGCAAGGGATCAATATCGCAATAATGAAGGTAACCCAGGCATTTCCCGGCCTGCAGCAGCGGAAGCCGGTAGCCGGTGCCTTCGCCGAGACGGAAGCGCTGATTGCGTGGCGGCCAGGGCCAACCTTCCAGTTGCTCACTTTCGGTGTACCCCGAGTTGTTGAATACTACCGTTCCCCGGTTGCTGATTACAGCCAGCGGATAACCGATGATCTCCGAGACGGTGTCCAGCAGCGGACGGCTGCGGCCGGAACGCAAGGCAAGACGCATCAG
This sequence comes from Paenibacillus sp. FSL H7-0756, assembly GCF_038006765.1. NCBI lineage: Bacteria > Bacillati > Bacillota > Bacilli > Caryophanales > Paenibacillaceae > Paenibacillus > Paenibacillus sp. FSL H7-0756. The sequence continues at coordinate 875,124 of NZ_JBBOVT010000003.1, read as the reverse complement.
CAGCCGCTGCTTCTCCATCATGCTCTGCAGGGTGCCCACACTGCGCGACAGCTCCGCGCGGAACAAGCCGTTCATCTGGTCGGAGAAGGTGAACTGGAACGGCAGCTCAATCAGCGGGAAATTCAGCTGCTCTGCTTCCGCAATCAAGGGCGGCGGCACAGCCTCCCAGAACCGGCCCAGCTTAATACCCAGCCCTGCTGAACCGCGCCGGTTCAACATCTGCAGCAATGCCGAAGCTTCCTCCGGGCTGTCCTTGATCAGATAGGCTGTGGTCAGCAGCATTTCCCCTTCCTTGATCCAGTCCGAAATATCGGGAGCATCCATGACATTGATCGATTTCACAATCCTGTGCTTCCCCTTGGACCCGGCAATCAGCTTCGCTTCGGATAAAGGATAAATGGACAACGCTTCTTCCACTGTAAGATGCATAGCCACCCCTCCTTCTCTACCTTCATAATAGGTTCACTCGATTCATATGTTACTTTATGTAACATTATAGATAAAATGACCGCTGTTGGAAAGAGAAAAGTTAGAATTAGGCTTTTTTGTGTTATGTAATATAACATATGAAACGGTAGTAACCCTAATTTGGTCCCTTGGAGCTGCATAATTGCCCATGTATCTTCGCAGCTGAAGAATGGATGCTGTCTTTCGCGTAAATTTGGCCCACGCACCCCCGCACCGCCCAATGTAATCGGTTTTCCGATTACAATCGCCCCGTCTGCCACCGCGCCGCACGATGTAATCGGTTTTCCGATTACAATCGCTCCGTCAGTCCTCGCACCGCCCAATGCAATCGGTTTTCCGATTACAATCGCCCCGTCTGCCACCGCGCCACCCGATGTAATCGGTTTTCTGATTACAATCGCTCCGTCAGTCCTCGCACCGCCCGATATAATCGGTTTTCCGATTACAATCGCTCTGTCTGCCACCGCGCCGCACGATGTAATCGGTTTTCCGATTACAATCGCTCCGTCAGTCCTCGCACCGCCCAATGTAATCGGTTTTCCGATTACAATTGGATATTGTTTTCCGCATACATTGGGTAATCAGCAAAAAGCCCTGGTTCTCTTCGTTCAGAGAACCAGGGCTGTAACATCCTATTTCCATACCTCCTGTATCCATGACAGGAGCCGGAGATCTTGTCCGTGCCCGCCGATGACGGACAGTCCCAGCGGCAGTCCGCCGGGGCCGGGCACCGGCAGCGTAACCTGCGGCAGCCCGGCCAGTCCGGCCAGGCAGCTGAGCATCATGGCGCTGCTGCGGCTCCGCTCCAGCTGCCCGGGTCCGGCGCCGCGCAGCGGGGCCGGACCCGGCACGGTCGGAAGGACGAGACAGCCGTCCTTCCCGAGCAGCACCCGCAGCCGCTGAGTGATCAGGCTGCGCAGCATAGCGGCCGGGCTGTGATCCGCCCCGGCCAGCCCCGCCGCCCAAGCGAACCGGGCGGCAATATCCGGCCCGAAGACCGGCTGCTCCCGCCCGATCCACTCCCCATGGGTTGCCCAGATTTCGGCACCTTGCAGCTCACGGAAGGCGTCCATCCAGGTCTTCAAGCCTTCAGGGGCAACCACGGCTTCAGCAGCCTGTAGCGAAGCGCCGGCCTGAAGCTTGTCCAGCCCCCGCCTCAGGTAATCTGCACAGTCCTGCTCCACAAGCGCCCAGCCTTCCGGGGCGGTGAACATCCGGGACATTCGAAGGTCACTGGCACACTTGTCTACCTTCTCACCGCCGCTCTGCTCCATACTATACTCCATGCCCTGGTTAACTACGCCGCTGTCCACAGACCCGAGCAGAATGCGCCCCACCTTCAGCAGCAGCTCCGCGCTTACTGCGATCCAGCCCACGGTGTCAAAAGCCGGGGCCAGCGGAATAACTCCCTCCGAGGATACCGCCCCGTGGGTCGGACGATAGCCGAATACACCGCAATAAGCCGAAGGAACCCGGATAGAGCCGCCCGTATCCGTACCGAGGGCAAAATCCACGCTCCCTGAGGCCACAGCTACCGCTGATCCGCTGGACGAGCCGCCGGGAATCCGGTTCTCCCCGTGCGGATTCACCGGGGTGCCGTAATGATAGTTCTCTCCGCCAAGGCTGTACATCAGCTCATCCGTATGGGCAGCCCCCTGCAGCGTGGCTCCCGCTTCCAGCAGTCTGCGTACAGCAGTTGCATGAGAGGCCGCCGGTTCGTGGCTGCGCAGCCAGTCCGGGTTACCGGCGGAAGAGCGGTGCCCCGCCACCGCAAAGACATCTTTTACCGTGAAGGTCAGGCCATGCAATGCCCCGTGCCCGCTGCCGGGAATCTCCAGCTCCGGGACCCGGAATGCACCGTGCCGGTTATCAAGAATCATGTGCTCCACCCTCTCCCTCCCGGACCAACCGGATTATTCTATCCTTATCTCCTTAATCATTCTGCCTTCCCCCCTCTTCTAGTAGAGCAAGTAAGGGATAAAGCTGCGTTTAAGCCGAGCATTCGGCGGCACATTTGAGGATTTAGTTGTAGAGATTGCAATTATGCCTCCCTTAAGCATCCCCTTTACACCCTGATCGGGGCGGGGCAAACCTTCGGTAAGCGATCCCCTCTACCACCCGATAGCCGCTCCATCAGAGCGGGGGTCCGTCCCCCCGCTGCGGTAGCCGTTGCCATCAATCGAGATCGCATGGGCGTGCCCCATCACCCCGTCATAGCTCTGCGCTTCACGGACAAGATGCCCCGCCTCCGCCAGCTCTAACCGTACGGCTTCCGCTACCCGGTTCTCGATCCGCAGCTCCTGGGTCGGCTCCCCCCAGGTTCTGCCCCAGACGAAGCGCGGTTCGCTCACCGCAGTCTGCGGGTCCATCCCATAGTGAAGCATGCGCGTGAGCAGCAGGGTCTGCGTCTGCGGTTGTCCTTCACCGCCCTGCGTACCATAGAGATAAGCCGGCTTCCCGTCCCGGCAGGCCATCGCCGGCATCAGCGTGTGGAAGGTGCGCTTATGCGGCTCCAGCGTATTGACATGGGCGGGATCAAGCGAGAAGAAGGACCCGCGGTTCTGGAGCAGAATTCCCGTATTCCCGGCCATCACCCCCGACCCGAATTCGAAATACAGACTCTGGATGAACGAGACGGCATTGCCCTCTTCATCCACCACCGCTGCGTAAGCCGTATCCCTTCCAACCGGTTCGCTGCTAAGAGCAAGCGCCTTACGGGGAGAAATTGACGCCGCGAGTTGTGCCGCATAGGGCTTACTCAGCAGACGGTCCAGCGGAATGCTGCTGAAGGTCGGGTCGGTGAGCACCTGGTCGCGGTCACGGAAGCTCAGCTTCAGCGCCTCCACCAGCTGATGATAATACTCATAGGAGCCGTGCCTGATCTCCGCGAAGTTAGAATGCTCCAGGATATTAAGCGCTATGAGCGCGGTGAAGCCCTGCGAGTTCGGTGGAACCTGATAGACGGTATGCCCATGATAGTGCGTCTGGAGGGGCTCCTCCCAACTCCCCTGATGGTCCGCGAAATCATCGCGGGTCAGGTACCCGCCGGAAGCCTGCATATAATTACTAATCTCTTCAGCAATGCTCCCTTTATAAAAAGCATCCCGGCCTCCCGCCGCAAGCGCCCGCAGCGTCCCGGCCAGCTGCCGCTGCACAAACCGCTCTCCCGCCGCCGGTATCCGGCCGCCGGGAAGATACACCGCCGCCGCTTCAGGCGACAGCGCGGCTCCGGCCAGAACGCTGCCGCCATGCTGGTCCGGCGACAGCGGAAAGCCCCCGGTGCTGTAGCCGATAGCCGGCTCCAGCACCTCGGCCAGGGTCAGCCGTCCATACTCCCGCTGGACGGCTTCCCAGCTATCCGCCATTCCGGGCACCGTAATGGCGCTGCGCACACCCCGCCGGGGAATGGCCTCCTCCCCGGCATAGCAGTCCCGGCGGACGGCGTAGCCCGAGCGTCCGCTGCCGTTGTAAGCCCGCACGCGCCCTTCACTGGCGCTGTACCCCAGCCAAAAGGCGTCGCCGCCGAGCCCGGTCATATGCGGGTAGACCACAGCCAGCGCCGCGCTGACTGCAACGGCCGCATCATAGGCGTTGCCGCCTTTGGCCAATACTTGCGCGCCCGCTGCCGAGGCCAGATAATGCGGGCTGACCACCATCGTCTTCGTTCCGGTCACCGGTCCTCTCCCCATGTTCCGCCTCCCTTCCCTGCCGCTTAAGTTAGTGTCATTTAACAGCAGGCCCGGAGCCCCTGTCAACGGCTTCCGCAGGACCGTACATTTGCTGCCGCTTATTTTGTGAGCCATGCACAAATTTCAGAATGGAAGCAGGCCCAGGCCTGGCATCCATTCTGTCCGTCTGTTATATGGAGCTGCAGCAGGCTACAGCCTTAGTACGCCCTGTCTGCGCGCTCCCCTCATTTCAGGATATATTGCGACAGCACAGCCTGCACTTCATAGATATCGACCGATTTGTTGAAGGTTTTCTTCAGCGGCAGCCCAGCGCCCGAGATATATAGGCACAGCTCCGCATCCAGGTCGAAATGCCCCGCCGTCTCCACAGAGTAATGGGTGATGCTTTTGTAAGGAACAGAGTGGTATTCGGTTTTTTTGCCGGTCATCCCCTGCTTGTCTACAAGAATCAGCCGCTTGTCTGTAAAAATAAACATGTCCCGGACCAGCTTATAGGCGCGCTCAATCTTTTCATTCGGAGCAAGAATCCGTCCGTATTCCCGCTGCACCTCTCCCAGCTCAACCTGGGTCGCATTACCCAGTAATCCGTTAAAAATCGCCATAGCTCTCCTCTTTTCCCGCAGCCGGTATAAGGGCAACGCCCCTTCGCCACACTTCATACTACTTGCAGAACCATACTTTTATGTCTGGAGAGAACATTTCTCCCTTGCTTATTTCGGGATTTTTGGTTACACTAGCTTTAAATTTATCAAAAAGGAGGTGTAGGAGAATGGATCACAATCGGACCAACAGTGTTAGCAGCCGGCTGATTAATATTATGGCGGGCATCGTTCATGTAAAATCGGACAACGGGAGAAGTCTGTCCATTTACACGAACTTAATAACACTACAACATTGTGAAATGCCTTTCTCGCCTACACTTCAACGGATGTCTTAACCCGAAGAATTCTCAGGCCGTGGGGAAATTTCCCTGCGGCCTTTTTATGTGCTTTTAAACGGATATTTCGGATAAATTGAAGCGGGAGAGCAAAGAGCATTCTAATAAAAGGAGCCTAACGATGATTATCTCATGTCAAAATATCCAAAAATACCACGGTGCCCAGCTCGTCCTGAGCGATGTCACCTTCGATATCCGCCAAGGCGAAAAAATCGGCCTGATCGGCCGCAACGGCTGCGGCAAAACCACCCTCTTCCACTTGCTCAGCGGGGAAGAACGCCCGGACCAAGGGCAGCTCTCCATCCGCCGGGGCAGCGTCATCGGCCTGCTTGCCCAGATTCAGGAGGTGAACGAGAGCGAGACGGTCTATGCCGTCCTCCAGCGCAGCTTCGCGGAGCAGCTCGGCTGGCAGCGCCGCCTGCGGGAGCTGGAGCAGGAGATGTCATCCTCCGGTGCGGGCGAAGACGAGCAGGCCTGGAACCGGCTGCTTAAGGAATACGGCACCCTACAGGAGAAGTTCGAGGCGGCAGGCGGCTATGAGCTGGAAGCCTCGATCCAGCGTGTAGCCTCAGGGCTGGGGATTGGAACGGAGCAGTACGACCGCCGCTTCTCCTCCCTCTCCGGCGGAGAGAAGACCAAGGTAGGGCTGGCCGAGCTGCTGCTGCGCCGTCCCGACATCCTGCTGCTCGATGAGCCGACCAACCATCTGGACATGGAGGCTATCGAGTGGCTGGAGAAGTTCCTCCAGAGCTATGATGGCACGGTTCTGGCAATCTCCCATGACCGTTATTTCCTGGATGCCGTGGTGAAGAAGGTCATTGAGATTGAAGACGGGGAGGCTTTCACCTTCCATACGAACTACAGCGGCTATCAGGTAGAGAAGGAAGCACGGCTCCTTCAGCAGTTCGCCGATTATCAGGAGCAGCAGAAGAAGATCAAGCAGATGCAGGAGAGTATCAAAAGGCTGATTGAATGGGGAAAGCTGAATCCGCAGAACGTTTCGTTCCCCCGCCGGGCAGCTTCCATGCAGAAGGCGCTGGACCGGATGGTCAAGGTCAAACGCCCGATTCTGGAGCGGAAATCCATGGATCTGCAGCTCCAGCAGGAGGACCGGACCGGCAACCAGGTCGTTATCCTGGACCAGATCAGCAAGTCTTACGGGGACCGCAGGCTCTTCTCAGCCGCCAGCGATATTCTGCGATACGGCGAGACCACGGCACTGATCGGCGGCAACGGAGCAGGCAAAAGCACCCTGCTGAAGATCATCCTCGGCCAGGAGACACCGGATAGCGGGATCTGTACGCTTGCTTCCAGAGCTGTCGTCGGTTATCTGGCCCAGGAAGCTGTGCCGGAGGAGGGCGGCCACTCCGTGCTGCGTTATTTCCGCGAGGAGGCCGGACTTGAAGAAGGCGAAGCCCGCGGCCAGCTGGCCCGCTTCCTTTTCTACGGCAGCGATGTCTTCAAGAGCATCACTAACCTCTCAGGTGGAGAATGGACCCGGCTGCGCTTCGCGGTCCTGATGCACAAGAGGCCGAATCTGCTGATTCTGGATGAGCCGACCAACCATCTGGATATCGATTCCCGCGAGGCGCTGGAGGAAGCGCTGGAGGAGTTCCCCGGCACCGTGCTGGCGGTATCCCATGACCGTTACTTCATCAACCGCTGCTTCGGCAAGCTCTGGCATATTGACGGCGGACGCTTCTCCTCCTTCCCGGGCAACTACGAATACTATAAGGAAAAGCAGGCCGAAGCCGCCCAGCGGCAAGAGATGCCGCAGCCGGTATCTTCCGGAGGCGGCACCGGCAAGCCCCGCTCTGTAGGCGGGCGGGCAGAAGCATCACCATCCGGCCCTGCCAGTCCGGACCGCAAGAAGCGTCCGGCGGCTTCGTGGGAGCAGGACATTGCCGCAGCGGAAGCACAGCTTGCTCTTATCGATGCCGAAATGCTGGACCCTCAGCTGTCGAGCAATGCACAGAAGCTGGCCGGGCTGCAAGAAATGAGAGATGCTGCGCAGCAGAAGCTCGATGGCCTGTATAGCAGTTGGTTAAGCGAAGCGGACTGATCTGCACTGCTCTCCCGTCCTCGCCCAACTGGAATCGGCTTTGCTTCACGATCAATGAATATACACTTACAAATCTAAGATAGAGGTGACCGTAATGACATTAACCCCGGAAATTTCAAAATATTGGGAGAGTTATCTGGTGAAGCACCCGGAAGCGGCAGACAAATTCGACAGCGCCTGGGCGTTCGGCGACAATCCCCGGCTGGCAGATGAGCTGCTGGATCTGGTGCTGAAAGGAATCAAGACAGGAACCGCGCAGAATTATGAGCTAATTAAGGCTCAGGGGCTGAGCATGCCTTTTACAGGCGGATTATCCGTCCTGCTGGACAGCACAGGGCAGCCGCGCGCGATTATTGAGACGACGAAGGTGGAGGTTGTTCCGTTCGCTGAGGTAACCGCTGAATTCGCCTACTCCGAAGGGGAGGATGACCGCAGCCTCGAATCCTGGCGCTACGAGCATGAGGTGTTCTTCACCAGGGAGCTGGAGTGTGAGGGCAAGCCTTTTGACCCGGATATGCGGGTGGTCTGTGAGAACTTCCGGCTGGTGCATATTAACAACGAATTGTAATATTAATTATATATTTAAAAAGGCTGCTTCTTCACTACGAAAAGGCAGCCTTCATTGTATATGTGCAGTTAGTAGTAGCGGGACTTAACTATGGCTGCGGACGGGTCTTAGAATTTCCAGATGCCCATCATCCAGCCGATCAACGAGATCCATAAGGGAATACTGATCAGGACACCCCATACCAGACCCGTGGCGATATTGCCCTCTGTAGGCCGGGTCATCCCCTCCTGCGCAAGCGGGAGTCTTAGCTCTTCTTGTTCCATGCGATCCCCTCCTAAAATTCTTATCGTCAAAGCAGAGGAAAAAATGTAGACCACCAGGCCCAAAAAGAGATGTTTTCGATAATTTTTTTAGATATAAAGGCTCAGCGGATCATCATTGTAAAGGCTTACATAAATTATATTAACCAAAAAATGTATTCATAAAACTTATATACACTCTTGGTTATCTATAATATGCAGTGCTTTAGTCCAATATTACTTCTTTTTCGGGATTATGTAAATATTGGAATAGGATGTGCAGCTGCTCGGCCGTGTTGCGTTCTTCAGACAATTCGGGCAAGGCATCCTCGGCAAAAAATCCCGCACCGCTCGTCTCCACGCCACCTGCCGCTTCCCCGCCGGTAATTCTGCAGAGAATGAACATTTTATAGGTATGGTACGGCTCCGGCGGATGATGATGGAACTTCTTATCCAGCACGGCAAGCAGACGGACCGCTTCCGCCTGGTAGCCGGATTCCTCGGCAATTTCCTTGACAGCTACCTCGCTTGGTGACAGGCCGATATCTGCCCAACCTCCGGGCAGTGCCCATTTTCCGTCGAGCTTCTCGTGTACGAGCAGAATTTTATCATCCTGAAAAATAACTCCCCGGATATCCACCTTAGGTGTGCTATACCCGTCTTCGCCCGCGAAGGAGAGCCGGATACGTTCCTTGCTCTCATACGTATAATTCGCCAGAATATCCACACTCAGCTCGCGCAGTGCCTGATAACGTTCAATATCATATACATCCTTGGCATACGCCAGCCCTGTCTGGGCAATCCCTTGAATTTCTTTGGCCCAGGTTAACCATTTTGGTTCCATAAGCACACCGCCTTCACTCGGATTTAGTTACGCTCTTCCTTCAAGGTGATCTACTCGCACAGCATCAGATGACGGGAGAACGCACCTTTTCGCGCCACACAACGGTCTACAATTGTAAAACCGGCCGCAGCAATCATCTCATCCACCGCCTCAATCGCCACAATGACCACTCTGTCCGCAATCCGCCGCGTATGACTCAGAATCGCAAACTGCTCTTCGGGGGTAATCCGTGAATACAGATTATAAGGCATATCCACGATCGCTGCATCGTAATGCTCCTCAATATCTGCGATATCCCCGAGCGTAACAACACTCTCGAAGCCGAAATGGGCGATGTTCGTCCGCGCACCTGCCGCTATGAGCGGGTTAATATCACGGCCGACGACATCAATTCCCATAGACAGAGCTTCCACCATTACTGTGCCAATTCCGCAGCAGGGATCGATCAGCTTCACACCGGGTATTCGCGGAACTGCCATATTGACCGCTGCCCGGGCTACCCGTGTGCTGAGCGCTATGGAGTAGCTGCGGGGCTTGTGCATCTGCCTGAACCAGGTTGCCTTGTTCTTATGATAAGGGCCGAAGTACCAGCGTCCGCCGAGCGTTACAATCCCGTACACCAGCTCCGGATGGTTCACATCCGCCTCTCCCTCAATCCGCAGGCCGATTTCCCGCTCAATCACTCTGCGCTCACCGTATTCTATTTTTTGCTCAGGAGCCAGATCATTAGTCTTCACAAAAATAACCTTGAAGCTCCGCCCCGCAAGCTCCACCTGCTCTGTCTGCTTGTAGATCTCCGGGAGCGTGTCCCCTTCGTACATCACATCTATCCGCTCTTTGATAAAAGGACTGCGGCTGACATCCGCCTCTACCCCGCTTGCGAATATTGCCGGAGGGATCTCCCTGCCAAACAGGCAGCGCAGCTCCATCCCGCATAGTGAGGTCTCATCCGGCGAATGGGCATACGTATAAATATATATCGGTTCATCACTTGCAGGCATGTTCGTTGACACTACAATTTCGCTCCTGTCGCTTCCGCCGCGCCCGGCGGTTCCTTTGCTTAAACTAAGTAAGTCTATCACGGTTGCTGCCAGTAATCAACAGCCTGCAGGGAACTGTTCCCCGCTGCGCAGCTCCGGTCACCCTCTGTTGAAGGGGTGGGACAATCCTTTTTTGATCCATGAGGATATCTCCAGTATAATGAATGCATTACACTGCCGAACCTGAGCCGCAGAGACCCTCCGTTATGCATGTTGCCGCATAATACGGGTAGCTGTGGTATTAAGCAGCGAATTCCAAGGAGGTACATACCTACAATGTCATACGAAACTTACTTTCAGGCTGAGCGTGAAGCCCAGCTGAGCGAACTCAAGCAATGGCTGGCGATCCCCAGCATTTCAGCCCTGTCCAGCCACAAAGAAGATATCAATACCGCTGCCGGCTGGCTGGTAGAGACCCTGAAGCGTGCGGGCCTTGAGAATATCGAGCTGCATCCTACGGCCGGTCATCCGGTGATCTATGCAGACTACCTTCACGCTCCCGGCAAGCCGACCATCCTGGTCTACGGCCATTATGATGTACAGCCGGTTGATCCGCTGAACCTGTGGACTACACCTCCGTTTGAACCGGAGATCCGTGACGGCAAGCTCTACGCCCGCGGCGCTACAGACGACAAGGGCCAGGTATTCATGCATATCAAGGCCATCGAGGCCATCCTCAAGCAAGAGGGCACTCTGCCGGTCAACATCAAGCTCTGCATCGAAGGGGAAGAGGAGATTGGCAGCGTCAACCTGCCGCCATTCCTGGAAGCTAACCAGGACAAGCTTGCTGCAGATGCTGTTCTTGTCTCGGATACCTCCCTGCTGGAGCGCGGACGCCCTGCCATCTGCACAGGGCTCCGTGGTCTCTGCTCCATGGAGGTTACAGTGAACACCGCCTTGACTGACCTGCACTCCGGCTCCTACGGCGGCGGCGTTCCCAATGCGCTGCATGCGCTGGTGTCGCTGCTGAGCACCCTTCACGATGACAAGGGCCGTGTATCTGTAGAAGGCTTCTACGAAGGCGTGCCTGCCCTGTCCCCGCTCCTGCGTGAAGAATTCGCCAAGCAAGGTGTGGACGAAGATAAGATCCGCACCGCCCTCGGCCTGGAGCAATTGTACGGTGAAGAAGGCTACACCTTCGTGGAACGGGTCGGCGCACGTCCAACGCTGGAGCTGAACGGCGTATACGGAGGCTTCCAAGGTGAAGGCAGCAAGACCGTCATCCCGAAGGAAGCTCATGCCAAGATTACCTGCCGCTTGGTCGGCGACCAGGACCCGCAGCACATCCTGGATGCCGTTGAAGCCCATCTGAAGGCTAATATTCAAAAGGGCGCCAAGGTTCAGGTGAAGCAGATGGAGAAAGCTCGCGCCTTCAACATCGATCCGTCGCACCCGATCCTCCAGACCGCTGCCGATGCTTACGGCAAGGTCTATGGCACCCGCGCCCTCTTCACCAAAGACGGCGGCTCCATCCCGATCATGGAGAGCTTCGCCCGCATCCTGAAGGCCCCGGTCGTCCTGATGGGCTTCGGACTCGATGACGAGAACCTGCACGCGCCGGACGAGCACTTCAACCTGGAGAACTTCGACAAAGGCCTGCTGACCTTGGTCGAGTTCCTGAAGACCGTCTAACGTCCAAGGCAGACGGCTTACCTGTCATTTCATAAAGCCAGGCCCCCGAAGGATCGGGGGCCTGGCTTCTTTTTGTTTGTTTTTGCATGTGCGATACACAACAAAAAAACCCTTGCGGACAAGGATTTCGGAAGTTAAATATGGAGCGGGTGATGGGAATCGAACCCACGCTATCAGCTTGGAAGGCTGAAGTTCTACCATTGAACTACACCCGCGACTCGAATTGAGTACAAGAAACATTGTAGCATCACTACGAATAAATTGCAACCCTATTAAATTCAGATACCGGAGATTACGACGGCATTTCCAGCAGAGGCCTGAGGAAGGACTGCTCGAATTCGGCCGCCTTCACCGGCTTGCTGAACAGATACCCCTGGGCCTCATGGCAATGCTGCTGGCGCAGAAAGTGCAGCTGCTCCTTGTTCTCCACGCCTTCGGCGGTAACCTTGAGCTTCAAATGGTGGGCCATCGAGGTAATCGTAGAGACAATTGCAGCATTGTTGCTGTCCTCCATAACATCCGATACGAAGGAACGGTCGATCTTCAAGCGGTCAATCGGCATATTCTTCAGATAATGCAGCGAGCTGTAGCCTGTGCCGAAATCATCGATGCTGATGCATACGCCGAGTCTTTTGAGACGGTTCAATTGGTCGAAGGCGGTCTCCTTGTCCAGGGTCATACTCTCGGTAATCTCCAAATCCACGTAACAGGGATCTAGACCGATATCCTTCAGGATGGCATCAATTTTGCCGGCCAGATTAGGCTGCAGGAACTGGCGCATCGAGAGGTTAATAGACACGCAAATCGGATGATAGCCGGCATCCTGCCACATTTTATTCTGCAGACAAGCCGTCTTAAGCACCCATTCCCCAATGGGAACAATTAGCCCGCTCTCTTCAGCGATAGGAATGAAATCTACCGGAGAGACCAAGCCGCGTTTGGGATGGTTCCAGCGCAGCAGCGCCTCCATGCCGACAATCTCTTCTGTCTCAAGCAGCACCTGGGGCTGATAGACCAGATAGAACTCCCCCCGCTCCAGCGCCCGGCGCAGATCATTCTCCAGCTTGAGGCGTTCCTTCGCCTTCATCTGCATAGCCGGAATATAGCGGCGGATCTCCACCCCCTGCTCCTTGGCATTGTGCACCGCTGTGTCTGCATTCTGTATCAACTGCTCAGCCGTATCTCCGTCTCCGGGATAGATGCTTACCCCCAGACTAAGCGAAATATGGTATTCACCCGACTCCAGACCTACCGGCGTCTCGAACAGGCGCAGCAGCTCACCCGCCCGGACCAGACAATTCTCCAGCCCCGTACGCTCCGTCATCAGAAAAGCAAACTCGTCCGCCCCCATACTAAAGAGCTCTTCATTGACTTTAACCTCGTCCCCGATCCGCCGGGCAACCAGCTGCAGCAGCAAATCTCCCGCATAATGACCCAGGGAGTCATTGATATTCTTGAAATGGTTGATGTTCATAATGACCAGCCCGGAGAAGCCGCGGCTTTTGTCCTGCTCACTCTGGAGCACCACCTCTTCCATGCGCTGCATCAGGCGGCGTCTGTTCGGAAGACCGGTCAGCTCATCGTGGTACGCCAGATAATTAATCCGCGCTTCCGCCTGCTGGTTCTCCTGGAACGGCTCCTCAATCGTCAATCTGTAGACTCCGGTCAGCAGAAGATAATAGGCTGCTGCGCTGCTGAGCATTCCGAAGAGATAATCCAATTCTCCGACACTGAACAGATTCATGAAGAAGACCTGAGCCAGGGAGAAAAACACAAGGGAACGGATAATAATCAGCAGAGAAGCCGACTTTTCGCTTTTGCCCGGATAGATGATAATCGCAGCGCCAAGCAAATAGACGAACAGTATCGCCATGTTCATCAGATCTCTTGCCGTTTCTGCCCATGGTTCGTCCGCCAGCCCGGAGACAATCAGGTTGCCAAGACCAAACACAGCCAAAGACAGCAGAATCACCACAAAAGCATTCCTGAACACCTTCCCCTTGCTGCCGGTTCCTACAAGCTGGTCTTCTCTGCTGAAAATAAGCATGATCCCCAGTGCACTGGCCAACCGGGAGAACGTCAGAAGCCATAAGGACTGCCCCTGGCTAATATAAGGGGTGATTCCGGAAATACCTACAAACCCGAGTACATGCAGGAAGTCAAAAATGCTCACCCCCAGGAACAATGCAGAGGTGTACAGTCTGGCCTTGGATAAACTATTGGCGAACAGCAGCCAGCCCTGGGCGAAAATCGCAAAACCGAACGCGACAGTACAACAGCCCAAAATAAGGTAAAAGGCCATCAATAAATCCTTGTCCTCTATTTGGCCCAGCGGTGTACGAAAAATCTGGATCAGAAGGAATAGCGCAGCCCCCAGAATAGCCGCATGAATCGTCTTTCTCTCTTCTTGTCTCATAAGTCCCTCGCGTCTAAAAATAATATCTATAAAGTCAGATGGTTGTGTATGATGTCCTATGTATAAATATCGGCCAGACAGCTCCGTAAAGTTACATTGATCACCTACAATATTGTACGAAAGCAGCTCCGGCAGAAAAAAAGCACCTGCCTACAAATAGAGGCCGGTGCTTTCTCCTTCCAGACGGTTATTTGTCCCCGAAATTGACCTCAGGTGTTGTCAGTGTGTCATAGAAGTCAACCGCCTTATCTTTATCGGCCGAAGATCGCAGCGCCATTGCCGAGCGGGGATGCTCATCCAGCGTTCCTGTAATCATATACGGAATGATATAGCCCCACTCTTCCTTCTCCCGCAGAGGGATCATCAGGTTCTCAACGATATCCAGCACAGGACGGAGCGTATAATTCGTATTCTTCAGATGGGTAACCAGCAGCTCTGTAGGACAGTTGCCTGCGGCACGGCCCATCCCATAACAGGAAGCATCCAGCAGTTCTACCCCCTTCTCGGCTGCAATCAGCGTATTGGAGAAGGCCAGCTGAAGATTGTTGTGGGTATGCACACCGAGCCGCTTCTCCGGCAGATGTGTCTTGAACTTCTCTACCAGGTAATGAAAATCATTATGATCCAGGCTGCCGTAAGAATCCACGATATAGACTACATCAACTACGCTTTCGCGGATCTGCTCGAAGGCTTCCAGCAGCTCATTCTCCATTACATTGGACAGGGCCATAATATTAATGGTCGTCTCATAGCCCAGGTCATGGAACGTCTGCACCAGCTGAAGAGCCTTGTCCACATCCTTGCTGTAACAAGCCACTCGGATCAGATCAAGCATGCTCTCGCTGCGGGGCAGAATATCATTCTCGTCCACACGGCCGATATCGACCAGAGCCGACAGCTTCGTATGCCCCTTTTGCGGAATGACCTTGCGCAGGAAGTCATCATTCAAAAAGCGCCAAGGACCTGCACCCTCAGCCCCTTTGAGCAGCTTCGGCGAGTTCTTATATCCGATTTCCATATAATCAACACCGGCTTCATTCAGTCCGGCATATAATTTCTGAACAAATTCAATGCTAAAATCCCAGTTATTCACCAATCCCCCATCACGGATGGTACAATCGACAATTTTACTATGATTAGTCTTCACAATCTGTTCTCCCTTCGGGGTATCTCTTTAGTACTATGCTTATATTATCGTTCAATCATACTTTAATGAAGAAGATATTGTAAAGAAAATTTCAGCAATTTCCATATCGATTTTTGCGAACGGAAACAATGACATTAATCACAGAATAAATGGCAGAAAAATGCTACATTACAAGAAATCATTGAGATTGATTATCAGTCTCTTTCGGAGGGATAACAATGGCTTTAACATCCTGCTCCTTACTGCGTCTGCAACCAGGCTTTACCGGCTCCATTCAAAGAATCGAAGGCATGAACCCTATCTTGCGCCGCCGTCTGGCCGACCTGGGAGTATCTGAGGGTGTAATGATCCGTCTCAAGGGCAAAGGGCCTTTCATGGGTCCGATTACGCTTGAATGCAACGGTCAGCTATTTGCTATCCGGCGAAAAGAAGCAGCTATGATAGAGGTGAAGGTCTCATGAGCTCTATCGCACTTGTGGGGAATCCCAACACAGGGAAAACCTCACTGTTCAATACGCTCACTTCCTCCTACGAATATGTGGGGAACTGGGCAGGCGTTACGGTTGAGAAAAAGATCGGCAGCCTCAAGAACGGAGCCGGTAAGCTGATCGATCTGCCCGGAATCTACTCCCTTCATCCCCTCTCCCGCGATGAGGGCGTAGCTGCACAATATCTGATCGAAGAAACCCCCGAAGCGCTTATCAATATTGTCGATGCCTCGCAGCTGGAACGGAACCTGCTGCTTACCCTGCAGCTGCTGGAATACGGCAAGCCGACGATCCTCGGACTGAATATGACCGATGTCGCTAAGGCGCGCGGTATTCAGGTGAATCCCGACATCCTTAAGGAACGTCTCGGTGTCCCCGTACTGCCGCTGATTGCCCGGACAGGCAAGGGAACCAGTCAGGTGCTTAGCGTACTGGAGCAGCCCTCCCATATCCCGCCTATTACCTTCCAGTTGAATTATGGCGACATCGCTGAGGAAGCCATAACCTCCATTGTTGCACAATTGCAGAAGACCTCTGGTCTGCCTAATCTCCGCTGGGTGGCTCTGCAGCTGCTGGAGCAGAACCCGGTAATCCTTGAACTGCTCAAGAAGCGGATGGATATTTCCAGTTTGCTGCTGATCGCAGATGCCGCTCAGACCCGGCTGCAGCAGGAGAAGCTTGCACTCACTCTTCCCCAATGGATCCGCTCCGTCCGCATGGACTACATCCGGATGGTATGCGCTGACGCTATAGACTCTACCCTGCAAAAACCGCATAATCTGACCGAACGTCTGGATTCCATCCTTACCCACCGTTTTCTGGGACTTCCCCTGTTCATCGTCTTTATGTATGCCATGTTCAAAACTACCTTTGACTGGATTGGCGGGCCTTTGTCAGATCTCCTGGATGGCTTCATCGGCGGTCCGCTCAGCGATTGGACGAATTCGTTGCTGGGCGCCATCGGAGCTTCGGAATTCACGCACGCACTGATTGTTGATGGCCTCATCGGCGGTGTAGGCGGCGTGCTCGTATTTGTTCCACAGATCTTCATCCTGTTCCTGATGATCTCCTTCCTGGAGGATTCCGGGTATATGGCCCGTGTCTGCCTGCTGATGGACAGCACGATGGAGCGGATGGGATTGAACGGCAAGGCCTTCATTCCGTTCATTATCGGCTTCGGCTGCAACGTACCGGCGATTATGGCGGCCCGGAGCATTGAACAGCCCAAGGACCGGATGCTGACAACACTGCTAATGCCGCTGATGTCCTGTTCTGCCCGGCTTCCGGTATATCTGCTGTTCGCAGCGGTCTTCTTCCCTGCCCAGCAAGCCACAGCTGTACTCTCTATGTATGTATTGGGTGTTGTATTTGCCCTGATTCTGTGTAAGTTCTTCTCCAAATACCTGTTCAAAAATGAGACGTCTATCTTCATTATTGAGCTGCCTCCTTACCGGATGCCGCAGTTCAAGACACTGAGCCGCAGCACCTGGGAAAAGGGCAAAGGCTTCCTGCGCAAGGCAGGGACCATCATCCTGGCCGGCTCGGTTCTGATCTGGCTGATGTCCTATGCCGGTCCTGGCGGTCTCAATGTGGACATGGATCACTCCTTCCTGGCCAAATTCGGCGGCTTCATCGCCCCGCTGCTGCAGCCGCTCGGCTTCGGAACATGGCAGGCCGGTTCTACCCTGGTGCCCGGCTTCCTCGCGAAAGAGGTTGTGGTCTCCACAATGAACATCATCTACCATGCCCCGGATGCAGCAGGACTGGAAGGGCAAATTGCTTCAGTCTTTACACCGCTTAGCTCGATCAGCTTCATGGCCTTTATCCTGCTCTACATTCCTTGCCTGGCCACTGTCGGCGTTATCAAGAAGGAGACTGCGTCCTGGAAATGGACATTCTTCTCCATGGGTTACTCTCTGGCATTGGCTTATTCGGTGTCACTGGTGATCTATCAAGGAGGACGTTTGCTCGGATGGTCGTAGCCCCGCTGCAAGTCCAAGTTATTTTGAGAGGAAGCGATGACAGCAATGATCGTTAATATTGTGATTGTGGCGCTAATATTCGGGTATTCCGGCTGGATGATCTACCGTCATGTGCAGAAGGGCAAGCAGGGGGCCTGTGCGGGCTGTGACAAGGGCAAGACCTGTCCTGCAGCAGCGATGGATTCACCTTTGTCCTGCGGCAGTGCTACACTGGGCAGCAAGCGCTAGGATGCAGCTCTAGCGGATACGCTGGGTATTCTTTCGTTTAGAAACCTTGGCATGCGGGTATGTTAGTTATAAGCTTTTAACAACCAGACTATTGCCAAGGAGGAATAACCATGAACACCAAGAAGACTCTATTTACAACGGTAGCCCTGGGAGCCGCCTACTTGCTGAAGAATAAGAATACACGGGATAAAATTATGAATGGTGTCCAGTCCCTGACTGCCCAGATGAAGGCCCGTAAATAGGCTGCCATTCCAGCAGTTATGAGAAGCAGGATTCCAAGTGAACAAAGAGCCGCAGGTCTCAGGAAACTGAGAATCTGCGGCTCTTTGTCTGTCAGGGGCGATTCGGCTTAGGCTTCAGGGGAGCGGCGATCCGGTTCAGCGGCAGTGCTTAGCAGATATTCCAGCAAGGTGCGGACCATTACGCCAGTGGCCCCCTTAGGATTCGTTCCCCGTTCCGCAGACAGAAAGGCAGTCCCTGCAATATCGAGATGCACCCAGGGCAGCCCCTCGGCGAATTCTCCAATGAACAGTCCCGCCGTGCTGGCAGCACCATAACGCCCGGCAGCATTACGGAGATCCGCAACCTCACTTGTCAGCATCTCCCGGAATTCAGGATAGACAGGCAACGGCCAGATCTGCTCCCCCGACAGCCTGGAAGCCGCCAGAATCTCTTCCAGGAACGCTTGATCATTCGTTACGGCCCCTGTAGCCACATCTCCCAGAATCGACACCACAGCTCCTGTCAGCGTGGCTACGTCAATGATCCGCTGTACCCCCCACTCCCGGGCATAGGTAAGCGCATCTCCCAGAATGATCCGGCCCTCCGCATCGGTATTGATAATTTCAATTGTTCTTCCACTGAGGGTAGTAATGATATCGCCCGGTTTAAAAGCATTCGCTGCCGGCATATTCTCTGCCGCCGGAATCAGCATGACCACATTGACCTTGGGGCGCAAATGCCCCAGCGCATCCATAACCGCCAGGACGGCTGCGGCCCCGGCCATATCACTGAACATGCTCTCCATGCCCGGAGCCCGCTTCAGAGAGATGCCTCCAGTATCGAAGGTAATTCCTTTGCCGATTATGCCCACTGCGTTCTCCCATTGATTCGTTCCCTGATAGCGGATAACAATCATTCGGGGAGGATTCACACTGCCGCCGCCGACCGCAAGCAATCCGCCCATTCCCTTAAGCGCAAGCTCCCGTTCATCCAGCACTTCAGCCGGAAGACCGTGCCGTTCAGCGATTTCAATAGCGGCCACCGCAAGATCCGACGGAGTCAGCAGATTCCCCGGACGGTTCGTCAAATCACGGGCAAGGTTGGCAGCCTCCCCGAAAGCCTGCCCCCGCCTGATCCCTTGTCTCCAGGCTTCCTCTTCTGCTGCTTCGCTCTTGCCTTCCACACGCAGAAGTACCGCATCTATACCCGCGTAAGCTGCCTGTTCCAGCTTATATTGTCTTCTGCGGTACGACCCCAGAACTAGCCCTTCCGTGATGGCCTGGCCGGCTTCCTCTGCCTTCAGCGCCCCAGCCCGCCCGCCTAGTGCCGCCGGTACCTGCACAACGAGCGCCGCGGCCTTCAGCCTGTAAGCTGCCTTCGCGGTCTGTACCATCAGCTGCCGCAGCTCGTGCATACCCGTCAGGCCCTTTCCGCTTCCGGCCAGAATGACCACAGGCTGCCCGGGTTGCTCCAAGACCGGCAGGATATACACTTGCCCTTGCTTGCCGCTGAACAGCCCCGCTGCGGACAATAGGCGGACTCGTGCAGCCCAGTCCGCCGGAAGTCCTTCTCCCTGTGCCTGTGCCTCTGAGATTATTAGACATACAGCCTCTCCCCGCGCCATTGCTACACTGGCATCACTGCTCCATTCAAAAATCAAACCTCATCCCTCCGGCAGACGCAGATAAGGCTGATCTCCCGCACTTGTTCGTGCATTGCAGGAATCAGCCCTTACATATTGATTATAACCCGCATGCACTCCACTGAGAACAACGGGCTTAAGATAAGCATTAATGAGTAAGCGGAAGCGAAATGACGAACCGGGTTCCTTCATTCAGCCGGCTGCTGACCGAGATGCAGCCTCCATGATTCTTGATGATCCGGTCACTGACGGAGAGTCCGAGTCCCGTCCCATTCTCCTTTGTGGTGAAGAACGGATTGAACAGTCTGTCAAGCGTGCAGATATCCATTCCCTTTCCGTTGTCCGAGATGAAGATACGCACCTCTGTTCCTTCTTTACGTGCGCCTACCTCAATCCGGCCTACAGAATCATCCACCCGCTCCGAGATCGCTTCCATCGCATTTCTGATCATATTCAGCACAACCTGCTTCATTTGCTTAATATCCCCTGAGATGACCAGATCCTCCTGGAGCACCTGCAAGTTGATCTGGCAGCCCTTCATCAGCGCCTCGCTCTCTGTCAGCAGGACCACTTCCTTCAGCAAGGCAGAGACAGGAATCATGCTGATCTGCGGTACAGAAGGCTTGGAGGAAGTCAGAAATTCATGAATAATGTCATTGGCACGGTCAATCTCAGCTAATATAATCTTCGCATATTCTTCTTTGCCAAGCAGATGCAGATGGGGATGAAGCAATTGGATGAACCCCCGGATAGCCGTCAGGGGATTGCGGATCTCGTGGGCGATGGAGGCTGATAACCGGCCCAGCATGGCCAGACTGTCATTCTGGTAGGCCGTCTGTTCAATCAGCTTATAGTCAGAGATCTCTTTGAATGTGAACAAGTAGCTGCCCTTCATTTCCTCTCCGCTGGACAGGGTTGCGCGCCAATACCGTCCATATTCATCCACAAATTCATAGCTTGGCTTACCTTTGAGCACCATTTCACGATAACTCCGCAGAACCTGTTTCTTCTTGAAGCGGCTAAGCTGAATATGGGATAAAAGATGATGCAAGGTGCAGCCCAGAAGAGAGTGACGGTTAAGCTCCAGAATGCCATACATCTGCTTGTTGACGAAGGTCAGCACACCCTCATCATCAAAAAGCAGAATCCCGCTGTCGATGTGCTCCAGCACATCCTCAAATGTGGTATCCATCGGACCAGATTGAAACGTTCTTGCCGATAATAGCAAGCTTTCCTGATATTGGCTTATCACGATACGAAGTTCCCCCTTTTACTGCAATTGACGAAGACGCTTAAGCGACATCAAATTACTATGTATCTGAGTATATGACGAAGCCGCCAGAACATTCGAAAATCGTATTGTATTATCCAACCGTTTCAACTATATTCCAATCATATCCAAGAGAAGAAGACAACGCAATCAGAGAATCTGTCGAATGACAAAAATATTCTTAAAATGATTCTTAAGACACATTTAAGTGTGAGAGGAATGATTTATTTCCTGCAAATACATTGAAAAGAGCCCCCGCCATGGGCGGGAGCTCACTAATTTATAACATGACGGTGGCAGGGTCGAGACAGATGTTCAAGCCTTCTGCTGGAGCCGGTGACGCCGCTGGCTCATGACAGCCAGACGCTTCTTCAGCTCACGTTCCCATTTGGAGTCGCCGATCTGTTTGGCAACCGCCAGCAGGTCCAGCGACATATCGATCTGGCTGCGTATGATCGCCAGCGGGTCCTCGCTCTCCATATTGATGACGTTCTCGAAGATCGCTTCCTCTTCCTCCATCACATAATCCTGGAAATCCACATCCGTGACGCCGTCGCCATGGGCATATTCCGCCAGAATTTCATATTCATTCTCGACTTTGTAATGTACCTCTACCCGGTGGCATACCGGACAAAAAAGCAGGGGAACATTATGGACTTGCGTGCGATAATGCTTTAGGGTCCCCTTCGTTCCAACCATACTCGCTCCACAGCAAAAGCTCATTTTTGTTCACCCTCCTTGAGTGTTGTCGATGATTTGAATTCCTATTAGTATATTACAAAGCAGCGGGAGAGATTCCTCCCCTTACAAGCTATATATTAACCTTTATGCCCATTTTCAAACGTCTGTCCTTATCTCCATTAGAAACGGCTTTTCCGTCCTTTTAAAGGACGGTACCGTTTCAGCATTTACATTCTTATCTTTTTGCAAAAAACCTCCTTGAAGGGAGTAATGCTTCCCGCAAGGAGGTCCTCTTAGTATATCAAAGATCGCGGCTCATGAGGCCCGGAAGCTTACAGGTTCTTGTCGCCTGGTTTCCAGTTCATAGCGCACAGCCCGCCGGATTGGAGAGCCTGCAGTACACGCAATGTCTCTTCAACGCTGCGGCCCACATCATTGTGGTTAACAACCTGATACTTCAGCTCACCTTCTGGATCAATGATGAAGAGTCCGCGCAGCGCAATGCCCTCTTCTTCAATCAGGACGCCATAATCGCTGGCAACCTTCTTCGTGATGTCAGAAGCCAGCGGGAAGTTGATCTGGCCAAGACCGTTCATATCCTTAGGTGTAGACAACCAAGCCTTGTGGCTATGGATGGAGTCGATGCTCACACCGAGAATTTCTGTATCCAGCTCTGCGAAATCAGCAGCTGCATCACTCAACGCTGTAATTTCTGTTGGACATACGAAGGTGAAATCAAGCGGATAGAAGAAGAATACAAGCCATTTGCCGCGATAGTCGGACAAGCTTACCTTACCGAAATCCTTACCGTCGCCTGTTACTGTCTCCATGAAGAAGTCAGGAGCGGGTTTACCTACCAAACGTTCTGCCATTGCTTAAATCCTCCTTTTGATTATGTAAGAAAAACAGCTACCGGACCGTTGCCGGATGCAATATGCTTTTCTTGATTTTATGGGATGGTTACATTCATTCGGGTACAGAACAAATGTTATCATCGTACAAAATCAAAGTCAATATTACATTGATTACTTTTTTATAATAATTATAAATAAGCAATATTTTGTGAAGTTTTTCTCCAAAATAGAAGAATGTATAGGTTTCACGCTATACATTATCCTTCTATTTCTCGCTGAAACGGCTTCGCCGTCCTTTAAAAGGACGGCGAAGCCGTTTCCACTTGTTCTGCGTCAAAAGGGATACATGTGGTAGAACTAGGCTTTGCGGATAGCGGCTACAATCAGGTCGCCCATCTCCGTGGTGCTGATCGCCTTACTCTTATCAACTGCGATATCGCTTGTCCGGTGACCGGCATCCAGCACCTCCGCAACTGCGGCTTCAATGGCAGCGGCTGCATTCTCATAGCCGAAGGTCATGCGGAACATCAGTGCAAGCGACAGGATCGTAGCGATCGGGTTCGCCAGCCCCTGTCCGGCAATGTCAGGCGCGGAGCCGTGAACCGGCTCGTAGAGGCCGTAGCTGCCTTCTCCCAGTGAAGCGGAGGCCAGCATGCCGATGGAGCCTGTCAGCATCGCTGCTTCATCGCTCAGGATATCACCGAACATATTCTCGGTCACGATGACATCGAAGCTCGAAGGACGGCGCAGCAGCTGCATCGCACAGTTATCCACCAGCACATGCTCAACTTCAACCTGCGGATATTCCGGCGCCAGTCTGTTCACCACTTCACGCCACAGACGGGAGGTCTCCAGGACGTTGGCTTTGTCAACACTCGCCAGCTTGCCCCGGCGCTTCCCGGCAATCTCGAACGCCTGGCGTACGATCCGCTCCACCTCAGTGACGTTGTAGACACAAGTATCTACCGCTTCTTCGCCATGCTCGCCCTGGCGGCGCAGCTTGTCCCCGAAGTAGATCCCGCCTGTCAATTCACGTACGACCATCAGGTCTGTTCCTTCCAGTACCTCCGGCTTCAGCGTCGAAGCATCCTTCAGACAATCGAAGACCACCGCCGGACGCAGATTGGAGAATAGGCCAAGCGCCTTGCGGATACCCAGCAGTCCGGTCTCCGGACGCAGCTCCTTCGGATTGTTATCCCACTTCGGTCCGCCTACGGCTCCAAGCAATACAGCATCGGCACTGCGGCAGATTTCAAGCGTATCCTCAGGCAGCGGAGTTCCGCGTTCATCAATGGCGATTCCGCCGAACAGGGCGTGCTCCGTTTCAAATGTATACCCGAACAGCTCTTCCGTTCTTTTCAATACCTTTTCCGCTTCCGCCACAACTTCAGGTCCGATACCGTCCCCGGCAATTACGGCGATTTTTTTGACCTCGCTCATTCCTGTCACTCCTTAGGTAGTCCTGCTGGTCGCAGACATAGTTCTTCTGTATATTGTTGTATCATAACGAAGGACAAAGGACAAAGATATAGATTCTATCACGTTCATAGATATAGCCTATAAGTGAAGCGGAGCGTGAATTTGCCCTTGTCCCGCCAATTGATTACAATTAATGGGCAGGTGAAATTATCGGATCTCTAATCATATGGAAGAGGAGTGATCTTAAGATGCAATACGCGAAGCTTGGCAAGTCTGGTATGAAGGTAAGCCGCCTCTGTCTGGGAACGATGAACTTCGGTCCCATCACCGACGAGAAGGAAGCCTTCCGGATTATGGATGCG
Source organism: Paenibacillus sp. FSL H7-0756 (assembly GCF_038006765.1). Classification (NCBI taxonomy): domain Bacteria; kingdom Bacillati; phylum Bacillota; class Bacilli; order Caryophanales; family Paenibacillaceae; genus Paenibacillus; species Paenibacillus sp. FSL H7-0756. Next base: position 850,934 of record NZ_JBBOVT010000003.1, on the reverse strand, counting down.
GCGCTGGACGCGGGAGTCCAGTTTTTTGATACCGCCAATGTGTATGGCTGGGGTGAGAATTCGGGTCTGACTGAGACCATTATCGGCCGCTGGTTCAAGCAGGGCGGCGGACGCCGTGAGAAGGTTGTCCTGGCGACCAAGGTCTACGGAGCGATGAGTGACAAGCTGGATGGACCCAATGATGAAGGCGGCCTCTCTTCCTACATTATCCGCCGTCATCTGGAGGGCTCCCTGCAGCGTCTGCAGACCGATCACATCGAACTGTACCAGATGCACCATATCGACCGTAACGTGTCCTGGGACGAGCTGTGGGGCGCCTTCGAGCTTGCGGTCAGCCAAGGCAAGATCGGCTACACCGGCTCCAGTAACTTCGCCGGCTGGGATATTGCCGTTGCCCAGCAGGAGGCGAAGGCCCGAGGGTTCCTTGGACTGGTATCCGAGCAGCATAAATACAGCCTGACCTGCCGTCTGCCGGAGCTTGAGGTTCTGCCTGCCGCGCAGCATCTGGGCCTTGGCATTATTCCGTGGAGTCCGCTTGACGGGGGACTGCTTGGCCGCAACGCGCTGAAGAAGATTGAGGGCAGCCGCAGCGGCGGCAACGCGGAGCGGGTAGAGCAGCACAAGAAGCAGCTTGAGGCCTTTGCGGAGCTAAGCCTGGAGTTGGGCGAGCCGCAGGATAATATCGCTCTGGCCTGGCTGCTGGCGAATCCTGCCGTCACAGCGCCAATCATCGGACCGCGTACGCTGGAGCAATTCGAGAGCGCGCTGCGCAGCCTGGAGGTTGTTCTGGACGAATCCGTGCTGAAGCGTCTGGATGAGATTTTCCCCGGACCCGGCGGTGCGGCTCCGAAGGCATATGCATGGTAATCAGGACTAACTGGCTGCAGCCCGCATAATCCTCCCCGAAATCATTTCTTCACTTACAATAAGGAGCTGTTCACCAGTACGTTATACTGGTGAACAGCTCTTTATGCTTCTATGTCTTTTATTGTGCAGTATCCACTGTTATAGAACCATTGCTGGTGGACAAGGTGACCTCATGGGTGCCTTTTCCAAGTACAGCCGTTCCATGGTCCTCATCGTCGCCGCCCCAGTCCACGTTGCCTTTAAGCGATCCGTTACTGGTATCTGCCGTAATCTTGGCATCCGTTACCGCCGGAAGACCCAAGACAATCTTGCCGTTGCTGGATTTCAGCTCCCATGCACCCGTGATTGCCGAATTGACTGTAATCTTGCCGTTGCTGCTTCTGGCCGACACAGCGCCGTCAATATTCCCCAGCGTAATCGCACCGTTCGAGCTAACCAGGTCTGCTCCGCCCTGTACATTCTTTACCGTCAGCGTGCCGTTGCTGCTGTTAGCCTTCACACCGCCGGAGACATCATGGATATCCATCGTTCCGTTACTCGTATCCACATTAATGCCTGCGGCCAGCCCCCCGGCTTCGATGGAACCGTCACTGGTCTCTACCTGAGCGGCCAGATCCTGCGGAATGCTGACATTCAGATATGGTGCATTGTTGTTGAAGCCGATCTGGATATTGGAGAGCCAGCCAGAATCTCCCTCCAGCTCCATCACAAGCGTGTCGCCCTCGGCCGTCACTTTCCATTTACGCTCCAGAGCACTCGCCGCTTCATTGTCTGTATTGCCCGGTAACTCAAGTTTTCCTTCATATGCAAGCGTGTTCCCATCCACACCCTGAAGCTTAACCTTGCCTTGGGGCAGATTAATCCGCACGTTCTTAATATCCTGCTGCACTTCTACCTTCCCGTTCACCGGCACCAGCTTGGTGTTGCCGAAGATACTGCTCAGCGATCCTCCGGCTAACACCGTCTGTGCCCCGCTTGCCGCGATAAGCACAATGATCAGCAGAATAGCCCAGCCGCTTACCCGGCTTTTGACATCGGATTTAATGAAGAGCCTAAGCAGCATCTCCAGGCCGAACAGGACAAGCAGGGCCGGCCAGATATAGCCCAGCACATCATACGTGACTACACCATACTGAGCCATGACTACAATAACTCCTACTATTATGCACCCTATTGCGGCGGTAAAGCTGCCGATTTTCCATCTCCCCATCCTTTAATTCCCCATTTCACTATACTTTTGAATTATTCTTCAGCATTCTGAATCCATACCCGATCAAGGCAAGCGACAGCAGAATCGCTCCGATGTTCATATCGTTCAAAATCTCCCACAGTGCGGGAAATGCAGTGATGAGCAGCAGCAGGATGCCCGCGATAACACACCCTATACCAACCCATACCGGATTAACATCATCATGCGGGTACATCGGGGGCGCAGACATTCCCATCGACCAGGGTGCTCCAAAGCTATCGGGATGGAACATCATCCGCTCATGCTCGGCAGCCGATACCTTCATCCAAGCCGCCTTTTGCAGCGCATCGAATAATTGGTAGAACCAGAGCGCAGCAAGCGCGAACGGAAATACAGCAGGCATGGACGGAATGAATATAATACAGAGCGATGCTCCTATCATATACTCCAGCCCCATTTTTTTAAAGCCTAGATACATGTGGCCCAGTCCCGGAACCATAGCCAGGAGAAACGTGAGCCAGCGTCTTTTCTTAATCATATGTTACCCTCCCAAAAGTTTTGTTGAAATAAAATAGATAACCGGCGAAGCCGCTATGGAATTATTTATTGTTACCTTGCGGGCCGAACCAGGAGCTGACCGATGTGGACATATGCCCGTTGATTTCAGTGATGCCATAGGCCAAATTCTCAAATACGCCAAGCTGCAGCAGGAGAAACGTCAGTCCGACCGCCACGCCATAATGCATCCAGGAGGTTCTCCGGGTCGTGCGCCGTCTGGTCATGGTGGGTTTCACAATCCGTTCTCTGCGCCCGTTCTCCAGTTGGCCGATCCTTGCCATAACATCCCCAGTCAAATCAGGAAAGTCATGCGGCAACACGGGCTCCTGACCGTTAAGATCCAGCCCGGCTTCCATCTCGCTCCACATCGCCGCAAGCCCGCGTGCCTCCTCCAGCCATTCCGCGCAGCCGGGACAGGTCAGGGTATGCAGATAGATGGCCTGCTGGGCCTCTGGTGACAACTGTCCATCTATATAATGCGGCATCCACTCTTTTACTGTTGAACAATTCATCGCCATTCCTCCCCGCTTTTGCGCATCATCTGTCTGGCCCGATAGAGCTGCGATTCAACCGTTTTAACCGAAATTCCTTTTTGATCAGCTATCTCCTGATACGAGTGTCGCTGAAAATAGTACAGCTGCACAACCGACCGGTACGGTTCCGCCAGACTATTCAGGTTCTCACCCAGCTCACGGGATGCCTCCTTGCGAAGCACTGCCTGTTCAGGTGTCTGTGAAGTCACCCAGTCATTCTCTGTGTAATCTGCTGCACTCCGGTGCCGCCATTCCCGGTCATTGGCCCGTTTCCAGTCCAGGCAGGTGCGGTAAGCAATCCGGTACAGCCAGGTGGAGAAGGAAGACTGTCCTCTGAAGGTGGGAAGGGCTTTATAGGCTTTGATGAAGACTTCCTGAGCCATATCCTTGGCAGACTCGGCTTCTCCTGTAATTTTGATGCATACACTATATACCATGCCTTGATAACGGGTCACCAGATTCCCGAAGGTCTGATGCTCGCCGCTTAGCACAGCTTTGATCCACTCCGTCTCTTCCAAGTCTTTCTTCCCTCCTTCAGCTACATAACGTTAGACGCCTGGCTTTAAGGTTCCCCTGCATGGTTTTCTAAATTATTTTAGAATAGCAGCATTTCTATTCAAAAATCAGCCTCAAGCGCAAGTACAGAGGGAGGATAACCCACTTTCTTGTCGAATTACCCTTAAACAGCCTATGACAAGACAACATTCCTTTATGAAGTGGTGGGATAGATATGATTCAGGCCTTGCTGGTAGATGATGAACGGCTTGCTCTTATGAAGCTGAAAATGATGCTGGAAGAACTGACAACTATAAATGTAATCGCTGCTTATACTGATCCCTCCGAGGCGGTCAATGCAGCTCCGCTGCTACGCCCTGATGTGATTTTCCTCGACATTGATATGCCTGAGATGAATGGCGTCCAGGCTGCGGAGGCTATGCAAAGGCTGTGCCCGCAGGCAAGTATCGTATTTGTGACTGCTCATAACAGCTATGCTATCGAGGCATTCGAGCTGTATGCACTCGACTATGTCCTGAAGCCTGTACAACGGGGCCGTCTGCTCAAGACCATTGAGCGGCTGGAAGAGCGTGTCAGCCAGGCACAGGAGGATTCCCGCAAGCCTAAGCAGACGGTCATGATCCGCAGCTTCCAGTCTTTGAGATTTGAACGAAGCGGCCAACCGCTGCCCAATATCCGCTGGCGCACCTCCAAGGCACAGGAATTATTCGCTTATTTATTTCATAACCGCAACCGGTTCGTAAGCAAAGATACCTTAACCGATCTGCTGTGGCCCGATTTCAATCTCAAGAAGGCCTCCACTCATCTTTATACAACGATTTATCAGGTTCGGCAATGCCTAAAGCAGGCAGAGATTGATCTGCAGATCAGCAATGCCAGTGGAGGAGAAGGCTACACCCTGGAGACCGGCAGCCTGCTGATAGACAGCTACGAATGGGAGAAGGGCATTCTGACTCAAGATGCCATCAATAAGGACAACTATGAGGAGCATCAGCGGTTGTTCGATTTCTATTCGGGGGACTATCTGAGCGATTACGATTACCTCTGGGCGGAAGGGGAACGGCAGCGTCTGCGGACCATCTGGCTGCATCACGCCATGAATATCGCCGAATTCTATGTCAGCAGCGGCCGGATACCGGAAGCAGTAACCGTGTACCAGAGGGTGGTGCAGCTCCAGCCTTATTTTGAACAGGGGCATCTCGGGCTGATGAAGGTCTACGACAGCATCGGGGAGCGTTCAGCAGTAGAGGAGCAATATCATACTCTGACGGCATTACTGAAACGGGAGCTCGGCGTGAAGCCCCCCGCGAGTATTAAGCGCTGGTATGAGGAATGGAAGCATCTTAACCTCAGAAGTATGTGATTCTCCGTAAATAGAAACGGCAATGCTGACCTTTCAGGGGACGGCATTATTTCAGCGACTTTATATTTCTAACAGCAAAGACACCCGCAGCCTGCTGCGGGTGTTTTTGTGTACACGGCCATATTAGCTTGTTAGTGCTTGATGAGGTGTACTCTCCTACATCTTTTTACGGGCATTGAATCTTCTGGCCAGTACAGCACCCAGAATGATCAATCCGCCGCCAGTCAGATACAGCGGGAGAGGACTTTCTTCTCCGGTCTGTGGAAGCTTGCCGGGAAGTCCGCTGTTGTTGCCTTTGTCAGTTGGCTCAGTAACCGTGCCCTTAGGCACTTCATCAACACCAACTTCAATTGTAATCTCTTCCTCATTGCCGTCTTCATCTGTAACGACAATCGTGAATTTATCCTTGCCGGTGTAGCCTGGATCTGGAGTATACGTCCATTTGCCATCCGGTGTGATAGTTACCGTACCATGCGCCGGCTCTTCGCCGATGCTAGGGATGCCTCCCAGCGGGATTTCGCCGTCGATAGGCACTTCTTCAATCGTAGTCACCTGTGTGGCTTGCGGCGTTGGAGTGCTGACCGTTCCAGGCTGGGCCGGTGTTACTGCTGGCGTAACTGCCGGTGTAGCTACAGGTTCTGTTGTAACCCCAGGTGTACTTGAAGCAGCCGGAGTCCCCGTTGGCGCTGGCGTTACCGATGGTGTCGGCGTTGGTGTACCGACAACTCCAGGAATGGTGGATGGTCCAGGTGTCGGTGTATAGTAGACCGGCGGTGATGTTGGTACTGTAACTGGTGTTGGCGTTGCTGTTGGTTCTGTCGTTGGTACTGTAGTCGGTGTTGCTGTTGGTGCTGTAGTCGGTGTTGCTGTTGGTGCTGTAGTCGGTGTTGCTGTTGGTGCCGTAGTCGGTGTTGCTGTTGGTGCCGTAGTCGGTGTTGCTGTTGGTGCTGTAGTCGGTGTTGCTGTTGGTGCCGTAGTCGGTGTTGCTGTTGGTGCCGTAGTCGGTGTTGCTGTTGGTGCCGTAGTCGGTGTTGCTGTTGGTGCCGTAGTCGGTGTTGCTGTTGGTGCCGGTGTTGGCGTTGCTGTTGGCGTTGGTGTTGCTGTCGGCGCCGGTGTTGGCGTTGCTGTTGGCGCCGGTGTTGCCGTCGGCGACGGTGTTGGCGTTGCTGTCTTCTGGTTTTTCACTGTCATAACCGTTTCCAGTGTAGAATCAAAATTTACCGGATAGCGGGTAGGATTAAGGATATAACCGGCTGGTGCAGTAATTTCCTGCAATGTATAGGTCCCCGGCCATAGATTATTAAAGTTAATTTCACCCTTAGAATCTGTTGTGAGTGTGTTAAAGACAGTCTCTGTTCCCCCAGCCTTACGATAAAGTGCAAATGTAGCACCGCTTAGCTTAAGTGAAGGATTAGTCGAATCCTCTTTAACAACCTTCAGATTTTTTCTGCTGCCTGTTCCTACGCCGTCTGCGTCTGACAGTGCAACCGTAACTTCCTTGCTGGTTTGTTTGGTAATTGTAGTGGAGTTTTCACCACTGATTGAGACATGATTGGACACTTTTTGCCCATTATTGGCTACAATCAGAGACTCATATTCCAAAATATAAGGTTTCTCTATAGGAGCCTTGAAAGTGAGTACAAACTGTTGTTTACCAAGATCAGGGTCTGTAGTGATGACTAGATCATAATCTGTTCCCTTAGTTAGCGGTGTAGAGACCTTACTAACAGTACCTCCAGAATTAACTGTAGTAGCGTACAGTTTGAACGAATCCGGAATAAGGATTTGATTATCGCTCGGATCATCTACTATTTTGGCTGACTCAATGTAAGACTGATTGTGGTTAATATTCACAGTCCATTTAATATTCAAATTGTTCTGTGTCCCAGACTTTGTAACATATTCGCCGGCTTTGGGAATCGTCACTGAAGCCTTTAGATCTTTTGACTCCGGTTTTGTACCACTATACAGGTTGGCAGTATTGTTCAACGTTGATGTATTAGTCAATTGGCCTTTAAGACTTGTTTTAAAAGTAATAACATAACCCGTTGTGATTGTTTTTGTAAAATCTATTTGTAGTTCTTTGCTCGTTTCGTTATAGGTAACATTGTAATCTGTATCCAGAGCAAGCTTAATTGATCCTTTGGAGTAACCACCATCTTCATTGACATTCATAGTGTGAATTTCTACAGAAGATGGAACGAATTTTTGATTATCCTGCAATGTATCTGTTACTTTAGCATTTGCAAGTGAATACCGGTTATAATTCACCCCAACCGTCCAAGTAATTTCCTTTTCTTGTGCATTGTAGTCTCCACTCTTATAACCATTGGCTTTCTCTGCTGATTTAGGATTAAAGTTTGCCGTTACAGTTTTTGTTTTAAGAACCGTGGATCCTGGATAATTCCATTCCACAGTCGCTTTATTCTCAAAATCAGCATCCTTTGTGAGCCAATCATAATTCAGCCACTTATTATCATAATAAGTATCATAAGTTATCGTATAAGGTCCACTAATTGGTGAACTAAATACAACATTAAAACCTGTAGTATTGACTAGATTCTCAATAGTATAACCTGTGGTAATTGTTGATGTACCTTGTTTAACAATAATAGTTCCGGGAATAATCTCGAGACCTTTATTGGTGAAAATATCCTTAACCACTACATTCTCCATCGGATAGCTGTCACCATTAATAGCCACTGTCCAAGTAACTTTTTTGCTATTGTAGTTTACCTTTGCAGACTTATTAATAATGACCTGACCAATATCATTAACTCCAGTTACAGTCGTAGATCCGGATGTAACCGAGTTGGTAATAGTCTCCGATCCCTCAACTCGATTGATCGCCTTTGTCTGATATTTAATTTGGTAGGCACTGTTGATGTTTTCATTGAATTTCAGTTCAAATCCGTTCTTCCCAGGCTGGGTTGCAGGAGTAACCGTATAATTATTAATCTCAGTACTTCCAACAGTTCCTGCCGCATCTGTCAGGAAATTCACCGGAAATACTTTTACGGAACCCTCTACCAATTGCTGTGAGTTATTGAAGTAATCCTTTAACACGGCATCATCTTTAAGAACCGATGACTCGTTATAGTTATAATTGATCTCCCAGTAGGTTACCTGAGTTGCGGAATTATAATTAGATGATTTTTTGCTCAGATAAGCTCCTCTAGAAACATTCACTGTCGCTGATGCAGGAACAGCCTGTAAGTTTGTTCCACTGAATGAAGCATTATTCGTGAAGCTTGTTTTAGTTGCATCCGTGATATCGGTAGTGAATTGAACACGATAAGCGCTTGTGATTGGCGATTCATTAAATGCGACCTTCAGATCACCCGAAGGAGTCGTAACTGAATACTTGGAGTTTGAAATTTCTGACCCCTGTGTAACTGATCCGTCTAGTTTCACATTCAGATCATATACTTTAACATCCAGTGGATTAGTCAAAGTAAGACCTGCAGGAATAGTATCAAGGACATTAGCTCCATAGACACTGTCCAATACTTTATTTACATCGACACTCCAAACAATTTGTTTAGCATTTACATTATTTGCGTTAGTTCCTTTAGGAACACCGCGTTTAGAGATTGTCGAGTCTACCTTAGGCTCGAAAGTAATAGTAACGGTCTGATTGCCGCCGTCTACAGGGAAGACAATCGTCTGTACTGTTGTTTCGGTGAATTTGCTCATATCAAAGGAGGTTTTAATTGTAAAGGAACCATGCACTCCGAAGAATTTATCAACATCATTGCCCAAAGTCATTACAACCTTATTCGGGCTGCCTTTAAGTACATCAAAGGATCCCAAATTCATTCCATCCGCTACAAGTGCTACATTTTTAATATCTGAAGCGAGTACAAATTTATCAGGCAAATCAAAGGAGTAAGTATCTCCCCCTTTATAATTATGGTTATCGGGAAGCTCCCAATTATAAGTCAGCTTGACTTCAGCCCCCTGCTTGTAGACAACATCCGTTACAGGAACACCATTATCATAGACTGACATAGTCACACTTGTAATTAGTGGATCTGTTATCTCCGTCCCATCCGCCTTAACCTTCGTCATGAACCCGAAACCGTTGGCAAACTGTGTAATCAGCATTACAACAACCAACCAGGCGCCTATCGTCTTTCTTTTCATATTGTTATACCCTCTCTCTTTCTGCTTAATGAACATTCCAGCTTGCTTTGCCATTCACCCAGTCCGCTTCCTTCTTCCCGATCGTCCCCCTGTCGCTAATATGTATGTGGGCCTTCAATTTCGCGTTTACTGTACTTCCGTAACTCTACTTCCTGCCTCTGAACAATTTCTGAACAGATTATGAGATAAATCATAGATAACTTAAAAATAAAATATTTTTATCGACAAAAAAGTGGTTTCAAACGCAGATAATGAGGAATCAGCCTTGGATTATGAACTATTTTTCATTTTTTCGACTCATCTTGTTCATTCTTTTCATTCAAAAACTTGTTTCAAATCCTCTATAACTGGATTCAAAACCAAAATTCTCAGCGCAAAAAAATTTCAGCAAATTTTTGAACAAAAAAAGAAGCCGCCCCGGACCAATCGTACTGGTCCAGGGAGGCTTCTTTTATATAACTGAATTAGAGATTGGCATGCTCACGCTTGGTGTAGGTCTTGCGCTTCTCAATCAGCTTGTTCAGTGCATCCAGGTAGGCTCTGGCACTCGCTTCCAGAATATCGGTGCTAAGTCCGCGGCCCTGCGCAGCAACCTCGCCTTGCGAGAGCACGACATGTACCTCACCCTGAGCATCCTTACCTCTACTGACGGCTTTGATCGAGTAATCGCCAAGTGTGACTTCTTCCCCTGTAGCCTGGTCAATGGCATTGTAGATTGCGTCGACCGATCCGTTGCCTTCGGCAACCGCCACAATCGGCTGCGGGTCCTGGCCGTGAATAATCACCTTAGCGGTTGGAGTAGCCTCATTGCCATACGTAACATAGATCGTCTGCAGGCTGAAGGTCTCCGGCGTATCGATCAGCTTCTCTTCCAGAAGCGCTAGGATATCCTCGTCCGAGACTTCCTTTTTCTTATCTGCGAGATCCTTGAATTTGGCAAAAGCGGCATTGACCTCTTCCTCAGAAATGTCATAGCCCAGATCACTCAGCTTATCGCGGAAAGCGTGACGGCCGGAATGCTTGCCAAGCACCAGCTTACTTTCTTTGAGGCCAATCGTTTCGGGCGTCATAATCTCATAAGTGGTCTTCTCCTTCAGCATGCCATCCTGATGAATCCCGGATTCATGGGCGAAAGCATTGGCGCCGACAATCGCCTTGTTGCCCGGAACAACCATTCCTGTCAGCTTGCTGACGAGACGGCTGGTACGGGAGATTTCGGACAGGACCAGAGAGGTCTTGGCACCGAAATATTCACTGCGGGTCTCAAGCGCCAGAGCGACCTCTTCAATCGCTGTATTGCCGGCACGTTCCCCGATCCCGTTAATTGTCCCCTCAATCTGGTCTGCACCATTCTGAATGGCAGCGAGGGTATTGGCAGTAGCCATCCCCAGATCATTATGACAATGGGCGCTAAGCTGTACCCGCTCGATATCCGGCACCGTATCCTTCAGGAATTTAAAGATGGCTCCATATTCCGCCGGATTCAAGTAACCGACTGTATCTGGAATATTTACTACATTCGCACCCTCACGGATCGCCATGGAGACCATTTCGGCCATGAATTCACGCTCGGTGCGTCCGGCGTCCTCCAGGGAGAATTCCAGCTTGGGAAAATACTTCTTAGCATAGCGGATCGCCGATTGTGCCGTTTCCAGCACCTGTGACTTCTCCATGCGCAGCTTATGCTGACGGTGTATCGGCGAGGTTGCCAGGAAAATATGAATGCATGGGTCCTGTGCCCCCTGCAGCGCTTCCTTGACCGCATCAATATCGCTCTCTCTGGAACGCGACAGACCGATTACAGTGACATTCTTGACCGCTCTGGCTACTGCATTCACCGCAGCCAGATCCCCCGGCGAAGCGGCAGGGAAGCCTGCCTCCATCCGGTCAATTCCCAGCTTCTCCAGCTGATAAGCGATTTCTACCTTCTCACGCGTATTGAGGTTCACACCCGGCGACTGCTCTCCGTCACGCAGCGTCGTGTCGAACACATAAATTTTCCGCATGCTGAGCACCTCCTGAAGATTGTCCATAAACCCTCAAATGCGGCCCGCAAAATTACGGCCGCATCTGAGGGTTATCTATGGTTCATTGTATTTAGTAAGTATATGACTCTATTTCTTAATCCAGTGCATCATTTCACGCAGCTGGCTGCCGACCACTTCTACCGGATGAGCGGCTTCGTTGCGGCGGGTAGCGGTCAGGAAGGCACGGCCGGATTGGTTCTCAAGGATAAAGTCGCGGGCGAATTTACCTTGCTGAATATCGGACAGTACTTCTTTCATTGCTTTCTTGGTCTCAGCAGTAATGATGCGTGGTCCAGTTACATAGTCACCGTATTCCGCAGTGTTACTGATGGAATCGCGCATGCTGGACAATCCGCCTTCATATACCATGTCAACGATCAGCTTCAGCTCATGCAAGCACTCGAAGTAAGCCATCTCAGGAGCATATCCGGCTTCAGTCAATGTCTCGAAGCCAGCCTTGATCAGTTCGGACACACCGCCGCAGAGGACAGCCTGTTCACCGAACAGATCCGTTTCCGTCTCTTCACGGAACGAGGTCTCGATCACTCCGGCACGGGTACAGCCGATGCCTTTGGCATACGCCAGACCGATAGCCTGTGCATTGCCGGTTGCATCTTGCTCAATAGCGATCAGGCCGGGAACGCCGAAGCCTTCCACATAAGTACGGCGAACCATGTGTCCCGGGGATTTAGGAGCTACCAGCAGCACATCGGCATCCTTAGGAGCTACGATTTGGCCGAAATGTACGTTGAAGCCGTGGGAGAACATCAGAGCCGCACCATTCTTAAGGTTCGGTTCGATATCGTTCTTATATACAGAGGCCTGTGTTTCGTCCGGCATCAGGATCTGCACCACATCTGCACGGGATACCGCTTCTGCTACAGACAATACTTCAAAACCGTCATTCTTGGCAGCTTCGAACGATTTGCCTTCACGCAGTCCGATTATCACCTGAAGACCACTGTCACGCAGGTTCTGTGCCTGGGCATGTCCTTGGCTACCGTACCCGATTACCGCAATTGTCTTTCCTTTCAATACGCTAAGCTCTGCATCCTGTTCATAGTACGTTGTAACTGCCATTGTCAAAATCCTCCTTTAATTTGGGACCCATCGTAAAGAGCGGGTGCTTCAAAAACACGTTGCATATTAGTCTTACTATATAATGACGTGTTCCTCAAGCCCCCGCTCTTTCGCGGGCAAGTCTAAGCGAATATCAATAAATTAATGCACGCAAGCAGTAATTCGTTAAAGCTGTAAAATGTGACGATCAGGCATTCCCGCGAATCATCGCCGTGACTCCGGTCCGGGACAGCTCCTTAATACCATAAGGCTTCAGCAGCTCGATCATTGCATCAATCTTGGTGGTATCCCCAACTACCTGTACAAGCAGGCTGGTTGAGCCAATATCTACTACAGATGCACGGAAGGTTTCGACGACGCCCATAATCTCCGGCCGTTCTGACGGCTCTGCCTTCACCTTAATCAACGCCAGCTCCCGGGCTACCATTGGTTTTGCGCCCAGATCCACCACCTTGATTACATCGATCAGCTTGTACAGCTGCTTCTCAATCTGCTCCAGGGTATGCTGGTCACCCAAGGTTACAATTACCATCCGGGACAATCCGACCTCTTCGGATTGTCCTACCGTAATACTCTCAATATTGAAGCCGCGGCGGCCGAATAATCCGGATACCCGCTGCAGCACACCAGGCTGGTCATTTACGAGCACAGCAATCGTATGTCTCATCACTGTTATTCATCCCCCATCAGCATTTGATCAATGGTAGAGCCTTGAGTTACCATCGGGTAGACATTCTCATCCTTTGGAACAACGAATTCTACCAGGACGGGTCCAGGTGTTTCCATGGCTTCTTTCCAGGCCGCGCCGGCTTCTTCCTTGTTGGTTGCCCGCAGTCCCTTCACACCGTAAGCTTCAGCCAGCTTTACAAAATCCGGACTTCCCGCGAGATCAGTATAGCTGTAACGCTTCTCATAGATCAGGTTCTGCCACTGGCGGACCATTCCGAGCACCTGATTGTTGATGACAACAATTTTGACCGGAATCTTATTGATCGCACAGATGGCAAGCTCCTGGGAACACATCTGCATTCCGCCGTCACCATTAATGGAGACTACGAGCCGCTGCGGATGGGCCATTTGCGCCCCAATCGCCGACGGGAAACCGAAGCCCATAGTTCCAAGCCCCCCCGAAGTAATCCATGAACGCGGATGGTTGAACTTGTAATATTGGGCAGCCCACATCTGATGCTGGCCTACGTCTGTAGTCACAATCGCTTCACCATTAGTGGTGTCATTAATCATCTGGATAACCCATTGCGGCTTCAGCTCTGTCTCCGAATCCTTGTAGCGATACGGCTGGTCCAGCTTCCACTGGGCAATCTGTGTTCTCCAGGCATCGGCCTTCGAGGCGCGCTTCACATCCGGGATCAGCATTTCCAGAACAGTCTTCACATCGCCGACAATGGGGATATCAGTTGCAACATTCTTGCCGATCTCGGCCGGATCAATATCGATATGCACGATCTTCGCTTTGGGAGCGAAGCCGTCCAGCTTGCCGGTTACGCGGTCATCGAACCGGGCACCGATGTTAATCAGCAGATCGCATTGCTGAATGGCATTATTGGCTGTATATGTGCCGTGCATCCCCGGCATTCCCATCCATAACTCTTCGCCGCTCGGGTAACACCCCAAGCCCAGCAATGTAGTTGTAATTGGAATCTCCGTGCGTTTCACGAATTCATACATAGACTCATGCGCTCCAGAGTATATGACTCCGCCGCCTGCAATAATAATCGGACGCTCCGCTGCATCGATAGCCTTCACCAGCTTATCCAGCTGCAGCTTATTGGGAACCGTGCGCGGATTGTAGCCGCGAAGGTTAACCCCCTGCTGTTCTGCCGGAGTGAACAATGTCATCGCCGCCGATACATCCTTCGGAATATCGATCAGTACCGGACCCTTACGTCCTGTATTCGCAATATGGAAGGCTTCATGAATAATACGCGGCAGGTCCTCAACATCCCGCACCAGATAGCTGTGCTTCGTAATCGGCATCGTAATCCCGGTAATATCCGCTTCCTGGAAAGCATCTGTACCAATCAGGCTGGAGAATACGTTACCGGTGATGACCACCAGCGGAACCGAATCCATAAAAGCTGTAGCGATTCCCGTCACCAGATTGGTTGCTCCCGGACCTGAAGTGGCAATACATACGCCAACCTTACCGCTTGCTCTGGCATACCCGTCGGCCGCATGGATCGCTCCCTGCTCATGGCGGGTCAGAATATGGTTGAAATCGTCAAATCCATACAGAGCATCATAGATATAGAGTACAGCCCCGCCGGGATATCCAAATACAGTATCTACACCTTCCAGTACAAGACTGCGCAAGAGGACTTCGGAACCCGAAACCACCTCTGGATTTTTCCATTTCTCACGTAACTGCTCTATCGACCGCACTTCTTCCGGTAATTGCGCGCTCATCAGTATTCCTCCCTTCGATCATTCACATGCATTATTCAAATGACAGGACGCCCTTATCAACAACCCTTAATATTAGCGAACAGGCCCTATTTTCTCCCTATTCAACAAAAAAACCTTTCGCCTCCCACGCGCAGAAGAAGCGCGTGAGGGACGAAAGGTTTAGCTTCCGTGGTACCACCCATGTTTGCATTACATCTCGCGATGAAATGCCTTATCAGGATACAAAAATCCATCGATGTAGGCAGGGCCCAAATCTTCGTAACCTGAAGTCCCTAACGCGGACCAAACGATTCCCCCTAATAATTCCACCGCTCTTGC
Organism: Paenibacillus sp. FSL H7-0756; assembly: GCF_038006765.1. Taxonomy (NCBI): domain Bacteria; kingdom Bacillati; phylum Bacillota; class Bacilli; order Caryophanales; family Paenibacillaceae; genus Paenibacillus; species Paenibacillus sp. FSL H7-0756. The sequence continues at coordinate 835,913 of NZ_JBBOVT010000003.1, read as the reverse complement.
TGATGGACCTTTCAGGGAAACAGCTCCGAGGTGAGCTCGTATATAAGGGATTCTGGTGGAGGTTGCAGCAATTCCTCTCACTCTCTGAACAAAAGAGCCCTTAAAACTTCGTCCTCATCATTGCCGATACATGTATGCTCGTTAAATGTTTAGACACATTATATGATTCCTCACACGGTTAGTCAATACCCCTCTGCGAGTTATACCTTAAATTCTTCATAAAATCTTGTTCTATTCTTGCCGGAACGCCCACACCACCCGGGGCATATGATGTACGACAATGCGTGGAAAGGGGGCAATATTTATGATTCGTTACCGCAGACCCAGGCAGGATGACACGATTATTTATGACTTGATTGAAAAGCAGCTTGTCCCGTTATCTCATCTTCCGCAGACGATCATTAATCAGGTCAGGAAGGATCTGCCCCGCCGCCTGGGACAGGGAGTCACACTTGTTGCTTGTCCCGACTACGAAAGCGATCCGCTGGGGTTCGTGCATTTTCTGCTGCATGGCGATTTGTTATACATTGATATGCTCGCTATTGCCCCGGGAGCAAGGCGTAAACGCTACGGTAATATGCTCATGGACAGGGCAGAGCGGTTTGCACTATCCCGTGCATGCCATAGAGCGAAGGTCTCCGTAGATACCGGAAATACCGCTGGCCTGGCCTTTTATGAAAAACTGGGCTACAGCGTAGCCCGTTATCAACCGCAAAATTACTGCTATGAGCTTGAGAAACAGTTCCGTTGATGGAGCAGGCAAGCTCTAAGACTTAAAAGAAGCCAATCGGCGGAATGCCATAACCAGGACCGGGGCCATAGCCTCCATAAGGGCCGGGAACAGGACCATGGCCATAACCATAACCGCCCCCGTAAGGAGCCCCGCCGCCATAGCCGTAGCCATAGCCTCCGCCGTAACCGTAAGGAGCCGTACCGATGGCCAGCAAATCAAACAACACAAGTGGAATCAATGCCTTGGTTTGTACTTTTTTACTACTGATACGCTGCAAGATCAGCCGGTTGCCTGAGATGCGGACCAGTTTGCCCGTCACCTTGGACCCGTCTTTTTTTACCGCCACGATATGTTTACCGATCAGCTTTCTCACTTGTTGTTTAGTAACCGGGTGTGTCATAATATCCCTCCTGTAATTGTTTCTTAACAGTCTATTCGCCTCACCCGGTATTTGCCTGTACATCCGCCCGCCTCAGGGCTTGAAGTATCCGCAGCTGCTGCCTGCAAATTTTCAAAAAAAAGCGCATTTCCGGAATCCGGAAATGCGCTCTGTTCAGTACTTAGTATGGTATTGCTGATGGCCTAGCGTTTGCTAGGATCGTAAGGCTCACCAAGCGCCTTGGGCGCCGAGGAACGGCCCACTGCACTCACCAGTACGATAATGGTTAACACATAAGGAATCATGAAGATGAACTCTTGCGGAATGCTCTTGGACCATTCAAACAATTGTACATAGTTGCGGATCGCCTGGGAGAAGCCGAAGAATACAGCTGCACCGAACGCACCAAGCGGGTTCCACTTCCCGAAGATCATCGCTGCAATGGCAATGAAGCCTTGACCCGAGATCGTATTATGGGCAAACGTACCGGTAGTGGTCAACGTAATGGTGGCTCCGCCGATACCTGCCAGCAGTCCGCTCAGCATGACGCCGATATATCTCATCTTGTTAACGTTGACCCCCAGGGTGTCAGCCGCACTCGGATGTTCACCAACCGCGCGCAGCCGGAGCCCAAACGGAGTTTTGAACAGGACGAAATAAATGACGATTACTAATATAATCGCTAAATAGGTGGTGGGGTATGAGTTGAATATCCCTTCTCCGATAACCGGAATCTTGGAGAGTCCAGGAATTGCCATTTTACTGAAGCCGTCGATCAGCGGAGTTTCGCCTGAGCCTTCGAAGAACAGCTTAACCATGTAAAGCGTGCTGCCTGCGGCCAGGAAGTTAATAACCGTACCACTTATCGTCTGATCAGCCTTGAAGGTAATCGCAGCCACAGCATGGATCAGTGAACCGATTACGCCTACAGCCATGGCACAAAGCACACCGACCCAAGGAGCCCATTCGCCCATGCCTGCATCTTGAGCATAATAACCGCCTACGGCAGCTGCAAAGGCACCAAACATCATTAAGCCTTCAAGTCCGATATTCACGACACCGGATCGTTCAGAGAAGATGCCGCCGAGGGAGGCAAATATTAGCGCTGTGGAAAAAACAAGCGTCGTATTGAGCAGTTGGCCTAAGACTACGAAGTCCATCTATAACACCTTCTCTTTCTTGCGCTTGAAGTAAAACGGTTTGAGCACCCAGCGTACAATGCCTTGCGCAGCGATGAAGAATATAATCGAACCGATTACAATACGGATCAGCTCCGGCGGCACATCCGCACCAAAGCTCATGCCTGCCGAGCCGTACGTCAGCGTGCCGTATAGAATGGCAGCAAGAATGACACCCAGCGGATGGGTCAGTCCGAGCAGGGCAACAGCGATACCGTCGAATCCATAACCGGGTGAAGCTGCGAATACCGATTGATAATGGAATACGCCCAGTACTTCACCAGCGCCTGCGAGGCCTGCGAACACGCCGCTGATGAACATGGCCTTCACTACATTACGTCCAACATTCATTCCTGCATACTCAGCAGCATGCGGATTTAAGCCTACTGCACGCATTTCGTAACCCTGCTTGGTCTTCCACAGATAGACATAGAAGAAGGTGGCTGCCGCCAGAGCAATCACAGTTCCCCAGTGCAAGCGGGCATTATCAAAGGTGGAGAAGAGGAAGGTCATGGAGAGAGAAGCCGGATTATCCTCCGACCGGTTCTGCCCCTGCAGAAGCAGGAAGGTCCGGACAATATAATTCGACAGGAAGAGCGCAATCCAGTTCAACATGATCGTTGTAATAACTTCATTAATTCCGCGCTTGGCCTTCAGATATCCGGCAATACCGGCCCATAGCCCGCCGCATACAGCAGCCGCTATGACCGCAAGCGGGACTAACAGGAAGGAAGGCAATACCCCGCCAAGCTTAATGCCGACAACAGACGCAGCCGTCATCCCGATCATGACCTGTCCGTCCGCACCGATGTTGAACATCCCTGAGCGGAAGGCAAAGGCTACGGCCAGACCCGTCAGCATCAGCGGAGTCATCTCGCGGATCGCCTCACCGAAATCGTACGGGCTGCCGAACACACGCTTGAACAGCGCAGAGTAGGCGGCGATAGGATCGTAACCGCCAAACAGCATGACAATAGCACCCACCAGGAAGCCCAATAGAATCGCTACAAGCGGAACGATATAGCTGTCTGTTGCGAATATTTTCCGGAGTCTAGACATCCGCATGACCTCCCCGCTTCAAACTGCCCGCCATCATCAGACCCAGTTCCTGGTCATTCGTATCCTGCGGGAATACTTCTCCGACAATCTGGCCTTCATAAATAACGGCAATCCGGTCAGACACATTCATGATTTCATCCAATTCAAAAGAAATAAGCAACACAGCCTTGCCTTGGTCCCGCTGGGCAATAAGCTGCTTTTGTACAAATTCAATCGCCCCGACATCCAGACCGCGTGTTGGCTGTGCGGCAATCAGAAGAGTCGGATTTTTGTCTATTTCCCGCGCAATAATCGCTTTTTGTTGATTACCGCCGGATAAGGAACGGGCTTTGTTCTCTATGGACGGTGTACGCACATCGAACTGCCTTACCAGGTCTTCGGCATGTTTGTTAATGACATCTGTGTTCAAGAATCCATTTTGGTTGTACGGACTCTTATAATACGTCTCCAGAACCATGTTCTCACTTACAGTGAAATCCAGCACCAGACCATGCTTGTGACGGTCCTCCGGAATATGGGAGACATTCATTTCAGATACCTTACGCGGTGACAGATTGGCAATCTCCTTACCGGAGACCTGGATCGAACCTGAATCAATCTTACGTAGCCCGGTTATGGCCTGAATCAGCTCACTTTGGCCGTTACCGTCCACACCGGCGATTCCGAGAATCTCCCCCGCCTTCACTTCAAAGCTCAAGTTATTCAGCACAGGCACGCCATCCTTGCTCTTGCTGCTGACATTAGACAGCTTCAGGATGGTCTCGCCAATATGCGGTGTCTGCTTGTCCACTTTGAACGTAACTCCGCGTCCGACCATCTTCTCGGCCAGCTCATTCGGATTGGTACCGGCAGTCTTCACCGTATCAATTACCTTGCCGCGGCGGATAATCGTGACACGGTCGGAAATCTGCATAATTTCCTTCAGCTTATGCGTGATCAGGATAATGGATTTACCTTCAGCAACGAGCCGCTTCATAATCGCCATCAGTTCCGTAATTTCCTGCGGCGTAAGTACAGCGGTAGGCTCGTCGAATATAAGTATATCCGCTCCGCGGTACAGGGTTTTCATAATTTCTACCCGTTGCTGCATGCCTACCGAAATGTCATGAATTTTGGCATTTGGATTGACTTGGAGCCCGTACTGCTCAGATAGCTTACGAACCTGCTCCGCAGCGGATTTATAGTCAATTTTAAGACCTTTCTTCGGTTCCATGCCCAGAACAATGTTCTCGGTGACCGTAAAAGGATCAACAAGCTTGAAATGCTGGTGAACCATACCAATGCCAAGCTCAATAGCTTTATTGGGGTTATCAATAATAACCGGTTTCCCGTCGATTTCGATGCTGCCTTCATCGGGCTGGTACAGTCCGAATACGATATTCATCAAGGTCGATTTGCCTGCCCCGTTCTCACCAAGCAGCGCATGGATCTCCCCTTTTTCCAGCGTCAGACTAATAGAGTCGTTCGCAACGATACCGGGAAAGCGTTTTGTGATTTGCTTCAACTCTACGACAGGAGCCGCAGCACTCATGGAATCACCCTCATCACAGAATATATATAATATTGCCTTTTAGACACGGCTGTACCGCCCCACACAAGGACGGTACAGTTGTGATTGTCTATAACAGATGCTGACAGAGAACAAGGCCAGTACTTGAACCGGCCCTGCTTCGTCGTTATGTTAAATCGGGTAAAGCTGAAGCAATGAATTACTCGGCAGGAACAACGATTGTTCCATCAATGATTTGCTTGCTGTATTCGTCAACCTTAGCCAGAATATCTGCGCTAACGTTAGCTTTGGATGTTTCAGGAAGGCCTACACCGTTGTCTTTCAGACTAAGAACAGTTGTAGTACCGCCTTTGAAAGTACCATCAACAACCTGCTGGGAAACCTTCTTAACCGCTTCGTCAACACGTTTGATCATGGAAGTCAGGGTTACATCATCGCCAAATTCCAGAGACTGGTCTTTGTCAACGCCAATAACCCATACTTTAGTACCGCCGGCTTTGTTGCGGGATTTCGCTTCGTTGAATACGCCGTTGCCTGTCGCGCCTGCAGCAGGGAAGATAATGTCGTTGCCGGCATCATACAGCGTTGCAGCCAGGGATTTACCAGTATCAGGCTTGTCATAAGCGCCAGCATAAGTGATAGTTACTTTTGCATTAGGGTTAACTGCTTCTACTCCGGCTTTGAAGCCCACTTCGAAACGCTTGATAACCGGGCTTTCCATACCGCCGATGAAACCTACTTTGTTGGTTTTGGTTGTCATACCTGCAACTACACCTACCAGGAAGGAGCCTTCATTCTCGGCAAAGGTTACAGATTCAACGTTAGGGGCATCTACTACACTGTCGATGATCGCAAGGTTAGCATTCGGGTTCTCTTTGGCAACCTTCAGCACTGCATCGCCAAGGTCGAAGCCGATTCCCCAAGTCAGATCATAGCCGCCTTTAACGAACTGGTTAAGGTTTGGCTCGTAATCTGCATTGGATTTACTCTGAAGATATTTAATCTCAGCGCCGAAATCCTTTTCCATAGCCTGCAGTGCTTCCCAAGAAGACTGGTTAAAGGACTTATCGTTAACTCCGCCTACGTCAGTTACAAGGCCCAGCTTGACAGCCTTAGGAGCCTCAGTTTGTGCCGGCGCTTCTGTTGCAGCTGCGTCTGTTGGTGCATTAGTTGCTGTTCCAGCATTGGAGCCGGAATTAGCGCTGTTATTGTTACCGCATCCTGCCAGAATGACAGTGAAGGCCATAACCATAACCAAAGATAGTTGGTAAAACTTCTTCATCGAAAGTGATCCCCCTTAGTAAATTGGATGTCTTCTGTGTTCTGCTTTGGACATACCATTAGTACAAATTATACCTGCAAAAAAAGCTAAAATCCAGTCTATTAATGACCTCAGGTCAATAATAATTTGCATTTTTCAACAAGAAATCGCTTACCATGACGCGATATGTTACTTTTGTGTCTGTTATATGTTAGAAAACCTCAAAATGTAGCTTATGGCTCCAAGTGCATTAACATTATTATTGCACAGGGAAGGCTTTTCTATTATCATGTATGATTACATCTTGTACGCAAAGGGAGTTACTGAAAATGGAACAAGAACACACACCACAAGCTGCACCTGACTTCAAATACTGTCATGAATCCCGCGTATTTAAAACCGGCCGTGTCTTCCCGAATGATGTCAACAATCACAAGACACTGTTCGGCGGCAAGCTGATGAGTACCATTGATGAAGTGGCCTCTATCTCCGCCATGCGCCATTGCCGGGTCAACGTGGTAACGGCTTCGGCTGACTCTGTAGACTTCCTCCTGCCGATCCGGCCGACGGATTCCGTCTGCTTCGAATCCTTTGTCTCCTGGACAGGCCGCACCAGCATTGAGGTGTTCGTCAAGATCATCTCCGAGAATCTATACACAGGCGAACGCGCCGTTGCTGCTACTTCCTTCCTGACCTTCGTAGCCATGAATGAAGACGGCACTACAGCTCCTGTTCCAGCCATCGTGGCCCAGACCGACGAAGAGAAGCTGATCTGCCAGTCAGCGGACGAGCGGTCCGCCCTGCGCAAGCTGAGACGTTCCAGCAGCAAGAAACTCGCTTCACTGCTTAGTACAACGAAATACTGGGAATAGCCGTCCATCCGGCGGTTCCCACCGCGCAAAAAAGCACCGTCACACGGGAGAACCCGCAGGCGGTGCTTTTCGGTTTATAGCATCTTACGCGTTGATCTTCTCTTTGGCAACAACAGCCAGGGAGTTGAAGGCGTTCAGATCATTCACTGCCAGATCAGCCAGCATCTTACGGTTCACTTCTACACCAGCCAATTTCAGGCCGTATACAAGCTTGCTGTAAGACAGACCGTTCAAACGGGCTGCAGCATTGATACGAACGATCCACAGTCTGCGGAAGTTACGTTTCGTCTGACGACGGTCACGGTATGCGTAAACCATCGATTTCATTACTTGCTCTTTAGCTGTTTTGAAAATGCGGTGCTTGGAACCGAAGTAACCCTTTGCCAGCTTCAATACTTTTTTATGTCTACGACGAACTACAAATCCGCCTTTAACTCTTGCCATATTAATAAACCTCCCAAAAATGTGTGATTAACTATTTCAAGTTAGCGAGTCCTTGTTTCAAACGTCTTACATCCCCAGGGGCCATTACCGGATTGCCGTTCAATACGCGTTTTGCACGTTTCGATTTGTGGGACAGCAAGTGGTTCTTGTGAGCTTTGTAACGCAATACTTTACCAGTTCCAGTGATCTTGAAGCGGCCTTTCAGGCTGCTATGTGTTTTCATTTTAGGCATGGTGTTTCCTCCTTGAATATTATGCGGCGCCAGATTGCTATGCAAGTGACTCCAGGATTATTGGGGCTTCGGAGCCAGAATCATAATCATGCTGCGGCCTTCCAGCTTAGGCTGGCGCTCTACAACAGCAATTTCTTCTACTTCGCTCTTCACGCGCTCCAGGATCTTCTGGCCGATACTAGCGTGGGTAATCTCACGGCCGCGGAAACGGACGGAGCACTTCACTTTATCGCCTTCGCCCAGGAACTTAATTACATTGCGGAACTTGGTCTGATAATCATGTTCCTCAATGTTTGCACGGAACCAGACTTCCTTGAGATCCACGATCTTCTGGTTCTTGCGGGCTTCCTTCTCTTTCTTCTGCGTTTCATAACGGAACTTGCCGTAATCCATGATGCGGCATACCGGCGGCTTCGCCTGCGGTGCTACGTTGACTAAATCCAGATTAAGATCGATCGCCATTTGTAACGCCTCGCGGATCGGCTTGATCCCGATTTGTTCACCCTCTGCTCCGACCAGCCGAACCTCTTTGGCACGAATTTCATCATTGATCATATGTTCCTTACTGATAATCCTCCACCTCCGAATAATTTTCAGATAATATATTACGGTTCTCCATAAAAAAGGGATGCCGGTAATTCCCCGACACCCCGTTTGATCAACGTTCATGAATTGTAACCATTCATAAAGCATTGAGATCAAAACCAGCAGGCTGTTAGCCAGTCAGGTGAGAAGCCGGTGCTTCTGCTTGCAATCCCTATGTTTTGCACACTTGAATACTATACATCATCAGACCTAAGGTGTCAACACCTTCTGAAATTATTAATTTACAGTGCGGATTATGAAACCTGCTTGCTCTGTACTTCTTCCAGCCGGACTACGCGCGTATGCTTGGTATGACTCCACTGCTTGTTGTTCTGCGTGAAGAACGCATAAAACGTAATGGGATACCACGAGAGCAGGTAGACCGGGAATACCAGCAGGTACAGATAGACCTTCTTGAACTTCACCCGTTCCAGCGCCATAGCCAGCAGGAAGGTCAGAATGTTCGCGCCTACGGCAAAATACCCGAGCCACAGTGGCAGATGTCCGTAAATATTCGCAATATGCGGACCGTCGAACACAGCATTATCCACAAACATTACGGCAGTCATCAGGAACGTAAGCAACACAATGTATACGTTCGCTCCGTACAGTGCCAGGTCGAACTTGGTCAGGCTGCGCTCCTTGATCCCCTGCCACAGCAGCGGGAAGAAGTAACGGCGGGCCACGGTGAAATGTCCCTGCATCCAGCGCAGACGCTGTCTGGAGGAAGCCTTGAAGGTAAGCGGCTTCTCATCGAATACTTTGGCATCATAATTAAATCTTGGATATACGCCCTTGGAGGCGCTGCGCATGGTGAATTCCAAATCCTCCACCAGACTGGTTGCGCCCCAGCCCATTTCCTTCAGCAGGTTCGTCTCGAAGCACATGCCTGTTCCGCCGAGGAAGTTGGCCATCTTCAGATTATGGCGTGACAGCTGCCACAGCCGGTTGATGTACCAATAGGATACTCCGTAAGCAGCCGTGATCCAGGAATCCTCCGGGTTCTTCGTATCGATGTACCCTTGAATGACCCGTCCGCCTGAACACAGATCGTTGTTCATCTCTGTCAGGAACTCTGTATGCGCAAGGTTATCGGCATCGAACATGACAACAGCGTCATACTGGCGGGGCAACGCCCACAGCTCCTTCAGCATCCACTCAATGGCATAGCCTTTACCGCGCAGGTTACTGTTAGTACGTACACAGGCATTCATGCCGTGCTCCCGTACAATCGCAGCTGTATTGTCCGTGCAATTGTCGCAGATGACAAATACATCGTACAGTTCCTGGGGATAATTAAGCTGCTTCAGGTTTTCCATCAGTGCGCCGACCACTTCTTCTTCGTTATGCGCGGCAACCAGTACAGCAAATGACTTCTGCGGCGCATGCTTAACCTTATTCTTATTCTTGCGCAATCCAAACAGTGAGAATCCAAACTGATAAACTGCAATTGCCGCCAAGATCACTTGGAGCGAAACAAATAATGCGTCTGTCATGATCTTTTGATGCCCCCTTTTTCCAAGTCTAGATGTTTTTCTCTCTCTGGCTTGTTAACGTTCTATCTGACCCTTTTGTTTCATCCCTTACTGTAGACTTAGGAATTTCCCCTTAGTTTCGGGCAGGATTCCGATTGTATTATGTCACGTTACACAAGATATGAATAAGGATTCCAGTGTACTGGCTGGCTCCTTATTTCTCTGTTACCTTATAAACGCGATCTTCCTGCTTGAATCATTGTAGTCGCTTTGGGGCTCACAAGTCAAAAGAGACATTTTTCGAGCGGACCCGAGCTTTTTCTTGAACGGGCTACCTTAAAAAAGTATGATAAAGACAGCTTCAGGCCGTGAAATCTGCTGCTTAAGCTGCGCCAGAACTCTTTTAGCCGGACTATCGGAGGGACATGATATGAGACCTTTATTCAAGAAACTGCATCTCCTGGAGCAGCGGGTGTTTCAATGGATTAACGGACGGATGCACAATCCGTTTCTGAACTTCTGGCTCTTCTACCTCACTCATCTCGGAGGTGCAACAAGTGCGATCGGCATCAATCTTCTGGTCTGGGCAGTATGCCCGCAGCCATGGAGAACTACAGGGCTGCAAGCGCTGGCCGCGCTGGCGATAAGCCATGTGCCCGTCGCTATCGCCAAAAAGCTCTACCCGCGCCTGCGGCCTTATCTTGCCCTGCCGGACACCAATACGTTCCGTAATCCGCTTAAGGATCATTCTTTTCCTTCAGGCCATACGACTGCTATCTTCGCCTCAACGGTTCCTTATATGATAGCCTACCCTGTCCTGACTGCGGTTCTGCTTCCTCTGGCCTGCACAGTCGGCTTCTCCCGGATCTACCTCGGGCTGCATTATCCGTCTGATGTCCTGGCTGGAGCGGTCATTGGGTCTGGAGTCGCAGCCGGTACGCTTGCCCTTTGGATATGATGCCTGAGGGGCGTCCGGCCAGTGAATACCTCTAGGGAACAGGTGAACTATACATTGCGCAAAAAAAGAATATTATTGCTGTCGGAGGGCTTCGGTGCCGGGCATACGCAGGCTGCATATGCGCTGTCGAGCAGCCTGCGGAAGCTGTCTCCGGAGGTGCAGACCAAGGTGCTGGAGCTGGGGAGCTTCCTGAATCCCAAGATGGCCCCGCTCATTGTCTCGGCCTACCGCAAGACGGTCACCTCCCAGCCCCGGCTGATGGGCTATGTGTACCGTCACCAGAAATCATTCAATCGTCTTACCACACTTGCCCTGCACCACTTGTTTTATACGCATGCCCAAAATATTGTGAAGCAGCTGAAGCCGGACATTATCGTGTGTACCCACTTCATTCCCGGTGCTGTTATCTCACGCCTGAAACGGCTTAACCCGCCGCTCAAGGCCCCGCTGATTACGGTCATTACGGATTATGACGCCCATGCCAGCTGGATCAGCCCGCAGGTCGACCGCTATCTGGTATCCACCCCCGAGGTCAAGGCGAAGCTGCGCCGCTGGGGCGTTGCCGCCCTCAAAGTCCGGGTAACCGGCATCCCTGTGCACCCGAGCTTCTGGGAGCAGCACGGCCGGGAAGACATTCAAGAGCAGTTCAAGTTGTTGAATATTCCAACGGTCATGGTTATGGGCGGTGGATGGGGCATGATGAATGACGAAGTAGTGAACGCGGCTCTGGCCGGATGGCGGGACAAGGTGCAGATTGTGTTCTGCCTCGGCCAGAACGACAAGCTGCTGCAGGAGATGCAGCAAGACCCGCAGTTCAGGCATCCCAACATCAGGCTACTGGGCTTCACCCGGGAGATTGACAAGCTGATGGAGGTTTCCGACCTGCTGGTCACCAAACCGGGCGGCATGACCTGCAGCGAAGGCTTGGCCAAGGGCATTCCGATGCTCTTCCACTCACCGCTGCCGGGCCAGGAAGAAGAGAACTGCCGTTACTTCACTGCCGCCGGCTTGGGGGAGCCGATCAGCTCTCTCGATGTAGTTGACCGGTGGATGAAGCGGCTGCTGAATGATTACGGGAATGTCCGCGCGGCGCGCAAGGCCCATCTGGAGGCTATCTCCAGGTACAACCCGCTGCAAAGCGCCCAAAGCATTATTGATATGCTGGATAAACCGCGCGCAGAACAGGGAAAGTAGAGAACTCAAGTTGGAACGCAAAAGGCAGTCCGGTATGAACGAGCCGGACTGCCTTTTGCTGTAATAACCGGTAATCCAGCCTAGAGCCGGTACTTGTCCAGACGGGTGGCCTGATATTGCTTCAGCGCCTCATCTCCGACAATCGCTTCGCAGCGGTGAATGTTCACGCCGCGGCCATAGAACTTGGTCTCATATTCGGTCATTACATGCTCTTCGTTGATCACGCCGCCCTCATGCAGGTCAAGGGAAATATTCTTCATCTGCAGACCGTAGTCCGCAAAGGCATTTAACGAGAATTCAAACAGGCTGCGGGAATCCGTCTTCAAATGAATCTCGCCGAGCGGACTGAGCAGTCCGCGGTATTTATCCAGAAAACGCGGATGGGTCAGACGGCGGCGGGCATGCTTGCTTTTCGGCCAGGGATCACTGAAGTTGAGATAGATCCGTTCCAGCTCCCCCGGAGCGAACACTTCCTCCGCGTAATCGATATTGGCCAGGGCCACTCTCACGTTCGGCGGCGTCTCTTCACCTGCCGGCTCCCATACATTCCGGGCCTTCTCGGCGGCGCGCCGCACCAGCTCGTCATACATATCCACGCCGATGAAATTAATCTCCGGGTATTTGAAGCTCATTTGACTGATAAACTGCCCCTTGCCCATTCCAAATTCCACATGAATCGGATGGTCATTGCCGAACAATTCGGACCAGCGCCCCTTCAGGCTGCGTGGTTCCAGGATGACCAGATCGGTCTGCTCCTCAAGACTTTCACGTATTCCTTTTCTTCCGCGTAAACGCATAGGTATTCCTCCGCTTATCTCTTATTGCCTTATCTTTGAATAGGATAAATGCCACTTGCAATATTGTGCCGAACTTACCGGCAAAAGTAAAGGGATTTCAGCAAAAGAAAAGGAACTTCCGTCCCGCCCCTGTTAGGACTGGTCGAAAGTTCCGTGCGTGTTGTATCTGCATTACCGGCCCGCCGTTCAGCGGACTGCCATTTATTTATCGAACTCGAAGGTCTTCTCGAACGCATTGCGGATCTTCCGCTGCGCTTCTGTCTTGATCTTGTGGTTGCCGTTGAATTCTACGCCTGTCAGGGCGAGAGCTTCATCGGGAGTCAGCTGCACATCAATCGAACCTTTGTTATCAGCAAATACCGTTGGAGAATTCATCGTTATCACCTCTAAGGTTTAGTATGGACCGGACGACACGAAATTATGAATTCAAGCATATGATTGTGGTTGCTGCAGCGGCTTTTTTAACACTTTAAATATAACATAATGTGTAAGCATTTTCAAGCCAAATGGCGGTAATTCACAGCCTATTTTCAGTTTTTTTTCGGCGGATTTCCGGGAGGGATTGTTACGTTCATCACGGATTTTTGATACAATGGGAAGGTTAATGAAAGGAGCTGCACATGTCTAATCTTCAACAGGCCTCCTCTCCGCTTCTGTGGGGGGATAAACGGTTCCATACCTGGAACTACGAAATGCGCGGGCAGATGGATACCAAGGTGTTCAAGGTCATGCTCGATGCGGGCTTCACCTGTCCGAACCGTGACGGTACCATCGCCAAAGGAGGCTGTACGTTCTGCAGTGCCAGAGGGTCAGGCGATTTCGCCGGAAGCCGCCGGGATGATCTGGTCACCCAATTCAACCATATCCGCGACCGCCAGCATCAGAAATGGCCGAATGCCAAATATATCGGCTACTTCCAGGCCTATACCAATACGTATGCTCCCGTCGAGGAGCTAAGGGAATATTATGAAGTCATTCTGCAGCAGCCCGGGGTTGTCGGCCTGGCCATTGCCACCCGGCCGGACTGCCTCCCGGATGATGTAGTCGAGTATCTCGCGGAGCTGAACCAGCGCACGTATCTATGGGTGGAGATGGGGCTTCAGACCATTCATCAGTCTACCTCGGATCTGATTAACCGCGCACATGATACCGCCTGCTATACTGAAGCTGTTGCCAAGCTCCGGCGGCACGGCATCCGTGTGTGTACCCACATCATTCACGGGCTTCCGCAGGAAACGCATGAGATGATGCTGGAGACTGTAGCTGCTGTAGCTAATATGGGGGTTCAGGGAATCAAAATCCACCTGCTTCACCTCATGCGCAAAACGCCGATGGTGAAGCAGTACGAAGCCGGGCTGCTGAGGTTCCTGGAGCAGGATGAGTATGTGAAGCTCATCGCCGATTCGCTGGAAATTCTGCCGCCGGACATGATTGTCCACCGTTTGACCGGCGATGCCCCGCGCGATGCTCTGATCGGCCCGATGTGGAGCCTCAAGAAGTGGGAAGTGCTGAATGCCATTGACCAGGAACTGGTTGCCAGGGACACCTGGCAGGGTAAGTACTGGAGGAAGGGCTGATGGGCTTCCTCTCTGTCCTTAGCTTCGCCCATAAGCTGACCGCTGAGCGGCTCTCGCCGGGCGGACGGGCTATCGACGCCACCCTGGGCACCGGCGCCGACACCCTGTTCCTCGCCAGGGCGGCCGGGCCGCGCGGCGGGGTGTACGGGTTCGACATCCAGCCGCAGGCGCTGGCTCTTGCCGGCGAGCGCCTGCGGCTGGCCCGGGAGGAAGCGCCTGCTGCGCTGGCTCCCGTGACGCTGCTGCAGCAGAGCCATGCAGCTATGGCTGAAGCCGTTCCGCCCACTTGGCGCGGAACGGTCTCGGCGGTGATGTTCAACCTCGGCTATCTGCCTGCGGGCGATGCCGATAAGACCATCATCACCGAACCGCCAAGCACGCTGGCCGCGCTGGAGTCGGCACTTGCGCTGCTTCGCCCGGGCGGGATCATCACGGCCGTGCTGTATCCCGGCCACGAAGGCGGCGGCAGCGAAGCCGCCGCTGTCGAAGCCTGGGCCGCCGGACTGGCCCAGCACGACGCGCAGACCATCGTGTACCGGCAGCTTCAGCGCGAGTCTGCACCATATGTTGTAGCTGTAGAGAAGAGACAAAGGGGCTAACACCTGAAGACAGTGAGCCCCTTGTAACTGAAGATCATCTTATTATCAGGAAGGAAGATGTTGTAATGACGAAACCATATCCTCTGAAATTTCAGCCGGAGTTCAAAGAACGTGTCTGGGGAGGCCGGGCGCTGGAGAAATTCGGCCTGGATCTGCCGGAAGGCCATATCGGCGAAGGCTGGATGATTGCCGATCATCCGAACGGCACCTCCTCTGTAGTCAACGGCGAGCTGGCCGGACAAGGCCTGGATGCCATCCGTGAGCAGTTCGGGCACGAGTGGTTCGGGAGCAAGGGAATTACGGAAGAAGGCGGACGATTCCCGCTGCTGATCAAGCTGCTGGATTGCAACGATAACCTCTCCGTACAGGTTCACCCTACGGATGATTATGCCGGACTTCCCAAGGGAGAGCTGGGCAAAACCGAAATGTGGTACGTACTGGACGCCAAGCCAGGCGCCAAAATCATCTATGGTCTGAAGGAAGGCGTCACCCGCGAGATGCTGAAGGACGCGCTGGAGAACGGAACGGTTATGGACAGCCTGCAGGAAGTGACTGTAGCTGCCGGTGACTCCTTCTATATCCCTGCCGGGACTGTACATGCATTGTGTGCAGGAGTCGTTGTAGCAGAGATCCAGCAAAACTCTGACACTACATACCGGATTTACGATTATGACCGTCCGGGTCTGGACGGGAAGCCGCGCGAGCTGCATATCGAGGATTCCCTGAATGTGACTGCCTATAAGGGAGCAGGCGCGACTTCGATGAAGACAGATGGTGCTGTGGCCGGGGAATGGCTTAGAATTGCTTCCTCGCCTTATTTTATTGTGGAAAAAGGAATCGTCTCCGGTGAATGGCAGCTCGCCACTACGGATGACAGCTTCACCATTCTGGTGATCTGTGAGGGCAGCGGCCATCTGATCTGGGAGGGCGGCTCCCAGCCATATGCAGCGGGCGAATGCTATCTGCTTCCGTCCAGCCTCGGCGCTTACAGTATTGAAGGACAATCTACAGTGCTGCGCTCTTATCTGCCTTAAGCAGCCGGACTGCGTTTCACTTGGATCAGAAGCAACAGGTACTCTTTACGCTAGGAATGCTGAATTTCACTTTCAGGAGGACAGGCGATGACTGAGAACACTTTTACCATGACTGATCCCTTAGATGTCAAAATCCATGTCTATGAATGGCTGCCGGACGCGGGAACGGAGATCCGGGGGATTGTGCAGATTGCACACGGTATGTGTGAGACGGCTGGGCGGTATGCCCGGTTCGCCTCGGCGCTCACCGCAGCCGGTTATACTGTGTATGCCAATGACCACCGGGGACATGGCCTTACCGCCGGCAGAGTCAACCTGCTCGGCGACAGCGGGGAGAACGGCTTCTACTGGATGCGGCGCAATCTCCTTCAGCTTGCAGAGCTCGCCTGCTCCCGGCATGAGCACGTGCCTATCTTCCTGTTCGCGCACAGCATGGGCTCATTTCTGGCTCAGAAGCTGATGTGCGAGGAAGGCCACGAGATCTACAGCGGCTTCATCCTCAGCGGCACCAACGGTCCCCGGGGTATGCTGCGGCTGGCAGAGTCCCTGTCGAATGTGCAGTTAAGGCTCCAGGGAGACCACCACCGCAGCGTGTTGCTGAACGGAATTGTATTTGGCGCATATAACCGCTCCTTTTCTCCGGTCCGGACGGCTTTTGACTGGCTCAGCAGCGACCCGGAGGAGGTGGACCACTTCATTGCCGACCCGTACTGCGGGGCGATCTGCACCACCCGCTTCTTCCGGGATTTCTTCCATATGCTGCGGGAGCTGCATACCAGGTCCACACTTCAGCACTTGTGCAGCGACAAGCCGGTCTACCTGTTCGCGGGCGAGAAGGACCCTGTGGGGATGAACGGCCAGGGGGTGATACGTCTGGCTGAGTTATACCGGAAGCAGGGGCTTCAGGATGTGGAATGCAAGCTGTATCCGGGAGGCCGGCATGAGATGCTGAACGAGGTCAACCGGGACGAGGTCACGGCCGATGTGCTGGACTGGCTCGCCCGCCACCTGCCTGCCGAATCCATGCGGCTTCAGCCTACGGCAGATTAGTTTTTACAGTCCCCACCAGGGTCAATGGCGTAGAACACAATGTATGCTGTTTTTCACATACATTTGTCCATATACCTACTTATGAGCACAATGTATGCTGTTTTTCACATACATTTGGTCCATATGCCTTGCACCAGCCATTGTATTCGGTTGTAAGCACCGTCCTTTTAAAGGGCGGTACCGTTTCAGAGGGAAATATAAGGATAAGTTGTCGTGTGAAAAATAGAAATTCTATATTCAAAAGAGAGGCACTCCGTCAGGTAAGGGATGCCTCTCTTTGAATTGTGCGGGTTAAGAACCCGCTGGGTGATTGCGCCAAGCGACAAGCTTCTCCTTCAAAACTTGCTTATAGGCCTGGAGCGCATACGTAGAATTATTTACTTTTGTCTTATTCATACTTAACAGGTTGTATATGTTTTCTTCCAGCTTGCTTCTGCTCTTAAGTACCTCCAGCGTACCTTCTAAACCCCGGTGTCCCTGTCTCAAGCCACACCCCTGTGCGGTGTAGTACCGGATGAACCCTTCCGACCATTCAAGAGGTCTTTCGCGGACAGCTTTGCGGAAAGCCAGCTCCAGATCGTCCTGTTCAATCACAATCAGCAGCGGGTTCAATGGCTTAATAATGGCCTCCAGCTCCTGAATGTAGCTTATCATGTACTCCTCGGCTGCATCATGCCTGATCATCCCCATAGTCACAGGATTCTGAATAAAACAGCAATCAAACACATACGTATCCGGCCCCCGTAAGGCACTCTCCGTAAACTGCCTCCACCTTGCTGTAATCAGCTTCCTGTGCTGAGCCAGCGGCAGTTCATATACATCCTTCCGGGTCAATCTGTCCATCCATTCCTTCGGAAGGAGAGGACCGTATTCATTTATTATTTTCAGGTATCCGACCAGATAATTGTTGTCTTGACAGGTAGTGTGCGCACTTAATACTTCCCCCGGAATCCCACTGGTTCTGAACATCTCATCATATTCTGCTAGGGTAAGGCAAGCTATGCCCTCATAATCAGCGGGATGATCCAGATTCCCTTCCAGGACAAGCTGAGCGCCCATATTCATCTCCGTAAGAATTTCGTAAACCAGCTGTGCCGCTGTGGACTTCCCGAAGCCGGGCAGACCCTCGATTAAGACTAATTTCGGTTGTTTCATATATCGTTCCCCCATTCACTCATTAGGAGGATAGGCAGGTTAAGAGCCATAGAGATGCTATTTCCGGCAACAAAAAAAGATACCCTTAGATATCCGCAGAAGTCGGTATACGAACCATTCACCCTGCATACCCTGTAAGTCGACAGAAAGGCATGCCTAATAGCATAGTGATCTCCACTATTGCCGGCCCATCCTTCAGTTCATTCACACTTACAGAGTAATCCACATGATAGTGTTTATGCTCCTTTACTGGCATCTCTTTATTGATCGTAACACTGGAGAAGGATAAATACAATTAGGTGTTCATTCTAGTATACTCACTGATTGAGGCATGTGGAATTTCTGCTTTTTCTCCTACCAAGGAACCACTGTAAGCTCCGGCCATTTGGACCTCCATTTCTGCGTCTTCGCTTCGTAGATCTTCTCGCTGATCAGTGCTTTGTTGGGCCGTAGAATTAATTGAAATAAATCCTCCAGACCAAATGGGGCATAAATCTTCCATTCACCGTTTAGCTCAAGCCTTGCTCCCAGTGAGGTCACCGTAGTCGGCCAGCTGTCAATTGCTGCTTCCAGGGAGAGGTAGGGGTTAATCTCCACACCGAACTTCTGGGGGTACCACAGATGGACCCTAGCCTGATTTTTGAGATCGACTGGAAGGACAATACCGTCAAAAAGCTCCCTGCCCTTCGCAACCATCTCATCCTCAGCAGCGTAGCTCAGATCCGATGAATCGTAGTAAATAAAATCGATGTCACTGATTCCGTATCCCGGCGACCGTCCGGTAAGTTCATTCCACACTGTTTGCACCAGGCATCCTGCGCCAATGTAGTAAGGAACTGGAGCCAATCCTTGGGCACGCTTGAAAATATCCATTAGCAGTGTATCGCGGGTAAATAGCTCCATAAGACGGTTATGCAGTACGTCCCCCTCATACATCAGCAGAAGCCTCAACAGGCTCAGAGGATAGCCCATATTGCAAAATCAGCTGTGTTCCTTTGTTTCCGCTCCGCCGCAGACCATGATCCTGAAATCCGGCCCGGAGATATAGCTGACTGGCGGCGGTATTGCGTTCATTCACAGCCAGCACAATTTGCCGGGATTCAGGGTAGTAGCGGCGGACAAGATCCGGCAGCAGCAACATCGCTGCTTTAGCGAACCCACGGCCCTGGCTGGCATGGTCCATAAGGAAAGCGCGCAGCAGAACTGCATCGGCATAGTCTGGAAAGAAATCGGCCATGCCCTCACCAGTGTGGAGGATGAAGAAGCCCACAGCCCGTTCTCCGCAGGCAATGACCACTCCCTCCTTACCGGCATCTTCCTTGATATCCTGAAGCGTCTCCTCCGGCAGTCCAGTGAACTGCAACTGCTCCGCTGGAAGCTTAAAGCCAAGTAACTGGTCCTTGAATTGCTCCCCATGCTCGTCACCGTACCTAAACAATGATATGTGTTGCTCCTGACTCAACGGTATGCCCCCCATAGGTAACTAACTCAGAAGTCTTCTTTCCGCAAAAGTTCAGTTTGCGCAGGTTATCGGTCCACGTGCCCACGCGGCGCCGAATGTGATCGGTTTTTCGATTACATTTGGCCGATGCCCGGATGAGATCAGGTTACTCTTCCCTACAAAGGCAGCGTATAATACTGCGCCCGCTGGCTCTCATCCTGCTGATACAGGACGACCAGCAGCGTGCGGCCTTCGCTTGCCCCAGGGTGCGGATCGCTATGGGCCGCCGCTGGCACACCACCGGCCACTGCTGCCACAGAAGGCAGAAGATCTGCCTCAGCAGCAGCCACGCCTCCCGCTCCAGCTCGCCCGCGTTCTGCCGGGGCCGATGCTGTAACCGCCGCGTGTATCTCCCCACCGTCCCTGTTCCCGGCTTCAGCCTGCGCACCCGCCTCAGCGTCAAGCTCCCCGTCATAGCGCAGTCCGCTGATCGAGTCCAGCACCGGCGCAAGCCGGAACGGCAGCTCGTCGAGCACGATGAACTTCTGGAGCTCCCGCTCGCTAAGTCCGGCTTCCGCCAGCTTGGCCGAGATCAGCTCCGGCTGACTGGCGATCTGCTTCAGGTGCTTCGCCCACTCTGCTTTATCAAGCACATCGTCCCACCAGATCTTGCGGGGCTTGTACTTGTGGGCGAGGAAGTAGTCCAGCTTCATCAGGCCGGTGACAATGTCCATCGAGGCCGTGCCCCGGTCCGTCAGGAAGTCATGCAGCCGGGTGAACAGATCCTCCAGCTGATGCCCGATCTTCTGCCAGCCCCGCTCTTCCCAGTAGTCCCCGAACTCCTGGAAGAAGTCGAACGGGGACGGGAAGACATGGCGGATCAGGTACTTGACCGAATGAGCCAGCCGCTGGCTGTTCCAGTACTTCTCCAGCACATCCTCCAGCCGCTTGAGCCGGATAATATCGGCGAACGGCATGACATGGCTGCTGAGAATTTCGTATGGCGCATGCTCCATATACGTGTAGTCGTATTTGGCAGCCTGGGCGCGCAGCCCGGTGCCGCGCAGCATTTTGAGGAAACCTAGCTGCAGCTCCTCCGGCTCCATGGCGAAGACGTCATTGAAGGTCTTGCGGAAGGTGGCGTAATCCTCCATCGGCAGTCCGGCGATCAGATCAAGATGCTGGTCGATGTTGCCGCTGGCCTTGATCTTCATCACCGTGCGCGACAGCTTGGTGAAGTTCTGGCGGCGCTTGACCAGCTCATTGGTCTCATCATTCGTAGACTGGACGCCGATCTCGAAGCGGAAAACGCCCGGAGGGGCGTTCTGCGCCAGGAAATCCAGCACCTCGGGACGCATAATATCGGCGGTAATTTCGAACTGGAACACGCAGCCCTGATGATTATCGATCAGGAACTGGAACATCTCCATCGCATAATTGCGGTTGATATTGAACGTGCGGTCCAGGAACTTAATGACCTTGGCACCGCCCTCAATCAGATAGAGCAGATCAGACTTCACCCGTTCGATATCATAATAACGCACGCCCACCTCAATGCTGGACAGGCAGAACTGGCAATTGAAGGGACATCCCCGGCTTGTCTCAAAATAAACGATACGCTTGCTCAGCTCCGGCAGATCCTCCGCGAAGCGGTGTGGGGTCGGCAGGGTGTTCAGATCGCTTTTGGGACGGGGAGGATTGACGATCAGCTCTTCCCCCTTGCGGTAAGCCGCACCGTATACGAAATGGTACTTATGTTCGTCCCGGATCTCCTGCAGCAGATGGTGGAAGGTCTCTTCCCCGTCACCGTTCACAACGAAGTCCACTCCGGCCTCCCGCTTCATCCAGTAGAGCGGCTCATAGGATACCTCCGGCCCGCCCAGCACGATCTTGACCTCCGGCATGACCTGCTTGAGAATTCCGACCAGCTTGATGGTCTCCTCGATGTTCCAGATGTAACAGGAGAAGCCAATCACATCCGGCTGCTTCTGAAAAAGGTCAGACACGATGTTCATCGCGGGATCTTTGATGGTATATTCCGCCAAAAGGATATCCTTGAACTCATGCTCGCTATACGCCTTCAGCAGCCGGATCGCAAGCGAAGTATGAATATATTTGGCATTTAATGTGGCCAGGATGATTCTCATGCCTTATAACCTTCTTTACATGTCATTTTGAAAAAACTCCAGGAAGGCCTTGCCGTACTTCCGGTACTTCACTTCACCGACACCCTTCACCCTCAGCATCTCCGATTCCGTCTGCGGGCAGACCACGCTCATCTCGCGCAGCGTCGCATCATTGAAAATGATGTACGACGGCACATGCTCGCGCCCCGCCAGCTCGCGGCGGATCAGGCGCAGCTGCTCGAACACCGTCTCGTTGACCGCAGACGGCGAAGTATCGCGCGAGCGGCTGCGGTCCCGCGTGCCGGAGGTGACCAGCGTGCGGGCCACGCGCTGATGCACCTGGCGCTGGCCGCGCAGCACCTCGGCTGCCAGCGGCTGCAGCCGGACCACCGGATACTGGCCTTCGGACAAGGCCAGATAGCCTTCCGAGATCAGCATGTTGATGATCTCGGTAATCTCCTTCTCGCTGCGGCTGGACATAGCGCCATGGGTCGGCAGCTTCTCGAAGCCGTATTGCAGCACCTTCTGGTTACGCGAGCCCTTCAGCACGGAGGAGACCAGCGCCACGCCGTAACGCTCCCGCATCCGGTGGATGCAGGAGAAGATCTTCTGCGCTTCTACAGTGATATCTACCAGCTCACGCTCGTCAGTACAGGAGCTGCAGATCCCGCAGTGATCATCCTCATGACTCTCCCCGAAATAGTCGAGCTGCGCACTGCGCAGGCAGCGGGTCGTGTAGCAGTATTCGATCATCTGCTGGAGCTTGCGGTATTCGTTGGCTTTGCGTTCCGGGTCCTGCGGGTTCTGCTCAATCAGGAACTTCTGGGTCATGATATCCTGTGCACTGAACAGCAGGATGCAATCGCTCGGCTCCCCGTCACGCCCGGCACGGCCCGCCTCTTGAACGTAGGCCTCCATGTTCTTCGGCATATTGTAATGGATGACATAACGCACGTTAGACTTGTCGATCCCCATTCCAAAGGCATTCGTGGCGACCATGACGCGGATATCGTCATACAGGAAGCCTTCCTGGCTGTCCGCCCGCTCCTGGTCGTTCATTCCGGCATGATAGCGCCCGGCAGTGATCCCTGCGGCCTGAAGGCGCTGGTAGAGATCGTCCACCTCCTTGCGGGTGGCGGCATACACGATGCCCGGCTGATGGGCATGCTGAGCTGCATAATCCAGCACGAACTCGCGCTTATTCTCTCCCCGCAGCACTGACATCGCCAGGTTATCGCGGCCAAGGCCGGTCATGAAGACACCCGGCTCGCGCAGGCGCAGCAGCCGGACCATATCCTCCATAACCTCCGGGGTAGCCGTAGCTGTGAAGGCCGCCAGAATCGGACGCTGCGGCAGCTGCTCCACGAACGGGGAGACTGCCAGATAACTGGTGCGGAAGTCATGGCCCCATTGCGAGACGCAGTGTGCCTCATCCACAGCCACGCAGGAGATGTTCAGTCCCGCCATCTCCAGGCGGAACCAGTCCAGCTCCAGACGCTCAGGAGCTACATAGAGCAGCTTCAAGTCGCCTCGGCGGGCCGCGCGGATGCGCTCATTCACTTCTTTGCCGCTCAAGGTGCTGTTGATATAAGCAGCGGGAATCCCTGCCGTCGTAAGAGCATCCACCTGATCCTTCATCAGGGAGATCAGCGGTGAGACGACCAGGGTAAGCCCCGGCTGCAGCAGCGCCGGAACCTGATAGCAGATGGACTTACCGCCTCCGGTAGGCAGAATGCCCAGCGTATCGCGGCCTTCCAGCAGATTGTTCACAATTTTTTTCTGGCCGTCCCGGAAATCGGGATAACCGTAATATTTTTGCAGCTCGGCCTGGGCCTGCTCCATTAATGATCCTTGCATCTCCATGTCTATTCAAACTCCTTAAGGCTTTCTACCTTTTAGTTTACCGGGCAACCGGCTGCCAAGCAACCGCCTGAAGCAGATAAGATAGCACTCCTTCCGGACTTTACACATAGAAATTACATAAAAACCTTACGATCAAGCAACACTTTAGATAATTTCATCCATCTGCCCCATGAAGGAGGTCGCCCGTTTGCAAGACTGGAAAGATAAATATGCCTCCTATATACATAAGCAACAGGCTTCTCCGCCAGAGCCGGAGCCGGCCGGCGGAAGCAAGCTGACAGGAGAGCTGAAGAGCGATCTGCCGGAGCTTCAGGCCAGGCTCGGAGAGAACGGCGATCTGGTCGTACGCGACTTCCTGCTCTTCGGGGCGTATCCTGCCGCCATGCTCTTCTTCTCCTCACTCGTGAATATGGAGCAGGTGCGCGAGCATGTACTGAAACCGTTAATGGCCCCGCCTCCAGCGCAGCTTGAGGTACCGGAGGATACGGGCGCAATGATTCATTATATCTGGAGTACTGCCGTCCAGGTCACTCAAGGCACCACGACTGCCGATCTGTCCGCACTCCCCCAAGCCGCCGTGAAGGGTGATCTGATTCTGCTGATTGACGGAACTCCCGAGGCGCTCCGCATGGAAATGCGCCAGATTGAAATGCGCGGGGTCGAGCAGCCGCAGACGGAACAGGTCATCCGCGGGCCCCGTGAAGGCTATGTGGAGAAGCTGGAGAACAACCTCTCCCTGCTGCGCTACCGGCTCCAGAGCACGGACTTCAGGATTGAGATCAGCCCGCTAGGTGCACGTACCCAGTCAAGGGTGGCTCTATGTTACATTGACAGCGTCACTGACAGCAGTCTGGTCGCTGAAGTCATGCGCCGAATCTCGCTGATTCATACCGACGGCATTCTCGATGCCGGGTACATCGAACAGTTCATCGAAGACCAGCCGCTCTCTCCCTTCCCTCAGGTCCAGAGCACTGAGCGGCCGGATAAGACTGTGGCCGCCCTTCTGGAAGGACGGGTTGCCATTCTCGTCGATGGCTCACCGTTTGCCCTGATTGTTCCCGCCCTCTTCAACCAGTTCTTCCAGACGGTGGATGATTATACGGAACGCTTCATTATGGGCAGCCTAATCCGGATCATCCGGCTGATTGCGTTGGCCAGCTCACTATTTTTCCCGGCGTTATATGTCTCTGTAATCTCTTTCAACCCCGAGCTGCTGCCTACGGATTTCGCTGTGGCGATCTCGGGAGGCCGCGCGGGCGTGCCGTTTCCGGCTGTGCTGGAGGTGCTGATCATGGAGGTATCGATGGAGGTGCTGCGGGAAGCGACGATCCGGCTGCCGCAGATGATCGGCGGAGCATTATCTATTGTGGGCGTGCTCGTTATCGGACAGGCTGCCGTGGGCGCAGGATTGGCCAGTCCGATCACGGTTGTCATTGTGGCTCTGACGACCATCGGCTCGTTCGCCACTCCCGCCTACAATGCGGCGATCGCCCTGCGGATGCTGCGGTTTCCGCTGATCCTTTTGGCCGGTATGTTCGGCCTCTACGGAGTCATGATTGGCACGATTTTGATTCTGAATCATCTCTTGTTCCTGGAGTCCTTCGGCGTTCCTTATATGTCCCCTTACATTCCCGGCAAATGGCGTGATCTGAAGGATACGCTGGTGCGGGTGCCGCTCTGGTGGATGCGCCGCCGCCCCAGCTTCCTGCATGTCCGGGATACGGACAGACTGCCCCGCAGCGTGCCAGCCGCAGAGATTGACCAGATTCTCAGGCAGGGAGATGAGACCGATGAATAATCCGCGCCAGATTACGACTCTGCGCGCAGCAGCCGTGATCACCAGCACCATTATCGGAGTGGGCATCCTCAGCTTCCCGCGTTATATGACCGAAGCAGGCAACAGCAGCGCTCCCCTTGTTGCGCTCTGCGGTGTACTGTTCTCCTTCATCAGCTACTGGCTGCTGGCCTCCCTCTGCCAGCGGTTTCCGCAGGAGACCCTGTTTGTGTTCAGCCGCCGCCTGATCGGACGCCCGCTTGCTGCTATTTTCACTGTGGTAATTATGCTGCTGTTCATTGTACTCACCGGTCTCACCGTACGCCAATTCGGGGATGTTGCCACAACCGTGCTGTACAAAAAAACACCGATCGAAGCAACCATCTTCCTGATGCTGCTCATCAGTCTGCTGTCCTCCAGGCGCAACGTTGTGAAGTTCTCCTATATCCACTTCTTCTATCTGCCGCTGATTACCGGCTCTATTCTGGTCACCATTCTGCTCTCGCTCAAAAATGTGGATATGCTCAATCTGCAGCCTGTCCTGATGCCCCCAAGCTTCCAGTTCTGGAAAGGAGCGCGGGATGCCACCTATCTGTTCCAAAGCTCCTTCGTCATCGTGCTGCTGATTCCATTCATGGAGAAGCCCGGGCATGCGGTTCGTGCGGGGGCCTGGGCCATCTTCCTGTCGGGAG
The DNA here is from genome assembly GCF_038006765.1 of Paenibacillus sp. FSL H7-0756. NCBI lineage: Bacteria > Bacillati > Bacillota > Bacilli > Caryophanales > Paenibacillaceae > Paenibacillus > Paenibacillus sp. FSL H7-0756. The sequence goes on along the minus strand of NZ_JBBOVT010000003.1, from coordinate 809,925 downwards.
CAATCTACGTGCTGATCGTCATTGCCTCTGTAGGGATATTCGGTGCCGAAGAGACCAAGCTGCTGATCTACCCTACCTTGGAGATGGCCCGTTCGGCGGCTTTTGGCGAGGGATTCCTGGAGCGGCTGGATGCTATCTTCATTATTATCTGGGTCATCTCTGTCTACACGACGATCTACACCACTTATTACATATCTGCCTATCTGCTGCACAAGCTGCTGCGGTTCCGCGACCAGCGGATGGCCTCCACGATTCTGCTGCCGGTGGTGTTCATCCTGGCTATGCTGCCTTCAAATGTGTTCGAATCTTACCGGTGGGCCCTTCACCTCGGCAATGCCGGCATGATGCTGATGTTCGGCTATCCTCTGCTGTTATGGACGGTCTATCTGCTTAGACGCCACAGGAAGAAGGTGACCTCATGAATATACAGCTACCGCGCACACTCGCCCTTCTCCTATTGCTGGCGATAGCCACCCCCCTGCTCAGCGGATGCTGGGATCAGGTGGAGATTGAGGACCGTGCGCTGGTTCTCGGCTTATCCATTGACAAAATCCCTGCAGACGATACGCAAAAAGAAGACCGGGTGACTCACATCCATGATAACTCTCTGCCTACGGAGATGATCAGTGTCACCGCCCAGATTGCCGTCCCGGGCAGAGTCCCGCTGGGCCCCGGCACCGGCGGCAGCGCAGGGGAAGGCAAAACCAGTCCCGTCTGGGTAGTCAGCGTGCGCGGCATCTCCCTCGACGATGCCATGAATAATCTGCAGCAGCAGATTGCCGACCCGCGTTATCTGGTTCACCTGCGGATCATCATCATCAGCGAGGAAATTGCCCGGGGCAGCCTTGCCGAGCTAAATGATTATCTGCGGCGCAACCCGGAAATCCGGCGCAGAACCTGGCTGCTCGTCTCCGAGGGCCGTGCTTCCGCCTTCATGGATGTGAACCCGCCGCTGCAGCGTGTGCCTACTCTTTATATTTTGTCCATGATGGAGAAGTCCGTCTCCTCCGGCAAATTCCCCCGGGATTATATCGGCACCTTCTGGTCAGCGGATTCCAGGTGGGGCCAAAGCGCTTATCTGCCTTATGTGGCACTGCGAAACAAGGATAATATCCTCATTGCAGGGCTGGCTTATTTCAGCGGCGGCCGGATGGCGGGCAAAACGGCCCCGATTGAGATCGGCGGGTTCATGGCGATGCAGGGGATGGACCCCGGCGGCTATTCCACTCTGCTCCGTACGCAGGAGCTCGGGATTGTCATGACCAAGATCAATGAACGCTTCACCCGCACCCGGAGCTATATCAAGGACGGCAAGCCCTGTTTGTCCTATGACATCTTCCTGGAAGGGGATCTGGACGAGCATTACAGCAGTGATGTTCCCGTCAACTCCCCGCAGAAGCTGCATGAGATCGAACAGGACTTCGAAGAGCAGATCCAGACGGTGCTGCACGGGCTGGTGAAGCAGACCCAGAAGGACCACTCTGATATTTTTGGTATGGGTGAACAGATCCGAAGCCATCATCCCGCCTACTGGAGGGAACACATCCACGGCAAAAACGACTGGGAGAGCCTGTACAGCAGTGTTGGTGTAGAGATCAGACTGACTCTGCATATCCGCAGAGTGGGCCTCAAGCATGACTAAGCATCCGCCTATACAAGTATCTGTTGAAGGAGGAGGAAGCGTATGATCCGGTTGCTAGGAAGCCTAGCCGGGATAATGTTGGTCTCGGCCATGCTCCTGTTGGTGGTGGATATCCGAATTTACAGTAACCGGGGCTGGCACCGGGAGAAAAAGTACGCCAGAGTCGTGGCCTGGAGCTATATCTTGCTCTCCCTGATGATCTGTATCGGCCTGCTCCTCTATATCTAGCTGCCGCTTACGTCCGTAGTATTTCTTCACGGCCCATGGTATATTGAGGAGTAACCTATTAAAGGACGGAGAATGCGGTCATGAATACAAGAAGAACCAGAAATCAGGGGAACAGAACCTCTAACCATAAACAGGGAGCAAGATCCGGAGCCCCGGCCAAGCCGGCAGCTGCACCCAAATCCTATACAGTAGCGGAGCCTGCGGAGCTGCTTGCTTTTCTGCTGAAGACAATTACGAATAAGGGGCGCAACTCGATCAAATCCATGCTCTCCCGCGGGCAGGTTGCTGTGAACGGCAAGCCTGTGACTAAGCATAACCATCAGCTCCATCCCGGACAGACCGTGACGATTGACCAGGAGAAGCCTGCTGAAGCCAAGGAGCTGCTGGGACTGACCATTGTCCATGAGGACGACGATATTATCGTGATTCAGAAGGATGCGGGACTCCTGTCCATCGCTACCGGAGAAGACAATGAACTGACGGCTTACCGCCAGCTGATGGAGCATGTCCGCCTGAGCAACCCGAAAAACCGCGTCTATGTGGTGCACCGGCTGGACCGGGATACCTCGGGCGTCATGATGTTTGCCCGCAGCGAGGCGATTCAGCAGTCCCTCCAGAACAGCTGGAAGGAGACCGTCAAGGAACGCTCCTACGTGGCTCTGGTCGAAGGCGCTGTGAAGAGATCTGAAGGCACGATCAGCTCCTGGCTGAAGGAGACCTCGACGCTGAAGATGTACTCCAGTCCGCATGAGGGAGACGGGCTGCATGCCGTAACCCGCTATAAGCTGATCCAGGCGAACCGCCACTTCTCCCTGCTGGAGGTGCATCTGGAGACCGGACGGAAGAATCAGATCCGTGTCCACATGTCCGACATCGGCCATCCGATTGCCGGGGACAAGAAGTACGGCGCAGAGACCAAGGCAGTCGGCCGTCTGGGCCTGCATGCCCGTGTGCTCTCGTTCGTCCATCCCACTACCGGTGAAATCCTGACGTTTGAGAGCGCGATTCCGAAGACTTTTCTGAAATACACGGCACCGGCACCTACGAACTAATTCCTAAGCCGGGAATGCCGGCAGCAGATCATTATATAATATAGAGAAACGATAGAAGGTGCCGCTCTTGTTCCACCCGACTGTTTTTGACAATATCAAAATCGCCCTGGAGAACCAGATCTATGACTACGATAATCTGGATGGGATTCTAGTTGTAACGGACCGGTCCGATTCTCTCAATCTCGCTTTGATGTCGCGGGAATTCAGCCTCGCGTTCAAGCTGACCGGAGGCCTGAATGTGACGTCCGAGATTCTGCTCCAGTCCACAGTGAAGGACCTCGGAGATGAGATTCTGGAGACGCCGGGCAGCGACCCGGGGTGCAGTCTTTTCTTACGCTTTTATCTGGAGATTGAGGATGTAAATGAGCAGTGCCCGGACATTGAAGAGATTCTGACCCGAATCTGGGGACCTGAATTCCAGCCTGTGCAATCGCTCAGCTTCCGCTATGGACAGACGGAGGATACGTACAATAACTGTGTTGAACTGCAATTCAAACGGCAAATTACCGAAGAGCAAATGGAAGACCTTCCGAACCTCTTGAAGTTCCTGCTGCAGAGCGCCGAAGAACTGGAAGAGGTATAACGCTATACATGGGGTGAGCTGATAATGAATTTCCTGCCTCCTGCCCGGACGGGCCGCTGGCTGGCATGGTCTGCCGGTTACGCGCTGCTGCTGTGGCTGTTGCTGATTCTGCACCGGTATATGTGGTTAGGTGAGCCTTTCAACTCTATTCTTGCCCTACGCTGGGCTATCCTTGCCCTTGTCATCTCCGGTGTAGTCAACGGATTCGGCTGGTTGGGTGCACGGCTTGTGTGGATTTTCTCAACTGCTGGAACTGTCGCGGGACTCTTCCTGATGTACCTGTATACTTACCGTGAGATGTCGGGCTTCGAGGATCTTGCGGGCTTTCTGTCCTTCGGCCTGTTTACAGCAGGCGGCTTCGCTCTGGGTCTGATCGCCGAGGGCGGCCGCCTGCTGATACACTATTGGCGCACACGCTGATTCCTGTTAGGAGCTGATGACCCTTATGTCCAATTCCCTGCTGACCAAAAATGCGCTCGCCCGCTCGCTCAAGGACCTGATGGCCCATCTTCCGCTGAACAAAATCTCTGTCCGGCATCTGGTCGAGGATTGCGGCGTGAACCGGCAGACCTTTTATTATCATTTTCAGGATATCTATGATTTGCTGGGCTGGATCTACAAGACGGAGGCTGTCGAGAGCATTGCCCAGTACCGCAGCTACAGTACTTGGACCGACGGATTCTACCGGATATTCTGCTATATCGAGAACAATAAGGCGTTCTGCTGCAACACCTTGGACTCCCTCGGACGGAGGCATCTGGACGCTTATCTGTATGAGGTGACGAGTGATCTCGTCATGGGCGTCATCAACGAGCTGGCCGCCGGGCTGAATGTCGGGACATCGGATAAGCGGTTCATCGCCAACTTTTACACACTGGCCTTCACCGGACTGATCATTCAGTGGATGCAGGACGGGATGCAGGAGCCGCCGGGGCCGATGATTGAGAAGCTGAGCGTCCTGATTGAAGGAAACTTCCTGAAGGCGCTGCATAAATATGAGAACATTTTGTCGTAACCTCAGGGCTGCGGCTTTTTTTCTGCCCAAAAACGTTACACTTTGTTCCATATGTCCAAATTTTATACAGATCAAGCGCTTTGATGATACCCTCCAGAGCGGGACTGGATTACACTCGGTTCAGGTCCAGTATTCAAGCAAATCTATGGAGGCGGTAATCAGTGAAAAAAGAGTACGGTAACGAGCAGGTATATTTCGTAGGCGGTGGCATTGCATCCCTTGCGGGTGCGGCCTATCTGGTTAGAGACTGCAATTTTCCCGGACAGAACATTCACATTATTGAAGAGATGAAGATCCTTGGCGGCAGCAATGACGGTGCCGGCGATGCAGAGCATGGATATGTCATTCGCGGCGGCCGGATGCTGAACGATGAGACCTATGAGAATCTGTGGGAGCTGTTAAGTACCATTCCGTCCATTGACCAGCCGGGTATGACGCTGCGGGAAGAAATCGTTCAATTCGACGAGTCCAATCCGACCCGCGGCCAGGCACGGCTGATCAACAGCAAGGGTGAGGTTCAGGATGTCACCTCCATGGGCTTCGATATGGCAGACCGCCTGGCCCTGGGCAAGCTGGTCATTACGCCGGAGCCAGCCCTGGGCACCTTGCGGATTAACGACTGGTTCGGACCGCATTTCTTCACGACGAACTTCTGGTACATGTGGGCAACCACATTTGCCTTCCAGCCTTGGCATAGTGCGGTTGAGTTCAAGCGTTATATGCTCCGCTTCATGCACGAGTTCCCTAGAATTCAAACGCTTGAAGGCGTAACCCGTACCCCGTATAACCAATATGATTCCATCATTCTGCCGCTGCATCAATATCTGGAGCCGCTGGGCGTAGATTTCACCTTGAAATGTACCGTAACCGATCTGGAATTCAAAGAAGGCGACGGCATTACTGTAACAGCGATGAAGGTGGTCCGCGATGGCGTGGAGGACACGATTCAGGTTCATGAAGGCGACCGCGTAATTGTGACGAACGGCTCGATGACCGAAGGCTCCAGCCTCGGATCGATGACCTCCGCTCCCGGGATGAACGGTAAGGGCAGCTCATGGAAGCTGTGGGAGACGATCGCCGCGAAGAAGCCGGGTCTCGGTAATCCTTCTTCCTTCGACGATCATGTGGATGAATCCAAATGGGAATCCTTCACGGTGACCTTCCAGGACTCGAAATTCTTCGACCTGATGGAGAAGTTCACCCGCAACCGGGCCGGAACCGGCGCACTCGTAACGTTCAAGGATTCCAGTTGGTTCATGTCGGTCGTGCTGGCGTTCCAGCCGCATTTCCGCAATCAGCCGGAGCATGTCAAGGTCTTCTGGGGATATGGCCTGTACCCGGACAAGGTCGGCGATTATGTACACAAAAAAATGTGCGACTGTACCGGCGAGGAGATTATGGAGGAGCTGATCGGACATCTGCACTTCGAGGCGCATAAGGAAGAGATCATGGCTACCGCCAACTGTATTCCCTGCATGATGCCGTATATCACCTCCCAGTTCATGCCGCGCCTGAACAGCGACCGGCCGCGGGTGGTGCCTGAAGGCTCAACCAATCTGGCCTTTATCGGCCAATACTGCGAGATCCCGGACGATATCGTTTTCACAGAAGAATACTCAGTCCGTGCCGCCCGCATCGCCGTCTACACCCTGTTCGACGTGAACCGTCCGGTAGAGCCGATCAATGCCTACCAGAACGATGTCCGCACACTGTTCTCCAGTCTCGTGACTTCGTTCCGGTAACGAAATGGAGATGCTGCTGCGGTATTGCCGCCCGGACGCCCAGCCCGCCATCTGAGGACGGCCGGCTGGGCGCGACTGGCAGCTGGCTTCACGCATGTACACCCTGGTGGCCAACCCAACTGCCCAAATGTGTTCGGTTTTCCGCACACATTTGGGTCATTGGCCCACGCAGCTGCGATTGTGTTCGGTATTTCGCACACATTTGGGTCACTGGCATTCGTGTTATCACGTTGTATTCGGGTTTTCGCTCCAGGCCTGTGGTCTTTGTAAGCACCAAAAACCCCCGCTGCATGAATTTCATGCGGCGGGGGTTTCGTGCGTCCATTTGTTGCAAACTTGCCCGGAAAAGCCAGCGGCGGCAGGAATGCCATACTTTCCAGCCTGTTCCGGTCAGCCGAAGCCTAGTCTCCTAACTGGATAGATCACGATACACAGTCTCCAGCGGCGGACTCCAGTGCGCTTATTTGTAGCAAATCATCTTTTGCAGCAACCTTGCGGACACAAGTGTGCTTAAGTGCCGAATATCCTGCAATTTCGCTTCCAACACCTCTGCATAACGTCCTCTGAGTCCGGCAAGCCGCCCAAAATGGCCTTTTAGCGCAATTAGCGGAACTGTAGTCCGTAACCAGATTCGTTCGTCCCGGTGCAAAACGCTGCAACGCTTACCTGAAGCCTGCCACTGACCGCAATCAGATGCTGCAGGAACCGTCATCGCAGCCGTCAGCAGACGGTGCAGCCCCGGATTTCGGCTGGCCGACCACCTGAAGCTCTGGACCCTTCTGTTCCTCCGCCCATACCGTGTCCAGTACTTCAGTAAAGACCGGACCCGGCTGTGCACCGGATACGGCGTACTTATTATTGAAGACGAAGAATGGAACGCCGGTGATGTTCAGCTGCCGGGCAGCTTCAATGTCTGCTTCAACCCGGTCGCCATAAGCCTCACTGTCGAGCACCTCAGCCACTTTGGCCTGATCCAGTCCGGCCTCGGCAGCCAGCTCAGCCAGCACCTGGCGGTCACCCACATTCAGTGAATCGGTGAAATAAGCACGCAGCAGCCGTTCGGTCATCTGCGGAGCCTTGCCCTCAGTAGCGGCGTAGTGGCTCAAGCGGTGAGCGTCAAAGGTATTCGTGGACTGAATCGTATCGAAATTGAACTCCAGACCCACACCCTTCGCCTGCTCAGCCAGTTGTGCGTTCATCTCCTTGGCTTTGTCACGGGTCATGCCGTATTTGCTGGCCAGCAGCTCATGGATATCTCTCGTCTCATCGGTGCGTGCATTCGGGTCCAGCTGGAAGCTGCGGAACACGACCTCCACCTGGTCACGGCCGGGGAATTGGCTCAGCGCGTGCTCCAGCCGTCTTTTGCCGATGTAGCAGAATGGGCAAGCGTAATCTGACCATATATCAATTCTCATGTGAATTCCTCCTGAAGGGTAATAGTGTCATCAATCAACTACTTACTATTATATAGTTAAAAACCGAAAATTACAAACAAACTTTTTGAACTTTCACTATTCTCTGATGTCCTCTGAATTCCCGTATCCTCAGTTCTCAGTATACTTCCCGGAGAAAAGTAAACGAAAGAGGTATATACGTCCGCCCGGGCGGACAGGTAAAATTAGAGCAACTAAGGAGTCCCGAAAGGAGTCAACGGCATGCATGACCTGTCTATAGTCATTCCCACGCGTAACCGGATCAGCGATCTGACCCTCTGCATTGAATCCATCGGCGCGCAGACCGGGCTGGAGAATGTCTCCATCGAACTGCTGATCGTGGACGACGGTGAGATCGAAGAACAGGTGCTGGAGTATTTCCATGAGGTGCTCGGGCATCTTCCGGATGCCAGCCTGCGTTATTACCGCAAAACCAAGCCCGGTGTCTGGCTCTCCCGCTACGAGGCTCTCGGGCTCATCGACGGGGAGATTCTGCTCAGCTTCGATGACGACGCGGAGCTGGACGATCCGCTCTATATCCGCCGGATGCTTGATACCTATGCCTCAGATCCGTCTATTGTGGGAGTCGGCGGAATCGCCAAGGGTCTCTCCAGCAGCAAGTCGGGCAAGCTGCTCGGCAGGCTGACTTGTCAAATGTCGTCTTCCCCAGGCAGACTGTCGGCAAGCACACTGGCCGGATCTCTTCTCTTATGGGGGGAGACGGAGAATATTTTTGAGACGGACTTCTTCCATGGCTGTAATATGTCCTTCCGCAGCTCGGCGCTGCGGGATATGAAGCCGTACCCCTGGATGACCAGCTATGCAGTAGCGGACGATATCTATATGTGCCATCTAGCGAGCAGATACGGTAAGCTGGTGATTAACCCGGAGCTGAAAATCATGCATCATGAATCGCCCAGCTCGCGCGACAAGGCAGGTCGTGTCGCCCGGGCGACCGCAGTCAATCATTATTATCTCCTGAATCTGCGCAAAGCACCCGTGAAGAATTATGCAGCTCTGCTCTGGACCTTGTCTTACCTCGCCGTCAAGTCTACACTCAAGCGGAATTTCAATGCCGTCTCCGGCTACGCCAGCGGCATCCTGTTCGTGCTTAATCCCCGCAAGAATAAATACAGGGAATTCATGCTGGACTAGGTTCTAATTCATTACTCCTTATCCAAATGATAATTCGCAAAAAGGGTGCCCCCGAAGCAGCTTCGTGCTGCCCGGTGACACCCTTTTACCTGCTCGGTTCTTAAGCCGTATAGCCAAATCCCAGGATGGTGAAGCACTTCTCCTGATCCTCCGTCGCCATCCGGATCTCCACCACATGCTCCTCGCTCTGCTCATTCTTATACAGAATCACAGCGTTGCAGTGCGTCCAGCTATTCACATGCGGATCTGCCGTCAGAACCAGCTTGCCGTCCACATAGACCTCCGCCTTGCCCACATCCGGGCTGCCCGAATCCTTGAAGACCAGGATCAGATTCTTGCTGGCGATTGTCAGCCTGAAGCGTCCCTCACCGGACGTAGCCGTGTGCATCCAGTTATGCGGGAATTGCGGAGTGCCGAACGGGTTGGCATCCATCTCCACCTGCTGCAGCTCCTCATCCGTACCGTTGAAGCCGCCTGCTTCAATAGCAATCGCAGTACCTGCGCTGCCCAGATCACTTATGCGGTCCAGCAGCCGGACATGTGCAAAATCATTGCCGAGCACAGGCGCTCCCGTCAGCGCAGCCTCCCCCTCTTCATCCATCCCCGCCCGGGCGGTTTCGGAGAACAGGTAGCCCAAGGAGTCCGCCATTACGCGGTGCCCATCATTCGTAGGGTGATAAATATCGTAGAAGAATTGCCGCTTGGAGATGATATTTCCTTCGGCCTTGCTCAGCCGGAACTGCTCGGTTACTGCATCTTTGACACTGACCATCGGGAGATTATAGCGTCTGCCTACCGGGGAGAGACGGTCCTGCAGGTTCCAGTCATTCACGAAGACACTGAACAGCAGGATGACAGCAGGCTGGTTTGCAGCAGACAGGATTTTGAGACAGAGGCTCTCGAAGCAGTTACCCTTCGTCTCGTCCCCTTCATCATTCACAGCAAATTCCACCACTACGATGTCAGGAGCGGCTGCGCCATCCCTCAGCACATCCCGCTCATAGCGGATCATCCCCAGCTCGGAGGGCGTCCCGCCAACCCCGGCCTTGATGAAATGAATGTTCTCTCCTCCGTCCTTGCCGAACAGCTCCTTAAAGCTCAAGTAGGATTGATAAGCATAGCATTCTGTATGGATCGGCTTGGCTCCTGCACCCTGTGTGATGGACCCGCCAATATAAGCAATCGTCACATCCTCGCCGCTTGCAGCCTTGTCCATAGCCCGCTTCAGCCGCCGGTTATTGCCCGCATAGAGCAAAGACTTCGCAATCATTGCGCGGTAAGCAGACGAATCGAAGTCTACGGGAGGTTCCGCTGTCAGCTCAGGCGCTGTATACCCGTCATTCAGGTAGAGAACGATGCTCGCTGTCGCCAGTTCCCCTTCGTTGTTGAACTCAAAGGCGTATTTGCCGGGAGCCACATCCTCCTCAGACCACTCGTGCTCCTCCAGCTTCACTATGATTTCCGTTCCATCGCCAGGACAAGGGACCCGCAGCTGCGTGCCGGTCTCATATTTGCTGGTTCTGCCCCAATTCTGCAGGAGAAAAGTGACCGCTGCCCCTTCCTCCGCCGTCTTCACGGACACTCCAATGCTGTGCACCAGCTTGCGGAAGCCGGTCCAGTCTCTAAGCATCGCCAGCATCTGCTCATCCGTAACCCCGCCTATGTATTTGGCCTTATCGATCAGATAATTGCCTTCCAGATAGACCTCCTGCGAGGGCTTGCCCTCCGCCCGGGCGGTTGCCTCAACCGCCGTCTCGAACATGACGAAGAAGCCGTCACGGCGAAGCACCGGATCTTGGGGTGCCGCCGGACCCTCCTGCCCGCCAAGCCCGGTACCGCCGCTATACTTTTCCATATCCATCAGCCTCCTTTGTCTGAAGGCGCTCTCACCCATCAGGAGCAGGACAGCTCCCAACCGCCGCCATGCCCGCTCTTGACTTCAGCTGCGCCATAATCGTCTACATTCACGCTATCATTATAGCCCGTGGTGACGGCACAGCTCAACGTACAATCTGAAGCTCTGTTTAGCTATTACAACAATTCGCTAGTCTGCCTCTATTGCAGCATTCCGGTGGAGATGAACAAAATCATATGCTCTTTGATTTTGTCCTGATCCAGCGGCTCATGGGATTTGTTCCATTCCGTGGTCAGCGCCAGATACATCCGCAGAATCATAAACGCCGCCACACTGGCATCGCACGGCTTCACTTCTCCGCTCCCGATTGCCGCCTCGATCTGCTGCTGCAAGAAGTCCAGCGCGTAGCCCTCCATCCGCTTCACTCCTTCGAGCGCCTGGGCTGTACCGATGTCACGCACCTCCTGGGCCAGCTTCACGAACAGCTCATGGTCCAGGCGGAATTCCAGAATAGAGTCCAGCAGATTGAGCAGCTTATGCACGAAGGTCGTTTGTTGCGCAGCCACACGGCTCATCACCGATGTTAATTCAGAGGTGGCCTTGTCCAGAATTTCCTCGAACAGTTCTTCCTTGGTTTTGAAAAAGGTATAAATCGTGCCCTTGCCCACATTGGCGATTCTGGATACCTGATCCATCGTTGTAGCCTTGTAGCCAAATTGTACAAAGGACAGGGTTGCTGCCTGCAGGATTAACGCTTTACGGTCAATAGACATGGGTCATGCTCCTTTACTTTATATTTTGAAAATATCACAAGCCTTCCCCTTCGGCAAGCCGCGCTTTCGGACAAAATGTCACCAAATGAGTATCCATTGCCGTTCTTTCTGGGGTATGATAGTAAAGATGCAACCACGAAACTAATTGTATGGATGGTGGAATATGTCTGAAATCAAAAAAACATCTAAGAACAAAAAAACCGTTGTAATTCTGGCCGCGCTCGTCGTTGTTATCGCTGCGGCTGTGTTAATCTGGCTTACAGTAGGCAACAACAAAAGTGAAGACAGTCCTGCAGCTACTGGAACCGGCGATACGAAGTCCCTGGAGCAGACGTTTTATATTTATGATACCGTTGTGAATATCAAGGTGTTCGGCGATACGGTAGAGCAGAAGAACATGGATGATATTCAGGCCATGTTGGAACGGATGGACATCGAGTTCAGCCGTACCAAGACGAACGGGGAATTGTACGCAGTGAATCAGGCCGCCGGTAAGCAAGCTGTTGCTGTGTCTGACGAAACGCTGGATATCGTGAAGCTTTCCCTCAAATATGCCGAGGAAATGGACGGGCTGTACGATCCGACCATCGGGCCGCTGGTCGACCTCTGGGCCATCGGCGAAGGCGGAGAGCGCGTGCCGGACCAGGCAGCGATTGACAAGGCGCGCAGCTTGACCAACTATAAGGATGTTATCGTAGATGAAGCCGCGAAGACGGTGAAGTTAGCCAAAGAAGGCATGGTGCTGGACATGGGCGGAATCGGTAAGGGCTATGCGGCTGACCGGATCGCCGACTATCTCAAGGCTCAGGGCCTGAACAGCGCGATGATTAATCTCGGGGGCAGCAGCATTATCGCCCTTGGCAATAAGCCCAATGGTTCCCAGTGGAATATCGGCCTGCAAGACCCCGATCAGAGCCGGGGCACCCAGCTCGGCACGATTAAAATTACCGATGAGGTCATTGATGCTTCCGGGGTGTATGAGCGCTTCTTCATGCAGGACGGGGTGCGTTACCACCATATCCTCGACCCCCGCACGGGCTTCCCTTCCCAGAACGGGCTGAAGAGTATCACTATCATGAGCCCCAATGCGACAGATGCGGACGCTCTTTCCACCGGTGTGTTCCTCATGGGCCTGGAAGAAGGCATGAAGTATCTCGAAGCGCTGCCGGAGAAGGTTGAGGCCTTCTTCATTACGGACGATAACAAGATCTATGCCACCTCTGAGCTGAAAAAACGGCTGAATCTGACCGATCCGACTTATAGCTTCGCTAATTAACAGGTTCGCAGCGTTTGGTGCTGACTGTGCAAGAAGTACAAAATCTCCCTAACGGGTGTAGGATGCTGATGCCTTCTCTCACCGGACGCAGTATAGAGAATTGTTGCACATATTGCAGGATTCCTCTATACCTATTACTGGCTGAAGTACAATGTTGCATTATTTGCACAAATTTCGGTAGTTAGAGCAAGTTAACGCTGGATTTGTTGCATTTCGTGCAGGATTTCAGCATCAGCCGTTTCTATGGGGCAGTATTATTGCAATTCTTGCAGGATTTCTCTATTGCTGTTACTGACTGTGAAGCACGGGGCCCCTTCCTCGGTGCAGCAGCACCCATTATTTTCGGTTTTTCGCATGATTTCCTAGACAAAAACTAAAAGGTGCCTTCCATAATGGAGGGCACCTTTTGTTGTAGGATTGAATGCGCCTTGTAATCACTCAATTCTCACACCAGCGGCAGCTCACTGAACTCCTTATAACTCGTAAAAATATAGCTCGGCGTATGGTCCGTGCCAGGCTGCCGCCCGCGCGGATTATACCAGCAGACCTTCCAGCCGGCGGCAAGCGCACCTACGACATCATTCGCCCAGGTATCGCCGACATAGAGGCTATTCTCCGGTGTGGTTCCCGTCATCTTATTGACATGGACGAAGATGGCCGGGTCCGGCTTCGCCAGACCAACCGCATCCGAGATGAAGATCATCTCCGGCGGAATGATCCGGTCGATGCCCAGCCCGCGCAGCTTGCCCATCTGGTGCTCCTGCGGGCCGTTCGTGATAATGCCTACCGGGTGGCCTTGGCTAATGAACCGCTGCAGCTGCTCCGCTACGCCTTCGATCATCTCAATCGTATACTGACGGGCAATATAGGAGGCCTGTATCTGCACCGCCTGCTCCCGGGAGAGCGGCATGCCAAATTCGGCAAAAGCCAGCTCCAGCCGCATCACCCTCGTCTCCTCCAGCTCCATCTCCCCGCGCAGATACTTCGGCCACAGCAAATCACTATGATGTCTTACCGTGTAGAACAGCTCTGCGTAATCCAGCTTGTCCTCCTCAGGGTCCAGCACCTCACGTACGGCTTCCCGGAAGGGAACCAGGTGGTCATACAGCGTATCATCCAGATCAAAAAACACAGCCAGCTTACCGTTTGTCTCCGTCACACTAACTCTCCTAACCCTGCCTTAGAAATATAAATAATAATAGAAAAAGCTCTCGTCCCGCACGTATCCATGGGCTTCATATAAACGCTGGGCGTCTGTGTTGTCCATCATGGTGGACAGCGTCAGCCCTTTGGCTCCTGTCCCCTGGGCGAAGCCCTTCACGCCTTCAAGCAGCAATGAGCCCAGTCCCTGTCCCCGCTGCTCCTGCGTCACGAACAGATCATTCAGAATCCATACCGGCTGGAGCGTAACGGAAGAGAACGAAGGATATAACTGCGCCAATCCATGAACCTGCCTGTCTTCACCCTCACCGGCGACCGCCATGAAGACAACCGATTCCTCATGCTGCAGTCTTGCCGTCAGGAACTCACGGGCAGCTTCCAGGTCGGCGGCTTGGCCGTAAAAGCTGCGGTATTCATCAAAAACCGGTGCAAGCTCCTCCACATCCTCAAGACCCGCCCGTTCAAAGCGAAAGTTCAGCAAAGGTACGCCCCCTTATTCCCTGGAATCGTAAAAAACATGACGGGCGGTAATGGTACCATCCTCAATATCCATCAGACCGAACGAATACTGCTTCTCCCGGCGTTTGTCCGTAGGCGAGCCCGGATTGAACAACAGAATCCCATTCTCCCGGCGCATCAGCGGCTGATGGGAATGGCCGAAGAGGATGCAGTCCACATCCTGGCCTTCAAAGGCCAGCAGCGCATTCCCATCCGTTCCCTTGCGGGAATACGGTGCATGTCCGTGAATCATTCCGATGCGCATGCCTTCCAGCGTAAGGATCTTGCTCTCGCCGAAAAGCTCAATGATCTCATATCCATCGTTGTTCCCGGCAATTCCCTCTACCGGAGCAAGCTCGGCCAGCATGTCATAAATCTCCGGCGACACCCAGTCTCCCAAATGCAGAATGATATCCACCTGGCGGAATTCTTCCATAAGCACGGACGGCAAGCCCTTGGCCCTGCTTGAGAGATGGGTATCCGACACAACTCCAATCTTCATCTGCCTTCTCCTCCTTATTCAAAATGGCTAAGAAGCGCGGTAATCTGCGGTTCCCAGCCATTGTTATGTTCAAATCCAAGTTTACGTTCTATCATTGTACGATGCCCTGAAGAGGGATTGCAAGCGGAAGGCCCGGCTTCCGCCGCCGCTTCGCCTTGCCGGGTAAGGCGCTTTTCTTCTGCATTTGCGAACCTTATAATGAATGGATATGCCTTTACTTCAGAAAGGAGCGATAGTGCGTATGGACTACTATTTGCTCGAATCGCAATATCCCCGCAGCGGATTTATCAGCGGCGGCACAACCTTTACGCCTGAACTGGACACCAATTATATGGCTGTGGACGGTCCATTGCCCCGCGATACAAAAGCTGAAGTCGGGCTTATGTCATCAGTCCGCAGCTTGAAAGTGGACTATTTCGAGACGGTCACGGGCACAAGGGTGGTATCGGACGCATTCAAAGCGCTGCTGGAGCAAGTCCCCACAAGCGTGCAGTTTATCCCCGCCGTAGTCCGCTACCATAATGGCCTCCCGGTGGAACGGACCTACTGGATCGCGCATCTGCCGGACCGGGTGGACGGCTTCGATTACGAACGGTCGGAATACGGACGCAAGGCGGTCATCGCCGCTTCTGTGCATCAGCCGCAGCGCAAGCCCGTTAAGGTGATCTCCAGGCTCGTTCTGGATTCCGGGCAGATTGCCGGGCGGGAATTTTTCTTGCTGGCACACGTTTACGTGATGCAGCCTATCATCTCTGGCGAATTCTACGCCCTATGCCAAAAGCATAAGTTGAAGCTACAGGTCACCGCCATCTGATGCTGACTTGTAGCTTGCCGGGGAGCGCTGTAAACTGCGGCTCTTGGACATTATCCTGTATTGCAATCCTCACTCCGTCCAGTTCCACAGCCGCACTTCCCCCACCTGGAGGTGGCTCACCCATGAAGCCTCGCGCAGCTTCAGCAGTTCCTTGACCGGTCCGGTGACAACGGCCCCATAGAGCTTCACCCCGTTCTGCTCCAGATAGGCCACGGAGGTGTCTAACTGATTGATATACGCCGCTGACCTGGTAAGCCCCGGATGCTCCTGCAGCAGTCTAAGTGTCTTGATGAAATTCGCATCACGCAGTTCACCGCTCCCGTATGCCTCGACGGAAGGCGACACGCTGCCGTAGGTGGATACAGAGCTGAACCAGCCTGTTTTCTCTTTGGTGACTGCGGTTCTCTTCATATCATCCTTATGCCAGATAGGATTATATGGGAAGCCAAGCGGGTGTACGACCACATCGTTCTCCCTCGTCGAAGGTCCGGCATCCGCCCCGAACCAGACCGGCTGAAGATTCAGCGGTTCCAGCTGCTTCAGCAGCTCATCTGTCGTGTACAGACGGTCCAGCGACAGATACGCCTCGGCAACCGTACCTTCAGGCAGCTTCGCAAGCCTCTTCCACTGGTCATTGTCATCCCCGCTCCCGGCAGTCCCCTCTGTTGACGGATAATAGAACACTTTTCCAGACCCGTTCCGCTCATCCATCCAATTAAACTCACCAATATTGTCCAGCCCCAGAAGAAACTTCTGTGTATAATTACCGACCTGAATACTTTCGCTGCCCACCTTCTTCAGCAGATTCCCGGATAACTCCATCCGGAAAAAATAACGCACATCCGCTGACAGATGCACCGTGGTGTTAGGGCGGGTAACGGCAATCGTTGATGACACCACATCACGGTAGGTATCCATGCGGTCGCCGGTGTTGTAGAAGACTGTTGTAATGATGCTGCTGATGACCGTAAAGATCAGGAACGCCGAAAATACAGTAAACGTGTTGGTGATTCGTGCTTTCCATTTGCCGCGGCGGATAATTTTCTTCTCTCGCTTCTTTTTCTTCTTGTCCTGCGGCATCCCGGAGGCTGCTCCCCCTGTCCGGTCCATCCATTTCCACGGCCCGTTTGCCTGCTCCTGTTGCTTGTTCTGCTCCTCCTGCTCCATCTGCTCCTCCAGATACAGCTGATACGCTTCAAGCTTCGCCAGCTCACGCTCCAGCTCCTCACGCTCTTCCTCCGGGAGTGTACCCTCGCTGTATTGGCGCAGCTTCGCTTTGAACTCCTCACTCATGCTCATTCCTCCTCCGCTCCGCTTCGCGCAGCTTCTGTCTGGCGCGGAACACCAGTATCTTGTATTGGGAAAGGCCCACATCCATAATGACAGCAGCTTCCTTGTAGGTCAGTCCATGAACATCATGCAGCAGCAGCGCATGGCGCTGCCCTTCCGGCAACAGGCTGAGCGCCCGCGCCGCTTCCTCCCAGCGTTCCTGTTTCAGCAGAGTGCCTTCCGTCGTCTCCGGGTGGGGCAGGCTGCTGAAATAAGCGCCTTCCTTCGCCACACTCCGCTTCTCCTTGCGCGTATAATCAATGAAGGCGTTGTAGGCCACCCTGAACAGCCACGGCTTAATCCGCTCCTCCCGGCAATCCTCCAGATACAGATATGCACGGTAAAAGGTATCCTGCATCAAATCTTCAGCCGCATGATGATCCTGGCAGAGGGAGCGCAGATAGCGGTAGATATCGGCCACGTACAGCTCATATAGTTCATCCAGCGAATTCGGCTCCATCTCCTCCCCCCTTACTCCATCCACGTATGAGCACGCGAAAAGTTACACTTTTGCAGGAAATTTCTTTCATACTTTGGAACCTAAACAAGTTCGTCCTAAGATGTGAAACCATATGTAATTACCTTAGCACCAGCACAATGTATGTTGTTTTCCGCATACATTCGGGCCATATGCCTGCGTGCGAGCACAATGTATGTTGTTTTCAACATACATTTGGGCCATATGTCTACGTGCCAGCACAATGTATACTGTTTTCCACATACATTTTGGCCACATGCCTGCGTCCAAGCACATTGTATGTTGTTTTCAACATACATTCGGCCAAAGCACCTCCCCGTCATCATTTCCTGAACATTACGAACAAAAGGGAGCCTCACGGCTCCCTCAAGTACTTGCTATTCCGCCACAGTTCCCCGGCGGCTCAATAAAAGCCGATGCTGGACGAAGCATCCTTCATCCATTCCCGTTTGCGGCCCTTGTCCAGCTCGCCGCGCATGCCGCGCACAAGGAGCTCCACATCCGCCGTGCCGTTCTCATGCCATTCCAGTGCAGCACTGACATACAGCTCGCCGAGCTGAGTCAGGGAGAAATCCCCGGTCAGGCGCGCAGCGGCAGCCGTGCCTTCCTCACCTGCGAAGGCGGAGAAGCCGCGCAGCTGCAGATATTCAAGGCGCAACGCCTCGCTTGGCATTTTGATCTCATAGGCCCGGTCGAAGCGCCCGGCGCGGTTCATGAGACCCGGGTCGATTTTATCCGGGTAATTAGTCGTGCCGATCAGGAAGATTCCTTCCTTGGAGGTCGCCCCGTCCAGCGTGTTGAGGAAGAAGGAGCGGACCTCCTGCGGCATGGAGTCAATATCCTCAATCACCAGTACCATCGGCGCCAGCCGCGCCGCAGCCTCGAACACCTCATTCACCGATTCGCTGCTCGTATACTCCGTAATCTGCCAATAGAGCACTGGCCCCGGCACGCTTCCGGCAATGGATTTGACCAGAGTGGTCTTGCCGTTGCCCGGATGCCCGTAGAGCAGAATCCCCCGCTTGTACGGGATATCGTAGGTGACATAGAAGCTGCGGTCGCTATCGAAGAACTGGTCGAGCGAGCGGTAGATCTCTTTTTTGATACCGGCATCCAAAATCACCTCTTCACGCCTAACCGCACGCGTAATCGGCTCATCCTCACGGGAAATCCCGTTGCGCCGGTCAGTGAACACCGTCACCTTGTTGATATTCTGCTCCCGCTGACGCTTGCGCACATTGCCAAGGAAGAACTGCAATTGCTGATCTGATGCGGCAAACACATAATCCTGAAAGTTAATCCCGTTCTCCTGAAACACCGGAACCCGCGCCAGCGCAATGCCCATCGCCGGATAAGCGAGCACATTATTACGGACCGACAGATGGATATGATACTCCGGCTGCTCCTTCTCATCATCGAACACGAAGGTCCGGTCCTCCAGCCGGTCAAAAATCCGCGCTACATGCTCCACACCGGCATTCCCGCTCTGCACATCGTTCTCCAGCAGCTTCCAGTACTCACTGTTGGGATCATCACTGGCATACAGCTCATAACGGACACCGTACCGGGTATAGAGAGCTTCAAGGATGCCGTCCACCAGACGGGCGTAAACATCGTAGCCTTTGATAATTCCGGCTCTTTCTTCATCATATTCATAGATTACAGCCGGTTTCTTGTTCTCCTGCTCCATCCTTATTTCGTCCCCTTTATCGCTGCGAGCGGCTTGCATTTGGCCACCACGGCAGCCAGGCCGGCGCCCGTAACGCTTTCTATGATCTCATCTACATTCTTATAGGCTTGGGGAGATTCGTCAATAATAGATTCCAGGGAATGCTGGTTCACGACAATCTCATCTTCCGTCCCCACCTTCATCGACCGGGAGAACTCCTGGACACTCACCAGCCGCTTGGTGGCCGAGCGGGAGCGGATACGTCCTGCACCGTGGCAGATGGAATAATAATTCTCTTCCCCGCCGGTCTGGCCGACCATGATATAGGATGAGGTGCCCATCGAGCCGGGAATCAGCGCCGGATGTCCAGTCGCTGCATATGGGCGCGGATTATCCGCATGCTCCGCAGGCAGAGCGCGGGTGGCTCCTTTGCGGTGGACGAACTTGCTGCCTGAGGAAGTTTTCTCTTCCCAGGCGTAATTGTGCATCAGATCGTAAAGGGTACGCAGCTCGCACTTCGTGCCGAAGACGTCCCGGAAGCCCTCACGGACTCCATAAGCGATCAGGTGGCGGTTCACCACCGCATAGTTCAGTGCTGAGTACATCAGATTAACATAGCGCTGAGCCTGCGGGTGTGCCAGAGGCGCAAAAATCAGACGCGGGTCGGCGCTGCCCAGCCCCAGCTGGCCCATGACCTTGGCGAACGCCGGAGTGCAGAACTGATTGACCATACCGCCCCAGGCCCGTGAGCCGGAGTGGATCATCACGGCAATCTGTCCGTCCTTCAGCCCCCAGGCTTCGGCTACTTCCCGCTGCTCCTCTGCGATCTCAATCGCCTGAATCTCCACGAAATGGTTGCCCCCGCCAAGGGTTCCGAGCTGGCGGTGTCCCCGGTGCCAAGCCATGTCCGGCAGCTCATTCAGAATCTCTTCATCGAAGCCGAGCTTGCTGATCTCCACGTGGGACAGCGCACTTGATTTCTTCGGCGTGTAGCTGTCCGGGATATATTTGTTCGGCAGGCCGTGCAGGCCCTTGCGTACGATATTCTCCAGCCGGATATCACTGTAGTGGCCACGCTGCTGGGCCTCCATCGGCAGATATTTCTCAATGGCGCGGACCAGCTTGCGGCGCAGCTTCACTTCACGCAGATCATCCATATGCAGGTTGGTCAGATGCACGCGCATCCCGCAGCCGATATCGCTGCCCACAATGGACGGCGACACATAGCCTGATCCGGAATCCCAGACTGCGGTTGTACCGATGCAGGTTCCGACGCCTACATGCACATCCGGGGTATAGCTCATATATTCGATGCCGGGTATCTGCAGATTATTGTTAGCCATCTCCAGGACCTTGTAATCCAGCGTGCCGAATAATTGCTCACTGGCGTAGATTTTGAGGTCGCCGCCCGGAAGGGCCACCTCATGTTTATAGCGGGAAATTTCCTCCGCTTGTTGCTTCATGCTGTTCATATCTATTTTCATTTCCTCTCAGGTTGGGTTTCTGGTTTGGTTCCATAGGGGTTATGCAGATTTCGAGTTTCCAGGTACACAAAAAAGAGCCGCAGACCAGTTCTGATCATGCGGCTCCCGGCGCGCTAAGTGCAGCTTCCCGTTGAAGCTTGCACCCGTTCAAAGCACACCCGTATTCAGTTCAGACATCAGCAGCAATACCCTGCGCATTATGTCTTCCGGACGAAGGCGATGAGATCAGATCGTACATATGCGGTTGTCAGGTGATCCTGCTGTCTGTTCCGTTCATTTGTTCCAATCATGACCCGTCAGCCTCCCTTCTCTAAATGATAAACCCAATAATATATGGCCTTGCAGCAGATTGTCAACCCTTATTCTGGTAAAGAATTATTTTACTTAAATTTGGACCAGTCCTGATTACTGTTCTCCAGCAGGTGGCCGAAATCGTTTTCCAGCCGCTTCTGCTCCGCCTTCCGCTTATCCTCCGCTGCCTTTAGGACAGCCTCCTTCTTGTCCCGCTCCTCTGCTTTGAGCGCATCGGACTGCGCCTTTAGCTTCTCCAGCACCTCGCCGCTGAGCATATCCTTCAAGGTTGCCGGAGCATCCGTTGCCGCAGGGCGCGGGGCCGGTGTATTCTTCTTCTTTTTTGCCATGGGAATCATCCTTTCATGCATCTATAATCCTTCAAATTTGTTTTAGGTACAGGGAAATTCGTTTATAATGTACAGTAAGAGGTGAGCCTAATGAAATCCACAGAGTTATGTCCAAGATTACAAAAAAGCATGGATATTATCGGCAGACGCTGGACGGGCTTAATCATCTATCAGCTGCTCCAGGGGCCCCAGCGCTTCGGGGAAATCGAGTCTTCGCTGCCTGTCAGCGGCAGACTGCTGTCTGAACGGCTGAAGGAGCTGGAGCAGGAAGGCATCGTGCTGCGCGAGGTGTTCCCGGAGACCCCCGTCCGCATCCAGTATTCGCTTACAGGCAAAGGCCGGGCGCTGGAATCCGTCATCCGCGATCTTCAGGTCTGGTCGGAATCATGGATTACGGAAGAGGAATGCCGTTCCGCCTTCAGCGCTCCTCCTCAACCCCAATAAAGGCCTGTCTATTTATACATTTACAGCTTGCGGCCAATGATGACCAGATCGCGCGGGATGCCGTCAAGCACCGCGACTCCAGGCAGCAGCCCCCATTCCTTGAAGCCGAACTTCCGCAGCAGTCCGAGGCTGGGCTCATTATGGCCGAATACGAACCCGACCAGATTCTGCAGCCCAAGGCGCGGACATTCCTCCACTGCCTTGGCGAGCAGAATGCTTCCTGCACCGCTGCCGCGGAATTTCTCATTTACATAGACGCTAATCTCTGCTGTTCCATTATAAGCCGGACGTCCGTAGAATGACTGGAAGCTGAACCAGGCTGCGATCTCGCTGCCCTGTCTCAGTACCCACAGCGGCCGGTGATGGCTGCTATGCTCATGGAACCATCCCACCCGCTCTTCCACGCTAACCGGTTCAAGATCCGCAGTTACCACTCTTCCGGCAACCGTCGAATTATAGATCTCCACAATCGCTCCCAAATCCTCAATTCGTGCATCCTCTATGGTATAAGCCTGCCATTCCATGCTCTATTTCCTCCTAATTGTGGTATAAGCATACGTACAGTAATTATACTCCAAGCCGGTCTTATTACGCAGCAGCTCTACTCAAGCCCCGTCTGCTCCAGACTCCACTTCCATAATCTTGCGGCTGCTTGTGTATCTTCCGCCCGTGGCGTCAGTTCCTTGATCTTGCGGCGGTAATAATATTGCCCGCTTACCCCGTCCAGCTCCGGCGCAGTTGCCAGATAGATGGCTGTATCCGCCCCCTGCTCTGGAGTGAGGAAGAAGTAGGACATCAGCTTCAGAACCCGGCGTCCGAAGCCCGTCTCCCGGTTCACGCCGATGCTCGTTCCTACTGCACCCGGATGCAGGCTGTTCACCGTCACCTGCGTTCCCTTCAAGCGTTCCGCCAGCTCGCGGGTGAACAGAATATTCGCCAGCTTGGAGCGGCCGTATGCCTTGGCCGGATTGAAGCCGCGCGACAACGTATGATCCTCAAGATAGAGCTTGCCGATCTTATAGGCACCCGAGGCTACCACTACAATCCGCCCCTGCTCTGCGGCCTTGAGCCGCTCCAGCAGCAGATGGGTCAGCAGGAAATGACCCAGATGATTCACGCCCAGATCCAGCTCGTAGCCATCCGCTGTCAGCTCACGCTTCAGTGCTACCACCCCTGCATTATTGATCAGAACATCCAGTACCGGATATTCGGCAGTGAACTCCCCGGCAAAAGCGCGAATGCTATCGAAGGAAGCCAGATCGCACAGCATCAGCCGGATCTGGCTGGAGCCGCTCTGCCGCACTGCTTCGGCAAGTGCCTCTTCTCCCCGCTTAAGGCTGCGGCAGGCCATAATGACAGTTGCTCCCCTGCGGGCCATTTCTACGGTTGTGGCCAGCCCCATCCCGGAGTTCGCACCGGTGATCAGCACGGTTTTGCCTTGCATGGACATTCTCCCCTTCCTCGCCGGCCGGCACAGCTTAAGCACTGGCCTAGCCTTACTCCATATCCGAGTATATGCGCTAAGCTCATGTTACATCATTTCAGAGGGTTAACATAGTCAAAGACCCGCCAATTCTTCACTTCCAGTCCGGACGCAGCGCAATCAGCTGATCATCCTGCTCCTGCGGGTCGCCTCTGCCGTCGCGGTTGTTGGTCATCAGGTACAGTGTGCCATCCGGCCCTTCCGCCACATTGCGGATTCGCCCGTACTTGTCCTTGAACAGGCTGGTCATTGAAGGCGCTCCGCCCGCAGGCGGCAGCGAGACCCTTAGAAGCTGCTGTCCCGCCAGACTGGCAACCAGCAGCTCACCGGCCCAAGGTCCCTGCGTAATGAAGGTCATTCCTGACGGAGCCCAGGTCTCCTTCCCGCTGTGAACCAGCGGAGTCACAAGTTCAGGCTGGCTGGCTTCAGTCTCATCGCCTTCGATCAGCGGCCAGCCATAATTGGCTCCGGCCTCGATGAGATTCAGCTCATCGTGACTGGACTGGCCATGCTCGGAGCTGTAGAGCGCCCCGCTCTCCGGCTGCCAGGCCAGACCCTGGGCATTGCGGTGGCCCATGCTATAGACCGGCGATCCGGGCCACGGGTTGTCTTCGGGGATGGAGCCGCGGGGCGTAATCCGCAGGATTTTGCCGCCCAGGCTATTATTGTCCTGCGCCAGCTCCGGCTCATAGCGGTCACCTGTGGTGATGTACAAATTCCCGTCCGGACCGATCTTGATCCGCCCGCCGTTATGATTGGTGTCCCCCGGTATATGATCCAGCAGAACCCCGCTGATCTCTGCTGCGCTGCTTCCAATCTGAAGCTGCAATACCCGGTTGGCCGTTTCTCCCTCTTCGGTGCGGTAGGTGTGATAGACATAAGCCCGTCCGTTCTGCTCAAAATCAGCATCAAGCGCAAGGCCCAAGAGCCCGCCTTCTCCCTTGCTGACCAAAGGATCAGAGAGCTTCAGGAGCGGAGCATCGCGCAGCTTGCCGTTCTCTATGACACGCAGGCTGCCGGTGCGCTCTGTAATGAAAATCCGTCCGTCCGGCGCAAATGCCATCTCCCAGGGAACCTCCAGCCCGCTGGCCAGCGTCTCTGCAGTATAGGGGAAACCCGGGGAGGCACCCGGAGCTTCGTCTGGCTGAGCGTTAGCCGGCGGACGGCCTTCTTCTCCATTGCCCTGCAGCTTATCCTCCTGTGCAGCGGAGCTGCAGGCTGACAGCAAAGTCATCAGCAAGACCAGTGTTACACGTAGCAGAATTGCACGAGAGAGCAACCTAATTTTTGATCCAGTCATATCCCTAACCTCCTTCAGGTATTATCAGATCCTGATTGTGGCAACTATTACCCTATGCTTCTATTCCTCAAACGACTGAGGCTACAGTGATAACGGGAGGTGCAGCATCCATTTTTATGAATTATAATGGAAACATTGCTGTTCAAGCGTGTAGATGAAAGGGGAACTATTGAAATGAATGCAGCTCTGCAACAACTGGAGCAGGACATGACAGCCGCAAGCCTGGATGCCCTGCTCGTAACCGATCCTAAGCATGTGTACTATTTGACGGGCTTTGCCAGCAACCCGCATGAACGTTTTCTCGGCCTGCTGCTGATCCGGGGCGAAGAACCGGTGCTGATCGTTCCGGCGCTGGATGCCGAAGCCGCGCATGCCGCCTCCTCGGTGAAGACGATTCTGACACACAACGACACGGACAACCCTTACGCTCTGCTGAAGTCACGCTTCGGCAGTGTTAATCCGGGCAGTATCGGCATTGAGAAGGAACACTTCTCCGTCAGCCGGTATGAGCTCCTCGCAGAAGCGGTCGCCGCCGGTTCCTACCAGGATATCGGCCATTTGCTCCGGGCGATGCGCGCGGTCAAGACCCCGGAGGAAGTACGTATCATGAAGCATGCCGCCGAGCTGGTGGAGGAGGTTCTCCGCCAAGGCCTGGCACATGTCAAAGCCGGAGTCAGCGAGATTGAACTGGTAGCGGAGCTGGAGTATCTGATGAAAAAAGTCGGCGCCTCCGGCCCCTCCTTCGATACGATGGTGCTGTCCGGCCCGAATACGGCCCTTCCGCACGGTGTACCAGGCGAACGCCTGATTCAGCCGGGCGACCTGCTAATGTTCGACCTCGGTGTGTATGCCGGAGGCTACGCTTCCGATATCACCCGCACCTTCGCGGTGGGAGAAACGGACAGCAGACTGCGTGATATATATAGTGCTGTGCTTGCCGCCAATGAAGCAGGCATTGCCGCCGCCGTAGCCGGAGCGTCCTTCGGTTCTGTCGACAAGGCCGCACGTGATGTGATTGAAGCCGCAGGTTACGGGGAGTACTTCATGCACCGTGTCGGACACGGACTGGGCATGGACACCCATGAGTACCCTTCGCTGCACGGGCTGAATACGGATATTATCCAGAACGGCAACGTCTTCACCGTAGAGCCGGGAATTTATGTGCCGGGTCTCGGCGGTGTGCGCATTGAAGATGATGTGCTGGTCACCGCCGAAGGTCCGCAGACGCTGACCAGCTTTCCCAAAGAATGGACAGTGCTTAACCTGTAATTCTGCTGAGCGTTCAGGAAGCTTCAAGTTAGCGCGCGAGTCCGCCATACATCACGGCACACAAAAGCCCCAGACTCCCGGATCTCCGGGGGCTGGGGCTTTAATCGTCGGGAGGCTTACTCCCGGATAACAGGCTTCTGCTCATCTTCGGCGAATTTGAAGGAACGGCCCAGATACAGCACCGGTGTGCCGGCGGCCGTGAGGATGAACTTGGACAGGTAGGTGGTCAGCAGAATCTCGGTCCACACCTTCATGTCATAGGTTCCGGCAAAAGCAATCGTACAGAAGATCAGCGTATCGACAAAGGAGCTGATCATCGTGCTGCCATTCGAGCGGATCCATAGCTGCTTAGAGCTGCCGTAATACTTCCGGATCCAGGCGTAGAGCCGTACATCCAGGAACTGGCTGATAAAATAAGCGGTCAGACTGCCCAGCGCCAGTCTCGGCATCAGGCCGAATATCGTCTGCAGCGCGGATTGGGCAATGTCCGTCTCCTGCGGCTTGAACACCAGCACCATCTGCATAATGACGGTCGTCATCAGCAGCGTGAAGAAGCCGAACCACACAGCACTCCGCGCTTCAGCCCGCCCGTACCGCTCATTGAGCAGGTCACTGGTCATATAGAGCGTGACATACATCGTATTACCCAGCGTCATCACGATATCGAACGGCATTGCAATGGTCTTGGCCACCTGGATATTAGCGACTACGGTCGCCATGCCGACCCAGGCGTAGAGCCCTTTTTTACCGAATAAGCGGTAGCACAGCAGAAAAAACACAAAATTAACGACAACGAAACAAACGCCCCACAACAAGTTAAACATAATGCCTGGTATTCCTCCTAGTTTTGGTTACGCGGGATGGTTACGAACCGCGGATCACAGTGGTTAAGAAACAAAACATAATTACTCTATCACATACAAAGCTAACATGCTATGAAATTTTAAATTTTCAGAAAAGCAGCAATTCCTTGCTTCTTTTTGCCGAAATAGTGATAGAGTCGTTAAATATTCAGGATTTTCTGAAAATAATGCAGCATATAGCAATTTTTCACTATTCAACCGGAGGTTAATTCTATAGAATATGGAGATTAAGATGCATTTCACGTAAAAAGGAGCGAATGCCATGTTTGGCTTCAAAAAATCAATTAGCCGCAAGTTTACGCTGTTGCTGTTCGTCGTTCTGCTACTCACTTCTCTTACGTTGAGTATCAGCTTCTACCTTATATCTATCGGGACCATTAACAGCTATGTCATTCCGCAGATCGACAAGTCTCTGAGTGCCGCCGCCCAGGATGCCTATAAGAACCTGAATGCAACCAGTGCGCAGCAGACCCTGAACAAAAATGAGCAGGCCAGGACCAATGTCGAATTCTACCTGGAGGATAAGCGTAAAAAGCTGGATGTGGATACTATCTTCCTCATCAATCTGAAGGATGGCCAGGCCACTGTCCTGACCGCAGATCATGGTGCCAAGCTCAAACCGGATGAAGTAATAGAAGTATCTCCTGCCATGGAGCAAGCCTCCAAAGGAAAAAATGGACTTAGTGAGATGTATAGTGATAGCCATGGTATACATAAAAGTGCCTATGTCGGCGTTCCCGGAACGACCATGATTGTAGCTGCAAGCGCAGATATGGACTTCGTCAAAGACAAGATGAGCAGCATCCTGTGGACAAGCGCAGGAATTACCCTGCTGGCACTGCTGGTAGGGGTCACTGCCGCAGGCTTCATGAGCCGCAGAATTACCCGCCCGATCACTAAGCTTGCTGCCTACAGCAACAAGCTGGCAAGCGGCGACTTCACCGAAGCGCTGACCCTGGGGGGTACGGATGAAGTCGGACAGCTCTCCGAGAGCTTCCGCATCATGAGTGAACGTCTGAAGGAGATGATCGGACATGTGCTGGATACCTCCGGGACCGTAGTGGCTGATTCCAATGATCTGAAGACGCGTGTCCAGATCCTTAATGAGATGGCTGAACATTCAGCGGCCTCTGTGGAGGAGATCGGCAAGGGCAGCACCATGATTGCCAGCAGCGCGATGGATAATTCCCGCGCGATGGATGAGATCAATATGGGCATCCAGCATATTGCCTCCGCCGCCGGTGAGGTCACCGAGCAGATCAGCGAGGCTTCCACCGAAGCCCAGAGCGGCAACGATATTGCCCAGAGTGCAGTGGAGCAGATGCGCCAGGTAGAGCAGGCCTCCGTACAATCGCTGGAGCAGTTCCGCCTGATGAACGAACGCTCGCTGATGATTGGTGAGGTCGTGCAAGGGATTACCGAGATTACCAAGCAGATTCAGATGCTGTCGCTGAATGCTTCCATTGAAGCCGCACGTGCCGGGGAACATGGCCGCGGATTCGCTGTCGTTGCCGGGGAAGTGCGCAAGCTCTCCGAGCAGTCCAAGGAATCCAATGAACAGATCCGCGAATTCCTGCTGAGTCTGCAGCAGGATATGAACCAGTCCGTATCCGAAATGAACCATGTCAACGCTGAGGTGGCTTCCGGGATGAATAAGGTGACCGAAGCCGGCAATGCCTTCAACCACCTGCTGATCCTCATTCAGAGCATCAATCACAGCATCCAGTCCGTCTCTGCCGCCACTCAGCAGATCTCGGCAGGCACCGAGGAAGTCAGTGCCTCTGTAGAAGAAACGGCGCAGATTACCGCCAAATCGCAGCAGAACGCAGACACACTTGCCGACAACTCGGCCCGCCAGCATGAGGAGCTGGAGGGCCACGCCCAGACTGTGGAGCATCTGTACCAGCAGGCCGTGAAGCTGCAGAAGGCTGCTCAGCAGTTTAAGATTTGAGGGTGCTGGAAGCTAATCAGTTAAACTAACTAATAGAAAAAGCAGTTCCCGAGGCGACGCCGCCTTTGCAACTGCTTTTTTTATGAAAAGTGACGGTTGTTGCTCAGTGCCTTGGCGCCCATAAAATGACAGATACCCCGATGACGCAGATGCCGGCTCCGATCCAATCGTAGAGATCCGGTGTCTTGCGGTCCACCAGCCAGCCCCACAGGACAGCCAGCACGACGAATACTCCGCCATAAGCGGCGTATACCCGGCCAAACGAAGGGAACTTCTGCAGGGTCGGGATTATACCATAGGCGATTAGGATAACCGAGCCTGCCAACCCATACCATAACGGGCGCGATTCCCGCAGCCAGAGCCAGACGAGATACCCGCCGCCGATCTCAGCGAGACCAGCTACGACAAATAGCAGCACGGCAAGCAGCATCGCTATTCTCCCCCTCCCGGCAGACCCATAATTGCATATACGGCAGCCATATTCAAATGGGACTCTACGGCATCTGCCAGCCGGTCGAATTCCTGCTCACGGAGTGCAGCAGCCGAGAAAGTAGCGGTCAGTGGTGCCAATCCCTTGGAAATGCGCAGTCCGTTCAGCCAGCTCCGGCGCAGAGCATCATTATGGAACAGCCCATGCAGATAACTGCCCCAAACTCTGCCGTCCCGTGTCCCCCAGCCCTCTTGCACTGCCTGCCCTTCCGGTCCGCCCAGTGTAAACAGACTAAGAACCGAAGACGGATCGTGGTTCGTGGTTGTTCCCATATGTATCTCATAACCGGCAACAGGCAATGCTTCCGGTGTTACGCCCGTGGCTGCGTCGCCTAAGCAGAGAGGGTGATCCGCAGCCAGCCTGCCGCTCACCCGCACCGTAGTCTTGTGCTGGAGAAAAGCTGTGGAGAGCGGCAGATAGCCCAGCCCCTCGCTCTCCCCCGGCTCCGCACTCTCTACGGCATGGGGATCAAGCAGCTTCAAGCCCAGCATCTGATACCCGCCGCAGATTCCGGCAAGCTGCCGTGTTCCCCGCTCCAGCGCACGCTCGATTGCAGCCGGGAACCCCTGCTCGCGCAGATATTGCAGGTCAGCAGCGGTGTTCTTGGTGCCCGGCAGGATAATGACATCCGGTGTTCCAAGCTCATCTGCCGACTGCACATAACGTACGGCAGCATCCGGCTCCTCCTCCAGCGGATCGAAGTCGGTGAAGTTGGAGATCCGCGGATAGCGGATGACCGCGATATCTAGCTCCTTCGCGGACTCCTCCCGCTGGCGGCCTGACGTTCCTTCCAGTACTACGGAATCCTCCGCCTCAATCCGCAGCTGCGGCAGGAACGGCAGCACCCCGAGTACCGGGATGCCTGTGCGCTCCTCCAGCCAGTCCAGTCCGGGCTGCAGCAGGGAGACATCCCCGCGGAATTTATTGATGATGAAGCCCTTAACCCGGGCGCGTTCATGCGGCTCCAGCAGCTCCAGTGTACCGACAATGAAGGCGAAGACCCCGCCCCGGTCAATGTCGGCGACCAGCAGCACAGGCGAATCCGCCCATCCGGCCAGATTCATATTGACGATATCCCGGCTCTTGAGATTGATCTCTGCCGGACTGCCCGCGCCTTCCATCAGCACGATATCATAGGCCTCCCGCAGCCGTCCGAGCGCATCCATTACAGTGTCCTTAGCTTCGGGAAGGAACTTCTCGCGGTATTCCCTCGCGCTGAGCGCGGCATGCGGCACCCCGTGCACGACAATCTGCGCACTCATCTCACCGGAAGGCTTCAGCAGAATCGGATTCATATCGCTGGTAGCCGTAATGCCAAAGGCTTCCGCCTGCATCCCCTGGGCACGGCCGATTTCCTTGCCGTCCGCTGTGACATAGGAATTCAGCGCCATATTCTGCGACTTGAACGGTGCGGTCCGGTAGCCGTCCCGGGTCATAATCCGCCCGATGGCGGCGGTGACCAGGCTCTTGCCGACATCGGAGGCCGTCCCCTGGATCATCAGCACAGCGCCGGACCGCCGTTGACCGGCTTCCGCTGCCCGGGCTGCACCTGTGTGTGCGGCTGTATCTTCCATGTTCATCTTCCTCGCTTTCTTGCTGCTGCCGGCGCTTGGCGGCGGCAGCTGTTGGTTGCCGAGTGGTGCGGTGTATGGTGTAGGGCTCGCGCAGCTGGACGGCGCGGTCGGTTCTTGCGCCGGGCAAAACGGTGCACATGGGCTGGACGGCGCGGTCAGTTCTTGCGCCGGACGAAGCGGTGCACCTGGGCTGGACGGCGCAACGAGGACCACTGGTACAGCACCTGCTATCGTGTTCGGTTTTCCGCATACATAGGGCCCCTTACCTTCGCGCCAGCACATTGTGTTCGGATTTCCGCATACATTTAGGCCCCGTACACCTCTACCTACACATTGTATGTTGTTTTCAACATACATTCGAGTCACAAACACCCATACCTGCAAATTGTATGTTGTTTTCAGCATACATTCGAGCCACAAACACCCCTACCTGCAAATTGTATGTTGTTTTTCGCATACATTCGAGCCACACACACCCCTACCTGCAGATTGTATGTTGTTTTTCGCATACATTTGTCCCAGTGACTTCACTTCTAGTCCTTCAAGCTTCATCATGCCTACCCGCTAGTGTAAATCAGATTATGCATTAGTAATCATCTGACCTATACTTGTGAGCACCGCTTTAACTTATCGCTGGCCGAGAGTTCACCGTGCCCCGGTTAGGGTGCAGGGGGGCTTAATTGCAGTTTGTACAACTAAATCGCCTGGTCTGCCGCCGAATCTCCGTTTAGCTGTATTTCGTGCAATTAAATCTCTACTATATCTGGATTTTCGCCCATTCAGACATATTTAGTTGTACAGACTACAGTTACAAGAAGAAAGCATGCCGTTTCAATGTTTTTAGTTGCACAGAATACATGTATCACTGATTGTTCGCTACGGGCGCGGCGCGAAGCGGCGCATAAATACTGTGTAGGTACGGCGCACAATTCAGACGGACGCGGATGCGGGCAGTTGCCGCGCGGCCCGCTAAGGCAGGTTGTGCTGAGCCAGTACCAGCACAAGCAGGACCACCGTCTCCAGCAGCTCGCCCAGCGCGCCGTAGACGTCGCCGGTGAGCCCGCCGAGCCGGCTGTTGATCCGCCGCGCCGCGAGCCTGCCGCAGGCCGCCGCAGCCAGCGGAGCCAGGATGGCCGCAGCCGCCAGCAGCGGCCAGGCCCCGCTGCCCGCGCCCAGCGCCAGAGGCGCGGCGGCAGCGGCCAGCGTCAGCAGTGCGGCGCTAAGACCCGCGCGCCGCTCCTGCCGGGTAGGCAGCCCGCCGAAGGTGGCGGCCAGCCCTTCATTGCCGCGGGCCAGGGGATAGCGGGCCATCGCCCGCACCATGTACCAGCGGCCCCAGACCGGCGGCAGCAGGAGCAGCGGCAGCAGGCTGAAGCTGCCGCCTTCGAGCCATGCCGCCAGCAGCGAGGCCTTTAGCAGCAGGAGCAGCACGCAGGCCAGCACGCCCATAGCGCCAACACGGCTGTCCTTCATGATCTCCAGCATCCGCTCCCTGGAGCGATAGCTGAGCAGCGCATCGGCGCTGTCCATCCAGCCGTCCAGGTGAAGACCGCCCGTCAGCCCTACCCACAGGATGAGGGTGACGACAGCGGCAGGCCAGGCGGGCAGCAGCCAGCCTGCTGCGGCGGCGCAGAGTGCGGTGCTAAGGCCGATGGCTGCCCCGACGAGCGGATAATAGGCCACGCTCGCGCGCAGCAGCTCCGGCGAGAAGTCTCCCTTGGTGCGGACCGGAAACCGCGTCAGGAACTGAAACGCAGCCGCGGCATTTCCCCGCGCACTCACAGGAGATACTCCCGGCTTCTCAGCTCAATCGGGATTCCGGCAGTCACGAGAAAGACCTGCCCGCACCGGGAAGCCAGCCTGGCGTTCATTCTTCCGGCCAGATCACGGTACAGCCGCCCCAGCGCATATTCCGGCACAATGCCGTCGCCCACTTCATTCGTAACCAGAATCAGCGTGCCCTCGAAGCCCGAGACGGTTTGCTCCAGTTCCGCAATTGCAGCCTCTACCAATTCCTTCCTGCCGCTCTTCTCCTCCACAGCCAGCAGCTGATTCGACAGCCAGAGCGTCAGGCAGTCCACCAGCACAGTCTGGCCGCTGCCGGAGAGCTGCTCCAGCAGCGCTGCGAGCTTAAGCGGCTCCTCCAACGTCTCCCACTGGAAGCCGTCCGCCTGCCGCTGTTGCCGGTGCAATGCAATCCGCGCCTCCATCTCCGCATCAAAAGCCTGTCCGGTTGCCACATAGACCGCCCGCTGCGAGTCAGCCAGCTTGCGAGTCAGACGCTCGGCGAAGCCGCTTTTACCGCTGCGTGCCCCGCCCGTGACCAGAATGCTCATACGCTCTCCGAGCCGGAGACGCCCGCACTCTCGAAGGTCGCCATCTCACGCATAATCCGGCAGACCGCTTCGATGAAATGAAGACATAGCGCCCCCCCGGTGCCTTCGCCCAGCCGCAGGCCCATATCAATCAGCGCTTCCAGACCGAGGCGGTCCAGCATCAGCTTATGCCCCTGCTCACCAGAGACATGGGAAGCGATCATATAAGCTGTAGATTCCGGCGCCAGTGCCCGGGCAATCAGGGCTGCCGCCCCCGAGATGAAGCCGTCCAGAATGACCGGAATCCGCAGGGCTGCCGCTCCGAGAATCAGCCCGGCCAGCCCGGCAATCTCAAGCCCCCCGACCTTGGCGAGCACATCAACCGGATCAGCGGGGTCGGGGTTATTTACCTGGAGGGCACGTTCAATTACCGAGATTTTGTGCTGGAGCCGCTCATCGTTAATGCCTGTCCCGCGTCCTGCCGCCGTCTCTGCCGGAATACCTTCAAGTGCACACAAGACCGCCGCACTGGCTGTCGTATTCCCGATGCCCATCTCCCCGGTAATAAAAATCTCCGTGCCGTTCTTCACCGCCTCCTGCGCCACATGAACTCCGGCCAGAATCGCGCGCAGCGCATCCTCCCGGCTCATCGCCGGACCTGCTGCCATATTGTCTGTGCCCCGGCGGACCTTGCGGTTAATCAGCTGCGGGTGGTCGATGTCGCCGTTGATCCCGATATCCACGAATTGTACCTCAGCACCGCCTTGACGGGCCAAAACATTCACAGCTGCCCCGCCACTTAGGAAGTTATAGGCCATCTGCATGGTCACCTCCTGCGGAAAAGCACTGACCCCTTCACAGCAGACCCCATGGTCTGCGGCCATAACCACTACCGTTCGTTTGCTGTAGCAGGGCTGCTCTACTTTGGAGATTCCGGCCAGCCGTACAGCCAGCGCCTCCAGCCGCCCGAGGCTTCCGGGCGGCTTGGTCAGACTGTTCAGGCGGAGCACCGCGCGGAGTGTAGCTTTTTCGTCAGGCGGAGCAATCCGTCCGGTTACGTCTTGAATGGCTGAGATCATTAATAATGCCTCCTATTAGTTAGTGCGAAAGCGGACTCCCGTTGCAAGAATACATCTGTGTCTGCTGATCAGATCACGTTGAAATTGTTTAACATTCATTGAAGCTTAAATTTGCAAGTATTGCAGGCGATGCCGCTCATTAGCAAAAGAAGAGTCTAAGTCTGCCTGTATTAGAAGGATAAATTTAGTCAAATACTGCTGTAGAGTTGGTGCATTGTATAAACATACTGTGTAAAAGTTGCAAGGTGCGGGGGTGGCGGAATGGTGCAAGGTGTGGTAGGTCAAGTTAGCTAAAATCAGGTGCACTAATGCCCCTCATTTAACCATCGAGCCTCATTTTACCGAAATCAAGTGCACTAATGCTCCTCATTCAACCGCTTACCCCCATTCCGCCAGAATCAAGTGCACTAATGCCCCTCATTCGACCGTCAAGCCTCGTTTCGCCGAAATCGGGTGCACTAATACCCCTCATTTAACCTCCTAGCCCCGTTTCGCCGAAATCAGGTGCACTTGTGCCTCACAGCACTGTAGAATCAAAGGATTTTCTCCCTCTCACCTCATTCACCCGCTTACTTCCACCACAACCAAAGGGATTTCTCACTCTTATTCCTCCCACCAGCCTACATCCTGCCACAATTACATAGTTTACAGCCAACAGCGTCTCTGCCAGCCGGCCTCCGTCCTTCAGTACCAGCTTTCCCCTACTGCAACCCAAAAGCCCCCTCCATATGAAGAAGGGGGCTTCCTGATCCGGCGACGGGCCGGAGTGCTGTTACAATCTCCCTATTTCTTCCTGTTAGGATTATAGGGGATATGAAATCAACTTACAATTAGATTTTTAACTCTCATGAAGCCTTCCAGCCGTTCCAGCGCTTCGGTCAGTTTCGCCGTAGAAGCGGCGTAGGAGCAGCGGATGTATCCTTCCCCTCCAGTTCCGAACACATGACCCGGCACCACGGCAACCCCTGCCTCCTGCAGCAGGCGCATGGCGAACTCTTCTGACCCGAGCCCGGTGCGGCTGATCGAAGCGAAAGCATAGAAGGCCCCCTGCGGCATATGGCAGGACAATCCGGCGGCCCGCAGGCCCTCCACGATCAGCGAGCGGCGTTCTTTGAAGCATGCTTTCATCCGCTCCATATCCGGGAGCGCACTGCGCAGCGCTTCGACCGCAGCAATCTGCCCCGGCAGCGGTGCGCACATGGCAGTGTATTGATGAATCTTCAGCATGGCCGAGAGCAGCTCGCGGTTCCCGCAGGCATAGCCTACCCGCCAGCCCGTCATGGCAAAAGCCTTCGAGAACCCGCTGATCACCACCGTCCGCTCCTGCATCCCGGGCAGGGAAGCGATGCTCACATGCTTGCTGTCGTAAGTCAGCTCGGCATAGATCTCATCGGAAATAACGATCAAGCCATGCTCCTTCACCACTTCAGCAACCGGCAGCCAGTCCTCGTAAGTCATAACCGCTCCCGTAGGATTGCTTGGAAAATTCACCATCAGCAGCTTGGAACGTGAAGTAATCGCT
Source organism: Paenibacillus sp. FSL H7-0756 (assembly GCF_038006765.1). NCBI lineage: Bacteria > Bacillati > Bacillota > Bacilli > Caryophanales > Paenibacillaceae > Paenibacillus > Paenibacillus sp. FSL H7-0756. Next base: position 774,305 of record NZ_JBBOVT010000003.1, on the reverse strand, counting down.
CGACGCAAGGCTGCTGCTGTAAGCTTGAAGCCTTCCTCCGCCGTTGTCTCCACCGGTGCCAGTGTCCCGCCGTTCAGATGGGCAATAGGCGCGTAGGCGACATAACCCGGAGAAGGAATCAGAATCTCATCCCCGGGAGCCATGAAAGCCCGCAGTGCCAGATCCAACGCTTCACTGCTCCCCACCGTAACCAGAATTTCATCCGCAGGATCATAACGCAATCCGAAGCCCGCCTCCAAATAGCCGGAAATTTCTTCCCGCAGCTCCGGCAGTCCGCTGTTAGAGGTGTACCCGGTCTCCCCGCGGTCGAGCGCACGGATGCAAGCAGCTCTTACCTGCTCGGGTGTTGCGAAGTCCGGCTCGCCTACTCCCAGCGAGATAATATCGTTGTTACCCGCAGCCAGATCAAAAAAGGCCCGGATTCCCGAAGGCGGAATCTCCTGTAAACGCGGATTGATGAGTTGGCTGTGAACAGGGCTGCTACTTCTATTTTCAGGCAAGTCAACCTTATTCCTTCTCATAGTGCTCATAGCTTGACACCTCCAGATTCTACAGGCTGGGCTTGAGACGCTTGGGGGACATGATTGGTATTATGGGTATGATTGGAATAAGCGGCTTCCTGCGTTACCTTGACTTGCCACTTCGGCTCCATTCCTGACTCCACAGCCGTCCGCGCTCCCTCGTCAAATGTGCCTTGCAGCCCCCCGCGCTCACGCAGCGATCCGGTAATGATCTCTTCCAGCAGGCTGCTGAAGTCCATCCCGGCTGCCGCTGCACTCTGGGGTAACAGGCTGGTTGCCGTCATTCCTGGCAATGTATTCACCTCCAGCACATAAGGAATACCATCCTTCAGCAGCATATCCACCCGTGCATACACTGCGCATTTGAGCGACCGGTAGCAGGTTAACGCCGCCGTCCGCACCTGTTCCTGCAACGCATCCGGCAGCCGTATAATCCGCTCCTCTGCTCCGCCCTGCTCGTATTTGGCCTCATAATCGAACCAGTCTGCACCCAGCGATTGAATCCCGATGACCGGCAGCATCTCTCCCCCCAGGATGGAGCAGGTAATCTCCTGTCCCTGGATGTAGTGTTCAATCAGCACCGCGCCTCCATCCGCACTGGCAAAAGCTTTGTCAACCGCCACCCGCAGCTCCTGCGGATGATTCACCTTAGTCATGCCGATGCTGGACCCGCCGGAATTCGGCTTCACCATCACCGGATAGACGAGCCGTTCCACGGCTTCCGGGGCATAGTCATCCATGCTGTCCCAGCACAGCCAGTCGGGTGTGGGGAGGCTTTTGCTGCGGATGATCGTCTTGGCCAGCCCTTTATCCATACACAAGCTGCTTGCGAGCACCCCGCTCCCGGAATACGGAATTCCGAGCGTCTCCAGTGCTCCCTGCACCGTCCCATCTTCCCCATAGGCCCCATGCAGAGCGAGCAGAGCGAAGTCCAGTCCGGCCGTCCCTTCCAGCAGCTCTTTACGCGAGGTAATGTGTACCGGGATTCCTGTGTATTTTGCCGGATCAAGCGCCTTAAGCATCTCCCTGCCGGTCTTCAGCGACACCTCATATTCGGACGATATTCCGCCCATAATCACACCTACTCTTAGCATATCCGCACCTCATTCTCCCATGATTTGCCGTGCTGTCTTCCCGATGATTGCAATACCCCTCACGATATCCTCATCCGCTACCCTGGAGAAGCCCAGCCGCAGCGTGTTCTGCCCTGCACCGTCTGTGAAAAAGATGTCTCCCGCCGTAAAAATAACTCCCCGCGCGTGACAAGCCGCCAGCAATTCCCTTGTGTTGAAGCCCTCCGCGAACGTTACGAACAGATGCAGCCCCCCATCACCCGACAAGGAGGCATAGGGTATATGCTCCTTACAGCAGGCCAGGGTTAGCTCGTATTTGCGTTTATACTCCAGCCGGGCTTTTTTGAGATATTTCTCCAGGTTGCCGCCCAGCAGATATTGATACAGAATGGACTGGTCGAGCGTCGAGGTATGAATGGTCCGCGCCCGCTTCACACTCTCCAGATAATAGATCAGCTCCTGATCCGCCAGCACCCAGCCCACCCTCAGCCCGGGGAACAGGACTTTGGAAAAGCTGCCGAGATACACCACGCCGTTCCCGCCGCCCGCCGCCGCAATTAACGGAGCCACATGGGCGCCGGAATAGCGCAGCTCCTCATTGAACCCGTCCTCAATCACCGGCACGTTGTAGTCCTGCATCAGCTTCATTAGCCCTTGTCTTTTCTCGGGGGACATGACGATGCCGGTGGGATTATGGTAGGAGGGAACCAGATAAGCACAGTCATACGGCCGCGCCTCCAGCGCCTGCTTCAGCTCCCCGAGGTGGATGCCGTCCCGCTCCATCGTGACCCCGTGAATTCCGAAGCCGTGCAGCTTCAGATTCTTGATCGCCGTATGATGCGTCGGATTCTCGCAGACCACTGCGCCATGCCGCTTGCCGAGAGCCGACAGCACCAGGTCGAAGCCTTCCGTGAACCCGTTCGTAATCAGCATATCCTTGCCGCGCAGATCCACGCCTTTATGCTCCATATATTGCTTGAGATAGTCTATTAACGGCTTATAGCCTTTGGCATATCCATAATTCAGCAGAACGTTGCCCTCTACGGACATACGCTCCAGGAACGCTCTGCGGACATGATCCAGCTCGAAGAGACGCTCATCCGGGGCGATGCTGGTAAAAGAAATCGTGCCCTTCTCCGCGCGTATCCCCCGCTTCATAATGTCCAGCTCCTCTGCAAGCAGCGCCTGCCCGCTAAGCCGTTCCTTCCAGTCCAACGTCCATGGGGCGGCTTCCGCACCGTTCTGAGCTGCCGCGCCTTGTGCGACGTAGCTGCCCTGGCCTTGTACGGTGTAGGCGAAGCCGTCATCCTCCAGCCCTTCATAAGCCGAGATCACCGAGTTCCGGCTGACCTTCAGCAAGGTGCTCAGCTCACGTGTGGAGGGCAGCTTCTGCCCGCCCTGGAGCGCGCTTTTGATGATGAGATGCTTCATGTAATCCTTCACCTGGATCGATACCGGACGCCCGGCAATGAGCTTGAAATCCTTAAACATCCTGCGATCGCCTCCATAGCTATCATGGCACAGACTTTGCCGTAAAAAAAGAACCACCGCCCCGGGATTTTCTGCCGGACGTGGTTCTGTGGGGGATGAGGGGCTGGAATGTGGAGCTAATATTGCTTATACATGCGTCTTCTCAGCATGCCGGTAATGGGGAATACCTGATGCGGGCGGATACGGACGGATACGGGCGGGTTGTGATTATCGGGTAGTCTCGGGTATTGCCCGGGCACTAATTGAGCGCTCCCTGAGGGTTCTATTGTATTTTGTACAATCAGATAAGCGTATATTGGCCCTTTTTCGTATTCTGCTGCATTATGTGCATTAGAAATTTGGATTTTGGCTGTTATCGGGCTAATTGCTGAAATTCTGTTGCAGGAAATACAGCAGAATGAGTTTTGGATACGTTTTTAGATCATTCTGATGTACAAAGTGCAATCACGCGTCAGCGATTGGGTGTAACCATCAGCATTTGCGTTAGAGATAGCGTTAACATGTTCATTAGCGTATTTGTTAGTGTCAGGGTAATCAGCAACATTAGCATTAGTGTGTTCATTAGCGGATCATCACCCGTTAGCAGTTGCGCCATCAGTCACCGTTAGTTCCCCTCTGCCATGTGCCAGCATCCTCCATCCCTCCGCAGTCGCAGGACCGTAACCTCACCTGGAGCGGGTGCTGCTGCGGTATAAAACGTCACACCTTCGATGATCTGCGCCAGCAGCTGCCGGATAACGCCGCCATGCGTTACCAGTAATATACGGGGTACTACAGGAGCCTCTGCTTCCTGCTGAAGCTGTGTCCAGAAATGCTCAACCCGGGCGGCGAATTGCGCCCACGCCTCCCCTTGCGGAGGCGTTGCGGACCCAGGGTTGTCAATCCAGCTCCGGTACAGCGGATTATCCTTAAGTTGGTCATACGTGTACCCCTCCCATGCCCCGAAGTCCATCTCCCGTAGCCGGGAATCATAGACTGCCTGCGGCATCAGTCGCGGAACCAAGGCCGCCAGAGTCTCCCGGCATCTGCGCAGATCACTGCAATAGACATGGCTGAACTCCCCGCCAAGCGGCGGCTGTGTCCCCAGCTTCTCAAGCCGTTCTGCCTCCCCCGGCACAAGCGGCAAATCAGTGCTGCCCAGATAACGGTGTTCCTTATTCCACTGGGTATAGCCATGTCGGACTAAAACCAGCTCCAGTTCCGGCTGCGCAGATTGGATGAGTGATGATGGCATGTCTTGCAACTTTGGAGCTGCCTGATCTCCCCAGGTTTCCTGGATGTTCTTAGCTTCCTGAGTTTTTCGAGCTTCCTGAGTTTTTCGAGCTTTCTGAGCTTTCCCCATTCGGCTTTAGCCCCCAATCCCGTGCCATAGCAGGGCAACGGCTGCACAGATGCAGACAAATATTGCGGATGACCACATCATCATCCGCGAGGTCACAATAATATCCTCCGGCTCCATCGTCCGCAGCGGATCACCCATGTAAGCGCGGAAGGAGGTGACGCCATGGTATACATTCTCCCCGCCGAGCCGGATGCCGAGGGCTCCGGCCACTGCCGATTCCGGATAGCCGCTGTTCGGGCTGGGATGAAGACGGGCATCCCGGCGAACCGTGTGCCAGCATCTGCGCCAGTCCAGCCGCAGAAGCGCCGCACATAAGGTCAAGAGCAGCGCGGTCATCCGCGCCGGTATGTAGTTGGCGACATCGTCCAGGCGGGCCGATGCCCAGCCGAGATCGCGGTATTTATCATTCTTGTAGCCGACCATGGAATCCAGCGTGTTCACTGCACGATAAGCCATAGCCAGCGGTGCGCCGCCCAGCAGGGCGAAGAACAGCGGCGAGATGATCGCATCGACGATATTCTCCGCGACCGTCTCTACCGTACCGCGCACAATTTCCGGGCTATCCAAATGGCCTGTATCGCGGCCGACAATCATCCCGAGCGCCCGGCGGGCAGCGGGCAGATCCCCCGAGCGCAGCTCGGCGTAAACTGCCATGCCCGCATCCTTCAGCCCTTTGGAGGCAATGGTGGTGGAGATCAGCCACACTTCGGCTGCTCCGGCCAGCCAGGGCGATAGCCGGTAGAGCAGCATGACAACCAGCGCTGTCAGCGCCCATGCGCCGCCTGCTACCAGCAGAGGAAGAAGAATTCCCGCCCGCTTCAGAGCATTGGGCGTTGCAGCGAAGCGGCGAATCCCCCGCTCCAGGGCACTTATCGCCTTCCCCATATAAATAACGGGATGGGGAAGCTTGCGCGGGTCACCGGCTATCCGGTCCACAATATAAGCAGAGAGCAGGATGATAGCAAGCTTCACCTTGGATCACCCCGCCGCTCTGTATAACAGTCCGTGTTCGTCATTCCCGGCCGCCGCTCTGAGTGACACGGGGCAGATCAGATCGTGGTGCCTCTGACGCTTCCGCGTCAACGCCCTGCGCAGCCTGCGATTCTTCCGCGTGTACCCCGTGCACAGCTCGTAACGCTTCCGCGTCTATTTCTCGCACAGCGTGTGATGCTTCCGCATCTCCCCCGCCCGCAGCCTGCGACACTTCCGCGTCTACTCCTTGTGTAGCCTGCGATTCTTCCGCCTGCGCTCTGCTCACAGATTTCGCTGCTTCCACTGAGCGCAGGCTCTCCGTCACCGCGCTGTACACCAGTCTGCCGATGGCTCCGCCGAGGTCAGTCGCCGTCCCGGCATACACATGCTCCGCAGCATAGCGGCGGCTTCCGCTCACCGCAAGCACGATAGCATCCGTAGTGGTACCGGTCGCAATGAGGGCATTCTCGGAATCCTTGATTCCGAGGTCTGCCAATGCCGCAGCCTTTGCTTCGGTAGCCGTCATCACAGCGTTAACCATGGCTGACTGGGACAACCAGCCATCAATCCCAAGCATGATGTTGATCGTGCCTGGACGGTAGGCTGCCAGCACACTACGCTGCGATCCCGCCCGGGCCGCGTTGCCCGCAGCCGCTGTTACGCAGCAGAATATGCCCGCTGATCCGGTATCCTCCTCAGCAACGGCGGCGTGCTCCAGCGGAACTGCCGTCATCAGGCCCGCGCAGCCTTCCAGCGGGTAGCCCCACTCCTGAAGCTTGTTTTCCAGATCCTGCACCGGATTGCTGCATTCGTAGTCCCGGCTGACGTATTGGTTCACCGCACGCTTCAGACGCCCCGCGCCTCCGCCATATACCGCACTTGATATACTGTCCGCTTCAGCCGGAAATTCCAGCAGCAGATGGCCCTCCCGCCATTCAAGCGCCAGCCCCGGCCACACCTTGCTCTGGTACGTCTTCACTCCGTCTTCAAAATTAAAAGGCAAACTAACCTCGATCTCATCCACGTATCACCGACTCCTTTCTTTAGTGACTCTCAAAATCTCCTGATTGCGGATGTCTCACATCCCCGCTCGGATCAGCTCCCCCATCTGCCGCAGCAGACGGTCATTGTCTGCGCGGCCCTTGACCGCGACACGGATATGCCCGGCTTCAAGGCCGGGATACATCGCGCAGCTGCGGACGAGGATGCCGCCCGCGCCCAGCCGCTGCTGCATCTCCTGCGCGCTCCACGGAGCGGGCAGCCGCAGCAGCAGGAAGTTCGCTTCGCCCGGCGGCACGCCGCAGCCGAGCTCAAGCAAGCCCTCCCGCAGCCGCTGCCGCTCGGCTGCGATCAGCGCGCGCGTCTCCTGCCCGTAGCCGTCGCCGCAGCGCAGGCAAGCTTCACCGGCCAGCAGCGCCAGGCCGTTCACGCTCCAGGTCACCTGCTTGCCCGTCATGGCCGCGGCAAGCGCCGGATGCGCGGCAGTGAAGCCCAGCCGCAACCCCGGAATGGCAAAAAACTTCGTCATCGAGCGCACCAGCACCGTATGACGATAAGCCCCCAGCTCCGGCAGCAGAGATTGCCGGTCCGCCTCCGGGATGAAGTCGATGAACGCTTCATCCACCGCCAGCACCGTCCCGCAGGCCTCCGCCTGCTGCGCGAACTGCCGCAGCTCGTCCAGCGGATACTGGACGCCGTTCGGATTATTCGGCTGGCCGAGGAACAGCAGATCGACCTGCTCCAGCAGGCCGGAGATGCCGTCCACGTCAGCCCGGTAATCCGTCCGGCTGCTCCCCTGAACGGACAATACCTCCGCGCCGAACTGCTCGGCGAGCTGGCGGTACTCGGAGAAGCACGGCTCCACGATGCCCACCCGGTGCGGAGCCACCGCCAGCAGCAGCAGCGCCATCGACTCTGCCGCCCCGTTCGCCACGGTAATCCACTCCGTGCCGAGACCCAGCTCCTCCGCCAGCAGCGCCTTCAGCCTGCGGTGGCCCGGATCGGGGTACGCTGTGATAGCGGAGACCGCATCCCGCAGCAGCGCCAGCACACCGGGCGGCGGCCCCAGCGGGTTAATATTCGCGCTGAAATCCAAAAACCCGCCGCTGCTATCGCCGTATAATTCAGCTGCGGTCAGCAGATCACCGCCATGTCCATATTTTTCAAGCATATGTATATCCCCCATGTTTATATTTCGCCATCCTATATCCCCCGTGTCCATATCTCTCCATCATAATATCCTCCGTGTCCATGTTTCCACTTCACTATCCGTAGTTCTATCACCATTCTCCCAATTATTGGCCAATTGCCGGAAATCCGTCAATGCTATATCACCCATTTCCCTGCCTCTACCCGCCATTCCCGTTCCGTTTTGTAGAAATCTCTCTTTTAGTTTAGAATAAGTACAGCAGTTTACTATGGTTAACGGAGGAATCACGAATGCTTTTTATTGATAATACCGGCATCACAGACGCATCGATCAATCTGGCCATTGAGGAATTTGCGCTCAAAAACCTCCCGATGGACGAGAGCTACCTGCTCTTCTATATCAACAGCCCGTCGATCATTATCGGCAAGCATCAGAATACGATCGAGGAGATTAACCAGGAATATGTGAAGGAGCATAACATCCAGGTCGTGCGGCGTTTGTCCGGCGGCGGTGCGGTGTATCATGATCTCGGTAACCTCAACTTCAGCTTCATTACCAAGGATGACGGCCAGTCCTTCCATAACTTCCTGAAATTCACCCAGCCGGTCATCGACTATCTGCAGTCTATGGGCGTGAACGCGGAGCTGAGCGGACGCAATGATCTACAGGTCGGGGAGCAGAAAATCTCCGGCAACGCCCAGTTCTCCACACGCGGACGTATGTTCAGCCATGGCACCCTGATGTTCGATCTGAATCTGGATGATGTCCAGGCTTCCCTGAACGTGAATCCCGAGAAGTTCAAGTCGAAGAGCACCAAGTCCGTGCGCAGCCGGGTCGCCAATATCAAGGAGCTGCTGGGCAATCCTGACATGACGATTGAACAATTCCGCGAGGGGCTGTTGCGTTCGATCTTCGGTATGGAGGCCGCTGAGGTGCCGCAGTACAAGCTGACAATGGACGACTGGGTGCGGATCAATGAAATTTCCAAGGAGCATTACCAGAATTGGGACTGGAACTACGGTCTCTCGCCTAAGAGCAACGTGAAGCACACCCGCAAATTCCCGGCCGGGCTCGTGGATATCCGCATGGACATTGAAGATTCGGTCATCCGGGAGATCAAAATCTACGGCGACTTCTTCGGCGTCGGCGATGTAGCTGATGTGGAGAACGCGCTGCGCGGCAAGCGTTATGAGGAGGCAGAGGTCCGCCAGGCGCTGGCTGATCTCGATCTGAAGCATTACTTCGGCCGCATTGAACCGGAGGACTTCATCGGACTTGTGTTTCTTGAGGAATAGCAGCTGCATGTAAAAGAACCCCGCTAACCTGCCGCGTCCTGCGCAGAGCTAGTGGGGTTCTTTGTCTTCGTATCCTTGCCGGATTCGCCGCTATACAAGCACGAACACATACACAACGAGCGCCAGCGTAAGCATCACGCATACTTTCTCCACCGCGTTGCCCTTTTTGGTGCCGGTGCTCATCAGCTTCAGCCGCAGCTTGAAGGGGATCGGAGGCAACGGGGTGATCCCGCGCTGGGTCAGGGAGTCGGCAAGGAGATGCAGTCCGTAGGACAGGCTCCCGGCAATCCACAGACTGCCGCCGTCATTCATGTCAAGGGAGACGAAGTACAGCAGCGCGCCCCATCCGGCCACGGCATACAGCGTATGTGTGATTCCCCGGTGTGGAACTATGGAAGCTACGACCAGCACACAGGCGGCGATATAGTTCCATGGATCATAGGCATCGGCAAAAGCAAACAAGGCCAGCGCAATCAGCAGCATCACCAGATGCCGCAGCCTGCGGCTGGGCAGGAAGGATACGCTGCCGACCAGCAGCGCCAGTGCGATATTCCAGGGCGGCTCCGCTATCCCGGCAAAATAAAGATAAATGCCCGCTCCGATCAGCGCTACCTGCAGAATACGCAGCAAAAACTCCGGCACGGCCTTGCGTACCAGCATGGAATTCGGCTCGTCGATATCGGGCAGCAGTGAGCTGACCACGGCGACGGCAACAGCCGGAAGGGTAACGGCATGCCCTAGCAAGCTCATGGCGGACAGGGTAACCCCGGTGCTGATAACTAAATGGGATTTGCCCATCATGGTGAATCCGCTCCTTAGATGAAAGTATAAATGCTTCTGGATGTCCCGAAATAAGAACAGGTGTGCGGTTACCGAAGTATACCAAGGCTTTCCTTTTTTGTCCAGCTTATATGTAGTTTAGAGGCTCTTCAGGCCCGCGGGGTCAAGGAAGCCATACAGTTTCGGCTTGTCCTGCCCCCTGTTTTAGGATACAATTTGGACAACTCAACTGGCCCTGAAAGGATGACACACTGTGAATCGCTCCCGAATCGCCGACTTAAGTCTCCTCCTGGTGGCGATGATGTGGGGATGCACGTTTCTGATCGTGCAGTCCGCCGTGCGGGTGCTGCCGCCGCTTGCCTTTAACAGCATCCGGTTTACAGGTGCCGCTGTGCTGCTGGCCTTGATTACCGCTGTCTTTTACCGCCAGGAATGGCGTAAGCTGAGCTTGCGCATGGTGGTGCATGCCCTGCTGCTGGGCCTCTTCCTGTTCCTCGGCTACGGCTTCCAGACCATGGGGCTGCTGTACACCACCACTTCTAACACAGGATTTATTACCGGTCTGTCGGTGGTGCTGGTGCCGTTCCTGTCTCTGGCGCTGCTCAAGACGGCCATCTCCAGATATACCTGGCTGAGCGCCGGGCTTGCAGCAGGCGGCTTGTATCTGCTGACTTTTACCGGCTCTGCCTTCTCCCTCAATAAGGGCGATGGCCTGATTCTGCTCTGCGCCGTGGCTTTTGCGCTACAAATCGCGTATACCGGCAGATACGCACCGCGTTATCCGGCCCTGCCGCTGGCGGCGCTTCAGCTCGGCTTCGTAGGCCTGCTCAGCATCGCTGCCTCCCTGCTCGTGGATGGAAGCGGCCCGCTGCTGCACAGCGGAGAGCTGCTCCGCCAGCCGGAGGTGCTCTCTGCGATGCTGATCTCCATCGGGCCAACCAGTGCCTTCGCCTTCTGGATTCAGACGGCCTGCCAGAAATACACCACCCCGTCCCGGGTGGCGATCATCTATGCCATGGAGCCGGTGTTCGCGGCCGTCACCGGCCTGCTCTTCGGCGGAGAGACGCTCGGCGCATCTGCGCTGCTCGGCTGCGGCTGCATTCTGGCCGCCATGCTGCTGGCAGAGCTCAGCCCCGCACCGTCCGGGACCCAGGCGGAGGGCTGAACCGGAATCCGCGAACCCTTTTACCAGATTTGCTACAGACAGAGAGCCGTGCTTCCGTTCCTATTCCTATAGAAGTGATAGCGGATAGCCGGACTACAAACCATACTTAGGAGAGAACCCAAATGTACAAATTGATTGCCATTGATATTGACGATACCTTGATTAACGACGACAAGGAAGTGACCCCGGCCACCCAGACCGCGCTGGAGCAGGCTGTAGCCGCAGGCGTTGTGGTTACCCTTGCTACCGGCCGCGCTTATGCTTCCGCCCAGGCGATTGCCCGCCAGACCGGACTGAATGTGCCGATCATCACCTATCAGGGGGCGCTGGTAAAGAACCTGCTTGATGAAGAGGTCCTGTATGAGCGTTATGTGCCGCAGGACGCGGTGCGCAAGCTTTTCCAGTATTGTGTAGAGCATGACCTGCACCTGCAGACTTATATTGACGACAAGCTGTACGCCCGCGAAGAGAACCAGAAGCTGATTGACTATTCCACTCTGAACGGAACGCAGTACTACATTGAGCCGGACTGGGAAGCCAAGCTGGTTCCGCAAAAAACACCAAAAATGCTCATTATCGATGATCCCGATTTCCTCGATGAGCTGTCTCCGATCCTGCGCAGCCTGCTCGGCGATTCGGTTCATATCACGAAGTCCAAGCCGCATTTCCTGGAGATCATGCATCATGAAGGCACCAAAGGCCTGGCCCTGGAATTCCTGGCAGCACACTTTGGCTGCGAGCTGTCCGAAACGATGGCTGTCGGCGATTCCTGGAATGATCATGAGATGCTTGAAGCTGCGGGGCTCGGTGTGGCGATGGCGAATGCCATTCCTGCGCTTAAGGAAATCGCTGATTTCATTACACTCAGCAACAATGAGGACGGCGTGAAATACGCCATTGATAAGTTCATTCTTAACACAGTCCAAGAAGCATAAGCTGCTGTAATAACAGCGGAGTATAACACCCAAAAGGGTGGTACCCCGCAGGTTCATGGTACGAACTGCGGTGCGCCACCCTTTTATCCTAATATAGAGAGGAAGATCCTTCATGGAAGAGATATCAAATGAGGAACAACTGCAATCCATAGCCTCGATGCAATCGACCATCCGTAAGCTTGAGAGCGCCCTAACCCAGATGACAAGCAGCGGCTCCAATACGACTCTGGTCCAGAAACGCTTGAATGCCATGCAGATCGGGTTAGCTGTTCTGGACAACGTCTGGAATCAGAAGCCGCTCTCTTATACCCCTGCCGAGCTGGCAGAAGCCCGCCATGTTCTGCTCGGGTTAACCCCATCCGTAGAATCCAGTTATGCCAAGTCAAAGGCCGGCAGCCCGCAGCGGACGCTTCTTGAAAGAAGACTCCAGGCGCTGGGACAGGTGATCCAGGCCATGGACAGTTTTTAGCAGGCTAGACTATAGGGGTTAACAATTCCTCTTCCGCCTCCTGCTCCAGCTGTGAATGATACAGATCCGAGTACCGCCCCTCAGCCGCAAGCAGCTCCTCATGTCCGCCCAGCTCTACAATCTCCCCGTTCTCCATCACCAGTATGACATCGGCATTCTGGATCGTTGAGAGCCGGTGGGCGATCACAAGCGTTGTCTTATCGTTCATGAGCTTACGGATCGCCTGCTGGACCATTCGCTCCGACTCATTGTCGAGAGCAGCCGTAGCTTCATCCAGCAGCAGAATCGGCGCATTTTTGAGCATCGCTCTGGCAATGGACAGCCGCTGTCTCTGGCCGCCGGACAACCGGGAGCCATGCTCACCGATATCCGTGTGTATGCCTTCCGGCAGCTCCATCACGAACTCATACGCATTCGCCTGCCGCAGCGCCTCAACAATCTCTTCATCTGACGCACCAGGCTTGCCGCTCTCGATATTGTCCCGGATACTCCCGGAATACAGGCCCGACTCCTGAGGTACATAGGCGAAGTAGCTCCGCAGCTCTGCAAGCGGTATTCCGCTGATCGGACGGCCGTTGATCGCAGCCTCACCCGCATCTGTCTGATAGAAACCAAGCAGCAGCTTGAACAGAGTAGATTTCCCGCCGCCGCTCGGACCTACTACGGCCATTTGTTGTCCGCATCTTAGCTCCAGACTGACCTTGTTCAGGCTCTGCTTCTCACTTCCCGGATAGCTAAATGATACCTCTGCAAGCCGAAGCTCCCCGAATCCCGGCAGCTCCGCCCGGACTTCTGGCAGCACCTCAACCTCCGCAGGCGCATCCATCACCTCGAAGATCCGCTCCGCTGCACCCAGCGACTGCTGCATGGAAGCGACCAGGCCCGGCAGGGACGAGAACGGACCCACCAGATAGTTCATCAGCTGAATGAAGGCGATCATCGCCCCGACCTCAAGTCTTCCATTCGCCACGAACCACCCGGCAATCACCAGCGCCAGCAGGAAGGTCAGATTCCCCAGCAAGGAGGAGATCGCTCCGGTTGCGCCTTCGATTCTTGCTTTCTTTTTCTCCCCTGAGGCAATATCCTCACTGTAGCCCACATATTGCTTCTGCAGCCTGCGCTCCATGGAGAAGGCCTTGAACACCATACTGCTGCCCAGAATATCGTTCAGAAAAGCCGTCGTCCGGCTCATACTTTCCTGCACCCGCACACTGTTGATGCGCATCGCATTGCCGAAGATTTTACCGGTCAGGAACAGCAGCGGCCCGATGGACAGGCAGATCAGCGCCAGCAGCCAGTTAATATAGAGCAGATAACCGAAGGAGGCTACCGCCAGCAGCGGGTTGCGCAGCAGATCCAGCATCACCTGCCCGCAGGCTTCCCCCACCGACTGATTGTCATTCGTGAACCGGGACAACAAATCACCCGAATGATTGCGGTCGAAATAAGACTGCGGCAAGGCCAGCGTATGTCCCATCATATCCTGGCGCAGCTCATTTCTGATTTTGGCCGATACATTGGTCTTGAGATACGCACTGACGAAGGTATTCAATCCCGTAACCAGCAAGAAAAGAATCCCGAACCAGGTAAGCCCCTTGAACGCCTCCACATCCAGCCGGACCGCCGCATCCGTAATCCGGGCCAGGAACCAGGCCATCGTAAGATCGAGCACAATACTGAACAACGTCACCAAGAGCAATACAGCATAAATTAGCTTATGCCTAAGCATGTATGTACTTAATCTGGTAAAAGCGCCTTTCTTCTTCACATCATCAGCTCCTCTTTAGAATTCAGCACCCCGCACCTTGGCATATACCTTGCTGTCATGGAGCTCCCCGTCCGACTCACGGGTGCTTTTGCGCAAAATACCATCCAGTGTAAATCCGGCACGCTCCGCGACAGCCGCGCTTCTCCCGTTAAGGGCACTGCACCGGATTTCAATCCGGCTTGCTCCAAGTTCTCTGATTGCAAAATCTGTAATTCCGTTCACCGCTTCCGTCATGTATCCCTTGCCCGAGCAAGAGCTTCTGATCCAGTACCCTATTTCGAATTGGCGGCAATCCCAATCCACATGATGCAGACCTATATTGCCCACGAATCTGCCGTCCTCCTTACGGAAAACCTCCATATTCAAAGTGGTGCGTTTCAGATAGGCTACTTGCGATTCACGGACGTATTGCTCCGTTTCCTCCACAGCCGGCATACTCTGGGCAAAGGGCATCCACGGCTTCAGCTCATCCAGACTCTCCCGGATGGCTTCATTCATTTCCTTACCGTCTCCAGGCCGCAAAGCACGGACAAGCAGCCGCTCTGTCTCAAAGCTCTCTGGAATATCTAGCATAATCGGAATGAAATCATTACTCATATTCATAAACCTCCACGATGATCGATTGATTGGATTATGGAACATCGTTATAGTATAGTGCCTCCTTCTCTTTTTGAAAATAAAGAAATAAACACATCATATACATAAAACTGGAAGAGGGGCTCGTGGTGGGCCCACTCTCTGCGGCTCCGATGTCTCTAGTTTACTAGACCCCAGGTAAGGGACCCAGCGGCGGGGGGCTGATTCCCATGTCGGTCTTGGGGCTGAAAAGCATAATAAAAACTCCCCATACAGCAGCAGTAATCAAACCTGTCTGCTCTATGAGGAGCGTATTTCGGCTTTATTTCTCCCAAAGCTCAACCAGCCGCCCGTCAGGGTCTGTAATCCAAACAAATTGTCCGAATTCGCTACTCTCTTTGTTCTTGGCAAGCGGTACGCCTATCTGCTCCAGATGCTTGATAACCTCGTCCAGATCATGAACCTGGAAATTCAACATCACCTGTTGCTCTGCCGGGAAATAAGGATCATGCTCACTGAAGAAGGACAAGACCGTCTCATTGCCTGACCCGGGTCTGATTACAGTCCCGTTCCAACTGTCGATTTCAAGCTTCAGTGCCTCACTGTACCATTTCTTCACCGCTTCAAGATTTCCGGTCCTCCAGAAGATACCTCCGAAACCTTTGATCATCACAACCAGCTCCTCTCGGCACTCCAACTCACTAATTCAAATTGCACACATCCTAAGTGACATCACACAACTCCCGCACTACTATGCTGCTTAGAACTCCTCCCGGTACAGCGGAAGCCTCATCCCCGTCACAGCAAGCGTAACCTTCTCAGGCAGAATATAATCCTTGTCCAGATTGATGTCATGCGACATATGTGTGTAGACCGCATGGCGCGGCTGAACGGTCTCCAGCAGGTCGGCGGCTTCGGTCATATCATACACAGAGCGGGTGGACAATTCAGCTGCCTCGTAATAAAAGCTGGTTCCCAGCACCAGCAGGTCCGCTCCATGCATACGCCTGGTTTCCTCCGTGGTCAGAGAGATCGAGTCCGGGCAGTACACCCAGACATAGTCCTCCTTCTCCAGCCGGTAGGCGTAGGAATAACCATTCTTGCCATGGTTGACCCGCCAAGTCGAAATCTGCCAGCCGTCCAATGTGATGCCGTCATCGCAAGGAATCATGTCGATATGTCCGGTGAGCCACGGGTATTGCCGCTGAATGACAGGAATAACCTCTGCCGGAGCGTACAGCTCGCCCCGGAAGCCCATCCAGCGGCAGCTGTCGGCCCACTCCGGCAGCCCGCCGATATGATCGAAATGCGCATGTGTCACGAGCAGACGCTTCATGGTACGGTGTCCCTGCAGCTCCATCTGCCGCCGCCAGTCCGGTCCGCAGTCGATCGCCAGGAAGCCGCTGCCGTTATCTATAAGCACAGAAGAACGCAGGCGGTTGTTGCGCCCGGTGATTCTCGCTTCCGTGCAGGTCTCACAATCACAGTAGACCCGGGGTACGCCCATGGCATCCCCTGTTCCGAGGAACACTAATGTATCCATATGCCCGCCCACCTCATCGTCTTTTTCTCGAATATCTGTCAGTTTATTATAGAACAGGAGCCGGTCCTTTGCACACTGGCCCATAAGAACGGCAAAGAGCTGTCCTTCAGCCTCATCCGGCCGGAGAACAGCTCTCATTATCCCTCGCACTGCACCTAAGCACATGTCTGCTAATCGCACTCTGCTCCATCTATCAGCCTAGCCAGTCTAGATCCCGGCCAGCACCTGATACCATATGCCCCGCTTGGAGTATAACGTGGTGCGGACTTCCTCCCAGCCGCCAAGATAGCTGATGTCGAACAGTCCGGCAGGAACCGGATACTGGCTCTCATGTGCCGCGTAGACTTGCTGGTTCACGGGACGGAAGCCGAACTTGGCGAATATCTCCTGTGCCTCAGGCGTTGTCAGATAATCGACCAGCGCTTCTGCGGCTGCACGGGTACCATGCTTATCCGCATACTTATCCACCACGGCCGCAGGATTCTCGATCAGGATCGTATTCTTCGGGATGACCACCTCATACTTCACACCCTCGGCAATCCGCGCCAGCAGCTCATTCTCATAAGTGACGATTACATCGCCCACCCCGTACTCGAAGGCAGCCATCGAGGCCCGCCCGCTTTTATCCAGAGATTCGACGTTTCGGTGTATGCTCTCCAGAAAAGCCTTGGCCGCCGCAGGGTCCTTCGCCCCCTCCTGCTCCTCCGAACGCTTCAAGCCAGCCCCGTAGATTGCGTTGATGTCCCACTGGGCACCGCCGGAGGTCTTCGGATTAGGGTAGAGCACCTTCACCCCCGGCTTCGCCAGATCGGCAAAATCATGAATCCCCTTCGGATTGCCCTCCCGCGTTCCCAGAGCCACAACCGACCGCGTCACCATGCCCGCCTCACCGCCGCGCTGCTTCCAGTCCTTCTCCACCAGACCGGCCTTGACCAGCTTCCCGACATCGCCTTCCATGGCAAGCAGCGTGACATCCGCCTCGAAACCGCCGGCAATCGCCCGCGCCTGGGTACCGGAAGCCTCATAGGACTGCTGGAATACGATCGATTGACCGGTATCCGCCTTCCACTTCTCCGCGAACCCGGGGAGAATCTCGCCCATGGCATCCTTCACCACGCTATAGGCACCCACCACAAGCGTCAGATCTCCCTGCGGAGGCGCACCTGCCTCTCCCGCAGCCTGCTGCTCATTCCCGCAGCCGGCAGCGGTCAGGGCGAACACCGCCAGCAGTAAGACCGTCAGCCATCCGTGCAGTTGTCTGCTCCTTCTGATAAGCCTCATACCGGCGACACATCCCACATCATTTATTTTTTAGATAAATACAGGCATCGGATCTTTCTTCAGTCCATTCTCCTGAATCCAGCTCCGCTCCTCATTGAACAGGTAAGCGCGGTGTACCAGCACGGATATCTCCTGGCCCGGAGTCAGCGTTTCTTTCTCCAGGGAGCGGTAGGTGACCAGCTTATGTCCCTTTACCTCAACCTCCACGAGCCATTCACTTCCGCGAAAATGCAGATGCTTGACCGTACCCTGCTCCGTGGCCGAAGCCATTTTGAATTCATGCAGGTAGCCTACCTCAATGTACTCGGGACGGATCAGCGCCTTGGTCGGCTTACCGTCGCCTGCGCCCTCGAAGCCCTTCAGCTCGGAGGCACTCTCGATCAGCGTAGATTCCCCGATGAAGGTGGCCACAAACGGTGTCTTCGGCTCTTTATAGATATCCCAAGGCGTACCCTTCTGCTCCAGCCGCCCCTGATTAATGATCATAATCTCATCCGCCACTTCAATCGCCTCATCCTGATCGTGGGTAACGAAGATGGAGGTGATCCCGACACGTTCGATCAGCTCCCGCAGCCAGGAACGCAGCTCCTGGCGGATCTTCGCATCAATCGCGGCGAACGGCTCATCCAGCAGCAGCAGCTGCGGCTCAGGGGCCAGCGCCCGGGCAAAAGCCACCCGCTGGCGCTGCCCCCCGGACAGCTGATGCGGATACCGGTTCTCGAAGCCCTTCAGTCCAGTCAGTTCCACCAGCTCGGTGACACGGTCACGGATGACAGACTTACTGGCTTTCTTGACTTTCAGGCCAAAGGCGATATTCTCGAACACCGTCATATGCTTGAACAGCGCATAATTCTGGAAGACAAAGCCGATCTCACGCTCCTGCGGCGGAAGATGGTTCACCGCCCGGCCGTGGAAAATAATCTCGCCGCTGTCCGGCGTCTCAAGTCCTGCAAGCATCCGCAGGATCGAGGTTTTGCCGCCGCCGCTTGGGCCGAGCAGCCCGATCAGATGGCCTTTGGTAATGCCGAAATGGACATCCTTCACCGCATGAAAATCGCCAAAATGCTTATCGAGTCCCCGGACCTCTACATGCATAATTAGTGCCCTCCCTTTCTTCTCTTGCTCCATTCCATAAGCAGCAGCAGTCCTGCGGAGAATGCGGCCAGCACCAGTGCTATCCCGCCCGCAGCCGTAACATTGAAATTCTCGACATCCTGATAGACCAGTGTGGTAGCCGTCTGGGTCCGGTTCATAATATTACCTGAGACGACAAGCACCGCACCGAACTCTCCCAGCGAGCGGGCCACCGTCAGAATCACTCCATAGATAACCGCCCAGCGGATAGACGGCCAGGTCACCTTCCAGAAGGTCGTCCAGCCATAGGCGCCAAGTGTAGACGCAGCCTCTTCCTGCTGGGAGCCGATCTCTTGCAGCACCGGCATCACCTCGCGCACCATCAGCGGGAATGTCACGAACAGCGTAGCAATCACCATTCCCGGAAAAGCATACACAATCTTCACTCCGATTTGCTCAAACAACGCACCCAGCGCACTGTCCGGCCCGAGCAGCAGAACGATCATCAGCCCGCCGATAACCGGCGATACCGCATAAGGCAGATCCACAATGCTGTTCAGCAGGCTTTTGAGACGCCGCCCCAGCCAGTTCGCCCGCACCAGATACAGGGCCGTCATAATGCCAAACAGCGTATTCAGCAGCGTCACTACCCCCACAACGTATCCGGTCATCAGCAGCGCATGCAGCGCCTCGGGCCGGGTCAGGGCGTTCCAGAAGCCGCTCCAGCCTTCGCTGAAGGCCCCCATTGTCATCCTGCCAAGCGGAGCTGCGATTAGAATAAAGAACACGAGATAGGTCAGTCCAATCCACAATCTTCTCATGATCTTCTCCCCCGCATCTGCATAAGGCTGATCAGCCAGAGAATCAGGAAGGATAAGGTCAACAGAATGATCGACACCGCGGCGGCTCCCGCCGGATTATCACTTTCGACCTCTCCGAAAATATAAACAGAAGACACCAGCGTGCGCCCCGGAATATTGCCTGCCACGAGGACAACCGCACCGAATTCAGCGAGCGCCCGCGAGAAGGCCAGCATCCCGCCGCCGATCATGCCAGGTGCCATTGACGGAAGAATGATCTGAAAGAAGACCCGGCTTGGCTTTGCTCCCATCGTATAGGCTGCCTCTTCTTCCGAAGCATCCAGCTCCTCCAGCAGCGGCTGTACTGCCCGGATGACAAAGGGGAATGTGACGAATACCATGGCAATTACAATGGCAGGCTGGTGGAAAACAATCGTGAAGCCCAGGGATTCCGCAAGGCCCCCGATCAGGCTTCCCGGACCCAGCAGCAGCAGAATCATCAGTCCGCCAACCGCAGTAGGCAGAGCAAACGGGAGATCGACAAGGCTGTTCAGCAGCGCCCTGCCCCGGAACTTATAACGGATAAGGACCCAGGCGATCATCGTGCCCAGCAGCACATTCGTAAGAGCCGCAATGACCGCCAGCTTGAGTGTTAACAGGACCGACTTCCAGGCAATTGGATCGCTTACACTTTCAGTGAAGCTTCCGAGCCCGGATGAGAATGAATTGTAATAGACCCCAAGGATCGGCAGCACAATCAGTATGACAAAATACAGTACAACCGTTGATCTAAATCCCCAGGTCCAGCCCTTGTGCCTGATCAGCGAATTCAATGGTCAACCTCCCACCTCCGGATAACCGGTCGGTATACTCGACTTTAAGGTTTGATTATTCCTATTAATATACTTGGTTTAAAGTTATCCCTACTTTACCAAATACCGCTTGCTGCCGTCAATTACTTTGTTAGTTTTTGGGTTAAAGTATAAGTAGCACTTGTTGCATTCAAATCAGAGAGGGGCTGTTCATGATGCTGCATACTATGGAGATCACCACCAGCAAACGGGATGAAATGCGGGATATTACCCGCGAGGTTCAGGCTTATGTGAAGAATAGCGGGGTACTTAACGGACTGCTGATTGTCTATTGCCCGCACACCACCGCAGGGATTGCGATTAATGAGAACGCCGATCCTGATGTGAAGCGTGATGTGTTGATGCGTCTGGATGAGGTCTATCCTTGGGAGCATCCCAAATACCGCCATGCGGAGGGCAATACGGCTTCCCACCTGAAGTCCATTACGGCCGGTCCTTCGCAGACTCTTATAATTCATGAAGGGGCTGTGCTGCTGGGCCGCTGGCAGGGCATCTATTTTTGCGAGTTCGACGGTCCAAGGCAACGCCAGTGTCACCTCAAAATTATGGAAGGCTAGCACTGCCTGCCCTTGTAGAAGAGCAGCAACGCATGAACCGCGAAGCTGCTCTCTATACAATTTATAGTTCCTGAAACACTTTCACCATGCAAAGTTATACCAATGCAACGCTCTAAAGTACGAGCTGTTAAAAAAAACAGCTTATTATAAACTGCGGCTTAATACCTTGACATGTGTCAGGGCAGCTTGCTTCACATCTTCGAACAACACTTTATCCTGAATATAATACGAAATGAATCCGTGAGCAGATAAGAATAAGGTCAGCGGCACCTTCTGCCAGTCCTCCGATACATATCCCTCTTCCTTCATATGACGGCGGACAATACTTGCGAATAACTCGAAACACCGGCCCTGCTCTGCCCGGCAATACGCCAGCAGCTCTTCGTCGCGGATCATGAACATGATCTCATACTGATACGGATGATCCAGCCCGAACCGGATGAACTCCATAATCAGCTGCTCCACCCGGGTCATTCCCTCTTCAGGCGGAGTGGTCATAGCCTCATTCAGCAGCGAAGCCACATGATTGAAATCCTCAACTACAATGGCGTAGAAAAGTTCGGCCTTCTCTTTGAAATGGTAATACAGGGAGCCGTGGCTGTAACCCAGGTGCTGGCCAATGCTGCGCATCGAAATGGCACGGTACCCTTTGGTGATGAAAAGATGCCTCGCCGCCTCCAGAATTCTTTCTCTCGACAACTCCTGTTCCACTGCTCTTCTTGCCATAATCTATTCCCCTTCGCTGTAGTAAAGCCGCCGCCCTTCCGTAACGAGGGATTGCCCCTCCGTAAGATCGGTTATCCATGCGATAAATGCGTCACCTTCATCATTGCGCGGAAGACACAGCAGTGTAACTTTATCCGTAAACAAAGTTTCTCCGGTCTGGATATTCCGGCTCCGCAGTGCATTCTCCACCTTGCCCAGCCAAGTGTACTCGATTTCCACGAATACCTCCCGTCTCAGCACACGTGTAATGACCTCTCCGGCCTCAAGCGCCAGTACAGCGCCATCGGTATAGGCCCGGATCAGCCCGCCTGCACCCAGCATAATGCCTCCGAAATAACGGGTAACTACAATAGCGACATTCTTCACCTGTTGGCTGCGGATTACTTCCAAAATCGGTTTCCCGGCCGTTCCACTCGGTTCCCCGTCATCCGACTGTCTCTGGATCTCATCCCTCTCCCCGATCATATAAGCAGAGCAGTTATGCGTAGCATTCCAGTGCTGCTTCTTGATCGAATCGATAAATTGCACAGCTTCTTCCTCGTTCTCCACCGGCATAACATGCCCGATGAAGCGTGATTTACGGATTACGACCTCCAGCGAGCCGGGGGTACGCACCGTCCGGTATTGTTCCAGCATTGTTGTCCATTCCTTACTCTACATGTGATGACTTGATATATATTAGGAGCAGCCCTGGTAGTGGTTACCTATGGACTGCTCCCTGATGACTTATCTTACTATGAATGATCTGCGGCTAGAGTGGGACTATTCGGTAAGTCTGGCTTCCAGCTCTGCCTTTTCTTTCTCGTAGCCTGGTTTGCCCAGCAGTGCGAACATGTTCTTCTTGTAGGCTTCAACACCCGGCTGGTCGAACGGATTCACACCCAGCAGGTATCCGCTGATCCCGCAAGCCTTCTCGAAGAAGTACACCAGATAGCCGAAAGTATAAGGCGTCTGGTCAGGAATCGTAACGATCAGGTTCGGCACCTGTCCGTCGGTATGCGCGAGCATAGTTCCCTGGAACGCCTTCTTATTCACGAAGTCCATCGTCTGGCCGGTCAGGAAGTTAAGGCCGTCCAGATCGTCCGGATCATTCTCGATCGTTACATGGTGCTGTACCTTCTCCACTTGAATAACCGTCTCGAAGATGTTGCGGTTACCCTCCTGAATGAATTGGCCCATGGAGTGCAGGTCCGTCGAGAAGTCCACCGAGGACGGATAGATTCCCTTGAAGTCCTTACCTTCGCTTTCGCCGTACAGCTGCTTCCACCATTCAGAGACAAAGTGCAGGGACGGCTCGTAGTTCACGAGGATTTCTGTCGTCTTGCCTTTGCGGTAGAGCGCGTTACGTACTGCAGCATATTGATAGCTCTGGTTCGTAGCCACATCGGGATTGTTGAACTCATCGGCTGCGGCTGCGGCCCCCTGCATCATTTCTTCAATGTTAATTCCCGCTACGGCGATAGGCAGAAGGCCTACCGGTGTCAATACGGAGTAACGTCCGCCTACATCATCCGGGATAATGAACGACTCATAGCCTTCTTCGTTAGCCAGCTTCTTGAGTGCGCCTTTCTCCTTGTCTGTTGTAGCGTAGATCCGTTTGCGTGCTTCTTCCTTGCCGTATTTCTTCTCCAGTGCTGCACGGAAGATACGGAAGGCAATGGCAGGCTCGGTAGTTGTACCGGATTTGGAGATTACGTTCACGGAGAAGTCTTTGCCTTCTACCAGGTCAAGCAGATGCGTGATATAGGTAGAGCTGATGTTATTACCGGCAAAATAAACCTCCGGTGTCTTGCGCTTGTCCTTGGACAGGTTATTGTAGAAAGAATGCGACAGCGCCTCAATAGCTGCGCGTGCTCCCAGATAAGAGCCGCCGATCCCGATCACGATCAATACTTCGGAATCACTCTGGATCTTCTTGGCCGCCTGCTGAATGCGGGCGAATTCTTCCTTGTCATACGCTGTAGGGAGATCGATCCAGCCCAGGTAATCGGAGCCGGCTCCGCTCTTGTTATGCAATTGTTCGTGGGCCAGCTTCACCGGAGCGGCGAAGTAGTCGATCTCGGTCTGGCTGAAGAAGGAAAGGGCTTTGGTGTAGTCAAAATTAATCTTCTTGGACATCGGTAATGGTAGCCTCCTGTTTATCTCTTTAGATTTGACACCGTGTGTTGCAACATTATAATCTAGAATACTTTAATTTGCCTTGACTGGCAAGGTCTTAAGGCATATCCCCGGCTTTCCGAACCCTGTTTATGAAAAAAACACTGAAAGCGGTTACCAAGCAGACAAGCATACCTGTTCTGTGGAACATGCTGTAACCTTCTGATAGAATGAAGGCAAACTTAGTTTCTATAATATGATCTCAGGAGAGCAAAGGTGGAATTGAAATGAAGCACATCGGCTTTATCGGACTCGGAACAATGGGAGCACCTATGGCGTCGAACCTGCTGCGAAGCGGCTTTGAGGTTACGGTGTACAACCGTACAGCAGCGAAATGCAAACCTCTGGAACAGGAAGGCGCGAAAACAGCCGCCACACCGCAGGCAGCAGCGGAAGGCAAGGATGTTATTATCACCATGATCAGCAACGATGATTCGATCCGTGAAGTCTTCTACGGTGACGATGGTATTCTCGCTACCCTTCAGCCGGGAACAACTGTGGTTGATTCCAGCACCATCTCCCCCGGCCTTGCAAAAGAGATCGCCGCTGAAGTTGAAGCGCGGGGCGGCAGCTTCCTTGATGCCCCTGTAACCGGCAGCAAGCCGGCAGCTATCGACGGCACACTGGTCTTCATGGTCGGCGGACATGCCGAAGTGATTGAGAAGCACCGGGATCTCTTCGACTCCATGGGCCGCCTGCTGCTTCATATGGGCGCTAACGGCAGCGGCGCTGTAGCCAAGCTGGCTCACAATGCCATGGTCGGCATTCACAATGTCGCGCTCGCCGAGGGCTTCTCCATCGCTGTGAAGTCCGGGGTGCCCGCAGACAAGTTCCTGGAGCTGGTGAAGAACGGTTCGGCCGGCAGCAAGCAGGCCGAGCTGAAGGGTCAGAAGATCATTGATGGCGACTTCAGCAACCAATTCTCACTCGCCCTGATGCTTAAGGATCTCAAGCTGGCATCCTCGCTCAGTGATTCCACCGGCGTCCCTTCCCCTATGCTCGGCGTAGCCAAGAGCATGTTCCAGGCAGGCTTCAACCACGGCTACGGCGACGAGGACCTGTCCGCGGTGGTCAAATCCTACGAGGACTGGATCGGGAAGAAGATCGGAGAAGGTAACTAATCTAACGGCGGCTTTTCCAGAATCTGTTTATGATGGTGTTACACACTATTGTAAACAGAGGAGGAAATTTCAATGCTGACCTTTGAACTCGCCCGGCCACAAGATGCAGCCATGTTGGCGGATGTACAAAAAAGAACCTTCGACGATGATGCCCGCCGTTATCAGGATAAAGAGGAGGATGGCCCTCCAGGCTATGATTCGGTGTCTTGGCAGATCGGGCAAATGCAACAGAGCCATTATTACAAGCTCCTGAAAGATGGTGAAATTGTCGGCGGGATGATTATTTTCCCTTCTTCTTCAGAAGAGGAATGTCATCTGGGCCGCATCTTTATCGATCCGCTCTGCCAGAATCAAGGCTTCGGACATGAGGCTTTGCATTTCTTATTTGTACAGTACCCTGCTGCCAAGCGCTGGACGCTGGATACACCCTCGTGGGCCGTCCGCAATCATCACTTCTATGAGAAGCACGGATTCATTCGTACCGGAGAAATCTATGATGCGGAGAGCAGCCAGAGCATCTGGGAATATGCGCGGACACATCCGCTGACATAGGCAAGCTGTTTAGAGCAGAATTATCCTATCGGGTGAACCACCCGATATTTTATGCCGCACCTAAGAATGTATTCGGTTTTCCGCATACATTTGGACCATGTGCCGACGCCTAGCCTATTGTGTTCGGTTTTCCGCATACATTCTGCCCGCATCCCATCGAAAAGGTGCCCTGGAATTCCAGGGCACCTTTCTTTGCATTCATGGCAAGGCCGCCTAATTAGGGCGAGAACGCAAAAATACCGGTGATTTCATCACCGGTATGAGAAGTTTATTTTACAGTACATATACAAAAAAACATACGTTTTCCTTGCGTTAACTATAAAATTAATATAGCACAGAAATGTCAACATAACAAGCATTTTTATGGAAAATGAAGAAAATAAATGATTCTCCCACTGTTAGCCGGGCAGCAAGGATCAAGAAGGCGTCCGACGCAGCTGTCCCCCTCTCCTCCCCTGATGATATGATCTTCTGCACGAAGGAGGCGACTGACATGCAAATCAGACTAAGAGATATCCGCAAAAGCTTCAAGGTGTACAAACGGCCCGAAGGAAAATGGGGACTGCTGAGAGGAGCGTTCATGCGGAATGTGACCCGGGTGGACGCGCTCGGCGGCATCAGCTTTGATATTGAAGAGGGTGAACTGGTAGGTTACATTGGCCCGAACGGTGCCGGCAAATCCACCTCCGTCAAGGTAATGAGCGGCATCCTGACACCCGATAGCGGAGAATGCACCATCTTGGGCAAGATTCCATGGAAGCACCGCGTAGAGCATGTGTCCAAGATCGGCGTCATATTTGGCCAGCGCTCACAGTTATGGTGGGATGTTCCTGTGGCAGACTCTTTTGATGTGCTGAAGGATATTTATGCGATCCCCCCAGGCGACTACCGCTTAAGACTATCCGAGTTATCGGCAACACTTGATGTGGGAGCGCTCTTAAGGACCCCGGTGAGGCAGCTTTCGCTCGGGCAGCGGATGCGCTGTGAGCTGGTAGCGGCACTGCTGCACCAGCCGAAGCTTCTCTTTTTGGATGAGCCAACCATCGGACTCGATGCGGTATCTAAGCTGGCGCTGCGCAATTTTTTGAAGGAAGAGAACCGGAAGTACGGGATTACGATGCTGCTGACCACACATGATATGGACGATATTGAGGCATTATGCCAGCGGGTCATGGTGATCGGGCATGGCCAACTGCTCTATGACGGGCAGCTCTCAGGTCTGCAGCAGAAATATGCACCGGAGGTCGTCATGAAAGTGAACACGGATGCGATGATTGCGGCTATGTACAATGACTTGGCTTTGGGCTAAAGCCATCAGGAGGTGCACAATGAACTTTAGAAATACATGCCGGGCCTGCAGCTCCCTCTTCCGAATCCGCATGGCAGAAGGGCTCCAGTACCGGGTATCCGCCATATCGGGCACGATGGTCAGTGTGTTCTGGGCGCTTATAGAATGTGTGCTGTTCACCGTGTTCTATACATACAGCGACAATGGCTCCTGGAACAATAACGGACTCAGTCTTCCTCAGGCCATATCCTATGTCTGGCTGGCCCAGGGGCTGTTTGTACTCCAGAGTATGAACATCGACAGTGAAATTATGGGCAAAATCAACAACGGTGACGTCGGTATCGAGCTGTGCCGGCCCATGAACCTGTACGCCCACTGGTTTGTCAAAAGCTCGGCCGGCAAGCTCGGCACCAGTTGGATCAGGGGACTGGCTACCGTAATGGCCGGGCTCCTGATGCCTGCCGGATATGCCCTAGGCGGACCCGCCTCCCTGCTTGCACTATTCTATTTCCTTCTGTCGGCAGTTATGGCGTTTGTACTGTGCTCGTCCTTCGCTATGCTTGTGACTGCGATCCGGCTGAATATCACTTGGGGGGACGGACCGACCTATATGCTTCTACTGCTAAGCGGCATATTGTCCGGCACCTATCTTCCCCTGCGTCTCTGGCCTGATTTCATGCAGACCTTCCTGTACCTGCAGCCGTTTGGCGGATTTGCCGACATCCCTCTGCAGCTCTATATAGGAAGCGTGGCTCCTGCCGCCGCATTGCCCGGCATCGGCTTACAGCTCCTCTGGAGCCTTATCTTTATCGCAGCGGGCCGGATGATCATGAAACGCAGACTGCACAGCATTATCGTCCAGGGAGGGTGAGTAACGTATGCTTGCTGAAGGTAAAATTTATTGCAAATACTTGCGGATGCATCTGCTGTCCGGCATGGAATACAAAGGCTGGTGGCTGATGTTGATTCAGGTGCTTACCGTAGTAGTCACTGATCCCATCGCCACCGTCTTGTTGTTTTCCCGCTTTGGTAATGTGGGCGAATGGACTGTGGCCCATATCATTCTGGTATACTCGCTGGCGGTGGCCTCCTTCGGACTTGCCGAGAGTCTATGCCGTGGTTTTGATTATTTCCCTTGGCATCTGCTGCGCTCCGGCGATTTCGACCGGCTGCTGCTCCGTCCACGGTCCCTGTTCGTGCAGGTCGCCGCCTCCAGATTCCATCTGCACCGGCTGGTCCGGCCGTTTACAGGGATCTGTGCGGCGGGCTGGGCGCTGGGACAGCTCGGCGTTCCCCTGACGCCCGGCAGACTCGGCATTCTGGCGATGGCGCTGGCCGGAGGCTGCCTGATGTACTGCGGAGTGTTCGTACTGACCTCTGGGCTTGCTTTTTTCACTATCAAAGGGCTGGACTGGATCTTTCTGCTGACCAACGCCAGCTATCAGATTACCCGCTGCCCGGAGCCTTATATGCCGCGGATGCTAAAATCCGTGTTCAGCTTTGTACTCCCCATGCTGTTCATCAGCTTCTATCCGGCGGCCACCGTCTGCGGCTGGGATTACCCCCGCTGGCTGGGCTTCCTCTCACTTCCCTCTGGAGCTGCCTTTCTCGGAGTGTCTCTGCTGGTCTGGCGCATAGGAGTGAGGCATTACAAAAGCACGGGGAGCTGACAAAATAAAAATGCAAAAAAAGCACCCATTGCGTGAACGCCCAGGCACAGCCGGATTTATCAGCTGTGCCTGGGCGTTGCAGTAACGCACTGGTGAAGGATTACAATGTCCCCTCAGCAGCCTCAGGCTGCTCTTCCCCGGTTAGTCCACTATCTGTTGACGGAACGGATTCCGCTGCCTTCTCAGGCCAGCTAATCGTTACTTTACGCCCGTCAATCCACCAGTTCCCGCCCGGAGCAGAAGCCCTTAGCCAGGTCCCATATCTTCCCGATACCGCTACAGTCTGCGGATCGAGGAAGGTCACTTTCGGTGAGTAAGCATCCGGGTATTGATACGCCGGTATACGATTGCTCCAGCTGGCATTCGCCGAGATCTCCTCAATCACAGCGAGCTTTCCGGGAGATGGATGAATCCAGCCCAGCCCCTCCGCTGCCTGAACTTGATACCAGTCACCCTTTTGGGCAATAACATAAAGCTGTTGCGGTAGAACACGTGTACCTCCAGTTGAAGTCCCTATCTTCGCGTACAGTTCCGTTTCAGCCAGCAGGCTCATAGATTTTTGAAGATACTGTGCCTTCTGCCTAGTCAGCCACAATGAATAGGTTTGCTCGGCAGAATATAAGCCAACCCCCTTATTCTCGGACCAGATGCCGCTGAACTGTTTCAAGGGAACGCTGCCCTCCCCCGCATAGCTTGCAATCTCAATGGTGAACCCCGGGCGGCGGTACTCCTGGATGAACCAATCCTTATATCCGCCACCCGAAGGATTCTTCTCAGGAGCAACGAGAGAATATCCGGTAAGACCGGCAAGTGATCTGGCTATCGCCTTGTCCCGGTTCAGACTGCTACTAATCGTATTGAAGTGCCAAAAAATAATCTCCCCGGAGCTATGATAGGAAATAGTCACCTCCGGATCGATCCGCTCTGTGAAATTCATCATCATCTGCACTTCCGCAGCCTCCCCGGGCTTTTTTCCCTTATAATTCTGATACCAGGGGTAGGAGCTGGCATTCTTTATGCCCTTCCAGTTCGCCGGATATTGACGGTTTAGGTCAAGGCCCTGCATGTTCGCTTTCCAGCGGTTGAAATTGCTGCTGTTTCCGTTATACTGACGCAGCATTTGAGCCACATCTGCTGACAGTCCTGCTGTACCCTGCTGGGAGAGGGTAACCCCATCCGGATTGACCATCGGTACGAACCAGATACTGACTTCGTCCAGTAAACTGCGCACGTGATAACCGCCTATCGTCTCATTGTGATCATAGGCCTGGGCGTACGTATCGATCATTTTCATCAGCAGACTGCTGGTCATCCATTCTCTGGCATGGTGGGAACCATTAAGGAATAACGCCGATTCTCCCCGCCCGAGCTTCACTGCCCACAACTGCCGCCCATACGCCGTCGCTCCCAGCGATTCGGAGGATACCAGATCAGGGTATTGTGCCACCAGACTTTCAATATCCCTTTGCATAATCGTATAGGAATAGACCTGATTAGGATTCACTATATTTGCCGATGCATGGGTCATTCCTGCAGGTACAAATAACAGCAATAATAGTATTAAACAGCTGAACCATAACAACATAAGCTTATGTATTTCCTTGCAAAATCCTGACTTTCCCAACCTCTCATCTCCTCTATCATTCCTAGCAGAATGTGCCAGTTCCCCAAATGGATAGTGGAAGTATATGAGAATATACCTATTTCGTCAATAATAGACTGAATATCTTCATCTTTTGTCGAATCGTGTATTATGACTCTAGCGTGTTAACGAATGCTAGTCTGTCTGCAAAAAAATCCCCTGGCAGCCGAAGGTGCCAGGGGATTCCAATGTTCCAATTCTTTATTTTATACAATCGGGTAAGAACAGCAATAATCAGTTAATGCGAATACTTCCAGGGCAAATTTGGAGTTGCCGGGAACATGGAAGGTCTCTGCTCCGTCAATGTCCTTCCACACCTCAGTGCCGGGAAGCAGCACCTTGAGCTTGCCGGAGAGAATCTCCATCGTCTCGGGGCCCTCTGTACCGAATTCGTATACGCCAGGCAGCATAATGCCGAGTGTCACCTTAGTGCCGTCTTCCAGAGTAACTGTACGGCTGGTCACTTTTCCGTCGTAATAAATATTGGCTGCTTTTTGAATTGTCGCGTTGGTGAACTGACTCATATGCTTATTCTCCCCTTTGTTCTTAGATCCGTCTATTATAGCAGCGCTTTTACGCGGCTGACTACATTTTCTACAGTGAAGCCGTATTCTCTGATTACAGTGTCGCCAGGGGCGGAAGCGCCGAAGGTAGTGATTCCCAGAATGTCACCCTGATCGCCTGTATAACGTTCCCAGCCGAAGGTTTGTGCCATTTCGATGGCCAGACGGGCTTTTACTTCAGGCAGGATCACGGAATCGCGGTATGCTTTATCCTGCTTCTCGAACAGATCCCAGCTCGGCAAGCTGATAACACGAACATCAATGCCTTCTTCGGCAAGTGCAGCCTGAGCCTTAACCGCCAGCTGTACTTCAGAGCCTGTAGCAATGATCTGTGCCTGCGGAGTACCGTTCTTGGAATCAGATACCACATATCCGCCGCGTTTGATGTTGTCGCGCACACCGTCCACGGTTCCAGCCAGGATCGGCAGGTTCTGGCGGGTCAGTACCAGTGCTACCGGATTAGCGGTGTTCTCCATAGCGTATGCCCAAGCGGCAGAGGTTTCGTTGGCATCAGCCGGACGAATAACCGTCAGACCTGGAATGATACGCAAGGAAGCAAGCTGTTCAATCGGCTCATGGGTAGGGCCGTCTTCACCGACAGCAATACTGTCATGAGTAAGCACATAGGTTACCGGCAGCTTCATGATGGAAGCCAGACGGACAGCCGGACGCAGGTAATCTGTGAATACGAAGAACGTACCGCCGAATACCTTAAGACCAGTGTGCAGGGCAATTCCGTTCATGGCTGCAGCCATTCCGAATTCACGTACGCCGAAGTAGATGTTACGGCCGTCATAGGATTCGGAGGTGAATTGGGACAGACCGTTCAAATGCGTCATGGTCGAGCTCTCCAGATCGGCAGAACCCCCAACCAGCTGCGGGATACCGCCAGTCAATCCGTTCAGCGCATTACCGGAAGCTACACGGGTAGAGACAGCTTTGTCTTCTGCTTTGTAGAATGGAAGATTGGCATCCCAGCCTGCAGGAAGCTCACCGCTTAGTGCAGTTTCGAGCTGTGCAGCAAGCTCTGGATATGCTTTTTTGTAGGCTGCAAATTTCTCATCCCATGCTTTGTTAGCGGCGATCCCTTTGGCCTTCACTTCAGCAAAGCTGGCGCGGACTTCATCCGGTACATAGAAATCTTCTTCATATACCCATTTGTAGTATTCCTTCGTCAGCTTCGTTTCATCAGCACCCAGCGGGGAGCCATGAGTACCGCCGTGGCCGCCTTTACCTTGCTTGTTCGGGCTGCCGTAGCCGATGACAGTCTTCACTTCGATCAGTGTAGGCTTGCTGCTGTCTGCTTGAGCCTCTTCAAGAGCCTTAGCCAGTGCAGGAAGATCGTTACCGTCTTCTACGCGCAGAACCTGCCAGCCGTAAGCTTCAAAACGCTTAGCAACATTCTCGGAGAATGCAAGGTTCAGCTTGCCGTCAAGGGAGATATCATTCGAATCGTACATTACAATCAGCTTGCCCAGCTTCAGGTGTCCGGCAAGTGAAGCAGACTCGGAAGAGATTCCTTCCATCAAATCGCCGTCGCCACAGATGGCGTAGGTATAATGGTCAATCACGTTATGTTCATCTTTATTGTAAGTCGCACCCAGCTGTGCTTCAGCCATTGCCATACCTACAGCCATACCAATTCCTTGTCCAAGCGGACCAGTTGTTGCATCTACACCGGCAGTGTGTCCGACTTCCGGATGTCCCGGAGTTAAGCTGCCCCATTGGCGGAACTGCTTCAATTCTTCCATAGGCAGATCATAGCCGCTGAGGTGCAGCAAGCTGTAGAGGAGCATGGAGCCATGTCCCGCAGACAACACAAAACGGTCACGGTTGACCCAAGTCGGGTGGTCCGGGTTATGATTCATTGTCTTGGCGAACAATTGATATCCCATAGGAGCGGAGCCCATCGGCATACCCGGATGGCCGGAATTTGCCTTTTCAATGGCATCAATGGCAAGTGTACGGATCGTAGTGATGGCCAGGTTGTCCACCGTTGAGTTCTCTTCTTTATGAATGGCTTGATCTTTTGCTTGTTCAGTCATTACAATAATCCTCCTCGAATCAAGAATGTCATTTTGACTATTATTGTATCACGGAAGTGGAAGCATTTCCAATTGTTTTTGCAGGCCGCAGTTCCAGACAGCTTATAATTAGCGGCTTCCGCCCGGTCTATGCACTCTTTTGCCAGCTTGGCAATGTTTCGGAAGAATTTCGGAGGATGCCGCAGAGGGTTGAGAGACTTAGCCTTAAGTCTAGTTCCTAATTAAGACTAAAGTTTGTTTTACAAAGCGGATATATACAGTAAGATGGAGATACCTCAGCGGAATTTTAGCCGGATTATCCATAATTTCCAGCAGAAAGGATGTCGGAAGATGACTGTAAACAGAGATATTTATATTGTACTGACCGGAACGGGCACGGCCTTCAGCGGAATTATTAAATGGTTCACCAAAGCAGAGCTGAATCACGCCTCGATTGCTTTTGACAGTGAAATGCGCGAGGTCTACAGCTTCGGCCGGAAAAAAGTGTACAACCCGTTTATCGCCGGACTGATCCACGAGAACTTCATCCATCCGTTCTATAGCAGTACAGACTGTGCCATATACCAGCTCAGAGTCAGTGAGGAAGATTATGACACTATGTATAACCATGTCCAGGGTATGATGCAGAATCAGGAGCGTTATAAATATCACCTGCTCGGTCTGGTCGGAGTGCTGCTGAACATCCGGATTGACCGGGAGAACGCTTACTTCTGTTCCCAGTTCGTCGCCTCAGTATTGGAGGAAACCACTGTTCATCCGGTAGCCAAGCCCTCCTGCTTCGTGACTCCGGAGGATTTCGCTTTATCCTTGAATGCCCACAAAATATTCAGCGGCAAACTCTCTTACTATATGCACCTGAGTCATACTGCGGCCCTTCAAAGTTCTAGTCTACATAACCCCCAAGCTACTAATCCGGCAGATTATACAGCCGCAAGACTGCGGCTGCATGAAGAACGGGCCGAGGGAATCATCTAAACGATCACCCTCCGCCCGCTTAATCCGGGTGAAACAAAACTCACTGTAGAGCATAAGGCATAAGGACTGCGTCCCGCGTTATTTTATACGATGGCTCTGATAATATTCTGTCCAGTCTCCGAGAATCGTTACCGTCACCGTATCCACCTTGGTCTGATACTCATTGGTAGCGGTGAAGGTAAAAGTAACCGGACCATCCGGCAGCTGTTCGAACGATGGATCCGCCAGCTCACCAGTCCACAGGGTCTTATCGCTCCCGGCCGGACTCAGCGCAGCCGTATATCCTCCGGTCATTGTGACTTGCACGGTATCAGGCAATCCGGTAGCTGTCCCCTGCAGCACAAACTTCTCGCCAGCCCAATAGACATTATACCCCCGCGGACTTTCAGGCGAGCCGCTTTGCTTCATATTGTATGCCTGCCGGTTGCCGTTCCACTCCTCTGTATGCTGGACAGCCCCCTTGATACTAAGCAGGTTGACCATCATGAATTTTTTCGCAGACACATTACTCCATTCAAATCCGTCATAAACCTCCATTTCCACAACATATTTTACGTTCTCAACAAGCCTACCCACCGGAACTTGCCATTGATTATCACTTGAATTTTGCTCTCCAGATCCAATCACCTGACCATTGGTCGAGTCGATGATCCGAACCCTGAAGCGTTGCTGCGGGTCCCCATCTTCATCTTGATAATCCCATTTGATGATTGGCGTTAGAGTACTTACAATAGTCGGCTTGGTGGACACGCTGCTTGACGGGTAAGTGATGTTCACCACTGGTAGCCGATTCACAACTGTAATATTTTGAATAAGCTCCCGGTACAGCCCTAAGGAATCTGTGACAACCTGCCGCAGGGCGAAGGTTCCGTTAGAAGTGAACTGCTTGGTGAAATTAACTTGTGTATTTAAGAGTGCCTCAGCTCCAACCGCCGGTTTCAAGAAATACTGGTGGCTGATGCTGTCCCCCTTAGGAATATCTGCATCCGTTGCTGTGCTTTGGATGTTTAGAACATCCGTCCGGTAGATCGGTACCTTGGTCGCATCTTTTCCGGTATCCGTAATGAGGGTGAATCCCGGCTTAGGCGGATTGTCGATGATAAAGGCTTTTTCGTTGGAGATTTCAGACCACTTTCGTTTGGAGAATGCCCGCCCCTGAACGGTATAGAGCAGGAACCGGTCCAGCGATTGATCCGGCAATTGATACTGGCGTACTGATCCGGTACTGTCGGCGTTCTCTACCGTTTTGACCAGCAGCCCGTCCTTCGTAAAGAACTCCAGCCGGTATCTCTCCTGCGGATCATTCTCCGGGTCGGAGTAGGTCCACTTGATCAGCGGATCTCCTTCTTTTTCCGCATCGATAATCGTAGGGGTCTTCACCGTCCCAGCAGGATACGTAAGGGTCATCTTAGGAGCCAAGTTTTCTTTAACCGTCACCTTAAGTGTAGCTATGTTCGACTTGTCTCCAATCTGATCCACGGCCCAGTGCTCCAGCGTATAGGTTCCCAGTTCATCGAAGGCAAGCGAGATACCCGGAGTCTGGAAAAGTGTGATCTTATGATCGCTTCCCGTCACCCGCCAGTAATACTTCAGGCTGCTCTGATCGGCTATATCTTCATCCGCATCGGAGGAAGTGAAGGTATGGGTATCGTATTGATTGACCGCTGCCGGACCGTTGATTGCCGCTGTCGGGACATGGTTTTTGACGCTGAACATCTGGGTGGCATAGGAATAGAGGCTTCCATCCGTCGCGTTCAGTCTCATTTCCCAGCCGTCAGAGATGGCTTTTTGAGCAGAAATCCCATAATCATTGAGTACGTCCTGCACCCTGAATACCTGATTCCGGTTGCTCCCCCGCCAGTAATAGGGATCATTATTAAGCTTGGTATACCAGCCATACTGCAAGGCATCTCCATCTTCATCCGGATCAGGGGTCAGGTTGTTCAAGCTGATGACCGTATCCCGGTAGACCTCATTAGGCATCGTAAAGCTGGCCGCAGGCGGGTGATTAATGACCTGCACGGTTTGGCTGTACACATTCGACCAGAGTCCGCGGTTATCGTGAACCTGCAGATTAATCTGGTAAGATCCCATGCCGAAGGCCGCGATATTCGGAGGTACAGCCGCACCGCCCGAATAATAACTCCATACCTGCTGCCAGCCGTCTTTTATAACCGTCCAGGAATACACATCGAGCGGATCATTATCCGGGTCAAAGGACTTATCTATAATAGTCGTTGCCTTGCGGTAAGAGACATTAGTCGGACTCACTGTGAATAGAGCGACCGGCGGCAGGTTAGCTGCACTGCCCACACTCTGCTGCATCCAGTCACTCCAAACCCCGAAGCCGTTAGGGCCATCAATGTCCCGGACACGCAGCCGGATCTCATAGGCTTCGCCCGATGGAAGCTGTGCAGGTGGCTGTCCCTCAGTCCACACTTCATTCCCCGCCTTGCGCCATTGCCACTGCCAGCTCACCAGCCCCTTAGCGGGACTCGACATATGGTCCAGATCATAGGAGCTGTCTGTAAGCTGCAGCGTACCGCCGATCAGCTTCGCTGAGAACAAGGCAACCGGCTTCCGGTGAACCATGAACGTCATGCTGGATAAGTTGTCCCGGCTCCACATACGGTAATTATCAAACCGGTCATCTCCCTTCGGATTATCCCTCGCCTGAAAGGTAGCCGTATAAGCGCCGCTGAAGGGAAATGACGGATACTTGCTATCCCGCCACAATCCGCTGTCCCAGATCATCCCCATGGAGTTATCAAAAATAGCCGGGTCCTGATCATAGCGGTACCGCTCTGCATATTTGCCGTCATTCTCGTAATCGGCATAGGAGGTACTGATATCAATCGGGCTATTAATAAGCAAGAAAGCTTTGTTCCTCAGCCGGTTGGTCACGCTAAAGGAAGTGGAGGCTTCCGCTTTCAGGTTAAACGGATCGACTACCTTCACGTTGACGTTGTACCACCCAGGCGGAATCCCCTCATTTAAAACATCAATGGGAATGGTGAAATTTTTTGCAGAGCCCGTATTGGCCAATGTGATTTTTTTATAGAACACATTCGGGATCTCCGCAATGACATCGACGGTATCGTTGTCCGGGTCTTGCACGTATCCTTCCACGTTGAATGTGCTCAGTCCGGCATCATTGATGATGTTTTGCCCGTTCTGTGAAGTCAGTGTGAGATTGGGTTTCTTGTTGGTCGATAACGGGATCATCTGCACATCAGAAACACCATAAGGATAATGTTCTGTGCTTTTAAAATTCCACTTGTCGAACGTCTGGTATACCTCGGCAAAATTAAACGTAATTCTTAAGTAAGCAGGAACTCTATTGCCGACACCCACAACATATTCCGAATAGGGGATAATACTGGTGGAATTCCAATCCAGATAATAACCGTCCGGCCAATCAGGACTCAAGATAATTTTTCCGTACCACATTGGGCTACTTGTAACATTATTGAATTCACCTGCTAAAGCATTATGATAACCGGACAAATCCCGATTCTGAAACATATACCCCCCAGGCCCTGTCGCCACTCCATTGATTTGAGACGATGAGCCATCCTTATAAACAATCTCCATTGACTGACTCCAATAAGTAGTGTACCCATGGTAAGATCGGTCTGTGTTGAAGTTCTTGGGTTGCCCCCCCAACCCCTCACGATACATCTCCCATCGAGTAGGCATGTAGCTGTTGCTCATGGTAATGTAAAAGAAGTTACGCACTTTATCCCATTTCACATTAAATGTATTCGCTGGCATATCGACATACATCGTGCTTGGATACCAGTTATCTTCGCCTTCATATTTGATGGGGCCACGGGAACCGGTAAGACTTCGGGCCGGGACGGTGTATTCGTTAAATTCAATAATCTCTCCGGCAGCTGCTGCCTTGTCCGCCTCTATGCCTATGGATGGCACCAAGAGCACCATCACTAGAATGTACATCGTCATCCGCTCTATAAATGTCTTCATTCTCGATTCTCCTTCATTTACCACGACCAGTCCACAACAGGTGCCCGGTTGTACACCTCGACGACTCGTTCTGCCAAGGGCTGCGCGGGAACACTGCTATAGGAATCCGCAGATCTCCGGTCAGCTTCCGTAACCAATTCTGCTATGGTTGGCTGATCGAACTCTTCAATGACGGTAAGCTTCACTTCATATCTACCCACACTGCTCAACTGCAAATTAAAGACTGTCTTGTTCTCATTGCTGAATATCACCCAAGCTTCATCCCCAAAATTGCCGTCGTTATTGGAATCGTATCTGTACTCCCAAATACGGCGATCCAGAAAATCATAATCCGGTGAGAAGGACATATCCGTAAGCGCAGCGCTGGCGATATTGCCTTGAGTAGGATCTCGATAAATCTTATTGGGAACCGAGATATACACAACAGGCGGTTCATCGGGAACAATCTCAAAGGTCATACTAGTAGAGTCGCCAAACCCGGCAGTATTCGTTACTGTTAGGGTCGCTTTGTATGTCCCCGGCTTCTTAAACAATACATCTTTGATGTTCATCCCTGAGAGATTCCCCAAGTATTTAATATCTCCGGCAGTTCCGCCGGAAACCGGTGAAATGGTCCACAGCGTCTTCGTTTCATCAATAGGATAATGCTCCGGGCTTCGGCTTTTGCTTACCAAGGTAACTTTCCGGTTTTGTTTTTTGGTTCCGTCTATGAAGATTTCCGCTCTAGGGATAGGCTGGATGACAACCAATTTGGCGCTGGTTGACCCGGTCAACCCTCCGTTATCCGTTACGGTTAGGCGCACGGAATGCTGGCCGAGAGCACTTAACGGATACCAGGTCCAGCCGAACGGACCACTAACCGGCTCCACAGCTCCAGGGGTATTGTATTTATAATCTACAATCGTTCCGTCTGGATCATATGAATCCTTACCATAGATCAAGGTTTCTTCCCCTGCCATGACCTCTTCAGACACATCGAGTACCGCTTTAGGCGGCTTATTGTTATTGGCTGGCGGTGGTGTTGTGGGGGCAGGAGAGTCTGAGACTTCTACGGTTGCCTTCATTGTTTTGGACAGAGATGAAACGGTGCCATTCCCGGTCACTACCGGCTTTATGAACCGCACGGTAACGGTAAGAGTATACTCTTGCTTCACATTGCTTCCCCTGCTCTTAGGGATGACAAAATTATCGAAGGTCTGCGTGCTGTTCAAAACCTTGCCATAATCCTTCTTTGTCTTCACATCACTTGAGCCAGTCTCCTTCGCATAAAATATCCATTCATCGATGTTAGATGAATTATCGTAAGCCAAAAGGTCTCCCTTGACTCTCAAGGATACCTCCGTGTCCTTCCCCTCAAACTTCGCCGGATTGGGCGAAGGCTTGAGGATGCTTACTCCGCCGTCTAGGGTGGGTTCGGTGATAGGCGTGTAGCTAAAGGATACGCTGCCGCTGTAGCTGTAGGTTGGAACTTTGGCGTCGGCGGTGTAGTAGTAGGCAGCTCGAACTTCATATTTTCTTCCTTGAGCTTGGCCTACGAGGGGATGAGAAGCATCTGCATCTTGGTTTGAATATTTCTGCTCCACTGTTTCACCAGCAGAATTAACAAAATACGGAATAGCATAATTAACAATAATCCTATTATTCTTAAATTTCGTCTCCTTAAGCGTTGTTGAGGAATTTACGTAATCAAAGTGTGGTGTAATCGTATTACCAATTATATATTTCGAATCTATAACATTGTTTTGTGATCCGTTATACCATTTCACATAATCAATCGACTGAAACGGAGCAGCAGAAACAACAGTTCTGGGAGGTTGAGAGGACGGATTTGAATAATCTTCAGAAGGCTTATCATAAGTCTTCATTCCATCAGTTGCTTCATTATACTCATTAATTTGCCAACGTCTTCCATCCGAATATCTCCAAATAGAGTTACTAGGATTTGCAATATAATATTCCTTCCAAGAAGCGCGAAATCCAGTCAAGTTATTTATAGTTTTCGGATTTGATACACCATTTAATTTTAAATTTACCCCCCCATTTTCAAGAGTAATTCCCCCAACCAGTGTATTGCTACCTGTATATTTTAAAGTGCTGCTATTAATAGAAGCTGCTGTTACCCCGATTGGTAAATCAAGAGTATACGACTTAGCCGCATACTCTTCTCCAATAAGACCTGTGTTAATGGGGATGGAGATGGTAGCAGTTCTTGCTTCTGCTGCTTCTACAGCTCTAACTTGAATTAAAGGAGTTGTAAGGAAAGTTAAGACCAATAAAGAACAAAATAACTTCTTCATTCTGGAACCACAAACTTTTCAACGACTTTTTTTCCATAAAACATACGAAGCACAAAAAAATTAAAATCATCAGCATAGACGTAGCCAAGATATGAAGTAATCTTCTCACCTGGCTTTAGATTATAACTCCACAAAGCTTCTGCACTATTTGTTTTTGCAGCATATTTTCTTGGCCAAATCGGATCAGTAACTGTACCACTTTTAAATCTTAGCGGAACAATTCTTTCAATATCAGATCCACTACCGATAAGTATTTTGCCCGTTTTGTTTTCTAAAGTTACCTTTGTCCATATAAAGTATTTTGGGCTATCGATGATATCTGTAGAGTTTTGAAACCCATACATCTTCTGAAGCTTCTTCACCTCAGGAGACTTAAAATCATAAATCATAATCTTATGAAGTGTATAACTCAATCCTTCCGATTCAAGAGTGACTGGCAGGTCCATTGCCTTCTTCAGTCCGAATTTAGCCAAGTTATCTGTCATCACCGGAGCCGCCGTAGCCTTCACCCCCGCAGCACTAACATCCCCTGCTGAACCAGCAGCCGGACCGGCCAACAACGCCACTGCCAGAAAAGCTTTTACTGCGGTTTTCCCCGCCACTGTCTTGCTAATCTTCAACTTCGTCATAATTAAACTCTCCCTTAGTTTTCATAGTTTTGCACCTTTATCACCCGCATCAGCCGGATGCTTTTACCGGTTCATTCTATACTCCTGAACTGCCGGTACCGTGATGGCCTCTTGGACCTTGCTTCTGGAGACCAGCACCGGATGCTGCGTTTGAATAATGGCGATGACCGAAGGACCTTGTATGTATTTGGTGATACCGTAAGTACTGTCCTCATAGAGCATTGGAAAAGTAGTACCCGTAGATTCATCCACGATGTCGAACTTGACGATCTTCACTTGAGCCTGAAGCCGGCTCCCCGCTAAGGGGGATAAGCCGTCATCCAGTCCCAGATTACTCTGCAGGGTGTGGCGGAAGGTGGCATAAGCCTCAGCGGGGTCTATGACCAGCCGGCCTTGGGCCCTCGCTGCTTCGTTCAACTCCTGTGATGCGTCATGGACAGCCATATTATTGGCATCCTTAAGCATGCTGCGCACCTGGTCCCATTCCTGATTCTGAATCTGAAAAAACCAGGAATAAATAAAGATCAATAGGACAAAGGCCAGCTTAATAATATAATCCATAGGTTAGCTTCATCCCTTAATTAATCGAGATATTCACTCATGATCGAGCCATGTCCATAGTACTGGGTCGGCTGGGATACGCCGGAGAAATTGTAGGGAAACAGGTTCACCCGCGGCGCAGTCACATATACATCAATCCGCTGTTTGCGCTCAAGAATCACTTCTGTTCCGCTGGTTATTTTGATCGAGCCTTCAGGAAAACCTACAGCCTTCAGGTTCGAGATGACCTCAGCCTTCATGGAGGCAGTGATCATCCCTTCTGTCGCTGCCTTTTGCGTGATATACGAGGTGTTGGCTTTGACCTGCAGATCGAGCAGATAATCGATGTACGTAAAAATCGGCTGCAGGATAATGAACAGCACCAGCCACATGAACAAGGCCCGGAGGACGGTTGCCTTCAAGCGCAGCGCCTCCTTTTAATACTTCTCGACAGCTTTGACATGGGTGATAATATCATCCTGGCTGCCGCCTATGATGCTTGTAGCACCAGCGATAAAAATCCCGGCAATCACAAAGCCAATAGCCAGAAACAGCGCGACGGAAATCGAGTCCTTCTTCATCTCGGTTAAACCAAGGGACCAGCGATTGTGTACGTTACTGCCGCTTTCACAGAATCTGCGGGCTGAACCAGACTAACCTTCGGAATTTCAGGTCTGTTGTCATCTGCCTTATCGATTACGTCCCGTACTACAGGAATCAATACAGCAATTACAATAGCCACACACAGGAACCCGATAGCGATAAACAAACCAGTCGAAATAGCGTCTTTTTTCATTGTTAATATCTCCCTTTTGATTTTATATTTTAAATAGCTGCTTGGATATAACAAAAATTTCATTTGATTCTTTTTCTTGCTGTCAGCCTGCCTAAATTGATCATTGGAACATCCCTACGCCGTTAAAATTCCCTTTGATCAGCATAATGTACTGCATGGCCAGCGACACAATCATCAGAAAGGTAGCGATTGACGGAACAACATTAATGATCGTGGAAATGTCCCCAATAAAGGACCACTTTTTCAGATATTGGTCACTAGAGATTTTGGTGATAATTTTGCCCTGCTCCTGCAGATACTTCGCTGCTTCATGGTCATCATCCATCCCTTCTGTCGCCAGCAGAATCGAGCGGATATCATTGATAAACATGTGGTTCTCGGGAAATTTGCTGCAAAACCATTCAATGGCCCGCTCCGTTCCCTCATCCACCGCCCGCTCCGAAAGCTCATACAGATCCTGGCGGATATAACTGAAATGGTTGGCCGTCCCGGCGCAGAAGGCGCCAAATTCCACATATCCCCGTTTGCGCAGCCGGTTGTTCTCATAAAGACGGATGAAAGAGATCAGCTCCCCATCCTTTTGAATCAGCGTCTTCTGATGCAGCCAGCTCAGCACCCAACCGAACGGCAGCACCCGCTGCGGACTGGTAATTACAAGAATCAGCAGCGCAATCAGAGGATCGTATATGGACATTGGCTCTGAGCGCACGAAACCTCCCGTTGCCTGAACCAGCAGATAGAGGAAGGCCGCCGTATAGCGGAATAATGTGATTTTGGCTGCGGAGATAGAGAGTCCGCTCTGGCCCAGCATTTGCTGCAGCCGCTCATTGTGCACACGTTCACCGAAGGCCTTCCATTGCTGGCCCAGACGGAGCACATACCGTTCCTGACGGCTGCTACTGCTGACAAAGACCAACAAAGCAAGATACACAATACCTGTTACAGCTATCAAAAGTAGTAATCTATCCATCATTCATCACCTTAATGGTAGTCCAGTCTGGGTCTGGCGAGGATGGTACTGATCATGAACGAGATGAATAAGCCCGTAAGGATCACCATCATAAATGTAAGTCCAATCGTTGTTTCGAACTGCAATTTGAAATACACATCCGGCTTCAGCATGTACATGAACGTTCCCACAGAAGATACCAGCACAATCAGATTACCGTACAGTCCCAGGCTGATCGCATCCCTGCTGCTGGCCTTTACTGTCAGAATAGTCTCCCGTTGCAGCTCCATGGAGCGGTTAAGCGTCATGAGCGAGCTTTTGAGATAACGGGTGCCCTCCTTCTCGCAATAGAGCAGATCAGATACGAACTCAACGGCAAACGTCGTGCCAATCGCTCCAGCAAAACGCCCGGCTTCCTCATTCAGCTCTTGTTCATTGCTATAGCCAGCGAACGCTGCCCCCAGCAGCCTCAAGGGCGTCTTCAGCACATTCTCCACCGGCAGCAAGTCACTGGTTTTGGACAAAATGGAGTCCGCAGACAAATGCGTGAATTTGGTGGCGATTTTGATCACATCGAGCAGATCGTAGCTCCCCCGCACCTTGCGCTGGGCATAGGCATATCTCATCCGCAGATAAGGAATACAGGCCGAGAGAACCGCCAGGAACAAGGGAAGCCGCCAGGCATTCGCCACAGGTGCACCGTCATTCAACACCATGCCCTCCAGAAAAGGATTGCTGAAGCTCATCTGCCCCGGCAGCTCTCTAAGGGTCAGCAGACTCGACAGGAATACCCCGAGGAACAGCATCCCCGAACGGGTGACGAAGCGCAGCACACTGATGCCCGGCTCGTATCGCTTATGGGCAAAATACAGCAGATCATCCAGATGGCGGTACAGCCACATTTTCCTCTTCGCGCTGCTGACCCTCTTGCCGAACAAGCTCATTCGCAGATTCATCCGCAGATCCAGCTTTTGCCCCCACTGCCATAGATGCCGCTCGATCAACGGCTTGACCAGCAGCCAGAGTCCGCCTGCAACAAGCAGATGAAGCACAAACTGGATGATATAGAACAGCAGCTCCACAGGCACTCCCTCCTCTCATTCATTCAAAACGATTTTGGACTTTAGACTTTCCTTCAGCGGATCAGTCATGGGTTTCTGTGCAGCGAGATGTCCAAGCTCTTGCAGCAGCATCCGTGCCGCTCTGGCATTCTTCTTCTTCATCTTCGCGATCAGCGCTTGGGTCAGCTTGTCATTATAGGTCCAGCCCGCCTGCTCCGGTTCCCAGCGCATCAGATCGTTCGCGAAGACCGAATTACTGGCCTCTTCATAAAAGACCTCGGAGATCCGTGCGAGCCGCTTCTTACCATCCGGAACACTCTCCAGAATGAACACCAGCTCACAGGATTTCAGCGCTGAGATTAAATGCCCCTTCAGACTGCCGCCAATCCGCGTAGATACAGCGAACGCCCCCTGATAAGGAATATCCTCCGAATCTACGGTATGAAAGGTGCCCGTAATGCCGTCATAGCCCTTCTCGCCGCTCCACAGATAGAATTCCCACTCGTTATATCTCATTTCTGTCATGTAGAGAATGTTCGGGTCATGCCGCAGCGACTCCACTCCAACCTCCATCAATTCCTCATTGGAAGCCTGAATGGGAATAATCCGGTGGCCTTTGATCTGATAAGGTAAAATCGACTCCGGATGCTTCTCGATCATCACAACGCCCATGCAGGAAGAGGAGCCGAGCAGCTGCTCGCCGACAATCGTGTTGGCAAAAGTGGTTTTACCCGAGCCTACGGCCCCCGCGATAATCGTGTTGCGAAACGTCCCGGTAAGCGCACGAATCAGCTCAATCGCTTCCGCAGGAATACATTCCGTACCGGCCTGATCATCCAGATCCAGAAATTCCACGACCTGCCGCCGCAGTGAGATGGTAGTGAAGCCCTCCCAGACCCTTGGCGAGACCCAGATAGCTAGACGGATGAACCGGCCGGGCCAGAGGGGATCATCCATTTTGAATTCAACAGAAGGATTATCCTTGTTCAGCTTCTTGCCCGGATCGCTTTTGAGGAGAGAGCGCTTAAGCTGCTCCACCCGGTCGAGCGAAGGCATCTCATAGGGATACGCTACAAACCTGCCCTGATGGTTATAAAAAATTTGCCGTCCGATCATCTGCAATCCGGTAGATTCGCTGTAGGCCCGGTCTGTGAACCAGCGGTAGGCGGGG
This sequence comes from Paenibacillus sp. FSL H7-0756, assembly GCF_038006765.1. NCBI lineage: Bacteria > Bacillati > Bacillota > Bacilli > Caryophanales > Paenibacillaceae > Paenibacillus > Paenibacillus sp. FSL H7-0756. The sequence continues at coordinate 729,473 of NZ_JBBOVT010000003.1, read as the reverse complement.
CCGAAGCCCTTCCATTCATGAAACAGCGCTTCAGCGGCTGTGCGGTAAGCCTCCGGCACTTTTCCGGTAAACGGGGTCCTGCGCAGATATTTCTCAATCTCGTTCATGAAAAAGCTGACTGCCTGCGGATCACCAACCAGCGCCTTCGCATTCAGTTCGAAATACCCGTCATCCTCACGCTCCAGCCCGGCGTTCATTTCACTTTTCATGGTGTGCAGGAAGCTGTAGAAGTCTTCTTTGCCAGGTTTGCTGGTTCGCAGTACACTCTGCTTCAGTGAAAATAGCCGTCTGCTCTGCGTTCCGTCCGCGAGTCCAGACACCGCCCGTAAACTCTCATCCCGCTGCTCCTGCCGCCTGCCCTGTTCAGGGTCCAGCGGAGCCCATCCGGACAACACCCGCTTCTGTAGCAACGGCAAGCTTTTATCCTTGTTGTTCATCATTGGAATATCCCCTTCTTACGGGTTTCCTGGGCGAGGCCCAGTGATACAAGCAATGCGTGGACCTTATCGTCCACTTGCTGAAGCTCTTTTTTCCCCAGCGGCAGGCTCTCTGGAAAAGATGGATAATACGGTAGCTCCAGCAGGAGCTCGCTGCCAAAACGCAGGGCCAGATTCTTCGGTGAGGTCAGCTCTTCCACATTGCTGCGGTTGATAATCCACTGGAAGTCCTGCGGATGAAGGTCCATGTGTCCGGCCAGCTCCAGCAGGGGCTGCAGCCTATGTTCATGCCGCGGGTGTGTGACGATCATGTGCAGAACCGACTTCTGCATCCCCACATACCACGCGGCGCTCTCGGGAATCGACCCGAAATCAGCAATCACCACATCCGCACTTTCACTTGCTCTCGCCAGCAGATATTCGATCTCCTCCTCCTGATAATCCTGGGCGCTTAGATAATCGAAGTTCCCGGGCAGATAGGCATAGCCTTCCTGCTTCACAAGCGCGCTGAAGTCCTCATCATGCAGCATTTTACCGGTAATCCGCGGACGCAGCTTGTCCAGACTAACCGCCGTTTTCCGGTCATAGCCCGGATCGTACAGGTCGAGCCCCAGCATAATCACCCGCAGCCCTGAAGCAGCAGTCCTCCTCGCGAACAGTTTGGCAATACTCGTGCAGCCAATACCTGGCCCCGAGCCGAAGAACCCTACTACATTACCGCTCTCCTTATGCTCATCTTCGAGCATATAGCGCAGCTTATCGATGATTGCCGCTGAGGTTGTGCGCGGGGGCATGAAAGATATGCCCAGACTCTCACACTGCATATGTATAGCCTGGTAACCCCGCACCCCTTTTTGCAGATAGATGTACAAAATCGAAGAGTCCGGATACCTCCCTCTCAGCTCTCTTAATTCCACTGCCGGCACCTGCTCGCTAGTTACCATTAATAGATGCCCTCCGGCATGCTCAGGCTCCGGCAGCACACTTTGTGCTATAACGGTGAAGCCTGCCAGCTTAATCTCGTTGATGGTCAGCTGATCTATACCCAGACTGAATATTCTCAAGTTCATTCCTCCTCCCTTCTGTCTGCTCTTCTACTCTACCCGGACAATCCATAGCTTCTTGCCCTGTTCAAGATAAGCTCCCAGTAGCTCACCATCGCTCTTCTTCAACTTCAGCTCCGGGGCCGCCACCTTCCCTGTCGAAGTAAAGCGGTTATTGTTGTTGCCATTCTCCGAGTCAAGTACATCGTTGTTATCTTCCGTACGGACATAGTTTACAGTTACTCCGCTCAAGAATACTTTGCGCGCAGGCACCTCGGGCAGAACCTCTGCTTCCAGCAGGGAAGAAGCGTCTGAAGCCGGCCCCCCTCCGGGAGTAGCTACGGATGCAGCAGCAGCCGGACTGTATTCCCTGCGTTCTTTTGCAGGCGAGTCTCCTTCGACCAGATAGATATCTACCTTATCCCTGCTGCGGAGAGAACCGTTGATGGCATAGATGGCGTCTTTGGGAATCGGAAAAATCCCCTCGTCCTGCTGTGGCTCCAGCTCGCTTACATCCACCAGCGACTCGGTCAGAATGCTGCCATCCGTCAAATTGACATTCGTAATCTTCTGTTCCACCTGCTCCAGACTACGGACGACCCCTACCGGGATGTCTTTGGTCTGTACGGAATCCAGATAGAGATTCTCTGCTGTCAGCTCATGATTCTTCGGCAGGAAGCCTCCGCCATCCACCTTGATTTTGACAACGGTCTGTGACAGTACATAAGGCTTGAAGTACAGATCATAGCCGAGCAGTCCGCCGAAGCCGATGAGCAGGATGAGTCCGGCGAAGAAATAATTGCGTTTTAATAGACGTCCGCGCTTTGTTGACAAGCCCTTTACCCCCTTTGAATGTGATTTCTGCACATAGCAAAATACATCTTGGCGCTTATGTCCAAAATGCCGGCAAAATGCTTTTTCACCTTAGTGGTTGAGAATTGTATTAGATTATCCTTGTGAGGTTGGTAAAGCCTGAGGCTGCGGGAAGCTCCCGCTGAAGATGAATACCGGTAAAAGTCAGGCCAGAACGATGTTCTATATCTCCTGCATTGCGCAGGATTGCTGACTTTTACCGGAGTGGTTATAACGTTGACTGCAAGATCAGGCTGATTAATTAAATACTACTGTTTTGTTGTGATGCACGAGGATTCTGTCCTCAATATGCCATTTGACCGCACGGGCCAGAACCACCCGCTCAATGGTACGTCCAATGCGCTTCAGCTCATTCACATCATCGCTGTGGCTGACCCGCTGCACGTCCTGCTCGATAATCGGCCCGCCGTCCAGCTCCTCAGTCACGTAATGGGCAGTCGCCCCGATGATCTTGACTCCACGCTGATAGGCCTGGGCGTAAGGCTTACCGCCGACGAAGGCGGGCAGGAATGAATGATGGATATTGATGATCCGGTGCCGGTAATGCTCGATGAATGAAGGAGAGATAATCTGCATGTACCGGGCCAGTATAATCACATCGATATCCTCACCGATAACCTCCAGTTGACGCGCTTCAGCTTCAGCCTTCGTCTCAGCGGTAACAGGAATATGATGGAACGGAATGCCGAAGGATTCCACATAAGCCTGCATATCGGTGTGGTTGCTGACCACAAGCGCGATATCTGCATCCAGGTCGCCCGCCTGCCACTGCCAGAGCAGCTCCACCAGACAATGGTCCTCCTTGGAGACGAAGATCGCCAGCCGCTTCTTATGGCTCACCTTGAAGATCTGCCAGTTCATCTTGAAGCGCTCGGCAACACCGCCGAAGATGTTACGCACCTCTTCCAGCCGCTCATCCAGCTTAGGCAGGTCAAACTCTACTCTCATGAAGAACATTCCGCCGTCCGGGTCCATCGTATATTGGTCCGACTGCACGATGTTCGCGCCATGCTGATACAAGAAATGCGATACCGCCGCTACAATCCCCGGTCCATCAGGACAAGATATAAGCATACGTGCCCGGTCGGGATAAGGTCTGCCTGTTGAATGCTCTCTCTTCACATGTAATTCCATAGTTCTCCGTTCATCCTCTCATCTGCTTGCGTTATCTATGCGGGTCTATGCCTTCACGAGCAGTTGTTTGCCTGCAAGCCAGGCGATCAGCCGGTGATTAACGGCTTCCTCACTAAGCTGAGGGAATAATCCGGCAGCTATGACTTGATCATAGAGACGTTCCAGCGGTTCACGGGGGTCTGCTTTTTTGGCCTTGGCGTCATTCTTCAGCAGCTCCCACACATCCAGCACATAACGGCGGGAATCCAGCTCCTGCTTGGCAAAAAAAGCATGCAGCTCTTCCAGCTCCTGCAGGAATTCTGCACCGAAGCGTTCAGCGACATTACCGCGCAGCAGGGCGATTTCTACTTCATACATGGGACGAACCTTCTTAGCATCCTTACCGATCCAGGGTGTCTCCAGAATAAACGGAAGACCTGCGAGTGCTTCATGCTGGACTACATTGTTGATCGTCTCGAATCCTAAGTAGCCGGAGCCAATCGGAGTATGACGGTCTTTGCCCGCTCCGCGCGGGTTCTTGCTGTCATTAAGATGGATCACGCCGAGGCGCTCCAGGCCGATCGTATCATCGAATTTCTTCAGCACCCCATCCAGATCGTTCACGATATCGTATCCTGCATCATGAATATGACAGGTGTCAAGACAGATCGATAGCCGCTGATTAAATTCGACCTTATCTATAATAGAGGCGAGCTCCTCGAAGGTGCGGCCGATCTCTGTGCCTTTACCAGCCATCGTCTCCAGTGCGATATGCACATCAGTCTCATTCGTACCGCCCAGCACCTCATTCAGGCCGTCTGCAATACGCTGAATGCCGTAATCAGCATCCTTATCAGTGAATGCACCCGGATGCAGGACAATATGCTTGACCTCAAGCGCATGGGTCCGTCGGATCTCCTCCTGCAGGAAATCTACTGCCAGCTGGTAGGTATTCTCTTTATAGGAGCCCAGGTTAATAATGTAAGGAGCGTGAACCACTATCTCTCCGACACCATTCTCGCGCATCTTCTGCTTGCCTTCCTCGGGGAACATCGCCTCAATCGGCTTCCGGCGCGTATTTTGCGGCGCTCCCGTATATATCATAAACGAGGTAGATCCGTACTCATTTGCTTCATTGGCCGCGCTCAGGAGACCCTTGTCCGCGCAGGACACATGTGAACCTATTTTCAGCATGCCTATTTCCCTCTTTCCTTCACGAATTAACCCTTATTCTACCGTGATCGGAAGAATAAATCTAGGCAAGCCCCGGAAGGCCGCTTCCGCTTCGCAAACTTAAGGAAATACGCTATACTCAAGAGGAGCAAAAGGAAAGTGACAATCATCATTGTCAAAGGCGGTGTATTCATGCATTTCCATTTACCCTCAAGCTTATTGTCAACGTCTCCAAGCAACTGGTTTATGAACTCTATCGCATTTTGGACCTTTTTACTGCTGGGCAGCATGTGCATCGGCGGCTATTTTATGTTCCGCAAATTTCTGAAGGTGCTGCCCAAGGCTGACGGCAAATCCAAGCTGGACTGGCAGAACTACTGGGTGGAACGCAGCCGTCCGCTGTGGAGCGACGAGATGAAAGCTTTTCTGGACCAGCTTGTACAGCCGGTGCCCAGCCCGTTCCGTGACATTGCCAAGCACTCTATCGCTGCTGAGATCGGCAAGCTTGCTGTAGAGAGCCAAGCAACCGAGGTTACCCGTGAGCACTGTATCCAAGGGTACATTATTGCTACGCCCCGGCGTGACAACAGGTTCCTGATCACCTTCCTGGAGAAGAACGGCATTGACTACGCGCCTTACAAGCATCTGGTCAAATAAAGCATATTAAGGAGCAACCCCTATGAAATATATCATTTGCGGAGGCAGCGGATTCATCGGCAGCGAGCTTACCGGATATTGGCTGCAGAGCGGACATCAGATCATCAGTGTCGGGCGCAAGAACCCCGAGAACAAACTGGATCATCCGGGGCTTAGCTATCTCACCTGGGACAGCCTGGCCGCCAATCCTGAAGCGGCAGAAGGCGCAGATGCGCTGATTAATCTTGCCGGAGCTTCGCTTAGCCAGCGCTGGACCCCTAAGGGGAAGCAGGCGATTATGGAATCGCGTCTTGAAACCGTTGCCGCTGCCGGTAAGCTGCTGAATTCACTCCAGCATAAGCCAAGCGTGATCGTCCAGTCCTCAGCAGTCGCCATTTATGGTACGTCGGTGCAGGATACCTATACCGAAGCTTCCGAGACCCGGGTTGTCGATTTCCCTTCCGAGGTGGTCAAGACCTGGGAGGAGGCTGCGGATGAAGCCTATGCCGGTATCCGTCTGGTCAAGCTGCGCACCGGGGTTGTGCTTGGCAATGAGAGCGGTGCTTTTCCCAAAATGAAGCTGCCTTACTCGCTTGGCTTCGGCGGCAAAATCGGCACCGGTAAGCAGTGGATGTCCTGGATTCACCTTACAGACATTGTGCGCCTGATCGAATTCTGCATTCTCCAGCCTGAGATCGAGGGTCCCGTTAATGCCACAGCTCCACAGCCGGTCACTAATGAACAGTTCGGACGGATGATCGGCAAGGTCTACCATCGCCCGCATTGGTTCCCCCTTCCGGCGTTTCTGCTAAAAACTGCTGTGGGCGAGCTGTCCGAGATTCTGCTGGAAGGCCAGCGTGTGCTTCCTTCCAAAGCAATCAATCACGGCTTCACCTTCAACTATCCCACGCTACAGCCTGCACTGGAGCAACTGAAAAATCAGTAGGCTGCTGCAAACGCACCATTCCATTCATCACATCTACCCCTGCTAAGCTGTGCGAAAGGTATAGGTACCCTTAACAATGGTGAACACGCTGCCTTCGGTCAGCGGGTATTCTTTGTAGGGAACCATGGCTTCGCCTGCAAGCAGCGTCCCGTTCCTGGAGTCCAGATCCTTCAGAATGTAACCTCCTGAGGCTCTGGAGATTTCAGCATGAACCCTCGAAGCTCCCTCCGATTTCTCAATGTACTGAGCCACTTCAGAGGAGCGTCCAATAATGAAGCTGGGCCGGTTCAGCTCAATTCGTTCGGGAGCTCCGCCGTCATCCGGGTCACTTCTTTCCAGATAGGGTACTGCCCTACCCGCCTTGGGAATTCCGCTACCTGTAGCCTGAACGGGTTCCCGGGTCAGCAGCGCTGTAGCCATCGCCGCTTCCTTCTTCTGCGGACTGCTGGCGGTCATTCCCGCCGGAGCCTGTAGTCTGCCAACTGGTGTGGCTGTAAATCCGCTCTTCCCCACAGTTGCCTCCTGATTCTGAGGAGTGTAGACCGGTGCAGGAGAACGATGATGTTCTACCGGATTCCTGCCGAAATCCCACTCCTGATCGCTTCTCAGCTTACGGTTCCGGACTGTACTGTTATAATCCTCCGGTCCCTCCTCCAGAGCATCCGTCTCTTCCTCTGCTTCGCCCCAAGCCAGCCTCCCGCTCCACACCAGCCAGCATACAGCCGCAAGTATCAGAGTCACCCCAGCACAAACTGCCAGCCACAGTGTCCGGGGATCATTCAGATAGAGAAACTTCCATAGTAACGCATCACCTAATAATGCCCCCAGCAATAAATATGTCCTGTAAGGACTCTGCTTGTCCTCAGCCTGAGCAGGTCTCATTGTTGTACCCGTTGCTGCCTGAACTCCTGATACCCCCTCCTTCCGCTTCAGCTGCGGCGTACCGTTCATCCAAGGCGCGGGATTAAGCATAGAACCGAAAGACTGCTCCTCCTTATCTCCATGTACATGGGAGAACGCTGCGGCCGCTGACCTCTCCCTTCCCGGTTCGTCCAGCCTGCCAGCTGTAGGCTGCGCCCAGTCTATCCTCGTTCCTGTTACAGCGGCAGAAGTGCCTGTGCCAGCCGTCAGATTTACGTATGCAGGCCCCGCCCCTTCAGCATGAACCTTATGGTTATGGAGTGTAACCTCCGTCAGCATTACTGCGAGCAGCTCCTTTAGCCCCGCCGGACTAAAATCTTCTTCCCCGCAATATTGCAGCAGCCGCTGAATTCCATCACCCGATAATTCCTGGATCGCTCCCATGAAGACCATGATCAGCGATTTCAAGGCTTCTCCCGGCTTCGGTGCGGGATCTGTGAGTTCCAGCGGAATATAGGTCAGGAAGACCTTGCCGCTGCTGAGCGGACCTTCGATAAAGATAAACTCCTCATGGAGCGCATACTGCTCCGTACGCAGCATATAAAGCTGCCCCTCCTCCATCCCGGCAGCGATCTGCAGCATCAGCCCGAAGAATTCCGTCATGCTCAGCTTCCCGCTTTTAAGCAGAGCTCCAAGCATTTTACGTCGTGCAACCGTGTATTCCAGTGTGACCTTTAGATCTATTTCTCTAAGCAGCAACCGTAAATGATGCGGTATCCCGCTGGTCATCAGCATCCGGGCCTGCACCATATTCAGCTCTCCTGCACTCAGCCCCCCGGATCTGTCCAGCAGCATCGTTATTCCGTCCTGCTGAATGAAATCCCGTTCCAGTCCAAACAAGTCTCTTCACCTCCTAAGCTGTCAACGATAAGCTCCAAGTCAGAAATATATGTAAGCACAGATGAAGCCCGGGAACACAGCCAGCATAAAAGGAAACCGGAGCAACTCTCCCTCCCGGCCCTTGGCCATCCTCATATTACGAAGCAGCAGGAACCCGGCTGTTCTGTTAATCATGCTGCGCAGTCTGCGTCCTGTCTCCCTCCTGTAGAGAATGATAATCCAGCCTACCACCGCCCCCAAGAGCACCGAATAGACGATGACCTGAAGCGAGAAAAGCACTCCGGTCCAAGCACCGATAGCCGCAAAGAGCTTCACATCACCAGCACCCACCGCCCCGGTAAAATACATAATCAGCAGGAGCACGAAGCCCGCTCCACTGCCGCAAAGTGAAAACAGCAGTCCTTGCCAGCCATTAATAATCATCTGCAGGAGCAGTCCGCCAATCAGCGCAGGCAGTGTAATCCAGTTAGGAATTCTCATCCAGCGTATGTCTGTAAACAATGCCGCTGTCAGGAACGGCAGGCAGCCCCATAACGCCCATTCCGTCATCCGTGCCCCTCTTTTCTCTATTCTTTTATTTTTTGACTACTGTAAAAGTCGCCTGAAGCGTAGCTCCATCAGCCAGACTAACCACGAAGGGCCAGGTACCCGGCGTAGTATTCACGCCGATCTTCCATTCCCATTCGATGTACCCGTGCTCATCCGCTTGCTTCCAGCCCAGATACTTGGCAGTACTCTGGCCGCTCTTGTAAAAGATCGCCAGATTGGCCGATGCCCCAGGTGGCACCTTCACCTTGATGATGCCCTGGTGATTCGCTACTCCCGGATTAGGCTTCTCCAGGACCATAATGTTCCCCGTCTCCTCAGCAGGCTCAGCCGGATTTCCCTCCCCGGAAGAATCGGTATTGCCGACCCATAAGCGTTCAACTGCGCTGGCCTCCAGCACGATTTTTTCATTGAGGAACGGGACTCTCATTGGCAGCTCATAGCTGACTACCATGCCGAAATACGGATGCGTCCCTTGCCTCAGATCGGGTACAGTGACATTGGATACATGAATCTTGCTATATTCAAGCAGGTCTGAGGACAGATACGGCCGCAGCACCGGCTTAAGCACCAGATCCAGCGCAGCCTCGGACGCTCCCGCCTGCACCTTCTGCAGCGGCCCTTCTCCCTCCCGGACCACTGCCTTGACCCAGGAATCCATCGGCTGCGGAAGCTTCTCCACGTAGTCCTCACTCCACTCCGTTATCGACAGCCGTGGAATGCTCCAGATGCTGGAGGAGTCGGCATCATCTGAATGCTCTCCCTCACCTGCTTCTTTGGCTTCAGCTCCCCCGCCGCCGCCTTCCCCCTCCTGCTGCTGCATTGCCAGAGCTGCTGGATACATATGGGTAGAGATTATTTTGACAGTGTCAGAAGCCGTACTCTGTAGCGCCGTCGAATACAAGGTCATTTGGATGATGAAGATGAGGAACAGGACAAATAACAGGAACACAGGCAGGATCAGTGCCGCCTCCACAACCATGCTGCCTTCATCCTTAGGGTCCGGCGATTTCCTCAGCCAGCGCTTCATTCTACCGTCCCCCCTTTAGTAAGAAAAGTCAGCTACTGCTTGTCTGAAATAAACTTTGCCCCGTACATCTCCTGACAGCCCGGCACTGTAATTCACCAGCTTCACTACACCTGGCAGAAACCAGAGCTGCATGCCCATCGTGATCCGGGCGGAGGCATATGTATATTTCTCTACCGGATTGATACCGGTATTCAGGCGGATCAGCGCAAGCATCCGGGACAACTCTTCTTCCCCTCCCCCATGCAACAGGAGGAACAGCCGGAGATAGTCACGATAGCTGAGCTGTGCGGTCATATATTTGGATAAGGGAATCTCTCCTTTGGTACAGAGCTGTATCATATCCTGGATAGCCTGCTCAATACCGTACAACAGTGCAGCAGCCAGGACGACAAGCGGATTCCCCATACCGGCTTTCTCAATCAGGCCTTCCATCGTTCGCACAGCCAGCCGCAGAGCAAAGATCTCGCCATAAACGGCTGCCACATTGCCTGCAGGATTATAGAATCCGTACAAAATATATTCCAGCTCTTGCGCCTGCGGCTTCAGCTGCTCTCCAAGCTGCCCACCGAATCCTTCTGCGGACCCGGAGGCCAGCGCGGTCAGCGCTGACAGATCGAAATGCCGGAAATACATCGCAGAGTACTCCGTCTGGTACAGCCGGTCTCTGGCTCCTGCCAGCACACTGCCCATAGCTGCATAGATTCCATCCATATCTTTCATGGACGACTTGCCCGCAGCATATTGATCGTCAGTACTCACAGCAGCCCCCGGTTCCTTCTCCAGAGCTTCGTTAAAGGCGACATTCTGCTGGTAGTATTGACGCAGACTACCATACTGCTCCATCGCTTCCTGAGCGCTGCTTCCCAGCGCGCGGATCTGATCCAGCAGCTTCATGGCATCGCCAAGCTTCTTCTTCGCCTGGCCTTCTATCTGCTTACGCTGGCTGTCAGCAGTGCGGCGGTTCTCAATCTGTTCCGCTTCCTGCTTTATAACAGAACCGTGTTGCCCGTAACTGCTTATATAGCCGTGAACTGCCCGGGAAGCATTAAGAACCCCTGCACTCATAAAAGAATAGTCGGCATACAACCCGGATGCTGTACTTAATATAGCCGGCAAGCCGGAGACCAGCGGCTCCAAGGGAAGCGCGGTACTTCGCTGTACCCCGATGTTGCTGCCCATTCCGCTAAGCTCAGCCGGAGGAAGGATAAGACCTTCCACCTGTGCTCTCAGCTTCTTAAGAGGCTCTGAGCTAAGCTCTCCCGCTGTGTCCGGAATGTCCCAGTTGCGGGCAGGATCATCCCCCGCAGCACTGGCATTCGCCTCAGCCTGATCAATGACACTCTTCATCTGAAGGTTCAGCGCGTTCACCTGCTTAAGGGCAGCCTCTGCTTCATCCAGCAGACGGCTATTTTTCTCCTGGAAGTCAGCCAGCACTGCCGGTATCTTGCCTGTTACTTCAACAACCTGAACCTGATACTGCGATAGCACTGCCGTGTACTTCGGCCATGTCTTGGGGGGACGGTAATAATCGTCATAATATTTGTTGACATAATCCCCGTACATCGCCGGGATATCGGAGCTTGCGGCCAAGGATGCAAGCGAACGCGCCGGAATACTGTCACCCGGAGGATTCATCAGCAGCTTCTGCAGGTTCTGTGCACTGTCAGCAGCTTCCTTGCGCTTCTGCAGCATAAGATCCAGCGCTTCCTCACGCTGATCATATAAGGGCTGCAAGTCACCCAGTATCTCTGTTGTCCGTGAAGCCTCAGTCATGGCCGCCGATAACGGCTTAAGCTTGCCTGCCAGCTCCAGGGCGAAATCAACCGGCGCTTTGTATTTCATCTCTTCTATAATCTGCCGCCGGAAGACCTCATAGGTGCCCAGCGGGCGGCTCCAGTCGAGCGAAGAGGAATCGACCATCACAGGCAGCAGGTTAAAGGCATCCCCCCGTCCGCTCTCATACAGATTGTCATTAAGCACCTTCGATAGCAGCTGATTGCCGTCCCCGCCGCCGAAGGCGAATAAGCCGTAGTTCTCGCGCAGCTCAATGTCATATGCCGACATTACAGAGCGTATAGCGGCTCTCGCCAGACGTTCCTCCTGCACATTCACCGCCGCAATCCGTGCGTAATCGATCAGCACAGCATTAAAAAGAAATACAAACGCCAGCACCATTATAAGAAAGACCGATACCGAACCTTCCACTGAACGAAGACATCTGAATATAGATCCGCGATACGAGCAGCGGCTCAGGCCGGGATACTTGCTTAAGAACCTGCTGTGCTTGAAAATACGCATCCGAACTTCCCCTTAACCTTATTGTTGAATAACCCCGGCCACGGCCACACAACACGAGCCATTCTCATTGCAGCTTATCCAGCATCAGGGCTGCATGCTTCTTCTCCATGCCGCTGCCCTCCTTGCTGGCGGAGGAATTCTGTTTGAACTTCGACCCGTAGTAACGCATGAGATCCACCGTTCTTATGAATTCAACTGGCTCCGTAACGTAGGAGCGGGTATACACCTCAGGTGTCGCCCCATCCGCCAGCAGATTGTCCAGAACAGGCAGATGTAGCACCTTCTTCAGCTCCGCACTGATTCTGCGGCCAGTCAATCCATAGACATAGCTCATTTCACCCTGTAATCCGGCTGGCACCATCTGTGATGCACGGCGCAGCTTCACTACCGGCAGGGGCCCTCCTCCATATGCATTACCAGGCAGCGTAATGGCGGTACTGCCATTCTCTGCTTCTGAACCGAATAGCGCAGCTAACAGTCCATCCTCACCGATCCTCCAGTACAGCGGATCAACATTTCCGGTCTGGAATTCTCCGCTTACCGCCCGGTTACTATTCTCCCAGTTATAAGCAACCCGCTCCGCAGTAGCTGAGGCAATCTGCAGCAGCATCGACTTCTGATAGCTGTAAAGGGAGAAAAACAGCAGCACCATCGTAATCCCCATAAGCATCGGCAGCAGAAGTGAAGCCTCGATAGTGAAGCTCCCGTCATCCTCCCGCAGCGGAATCACTCAAAGACTTCCTGACTCTTATCTCCGGCCGTGCCGATCAGATCCTTAACCACCTTCACAATCTCCTCGCGGAATACCAGAACGACCGCAATCAGTACAGCGATGATCAGAATCATCTCCAGCGTCCCCAGCCCCTCCTCATCTTTCCAAAAGCTTTTTGCTCCTTCAGCCATCTGTGTTAACATACGCCTCTACCTCCTACATTTTTAACATCATAATCGCCGGTGTTCCCACCAGCACAATCACAATCAGGAAGATTACCACCATCGGAAAAACCAGCTTCGACGATGCCTGTTCGCCGCGTGTGCGGCTAATCGCCTTCCGCTTCTCCCAAAGCATCCGTGACAAATCCCGTAGCGACAGAACAAAGTCGGCCCCGCCTCTGCGGTAATTAAGCAGGACTGTAGTTGTGAAGATGGAGACCTCCTGCACGGCACAGCGCTTGCTGAAGTTCTCGAACGCCTGCTGGAAGGAATAACCGCCGTCCCATTCAGCCGTCATCTTCATTAACTCAGCGTAGAGCGGATGGGAGCTGTCCCCTTGGCGGCTGTTCACACAGCGGACAATCGCCCGCTGAACCGTCTCACCCGCGCCGACCAGCAGAACAATACTGTTCAGCAGCTCAGGAAGCTCCAGCATAATATTCTGCTCCCGTACACGTACCTTTTTGTGCAGATCGCTAGCCATCGCTACCGGGAGTGCAACTGCCAAGAGCCCGCCAAGGATTATTCCCGTCTGTTCTCCCGTAAGCATGGTCAGCGCACTTCCGCCTGCGGCAAGCAGCCAGCTGTAGCTAAGCATCTCCCCCATGAACAGCAAGGTCCGTTCTGCACTGTAGCGCATACCATAGATCCGCTGCAGCGAACGTTGTATCCTGAACATCACAGAGGGGAGATAACTGGCGATTCTGCCTTGCTCTAACAGTAATAATAGAGGCTCACCCAGCCGCCGCAGCCGCAGACCTTCCATGGGCAGCTCCCGTAGTGCAGCATAACGGCTGCCGCATCTCATCCTCAGAATGAGCCAGCCTGCTGCGAGCAGAAGCAGAATAACACCGCAGATCAATGACATCCCCTTCACTCCCCCTCCTTCATAGCGGAATATCCATGATCTTATGGGTCCAGAGGTAGCAGAGGAACAATGCAATCAGCGCCAATGTCGACACCGCTATTCCCGCACCTGTATACATTGGCTGCATATAGTCCCCGGCACTCAGACTCATGAACATCACCATCATCAGCGGAGAGACCAGCAGCGCCTTCGCCTCGAATTTCTTCTGGGCTATACTGACGGCTATATCCTGCTGGATATCCAGCTTCTCGCCGATGATCGATGATGTGCGGCGTACGATCTCAACCAGATCCCCGCCTGTACGCTTGCAGACCATGAATACATCTGCGAAGCGCTCCACATCCTCCATTCCCGCTCTTTTGCTGAATTCATACAGTGCATCCTCAATCGGCTCCCCGTTCTCCATCCGGGCACAGATGATATTCAGCTCGGAGATCATGTCACTTGCGCCCTCCGGGTCAAGCATCCGCAGGTCCTGCACGGCCTCCCGGAAGGCATTCTCCACCGAACGCCCGGCAGATAACGACGAAGAGAGTGAGAATAGCATCTGCTTGAATTGCAGATTCAGCGCAGCCCGGCGGCGCTGCAGCAGATATTCGCGGAGCAGCTTCGGCCCATAGGCGCTTCCGGGGACAAGCAGTGCCGCCAGGAGCAGCCGGTGATAGAACAGGTAACCAATGCCGAACAACAGGACTCCGGCACCCAGAATGACCAGCAATCTTTGCAGGGAGGTCAGCTCGTATACGGTATAATCCGGCAGCAGCACCTGCTCTCCCCCTTGAGATGCGCTAACCGGCAGCACGGGCGGTGTCCTCTTCAAGAATCCTTTGCGTCGCCTTACTAGAGGCTGCCGGTCGCTCTTCTTCATTACGTTCAGGGCACACTCGCCTCCTTCGCAGAGCCTCTACTCTCATGTTGCTGCAACGGATAATCATGGATTCCGGCCATCCGCAGCTTGTCCGCATGCAGAAGCGGGTTGCCGCTGACCTCAAGCCTCCCTTGCACCCTGCCATCCTGTTCGCCCGATTCCCGAAACTCATATAGAGGATTCAGGATAACTTCACCATTGCGGATTCCAGCAACCTCACTGATCTCCATCACCCGGCGTGAACGGTCACGCAACCGCGACAGATGCACGAATATATCGATTGCTGAGCTGATCTGCTGACGAACGACGGTTACCGGCAGATCAGCAGCACTGAGCACCATGGTCTCCAGGCGGCTGAGCATGTCCAGCGCACTGTTCGAATGGCCCGTTGACAAGCTCCTATCTAGGTCTTTGTGATACTGATAAGTTATCAACATACTGTGGACAAAATATAAAGCGAAGCCTTGCGAGCATATCTGCCAGCAAAGTTTCGCTTTTTCGTAGTAAATATTCCCTTATTCTGATAGACTACTTCCAGAACAACTCTGGGGGGATTTTATGAAGAAAAGAATTGCTTTATCAATGATTATGTCGGTTTTACTGATTTTGCTCCCTGTTATCGCCAATGCACATCCTGGAAGAACGGATTCAAGCGGAGGGCATACCTGCAGAACCAATTGTGCTAAATGGGGGCTTAAAAACGGGGAATACCATTATCACAATGGTGGAGGCTCAAAGCCAGCGCCGGCAGCTACTAAAAAGCCGGCTGTAAAGGCAACCACTAAACCCACAGCCAAGCCAACAAGCAAACCAGCAGCAACACCGGCCCCGGCAGCAATCGCACTGCCCAAAAAGCAAGCTGCGGGCACACTTCAGGTCTATTTCCTTGACGTTGGTCAAGGTGACTCCACCTTAATTCGTACGCCCGCTAATCAGTACATCCTAATTGATGGAGGCAACAACGATCAAGGTAAAAACGTTGTGAAATACCTGAACGCTCTCGGCGTTAAAACACTGGACGCCATGGTAGCGACCCATCCCGATGCCGATCATATCGGCGGCCTGGATGATGTATTGAAGGCGGTGGACGTCAAGTCCGTATATGCACCAAAGGTCTCGCATACCACACAGACCTATAAGGATTTTCTGACAGCTGTCAAAAATGAAGGGCGGACGATCAAGGCAGTCAGCAAAGGGGTTAAAATTCCGCTTTCGGGCGTAGACGCTACGTTCCTTGGTCCAGTCAACTCCTACGGAGACGATTTGAATAACTGGAGTGCTGTGCTGAAGGTCTCTTATAGGAGCAAGTCGTTTTTATTTACCGGTGACGCTGAAAAAGCTTCCGAAAACGACATGCTGGCTGATGGTAAATCTTTGAAAGCCGATGTATTAAAAGTCGGGCACCATGGCTCCAGCAGTTCCACCAGCAAACCATTCCTTGATGCAGTTAAGCCAAGTTACGCAGTAATCAGTGTAGGCAAAAACAATTACGGGCACCCCACTTCCGGCGTATTATCCAGATTAAAAAGTGCGAACGCCTCTGTTTTACGTACTGACCAAAAGGGTACAATTACCGCAATAAGTGACGGTAATAAAATCACCTTCACGACAACCAAGGGGGCTGGGAAGTGAGAAAAGGAGTAATAGATCGGTTTGAAGGAAAGTTTGCTGTTGTTGAATTTAACGGGGAAACAGAGGATATTCTTAGATCAGAGTTGCCAGCTGAAGCGAAGATAGGAGACACTCTGATTTTTGAAGAAGATAGTGTAACGATTGATAAGGCTGATACAACAAAGAGAAAGAATGAAATTCAAAATTTAATGGACGAAGTATTTGAAGAATAGCAATAAGCCCCGGGATTTTTTACCGGGGCTTTATTTGTTCTCGCAAAGATTCTGCCAGCTCCGCTGTATATCTGGTGAGCCGCAGGCTGATCTCAGTCCTCATCACATCCCGGGTCATTCCAAACCTATCCTGATACCCCCTGCAAAAGATTTTATGGTATATGACAAATTCGTCCTGCTCGTCTGGGATAAAACGGACATTCCGCTGCTTGAGCTCTTTTTGCAGTCGGTAGGTATCCTGCATAATGCGCTGCTGGATCGCCTCCCCGGCCATCTGATAAGCCCGCTTAAGGATGCTGCCGGAGTGATCCAACTCCCGCAGGCTTTTGGCGACCATCGTATCTATATGAGGCAACAAGATCAGATCCCGGATCATGGTCCGCTCTTCGGCGGTGAGCATCTTGTTACTACCGGCTGCCGCCCTCTCCGCTTGCTCATACTGATCTACATGCTCTGTCATTAGCATCTTGGTCTTCCACCGCTCGTTGCCATCCAACTTACTCATAAAGCAGCCCCCTAATGGTATAGCCAGTAATCCGCATTACCGCCGCGCTCCGCCGTCTGTGCGCCTCCCTGCGGCGCAGAATCGTATGACACGTTCCCCCCCCTCCACTATCACCGCCGTCTGGATGGGTTTACCTGCATCCCATACTATATACTGCTCCGCAGCCAGCACTTTAAAACCTTTAATCACATCCGCCGGCCTCCGCCCACTTAATCGCCCCAGCTCCCGGATCGAGGGCATGCGGCGAAAGTGATATTTAAATTGCACGATGATCCTCAGCAGCTTGCGTGGGGTGTCGTCAAGCATGCTGCCGCTCCGGTACCGGCTGCCATGACAAGATACTTTCCGCCAGGAATACTCGCGGTGCGCCGGTGGTCAGACACGTGGCCCGGATACGGCCCTCACGGATACCGTTCACTTCAATCTTCCGCTGCGTGATCTTGCCCGCTTTGTCCAGGTATATGATATCTATGGTTTGGCCGATGCTCATTTTCATGATTGATAGCCTCCAAAATAAGAACATTTGTTTGTATTATAACCAAATAAATGTTCTATGCACAAGGAGCAATATATTCTTTGGCTGGGAAAGAAAAAGAAATCATTCGCTCACATTATTGCAGATATAGACATATATGTTTAGACAACCCTTGTTAAGTTTTGTAAAGTCAATATCTATAATAAATAATGAGGAGTGTACTTAAATGAAAAGATTAAAGATCATTTTAATGTTTTTGCTAATTTTATCTTGCATACCATTAGCAGGAGTATCAGCAGCTACATCTGTATCCACAGGACCGGGGGAAACAAAAACTTATTGGGGCGATATAGGTTCTGAGTACATCGGAAAACTTATTTATACCTCCGGTTCAGGCACTGCAAGTGTTTATCTTTATGACAAAGATAAGAACGAAGTATATAAAAATAGCAAGCTACCTCTAGGGTCTTACATTACTGGGATCAAAGATTTTAATATACGCTATGTAAAGGTTACTTTATCCGAAAATTCGACCTTAAATACTTTTAGTTTCGGTTCTAAGACAACTAATCTTATAACTGAATGGACCGACTATGTAGATCAATTACCGTCTCCCTCAGCATCACCCGAACCAACTGCTACTCCATTGCCTACAAGTCCTCCTAGTCCAACTACTACACCGACTCCAACTGCGTCCCCGTTAGCAACCGCAACACCATCACCGACTCCAGTTCCCACAGTGACACCTACACCAGGACCTGAACAACCATCGGGTGATCGTGCATTAATTACAATCACAATGGTTAATGGAGTCGAGAAGGAATATGACCTCTCAATGATTGAAGTAGATGCATTCTTAAATTGGTGTGATTCCCGAGATGCAGGCAGAGGTCCAGGTATGTATGCAATTAATAAACATTCCAACAACAAGGGGCCTTTTAGCAAACGGACTGAATATGTAATACATGATAAGATCCTAACCTTTGAGGTAAGTGAGTATAAAGCTCAATAACAAAAAAGAGACCCGTCAGGCACAAGCCCGGCGGGTTATTTTATGTATGCTCTGAATTCAAACCGTTCGCGGACAAACCGGGCGCCGGCTATCTTGATTGAATCAGGTGTGTAGCCTTCCACAATCCCCCCGTAGTCCATGAGATGCCCGATAGGGTCTGGATCTTCCCGGTACCAGACTGATACTTTAGATTGCGCCAGGGCTGCCATGAAGAAGTCTTTGTCGCTCTCCAAAACTTTGTATGCAGTATTCATATTTCACTTCACATGCTGCTCAGCTAAGATTCGCTTCTCAGCTTTGTAGTCCTTTTTGATTACTTTATCCCCATTCATGTAGTTATCCCAGGAATCAAAAATCATATGTGCATCTGCTTCTATGATATCCTTCACCTTCTCGATCTGCCCCGCCTTAAATAAATCCATAATTACAATAAGATCATTTCTATTATGTAGTTTTACACCGTTATACCCAGCAAGTTCTTCGCATGCAACAGTATATTGATTTGATGCGATCACCATAGACTTCTTGGCTCGGTAATACCTCATTGAGCTATAGATCTCTTGTACAGCACCTAATCCCACAGGATATGAATAACGTTTTGCTTGAACTACATTCCGATATCCGTCCCGATCCGTAAAAACTAAATCAGTTCCGAAATCTCTACTTCTTGGAGTCTTATAAGCATCTTTATATCCCAAGGCTAAAAATAGTCGATATAGGTATTCCTCAAACTCCGATCCGTCTTCCATACGGTCTACATCCTGAATTGTAATTTTGAGTGGATCAATAACTTCATTACGTGTGCACTGTGGTTTCTTCTTAGACAAAACAAAAAACACAATACCGGCAACAATGATTACAATAAGTATTGCTGCATTAAAAATCCCAAGCAATTTTAATCCCCCTATAAACAATTTCGACTGAAATCTCCTTCCAATATAAATCATATGGAACATTATGTATATGTGGGTGAGGAAAATTTTCCTTCGGGTATCAGACGAGGTGTATAATAATCAGAAAACACCCGAGGTGTGGTCATGGATAAAAAGCTAAGGCAAAGTATTAAGACTGCGGCTGTAAAACAGGAAATGATTGTTGTATGGCTTCATGACGGGGAAAAGATAAAAGGCATTGCGGAGGTATCAGCTGATTCTGAGCGAGTAAAGATCAATACGATTGAGGGGCCGATTTGGGTGCCATATGTAGATGTGGAGAGTATTTCACGAGTGATAAAGTTGCGGATTTCAGGCGAGGCGAACGAATGACTTATCCTTTCTTGAGTGGTTGAGCAGTAATATTTAATATGACAATAAGAGAGAAATTCCATAATACAAAAAATACCCTGCTATTGTTGGCAGGGTTGAAACCATTTTAAACGTTGTACTCTTCTTCGAATATAATTTTTTTGATATTTTTACAAGTGTATTTACCAGCATGACTAGGAACCAAAATGAATTCTACTAAATCACCTACTCCTAAACCTTCTGGAAGTAAGTTCTTTGTGAAATAAATACTTTTATGATTTGCATTCTGAATGAACCCATAATGATCTTTTATAAAAACTATAATACCATTGTTAGGTTCCTTAATTTCCTGGGCTTTTGCTCGAAAATCAGTAACAAACTGCGCTAGAGAATCAACCAACTCCAATGGTATTTGTTCTCGATGTGCTGATAAAACTTCTTGAATGACTTTTATATTATTATGATTTATTGATTTAATGTTACTTGCATGCTTTTTCAAGGCTTTTCCTAGTAACTCTATTGATTGTGGGTCAAAATATAAGAATGATAAGTCCTTTAGGATAGCCAACAAAACTAAATAAGATCTTCTGTCGATTTGAGGCAATTTTTCTATTTCTGCTATTCCTTGTGACAAAAGCTCTCTTTTTTTCTCAAAATCTCTATTTCCATATTTTTCTGCCCTTCTGCGAAATAACTCTCCATACCTTGATGCAAGTATATTTTGGGTTTTTAAATCATATTCCTCTTTTTTATTATTGTACTTTAAAAGAATTTCTTCTGATTCATTGTATTTGCCTAAGTACATAAGAATACGTGCTTTCTCAGATACAATCATAATTTCGTCTGGACAAATCTCTTCAGCTTTTAAAATCAACTCTAACGCTGTTGAAGGATCAAGCAATTTTATTACATAAAATACTGCAAATAAAAACAATACTGAAGCCTTCTCTAGATCTGTTTCACACTTATCTAATGCAATTTGGTAATTATCTAATGCTCCATAAAGTTCAGTTCTTTCTGCTAAAATAAATGCTTTTATTTTATATACTTCAAAATAATCAGGAGATATATTGGCAGCTTTTTCAACATAATAAAAAGCTTTTTCCCAATCCTTTTTCGCACTTCTTTCAAGAGCATTGGTCAAGTAATATGAAGCAAGTTTTCTACTCTCGTTATCCATGTTTGCAAACATGGATTTTGGATTAAATGGATCAACTTCATTTTCTACTTTTATAGACTGCAAGATATCGTTTAATTTCTTCCTTTTACTAAATGTACTTACAACCAATTTATTTTCAGGCGCTTGATATGTTGACAAATAGTCTTTCGCCATCTCATTAATTGTATATATGCCATTCCTGAGCATTATCATGTTTGTGTATAAAAGCTCATTAATTGACTTCCTTAATTCGACATCAGATAGATTAGTAAAATAATCTATCTCCCCAAGACTCAATTCTTTCCTTTCAATTAAAAAAAGTTGTAAAATTGTCTTAGAATTTATAGTAAGTTTATTGTAGACATTAGACATACAGAATTCTACTAGTTCTGATTTTTTAGATATAAGAACAGTTTCACTAATACCATTATAAACCCCGGATATAAACCACTTAATTGAGAGTGGATTAGAATACAAATGCTTGGTGATTATGCCATTTATTTGAGAGTCAGTTCTTTTATGCAGATCAAGCCCATAATATTTGGATAGTTCTCTGAAATAAACAGTGGCATCTTTATTATTCATTCCTTGTAGAGTGTACCGATATTCTAATTCTCCAAGCCCATGACGGGAGGTTATTAAAACCTTAGAATTTTCAGGTATTTCCTTAATAAATTGATTAATATCCTCATTATTTATGGTCTCTAAATTATCTAAAACTAATAAAACATTAAATTCACGCATAAAATTTATAAGGTTTTCTTTAGGGGTAAAATTTTCTTCCTTTATTGCGTTAGACTCACCAGCCAAATATAATTGAGGAATATCATTAATAGAATTATTTATTAGAACAAATTCCCCCTTGGATAAAGTTCTAGTCTTAAGCGATATCCAAATAATTGCTTCAAATTTATTTTCACTATCTTCGATTAAATCATAAAGAATTTTAACCGCAATAGCGGTTTTACCGATACCCCCGTTTCCAATAATAGTGACTATTTGATTTTTATTATTTAGTAATAAATTTTTAATATCAGTTACTTCTTTTTTTCTTCCGATATAGCCTGTGTCGTCAAACTCTGGTTCGGGTATATTATGATAAGTTTTAGGATTAAATTCAATGATCTTGGGGTACCTTTGGACTATCAATTTACTCGGATCCTCATTGATGACAGTTCTTGTATTTATAGTTTGATTCCATTTTATCCAATTTATTGAACTATCAATTTGTTCTATAATTTCCGAGAGAATAGCTCTATCACCAAGTTCTAGAGGTTTGGTGTGCATTACTCTATTTCTTACCGGAATTACCTTCTCAAAATACTCATATAACACACTGGCCTTTTCATTATTAATATTAAAGGAATATGGATTTTCTTTAATAATACTGATATAGTCACCTAGATCTAATTGATCAAGCATAGCTCTATCATTAGTAACCTCAATCTTGGAATTTCTAAATTTAGCTTTACTTATCATTTCAGGAGTATAATTAATTGGTTGACCACCTGTTAATATATATTCTTTGATGTCAAATTCAATTGATGTACATATTGAAAACATTATAATTCTTGTTCCCAAGTTTATGTTTACCATAGCTATAGAATTCTCCTCATAGTCACTTTATTAACAGTGATCGCCATCATGGGACTTTTTTCCTCATTTTACACTAAAAAAGCATCAGTTTCTACAATAAAAAACACTCCACCTTAATTATTAAGATGAAGTGTTTTGTGATGATCCTTTCGTGGATCGCTCTTTACATATTTTATAACACAAATATTAGGAACTTTCAATGGGCAATTACATATTACATATTTCAGATATCAATTCCCTTATTTTTTTGGTATCAGTAACTGCTTCAGCCAACATATACACCGAACAAGCTCCGACAGCTGCAATTATACCTGTAATCCTTAACCGCTGTGTCATCCGATGCCCCTACGGCCCCCAGAATTGACGTAGCCAGTGCTGCGACAAGCGCCCCGAACTTCCGGCTGGACAGTTTTGCCTTCAAGTCTACCTTGTTCATTATTTTGCTTCCTTCTGAATCCGGGCCAGTCCAAGCCGGTGCAAAATCGTAATCAGCCGCGCCTCGGTGTATGTGGCCTTATCCGGCGTATCAATAACCGGCTTGCAGTTAAGCAATGACGGAGTATCTGCAAAAGCCTTCAGCGCATCCTTGGCCCATGCTGGCGGCGTAGTGTTGGTCAGTTCCAGCAATAAGGTATTCATCTTCTTCATATCTCCGGCCTGCTGCAGCGCCTGATCTTTCAGCACATCCTTGCTCTTGATCAATCCGTCCACCGCCGCTGCCAGTTCCTTCACCTGTGATTCCAATTCCTCAATCTTCTTCATATCCTCCGCTGCCTCCCCTTGTAATTTATCGATCCTTGAATATGCTGCATCTATCTGTACGCCTGTTGGCTTCTTCCCCGTCCGAAGATTAGCCAGACTTAATCCGAAGCTCATATGCAGGTGCGGGTAGTCCTTGAAGCTAGTCCAGTCGCCGCCCCACTCAAACCCTAGCGCTTTAGCCTCTTTAATCACCTCGGCCCAATCGGCTTCACCGTCCTTGTCCCCGTCCCTGTTCATATCCCAGGATACGCCGGTGCCATTTGGCAGCAGCAGTGCAAAGTCAATCGCCAGACCGTAATTGTGATAGCTATGACCGCCCCGGGCATTGGTGACGATGCTGCCCGGCTTTGTCCGGCCCTGCGCATACAGGGCATCTTGCTCTGCGATGGTACGCAGGCCCTGGGTGATCATTATATTGACTCCCCGGGCATAACAGCGCTCAATCAGCGCCACCGTGGCCGCCTGGACCACAGGATGCAGCCCGTCCAGGCGGGATTGCGATTTATTCTTTACTTGATCCAGAGTCAGCATTATTCGCCAGCTCCTTTTTTTGTCTGTTTGACCAGTTGATTGCCGTACACGGCCACAGCTCCGCACAGGATGCCCTGCAATACACTATCGGGGCTCAGACCCAGCATCAGGCAGACCACAATAATAGCAACTGCCGTGACAATATAGATAATCGTCCAATCCGGCACGCGCGGCGTCTGCTTGAGGATATATCCGATCACCCAGCAGACAACAAGCACCAATAGCAACTCCGGCTTAATAAAGCTTGATACAGCATTCCATTCCATGTCTATCACTCCTACTCTTCAATTTTGTCGATACGCTTATGGGCTTGCTTCGCAGACTCTTCAACTCTAGTCACTCGCTCTGATAGAGCGTCTGTACGCTGCCCTTGTACCCTTACGTCTGCCCGGATATCATCCACACCACGCTTGATGTACTCAACATCTGTGCGCAATGCAGCACCGCTACCAGCCTCCTGGGCAACATCCTTTTTAAATGCAGAGGTACGGGTTACCCACCCAAGTACAACTCCGCTCACTGCTGCGACTATAGCCGTAATTGTTGTAATCTCCACCTGATTCCCCCCCTCATCTCTAATGGTGATAAAAAGCCCCCGGATACAAGTCCAGGGGCAAAATAAAAACGCCTCATTGGGCGCTATTGGTAATCTCTATTCAGCTTCAATCAGCGCGGCGACATCCGGCCGGATTACCTCCGGCACCTGCTCCAGCGTTCTGATACCCTTATTAATCAAGTTTGCATATACCTTAGCCATTTTCATCTTCACCTCCCCCTGCGAGTGCGTCCGGTGCTTCCGGCTGCTGCCCGGCAAGCACCAGCTCGTACAGTTCAGCAAGGCCAACTTGAGCGTCAACCGCCTCCTGCTTGGCTACCTGCAATTCAGCCTGCGTCTCATTGAGTCTTTCCAGCGCATCCGCAAGCTGCTGCGCGGTGTCTACCGCTCCGGCTTCCACGGCAGCCATGCGGCCCTCCAATGGGTTCGGCTCATGCAGATACGTAAACACCAGCTCGCCCGTCTCCGGGTCCACCCGATAGCTGTCGCACTGAGCAAATTCCCGCGAGTACTGGCCGTATTGCAGCTTGATTACAGCAACCGTCTCCCGGACCCGCTGGGCCAGCTCCTTGATGCTAGCAAAGTCCTGGTCCTCTGTTGTCTCCACATATCCCCGGCCCACGTACTCCCCGGTATTATGAATTACATTGCCGGTTGCTTTGTCATAATAGATTTTCATTCCGATGTTCATCTTGTATTCCTCCTCTTAAATACCGTAGATAAATGCGGCTCTTGATCCTACACTGCCATTATCAAACATGGTGATTGTAACGGAATTGTCTGTCCAAGATACGTTAAATGACCCGAACTGAGAATATGAAGACCCTCCAGAAATCGGAGTATACGCTACGCGAGGTGCCCCCCCTCTTGCTGTGCCTGACACAGTATTGCGCACTGCAAATCCGTAACATTCACCTAAGGCAGAAGTTCCCGGCACTGTGCTGCTAGTGGATACTACAACCTGCGAACAAATTAATACCATGGGGACAAATGGAAGACCTTCAAATGAAACTGAAACTGTTCCTCCATTAGAAGTAAACGTCCGAACTGCCTCTTTCATCGGGCTTTTTCCATTACCAACTATCCCGAGTATATTTTTACCGGATAAAATATTTTCCGGTTTGATATCTGTTGCGGGAGCTGTGACCCATGATGAGCCATTGTAATATCCTTCAGGCGGATTCAAGAAGACTCGATCTCCCGCCCATACCGTGTATTGCGATGCAGGCATATGATGGTTCTCTGCGGACCGGTTAGGCATCGCGCCATTCACCACCCCGTCCTCTCTCCCCACGGAGTAGCCGGTTAGCACTTGGCCTGCTTCCGCTGTTCCATACTCACCCCCTTCACCCTGTAACGTAAAAACTGAACCGTCATAAATGACCGTGTACACCCCGCCCTGCACCAGCGGCGGGTTATTGCCGTTTGGCTTTTTAATGGACTTAGCTCCCCGCCCGTCTGCATTTAAATTGATAGGGCCAACTGTGCTTGACGGCGACTTGAAGGATAACCGCTGACCGGCTACAAGGGCCGTTATCGGCGGATTCGCGGAGCCGGTGAAATTGGGCGAGTTGCCCGCGAGGGTGCCCAGATAGGAAACCGTCCCTTGCAGCACGGCGTCAGGGATCGCAGTTAGCAGCAAGTCACCGTTTGCATCCAGTCCGGCTATACCATTCGGAACATTGTATAGACTGCTATTCGGAACGCTTACCCACGCGGTCCAATTATTACTGACACGCCGTCTAATCCACTCTGGTGGAGTCCCTGCTGCGCTTAGGAGTATCGCCCTCTGCACCACATAACTAGTTCCGTCTGATGTCCCGGAATGCGTCTGGACAAGGATATGGAACCAACCCTGAGAGTCGCCCGGTGCGCTCAAAAGCGTACTTCCTGAGTAGAATCCCGTTGTCAGAACGTTATTCAGATCAACCCCCGCAGCAAGAGCTAAGGCTTTCCCATCGTCTTTAGTGAGACTATACTTCTGAACAACGTCTGGAATGGCAGCGAGGGCGACATCTCCAGAGCCGTCAAGCCCTGCATACCCCCAAGCTACATTCTTCTTATTGGTGTTCTCACTCTCCACCCACGCAGTCCAGTCCGTACCGTTGTATCGACGCTGCCACACTCTCACAGAGGCATAGGCGGTAACTCTTTGAAGACAAGACTTGCTGGATGAGGTCACGCCCAATTCGAGGACTTCCAACGTCACAGCGGTATTGGTAGCAACATCCGTAGGAAATCCAGAGACATTTGAAGTTGTTGAGATATAGTAGAGGCCTGTTGATGTCAGTGCATCAGCGCTGCCTGAAGTGATAACAAACGGCTTGCCCGTCTTCTCGGTTAGCTTGTACTTCTGGATGGTGTCAGGCAGCGCCGAGGCGTCAGCGATACCCAGCCGCAGGTTATCGACCTTGGCCTCGATATAGTCGTCTGCGAAGTCCTGCCGATCATTATCCTGCCGCAGCTCGGCGGTACTCTGCAACAGCTCGGAGACAACGCCGCCCAGGCCTGTCCTCCAGCTTGCCGCTGTCTCTGTGACATTGGCGGTGAGGGGGTATTTATCCAGGGCAATATAGGTCACATAGTAGGTTGCATTGGCATCATAGTCTGCGGCAGAAATAGACGCGAAAGCAACTCCAAAAGGATCAAGTCTAGCCCCCCGTAATCCTAGCAGCCATTTGTTATCAATATCGGCACCTTTGTACACTTGAAGTATTCTTGCTGCTGGATAACTCATCTTAGTTCCAGCATTAATATATTTAGGCTCCCCACCTGTAACAGTGACACGCTCCCGCTGAACAACCCCAGTTTCCACACTGATCTGATTGCCTCCCGGATGGAGTGTAATGCTTCCCTCGGCGTTCGGGACCGGGACCGGCTGCGCTGCCTGCGCCAGCACGTAATCCAGCGTAGCCCACGCCGTCCATCCCGGCGCTTTGTTGGCGGAAACCCATGCCTCAGTATTGGTTGCTGGTACGCTGCCGTCCAAGATAGACACCCAAGATGTATAGGCAATGCCGTTGTTGGCTGTAGCTTTCCAGCCGTTCATTAGTGCTTTCATTGCATTAGTGCTTGGGGGGAGAGCACTTACCCATCCCGACTCTGCACGCGCTACATTTAAATAGAGATACGCATCGCCCCCGAGCTGCCTGAATACATCCGGTGCAGTTGCGGTTACATTCTGGGGACTATTAATCAGCAGAGAACCAGTATACTTTACCATTCGTGCCACAATCATGCCCCCGAGAGGGGAGTTATCCGACAACGCTGGAAGTCTGTCTATTCTGATTACACTGTAGTCAGTTGTAGATGTATGACCTACCCAGCTTAATGATCCATCCAGCAATACGTTCTTTTTAACTCTCTCAAGATACTTCCACTCCGTACCCTGGGAGTACACGCTGTCCCGCACATCCCCGATTTGCCCGAGCGTGACCGGAAGGATGACAGACTGTGGCTCCGCTGGGGTGTAAGTAGTTGCTGTTCCCCCTAGTTCCAATTGGATGTTGTCATAGCGCTTGACCTGTGCAGCAGCAGTCGCCACAGAGCCATAGGCGAACAGCAGGATTTCGGTTTCAGTGCCTGTATCAAAGCTGACGCTCTTAAATCCGGAACCTCCTCCCACTGCGGCCGCAATACCACTTGAGCCATTATCGCTACCTTTCCTAACGCTCAGTTGGGGCGCATCTACACCACTGACGTTAGTGGCAACATAGCTTAGTGTGTAGGTAGTATTTGGAAAAACTGCATATGGTTTTGACCTCATGTAGCTGTACACCACCGCTCCAGAGGTTACAGTTATACTACTTGTAGCTAAATCCTCATTCATGGTTGTTCCAGCGCCATTTCCTAGCGAATAGCCACCGCCAGTATACAGGTTTCTCCCCTGTTTGCTCACTGCAACGCCCTGTACGTGCTGCTTGCCATCAACATGCGGCAGATAATCCCGGATGTTGGCCTCAGTAATGTCAGCGCCGATTCGGGCGTATAGTGCATCATCAACTTGGTACAGCCCTGCCCCATCGTACTGCGCCCAGCCGACCGTGCCCGCTGTGGCCGTGTTATAAAAATGCAGGGCTAGCGTGGTTGTATCAGCCGCCAGTGTATACTTGGTATACACAGGCTTCCAATTACTAGGATTGCTCATAGCAGTTGTGACCCCTACAGTTGATCCATTGTTATACACAGATATGCCCATACGTCCATTTGTTCCGTCTGTCATGCCATCAGCTATAACCACATACTTTCCGGCAGGAACCACTATATTCAACCGGGACACTCGCCGATCCGTGCTTGTTTCAGAGGCAGAGTTTGCTATACGCTGTGCGAATGCCCCATATTTACCCACAACACGGGAGTAGGTTGCGGGCATGCCTATACTTAAACCATCTGCTCGGCCATCCCCATCAGAGTCTATTTCAAAATTGCCGATACTACCCAGTAGATTCACCAGCGTCCTCCCCTGCACGGTCAGCTCCAGCTCCGAGCCATTCCCGTCCGCCGTCACCACCGATGTGCCCGGCCCTAGGGTTTGGGTCAGGTCTACCCGGCCTACCTTCGTGTCAGTGTAGGCAATGGCCGCAGCCTGCGCAGCATCTGCCTTTGATTGAGAACCTACAGCCGTTTCAATGATTACCCAAGCTGACCAAACGCCTGCATAGAAGTTGCGGGTATACATCTTTGGTGGGTCGAGATCCGTTCGATAAAAAGTAATCGTCTGATTGCAACCTGTACCATCAGCACCTACTGTAGTCTTTATGGTGAGATTGAAGGCGTAATCGCCAAAAGGACGGTTGGTTATAGTCGCCGCAATGGCATTTGATATAGCTACCCAAGAGCCTTCATTCAGGAAGGTGTTCAAGTCAGCATTAGACGGCAAGGATTGAGCTTTGCTCACCTTGGCGCTCCAGGCCGTCCGCTCCGCTGCGGTGATGTGCGCCGTTGTATTGCCTGCATGGGTGGTGAGATTGGTCTGTACTGCGTCTGCCTTGGCCTGCGCTCCGGCGGTAGTCTCCTTGTTATTCCAGGCTGTGCGCTCCGCTGAGCTGATGTGCCGGGTAGTGTCGTCCGCATGCTCCTTGGCTTTCTCTAGGGTTGTGGCCGGAGGAGTGTACCATTCCCCCTTGCCGGTTATTGCACGGATCATCCATGCCAACCAACCCCAAAGCTTGGTAGGCGATCCGGTATTCCCTGTAGGTGCTTGAGTGTCGGTAATCGTTCGGTCACCGATGACGATATCCGTAGCTGATCCGGCGCCACCGGCCCCCGTTGTTAGTCCGGCCAGCTTCGCCTTCTCTTCCGAGCTGAAATTCTCCGTTGAAAGTTGCTTTCCAGACACCTTATCTACTTTACCCGCAAGCTGTGTCGTCATTGTCCCAGCAAAATCAGGGTCGTTGTTCAATGCATCCCCGATTTCCTTTAGCGTATCCAGCGCTTCAGGCGCAGCCCCTATCACTGCCTTAATACGCTGGTCCGTCTCCGTCTTACTGTAGGTGGTGCTTTTATCCGCCTTCGTCAGCAATTGGGTCTCAGTGTAAGATTTTGCTGAAGAGAGGGAGGCATCCGCTTTTTGCTGGGCTCCTGCTGGTGTCTCTTTAGCATTCCAGGCTGTGCGTTCTGCTGCGGTAAGATGTTTCACCTTGTCACTTGAATGTGTCTCAACATCTTCAGACAGTTCTGCCAGTTGGGTATGTGCTCCTTCAACTCCATCCTCAATATGGTTCAAACTTGCTGAGGTAATTCGCGTTCCTTCCTGAACCAATTCATAAATCGGGCGTCCAGTCTGCGGGTCCGTCTTTTGCTTCCCGGAAGCATCCTTAATTGGTTTGGTCAGGTCTGGGATCTCGTCCTTCCAGGTCTGTTTGTTATATGCCACCAGCATTCGCCTCCAGTCTTAACACAATTTCAAAGGCAATTAAAAACCCCTTATCGTTTTTGGTAACGGTAAGGGGTTGATCTGCCAATATATTGCCTTCTACATCTAACAATGCAGCTCCTAAAAGCTGTTTGCCTACGGCTTGGGTCTCTGTTATATAAATATACTTCCGAACAGCTAAACCTGAAACGACTGTATTATGAATCGGGTAAGCCGTCTGCACTCCACCAATATTTACTCGCGCTTCTCTAATATGGCCATTCAGATCGTTGATCAATTTATCAAGCAATAACTGTTTAATTACATCTGCCAAAAATATCAGCCTCCCATCGGCACTTCAAATCCACAGATGGGGAAATCCACTCCGTGAGAGTATCCAGTACCTTTAATATTGATCGTTTGTGAAGGAACAGATGAACTCACCACAGCCCGGCGGATGTGAACCGGACGAATATATTCAAAGTCTGCCTGCAGACCAACCATATTAACTGGCTGGGAAAGTGAGAACTCAAATTGAATCTCTTTGGCCAGAAAATCCTCTGTGATGTTCAGTAACTTACCGTGTTGATTACCTATATCCCGCAATACTGGCAGCCTGAACGGCCGGTCTCCCCACCGTTTCCGCCGGATCGCCTCCCGGCGCTCATCATCGGTTCCGGCTTGCGTCTTCCGGAAGTACATCCACTCCCAGGCCCACAGCGCCCAAGTAGCACGATTCAAAGTAAACTGATTACTCAAATCATCAATGGTCTTTTCACGGGCGATCATTTCCTCTTCCATCACTGAAAAATGCCGGTCCGCCATGTCTATTTCATACCAGTACGGGGGGAGCACTTCCCGGTATCTCAGCGGGATCATGACAGGACCACCTCAATCCGTAGGACCGAAGTCGGCGGGATGACTATGTCGTCCTCGGCTCCATTAATCGTAAGGCTCTCATAATCCTCAACACCGGGAACCAGCAGGAGCGCGGCCACATAGTTGTAAACCAGCTTGTCCCGGCCGCTTGCATACTCCGCAATGCGCTGCCGGATGGTTTGCTCAAGGGCAGCCATGTCGGTACCGATAACAGTCAGCAGTTTCGTCTCGATCTTGGCCGTAAATACTGGAGCCGGATGCACTTGAAGATCATGTCCGACAATTCGACGTTCTTCCCACATCCACGCCTTCACTTTCCCTGCAAACTCTTCGGTAATTGGCTGCCCATTCAAATCCGTCAGGTAAAGATCGATTGAGTTCTCATGCCGTTCCTTCTCCCTGGCCATGGCTCCGCCGACTCCGGCCATCTCCATTGCCCAACTCTCGTAATCCTTCCGCCGCCCGCTACCAAACTCAGACGCAGCCCGTTCGAGCATACGGAGCCGGAAGATGTCGTCGCTTTCCCCTTCCTTTCGGATTAAGCCAGCCGCCCAGCCATGTCCGTCCAGGTACTCGGAGTCCGCCCAAATCGGGAAGCCCTGGAGGAATCCGTACGTCCACAAGGACTGCTGCTCGGCAATCTCCAGTGCGATCGGATACCAAAGATCGTAAAAATACTCCCCTTCCCCGGTTGGCGGCGGAGGAAGCCCGCGTTCCTGCGCCAGTGTAATTGCGCGGTTTACCCACCGCTGATAGATCTCCTCCGGCTCCTCCTCCAAGATCGGCATATAGGGGAGCACGGGCAGATCGGTTAGTTTAATTGTCATATCGTCTCCTCCAATTCTGCCTGACCGGCTGATCCGGTAATCAATATTTTAAGATGCATTTCTTGGCCGTCGCGCTCCATCATCTCCACTTCCGCTCGAAGGATTTCCAGATGCGCAGAGAGGGCTTCTTCTATATCTCGCTTGATCTCCACGTCTTCCCAACCGGACCATTCGGACCGTTCGACACCGACCTCGGAACCGTAAAGGACATAACGGAAACGCTCTGTATTGAGGATTTTCAAAGCTGTCTGCACCAAGTACTCTGGATACGTGCGGGTCTTTGTAGGATGACCAGCATCATCAAACACGGCGCGCCGATTGCGATAATCGATGACGTACGTCCACTTAGTCGCAGAGACGACGGATTCCGTCAACTCTATGCCATCGAGGTCTGTCAAATCCAGAACAGGAAACAATCCATCATCCGCCACTGCTGCCCACCTCCTTCCCAAGTACGTAATAGCGCTGCCCGGTCAATCGGGAGACGATCAGCCGATCACCCGCCTGCAGCGGGCTGGGAAGAACGAGGACACCTGTGAGCGCAGAAGTAGAAGGCTGCTTAACCTCAAATACAGCATCAATACGACGCTCCTGCAGATACTCTGCAAAGACTAGCTTCTCTGCAGGATAAGGCTCCTGATCGCCATCAACTTGAATGGCAGGGTTTCCCGGCCAGCTCAGCAGTGTGGCCCTCTCGGTATCTCGGGCATCAATGTGACCGGCAGTCTTTTCCCGCAGCAGCTTAAGCGCATCATTCAGCACCGCTATTCCCTCCTCTCCAACTCTAGCTTTACGGTATACATTCCATTTTTAAAACTGCTCTCCGCAGACTCCACAATCCACTTGGATGTATGGTCCGTCTTGATTAACACCATCCAACCGGCTCTAAGCCCAGAGAGGGAATGATCTTCATGCTTGATTGTGATCTTCTTGCTCTGTTTAGCCGGTGACATAGCCTTCAGGCGCTGAGTTGCGATCGTGGTCGGGTCCTCATCTTCCTCAACCTCAATGATTTCCTCCATACGGCCCATTGCTTGGACTGCGCCTGCCGCAGTCTTTGTTACAGAGGAGGCCAACTTGTCATCCTTGTACTTTTGAGCAGTAACCACCGTATAGGTTTCCTCAATGCTGTAGCCCGCCGTGCTGGATTCCATCTGTTCAGGGATAAACACCGGTACCCGGCTATTTGTCCCTTCGCGGACCACCTGCAGGTAAAATCCCGAATCCGTCCGGACGACATCAATGTGATACCGGTAGCCGCTGCGCTCATATGCTTTTTGCAACACATCCAGGATG
Organism: Paenibacillus sp. FSL H7-0756; assembly: GCF_038006765.1. Classification (NCBI taxonomy): domain Bacteria; kingdom Bacillati; phylum Bacillota; class Bacilli; order Caryophanales; family Paenibacillaceae; genus Paenibacillus; species Paenibacillus sp. FSL H7-0756. The sequence continues at coordinate 696,408 of NZ_JBBOVT010000003.1, read as the reverse complement.
AGTTCTGAGTGTGAAATCGTTCCATACCGTTCGTCCAGGTTAAAACCAAAAGCGGGACAGCGGAAATCAATGCCAGTAGTCTTGATGTAGCGCTGTAGCTCCGCGCCGGCTTCCCCTTTAAGATAAGGACGGACACCTTTGTTTTTGGACAAATACCAGCTGATCTCCCGGGCATCGATTTCCCACTCCCGAGAAAATTCATTTTGCTCATATTTGATAATCGGTCCGTAGAAGAACTGGTTTTTGTGATGAAGCACTCCAACCCCTGATAATTGCTGTGAAAAACACATCAACAGACCGGCTATCTTAACGTCTGCAGCATCCCGCACCCGCACGGTCATACTACGAGCGATTTCATCTCTCGCTGAAGACCAGGCCAGCTCGACAATTGCATCCGTCAGTAAAATACGGTTGCTTTCCTTCCCATATACAACTGCAAAATTGTCCATCTACACTCCTCACTTTTGAGTAGAGGTTTTATCCAAAATCCTTTCCTTTTGAGACAAGTAATCGAAATTACCTTTCGCATTGTCGGCAGCCGCCTTTGCTTCAGCCTTCTTCTGCTTATCACTCTTCTTGTTTTGGTTCTTTTTGTCCGTCTGTCCGGTAGTATTCGGGCGGCTCTTGGATGATTTGGTGATTATCACACCTGGTTTCAATAACTGCTGGGTATTAGAGTAAGAAACAATTTTGACCGGATCGAACTCCACGAAGGTGAAGGCGATATGCAAGTTTGCCTGGCCATCCTTATAGGTGGCCTCCATCGTTTCAAACCACATGGTCTGCGAGAACAGTGACTCGAAGTTGATCACAACCGGCTTAGCCTTCCATTCCTCCATCAGCTTCCATGCCTGTTCTGGAGATTTGTAGGTGATGGTTTCCTTCCCCTTCTCCCACAGATCATTCCAGCGCCGCGGGAAGATGACAGAAAAAGAGACCCGCTTCAGCTTCGAAGTGAGTCTCTTACTGGTCTTCTCCTCCCCGGTAATCACCGTGAAGGAATCTATTTCGTTGCTGCTTGTAATTTGAATCTCCGCCGGCGTAATCGGGAATGTAAATCTGTTCTTATCCCGAATCATGGTCAGCATGATTATCCCCCGCTTTCCAGAGCCTTATATAGCTCCTCTCCAAATATCTTCCGGAACAAGGACCGCCCCTGCGGGCTGGTCAGCATCTTCGCAAATTCAGCAAAATTCGTTATTCCCTTGGCCAGTTCTCCAAAGTCGATATTGATATTCTCAATTACAATGTCGCGGGTCGATGCGGGCGCCTGCGCCAGTGTCTTCGCCACCGGAATACTGCTGGACCTCATTCCTACCGCCCCACCGTTTGCATATGGCCTCACGCCTAGCAAGCTGCCGGCTTGCTCCCATAAAGCTCTGCCCCGTTGGCTCCGCTGCCTGGATAATGGGATGATCATCTCAGGACCCGCTTCACCCACCAACCCCATATGAGGGGAACTAATTAGGCCACCATCAGCATATTTCTTCTTACGCTTCTTCCGACGGCGAAAAAATCCCGATATGCCGTCGAAAATCTTCGTGGCCAACTTTTCACCGCCGATCGTACCCACTAGGCCACCGATCGCCCCGCCGACAGCGGTACCGACTCCTGGCATAAGGAAGGTTCCGAGTAAAGCGCCAGTCGCCGCACCACCTGCCATACCGCCTCCAATACCACCAACTACTTTGGCTAGTTGTCGTCCTTTCTTCCCTTTGCCCGCGAAAAGGACGTCCCAGGCGTCCATAGCATAACCAACCGGTCGAACTATTTTCCCGAGAAGTTTTGAACCTTTAGCAAATCTCCGCATCTTGGAAGCCTGTCTACGTAAGCGGTGACCCGTTGCGCGGATCTTATAGGCATCCGTGAGACTGGCCGCTTTGCTCAGAGACCTGGTATAACGCTTGGCGCCATATTTCTTCACCATATCGAGCGATCCATGGATGCCCTCAGCATAACCGGCACCGTAACCAATATTGTCGTTATTATCATCAATGAAGGTTTTGGCTTGAAGCGCATGAGCCTGCAAAGGCTGCGCGCCAACAATACCACCGTTTGCATAAGCACGGACGCCCAGCATTGCCCCGGCCTTCTCCCAAAGTTCCACCCCACGCTGCCGGCGCTCTGCAGACAGCGGAATGATCGCTTCTGGACCGGCTTCTCCGACCAACCCAAGATGAGGGCGATTAATGACACCACCATTGGCGTATTTGGCACCGCCACCTGATGATGCAGGAGCGCCAAAAGATACCTTGGCTCCCGTACCGGTCAGAGTGGACAAGATACCCATTGCACCCATTGCTGTAGATTTCAGCTCTGGAAACTTGCTCTGCATCCCCTGGGAGATGCCTGTGATGATACCGCTGCCCCAGCTCTGGCTCTGACTTGTGACGGTTTGAATCGATTGGAGCTGCTGCTTGGTTTCATCTGCAGCAGTCTTCACAGATGTTCCAATTCCAAGCAGACCCATTCCAGCAGCGCTGGTTCCCGCGACAATACTGTCGGTGCTTGTTTTGGTAGTGCTGCCCAGAAGTTGTGCCTGTATTGATGTCCCTTTAGCTGCAGATCCCACGGCAGCAATGTTATTCTGCGCTGATGCAGACTCCGTGCTCTTCCAAACGCCCGAGAGCTCCGATTTCACCTTGTCCACGCCCTGCAGGACACCGCTTTTCTCAATCACTCCTTTGAAAGCAGGCACTAGCCCGTTCTTAGCAACATCTGTGCTAAAACGGCTGAAGGATGCCTTCAGCTTCTCCTCTTGCTGCGGTGTCATGTTACCAAAGGTCACTTTCGCTTCAGGAGGGGGGATAACCTCCAGCTTCTTATTTTCCTTTTGATTATTGATGCCGAGCCAACCACCTATTGAAGCTGCCGCATCCTTAATACCACCAGCAGCCGAAACCACTCCGTCTACAACAGACTTGGTAATTCCACTTGAATCTGCCCAAGAACCGAGCTTCTCGCCTACAAGGCTCCCAGCTGCAGCTCCAGCAATAGTACCAAGTGGCCCTGCAAGTGTACCAACATCACCACCGATAAGCCCGCCAAGCGAACTTCCTGTCAGTGACCCACCCGTTGAGGAAATGCCGTCTTTCCAGCCCTTATCTTGTGAAGCCTGATATAGGTCATACCCAGACATGCCAATACCTGCGACAGTACCTACAATCCCCAATGCTTTAACAGCCTTGGTTCCACCTTTGGCCAATCCTTTTAACAATCCACGATTTGCTGGTATATCCGAGACATCAGATATAATTTCTGGAATAGCAGATGTTCCCCGGAGTCGAGCCGTATTTCTGTAAGTGACCCGCCCGCGTCTTGGAGCTACATCTGGAATTGAATCCACATCTGGTATATTGGTCGTCCGGGCTCCCCGGCGCGCTCTGATTGAGCCACCAGTTCCGCTGCCTCTTGTAGTTCGAGTACTTGAACCACCAGCAGCCCTGGTGCGCCCACGCCGGGTCAACCTGCCACCCTGGCGACTACCCTGCCCGCCAAGAGATCCACCCAAACCGCCTGAATCATTAAGATAAACCACACTGGCATTTACAGTCATAGAAGATAATGAACTCAGGCCGCCCCCCAGACTTCCACTCGATCCACCAGTGGTACCACGTCTGAGAGTGAATCTACGGCGGGAAGGAGTGCCAACCTCTTCGATTGGAGATGTTGCTCGTCCTCTTTTCTGACCAATCCACTCTTTTGCTGTTCTGACACTTGTATAGCCTTTCTGAACTAGTTTGCCTCCTTTAACTGCGACAAGACCACCGGCAATAACTCCTAAAGTACTATTTATTACATTGAAATGATCACTATAGAAGCTGGTGAGCTTACTAACAAAACCAACTATTTTTGTGCCTAAATCCTGTATCTGATCTTTATTTTCCGTGATTAGGGTATTGAATTCTTGTAGCGCAGGCAGGACTGCAGTCGAAAGATTAGCCCCCAGGTCCTGCATCTGCTGATCAATCTGCGCGCGGGTCTGAATAATATCCTGCATGGGATTAGCAGCCTGTTGAGCTTGCACCATTCTCTCTGTTGTCCCAGCAATCCCCGATGGCGCGGGTTGAAACGGCACTTGGAAGGTCTTAAGAACAGCAAGCCCATTGTCCTCTGCGGCAGCCGAGCCGAGCGAAACCAGCGAAGCTTTCAGCTGACTCTGCGTTTGACTGGCCAAGTCTGCAACCAGTGACATTAGAGCACCTTTCGCTCGCTGTTCATCTTCAGAGTTAATATCTCCTGTGAATGCTGCCGCTTGCTTCGCTGCATCGTTCTTCCCAGCGCCACGCAAGGTGAAATACTTCTCCATATCCCCAGCATCGAGGGCCTTTACGCCGAATGTTTCTTTGATGAAATCGGCGGGCTTGTCAAAGTTGAAGGCCCCTTCCTTCACACTCTGGGTTAAGAAATTGGCCATCTGCCCGGAATTCGCACCGGTATTTTTGAAATAACCGCTGTACTCCCAGAAGGTATCGAAGAGATCTTGCTGCTTGTCTCCTACCTCCTTATAGGCATACATCATACTATCAGCCACTGAAGTGTAGGTCTCATGAAATGTATCAGCCGACTGTGACAATGCACGGTTAATTTCCTCTGCTCCGGCATCTGGTCGGACATACTGCATATTTGATGAAGCCCTTAGAAATTCGCTGACTTGCGACTTATCCCGGACCAGCGGAGCCAAATCTGCCAATTGTCGGGCTCCCTCAGTCTGAGAAGGGATAATGCCTTGAGCATTCAAGTCCTTCACAGTCTGAAGACCTTGATCTCGCACCCCTGCAGGCAACAGCGCCGCACTGCGAGAAGCTTCAGAATAGTAATCCATGACATTCCCGAATAAAGCATCCTTAATCCCGCCGCCAATAAGGATTGCCCCGGCTGTCGCTGCCAAAGTCGTTAGCTTGCTTGAAATCCCGTCAATGACCGGGCTGACTCCATCTTGCGCTTTTATATGCACTCGTGAATCACTCATACCGCGGATCTCATCATCTGCACGGGATGCTGAGCGGCGTAAATCTTCTGCTCCGGATCGAGCGCGTCGAAAGATATCATCCACGTTCGCACGTCCCAGACGGCGAGCTTCATCCGAAACGTTACCAATCCGGCCACCTAAATCATCGGCCGCGCTCCGGGACCGCCGAAGGTCAGATACCAGGTTATCCCCCATCTGCCCTGCAGCCCGGCGGAAGTCGAATAAATCATCAGTTGCCCCGCGGAGTGCATTTCGCATATTCCGGACAGCACCAGAAATAAGGTCCTTCGCTTCAAACGGGACCGTCACTTTTGTTGTAGCTGCTATGGTTGTTCACCCCCCTCCTGCCTATTTCTTATTGGCCAGGCGCTTGGCTTCTTCTTCAGCGACCATCCCTGCGGCAAGACAGAAAAAATACTGCCGCTGCTTGTCCACCTCGTAAGGCAGGACTTCAGTCGGCAGTCGATGCTGATTAACCCAAAACGAGGCTACCCAGCTTGCTTCTCCGTCCCGCCGGATAAGTTTTTTGCTTCTTTCAGCAGAGCATCCTTTGTTTCCTGAAATTTGGTTACTGCTTTGCTGAGCTCAGAGTAATCTGCAGGGTTGTCCAGGATGCGGGGCGGCAGTTCATACTTGCTGATGCAGTTGAAGGCCAACAGCAATTCCTTATCGTTCCAGTTGAAATCGTGTTCAGTTGCCTTAACAATCATGACATCGATCTCGTTATAGGACTCTTTCGGATCACCGTTCTCTTCATAAGCCAGTTCATAAGACCGGCGCACATCTATAGTGGTCAAACGGCGAACGGACCATTCTTCACCATCTGCTGGCACAGTAATGGTATCATCATCGCGACCTGTTTTGCCTTTGGATAGGTATTTCTCCAATTTATCTTTCATAATAATAATCCCTCCATATTTAGATATAAAAAGAGTCGCCATAGTTATGGCGACTCCATTAAAAAATAATTTATCGGACAACATGAGTTGGTATTAAAGAAAGAATCCTTATACCCAATTCTGAAACCTCATACAACTCAGCATTACTTATTTCTTCGCCTTTTCCGTGTGCAACCAAATTACGTATTTTTTGAAAATTACGATAGAGAGGTATTAGTTCTTCAGGAATCACACCATAGTTAAATAATCTTTTCATTAACATAAATACCGGCATTTTATCATCATTTTTTTCTACATCCGCTTCAAATCCAAGATTACGTATTCTTTTCTCAATCTCAGCAGAGGTTATTAAGATCAGCGCTCTTGGTTCATTAGCCAGCTCTATAATATATTTCATCATATCTGGTGGGTCATTTGAGTAATTAGCTTTAGGCGCAGGATCGGTCTCTAATTTCTCTTCTACCTTATTAACATCTTCCTTTAACTCGCTTAAAGCTTCTCCTATTTCTAATTCAAAATCACCTTTTTTAACTTTTCTTATCCTTAATAAAAGATCTTTAAGATCAGGTATCAAAATTATCACACCAATAAAAATAAGTATATACAAGGATGTATTATCAAAATTCAAGTCTTTAAAGAACATTCGTAGAATTATTATTGAAAAACACAGAAGCAATAATATTCCTTTATTCCAAGTACTTTTTTTTATTGCCTTTGCTGATTTAAATTGTTTCTTTAACGCTTCAAAAAAGAAAATAAGTAATGCGAAAACTATTAATAGGGTTGAGTAAATATCAAACTTTTTTGAAAACAATATTAATAAATCAGGCCACATAATCCATAAAATTGCTACAATAATCAAGAAAATAGAGATTACATTTTTAGTTACTATATATTTCTTAAAGGAATTCTTCTTCAAGTATCCACCTCTACCAATTGTAAGATAATGCAAATATAGCACAATAAAATACTCATGGATAGGATAATTCCAATAGACTACGCCATATAATCCGGAAACTGCTCTATGAAATCAAAGTCATTGGCAGTACCAGACAATGTAATGTCGATGCCGTTGTTCTCATCTATCTTCGCCACCAGAAGATCCATCTCATCATGAATATGCACCCCGCTAATCATCACCCGTTCTACATTGCCGGTCTGCATGTCCTCGAGAGAGCCGGTAATCCGGTCCAAAAACATGGTCTTGCCCGCCTTAAAGTCGGCCAGAAGGCGGTAACGAAGGGCCGACTCCAGCTTCGACATAACCAGTTTGACCGTAATTTCATACCCCACAATCTGCTTTGTCTTGGACATCTTCCGCGCGCGGATAATATCCAGTGTTTCCGGCTTCAGGATCACTTCTACTTCTTTAATGGTCTGAATCGAATCCCCGTTATCATCCTGCACAGATAAATTACGGCCAATCAGCTCGCGTTCCATGGATTACGCCACCTCCCAATCAATATTAAAGATTTCAATCGCATCCAAGGGCTTCGCCGACAGGGAAAAGTATGCGTAATCAGCGTCGCTCACCTTTGTAGGGTGCTCAGTAAAAGTGAATTCATCACCGATGGCCTTCTGTAGCGCCCGTACCTTCAGATAACTAACGACCGCAGCGATGAACAGCCCCCGGCCATCCTTGTCATTGTCCAGCTTGGCCTTATTGGCTTTACCGGCAGCGTAGATGTCGTTCAAGATCTGGTCGATTGTCATCGACACGCGGATCTTCCCGAAGTCCTCCCGCTCCCCAGCTCCCAGCGTGGTCAGCGTATTGACGGCAGACTCGATAATGTAGTCGTAACCGTCTCGCGTGGCCATCAGGGTTCCTTCGGACAAACCCTTCAATACCTCCGAATGACTCCAGTCCACCTTAGCCTGTGTCATTGGCACCTTAACACCTGTAAAGGACCGATTCGCCGGCGTGCCCGCGACCAACCCAGCCACCCACGCAGCCCACCGAAGAGAGTCATAGGTCTTACCGTTGGTATGTTCACCGGCCAGAGAGCAATTAATAATAAAGCGGGCATTTGCAGCACGGCTGCGGGTATTATGGATCTCGATGTCGTCGTCTGCAGAAGCGGCACCAGCAATAACTAGTTGTGCCAGCTTGCGCGCCTTGGTCCGGCGATCCAGCAGCCACTGCTTGGCCGCTGCCTGGACAGCAGCTTCCGCAGAAGGAAGATACACAACGTCAAAAACCAGACCGTCAATCCGGTTGAAGACGCCGCTCCAGTTTGCTGCAGTAATGGCTGCGGTACCGGTGACTCCACCGTTCAGCTTCGTGTAGGCCACATCTGCCCAAGCCGTTGAACCAGTGCTTTTAAACCGGACCATATTGGATTTCTTCAGTTGCTCAACGGCTTCGGACTTGTCGGCTACAAGAAATGTCTCGGTGTCAAAGATGCCTTTGGTGTCCCGGATGACAATTTCCTTCTTACTGGAATCTACCAGGGCAGCACGAATCATATACTCAAAGTCGTTCCCACGCGTACCCGGATACCGGGCTTCAATAGTGTAACTGCCATCCACCGCTGCAGCAGCGACCTTCTCGCTACCGTTAGTCACCCGGTAACCGATTACTGTCGCGCCACTCTCAGCCGCCAGCTCCAGCTCATCTACCTGCAGTCCGCTTTCCTTGAACCGCTCCGGCTGATCCGCCATATCCACGGCTTTATTCGGCAGGCCCCACTCCGCTTGGTACAGCACCAGCACGCGGCCAGATACCGACAGAACGCGCGACTTCGCAATCGCCTGCAGCTCAACATATGCGCCGGGTCTACTCCGTTGTATCGACATTCGTTGTTTCCTCCTTTGTTGTCAGGCCCAAATAGGCCTCCACTTTACGAGTGACCTCCTGCTGGGAGAGCAGGGCATCATTCGAACAATCAAAAAGAGCGCCGGCAATCTCAAAACGTTCCCGTTTCAAGACAACTGCGCTCTCAATCCATTCCTGCTTGCTTCGTTTATTCAGATCCTCAGACGTTGTGGGAGCCGGTTTTGGCAGCTGCTGCCGCGGCCCCCGGCCGGTATTATTATTACTCACGATTCAAGCTCCTTTCCATCATACTCAGTATTGAAGGTGTTGATTTTTTCGACAACCGGCTTGGGGATATTCAACAAGTATGAATACCTGAAGGTCACTTCCATCCGGTCATTCAGCGGCCTTGTACGCGGTGCCTCAATCACCATCATAATTCCGAAGCGCTTTGAGACCACGCAGAACCGCTGCTGACGGAGGTACAAAAAGAAGGGAGATAAATCCAAGGGGACCGGCTCTCCTGCGTCCTCTGTCCCGCTACGATCGTTGTCATAGTGGAAAACTAAGCCCACATCCTCGATGATCCGGTCTGCCCGCGGCGTATGAGTTTTATCAGAGACAAGGTCTGTCTCGATGAACACGCTCGGACGATCAAACTGCCCCGCCAGCCAGAGGGAACGATCTCGGAGAATCGGCAGCCCCGGGTATATCCGCTGCACGAGTTCTGCCCAGGCTTTCAATCCAACATCCATCATGACAGCATCCTCCCCAGCTCTTTCTCCAACCGCTTCATGATCAGCGCGTTCATCCCGCCTTCCAACTCCTTCACTGCAATATCAAAGTAATGCCGGCCGATGAAAGAACGTGGTTTGGCCATAAATCCACCCTTCGCTCTGGGGTCATAGACAAATGTTCCGTTGGACGCCCAATAGCCCGGAACGAAATGGGCTTTGTGGATGGTGTAACCGTCATTCAGCAGTCGCGGATACCCGCGCTTACTGGGATCGCTGCTGCTTGTCCCCAAATTTGACCCGACCTCCAGCGTAATGCTGTTACGGTCGACATCCCATTCCCATACGCTGCCGTCGGCTCCGCGGGTAAAGGAATTCCACATGGTTCCGGTGTCGATGAGGTCCTGCTTGTCGATTTCATCGATGATCAGGTTCAGCAGCGTCTCGCCCACAGCTTCCGCGATATTCCGGAGAATCTGATTTACCCCTTCGTCGCTCAGCTTCTTGAATTTCTTCGCCAGGCCGTCAAAATCATGCATGTTCACTGCCCTTCACCTCGCAAGTCGCCAGTAGCTCACACCAGTAACGGCGCGGGTTGGAGTCTATCACAAGATACCTGCGCCCGAACAGTAACACTTCGTCACTGATCCGGACGTCCGCTGTTTTCGGAACCCCGATTGTCTTCTTCACAATGTAAATGACAGGTGTGGTTTCTGCCTTTGCATCTGTCTGCGTCTTAACAACGAAACACTTCAGATCCGCGACCTTCCCCGCCTTCCGATCGCTGAACAGGTTGTCCGCATCCTGCTGACGGCCGACCCGGTATACCGCCAGCGGGGTATTCATGCGGTGATTCATAGCAAATAGGCCTTGATGTTCCCGTCATCCGGCCCGGACTGCTGCTTTTTGACCCACAGGAAGAGAATGGAGTCCACATCGGAATTGCCCGTGGTCTTTCCCTCTACGGCCTGCCGGGTGTATGTCCAGGCTCCATCACTTTCCGCAGAATATCCACGGGCGACGGAAGCCAAATATTCCTCGCTATCCTGCAGGGCCAGAGACTCCGCCAGCTTAACCCAAGCCAGCATGAGCTGTTTGTCTGCCACCAGTGGGAAAGGTACGGGTAAATACAGCTCGATCCGAGTCTGCGCATCATCGATGTACTGAACGAGCTGAATGTCAGTAGCCTCCTGTACGGCGCTGACGCGGCTGCGTCCCTTAAGGAGTACGGTTGTTAACATCCGGCACATCGCCGCCTTCCAGCGCTTTTAGGGCAGCAATCAACTCTGGTTTCTTCAGGTCAGTAAAACCATCGATCTCGGCCTTCTTCGCCTTGTCCTTCAGCTGGGAAACAGTCAGATCTTCCAATGGAATAATCTTATCCTCATGGATTTCAAAATCTGAATTCTCCCGCAAGTGCTTCAGCGCAGCCTCATCCTCCACCAGTACCGGCTTAGCCGGCTCAAACCGGATACTATACAGCCGAAGGGAAGCGTTGCTTCCTCGATAGGTCACATATGGCATTAGAATTCCACCCCTTCCACATAGGCCAGCGCTTGCGGCTCTTCAAAGATGGCGTCAAAGTCAGAGTGAATCGCGTAGAAGCGCTTATCAGTCCAGATTGCCTCCTTGCCCTCAGTCGTCTTTCTAATTTGCATATCATATGTGTGGACCATTGCAAAGTTCGGTTGATAGGTGAAGAGAATGGCACCTTCCGGCATACTCCAAACCTCTTCAACATCATAGGCATTAATTTTCTTCGTACCACCCATGATCTGCAGCTGAATCGACGCACTGGTGTCTTTCTCAGCCAGCATCTGAAGTCTTTCGCTGAAGGTGTTCGGGTGCATGAAATATTTGAACACGCCGCCGGCTCTGTACCGGGTCGGGATTGCCCGCTCCACCTCAAACAGAACCCCAGTCTTCTCTTTGGCCGAAAGTGTGCTCCAATCCAGATAATGCCCCGTTGTTCTGGCCAGCTTCAGCCAGCCGTCATTGATCGTCAGGAACTCATAATCTGGGTCTGTGTTAGGTGTATTCGTATCTCCGTTAAAGCCAATGTCCTGCATATTTTCGCCGTAGTTGTTGGCAATGTTGCGCATGATGATCTCTTCAGCGTTTTGACCACGAACCCGCTGCGTCTGGCGGATAAACTCTTCAGTGATATCGAAAGGCAGCACCACCGGTTCCACCGAATATGGAATCTGTGGAAAGGTCAATCCAGGAGTGTTGGTCGCCATAATGTTCTCTTTTTTACTACGCATATTCCGGCCCCGCACACCGACCTTGTCGATGGTGCCTTTAGAACTCTTTCGGTTCTCATGACGAATGCCTTTCAAGAAGCCGTTAGCTTCATACGCCATGTCCGTGAAGGCTTCGACTTCCTCGTAGTTCAAGGCGTTTTGATCCATCGTGGTTACAATGGTCGATTTCTGGATGCTAGATCTGGTGATAATACCGTTTGTTTTCATAGTATGCATTCCTCCTTCGATTACAGGAAGCGTCCGAAACTAACGGAGCTCTCTGATTTGCTGATTTCTTCTTCTTCACCTTGCGCGGAAGCACCGCGGCTATTCTTCACCAACTGGACATCTGTTGCCAAAGCTTGCATCTGCTCACTCAGCGGTGCCAGGGCTTTGGCAATGGCATCCGTGATTGCAGTCTCTTCTGCGGTCGCAGCCGGAGCAGTAGCACCTGCAGGCTTTTCACCTTCAACGCCTTCTTCTTTCTTCAGCTCCGCGATCTCAGCCGTCAGGCCTTCCACCTGCTTGGCGATCGGAGCCATTGCGGCTGTAACCGCCTTTGCAATATCTTCAGCTTTCAAATCGTCTTCCTCCTCGGGCTCCTCTTGTACGGGAGCTGTCTTATTTTTCAATTCAGTCAACGCGGTGATGGCATCGTCGATGTGTTTCAGGTTCCCAGCGGAAATCTTCTTCCCGGCCTTGGCGATCTGCTCTGGTGGAGAGCCAATGGCCTTGACGATGTCTTCCTTGGTCAGCACATCTTCAGCAATATCAACAAAGTCCTGAAGGGCCTCCCGGATGGTCTCCGGATCGGTTTCCATGCCACTCTGCCAAGTGTCCCAATTAAAAAGAACCGAGTTGAGGGCATCCTGCGCCGCCCAAAATTCTCGGTTCTTCCGGTTCTTATGATATTTGTCTGCGACGGCACCCTTTTCAATCAGACTCAGGCCCAGCGCTTTGGCTATTCGGCTCAAAATCCCCTTGGAAACCTCCTCTTCCTCCTCGATCTCTTCCCGCTTCCCAACACCCCACATGCTAAATCCGGTAATCTCGCCTTTCTTGATGGCCTCCCAGGTGTCATCGTCCGTCACTTTCACGGCTGCCACCCATGAGCCCTTCGCGATCTGCTGCTCACCAAGTGTCATATCACAGGGAGCAATGTAAGACTCAATAACAAATCCCTTGTCAACTTCGAGATCGTGCTGCTTATCGATGTTGTAGGTGTGCTGCTGCTCCAGGAAGAGATGAGCTGCCTTCTCAATCTCGACTTCGTCCATTTGATCATCATGGGCGTCTGCCACATCCGGCTGATACACCACGCCTTTGACTATCCGCTTGTCATCATCAATCTTAGCGATCTGCACCTGTTTCTGGATGGCATTCTTCCCGGCATCTTTGATGATGGCAAATGGTACGCCATTCGCTCCCTTGTCCACCAGGGAGATGTGCGTGATTTTGGCGTCCTTTAGTTTAAAGGTCATATTCTGTTCTCACCTCCTTTCGCTATTGAAAAATTATCCAAAAGAATATATATTTTAATAGAGCCTAAATTCTGTAATTTGGAAGGGAGTGGTCAAAGTTGACTAAACTTTTGACCTACCCTCGTTCTTCTGTTTAGAGGTATAGTTATATTCACAATCTAGTGTCACCGCTGAAATTAGCAGGGTAAGCTACATGTGGAATAATTTATATCTTCTAAATGTCATGTGCTAATAGGGTCTCAGTTTTTTGCAGGGTCACGTCTGCATAAGTCATGGCAACTCTTAAAGAAGCTTCAGTGGCATCTGGAGTATTACTGATTGTTCAGCCCGCGTGCTGTAAGACCAGTCGCCATACTTGGACGGGCAACGCCCCACTATAGGGCTCCCGTAATCGGTAATTGCAAGAGTAAGAAGTATAAAAGCGTGAGACAAACCCAGTAGCTATGCCAGGCTACTGGGTTTTGTTGTTATTCCAGTACCGACTGCATAGTGCAGCGGCAGCGGATTATTTCCTCCGGCCGCCCGCTCGGATCTCCCGGAAACATCAGTTTGCTTTTACCGACTTCAAAAGGCTTGTCCAGCGGTTGCACCTGGCCGTTCGCCTTACGGTGCGTCTTCCGGGTCCGATCTCCCTTGGAAGAACGCCATTTCTTTCCGTTGACCACTTCGGACTGCTTCCAGCCCTCCAGCTTACCGCCGTTGGCAGCAGCCGTGCTCATTGTCCGGGATACGGTAATAGCCCGCTCCATGTTGAATGGGCCGGCATCACCTTTGGCAGCAGCAGCGCTGATCTCACGGACCAACAGCGCCCGCTCGGAAGGTGTCTTCCCCTCCTTGATGGCTTTCTGGAAGGAACGGGTCATGACATCCGCGCTGGTGCCGTTCATATCCGGAACAAGCTTCTGCAGCTTCTTGGCGAACCGGGACGCCGCCTTGTTCTTCGTGGACCAGGTCTTGTCGGTATTCAGCACCGTCAGCTCCGATTCACCAGCCAAATGGAACAACGGAGTGAAGGAGTCATATACCGCCTGCTCGAACTGGACTGTGAACAAATCACCGGATTGTACGGACTGTAAAACCTTGCCCAGCTCCCCGATATCAATCAGCAGCTCCTCGCTGAGCTCCTCAATTGCATCATGCAGGGCCTTCCCCTGCAGCTCAAGGATCTCGACTATCCGATTCTCTCCCTGCTTATACAACTCCTCCAGCACGGCCCGCTCCGCATGGGTCAGTTCCAGGCTATCCAGAAACTCGGTGTCGTCCGCTTTTGCGATGAGCTCCCAGCAATCCTTACACATGGCCGACTACCTCATCATGACTCTGCCGCAGCAGGCGCTTGGCAATCGTGGCCACCTGTTCCTGCAGATCGTTCACATCAGAGTCAGGTTCAGGCACGGTTATAGCCGACTGGCTGTTCAGTAGTTGGGCGATCGGTGTATCTAGGTATTCGGTGCTGTACTTGGATTCATCAATAGTAGTATCCAGTACTTCCTCGGCAATCGGAATCAAATCCCGGACTAGCATAATACCGTTGTCTGCAATAAAGTCCAGCAATGCCTTCCGGTCTTCTGGGTCAATGATGCGCGGCCCGCGCAGGGTCGCCCTCACCCGAAAGATATCCATGGCCGGGAATAAACGTTTGTTGAAGATCTCATCCATAATCCACTTGCGGTAAGGCTCAAAAACCTGTTCCTCCGCAAAGCGCAGCGCGGCTTGCGCCGTAGCCCGGTTATAATCGGAACTCTGGCCAACCAGGATCGGAGGCAGTCGGAACGATGATAGAATGTCGGCTTTCTTGTCCTTACCGTATTCCAGGAACAAGGCATCCTGCTGGAGCAAATCATTAAGTTTGTCGAGTTTGATGGCCACCTTCTCCACTTTCTCATCCAGCGGTCCGCCGGTCTCCTCCCCGATCGCTTCCAGATACAAGATGCCGCCCTGTGACTGCGCCCCCTTAACATTCCGAAGCAGCTCCATGGATTGCTTGGTTAGCCGGCCATTGGTAACGGTCAGCAGCATGGACAGCATGCGGCCATTACTGAAGTAGGAAACGTTCAGTTCCTCGGCCTCCCGGCTGCCGACCACGCCCGGCGCATTCCCAAACCAGCGGGGCTCTCCGTATGGTCCGTCATTACCCAGCTTCAGGGGAATGATCTGATTGCCCTGTCCCTCCGTTCCGAACGACCTGAACCACACCACCGACTGCCCGCGCTTCATTGCATACTTACGAGCGTAAATATCCTGCGAGAACTCCTCAACCTTCTTCGATGACCGGATCAGGCGCTTCCGCTTGATGGTCACCTTATCCGTCTCCCGGGTACAACGAACGAATTTCGGATTGATTCGGTACAGTGTAGGGAACTCACTGCCTGCAGGCCAGGCAACCTCCACATTTGCATTCCCACTGCTCTCAATATCCTCAATGAGAGAGCTGATGATCTCATCCGGTGTATCCTCCAGGTTGCAGGTCTCCAGAAACTTGTCAGCCCTGTTCCACTCCTCCAGTGCCGTCTGGTCGCTCTCCCCCGGAATGTACTCCAAGGCAATACCATAACCAGCAATGTTCCGTTTATACGCCTCGATACACTGCGGGATGATGTTGCTATTTTTCACCAACAACTTGCAAGATGCAGGGTCATTGCCAGGAGGGAACGGCAGTAGCCCATGCGGGTCGTAGAGGTTTTCGAAGCTATCCGGCAGCTGCGCACTGGAGGGGATATGTCGGTCCTCTCCTTTTGATATCTGGAACCACTGTGCATCACCACTCATGCATTACACCCACCCCACGCCATGATCTGATCGCTCCTCTCTGTCCTTTTTCCGCTGCTTCACACGCTGCAGCAGGTAATCCGTATGAATTCCATACCTGCGCGCATCACAGGTATGGTCATTTTGCTTAATGGGTTTGTCCTCACCGCGCTCGGCGGCTTTTTCATCCCATACATAAGACACCAACTCCTGAAGGGAATTGGTGTTATCAGCACAGATATATAATTCATTGCGCTGGAACCGGTTGGATACGGTTTGAATACCATCCAGCACCGTATTCACAGCGGCCCGTATGTTGGCAATACCCCTCTTCTGCAACTCAATAATAAAAGCCTTTGCTGACGGGTCGATGAAGATTGCATACTCATCGCCGTCAAGAAAGGCTTCCAGGTCATCCGCATATTCACCATTCGTTTTCTCACCCTTGTGACGGATGTTGTGATAGTACTCATCCAGCTCATAATAGACGTTCCCGCGAACACCGTATTTCAGGAACGCTGTCGGGTTATTGGCCCCGTAGTCGATACAAATGAACTTACGGTTAAACTTGACCGGGAACCAGTCCCGCGCCTTCTTATGGACAGCGTCATCAAACTTGGAGAAGATAACCCCTTCAGCCATAACCCACAGACCCAAAATGTAACGCTGATAGAAAATCCCGCTGTACATGCGCCGGTACCGCTCGCGCACCCGTTCGGAGAGAGACAGGTTGTCCTCCATTGTGAAGTGCAGATGCAGCGCATGCTTCTTCTGAAGTTGGTCCAGCCATTCCATCTTGAACCAATGATAAGGGCCCGCGGGGTTGCAGTTAAACCACAGCTTAGCACCATCCACCGAACAACGGGCGGTCGCTTGGTCTACGAAGGACTTAGGCATGAGTGCTACTTCATCAAAGAACATGCCGGCCAGCGTAATACCGGCAATTAAATCCTGCGAACTCTCATCTCGGCCACCAAACAAGAAAAACCGGTTGCTGATAAGCCCCCGGGTAACGGTTAATACATTTTCAGATCGGTTATCGTGAACGTGATACCCACGGCTGGCCAGCATGCGCTTCAGCGGCCCAATCACGTTACGCCGCAGCGCACCGATGGTCTTACCCGACATGCTGAACTGCTCACCTCGGAAGGTATCCATCGCCCAGGCGATAAATGAGAACGACATGCAGACCGTCTTCCCTGCCCGGACCGAACCGTCACAGATGATTGCGTCCTTATCATGGTGTGGGCTTTCCGGCGTCCACCAAGTCAGCACCTTGAGCTGCTTCTGCGAAAAAGGAGACCACTTGAACGCCGGCGGTTTGAGTTTAAGCTTCGCCATCGTCGTTCCACACTCCCGCCGCCATGCCCTTCAGCGCATCGATGAAGCCGTCATCCTCGAAGTCTTCCTTACCTCCACCACCGCGCAGCATCTGCAGCTCATATTCCATGGTTTCAATACGGATTCGCTTCTCGTCATCAGTCAGCCGGTTCTTCAGCTCTATGGCCCGGATCTTCTTGTCTTGGATGCGGGTCAGCGCCTCTTCCAGCTTCACAATGTCGTCCAGCTTTCGGAATCCCCTCTCCTCGATCTTGGATTCCATCATTTCATTTCGGGCATGTGGAATCCTCTTCGTGATGCCGGTCTTCTCATCATGTATTGTAGCGACTTCCTTGATAGCCTTAAGCTCATAAAAGACATTGCGCTCGGTTTCAGAGAGGCCATCCATCAGGGATTTAATTCGCTGCATCATACGACGTTCCCGGATTGTAAGAAGGAAAAGGGATTCATTCGCCTGGATAATCGGATCAGTGTCCACATGGTCAATGAGCTGCTGCTCGGTTTCCGTCAGGGTATCCAGCCAGATCGTTTCATGCTCACCGGTAGTGACGGCCTTCTTGTTGCCAGGCGGCCCACCAGCTCCGCCGCTGTTTCCTTTCGCGTTTTGATTCCCCGGGGGAGCGCCGCCACGATTCCCGACAGCGTTCTTGTTCCCTTTGGGAGCGCCACGAAGTGGAGCGCTTCCTTTCACTTCAATTGGAGCGCTCCCTTTGAATTCGGGCAGGGCGCTCCCTTTCAGTTCATCTTCCCAACCGTCCATCGTCTTCCACTTACGGACCTTGCTGTCTGGAATAGAAAGAGCAACGGCGATGTCCTTTAGCTTCATCGTCCCGCCGCTCTCCAGCCACATCTGCTTTGCCTTGTCCCGCTCGGGACTGCGTCTTCTTGCCATTACATTCCTCACCTCACCTCCAATTAATAATGTTCTAGCTGGTATAGGCTTTAAGCAAAGTGGAAATTCTGGATCTATAATACCTTCTAAGAAAGGTTGATGTTGAAATGGATCGCTATGAGTTGGAGTTAAAAATCATTGCTTATGCATTATGTGTCTTGGTTACACTTTTTCAAAAAAAATTAAAGAATAAATATATACAAAACGAGCAAAATGCAGCTCGTTTTTTTATTGATTAAATCTCATCCTTCTGCAGCTCAATATCTATCTCAATCAGCTTCTTCAGATCGTCAACCGTCTTAATCTCAATCCGGCCGTCCTGGAAGTCTTTGACCCACTTGGCTATGCCCGCCTTAACAATTTTGCGGTACTGCGCCTTGCTTTCCAGGATACCGGCCATGACTTCGAGTTCATGCTGCATTAAAACTTTATCTTTTGTTCCCATTGTGTTCCCCTCAACTTTCCAGCATAATGGAATGCGAGACAGCGGATGTCTGGAAATGCCACGCGTGGCGCGCCGCTGTCTCAGCCGGGGGATACCCTGGTGGTGCGGAGGACGTTCACGCGTCCTCCTTTTATTTTTGGCAAAATAAATACCGCCATAATAGGGCGGTATAATGCAAACTGTTAGTTTAATAGGACTATAATTAATCGTCGATTTTCTCAAATGGCTTGCCTGTAAAGAGATACATATTTCCGAACCAAAATACCATACTTATGATGAATGATCCAAGGATATCGAATTCTTCAGATTCACCAAAGTAAGAATTGAAGCCAGCTATCCAAGCGAACAACGCCAGTATCGATATGAAAAACCCAATAATTCTTCTTTTTAGGGATAAATCATCCTTATAGTTAATGTTAAGCTCAATATTCTCTACCTTTTTGTTCATCATTAATCCAAAGAATAGCCATATTAATGTCGTTACCACAGCCGGCATAGCCAGCCAAGTTCTTATATGATCATCATCTTGCTGTTGGATAAATGAGAACAGTTTAATTATGATAAGAGGATAACCAAACCAAAACAATGCAGAAAGAGTAAACCTAAGATATTTTTTTAGTTTAAACAGTCGATACAAAGCCCTAAAGCCCAATATGATACCTAAAATGATAGCAATGACATCGCCGCCACCACGCATGAAAGCAACCCACTTTCTTATTTGACTTGGCATCTCAATACTTTATTCACCTTCTCGATTATACAAGAATTTAACATGGCGAATAGTACCTTTAGTCACTCTTCTATTAGAGCTTCAATCGGAGTGGTGACGAAAAAGAAGTATTGGCTCAATCCCAGTCGTAGCCTGATATCGCAATTTGATCACATCACAAAATACCGGATCAAGCTCCATTGTTCTGCAGGAGCGATCAAGCTGATCACAGGTCATCATGGTGGAGCCACTGCCGCCAAAGAAGTCAGTGATGGTATCTCCGCGCCGGCTACTGTTCCGGATCGGTATAGACAACAGCTCCAAGGGCTTCTGAGTAGGGTGAACGTATTTGGTTACATCCCCCTTCGAAACTTCCCAAACCGTTTCCGGGAGTGGATCTTCTGCCAGTAAGCCGGACCGCCAGACCGTGGTCTGAGTACGATCGCCATACCATGCCGGGGCCTTACCCTTCATATGGCCATAAAAGATCGGCTCATGCTTCCAGCGGTATTGCGCCCAGCCGAACGTAGCCACGTTCTTGACCCAAACGCACTGGCAGCGGACGGTAATCCCTGCGGCGTTCATTGCGTCCTCAAACTCCCGTTGATAGGATGATGGATGGAAGACATAGATTGCTGCTGTCGGCTCCATGGCTACGGCGTACTGTTTAAAGACGGCATGCAAAAAGCCCACAAACTCCTCTGCGGGCATATCGTCGTTCATTATTGAGCTGGTCCCGGCTTCAGCCAGGCGGGCAGAATCGCTATGCACCGCTACATTGTAAGGCGGGTCCGTGACAACCAGCGCCGCTTTCGTCCCGTCCATCAACCTGGCAACATCCTCGGCACTCGTAGAATCACCACACATGAGAATATGCCGGCCAAGCTGCCATACATCACCGCGGCATGTTTCCGGCTCTTTAATCTGATCGAGAGCTCCCTGGACGTCGAAATCATCTTCAACAACCGGTTGATCGACCTCGGTATCAGGTATGTTCGCAAACTCTTCAATCAGCTCCCCAATCTCATCCGGCTCAAAACCGGACAACCCCAGGTCAGCCCCGCCTTCCTGCAGCTCACTAAGCAGCTGCGCCAGTGCTTCATCATCCCAGCGGCCAGATACTTTATTCAGCGCCAGATTCAGGAGCCGCTCACGTTTAGGATCAAGGTTTACTACTGACACAGCCAGTTCCGTGCAGTTCTGCTCATTTACCAGAACCTTGTAACGCTGATGGCCACCGACCATATTACCGGTCTGCTCATTCCAGACGATTGGGTCAACGTACCCAAATTCGTCCAGGCTGCGGCGAAGCTTCTCGTACTCCGGATCTCCAGGCTGAAGGTCAACGCGAGGGTTATAGACGGCTGCATTGAGCTGGTCAATCGGTATGATTCTGATGTCCATATGAATGCTCCTTCCCAAAATAAAAAGCACCGGTTAGGGTGCTTATGGAAAAAATGATTTAATGTATGCTCCAATAAAACCGCCTACTATTGCTGTAATGCCTATCTTACTTATATCCCAAACTAACTGTCTTCGACGGGCCTTTATTTTTTCCATTACTATTAAGAACTCTAAATTTATATTAACCTTCACTTCCGTTACTCTATTGTTTACGAACTGTTCGTGATACTGTTCACCGCCTATTTTGTAAACATTCCGTTTTATTAATACTTCCTTCCACTCCCCGAACATCTTATCTACAAAGGAGTATAGATCATTCCTGATAACTTTTAGCTCTGCTGAGCATATTCTTAATTGATGAAGCCGCGTGAACAGTTCTTTTATTTCTAAATTTAGGCCCTTAGCTATTTCATCTACAGTTCCAGTTACGGCAAACGTACTACGTTGAACATTTTTCGTTGCTAAATCAGCATAAAAGTTACTCGCTTTATTTTTAATTCGTCGCTCTATTGCCTCCATACCTTCAGCAAAAACAGATGAAACTTTCAACCACAACACCTCGATTCAACATAGACTCTTTTCCAGTATCAGACAATAGGCTATATCGGTCAAGGAAGAAAACTGCTCTCGGACTCCCTTGCCTTTGAGTTGAGTCGGTTTTTCATCTTTGGTCAGGCGCAAATCAAGACAGAGACGGAGGGAACCTGCCCGTCTTGCCCTTTTTTACGCATCGCCACACAAACACACGTTCCTGAATAAAAGTCCTCAGAACGACTTACAGAAGGTCATATATCGGCATGAAAAAAGCACCCGAAGGTGCAATGTTTTATTTGTCTTTGTTTATAGCAATAAAATAATCTAACCCTTCTTTTACAATGTTAGCATTGTCTCTTCTAACTGACAGAATTAATAGAAAAATAACATAAATAGCAATTGCAATTAAAGCGACAAAAAAAACTAAATCGCCACTATTACTGTTTTTTAGAGCAGTAGCTACAAATACCGCCATTACAAGTGATATTAAAGTTGTATAAATACTAGTAGTAGTATTTTTGTCAACAATTTCCAAATTGCTATATCCCTTCAATTTATTTATTTGATTGTTATCCAAATCTTTTTTTGATTCTAATTTGCTTATTACATTATCAAGACGTTTTCGAGTAGTTAGCCATACTCTATGTTTTTTTAAATATTTGTAGAATTCATACACATCATCGTTCTCTTTTTTTTCTATTTCAGCCACTTTTTTTTTTGCCTTCTGCTTCTTTAACCTCCCTTTGTTTGCTTCATCCTTTACTCGTTCCCATTCGATCTTTAAATATTCAGTTGTCTTATCAACAAGATCTTGGACATCCTTTTCAAGTTGATTTCTACCTGAATATCCATTTTTCTGTTTAAACTCTTTGTTGTATTCTTCAATAATTTCATTAAGAAATTGAATAACATTTTCTTTACTTTCTTCGGAATTAAGTACCTGCGATAAAGTGCCTTCTTTTTGTTTTTGAATGAGCTTCTTTTTAAATGTTTCATTTGATGAAGAGAGCAAATGCTGCAAGCGATCTTCAGGTGGAATTTTAAGCAAATCATTCGCTTGGTATATTTCAAAAATCTTTTCATTTATTCTCTTTATTAATTCGTTTATCTCACGATCTGGCTCACCAGTATGATTCATATGGAGTTTGATGCGGTGTTGCAAATAAACTAATCTTTCAAAAAAATCATCATGTTCCTTTCCTTTTAAAATCGGCTTTCGCTCATAATAAGTAGTGAGCTGTAAATACTCAGAAATTAATTCTCTAAGTTGCCCCATCCACTTTACCCGTTCTGAAGTTACTGCGTTAACAAACGTGGTTCTCTTATTCGTTCGTAAACTGCTAAACAAATTGATTAACCCAACAATAAGTGTAACTAAAACAGCTCCTAGTGTAACCCACTGAGAAATAGTCAAACCATAATAGGTTGGTGTATTTACTACAGGTTCATTAAGCATGACTTTCATTTTCTACCCCCAAATAATAAAATCTATCTAGGGATATTTTACCTTTAATATGCAAATTGGTCGAGAACAAAACTGTGCTGTCCCTTCCCATCGGCCCCATATGCAGCCTTTACACTTAGCCGACTGCTGGGGCGGATCTTTTAAACGCTGCTGCTTCTGCTTATTCTTCAAATCAATTCCCCCAATATAAAAAAGCCGCCCAAAAATGAGCGACTTCGGAATATGTATACAGTTACTATGTGCTGGGAGAATGGCCAGATCAGTGGCGTCCGCTCCGCATCCGCAGCAAATGCGCTGCGCTCTTTGCTTAAAATCTTTAGGGACTTTGTAACAAAGGAGGACAAGACCATTTTACAGAGCTAGTGAAATATGAGTCAAAACCAACAGCAGTGAAAATACGGCTTCATCACATAGTTTCATGCTTCGTACTTTATATTGCTCACTATTTGGCTTAAGCACTCGTTTTAGCATTATTGACTTTTCTAGTAGCTGCCATCTTCTCTCTCATTTGCAAAAGCATTTCGATAAGCTCCTCACGGCCGATGAGACGCACGTTATTTGACTTTGCTAGCTTGTAGGCTTGTTCAGTATAATCTCTATTCGTTACAACCCAAGCAGCTGATGCACCATAATGCGAAACTGCCCCTCGTACCTCCTGCACTGCTTTCAGTCCAACATTCTTACTGTACCGCTTTGCCTGGACAACAATTCGTTTCCCGTCTTTTGATAGGACCAGATCGGCACCGTAATCACCGGCAGCTTGTGTAACTTCAGCTTTGTATCCTTGAGATCGGAATAGGTGACCAAGGTATTGTTCAAATTGAACACCTTCCATTTTGTCAATCTCAGCAATACCAGATTTCTTTAAGCGTTCCGCCCGCTTTTGCCCTATCACAATCATCAATGTAACTACAACAGCCACACCGACAGCCGCTCCAACTATAGCACCCTGTAAGGTTTTGGTTAAATAGTATCCTCCGAGTGCTAATCCCATTGTTGCTAAGCCAGCTAATCCCTGAAAAAGCTCTTCTTCCTGCTTTGCCCTGCTCTTTCTTCTTGCCACTTGAAACCCCTCCACAAATATGATCGTATGTGTCTATATTCGTCATAAAGGAAGGAATTTCCTCCTTCAATGTCGAACTTTAGACCTAAGAAGGGAGGTGTAGAAATGCCTAATCAACACGTAGTTCCTCATGAAGACGGATGGGCAGTAAAAGGTGAAGGAAATAGTAAAGCGACTGTTGTCACAAGAACAAAACAGGAAGCCGTCGATGCTGGTAGAGCAATTACAAAGAGTCAAGGAACTGAGTTAATTATTCATGGTAAAGACGGAAAGATCCAGGATAAGGATAGCCACGGAAAGGATCCTTATCCACCAAAAGGTTAAGCAAAGAAAAGGCAAGAGGAGGTACGCCCCGGTTGTGTACCGCAAGTGCAGCCATGCGTTTCACTCTTGCCTAATTTCCACGTTATCATAGTATCAAGAAAAAGGCGTCAATTGGCGTTCAACTTACAACCAACATACGGTCACATTGTATTCATTTTTAGTTATTTCTTAAGGTTCTCATAAAAACTCAGAGGACAAGTTATAGAAATCACCAGATTAATTAATAATTGGGGGAATTTTAATGAAAAACATTTTAAAAAAATCTCTTAATACTAATGATCTAAACAAATTGTTTCAAGCGGGTATGCTGACTAAGCGATCAATACATGGTAGTTTAGATGAAGAGATCATTCGTGAGCATTTTTCTATTACGGATATCGGTATAAAGGATAATGCTGTTATTCCAATCCCTGGTGTAACGTTTGTCTTTGACTTGGAAGGCTCTTCAGTTAGCATTAGAGATCGTGGAGAACAAGACTTTATTGATAGATTTTCACAGATGTTCAAAAGCTTAACTAATATCATTTATAGTAATAATGGTATCGTTGAGAAGTTTCCTGGAGACGGAATCAGTGCTCACTTTTTACAGAATGCAGAAGAATCCTTTGCGATCTGTAGAAGAAGAGCGGCTAGCACGGCTAATGACATTCAAACTTATATGAGAAACCAAAATTATAGTGGTTTTAGAATAAGTATGTGGAGTGGTCAATCAACTGTAGCAACAACTATTGGCGATGAAAATCATCACGAGATTATTAGTATTGGCCATGGGGTAAACGTAGCGCACAAGCTTGAGAAGACTATTAAGGATAGCGGATTTACTGTCGGAATGGATCGTGATATTTGGTTTCAGTATAAAGCCGTTACTGGAAAAGCTGAAAATGTACGAACCCTTCCGACGAATCTGCGGTCTGCAACCGAGCAATACTGGTATGGAGCGTGAAACAATGAGTAATATGGATGAAGAAAAACAATTTGATTATCATAAGCACCAATCAGTATACATTTCTGACTATATTAAGTTTGCTGACAGCAAAGCCGGCATAACTCTGAGTGTTGTTGGTGTCGTATTCGCATTTTTTTCTCTTGAAATGAAAAAATTGTGGGATAAGGGAATTGCAGAAGCCCCCCTTGGCTACCCATTTTACTTTTATTTGGTCTTTCTTTTAGGCATTGTAGCTGGAATGTATTTTTTAGGCAGGGCAATATGGCCAAGATATCTGATCGACAAAAGTAAATATCACTCTTGGGGTGGAATTGCAGCATTTGATACCGATGACAATTATGTGACAGAAATGAAACGAAAATTTCAAAATAATACTAATTTCCTTGAAGAACTCATGAAGCAAAATCACTCCATAGCAACAATTTGCAAAAAGAAGTACTTCTGGATTCGACTTGCCTACAAAACTTTAGGTATTAGCGTTGTAGGTGCGAGTTTGACTTGGTTCTTAAGTTAATCATTCATAAAACCGACTCTTAAACAGAATCGGTTTTTATTTTTTAAAACTCTGAATTATCTTTTTCAAAAAAACCCATTAATTTCAACGTGTTAGCGACACTTTCCGTCCCTTCAAGTAGTTTGCGTCTAACAGTACTGTCACTAAGCCCGTACCGGAAGAATAACACCGTCTCTTTAAATGAATGCCCCTCAATATACCTATGTTGAATAGCATTGCGCGCTTCTTTGTCCTGAATAAGACCAGTTGCTCTCCGAATAGCTCCGGTATAGAGCTGATACTGCTGATATACCCATCTTTGCTTTTCTATTAGAATGACAGCATTAGCAGACTTGTCAGCATGCAATTCATCCTCATCTATCCGTCGTGCTACTTCTCCATCGATGCCAACCTGCTGCAGATCTTTTGTGTTATTCTCATAGTCAGTCATCAGCAACGTCATGCTTTTAAATTTACTAAGCAGAAATTTTGTCCGTTTAATCTCAACTTCGTTTGCTTTTGGGAAAAGCTCGCTTTGCTCAAAAATCCCCCATGCCATCGCCATCCCCTACTCCCCCTGTGTTATAATGTCAAGAGGAATAGTTTGGTAGAAGGACCCCCGCCCCGGCCAAGGATATGGGGGTCTTTGTATTATCGATTTTCACTGACAGCCAGCTTATTCCGCAGCTCCATGTTCTCCTGCAGCAGCCGCGTATTTTCTTGACGCAACGCTTCATACGACTCGAGCGAATCACTTTCCTTCTGCCCCACCACCCGCAGCGTCCTAACCTCAAAATCCGTCTTCTCCAAATACCCTTTGTTTACTAATTGCTTGACCAGCGAATGCGCTGTAGAACGAGACTTTAGCTTCAGGAGATCCGCCACCTCGGTAACCGAGGGAGCATATCCCTTTTGAGCGATAAAGCCTTTTATAAGCTGCAGCGTCTCCTCCTGTCGTTTTGTTAAAGGTCTATTTGTCATGATTACTTGGCTCCTTCCCCTTTGCCGAGTACTTTGTCCCAGCAGTCATTGCACAATGGCGGCTCAATGGGTAGCCCCATACATCCACACTCGCGCCCGTTACAACAATATTCCGGTTCATATTCTATGGGAGCTCCACATTCCATACACTTCCACTCACTACTCATATTTCATATCTCCATCCAATTCCATAGCCCCTGCTGCCCCTTAGCTGGGATCGGCGCTGGTAACTGCTTTACATCTGCCAGTTCCCAAGCATAGCGACCATTATCATAGTTTCCAAAGAGAAATTCCTTTTTGTCCCCAAGATAGCCGGCCCATAACTGCCGTCGACCATCAGAGGCGTTCAACTCAACTGGGGCTGTTTTTGCCTGCCAATTTGGCCGAACGATCTTCCAACATTCCTTCAGTTGAGCTGTTGCCAAAACCACACCAGTCGGCAGGTTTTCGGCTGTGTATCCGTGTCTGGACAGCGCGGCTTTAATCTCAGACTGTTGGCAAGCATCCTGGTCTATCTTCTTTCCCGCGTGGATAGCAATGTTTCCCCGGTGGTTGGTAAGCCAGCTACGAGTTTCATACTGTTTTTCCAGGACAACTATCAATGTTGCCCAAGGCTGGATTATTGTAATAGTCTTCATGTGTACCCCTCCTTATCCGGATGAAACATTCCTCTTATCCAACTTCAGTGCTATAGCCAGCTGGCACACGCGCCACCGGTCACAACCAAGAGCTGCCGCAGCAGCTCCTCGTTTGTGCTTCAGCTTTGGATAATGTTCAAGCATCCAATTCCTCTCATAATCGCTTATCTGAATGTCACCCTGTACCGTAAGCTTATTAATGGCCAACTTCTCCATGACGGCTGCCTGCGCACTACCGTCACGGATCTTGTAGGGAGATCTCCTACTCTCCTTCTCCAAAACTCCAGCTAATTTTAAATTGGTCAGCGTGGAAGCAATAGAATTGTAGGAGGAACCAACAGCTTTCAAAGTTTGCTGCAGATCGCCCGTTTTGAAATAGGCTATCAGCACTGTTGCTTGGTGTTTGGTAATCCTGCCATCCTGCAGGTGCTTCTCAATCAGTTCAGTCTCTTGTTCCATCACATGGAGCTCCTTTCGAATAACGCTTAATCCGCTTTCTCTCACTGATCTTCTGAACAATATCTGCTAGAATCACACTGCTCCGCGTGAGCTCAGCATCCTTTTGGATAAGACCTCGCTTGTTCATCACGGCCAGCTGCCCGCGGGTAACCAGGATTAAGTTATCTGGATCAAAGTTCCGCCGGTCCCCATCTCCAAATATGACTGCATGCCTCTTTGGAACCGTAAGTCCGCTGTGCTGCTCCCAAACGATCAGGTGCTTTCCGCGCCACTTGTTCGGATTTGCGATTTTGATGTCGACATAATCGTCCCCGTTAACCCTCTCTGATCCTACAGGGACGTAATTATGAGGCTTATGCCCCTTCTGAAACTGTGTCGCTTCACCGCCTGGCCACAGCTTCTTCTTGCCCTTGTTGGATGGAATGTTCCCCGGTTTGATCCGGGCATCGATACCGCTTTTCAGCCGCTTATTCTTGATGAAGGCTCGCATTTGCGAAGGCTGGAGCTTGACACCGAACTTCTCATTGAACATTGCAGTCAGCTCCAGAACATATCGCCCCTGTATATTTGTACTGACGAACTCCTTCTGCTCAGGAGTAAATCGAAACATCGATCATCCCTCCAGCATCTTAGGAATGGACGTATTTGCATTCATCTTGTCATCAGCCATCTTTATGGCATCCAGCACCAGAGATCCGTTTGCAATAACCTGTGAAGCAACGCTTGTCACTGCTTTCGCTCTGCTGATCTCGTCCGCTAATTTTTCGCCAGTCAATTCCTCATCGCTCAGCCGCTCCAATTGAGCAAATAGGTGATTATTCAGATCCCCTAATGTGTTCCGCATGATTAACCTCCCTCTGATTTAAATCCGGCGCCTTCAGTCCCATAATGGAATCTCCTTAACCCGAACCCGCAGCCCCTGAAGGGAGAGCCCCTTCCTACCCACAATGCAGTAATCCTCTCCGTCGTGCTCAACCCGTGAGCTAACCCATCTGGCATCTTCCCCAGGCTCCGTCAGCAGATACTCTATATAACCACTGCTGGAAAAGTAAGTACCGTCCTGCAGGCCGTACCGCCCATCTGAACGCTTGTGCAGAACCCCCTCTTTCAAAACCGGAGCTACCGTAAACCGAATCAGACGCCGAGCATCGTTCAGCTTGTCTTGAATCTGATAGAACATCCCCCGGAGATACATATCATCCGGCTGGGTCCGGTCATAATGAGTCGGCCAGGCTGCCTCAGCCTCATTGATCATGTTCGTGACCCACTTGATCTGTGGTTCCAGCTTTACAAGCTCCTTTAGAATTTGATTATTCATTTTCATCCCTCCTGTAAGAGAAGAAGCAGCTTACGCTGCTCCCCCGTCACCCTTCATCATTTTCCGTTCAACCCGCTTCTTGTAGGCCCCCCACTTGGCCGACAGCACTGATGCACTGACTTCCTTCTCCTGAGCGATCTCCTTCCAAGTCTTGTTCTTCTCCAAACGCTCCTGCAGCAGCTCCGGGAACAAGATCGGCGTGCCGTTAATCTCAATATCATCGTAAACAGGTCGGTTGGTCAGAATGAATGCTTCCAGATCATCCTTACTGACCTCTTCTCCCGGAGAAGTTTCAGTTGCATCAGGTTCTTCACCAGTACCTCCACCAGTTTGACCATCAGCCACAGGAGTGCCCTTGGCTTCCTCCGGATCACTGCTTCCGGATTGACCATCACCGTCCGGCTGTTTAGGCTCCAGTTCGGCATTATCGCCTTCGCCACCACTTTGCTCACTCTCAGTTTCACCTTCGGTTTGATCAGCGTCTTCAGCCGCAGGTTCCACTGTGGGTGGCGCCACAGGCGCTTGTCCTTTTCGCCATTCGTTCCACTTGGCTGCCATAGGCGCAACCCGCTTACGGTAATCGTCCACCATGACCACAAACACGCCTACTCCCATGCCGATATCAGCAGCAATTTTCAAGTAGGTGTCCCCGCTGACGAGACGTTCCGTAATCTCATGGAAGTCATAATCCATGTCGTCGAACCTCGGTGCCAACCCGCTGAGAATGAAATCCTGAATAACTCCAAGATCAATTTGCTCCGGATCGGCCTTGACCTCGATCTGTTCAGCTGGCAAGCCTAAATCCATGGAGAGCTGTTCACCTTCCGGTTCTGCTGCCGATACAACCCCACTGCCATCAACAGTGTATTTCGTGAGTGGCTTTCCAGTCTTAGCGTTTTTCAGGACCTTGTAGGTAACGATCTGAGAGTCCAAACCACCAATTACCTTCAGCTCCAGCATGCTTTGAAGAGTATTGTATTGCCCATCCAGTTCGGCGGCCGGAATACTGATGGTAATCTCCGTCTCCTCTGCAGACTTCAGATTGATTTTTTTAACAGTGCCTTTGAAATTGATATAACTCATGATTACGCCACTCCCTTGTTATGGTTTTGATGATAAGCCCAGCAAAGCGCAAGAGCGTCAGAAGGGTCGAACAGACGCTGCTGCACTTCCCCCTTCTTGTATTTGCCTTTGGGATCGTTCTTTTTGTAGAGAACCGGTACGGCAAGATCGTCATAATCAAGCCCAAACAGCATCTGCATCTCGATGGCCACAGTTTCCTTGTCTGCATTGCCTTTTCCCGTCTGCATCTTTAACTCGGTTGGCCGAACATGCGCAATCTTGATTTCCAGATGTAAGGCTGCCAGTGTCACCATTGAAAAAGCTCCAACCAAGGCAATTACACTGGATGCATTCTTGAAGTGAACCGGTCTCTCGAGTACGATCACGTCAGGCAGCTCCTGTTCAATAATCCGAAATGTATCTTGATAAATGGCGTCCAAAACGTGCGGCATGGCAATCTTGCTATAGTCTCTTAGCCCGAATTCCAGTGGCTTACCTTTTTCCATGGTTGCCCAGCCGGCGTAATTGGTTCCGTGATCGATGCCCAGGATTTTCATAGTTGTATCTCCCTTTCTGCCGTTTCGGCATCATTGCCACATCCAGAACAAATACTGTCCCAACCATTTGCCCGCCGTCATCCCAAATAGAAAAGGAATGTCGCTGCTGGAAGAATGGATCGATGGGATTATGTGTACTCCTTGCCATCCGGTACCGCCTCCCGTTTCCGCTTGCCGACCGCAAGTTCGAATTCTGTGATGCCTTCGTCGATCTCCACTGGCTCCAGCTCCGCGAACTCTTCTAGGAGCTCCATCCGCTCCGCGACTGCGCCCGTGGCGATATAATGCCGACGCATCCAGTTATACACATGCCAGTAATTACGCCCGCTCATGAAACGCCCTTTTTGATCTTCTTGAGCTTCCCTGTCTTACGACTAACCAAGACAAGTTCTTCAGGTGTATCACGCTCTATCAGCCAGCTTTTCGGATCGACCCGTTCAAGACCTGCCAACATCATTTTCTGTTTCCTGGTTGGACGCTTCCCCTGCTTCATTCAGATCCTCTCCCTCACGCCCATTTGCGCTTGTTCATATCCTTCACATTCCCCGCAGGTGGCTGGGGCTGTTCCGAATGAGCACGCTCATAATTAGCAAATTTGTTGAAAGCCTTTAAGAACACCAATTCCACAGTGCCCACCGGGCCGTTTCGTTGCTTAGAAATAATGATTTCGATAATATTCTTCTTCTCTGCATCTTGGTTGTAATAGTCGTCACGGTACAAGAAGGCCACGATATCGGCATCCTGTTCAATCGAACCTGATTCACGAAGGTCACTCATCATCGGGCGCTTGTCCTGACGTTGCTCGACGCCGCGGCTGAGCTGGGACAAAGCGATAACCGGTACTTCAAGCTCCCGTGCAAGCTGCTTCAAGGTGCGGGAGATCTGGGAAACCTCTTCCTGCCGGTTCACACCCCGCTGCCCCCTGCCCTGGATAAGTTGCAGGTAGTCAATGACGATCATGCCAAGCCCCTTCTCCTTCTTGAGCCGCCGGCATTTGGAACGAATCTCGTTAACGGTAATACCCGGAGTATCGTCGATGTAGATATCAGCCTCAGATAATGACCCCATAGCAACAGCCATTTTCTCCCAATCATCTTCTTCGAAGTGTCCAGTCCGCATTCGACTGGCGTCGATGTTGCCTTCAGCACAGACCATGCGCTGTACGAGCTGAGCATTGGACATCTCAAGGCTGAATACGGCAACAGTCTCTTTGGCGCGGACTGCCACGTTCTGAGCGATGTTCAGGGCGAACGCTGTCTTTCCCACCGATGGCCGGGCAGCAACGATAATCAGATCATTACGCTGGAATCCGGAAGTCATCTTGTCGAGATCGTCAAACCCGGATCGGATACCGGTGATCCCTTGTGATGTTTCCCGTACGCTGTACCGCTGCTCGGCATCTTCCCAAACCTGCATAAGGACGTCCTTCATAGTGGCAAACTCCCGGACCGGAACTGACTGATCAGATAGCTTCGATACAGCATGTTCCGCCATCGCGATGAAGCCCTTCACGTCCTGTTCCTCTCCTGCGTTGCGCAGAAGGTCCATTGCAGTGTCTATGGCCTGGCGCCGAAGGAACATTTCCTGCACCCGCTCAGAGTAGTACCCGGCGTTCGCCACGGTAGGAACAGCTCCGGCCATCCGTGCCAGATAACTGACACCGCCTACTTTCTCAAGCTCCTCGCTGTCTTTGAGCTGTGAGGTTAAGCTGACCATATCGATCGGCAGTTCGGCGTCGTTCAGTTTGCGCATAGCCCGGAAGATACGGGCATGGCCTTGGTCACTGAATTCTCCACCCTGCAAGATGTCAGCAACAGCTTCAAAAGCCGTCTGGTCCAAGAGCGCGGCTCCAAGGACCGCTTGTTCAGCCTCCAGGTCAACCGGCGGCTGAATCCCCATCTGTTCAAGCATCTGTTCTTGGTTAAGCATTTGCCTCGCCCCGAATCTTCCGTTTTACATCGTCCCAATACCCTTCAGGCGGCGGCTTGCTGTTGGTGCTCCAGGTGTCGAGATTAGCAAAGTGCTGTTCAGTCAGCACTTTCATCTGCTCCCGCTCGATTTGCTCTCCGAGACTACCTCGAATCTCTGCAATGTTGGGGTAATACTTACCAGTTTTTACATGCTCATCGACATTCTGCATTGCAGCTTCGAAGGAAAAATCATGAAGGTATTTCAAGTGCCGATCAACGTTTTCAGGACTAACGTCGAAGTTCGGATAATTCTCCTTGATCTCAATGAGCAAGTCATATACTTGCGCTTTGTCCACGCTGCTTTTCCTCCCTTGCTCGTCTTCGCAAATCCTCCAGTTCTTGCTGCTGCTTAGTTATTCGCTGCGGCTTTGGACTCCCAATGGCGACAGGTACGTGCGGCACCGCAACTGTTATGGGCTCTTCCTGCTGCAACTTCGTCCACTCGTCATAGCAGCGAGGGATGCAATAAGTAATGCTTCGAATCTCGTCACGCCTGTGCTTCGGCTTGTAGGTGTCAAAGGATTCATCCACCACCCGGTTAATCAAGTCGACCGGCATGCCATCCGCAATCATAAGCTTGATTTCAGAAAAGTCTAAAGGGGAGACACTAACCCCCTTGCCACGTTTCTGACAAAAATGCCTTTCGACTTGAGATGCTAATTTCAAAATGTCATCTTCGTCAGAAGCAGAAGAAGCAGCATCTTTATATATCTCTGTAATATCTTTATTAGATCGGACATTTTTGTCCGGGAGATCGGACATTTTTGTCTGTTCACTAGGGGGAGAGATCGGACATTTTTGTCCACTCTCTTCCTCAGAACGGACATTTTTGTCTGTTCTCTCAACAGCCCATTTTTTAGAATTATGAACACTGATTATGAGTCCGTAAGGTGCTCGGGTGACCTTGATATAACCATTGCTTTCCAAAGTATTTAGCCAGCGGCTCACAGTCTTCTCAGTGGCTCCGAATGGCTCTGCAAGCTCTGAAAGCTTCCATGGCTTATTTCCGTGGACGATGCCCCATACAATTCCGTCCCTTTCCTTCTCGGAAGTCGTGGAGCTGACGCACCAGAGGAAAAGCCATATCGCGCTGCCTATTTTCTTGTAGTGTTCTGGCTCCAACAATCCGGAGTACATGGGAAACGGGTAACTGCCATCGGGCATTAAATCATCCCCTATTTTCTATCTCTATCATCTTGCAGGTAAACGAAAGGATACTTCACCCGCTTGACCGTAAAACCGGGATAACCACGGGCGAAATACTCCCGGGTCTCCCGCTTAAACTCTTCCTGGTCCACCTTCATGATCTTCCAGATCCGCTCGCCCATCATGCTCTTCATGAGTGGCTTGTCCTCGATCATCGGTCAGCTACTCGAACCAGCGCGCCGGTGGTCTCTTGAATCTCTTTCTTGAAGCGCTCGGCATCACTGTTCCCATCAGATAAGTGCAGCAGCCAAATCTCCTCGACATTCCGGGTATCGTTGACCTTTAACATCTCCTTCACATTCTCCAGAGAGAAATGGGAACGAAGCAGCCGTTTCTTCTGTGCTGGATGCAAGTGGCCGGCAGCCACCCGCTCATTGACGATATCGCGGGAGTAATTGCATTCCACCATGATGTGAGTCAGGCCGCTGAAGCGATGCCGGCAGTAATAGGTATCTGTCAGGAAGACCAGTTTATCGCCCGCTGAATTCGCCAGCAGGAAGCCCAATGGTTCTTCAACATCATGCTGGATATCGAACGGTAGGATCGTCCATGTGCCTATCGTGAATTTCTCCAGCGCATTAATGACCTTTAGACGATGGCCTGACAGCCCTCTGGCAGCTGCTGTCCCTGCACTGGTGTAAATATTGATTCCTGCTCGCATAATGTCAGGAGCAGCCTTGCTATGATCAAGATGCTCATGTGTGATCAAGCAACCGGCAATGTCCGACATTCTGAAATTGAGTGCCCGCTGAATCGACTTATAAGGAAAACCGGCTTCCAGCAGGAGCGCGGTGTCCCCATCCGATATACGGTAGGCGTTGCCGGCGCTGCTGGAGCCGAGACACTGGATATCTATCATGGGCTAAAAGAGTACTTCATCATCTGAAACAACTGAATCCTTCGATGGAACATCCCCAGAAAAATCATATGGGTCTGGGTCGGCTGCAGTATTGGCTGACTGACTATCAGGTGTACCGACTGGTGAATCATTCGGAGTAACATCGATAATGGTCTTATTTGCATTTGCCCGGATTTCCTCATCCACCTCTACCTCAGCAAATTCGCTTTCCATCTGCTTCAGACGCAGATAGTCATCATCGATCTTCTGGGAGTCAATAGTGATGTCTCCATAAGCTGCGCGGTAAACAGTCTTCCAGGCCATCTTCTCCGGCCAACCTTCTACCGGTTCTTTACCGACATTTTTACCATTCTCCCATTTGTCCTTCTCACCACCCCAGAATTCAGGAGAAGCCTTATCCGGCTTACGTTTATCAATATCCTTCTTTGTCATGATTACGAGTTTATTTTTTTCAGGAGCGCTGGAGAAACCATGATAATAGAAGCCCCCGATAATATCACCACGGTCAAAGGGATTAACAATTCCAAATTCATAGCCTTCAAATTTATTCTTAGAATCCTTCTTAACCGGTCTGAACTTATCTGTGGAATAAACTAATTCAACGGTCACATGATCCGGAACATCAAGTCCGTATTTCGTAGCCTTGAGCTCGATACCGCGGTATCCTTCAATAAAGGTAATGTCGTATTTGTTCGTATGCTTGTTTTTATAAGGAATAGGGTTAATATGATTAGGCTGAGAAGGGTCGAATCCGACCCGTGCCATCGCCACGACATCACGAGCGAGCTTCTCCATGTTCACGTTCTGCCAAGTAACCGGCAAAGCATCGCGATACTTCTCAGCTTTCCTCAGCCGTTTCTCCTCGGTAGTTTTCAAGATAGCATCCAGAGCGATGAAATAATTCTGAGCCAGACGTTTCTGGAAGTTGGTAAGAGCCACTTCACCGACGCTGGAACCGAATTCGGAAATGACCTTTGTCATGAAGCGTTCCGATTGGGTAGGTTCCTTTTTGGCAACCGTAGTCGGAGCTGCCTGCTGCTTTGCTTGATCTGTAGTGCTCAATTAAATCGCCTCCTGTATTGCTGCCGTCTCGATGCGCAGCTTCTTATCTGCTTCACTTACAACCAGCCGAATGACCTGAGCATCCGTTCCGATTAGTTTGGTAACAGCTTCGGCATTGTCTACGAAGATCGGAGCGCTAAAGCCATAATGCTCACCCAACGTATTGATGATGTCCAGGCCGACATTGATGCGGGCTGCGTTGTTCAGGCCGCCGTCATACGGAACGCCCTTATAGAGCGTGTCGCAGACTTCCTTAATCCCGCCGTTGATCTGATCTTCGAAGAGGCGGAACCGAGCGAGCTTGAATTTACTGTTGATCTTGGCATCCAACATGCTGACCTTGGTTTTGGTGAATTCCTCGCAGAGGAACAGTTCATGCTGCAGTCGTTCGTATTCAGCAGCCAGCTCCCGTTCCTGGTTCTCTAGCTCCGTAACACGCAACTGCGCACGGCGGACACCATCGAATTTAGCAAGGTCACGCTCCATCTCTTCAATCTCGGAACGCTGCTGCCGGATATCGTTCCGAACAGACGCTGCAGTTTCATCAGAGGAAGCTTTAAGATCTCTGATCTGCTGCTGCACTGTCGCTGCCTCAGCATGTTTGCTGGCATAATCCGGATCTGCTGCAGGGTCCTTTACGCCCGCTCGCAGTTCAACCAGTTCAGCTTCTGCCATGGTGATCTCTGTCTGCACAGCAGCCAAGGTTTTACTAAGCTCTTCAATATCGATCTGGAGCTGCTTGGCCTCCTGTTCAAACTTCTGAGCTTCTGTGACCGCCGCTTTGCCGGAAGCGTTAATACGTTCCTTCCGTTCAGCCAATCTGCGATTAAAGTCCGCTTGGGCCTTGTCATGGGCAGCCTTGACCTGATCTTCAGGTAAGGACTGCCCGCAGGCGGAGCAGTGAGCATCGTGATCACCGGCAGGTTCAAAGGTCAAACCCTTCAGTTCTGCAAACTCAGCCCGCAGCCGATCTGCTTCCTGCCGGCGCCCTGCGGCCAGCCGCTCGTTGTTCTGGATGCGCTGCTGCTTATCCTCAATATCCCGGCGGTACCGGTTGACCTCCATGTGCATTTGATTGACTGCATCTCTCTTAATAGCAACCTTATCCAGCACA
The DNA here is from genome assembly GCF_038006765.1 of Paenibacillus sp. FSL H7-0756. NCBI lineage: Bacteria > Bacillati > Bacillota > Bacilli > Caryophanales > Paenibacillaceae > Paenibacillus > Paenibacillus sp. FSL H7-0756. The sequence goes on along the minus strand of NZ_JBBOVT010000003.1, from coordinate 659,734 downwards.
TCCGACTGCATACGGCTCTTAATGGCAATCAGCTCACCTTCAATCTCTCGCAGCCGTTTCTCCTTCACGGCCACCTCGCCCCCGGAGAGAATGCGGGACAATTCAGCTTCACTGGATTCAACCCGAAGGCGGAACATTGTGATGTCTTCCTTCAGCAGCTCCTCATCTAACTCCTTAACATCCGGCATCTGCCGCTGCACCTCACTGATCCGCACCGGCAGCTCCTTGATCTCCTTGTTAATCACGGTGCACCGGGAGGAGATCACCTTCTTGTGAGAGTCAAGGTCACGGTCACTTAGGATGCCGGGGAGAGGGGCAAGAAGCTTGTTTTCGTGAATCACTTCTGCATCTGTCAGGTCACCGCACACTTCCAGCAGTGTCTTCCGGCGATCCTCCTTCTTCAGTTGTTCGTTAAAGTAAGAAGGTGAAGTCAGAAGCTTAAAGAGTTCCTCTTTAATGAGAGAATCAACTTCAGTGGAGTACACTCCCTTTTTGACAGGAACACCATCTATAAAGTAGGAAGTGGTGTGTCCTGTGAACTCTTCAGTGGCTGAACCCCGCTTCTTGGTCCAGTCTTCCGTAAAAACCCGGCGGAAGGTACGGCGGCGGCCGTCGATCAGGAACACTCCCTCGACCTCATGCTCCAGCTTGTGCTGAAGGACTTTGCCCGCCCCATCCAAACCCTTGATCTCAAAATCCGCCTTGTTCTGAGAATCCTTACCGAAAAGAAGCCAGACAAAACCGTCGAAAATCGTTGTCTTCCCGGTGGCATTGTCGCCATAGACATCAGCGTCCCCGCCGTTGACGGCGAGGACAAGTTCTTTGATTCCTTTGAAATTGCGGAGCGTCAGGCGCTCCAAATTGATACGCTTCAAGCGATCTCCTCCTTCTCTGCCGGCTGTACCGACTGAGGATATTTGATATTGTCGATGTGTGTATTGACCATATAGGCCAGCTCCGCTATGATTTCATCAGATAAGTGGAGCTGCACAGAATACCCTTCAGTCCGTAAGCTAATTACTGTAGGACAAAAATGGTTTTTCGGATCAATGCTAATTTCGACTGGCTTACCATTTGGGTCAAAAGATGTTGCCATACCCATTGCCAACCACTCCCTCTTGTGTAGTGCGCCTCCACCTGCTAAGATGGAGGCAAGTTGATATTTAGTTTTCAAAGAGCAGGCGTCCCGGTGCAACGGGGCGTTTTTTATTTGCGGTTTTGCTTGCGAGATTCACGAACCGCCTTCCGGCGCTTCTTCCGTTGCACCTTTGCCCATTTGGACAGCGGTCCATTAGATGAACGTTCAACAATCACGCTGTCTTTATCACCAAGGTGCTTATTGGCTTCGCGCTGCAACTCCCGTGGAATGGGTACAAATCCACCCGATAATGGCTGAGACTGCTTAAGGCGGATCAATTCGCCTGTGTCAATGTTCAAACCGACTCACTTCCTTCCTTAAGTTCATCCAGCGCAATTCCGAGCACTTCCAGCTTTTCTTCCACATCTCCGACTTCGCTTGATATTTCATTGAGTTCCTCAACCAAGTCATCCAGATCATCATCGATAAAGTCCGAAATGCTGATTAAGATATCACCAGTCTGATGTTTCGCATCGTCTACTGCATTTTGGAAATCTTTTAGAGTCTGGACCGCTTTCTCAATCCGCTTCTGTAAGCTCATTATTCTTATCCTCCTTCCTATGTAAGATCAAGGTGGGCCGGGACTTGAACCCGGCATCGGTTTGCACATAGTTGTTCGTAGGTCGCCGGTAGGCGCAATGCCCGGACCTGACTTCACCGCAAAGCCGCATTGGATTTTATAGCCGGCTTCTGCCGACAACTTAAACGCCGGGATTTACACCCTATTTCAAGACTCTCAGGCGTTGCGTTCCATTTTCCGCCACCACCTTGGATGCGTCAGCCGCATCTTGGAATCCCGGACGGAGGAAAGGTTATTTCTAAGGTCCGACATTCCAAGACAGGGGCCGAGGCCGCTGTCTATCACACTTAAATTCTTGCTGCCGCAGCCAACTGCTGAATGATCGCCCGGCTATACAGCTTCCCTTCGAAAGAAATCAAGTTATCCTGACTGCCAGTGATTGCGCAGCCTGGTTCATACTTGCGGAAGATAATCTTGTCATCGTCCACGAAGATCTCCACGGGGTCCTTAATCTCCAGATTCATCGTTCTGCGCAACTCAATTGGAATAACGATCCGTCCAAGCTCATCAATTTTGCGTACAATTCCGGTAGATTTCATATTAGTTAGCCTCCGTAGATTTTATTTTTTGATAATGTTCAGAAAAGGCAGTTTGGAGCTCAGGAGGAAGATTAGAAGTGACCTCATCCCATGTATCATAATTAGCTTGGGCAATATCCCGTTTGCGCACCAGCTCCAGAACCTCATAACGGGTTGATGTTGAAGAATAAATCGATTCGCGGAACCGGATCTCAGCAGCAGCCCTTTCATCGCTCACCTGTTTGAATCTTTCAGCCAGCGCCTGACCGAAATCTTTAATCTGCTGCTCAGTCACGCTGCACCCTCCTTGCGCTTTTCACTTTTCGGGGTTAAAATGGACACCAAGAGATTCTCTAACCGAGATTTCAAACCACGTGACTGCCCTGGCCGGCGGTCATTTTTCATTTCAGCTTCAGCTACACGAATCATATTGTTCAGATAACCCTCCGCAAAATCTTGTTCCCCCGGCAACATTGCATCCGGATTCTGACGGATCAACTGAAGGTTATGCTTTGCAGCTTCACCAACTCGCCGCGCTTCGGCAACCAATTGCTCTCTTTCCACGGTGTTCCCTCATTTCATATATTTTTTAGCTTTCAGTTCAGCCCGGTGCTCTTTCCAAGTTCCCAACCAACTGAAGGAATACTCTTTACATAACACTGCAGCCAGATGAGTCAGCGCTGTAATTGCCTCTACCGTCTCCATAAGCAGCCTTTTTATCTGCTGGCGCTCAGTGTCATTAATCTGCTCATTGGTCTTGCTGATCGGAGCTAGCCCCGAAGCGTCCAGCACTTCCCTCATCTCTTCGAGTGTTTTGATTAACACGCTGGCTCGATGTAGGTCCACATTATCCAGCCAAGGAGCAGAAGCACCCCCGGTGACTTCCGCCGCCGCAGCCAGAAAGAGTTGTCCATCATCGTAATGTTCAACCGCTGCTCTCATGACCGGTTTGGAAGCTTTTCTGGACCCTCGTGCAATTTTCCCTACTAATGATGCATCAGCGTTAACAATGAGCCCCGCCTTCTCCCGAGTGTCACCTGATCGTTTCAGTGCTTGTTCTAATGCTGGTCCGAATTGTCCGATTGCCAACTTTTGATCCCCTCCTTTGTCCGGTTTTGTGGGTTATATCGGACATAGGCCTGAAGTATAATGTTCTTAAGCAATTCCCCTTGCCGAATCCCCCACCCGCCGTAGCCGGTACAGCTCGGCGGGTTTCCTCTATCCCGCACTCTCTTCCTTAGATTCCCGGCCAGCTGCGATTTCCGCTTGATACTTGATGTTCGTTTCTGCCAGCATGCGGTGGAGCTTATCCCATGCCTGTTGTGACATCCCTGGGTTATGCGGTCCTTTTGAATGTTCCACCGTTTCCTCTCCAGTTATTTTTGGGAGCCGTTTCTCCTTCATTTAGATCACCTCCTCAACAGAATGTTCTTTAAAGGAACATTCTTCATTAAAAAAATTTTCCCATGGAAAATCTAATGCCTTAGCAATTGCTTTTGCAGCTGGTACTGCTGGAGTTTTAATTCCAGCTTCAATATTTGTATAATAACTTCGAGAAATACCAGCTTCGTCGGCTACTTGTTCATGAGTTTTTTCTAATAATTCACGAAGTTCCTTCAACCAGATTCGCAAGATTCACACCTCCAATTGTTCCTTAAAGTAACTTGATAATGCGATTATATGTTACTTTAAGAAACATGTCAACTAAATTTGATCCTTATAGGAACATTCGTTTATTGTTCCTATAAGGAACGTTATAATAGCTTTATTCTTATAGATGGTGTGGTGTATATGGAAATAGTCGCTAAGCGTTTAAAGGCTGAGAGAGAGAAATTAAAAAAGTCCGATTCCAAATGGACACAAGAGTATGTAGCTGATCTTGTTGGTATAGCAAGACCTACATATACTGCCTATGAAAATGCAACTAAACTGCCACCGATCGACACTCTGAATAAGCTTGCTGACATATTTGATGTCGACACCGATTATTTAAGTGGGCGTTCAAACATACGTAAAAGACCAAATACAAGTATGTCTTTCTTTGGTGGTCCAGATAATTACACATCTGATGAGATTGAAGAAATGGAAGCAGCTCTCTTGCGATATAGAGAGATGAAGAAACGTGCTGCTGAGCAAACTAATCAAAAATTATGAGCAAATCCTCCAACCGATGGAGAGTATTCAGGTGATAGCGTGCAAAATGAAGTTAGAACAGGCGTTAACCAAGCAAAGCAAAGCGAAGAGGGAGCAAACTGGTTTTTTGCCGAAATATTCATTGTTTCTGTTGTTTCTGGCTTCTACTTCTCTTCTTGGTGGGTCTTTGGAGGAATTTTGTTAGGCTCAATCTTGCTTGCAATTTATAAAAAAACTAGACTTGCTTTATTAATCTTATTAACAGTTGGCTGCGGTTCAGTCGGTTGGATCATAGGATCTTGGTTTGATAGTTCGGGCGCTTCTGTAGTTCTTACTATTTTTAGTTTATTGATATCCGGAGGCTATCATATCTGGGCCTATCGTTGGATGGAAGATAATTAGTAATTCTGTTAAAAATCAAAAAAGCCAGCAATGGCTTTTCTTTTCACACAAAAATAGAACGTATGTACCCATAACGGAGGTTATTACATGATTTTTTCCAACTACTTCAGAACTCCTCTGGAACAATGGATTGAGGAACAGTACCTGTTAGGTGGCATCTTGACTCCACACGATCTTGATATAGACAAAATCGCGATGACCTTTGGAATAGACATCATTTATCACGATAATAGCCCTTTCAGCGAAAATGAGGATAAGGTTATCTTTCTCGACAGGCGGGATGATTACATTGAGCAGCGAAAGATCTTTTTCCACGAGCTTTGTCATGTAATTCGTCACTCCGGCGATCAGCGGTGGATGCCGGAACTGTTCCGTGAAGCCCAGGAATATGATGCGAATCAGTTCGCTCTATATGCAATGATCCCATTCTATATGCTTGAACAGATGCAGTTGCCCGTGAACCGAAGTCAAGTGATTAGCTTGCTGGTCAGCGAATTCCACGTATATCTGGATTTTGTTAAATTACGCCTCAATCAAATTGAAGATCGAATAACCGAGTCAAAATTAATGTCGACCTTTACATATACCGGGAAGTCTTCGGACAATCATGCTACAACCATTAACGAATCCTCTATGACTGGCCTCGATTACCTCCAGCAGCCTCGTATTCGTTCCTTGTATGGATTAGAAGATCTCTCCCGCCCGGAAGCCTTGGTCATCGAGCAACGTCACGGGTTCAACTGGGATGAGCCTTTGCTTCTCAATGTGGAGCGATCCTACAAGCTTCATGATTCGTCATTCTATCGCTCCAGACAAGATGCTACCGTTCTCCCTGGCGATCTATCCCTCCCCCCAAATCAAAGAGGATACGTAACGATCAACTTGTCACGTGTAGCCTGGCGACATGGCCAGAACGTGACACGTCTCATTCTACCGATAGAAGCCGTCGATGACGCCCTCAATTTTTAACACAAGGAGTGTTGGTTTTGAAAACAGCCATATATATACGCGTCTCTACGGATATGCAAGTTGAAGATGGTTTCTCCATTGAGGGTCAGCGTACTCGTTTAATTAGTTTTGCTGAATCGCAGGACTGGGAAATCTATGACTTTTACATCGATGATGGCTATTCCGCAAAAGATCTTAACCGACCCGAGATGAAACGAATGCTGCAGGACATGGAGGATAAAAAGTTCGAGGTGGTGCTTGTCTATAAACTTGACCGACTTACGCGATCCGTTGCGGATCTCCACGCATTATTGAAGACGTTTGATCTCTACAGCGTTAAGTTCAAATCGGCTACAGAGATTTTTGAGACGACTACAGCTATGGGGCGGTTCTTTATCACACTCGTCGGTGCAATGGCTGAGTGGGAGCGTGGGACGATCTCAGAGCGCGTGCGCTTTGGTATTGAGCAGATGGTGCGCGAAGGACGTAGACCAGGAGGTGTATTGCCCTATGGGTACACTCAAGAAGGCAAATTAATCCCCGAGGAAAGTGTGCTCATTCGTGAAGCCAGAGATTTATATATGACGGGGCTGGGATATAAATCCGTCGCTATGCGGCTAAATCGTGCGGGTAAACTACGAAGAGGCCAAGAGTGGACTTCTGCAACAGTTGCATATACGATTGAGAATCCATTTTATGCTGGAATCATCCGATTAGGCTCTAAAACTGCAGAAGGTAAATATGTGAATTCTAAGCGGGACGAGAGAGTAAAGAATCTGTACGGTGATTCTCCATACCCGGCGATATTTACTCGGGCTGAATATGAGGAGACTAAAAAATTTATGGATCGTAAAACGCACGGTGGGTACAGTCAAATTAAAACGTATTGGTTCAGCGGAGTACTACGTTGTGGTCGCTGTGGAGGAGCCATGTTTGGGCGGCTCACGACAAAGCGTTCAACGACAAAAGGAATAGTCCGGACACAATACTACATTTGCTCGAACAAGCACCATGGCAACACCTGTGATATGCCTATTTTTCGTCAGGTGCATGTGGAGCACCTTGTCATGGAATACATCAATAAAGTTCAAGAAGATATGGACAAGCTCAAGATGGAATCCTTGGAGATGGCCGCTGAAGAAAGTAAGAAGACGACTGAGATCGATAAAGCCAAACGAGAGCTGGCAAAAATTGCAGAGCGGCGAGAGAAGTGGCAGTACATGTTTGTGGAGAGCTTGATAACTAAAGAAGCTGTCCGGCAAAAGATGACTGAAGAGGATGCAGCAGAAAAAGAAGTGCGGCAGAGAATTGCCAGTAATCAAAAATCATTATCTGGTATTCCTAAACTTGTAGAACTAGCAGGCTTGGCGGAGGCTTGGCACTATTTAGATGATGATGAGAAAAAGGATTATGTCTACACAATTTTCAACCGTATTGAAGTGAATACGGACCTAACGCACCCGAAAGGTGTTAAAAACAAGTTCTTTGATGCCTATATTCAAGAGGTGTTGTTTAATTAATGCCATTTTATAATCGATGGGGACCCATCTATGTCAATATGGTACTGACACTATTTCCTGATGGCTGCCATTTTATATTAGAGGGACTCCCGTCATGGCCCGTGTTCATCGCCTGCAGCATATCCAGACATTCAGCTCCCCGCACCTCGCCGACGACAATACGGTTCGGCCGCATCCGCAGCGAGGTGCGGATCAGGTCACGGATGGTGATCTCCCCCCGTCCCTCCGTATTGGCATTCCGGGTCTCCAGAGAGACCAGATTCGGAACGGTGACAATTTGTAGCTCTGCCGAATCCTCCACCGTAATGACGCGCTCCTGCGGCGGGATGTACTGGGAGAGGGCATTCAGAAAGGTTGTCTTCCCTGAGCCGGTACCCCCGCTGATGAAAATATTGTATTTGGCAGCAACCAGAATCTGCAGCAGCTCAGCCGCTTCCACTGAGAGCGCTTCACGCCTCACCAACTCCTCCATCGTCATCGGTGTCTCCGGGAATTTGCGGATGGTCATAGCTGGTCCCTTCAGCGCGGCAGGCGGCAAAACGATATTGACACGCGAACCGTCCTGCAGCCGCGCATCCACAATCGGCGAGGACTCATTGACCACACGGTTGACGCCCGAGACGATAATCTGAATGATATCCTCCAGCCTGCTCCCCGATTCAAAAGCCAGCGGCAGTCTGCGGATCATGCCCTCTTCCTCAATAAAAATCTCCTCATGGCTGTTGATCATAATCTCGGTGATCGCCGGATTATCCACCAGCGGCTGGAGAATATCCAGTCCCCGGAAGGAATCAAACAGCTTCTTCACCAGTTCAAGCTTCTCCTGGGCAGTCAGGAGGCGTAATTGCTCCCGCTCCAGAATGATCCGTTCGATATAAGCAGCCAGCTCATCATTCCCGATGACCGAGGTAACATCCAGTCCTGCCCGGATGTCGCTGCGCAGGACGCGGAACATCTCTTCATTCATACAGGAATCCCGGTGAACACCACGGGTAATTCAGGCTCTACTATAGCTCTGGAGAGCTGCTCAATACCATCGATGAATTGAGGAGAGCTCAGGCAGAGTTCTCCGTAATGTTGTAACCCCCAGGAAGGAATATACGGAAGTACCGCATCCAGCCGGAGTGCTGCGGATAGCGCCCCTTCATTCTCCGCTCCGGTACAGCCGTTCATGACAAATCGGCTCCTGTCCACCAGCTCCGGCTGCATGCCGGAGTGCGGACTGGCAATATAATCGAGCCAGCGTTCCGTCTTACGGATACTGGCCTGGTCATTCTTCAGCACCCACAGCAGAATGCCGCACCTGTTCAGCACAGCCTGAGCCCGTTCCTCCTCAATAGCACCGGTGTCTACAATAACCACATCATAGCTTCCGGCTCCGGCCAGCCCCTCCAGTAGATCCATTGTGTCCTGCCGGGACATCTGGAGCATCTCCTTGAAATTCTCCACCGGCCGGAAAGCATCACACCGCAGACTCTCATGTCTGAACGCATAATCGCTCCATTTCGGCTGCCCTCTTCCTCCCTTATTCTCTGATCCTCCGGCCTTAAGCTCATATAAGAGCCGCTCCAGACCGGGAACATGGCTGCCCGGCATCCGCAGAATGAAGCCGCTGCTGTCCACACTCTCCAGATTCAGATAGAATACGGACAGGCCAACCGCTCCAAGCTGCTTCGCCATGTTCAACGCTACCGTGGTTTTGCCGCTGCCGCCGCTGGCCGAGACGACGCCGAGCAGCAGCGTTGCTTCCTTAGGCAGAGCAGCCGTCCGAACCCGCTTCAGATCACTCAGCTGGAGAATCGCTTCCAGCAGCGGCGGCAATGCCTGATACTTGGCAATATGCCTCCCCCCCGCCAAGTCCCGGCCATTCGGCCATTCTCCGCCTTCACTTAAGACGGCCCAGGGAACGGTACTTCTCCCTTCCACCAGCCAGGCTTCAATGAAGGCCGGGTCCGCGGCAACCGCATCCGGCAGCTCGTCACCTGTCATAAATTCCATAAAAGTGTCCAATTTGCTGAAAGCCGTAATCCGCAGCATCTCCCCATACTCACTGTGGTGCAGATAATGAAGCAGCGGTTCAATATACTGGCTCTCCCGGACTGCAAGCACGATTCTTGCCGTCATGAAATTCTCCTCCTCTCTTGAATACATAAGAAAAAGAACAGCAAAAAAGCACCGCCAATAACCGTGAATACGGTCATTGAACGGTGCTTCCGTTACTGTTCCTGTAATTTACTGCTATAGTAGCATATATATAAGAAGTCAGCAATAGCTTTTTCACCACTATTTGAGAGAATCCCTCAGAATCCCCCTTCCAGCCTACAGAAATCTGCGCTTCATATCCGGTGTCGGCAGCAGACACTGCTCATCCCGTCCGAACCAGCGGTAGCGGTTCCTGGCCACAATCTTGTACATCGCGTTACGCAGCGGCCCCGGAATCAGGATGAACACATATGCAGCAGGCCACGGGAACCGGAGTCGGCGGGCAATCCGCAGCACTGCTGCCGATTTCGTATAATACTTGCCGTCCTCTATCAGCACCACAGTGTCTAATTGCTGCTCAGGCAGACCGCCTGCCTTAAGCAGTTCCCGGGCCGCTTCACTCTGCAAGGAGGCGAATTTGAAGTGCGCCTTGGGATCACGCGGAATAATGAACCGGACAATTCCCTGGCACAGATGACAGACCCCATCAATCAATACAATAGATTCACCCTGCATTTCCTTCCGCTCCTCATTCACACCGCCACCCCCTTCCTCTTAAGCATAGTGTAACATTCGTATCCCCTTTTGAAAAAAACAAAAAACGCGGGATAGCTCCCGCGCCTACAACGTCCGTTCGTCTAATTATTCAGCAATTGCTTTGTTAATCCATTCGTCCCCGGTCATTTGCTCTTCGAAATCAGCAGTGAAGGATTCCATGCATTTGCAGATGAAATCTTTGCGGCATACCGGACAAGGAGTCTTGAGCAGGCGGCTGATGTTCGTCATTTTCCATTCCGGAAACCGGTTGTAGAACGCGCGGCACTCCGTTCCGTCAGCAAGCTTGATAATGAACTCATACAATCCTTCCTTATCATTGCTGCTGGCTTTGGTCACATTCGTAATACTCGGTTTGTAAGACATCTTCATCACCCATTATTTAAATTTTTGGTAGTTAATAGCACGCGCGACATTAACAGATACTTAGACATATTAAAGAATTTCCGGGGTGATGTCAACCAAAGTACAGGCTCCTGCAAGCTATTTACTACACTTCCGGCCTTCTCAGACTCTATTTAGCCATTATTCCCAGCTTTGTCCATTCCTACCCGTGTCTCTGCGCACAACATAATGTAAGACCAGACATCCAATGTCTGGTCTTACAAATAACCATGCTATTCCATTTAACATTGCTGTCTGTCTCTACAGAACGTTCAGTTCAACCTCGATATTTCCGCGGGTCGCCTTGGAGTACGGGCAGAAATCATGTGCTTTCTTGGCCAGGTCCTCTGCCACAGAACGCTCAATGCCCGGCAGCTTCACATCCAGCTTCACGGCCAGCTTGAAACCTCCATCGCTCTCGTCCTTGCCGATCAGCACATTCGAGGTAATCTCAACATCCTGCAGCTTTACGCCTTCTTTACGGGCAATATTAGCAAGGGCACTCTCATAACACGCACCATAGCCTGCCGCGAACAGCTGCTCCGGATTTGTGCCTGCACCACCAGGACCGCCAAGCTCCTTCGGGATTTTGAGATCATGCTTAAGCGCTCCGTCGGACGATTCCACCGAACCTTCACGGCCTCCGCGAACCTTGGCTGTAGCTGTATATAGGGGTTTCAGTTTCAATGTACTCATCTTTAACTCTCTCCTTTTTAACACAAATTTTGTAAGAACACTTATCCTTAACTTAAACAACCTCACATTTTTGAAACGACCCGGCAGATTGTTACCTTTTAAAACTTGCTTCCGGCGGTGAATAGTGTACAATTAAATTGTGATAAATCAATGTTCGGGAGGAATCATTCATGAATGTCCATGATTTTGAAGCCAACACCCTGCGGGGCCAGGAAGAATCACTCTCCAAATATAAAGGCAAGGTTCTGCTCGTCGTGAATACAGCCAGCAAGTGCGGACTTACCCCGCAATATAAGGGTCTCCAGGAAGTGTACGATAAATTCAAAGACCGCGGTTTTGAGGTTCTGGGCTTCCCCAGCAACCAGTTTGCCGGACAGGAGCCGGGTGAGAGCGAGGATATTGCCGAGTTCTGTGAGATCAATTACGGTGTATCCTTCCCGATGTACGAGAAAATCAATGTCAAAGGTGCCGACGCCCATCCCCTGTTCAAGTATCTGACCAAAGAGGCACCGGGATTACTCGGCTCGAAGAGTATCAAATGGAATTTCACCAAATTCCTGGTGGACCAGGAAGGCCGTGTGCTGAAGCGGTTCGCCCCGCAGACCACACCGGATCAGATCGAAGAGGATATCGAGAAGCTGCTGCGCTAGAGCGGGTTCAACAAAAACACCCTTCATACCCGGATTAGCTCCGTGCGAAGGGTGTTTTTGCGTTCAAAAAAAGCCGAAACCCTTGAATCATCAAGGATCTCGGCTTTTATGAAAAAATATGCGGTAGAGAGGACTCGAACCTCCACGGGTATACACCCACTACCCCCTCAAGATAGCGTGTCTGCCATTCCACCACTACCGCGCGGTGTGTCTAAACGTTGATGCATTGTTTGAGGCCAACATTCAATATTATAAATCGGTTGCACTCAAAAGTAAAGGTGCCGGCTTAAGATTTTTCGCCGCTTGCATCCTGATCCTTGCGGTACTTCGTGAAGGCCAGATATTCCTTAATAAAGTTCTTTTCCTCCGGCAGCAGCTCTTCGGTTTGGCAATTCAATTGCCGCATTTGGCCAAAAAAATAATCCTCGCCGCTTTCCTGAATCGTTTGGGGCTGCTTACCCAGGATCAGCCAATCCAAGCTCACATGAAAAAATGCAGCAATCTCAATCAACTTATGTGTACCGGGTGTAGATTTGCCGCGCTTCCAGTCTCCCATATTGCCGGTGCTGATCCCGAGCTGTGCACAGAAAGATTTCTTTGTAATTCCTTGCCGTTTAATCAATAATTCAATACGTTCATAGATGGATTGCATCAGCCAACTGCCTCCTCCAAAAATATAATACGCAAAAACGTTATTTTTTATTGAAAAATGACGTAAAAAAGTATATAATTAACTATTATTATATCTTTACCTATTTTATATCATAGCGGCTGGATAGTCGATACGAGGTGAGCAATCTGAACAGCAAACGCCCTATTACTGCCTACGGCTGGGCCATTAAGCAACGTCTGGCAGAACTGCACTTGGATCAGAAGAAATTCTGTGAATTACACGACATCCCACCCTATCGGCTGTCCAACCTGATTCACGGCACACGCAAGGCAGACAGATACCGCCGTCAAGTCGCGGAGTTGTTGAACCTGCCGCCATCTTAATTCCAGTTGGAGCAGTAGTTCTCCCTAAGTGAGCAATCTTAGGATTATTCTTCTTGTAGCTACTCTTATTCCATCTAGTCCTGGCAAAATCCTTCTTTTCCCGCCCACTCTATTCATGCACAAAGAAACCTCTCCTGTGAAATGGCTGAGCGTAATCCATTTCACCACAAGAGAGGTTTCTTTCCTGTCATTTCCGGTTGATTACCTATTCATTATGTTCAACCTTTGACCGCTCCGCCTGTAAGTCCTCTGACCAGGGTCTTCGAGCCGAACAGGAAGAGAATAATCAACGGCAGTGTACCCAGCGTAAGCCCCAGAATACTGGCTGAATAATTCGTGCGGAAGACGGTAGACAGATTAGCAATTCCCAGCGGCAATGTGTACAGCTCGGGCTTGTTGATCGTCACCAGCGGCAGCAGATAACCATTCCAGGACCCAAGGAAGGAGATTAACCCCAGGGTACTGATCGCAGGCATTAGAAAAGGAATAACAATTCTGGTGAGAATACCCGGTTCCGAAGAGCCGTCGATTCTTGCGCTCTCAATGACCTCTGTCGGGACAGAAGAGCGGATGAACTGGGTCATGAAAAATACGCCGAAGGCATTATTTAGACCGGCCAGAATCAGCGGCGCATGAGTGTTGTTCAGGTGGAACCATTTCATCTCCATCACATATGCAATCAGACCCAGGTGACCGGGGATCATCATCGTCAGAAGAATGAAGCCATACAGTGCATTTTTACCCTTAAATTCATATTTGGCAAAAGCAAACCCGGTAATCGAGGCGACCCCGACCGTCACCAGTGTGAACAATACAGCAACATAGAAGCTGTTCCAGTAATTTCGCAGGAAGCTGGCAGACATGATCGTCTTCAGATTCTCCAGCAGATATCCGCTGGGCAGAATCGGTAGCTGCTTGAACAAGTCCTCAGAATAATAAGTTCCCATCACAATCATCATATAGAACGGGAAGAGAAACGCGATAGCGATCAGGCTAAGCAGCAATACGGTAAAGAACTTCTTCGCTCTCATTTGTCTTCACCGTCCCTGTTGATCCATTTCATGCCAACCACCGAGAACAGGGCGATGAACAGGAAAGTGCCGTAAGCTATAGCCGCCCCTTTACCGTACTTGAACGCACTGCCGTTGAAGGAAGCGTCGAACATATACCAGATTGGTGTGAAGGTAGAGCCATCAGGCCCTCCTACCATACTGGAGCCCGAAGACCAGCCGCTGAACAGCAGCATCGGTTCTTCCACCAGCTGCAAGCCGCTAATAATAGAGGTAATGATCAGGAACAGGTTGATCGGCTTCAGCAGCGGAATGGTGATGCGCGTAAACACATCTTTGGAGGATGCACCGTCAATCACTGCCGCCTCGTAGATGGAAGTATCGATACTGGCCATTCCCGCCGTGTAGAACATCACGAAATACCCGAGGTTTTTCCAGAATACCATCAGAATGACTACCCAGCGGGAGGAACTGACCGAGCCCAGCCAGTTGATCTTCTCCTGAATGTGGCCCAGCTCCATCAGCATATTATTGAAGAACCCGCCTTGCCAGTCGAACAACAGGGAGAAGATAATCCCGACTGCGACCGGTGTTGTCATATAGGCACTGAATACGCTGAGCCGGAAAAAGGTTTTGCGGCGGATCAGCTTGCTCTCGATGAGGCTGGCTACCAGCATGCCCATCAGGACAAGAGCCGGAAGGTATACCGCCATGAAAATAATGACATTGAGCAGAGATTTCCAGAAGAAGGCGTCATGAAAAAACAGCTGTGTGTAATTGCCCAGTCCAATGAAATTCCGGTTGCCGTACAAATCCCAATCCGTAAGACTGATATATAAAGTGAAGAGAATTGGGAACAAGCTCAGTACGGCATAGGACAAGAAATAAGGGGTAATGAACAGGTACGGCCATTTGTTTTTACTGCTGATTCCATTTGATTTCTGCATCATTATTCAAATGTCAGCTCTGGGTGGTTCTTCTTCAGCTGCTCTTCCCACTTATCCAGCGCCTGCTTGGCATCGAAGCTGTTATCCTGTGCCATGACCTGCAGCACCAGCTCCGACGAGCTGTAAATATCCTGATCGTATTTTGTCACCGCTTTGGACTTCATGTTCGGGAATACTTTCTCTACCCAGAACTTCCCTAGATCCTGTCCGCCGAAATATTCATCCGCCCCGGATGACAGCTTGGAGGTATCCTTGAAGAAGGATTTCAACGGCAAAATGTAATCAGAGACAGCGAAGTTGGCTTCAGCGCCTTCGTCCGTGCCTAACAGCCAGTTGAGATAGGTCCAGGCCGCCGCTTTATTCTTGCTGTCCTTCCAAATACCGATAGTAGTACCGCCGTATGGATATCCGCCTTCCGGAGGCACCATCAGACCCCAGCGGCCATTACTGGCTTTGTCGTTAGGCTTAATTACGAATTCTGGAGACCAGTTCGCTGCCGGATAAAAAATCACGTTGTCTTGCGAGTACGAAGCATTCCAGGTTGGGGACCACATCGCCAGCTTGCCCTCTGTGTTATTGTCGCGGATGGACTGCAGCTGAGTGAATATCCTTAGCAGCTCTTGGGTATTCACCTTGGTTCCGTCTACAACTGCGGTTGTACCCTGGTTGGAGAGGATGGTATACGCATCCATCAGGCTTCCCAGCATGAAGGTCTTGCCGCCGCTTTTCTCATAGACTTCCTTGCCCTTGGCAATAAAGGCATCCCAGTCAGTAAACATGGCGGTCAATGCATCCGGATCATCGGTACCGAGGTATTGTTTAGCCAGATCACGCTTGTAAGCCAGTGCTCCAGGCGAACCCGATTGCTCCAGACCGACAAGCTCTCCCTTGCTGTTCGTCAGCAGCGGAAGCTCGAAGTCAAGCAGATTGGAGGTGTCGAATTTGTAGGGCTCTTCGGACAAGCTTTGCAGTACGTTAAGCTCATACAGAGCGCCGCGGAAGGCCGCCTCTCCCCAGATAATATCCGGCAGACCGGAGCCGGCAGCGATGGAGGTCTGGATTTTTTTCAGATAATCCCCAGCCGAGACTTCAACGAACTCCAGCTTGATATTCGGGAACTTCTCGTTGAACTTCACTCCGGTGCCTTCGAACCAGGCCTTGTCCCAGCCCCATACGGTTAGTTTACCGGAAACGTTCGCAGGATCAATTGACTGATCCGTACTATTTGTACTGCTCGAGTCTCCCGAAGTATTGTTGCTTCCGTTGCCGCAGCCGGCCAGCACCAAGGTGAAGCATAACGTTAGAAAAAGCGCTATAACCGATGTTTTTTTACTGAGCAGATTGTGCAAATTAAGATCCCCCTTGCATCTGTTGTGACAGCGGGCGGTTGCTGTAATGTCTTCCGTCCGTCTGTATAGTAGAACTATAAGCTTGAAGGGATCACCCAACAATTAGACGATCTGATGATTTTGTATAAATAATGATAGTGCTTTTCACTCGGACGATTGCTGCCGGACGGGCAGGAGAACAGATACTTTGGTGCCCCCCTGCTCACTTGAACGGATAACCAGGCGGCCTTCCTGCCCGTACAAATACTCAATTCGTTCCCTGATATTCCATAGTCCAATCTGTTTCATCGCCCCTGAAGGGAGACGCGCGGGCGGCAGCGTTCCCTTCATAATAGACCGGGCTTTCTCCTGGCTCATGCCGCAGCCGTCATCTCTGACCGAGACCAGCAGCCTTCCGCTGCGCTTGCGGATAATGATCTCTATACGGCCCACAGTCTCTTTCTCTGAAAACCCATGAAAAATAGCATTTTCCACCAGCGGCTGAATCAGGCTTTTCGGAATATAGTCTCCCTTCGCTTCATCTTCTACGCTCCAGATTACCTCGAACCGGTCTGCATACCGGTATTTCTGAATGGTTACGAAGTGATTGATAATGTTCATCTCCTGCTCCACCGTGATATACAGACTGGTATCGCCGATATTGACAGCATCATGAAGAATGCCAATGAAGGATTCAACCATTTCTTCAATAGCCGTGTAATTCTTTTTGCGGGCCAGATACACAACCGTATTCAGAGTATTGTAGATAAAATGGGGATTGATCTGGGCGAATAACAGCTCTGCCGTCATTTTACGTTTCCAGCGCTCCTGCTCCACCCTTTCGCTCATCTGCCGCTCAATATCACCAAGCATCGTCTCAAAACCATTCTTCAGCACAGACAGCTCATCATTGCTGCGGAACGAGAGCTGAACATTATAGTTGCCCATAGACACCTGCTTCATCGCTTTGGTCATCTGCAGGATCGGACGCATAATATTCGAGATGATGGGAGGAACAACAGGAAGCAGAGCGCCAGACACAAGGCGAGGAAGATGGCCCAGTAGCGGACAATATAACCCACCCATTCATAGAACCGTTCGTTGGAGGTGAACGTGGAGACTGACCAGTCCGATTTCTCAAAAGCGCTGGCCAGATAATAGCCCTTGTCATGCTTAACGACTTGAATGTCCGGGCTGTCTGCGCTCAGCGTAGGGGCAGGCAGCTCTGTAGCGGCGCCTTGCTGGTAGAGCAATGATTGCCCCGGGCCGATCCAGGCTACCTGGTCGAAGGACTGGCCCAAGTACTGGAATAGACTCTCAAAAGCAGTGTAATCAATATTTAATAGCAGCACTCCGCCATACTGGGGATCGAAACGGATAAAGAAGCTGACGATTTTTTTGCTGTCGGGGTCGAGAATAATATGGGGAGCTGTGAACCCGCTTTTAGCATCGCTCTTCAGCGCTTCCTGATACCAATCCTCTTGCAGCAGCCGTTCAAAATAAGGGTCGATATACAGCGAGGACCAGAAAATCTTGCCGTCCGAGCGGACGATGGCCGAGCTCTCAAGGTAGTCACGCAGTACATTGAATTTAGTCAACTGGACGACGACATCTCTGTATGCGCTTAGCTCATCATACGTAGAGAAGTAGTTCAATCTTGCAGCGAACCGCTGAAGCAGCTCATCGTTGACCATATTGGCGGCATATTTCTGCACATCGTCAATCAGGTGGTTCATCTGATTCGTGGTCTGCTCCAGATGGATGGTATCTTCACGGAGGGCCTGTGCTTCAAGAATCGAAGAGAACTGCTCGTACGCCAGTGCACTGATGGCCGTTACAGACAGCGTAACGATCAGAATAACGCTGCCGAGAATTTTATTCTTAATTTTTCGCATGACTATTCGCTGCCCCTCTGCTGCAGGAAATCCTTGGGCTGTATACCCGTATTTTTTTTGAAGACCTGACTGAAGTATTGGCTGGTTTTGTACCCTACTTTCTCCGATACCTCGTAGATCTTGTATTCACCGGTCTGCAGGAGCTTCTTGGCCAGCCCGATCCGATATTCCGTCGTGTAGTCGAGCAGGGACTGGCCCGTCTCCCGCTTGAAGGTTGTCCGAAGATGGATGCTGCTGATCTGCAGATGGCCCGCAACCGTCTCCAGGGACAGATCGGGATCGGCGTAATTCCCGGCAACATACTCCATCGCCTTGTTGACCCAGCGGGAATATTGCTTCTGGCTCTGCCGCTGCTGCAAGCATTCTTCAAGCATCCGGTACAAGCTGTTAACTACTTGCCTCGCGTCTGTACCCAGTACTTGATCAGGGCTGATGCTTCCGTCCTTGCGGCTTGCACCCTTGATCTCCTCCATGACGGCGCGCAAATCTCCCAAATAAGCCTGAGCGGCGATATGGTCCAGACCTGTCTTCAGCCGTTCCAACAGATAGGGTTCGGGGGATAGAAGATATTGTCTGGTCTCTAAGGCTATACTGGTAGCTTCTCTGGGAGAAGCGGCTTGCTCCAGCAGAAATACAGCACCGGGCGGCAAAAACACGGAATAATCATAGGCCTGCCTCATCGCAGCATATCTGCGATCCGGCAGTTCTGCGCCATTACCTGCGGATATTATCACTCTGGGAAGGTTCCCCCGATAGAATGACTCTAAGCAGAGCAGAACTTGGGCCGCGAGCTGCCGCAAGTTATAATGCTGGAGCAGCAGACTGCTGGAAGAGGATAACTTCAACAGCAAGATGTATCCGCCTTCATCCATCTCCAGAAGTTGAAGCTCTTCCAAGTCCGTTGACTGACGGCGGATCTCTTCTTCGACATTCTTCCATACGAGGGCCGTGCCACTGCGTGCATTACTCCGGCTGCCGTCCAGCCTCAATGCAGCCTCCAGCTCGAAATACAGCAGTCCGGGCTGACCCTGATAATAGTCTGCCACGAGGCGGTGCAGCCTTGATTCCTGATTCCCTGCTGGAGCCTGATACTTGCCGGCCAGCATATCCTTCAGCAGAATATGGAGCGCATGTCCATGCCCTTGTTCCTCGGCGGCCTCCGCTGCCAGCCCTTCCTTCAGCAGCTTCAAGGGTTCCAGCAGGCGGCCCCGGCTGATCTCATGCTTAAGCAGATAATGGGCTGCGCGCAGCTCCAATGCCTGACGGGCATAATCAAAGTCACGGTAAGCAGTCAGAAAGATCAGCCGAGTTCTAGGGGCAAGCAGGACCACATGCCGTCCTAGCTCCAAACCATCCATAGGTGACATGGAGATATCGGTGATGACAATCTGCGGCCGCAGCTCCTCGAATTTCCGCAATGCCATGCGCCCGCTGGTCGCCTGAGCGACCACCCGGAAGCCATTTTCCTCCCATGGAACCGATTGGTAGACATGATCAAGTGCAAGCGGCTCATCATCCACAAGCATGACCGAAATCAATGAATTCACTGTAGAAATCCCCCGTTCCTGTCGAATCCTGATATATATGCAGGTATAACGGAACCTGGAAGGGCTGTCAATGGAAATGACTTCCTTCATGACTTGCAGATTGGCGTGGTCTTCCACACAAAAAAACTCACCGCTGGCATTATCCAAGAATGCCGTCCGGTGAGTCATTCACATCGTATTTTTTATGAAAATAGGCTTCTGAACACCACCTAATCAGGTCATCCCGTTCTTTCTCATGAATCTTGATTAACTGGTTCAGAACAAAAACCCGCTGCACTATATCCTCCGCAAAACGCAGCTGATTCGTGTAATAATCGATTTCCCTTTGATAGGCCGAGTACTCTCCGTTGTTATGGGCAGAGTAAGCTTTTAACAATTGAAGGTGAAGATCATAGATCTCAGAGTAATTCATTACCGTAGACTACCTCCCAGGTAAGGCTTTTACTAGTATTGTCTCCAAGATTGATAGGATTATACGATAGAGCTCCACTCTTCATTTGTCACCAGCTAGAGCGTGATCAGGTTAGAATTCTTTGTAGTTCACGTATTTCTTTCCATGAGACTAAATTAATTTTCTCTTTTTTAAGCACTTTCTTAATATCAGGATCTATTAGTAAAAGATACTCAATCCCACGCTCAAAATAACAATTCGTTACAGACTTCAATTCTTCAGTTATTTTCGATGGATGTATAGTTAATTGTGTTATACCGGGCTTAATATTTTTTAGTAGCGTGAGCAACTGTCTCTTCATTTCTTCATATTCCGCGGGCTTACAGCAGTAGGGCAAAGAAATTACATCATCAATAAACAAGATCCCACGTTTTCTTCCTGAATTAATTCTAATGCGAAAAGTTTCTTTTTGCTTGTTATTAAAAAATGGTTGTTCAATTATTCTTGTTGGTAAGTTAAAGGGGAGACGATATTTCTCGCATAGATCAAAGGTTATCTCTAAAAAATCATTGCCCGCATATAAACCCATAAGACTACCGCCATGACTATCAAGATGAGTTGGGTCCATTCCTAACATAGTTGCACTTTGTATTTGAGCCTCTAATTCAATTCTAACTTCTTCATCATCAGCATTTATCTCTAAGTACGAAATATCATTATGGAAGTTGCCATCCCCATTGATTAAACTTCGCAAGGGTCTTTCTTGAAATACTGGACGATATGAATGATGCTCACCGCTTGTTAAGGTAAGATGAATCCCGATATTATCTAGAATGTTTTGATTACTTAATTCAAGGGCTTCCCGTGCTGCTGGACAGGGAAACATTATAGATGTTGAGGTTATAGCTTGTTGTTCAAATAAACTAACAATCGCTTCATTAGTTCCCTTAGTTATTCCGAAATCATCAGCATTAATTATTAACAAACGGTCATCTGAAGAAAAACCTAATTTGCTTATCATAAAGATCTCCACCTTAATAAGGTTTTTGCAATCAAAAAAGAAAAACAGTAGAGATACAAAACACATTATAATGTGCGTATCTCTACTGTTTCAGAAAAATAAAATTAAAATAGTCAAACAATATTTTTCGCAAAAAAAGCAAAAACCCTTGAACTACCAAGGATTTTTGCTCATTTGAATGATATGCGGTAGAGAGGACTCGAACCTCCACGGGTATACACCCACTACCCCCTCAAGATAGCGTGTCTGCCATTCCACCACTACCGCATATTGGTGACTCGTATGGGATTCGAACCCATGTTACCTCCGTGAAAGGGAGGTGTCTTAACCCCTTGACCAACGAGCCATATTAGCATTATTGTGTTTGTCACAACAAAAATGAGTATATCAAACCTTGTCCGATTTGACAAGCATTATTTCTAACAAAAAAATCGGGAGAATACAGGCGATTTGCCCCTGATTCTCCCCGAATCCTGCCCTGCCTTCCCGCAGGACAACTCAGCTAATTCTGCCGCTCACTGCCCCTCGCCAACCGCCGCCAGCGCTGCGATTCCATCCGCATATTCATACCCCAGGCTCCCGGCCACCGCAGCATTGGTCACCTGTCCGGCTACCACATTCAGGCCGCGCGCAAGCGCCGCGTTTTTCGCCGCAGCCGCATGAATGCCCAGATTGGCGATCTGGAGCGCGTAGGGGATCGTTACGTTGGTCAGCGCCAGGGTCGAGGTCCGTGCGACCGCTCCAGGCATGTTGGCTACGGCGTAGTGGACTACGCCATGCTTCACATACGTCGGGTTCTCATGTGTGGTGATCCGGTCTATGGTCTCGATCGACCCGCCCTGATCAATTGCAACATCCACGATGACAGAGCCCTCTTCCATCTGCTTCACCATATACTCTTTAACCAGCTTCGGCGCACGGGCACCAGGAATCAGCACCGCTCCGATCAGCAGATCCGCCCGGCGCACAGCCTGCTCCAGATGATAGGAATCCGACATCACGGTCACCAGCCGTCCGCCAAAAATATCATCCAACGCGCGCAGACGGCCCGCATTCAGATCCAGTATGGTGACGCGCGCCCCCATGCCCAGCGCTATCTTGGCCGCATTGGTGCCGACAATTCCGCCGCCGACAATGACGACCTCACCCGGCTGAACACCGGGTACCCCGCCGAGCAGAACACCTTTGCCGCCATGCGGCTTCTCCAGCAGCCCGGCACCGATCTGCACCGCCATCCGTCCGGCGACCTCACTCATTGGAATCAGCAGCGGCAACGAGCCGTCTTCAAGCTGAATGGTCTCATAGCCCACGGCGGTCACACCGCTCTCTACCAGCGCCTGGGTCAGCTCTGCTTCAGGTGCCAGATGCAGATAGGTGAAGAGAATCAACCCTTTGCGGAAATAACCGTACTCCTCCGGCAGCGGCTCCTTCACCTTGATGATCATCTCTGCCTTGCTCCAGACCTCGGCAGCCGTATCCAGAATCACTGCACCTTTATCTGAGTATTCCTTGTCACCCATGCCGCTGCCTGCTCCGGCTGAGGCTTGGATGTAGACTTCATGACCTGCCTTCCGGAGCGCTTCCACCCCGGCCGGGGTGATGGCGACGCGGTTCTCGTTATTCTTGATTTCTGCGGGTACGCCAATAATCATGCCGATTCCCCCTCAAAGTTGTATAAGCATAGCCTTCCTTGATATCTCACCGGCACAACTCGCTTCGGAAGCATCTGCTTAGTTGTGTAAGTATAGTCAACATTTTATCCTTGTGAGATGCGAAAAGAAAGGCTCCCCTTCGGGGCCTTCCTCTTCACGGTTAAGGTGAGGCAAGAGGCCCCCTGGCCTCCTGCGGACCGGTTCCCGTTCCCTTCACCTTAGTATATGCAATTTCGCTCCTTAAGGATTAACCTTGGTCTCAAAGGTTTGCTTCCCGTCAACAAATTTCAGCACAACCGCCGCTTTGACCGGGTCATGCTTGTCGTTCAGGGTGATTTTGCCTGTAGCAAGCTGCAGATCCTTAGTCGCTGCCAGCGCTTCGGTGATCTTGGCCGGATCAGCTTCACCCGCACGGGTGATCGCATCAGCCACCAGCTTCAGGGCATCATAGCCCAGGGCCGCCATACCATCGGGAACCGCTCCGCCATTAGCCGCTTTGTAGGCGTCCACGAAGCTGGTTACTTCAGGTGCTGTATCTTCAGGCGAGTAGTGATTGGACATGAACGTATTCTCCAGCGCTTTGGCACCGGCGATTTCCGCCAGCTGCGGGGAATCCCAGCCGTCGCCGCCCAGGAACGGAACGGTGATGCCCATTTCACGGGCCTGCTTCACAATTTTACCTACTTCTTCATAATAACCAGGCAGGTAGATGACATCCGGGTTCGCTGCTTTGATGCGGGTCAGAACTGCTTTGAAGTCCGAATCCTTCTGCTGGTAAGACTCCTGGCTCAGCACCTCGCCGCCTTTAGCCTTGAAGGTCTCTTCGAAGAACTTCTGCAGACCCTTGGAGTAGTCGGACGAAGTATCGGTGTAGATGACAGCCGTCTTAGCCTTCAGGGAATCGAGCGCAAAGTTAGCCATTACCTCACCCTGGAACGGATCGATGAACGCCGCGCGGAACACGTATTCATTGACATTGCCGCTGCGCTCATCCACAGTAACCTTCGGATTGGTAGCCCCTACCGAGACAAGCGGAATCTTTTTCTCCGTAGCTACCGGAACGATCCCCAGCGTGTTGGTCGAAGTGGATGCGCCGATGATGGTCACGACCTTGTCATTGGTGATCAGCTTCTGTGCCGCCTGGGTAGCTTCTTCAGACTTCGATGCATTGTCTGCAACTACCAGCTCCAGCTGCTTGCCGAGTATACCGCCTTTGGCGTTGATCTCGTCAACCGCCAGCTTCGCGCCCTTGGATGCGGAGTCGCCGAAAGAAGCCTGACCGCCTGTGAGCTCAAGGTCAGCCCCGATCTTGATGGTGCCTCCGGCCGTGTTGCCGCCGCTTGCAGAGTTACCGCTGTTCTCTGTGTTGTTGCCGCAGCCGGATGCTAATACCGCCGTCAATACTGTTGACAAGATAATGGCCCCAATTTTCTTCATAGTTTCTCCCAGCCTCCTGATTATTTAGTTTATATATGTTGTATCTGTGATGCTGCTAATAGGATGGATACCCCTGTTTAGTGCCCGAGATAAGCCATTTTGATCTCATCGGAGTCGGCCAATTCCTCGGCATCCCCTTCAAGCACTACCCGGCCTGTCTCCAGGACATAAGCGCGGTCAGCGATTTTGAGTGCCTGATGCGCATTCTGCTCAACCAGCAATACAGTGGTTCCGGCATCGTTGACTTCTTTTATAATTTTGAAAATATCCTGGACCAGCAGCGGCGCCAGCCCCATTGACGGCTCATCCAGCAGCAGCAGCTTCGGGTGGCCCATAATTGCCCGCCCCATCGCCAGCATCTGCTGCTCCCCCCCGGATAAGGTTCCCGCCTGCTGCTTCTTGCGCTCAAGCAATCGCGGGAAGGTGTTGTATACCTTCTCGAAGTCCGCAGCCAGACTGCTTCCATCCTGCAGGTAAGCGCCCAATTCGAGATTCTCCTCGACCGACATATTAGCGAATACGCGCCGTCCTTCGGGACAATGGATCAGCCCTTCTTTGACAATCGCCTGTACACTTTGATTCGTTATCGATTTACCCAGGAATTCAATACTTCCTGTCTTCGGCTTCAGCAGCCCCGAGAGCGTCTTCAGCAACGTTGACTTGCCGGCGCCGTTGGCACCGATTAGCGTCACAATTTCCCCCTGCTTCACGGTGATGCTGAGATCCTTCAAGGCATGAATCGCTCCGTAATATACATTAATCCCTTGTACTGTAAGCATGGCGCTACGCCTCCTGTCCCAAATACGCTTCGATGACCTTCGGATTGTTGCGGATCTCCGCCGGCGTGCCGTCAGCGATCAGGATTCCGCGGTCCAGCACGTAGATGCGGCTGCAGACTCCCATTACCAGTGACATATCATGCTCGATCAGCAGAATGGTCAGGTCGAACTCCTCCCGGATCCAGGCGATCAGGTTCATCAGGTCACGCGTCTCATTCGGGTTCATCCCGGCTGCCGGCTCATCGAGCAGCAGCAGCTTGGGTCCGGCCGCAAGCGCCCGGGCAATCTCCAGACGCCGCTGATTCCCATAGCTCAGGTTGCTCGCTACCTCTTCACTCTGATCAGCCAGATTGAAGATGGAGAGAATATCCATCGCCTTCCGGGTAATCTCCTCTTCGCCCTGGAAATGCTTCGGCAGACGTAGCATCGAAGAGAACAACGAGTGCTTCGCATGCTGATGGAAGGCAATCTTGACGTTCTCCAGCACCGTCATAGCCGTAAACAGGCGGATGTTCTGGAACGTACGCGCAGCGCCTTTATGATTGATCTTGTAGGGCTTCATCCCGCCGATAGACTCATTATTCAAAAGAATGCTGCCCGACGATGGCGGGTACACTCCGGTCAACAGGTTGAATAGTGTGGTTTTACCTGCACCGTTGGGCCCGATCAGGCCGATCAGCTCGCCTTTATCAATATGAAGAGATACCTCGCTGACCGCCTTCAGTCCGCCGAAGGCCCGGCTGGCCGCTTTCACATCAAGGAGTACCGCTGCTCTTGATTGCGTCATTTGCCTTCGCCTCCTTTTTACCGAACTTGCCTAGTGAGAATTTGCTTACGCCAAGCAGGCCGCTTGGACGGAAGATCATCATCAGAATGAGCACTATCGAGTAGATAATCATGCGCCATTCCGGGAATTCACGTAAGTAGGTATACAGCAGGGTAACGAACACCGCACCCACGATAGAGCCCGCCGTACTGCCCAGCCCCCCGAGAACCACCATGACGATGATTTCAAAAGACTTCAGGAAGTTGAAGCTGCCCGGCGTAATGACATAGAACGTATGGGCCGACAGGCCGCCCGCCATTCCGGCAAACAGCGCACCGATGGTGAAGGCGATGATTTTGTAACGTGTCGTATTAATCCCCATCGCCTCCGCGGCAATCTCATTCTCGCGGATCGCAATACAGGCCCGGCCGTGAGTAGATCTAATGAAGTTATTAATCAGTACAACTGAGATCAGAGTGAAGAAGAAGAGCATGGTCCAGGTCGTTTTGGCCGGAATACCGCTGAGCCCTGAAGCTCCGCCGACATATTCCGTATTCAGCATAATAATGCGGATAATCTCACCGAACCCCAGCGTGGCAATAGCGAGATAGTCTCCGTTAAGCCGGAGTGTAGGCATCCCGATCAATACACCGAATACCGCAGCCAGCAGCCCACCCGCAAGAATCGCAGGAATGAACGGCACATTGTAGTCAAGGGTAAGAATCGCCGAGGTATACGCACCCACCGACATGAACCCGGCATGGCCAATGGAGAACTGCCCGGTAATCCCGGTAATCAGATTCAGCGACACGGCCAGCATGATATTAACCCCGATGAGAAGCAGCATAGACTGATTCACATCACTAAGAACTCCCGTTGTTAAAAGAACTTTTACGATTCCATAGAACGCAAGGGCGACAAGTAGGCCCAGCCAGAACTTTTTATTTATCTTTGTCACGGCAGCTTCCCCCTACACTTTCTCCCGGACATTCTTGCCGAACAGTCCGGATGGTTTGAAGATAAGGATTAGAATCAGTACCGCAAAAGCTACACCGTCACGCCAAGAGGAGAACCCGAGCGAAGAAATCTCTGTCTCCACCGTTCCCAGCAGCAATCCGCCGACAAGCGCACCCGGAATACTTCCAATCCCTCCAAGCACTGCCGCGACAAAAGCCTTAAGCCCGGGCATGACACCCATAAGAGGATCAACCGAATTGTACGTCATTCCGAAAATCACGCCTGCGGCAGCGGCAAGCGCTGAACCGATCGCGAAGGTGGCTGAAATGGTGCGGTCTACGTTGATACCCATCAGCCGCGCCGCTTCCACATCGAAGGATACGGCCCGCATGGCTTTGCCCGTTCGGGTGTACCTGACGATATATTGCAGCACTAGCATAAGAATTATCGTTGTTAGCAGAATCATGATCTGATTGGATTCGACCTGGATAGAAGACCCGAAGAGATGATACTGCTTCTTATCCATAATATCCGGGAAGCCCTTGGCCTGCGGCCCGAGGATCAAGACTCCGGTATATTCGAGCAGGAAGGATACGCCGATCGCTGTAATCAGCGCTGCAATTCGAGTGGACTTACGAAGCGGCTTATACGCCAGACGTTCAATGCTGATACCGAGCAATGCACTGATGGTCATCGAGATGATCAGCGACAAGAGCAGTACAACGATCGGCGGCAATCCGGCATTCGCCAGGTATTTGGCACTGTACAGACCGATGAACGACCCTACCATAAATACATCGCCATGCGCAAAATTAATCAGCTTGATGATACCGTACACCATTGTGTAACCAAGGGCGATCAGAGCGTAAATGCTGCCTACGGATATCCCGTTTATTAGTTGCTGAATGAAATACTCCATCGCCATCCCCTTCTCCCCATATTCATCTTGTATACCCCTTTCTCTGTGCTGTTTCTCTTTTCTTGGATTATGATGTCATTTATATTAACACAAGGTCAGACAATCGTCACTAATAATTGTGGGAATTAATACAAAATTCAATAGTTGGTGTTATATTACATAACATGATATATGTAGGATTCGGTAGGATAATATAGGTTTTCGAAAAATGCGCAGAAAACAGGAGAAAAACAGAGGATTTTCAAGCAGGAACGTTTTAGAAGTTG
This sequence comes from Paenibacillus sp. FSL H7-0756, assembly GCF_038006765.1. Lineage (NCBI taxonomy): Bacteria > Bacillati > Bacillota > Bacilli > Caryophanales > Paenibacillaceae > Paenibacillus > Paenibacillus sp. FSL H7-0756. The sequence continues at coordinate 632,097 of NZ_JBBOVT010000003.1, read as the reverse complement.
TTTCCTTTTCTTATACAATACTTTTTTTCTGCGTAATTAATATAACATTTGTCTCTTTACAGCATCATTCCTTCAATTAATTAAAGGGGTAACGGATTGAACCAGCAATGTGCGGTAGCAGAGTTCAAGATTATGCGTATAAAAGCCCCCCCTACATCTACAGTCTCATCGATACCTGGGCCAAGGTCCGGGCGGGCTGCTGGGCTCCGGGTTGTTCCTCACTTTCCCGTTCGTTGCTATACTCTACCAAGCATTACACACATCCAAAGGAGTGAAATTGAAATGAGCACCATCGAAAAAGAGGAGACCGTCCAATCTTCCAGGAGAGGGTTGCTAGTATTCTTCCTGATTCTTATACCCCTTACGGTTATAAGCTACATATTGGCCCTTACTGTAACGCCTGTGTACGGCTTGCTGCTGATGTGGGCGCCCGGGATCTCCTCCATACTCACCCGTATCCTGCGGCGTGAGGGCTTCGCGGATATCTCCCTGAGGTCCGGGGGACGGCGCACGCTCAGGGCGATTCCATTCATCTTGTTATTGCCGGTGGCGGTTGGTCTGTTGGCCTACGGGACTGTCTGGATCACAGGACTGGCGGAGTATACCGGACACAATGGCAACGTTATCGGTTCGCTGGTCTGGGCAATCCTGATTCAAATGTCCGTCGGAACCGCGATGGGAATCATCAGCAGTGCCGGAGAAGAGTTAGGCTGGAGAGGCTACATGCTGACCCGGCTTATTGGGGCCCGCGTCCCGAAGCCTATTCTCATGAGCGGGCTGATCTGGGGCATGTGGCATATCCCCGCGATTCTAATCGGCAGCTACTATTCCGGCCCTTCTCTGGCCTTATCGATCGTATTGTTCATGGTAACCATCAGCTCATTCAACATCATTATTAGTCTATTGCGCTTAAGCACTGGGAGCATATGGCCGGCCGTTCTGCTCCATGCCTCGTGGAATGCTATCATTCAGGATGCTTTCGACCGTTACACCAGCGGGAAGAATGCATTTCTCTGGACAGGCGAGTCCGGGATACTGGTGGCTGCTACGCTCGTGATTGCAGCGTGGTTCTTCTACAGAAGATCTACGCTAGATGTCAGATTGTAAATGGCAATTCGGCAAAAAATATATAAACAATAAGAGGGTGTCCATAAGCCATGAAATGGCTGGGATACCCCTTGTTTTGGAGTTAGATGGACGTTTGTGTCGATGAGGACGCTCCGCTGTTTAAGCGGGATGCGAAAACAGATTTTTTAACACAAAAAAAGAAACCGTCCAAACATCAATGGACCAAAAACAGAAAGCAGCAATTCTCCCATAAGAGAATCGCTGCTTTTTTAACATTTGAAGCTTTTACGAAATCTGAGATTTGACTCGGGCAATGACCGCCTAGTCCAAATATACGGCTTTCCCCGTCTGTGCCGATTCATAGATGGCCTCCAGAATCCGTGAGACTACATAAGCCTGTTCAGGAGTGACGACCGGATCTTTATCCTGTTCGATCGCTTCGATCCACTTTCTTAATTCGATATCCGTAGATTTCTCTTCTTTGCCATCATAGAAGGCTACTCCTCCGGCACCAAGCTCAATTTCATTCGTGTATAGCTTGCTATGCTTCTCCCCGTTAATCCGGAGACCGTTCTTCATGTCCGCACCCGCTTCGGTTCCGCTTAAGCTGCACTTGGCTTCATCCACATCCAGCGAATTAAGCGCCCAGCTCGCCTCCAGCGTAATCGTTGCGCCGTTCTCCATCACAATCATCCCGAAGGCCGAGTCTTCCACGGTGAATTTCTTCGGGTCCCAAGGTCCCCAGGCGTTGGCCGCATCTTCTTTTTGGGAGAGCTCGTGGTATTTGGTTCCCAGCACAACCTTTGGTTTGTAGTTGTCCATCATCCAGAGCGTCAGATCCAGCGCATGGGTTCCAATATCAATAAGCGGGCCGCCCCCTTGCTTCTCCTCATCCAGGAATACTCCCCAGGTAGGGACCGCTCTACGCCGGATCGCATGCGCTTTCGCATAATAGATATGGCCGAGCTCGCCTGCTTCACAGACTTTTTTCAGATACAAGCTGTCTTGCCGGAACCGGTTGTCATACCCTATAGTCAGCTTCTTCCCTGTACGCTTCGCTGCTTCAGCCATACGTTTGGCATCCGCCGCTGTTTTGGCCATGGGCTTCTCACACATCACATGCTTGCCCGCTTCCAAGCCCGCAATGGATATTTCCGCATGCGCATCATTAGGAGTAAGCACATGAACAATATCAATGGAAGCATCCTTCAATAATTCGTGATAGTCCGTATAGACAGCAGCATCTGCACTGCCGTATTGTTCAGCAGCCGCTTCAGCCCGTTCCTTGATAATATCGCAAAAAGCTACCACTTGAACCTTATCCTGTCTGCTTAAGGCCGGCAAATGCTTCCCGTTCGCAATCCCTCCACAGCCGATAACCCCAACACGATACACTTTGCCCATCGTCACTCATCCTCACTGTTCATGTATTTGTCTAGCCTTGCGGTATGCAGCCGGGGTCATGCCCAGCCGCTTGCGGAATACTGAATGCAGATAGGTCGCAGTGGTGAACCCTTCAGACTCCGCAATATGTTCGATCGACAGGTTACTGGCTTCAAGCTTGCTGCACACAGCCTTCAAACGGATCTCCTCAAGAATCCGGCTGAAGGTTTGATCCGGATCGGTCTGTTTAAATATCCGCTGCAGCTGCCTTGCGCTGATATTCAGCTTCTCCGCAACATTCTCCAGCGTCACGGCTGCCGAATAATTCGCTTCCATGTACTGAACAGCATATTGATAGCGGTAGGACAGCATGTCCCGTACGGGTGCCGCAGCTCCCATCCCGCCTGTATCATAAGCTCTGGTTACCTTCAGCAAGATACTAATCACGAGATGCTTGATGGATGTGTAATATCCCGCAAGCTTGCCGTCACAGGCTTCATAGGCTTCCAAAAAACACTTCATCGCCCTGTGATAATCCTGTGCAGGGACAAGCGGCAGGTTTCTCAGCTTCTCCACACATTCCTCCGCTTCGGCAACCTCCCACGGGTCTGCATCGTCCCGGGGCTTCTCCGCAATATGGATATGCAGACATAACTCCTCCATCGACTCTTCCGCATCTGCTTCTTGACGGTGCATCACTCCCGGTCCGGTCAAATAGAGCATTCCCTCCGACAAAGAATACTGCTGATCGCCGAGAATGACCGTTCCTTTGCCCCGCGGTATGAAATGAAATTCAAATTCAGCATGGTTATGGAAATCAATAACCTTCCCCGGCGGAAAAGAGGTCAAATGAAACCGGAGAACAGAAATTTCATAATGTCCCCACAGGATAGAAATATCCAGTCTTTCCAGCAGATCCATCTTCTCAAACATAATCTCGAAGGGAAAAGGGCTCATGTTAACCTCCCGCTTATAGGCTACGCACTGTACCCGGATAATGGATCAAGACAAGACTTCAGTTCGGCTAACCGGATCACCCGTCCTGCCTTCGCTGAGAGATTCGCCGCCTCCATTAACCGGGTAAGCTCTGTTGCCGCTTGAATATTGTCAGAAGCAACCGTGTTGTTCTGGATGTGGGCTACCCACTGCTCAAAAGCGCTCTCACGATTGGCCAGTACAGGCGTCTCGTTCCAGGCAGCCCCTTGATTTGCCGCTTTATTACTTCTGACGAGCAGCTTTGCTTCAGGCGTTCCATACAATAGAGTTCCTTCCGTTCCATGCACTTCTATGGTAAAAGGGGAGTAGCTGTTCACGAAGCCAGCTTCCACTACACCGATTGCTCCCGAATCCGTATAGAGCGTCGCTACTGCGTTGTCCTCCACTTCCTTGCCCGTCACATATCCGAAGCTCGCGCTTACCCCGGTCACCTCTTGACCCAGGAACAGTCTGGTCAGGTACATGGGATGGCATCCCAGATCAATCAAGGCACCGCCCTGGCATTGTTCAAGGCTATAGAAATGCTCGGGAAGCCAGTTGGCCGTTGCGCCGTTATGGGATAAGCGGACTCTGACATACGTAATCTGCCCAAGAAGTCCCTGGCTTAGAATGTCTGTAACCGATAACGTATAACCGTCATTTAGCCGCGGCAGCGACACGGTTAGCTTCACTCCATGCTCCGCGATCTCGGAGAGGATTTCATTAACCTCACTCAGCGTTGCAGCTACAACCTTTTCGGTGAAGATGTGCTTGCCTGCTCTGGCCGCCGCAATCATGACCTCCCGGTGCATATGGGTTGGCGCGTCGACAATCACGGCATCGATATCCTTCCGGGCAAGCATGTCCTCCAAAGAATCATAAAACGGGATATTCAAGCTCTCTGCCGCCTTCCTGCCCCGCTCCGCATCCTCGTCCCATACCGCAGCAATTTCCGTATCCCCATGCTCCTGGGCCTGCTTCGTATAATCCCAGGCATGTACATGCCAAAAGCTAATCTTGCCAATCCTAATGCTCACCCGCCTGCACCTCCATATACATTATTCTGACATCACCTATAAAGTATCATATAACAAGCAGGATTTTTAGTAGATAAATGCGACATCGACTATATGGAATTACGACATCGGACAGGACAATCGTATCTTCCAGGGATTCAGCCGCTCCTGCTGAAAAGACGCAAAAAAGGAGCTCAATATGAGCTCCTTCAACGAACCACCGAGGGTTCTCATCCCCAGCAGGGAAGTATAATCAAAACGGAGAGAGAGGGATACTCTCGCTGCGCGAGAGATTGCGATGCCATTGCTAACGAAGCTTATGCTCCAACGAACCACCAAGGGTTCTCATCCCTAGCAGGGAAGTTTAATCAAAACGGAGAGAGAGGGATTCGAACCCTCGCACCGCTTACGCAGTCTAACCCCTTAGCAGAGGGTCCCCTTATAGCCACTTGGGTATCTCTCCAAGTAATGGCTCCCCGAACAGGACTCGAACCTGTGACAACTCGATTAACAGTCGAGTGCTCTACCAACTGAGCTATCAGGGAACATTAACATGAACAAGGATTAATTTATCATGATTCTACAGGTTAGTCAAGCGGGTCGCGAGAGATTGTGAGATCGTTTACATAATCAGATCCACTCTCCATCCAGTGGCACGGCAACACGGCCGGACAAGCCTTCCTGTTCAAGGCGTTGCATCAATAGCTCCCTCGTTACATGGCAGTGGTTAATTGAATCCATGTGCACAGCAATCACCGAAGCGGACGGAGCGGAATGGCATACCTCCACCACATCCTGTTCGTTCATGGTAATGGGACCTCCGCTCAGGAAGCTGGCACCCCCGGCATTGACAATAATCACCTCCGGCACTTCCCCGGCTATCACCTGCTGAACCTCTTCGCACCAGATCGTATCTCCAGCCAGGTACAGCACAGGTTCGCCCTCTGCCCGGAAGACGAAACCGGAGACCTTGCCCATCCGTTCTCCAATCTCCCCTGTTCCGTGATGCCCTCCTGTACGTATCAGAATTACTCCGCCGAAGGACACAGAGCCGGCGTCCTTAATCTCTGTAACACGCCCAAAGCCCTGGGCAGCAATTCGCTCCCCGTCACCTTCCTGGCAATACACCGGCAGTGCCTTGGACAACTGCTCTGCCGCTGCTGCATCCCAGTGATCCTGATGAAGATGCGTGACCAGCACAGCATCCGGCTCCAGCCACTGCTGAACAGGACCGGGCAATGACACCAGCGGATTCCGGCGGTCATCGCCTGAATTCATAATCGGCGGATTCACACCCTGCGCACTCAGCATGGGATCGATCAGAAACGTTGCACCGCCGTATTCCAGCCATAGGGTGGCGTGGCGGATCAGCTTTATTTTCATCATATGCACCTCTTCCCGGATGTCTACCTTATGTTCACTTTCTGATACAATAAGTATAAATCAGGGCAAGAAGAGAAGACATTGTGCCGAGAAAGAGATTCTTACGATATGCTTTCACCCGGAAAGGAATTGCAGAAAATGACCCCCTATCTCATTGACCATACCGATTACCGCATCCTCCAGCTCCTTATCGAAGACTCCACCTTAAGCCATAAGGATATCGGGGCGATGGTCCATCTGACCGGCCAGGCTGTAGGCGCACGTGTCCGCAGAATGCGGGAGCTTGGCATCATTGAGGGCTACACCATCCGTTATAACCCGCTGTGGATCGGCCAGAGCATTCACGCCTTTATCACGGTTTTTCTGAGCAGCAATAAGGATCATCCGCCTTTTCAGGCTTTTGCGAAGGCCCATGAGAGTGTCACCGAGCTGTACCGCATCAGCGGGGAGGGCTGTTACTGGATGCGGGTGCGTACTGTGGATCAGGAGGCGCTGAACGCTATTTTGGATGAACTGCTGAAGTATGGCAACTACCGGGTCAACCTGGACATGGGCCAGATCAAATAAGGACAAATAAGGATAGGAAATGCCAAGGAGGCCGATATGAGTAACAAGATAGAACCACCCAGAATCTCAGATCCCGGGCTACTTACGCCGCAGGACGTTCACACCCTTGCTTCCAAAGACGAATTCAGCCGCTGCCTCATTGAAGGAGCGCTCATTGAATATCAGGAGGCCACCCGGGTAGCTTTCGACAAGACTATTTTCAAAAACGTTACCATCACGGAATCCTCGCTGCAGCGCATTGAGCTTACCGATGTAATCTTCGATCATTGCGACCTGTCCAATGTGGATTTCAGCGACGCCTTCATACACCGGACCGAATTCAGGGATTGCCGCATGATCGGTACAGACTTCACCAGAGCACGATTTCAAAATGTATCCATCACCGGATGTATCGGGGAATTCGCGGTCTTCCGTTTCGCCAACTTCAAAGGGGCTTCCTTCGAGCGCAGCTCGCTGGCCAGCGCGGATTATTACCAGTCCAGCCTGAACGGCCTGTATTTCTCGGAATGCAATCTGGAGCAGGCCACGCTGGCCGGCTGCAAGCTGAAGGGTGTTGACCTGAGCGACTGCGAGTTCACCGGCCTCCTGGTGGATCTTCAGGATCTGGAGGGCTGCATCATCTCTGCGGAGCAGGCGGCTTCTTTTGCCGGACTACTAGGTCTGGTTATCAAAAATTAAGTAGCCGGGCCCGCGCCTGCTTCTAGCGCAACCAGCTTCAGCTTGCCGGAGCATTTACCGCAGCGGTACCGCCCGGGATCGGCCCGGCGCTTACGCAGATACTCGGTGGCACAGGCAATACATACCAGCTTATACCGGTAAGGCTGCGGCTTGCGGGCCTTGGCACCCGGCAGGGTCTGACAATACCGGCTGCCGCCGACGCGGGCCAGCAGTGTTTTGAAATCGGCATCCCGGTGCATGTACCCCCGCTTCGCCAGATGCAGGTGGTAGTGGCAGAGCTCATGCTTGATGATCTTCTCCGTCTCCTCCCGTCCGTACATCTCCAGTTGCTGGGGGTTAATCTCTATATTATGACTCTTGGTAAAATATCGTCCGCCGGTTGTCGTAAGTCTGCTGTTAAAGCTCGCCGTATGCCGGAAAGGCACGCCAAAGCTGCTCAGCGACACCTGCTCCATCCATTGCTGCAGCTCTTCGTTGCTCATACTGGTCATAGCGTTCCTTCACGGTCCTCTCTGCCTGAATTTAGATCTCTACTTGAATTGTAACTTGCCTATGGGCTACACTGTCAAGAAGGAAGACAAGTCCGGAGGGAGAATGAAAGATGCCGAGAATGCGGTACGTAATCATGCAGCAGGATCAGGAACTGCTATTCGTGGAGATGCCGGAGGAATATGCTTACCAGCTAAGCGCCCTCAATCTGCGACTGAACAAAGAAATTGACAAGCTGACAGCCGAGAATGTACCCGGACTGCCGCGGGCGGTGGCCGAATGCGAGGCGCTGGAGCTGCTGCGCGAAGAGCATCATCTGGAGTCGGGGCTGGCGTATATTAACCGGCTGGAGCAGGCTTTTGCCTCTATTAAAGAGGAGCATTACCCCCTGATCTCACTGCTGACCGAAATCCGGGCGCTTCAGGCCCAGCTTGAACAATGGTACGAAGAGGAAGAAGAACGGGTGCAGTAACGCCGGTTCCGGGCGTCCTTGTGAAATTCGGCTTGGCTACCTGAAACTAACCGTGCACCTTTGGGCGTATTCCCCCATATGCTATCTATACACAGGAAGCATGCAGAGGAGGGGTACCCTTGCCACAATGGCTTCGCCAACAGCTCATGAAGGCCTATCTCAAGAAGGACTGCCGTCAGATTAGACTGCTGAATGAATGCTGGTTCTTTTACCGGAATACCGCCGATTCCCACGAGATGATCCAGAAGAACGTATAGCCGTTATGTAAGTGGAAACGGCTTTGCCGTCCTTTTACAGGACGGTACCGTTTCGGCGGGAAACAGAAGGATAATGTATAGCGTGAAACATATTCATTCTTATATTTGAACAAAAAGCCGCGAGCTCCCGAGGGGGTTCGTGGCTTTTTGGCGTGAATCCGTCCAAGTCTGCACTTGGCTGGGCAACTGGCTTATTTGAACATCGGGAATACATATTTCACCAGGAAAAACAGAACTCCGAAGGTGATAATAATGTAAGCTGCATATTTAATGAACGTGGATGCGACAAGACTGGAATCCGATTTGCGGTGCACCTCTGTCCGTTCAACCTCAACACTTCTGTCCTTGTAATTCGGCTCCATCCTCAATCTCTCCTCTCCGTTGATAGCTGCATGTCTTCCATTAACCCGGGGATTTGGAGCTGAAACAGAGCTGCCTACGAACAGATCACTTGTAAAATATGGCTGCTGCGCTTAATCGAAACGGCGGGTGCCAGGCCAGGAGCCTTGCAGCTTGCGGACCAGTACAATCTGTCCCGTATGATAGGCATCATGCAGAATCAGGCTCATGACCTCTTCGCCCGGCGCATGCCCGGAGCCGCCCCATTCATAAGCGCCTTCCTCCAGAGCTACAATAATCTCGCGCAGCGAGGCATGAATGGACTTCAGCTTGTCTACCGCCTGCTTCCAGTCCTCTTCTCCGCTTCCTGTCACAGTGAATGTAGCGTCATTGCTCTCCAGATCAGGCAATTTCTCCATTCCCTTGAGCTTGCGCAGCAGACGCTCCTTATAATACGTCAGATGGTTAACGTTCTCCCAGATCGAATTGCCCGCAGCTCCCTCCGGCTTCCAAAGTGCCTGCTCACTGTCCACACCTTCAAGCGCCGCACCCAGCGGCGGCTGCCAATCCTCCACATCCATCACATAATCCCAGTTCTCGACCAGTACATCGCTAATTTTATTTTCCATTTATATCCCTCCTGTAATTATAGGTACACAAGCTTCGGTAACGACTAAACAAGCCGAATAACAGTTACACAAGCAATGTAACATAATCGGCGGAGCGTATCAAGTAACTAGCATAACTTAATTTTAACTGTTACAATCAAGGGAAAGATCATGTGAAGGGAGAGATGAAGCTTGCTGTGGGTAGATTTCATGAACAGCTATTGGCGGAATTGGCGGACCAGTGACCGTAGCACAGACCAGGACCGGCTGGAAGACCCCAAATGGCTGGCGGAATGGCTGGCGGAGCACAAGCTGCCGGCGGCAGCCCTTCACCGGCCGGAAGATCTGGAGCAGCTGAAAGGCCTGCGCGGCTTGTTATGGGACGAGCTGCAGCGTTTGGTCGCGGGAGAGTCTCCGTCTACAGCGCTGCTTGCGCAGTTAAATACGTACATGAGCGACGGGCCCGTTGTACGTCAGGTGGTCTGGACGGCAGCAGGTGAAGCCGAGATCTCCCTCCAGCCGCAGCGTGCGGACTGGGGGCAGATTATGGCGGAGGTTGCCGCCTCTTTTGCGGCTGCGCTGCTGGAGAAGGAGCCCTCTCGCTTCCGTATCTGCGGGAATCCCGACTGTCTCTGGGTCTATTACGACGATACCCGCAACCGCTCGAAGCGGTACTGCGACGACAAGCTGTGCGGGAATCTGATGAAAGTCCGGCGGTTCCGGGCACGCAAGAAAGCAGCGGCTGACGAAGGTCCGGCGGAGTAAGCTGGGTGTCGGGTGAAGCGGCTAGGCTGTGAACAGGCAGGCGTAGAGGCTGCGGAAGATCGGAACGTTAACAGACTTAGCGGGCCCAGCCTACACAGCGCTGCGCTGCGTCAGCGGGGTCAGGGTCTTGTTTTTGCCGGAATGCTTGGCGGTATAGAGCAGATGATCCACTTCCTCGAACAGCTTCTCTTTGGAGATGCCTTCGGCATAGCTTTGCAGTCCGATGCTGACAGTAACCGCCCGCTGCTCCATCTCCTCATGGGACGTATGCGACAGCTCCTGGCGGACTTGTTCAATCAGTGCGTAAGCTTCCTCGAAGCTTTTCTCGAACAGCAGGATCGCGAACTCCTCCCCGCCGTAGCGGGCCGCAATATCTGCGGGCGAGATGTGGTCCTTAATGATCTGGGCGACCCGCGCCAGCACCATATCTCCGGTACGGTGTCCATACTTATCGTTAATTTGCTTGAAATTATCGATATCCACCAGCGCAAGATGGAACGGGGCACCCTGGCTGCCGTATTCTAGCGCTTTTTCATAGAATTCATGAAAAGATATATGGTTATACAGTCCTGTCAGTGCATCAGTGGTAGACAGCTTGCGGATCACCGCATTCTCAATCATCAGGTCCTGCTTCGCCGTCAGAGTAGCCTCCAGATCGCTTGCCAGCTCACGCCCGTTAATAATGACAATCCCCGCCACCAGCGTGCCGACCAGCAGAAAGAGGGGAATCGCAATCAGGTCGAAATCCGTCAGATAATATTTGAACCAATAATCCCAGCGGTAGAGAATGAAGAAGGCCGCCGCCTGCAGGCCAGAGGTGAACAAGGTGAGATCCAGCCGAAAAAAAATCGCCGACGCAATAATCGGCAGCAGCATCAGCGCCCCGATAATCCGGATGTCCATATTCAGATGAATAATCATCATCGCGATAATCGTCCCCGCCACAAACAGCAGCACGAAGGAATACTTCGGTGCCGCAATATCCACAAGCTGCGTAATCCCCACCACCGCACTCATCAGCAAGGTCGGATAGAGCAGCACATCGTAGTAGAACTCATGCGCTCCCATGGGATATGGCAAACATACAAAAGACCCCAGCTGGGCCAGGAAATGCAGAGCAATCACCAGCCAATACGTATACAGAAACCGCTTGACCCACTTCGCCTGCCGGTGCGCCGAAGTCTCCGAAGGGCCCATGTAATCTCTCAATCTCAACGCTCTCACCTGTTGCCCCCCCGATTAAATTCACACATAGGATGTACACATTGCTCCTATTCTAACATGCCAGGGTCCGGGGCGGATACTCACTTGTGGGATATGTACGGGGGGTGGGTTAGTGGGGATTGAGCAATACTATGAACAAGGCTTCTTAAGTGGTCAATGCTATAATGATTAACGTTAACAATCGTATTTAATCGCATCCGTAACATGACAACCAATTGTCTTCCATTTACGTCCCAGCGTATCAGTCAAATGATAGTAGTAGATCGTATCGGGTAATCCATTTAGCTCTGGCCACACTAAGTTTTTCCGGGATATGTCCAGAATAGCTTGAATATTGAGTTTGCGAGGGCGACGTTTGGACATAGAGCAACCTCCATTTGATTACCTCCAGAAACTGCACGTTTAAAGTTCAATTTCTATATCAACAACATACAACATGCACTATGAAAGTGCATTCATTATTATTAGGAGGTCCCCATGGAATTTGATAAGTATACACTGCACTGTAAACTCGACCAAATTTTAAAGGCACACAATATCTCAGTACTAAAATTGTCCAATGAAATCGGACACCGAAGAACAACCCTTATGGAATTAGTGCATAACACCAACATGGATAAAAAGAAAATATCAGCAGAATTAATCATGAAGCTATGCCTCCATTTTGAAGTCAGCCCTAACGATTTATTTGAGGTACGCCGGAAGGAATAGGATAGGATTTAAAAAAGCACTGAGTCCTGCGGCTGCGCAGATATTCAGTGCTTTTATTTATAAGATGGAGCTAACCAGATTCGTGTAAGTCAGATAAACAAAAAGCTGGGACCCAACCGTATTCGTTATTATCCGTTTTACAGTAAGTCCAATCGTTTAAGTGCTTCAGCCCCCATAATAAGTCCCCTTGAGCAACGGTTAGTTCATGCGCGGAATAATCTTCAGTAACTGTTGCGATGCCTTGGCTATCTGGAGAAGTTAAAATCTGCTTCGGCACCCACCCTTCTTTGTTAGTAGGGACTGATTTACAAAAAATCCAATTCGGAAATTGGGTATCCTCCCTGCCATACCAAACTTCTTGACCTTTTTGCAGGATGATTGGATCAGGATAATTAGATGTATGAGCTTTGATTACGGTGTATCGTTGCAAGGTAGGATACCTCCATTCGCATTTAGTGTGTAAGGCCGGTATTTACTTCAGGCCACACTCCCTACGGAGTGCGACTCCTTGGTCATTTTTCCAATGGCAGTTACCAAAATTTCAATCCACGCACTCATGTAGAGTGCGACAGCGGAAAAGAGCATAACCGATGCCTTTCCCCTATCGTTTCACTTCTTTTCCCTTAATATTATATCAAAAGAGCATGAATCACACATTGACATTCAACTTGCACCCTCAATCTTTCAGGGATTCGACAAATTCTGAGGTGCGAAGCTCCCGGGAATTTCATGGGAGCTTGGCATTCGCACCGGCTCTCTTTTTCCATTTTAATTCATCGCAAGTAATTCTGCATAACTATAAATCTCTCAATATTGTAGTTTTTTTGTTGTGTCCAAGGTATTACATGTTCATCAATCCATTCGATATACTAGTGAAGGTACACGCACTAAGCTAAAACACATGAAGAAGAAGGGAAACTGACTCGATGAAAAAACTAATAGTAAGGTCCGTAGGTATTGTTGCCCTTTTAAGCTACATATTGGGGTGTAATGATCCTTCTCAAATACAAACTGCAGAAGCAAAAGCAGCGCCACCCCATACCCCAAAACCAGCGGCCAAAGCAGATAACATCAATGCACTACTTCCGACAGGTTGGCACATTTTGGAGCCTTTCCTGGGAGAGAAGGCCATTGCCAAAGGTGATCTAAATAAAGACGGTATCTCCGATCTTGCAATGGTCATAGAGAAGAATTCAGTCAAGGGAGAGGTGTCTCCGCGATCCCTTCTAATCGCTTTTGGCAGCAAAAACAATACGTACACGCTATCCATCATCGCTGAAAATGTCATTTTGCAGGCGGATGAGGGCGGCATCTGGGGAGATCCTTTTGATAGCATTACTATTAATAGAGGATCTGTCCTGGTTAGCGATTATGGGGGCAGCAACTGGAGATGGTATAACAAATATAGATTCCGGTATCAAGATAAGGATTGGTTTTTGATCGGTTCCACTAGCGGTAGCTACTTTACAGGAGCCACTACCATAGAGCAATCGGACGAGGACGACGTTAACTATCTGACCGGACAATTTATTGAGAGAAGAACGGACGAACAAGGACATACCACAACGAAAAAAGGAACTCAGAGGAAAAAGCCTTTGATCCGCCTAAAGGAGTTCAACCCAGAAAATGTGCAATAATCTAGCGTAGCTAGACATTCAGAATTGCTCCGCTCCAACATACAGCTGTAAAAAAGCAAAGCGGACAACACTGCCTACTCAGGCGTGGTCCGCTTTATTGTATCTACCATGCATTTTGCCGCATCCAGAAGGTCCTTAGCAATGTAATCTGGCGCTGCCTGCTCATACCACAGGTGACGGTATTTATCCAAAGACTGCAAGCATATCGGTTGAACCCACATCGCCAATCACCGCACAGCGGGTATCTCCCACAAATACAGCTTGAAGGTCAAGCGGACTCACCTTTTTTTCCTGAATACTCCAAATAATATAATAAAAATAAGAACAACGATTATGAACCCGCTCAACGCAATCCCCCCTTTTTTGGGATTATATCATGAGCATTATGGTTTGAATATCAGACTCCAATTAATCATTCCGTTCTCTACTCCGGTTCGTGTAAAATTCAATTTCTCCAGAACTCTGATAGACGGAATATTATCGATAAGGCACTCGGCCACAATTTTTTGGACTTTTTTAGATGATAAGGCCCATTCTATAATAGCTCCTACCGACTCAGTGGCTATACCCATATTATGCATCTCAGGAATAAGGCCAAATCCCACTTCTACAGTTCCTTGATGATCGGGCTTTCCCTTGAAGCCAATGTCACCGATAATTTGATGATTATCCGTTAAGGTCACAAACCATGCACCCCAGCCTAACAATTCAGGGTCCCCTTTAAGCTTATCCAAATAGTTAATGATATGATTTCTAACAGAATAGGTTTCTGATACTTTTATGTAATTTTCTTGGGTAAAAGGGGTAATGCTGAGCCGCTCTGTCTGAATGTGCATATTAATTCCTCCTCTTGACTGGCTGCGTATGGAATAATTATACAAATAGACTTTTTTAAAAACCAGGTGAAAGTTGAATAAAACCAAACTACCACTGCCCTAACTTGGGGGGCGTACTCGCCACACAGAACTAACATCCCCATTAGCGAGCTAACAGAAAGGTAAACATCAATTTATTTTACACAGATGACTCGTCCGTTTGTCATTTGAATTAATTCTTCGGGTGTTAATTGAAACACTGCTCTTGGATGTCCGGCAGCAGCCCATATCTCTCTGTATTGTAACAAGTCTTCATCAATAAAAGTGAGTATTGACTCTTTATGTCCTAAAGGCGGTACGCCTCCAATCACAAATCCTGTGTGTTCACGTACAAAATCAGCGTCAGCTTTTCCCAATTTGTCATTCAGATGGCTGGTAATTTGTTTTTCGTTAATCCGGTTGACTCCGCTTGCTATAACCAATAAGGGTTTATCTTCATTTTTGAGCCGAAAGATAATGGACTTCGCTATATGTGCAACCTCGCAGCCTATCGCATCGGCAGCTTCCTGTGCAGTTCGTGTACTGTCAGGCAGTTCTACAACTTGATTTGCATACCCCAGCTCCAATAGTTTGTTTTGAACCTGCTGGGCACTATCTTTAAGTTGACTTGTCAACGTGTATTCCTCCTTAATCATTACATGCAATTAAGAATCCATATAATGCATAATCACTTGTATCGTCACATCTTCGTCCGCTTTATTGATATAACGGTGTTCAACATTGCCTGTGAATTTTATAGCCTGGCCTTCTTGTAATTCGTATATTTCGTCCTTAATCTGTAGACTGAACACTCCGGAGGTAACCGTGATATACTCTTGAACCCCATCATTGTGCGGGAATGAAACATAGTTACAAGTAGGGCTGAGAATAATCGTAAACGTTTCAATACGTGTCTGCGGATCAAACGGAAACAGTAAGTACACTCTACATTTTCCATTGTCTTCTGTTAAATCTGGAATTTCTTTTCGCGTAGCAATGGATACTACTGCGTCATCCTCTTTAAGCAGAGATGAGAACGAAATATTGAGTCCCGTAGCAATTTTCCATACGGTGGTCACTGTGGGCTGCGTTTCTCCCCGCTCAATTTGATGAAGCATACCTTTGCTAACCTTCGTTAAATCAGCGAGCTTATCTAAGCTTAACTGCCTATTCTTTCTAATACGCTGCAGGTTGTTTCCTATCCTGATGTGTATAGCATTCAATAAATAGCACCTCCTTCTTGTTCATTATAATATACAAATGTAATACTATACAATACGTTCCGTGAATTAACTCAAACCCCGTCCACTCTCATTCTCATCAATGAACAAAGGTGCAATCCATGGCGATAAATCTTTTCGACTTGTCGTTCTTCAATAGCAGGAATGGGAAATTTCATTTATGTACTCTGCACGAGATGAGGCCAGTGAACAGTAGACGCATACTGTGAAGAATGAATCAATTGTGAGGTAGCCTTGGTAGGTGATCTGTATTTAAGCGAAAGCTCTGTTAAACTACGTTATTGATTAATAAAAATCAAGAAAAGCCACCCTTTTTAAGATGGCAGAATTGAAATGAATTATTATTCTCTGATAGCTGAATGATCAATCTAACTTATAATATCAAGGGGAGTATTAGGTCTGGTGTTACAATAATAACAATCACCTTTTCCGCAATTCGGAGTAATCCATACATTACAATACGCACAAAAGGTTGCATCATATCTATCATAATAGAAAAGGACATTGTTGCATGCTTTACAGAAGTTATTTGGTTCGGGGGCTCCACCGAGATGAAAGTAATCATTAATAATAATTTGCCTATCTTTCCTGACAATCTTTATTTTCAAATTGCACCTCCGACAATCTACTAACTGTTTCCTTAACTGAACGATCGATATAAGAGAGAATATCTTCAAAAGTATATAGTCCCAGCGGTGAATGTTCCGCAATAGGATCAGCTATAAAATCAGCTTCAAATTGATCGATAACACCAGATAAAGCATGCATATCAATTAAGTCCATTTCATTGTGTTCAATCGCCAGCTTGCATTTCGTTAATTTAAAGTGGTGAATTAGCTTTGCATTTAATATCCAAAAATCCAAATAACCGATTTCCCCTGCTTTCCGACGATCCTCCGTGCTAAGCGGTTTAAAGTATTTTACCATTATACAGTCGTACCAAAAATAATCTGCGACCAAATGACTGAAATATCCAAGATAGAATGGATCTTGCATCCGATCGCCATATTTCTCTAAAAACAAGCCTAAGTTGATGCGTTTCTTTCCATTTTCCTTAGGTGTTCTAAAATGTGATTTGTCTTTTGATTGATCGTTAGAACCAACAGCATCTGGAGCAAGTCCACCGAGATGTAAAACCTCTGAGTTGATTTTCAACTTCTCTGCAAGTTGCACAGTAATACAGTAGTGCATTATCCTAGAGCCCAATATAGACACCTCATTTTCCTGAAAGTAACCTATCCAGAGTAAGGATAAACTTTTGACGTATACTGTTCGGTAAGAGCGGGATAAAACGGTGAGAAAATTCAGCTTGTCGCGGCAGCTCTGAACTAAAAAACAGAGTCATAAACTGCCGCTGTGTAGAATGAAACAACGTTTCTCGTTAGTTGAATAGACTACTATCCCACTAAAGCAGAAACTCTAATTGATAATCGTTTGGATCGTTTTCGTATAGTTTCTTATTTATCTCTACCGTCTCTTTACAGCCAATTGCAAAATAAAATGCAACCGTCTCCTCGGCAGAACCGGCACAAATATATATTTTATCTGCTTTCCACGCTTTAGCTCTTTCTGCGATTATTAAGAATAGCTTTTTACCAATTCCTTTATTCCTATGCTCTAATGAAATAAATAACTGGTCTAATAGAACGTATTTATAATTTTCACCAAAGAACTCACGATTTAATGCTGCGAACCCTATTAATTTGTTATTTTCATCAAAAGCACCAACCGCTTCACCGTTACTTGAAATAGTTGCTTTTAGACTATTGAAGTGGTGTTCATAACCATTAGCCCAATCAGAATCTTGATAATTGATTTTGACTAACTGGCGTTTTCCATCAACTTCTCTCCATGCATTATTTATGTATTGTGATGGATTAATATCATTTAATAGCACACAATCTTCAATCGCTAATTTTCTATACTGCACGCTCAACATAAATTACCTCCCTTTAAATCTTGATATAAATAATATTACTTCAATTTTTTCCTCAAGATTGTGAGAGTACTCTTATAGTCAAAATTTATCCGGATTTTTAATTCTAATGGAGGCTACTTCTCCGCACTTTTTACAAAATGTATATATAACCGGGGAGCCAAAAGAAAATGTTTTACCAATCGGCATTACTCTAGCATCCACAGCGTTCACTTCTCAATTGTAAGTTTCACTATTAAAATAACGAAGAGGCCCCCCCGCTCCTTGTGAGAGAAGAGGCCTATGCGTGGGAGGGATCAGGACAGATTCAGGACTGATTCAGGACTGATTTGCAGCTAGGTTTTGTATCAGGAGATTGTTATATTTAGCCGCATGTTTTTGCTCATCCAGAATAATGCCATACAGAGTATCCTTGTAAATGCCGTACGGAAGACCGAACCATATCTTTCGATATTTCTCAACAGCAGATAATTCGCCTTGGAAGGCTTGTTGCAATCCGGCAATATAAGAATTAACATTATCCGGAGCTTCGTTGCTAACTCCTGTTACTTCATGTCCTGTTAATTCCCTATACATTTGCCGAAACATTTGATTATGTCCTCTTTCATCATTCCGGATAGAGGTAATCACATCAACTTGTTCTTGGTTCGGAGCCAGTTTGATGAGTTGATCATAAAAAAGTTCATCATTTCGTTCGCCTTGTACGGCATTCCTCATTAATTCAAGTGCTTCTTGTGTTGTAGTGGCCCAAACGGGGACGAATTGTGCTCTAAACCAATACGGATAAGGATACATCCTATGCATGGCTAAACCTCCAGAAATACAAATAATCACATCATCAATTATATGCACAGAAGCCCAGAGTGTGATTATTTGAGAAAGGTTTGATGCACAGTTCGAAAACGGGTGTAACCGATTCTAATACATTAACGTTCCCACCAAACGTAGTATGTGCCTAGCAGCTCTTTAAGTTGGTTGATCGTAGCGAGGCAGTCTTGCGAAATATCAGTGATTACAACACCTTGGATGAGCGGCATTGCGAGATAGAGCTTACTCAACACTGCCGTTTCCACTGGAAAAATAGGCTTTTCCCGCGATACACGAATTCGCCATGATTCCATGAGCAACTTCTCATACTCTTCCCGTGTGTCTGGATCACTATAAAGCAACTGCTCGATATGCGTATCCATCATGATCGGCAACTTCGCTGCTTCGAATGCATCCTTATGTATTAAGCGGCTAGCCAGCCTCCTCATGATCGCGTTTACGCCGATGTTAGCAGGTGAAGTTTGTAAACGAGCTTCTTCCCATATGAGCCCGGTGACACGCTCACCAGCTTCCAGTGTGAACTGGAGATTTTCATTTGTATAGCTCATCACTTCTAAAAGTTCACCAGTAGATATGGTCTGATAACCGCCGACAAATGCACTTCTGAGCAAGGAGTCCAGGTGATCTGCATGAAGAACCCCGTCCTTGTTCCTCAACACGCTGCGTTTTGATCCATCTATATAGTCCATAACCTCTGTTGTACGAATATTTGCACGGGATAGTATATCAACGATTTCCTTAGAGAACACGGCCTCCCGCGTCCATTCATGATGATCCACGCCTGGGAGGGATTCTAGTGTATGACTGAAAGGCGCATGCCCGATATCATGCAGTAATGCTGCTGCCCGCAATGTATGATTATCCGGCTCAAAATGCGCTGTAAGCGCAAATACACCTAACGTATGCTGTAAGCGGCTGTAGGTATGATGGGTATTGATGAAAGAAGCTCCGCCATGCCGAATGTAGTGAAGCCGCCGCACCTTTTTGCTTCGGAGCAGCGCTTTTTCTCCATCGGTGAGCTGAATCCGTAACTGCCACAGCGGTTCATAAATTTCGTCTAACGCACCATCAAGTCTTAACCGAAAGTCCATTCCAATGGTTCCTCCTGGGTTCTCCTTTATTCTTCAACCTCAAATATTGAATCAATGATGATTGGAAGATTGTCTCTAACCGAAACAGCTCCAAAGACTGATCGTGCATGGACACCCTTTTCGCCGAAAACATCCAGCATAAGATCAGAACAGCCATTTAACACTTTATGATGTTCTTCAAAATTAGCGTCGGCATTAACAAAACCCTGAATTTTAACCACTCGTTTCACTTTATCCAGAGTATCTAAAGCTGCTTTTAGTACAGCCAAAATTTCAATCCCAGCCTGCCGTGCAAACTGATAACCTTCTGCCGTTGTATACTCTTGACCTAACTTCCCTTTAGGCGTACCAGCAGGGCCCTTACCTGAAACATACAATAACCCGTTTACTTTTACGAAGTTTGCATACTTAGCTGCTGGTTCACTTGCATGGGGAAGAACGATTCCTAATGTTGCTATTCTACTGTCTACTGATTGTTCAGTCATTTTTTAGTCCCCTCACTCCTCATATTTGGAAAATTATACTACCCAATGAGGTAAGGAGCAACAATTAGTCTAGAAATGCTTCAATCGGATACTATTCGGTACTCATACGCTTATTTTCTGAATCTTCGAGCGGGATATATAATATACCGGACCCATTATTTCGTGTTTGCCGTCTTTTACACGAATCGCACTCTCCTGCTCTGCCGCATATACATCCATCTCCTCCGATAAGGGGAACAGGTAGCCTTGGACGAACGAGGCATAGTCGCGTTGCGAGTGTGATTCATAGGCAAACGGATCGAAGCCCAACCCCTCCTGAATTGTATCTATTTCAACGGTATGAGCGGCGTTATGCGAGGTTACCCATTTGGCAGACATGTTCAAGGAACCGGCGCTGGCCCCCAAGATCACGGCATTGCTATTTCTAATCACCTTCGTCAATTCATATTCCGCCAAAAAATCGTGCTGCTGAACAGGATCTCCCCCGCATAAAAAAATAACCGACGCGTTCTGGATCCATTGCCGGGCCTCTTCCTTCTGCATGCGGTAATCGATGTAATGATACTCTTCAAACCTAAGATTAGCCTGATGGAGCCATGTCCATTCTGTTATATCCTCAAAGTTAATCTGCTCACCATCAAAATCAGAGGGTTGAGCGCTAATCATAACAAGCGATTGTCTGTCTTGTAGATCCTCCTGCAGCCACTCAACCAGCTTCTCTGGCAAAACATCATTAAACCAACTGAAATAATAGTGAGTACTCATGCTTCGTTACCTCCATATGTTGGATTTGCCTCGTTAAAAGAGTTTAATTTAGCTTCAGCCGTCAGCATGGCACTGGTGAGAGTAAGATAATTCCCGTCATTCCGGGCAATCGTTCTGAAATACAGGCTGCGCACGATATTTTTCCCGTTCACTCTGGCGACTCTCTGTGCGCGTGTATCCGGCCATTCCATGCACTGCGACAAGCTATGAATCCAGTCGGCGATTTCCTGCTGCGGAAGCAGCGTTTCGCTAATCATCGTATCCACAACACTAGCCATGCGTTCGTCT
Source organism: Paenibacillus sp. FSL H7-0756 (assembly GCF_038006765.1). NCBI lineage: Bacteria > Bacillati > Bacillota > Bacilli > Caryophanales > Paenibacillaceae > Paenibacillus > Paenibacillus sp. FSL H7-0756. Next base: position 611,037 of record NZ_JBBOVT010000003.1, on the reverse strand, counting down.
TCCTCTTCGTCAAAAATCCGGACACCGTTATGCAGCATCCCGGTAATCGCCTGCAACACCTCGTGCTGCACCGCAATGTCACTTTCCTTATAGCGGATCAGTTCCTCCAGGGCGTCTGCCCCGTGAGCTGCGGCATGAGCCCAGCCTTCGGCTGGCAGATAACCACGCAGGTCCTTCTCCTCCTGGTAGTAGCGTAGCAAAGACTGCTTTAGATGTTGGAAGTCTTTTAGCGTCAAGAACGGATGAATCCTGTCCCGCTGCATAATAAGAGCGATAGGCAGAACCGCAAATGCCCTTGTGAGTACGCTATGGTCGCCCTCGTTTCCAATCCGGTAGAACAAATGCTGGTCGTCCATCAGGACAGTTAATAGCTGCCGCATCTCCTCATCTGTGAACTTATTATCGCGCTTCAGCCATATGTAAAAGGTAGAGTAAATATGCTCACGAAGCTCAGGCTCCGGGTCACCCATATGCCTCAGCATCAGATCGGTGAAGTCTTGAAAGCTTTCTCCCTCTCGCAGGATATACTGTTCTGCCTCCAATCTGCGCAGCTTGTGTATCAGTTCTGTCCGTGTGTCCTTCGTACCCCATTCATTGATATTTTCGTCCAAAATGCAGGCTTTCATCTAATCGGTTCACTCCTAACCTCGTTATAGCGGCGTTATGTATTTCTCCAGCCGATATCCCTACTATAAAACACAATGACTGACACCAGGGCGTCAGTCATTGTAGGATAGAAGCATATTGTGCATATATTGCTGCAGCTCCGCCCGTAATTCACGAGGCTCCAGCAGTTCGCACTCCTTGCCGAAGCTTAGAATGAATTTCAGCAGACCCTCCTCATACGGGAAAGTATCCGTAACAAGATAGGAGCCATCTTCCCCCCGGCTAATCTTCTCTTTCTCAAAATACTCGGTAAGCTGCGCACCAATTCGCGAAGTGAATCTCAACACAACCTGTATGCCCGCCTGCGAATAATTGTGTTCAATGACCTCGGCAATCTGCGCATCCGGCACATCTCTTTTGGCAAAAGACATCCCCAGCTCTAACTGCCTGATCCGCACAAGCTTGAATCTCCGGTAGTCGTTTCTGACCCGGCAGAAGCCGATCACATACCAATGGCCGTGACGAAAGTCAATCCAGCCCGGCTCTACCGTCCGCTCCAGGTATTCCATATCCCTGTTGATGTAGTCGAACACCAGTAGCCTATTCTCCGTGATGGCCTCACTTATGATCCCGAGGTACTCCTTAATCTCCTGCTCCATGCTGAAATGGGACAAATCCAGAGTCAGTTTATCCTGATTGGATTCCCGCTTATAGGTATGTTCGACTTTTAGCAGGATGTCATTAAAAGCTTCGTTCCGGCCAAACAAGCCGTGTAAATTCTTCATTACAGCTACAAACGTATGAGCTTCGTCCCCATTAAGAAAGAGGTTGCTCACATTATAGCTGTCCATAATATAGTATCCTCCGCCCTTGCCGCTGGTCGATGCCACCGGTATGCCGGCTTCGCTTATTTTCTCAATATCCCGGTAGATCGTCCGCAAGGATACCTCGAAATGCTCGGCAAGCTCCTTGCCTGTTACCGTACCTTGACCGGAGATGATCAGCAGCATGGAGAGTAATCGGTTGACTCGCATGATGGGTGTGTGACGCTAAGGAACGTCTCCTCCTTTGGGTGGTTTACTATCCATTATTTAAGGCTACTTGAAGTGATAGCGATAATGCCGTTCTGTTTCAATGTAGACGATGTTTACGGTATTCATTAGTTGTACTTCTCCCCGATTTTCCTAAGATAGGCTTCTTCGAGATATTCTTTTAATCCATCACATTGATCTTTAATCAGCGTCATCCATAAGATCTTTCCTTTTGCAGCAAGCTCTTCTTCACTGTATTGTCCTTTGATAAAAACTCCCCAGTTACCATCCTCTGTAAGTTTGTCCCAGCCAATATAATCGGAATATCTATTGTTTTCTTCCGGTATTTCAGAGCCCATAGCTTCTAACTTTACTAGCTCAGGACATAACCACATCGCCGTACAAACACCAGTTAAGCCACCATGTATTTCATTACGTCCATCTAATCCAGCTGCCTTCACTGCATTATCCCACGAACCGTTATAACCGGGGTAAATAACAATGATATCTTGATATTTATAATTCATATGTTTAATAAATGCGTTATACCAATATGCTCCACCATGCCCTGAACATAGGAGATATTTCTTGAAACCTTGTCTTCTCAAGCCCAATATTATATCTTCAAGCATAGCAGTCAAAATATTAGGACTAACAGTCACTGTTCCTTTGAACGCTGCATGTTCTTCCGAGGTATTGAAGGGTAAAACGGGCAAAACGTATGCATTTAGTGCTTTACCATATTCATTGGCGTAAAGCTCAGCAATCAAACTGTCTATATGCATTGGCAAATAAGGCCCAAATTGCTCTGTAGCCCCAACGGATATGACTACAGTGTCAATGCCGCTTAAAGATAATTCTGTTGTGGTATTTGTATAATCTAGCATGGTTAGCTCCTTCATTGTTGATCTATGTTATTTGATAGCTTGAACAAATTCTAAGCTGATCCCCATCGAAAAGTTAATTCCTTGCCCACCCTTTCGACCGCTCCCGGACCAGTGAGAGAAATGCTGCTGCCGCCGGAGACAATAGCTCATGCTTCCGGGTACAGACGGCAATCGGATTTAACAGCGAAGTGCCGTTAACCATCACACGTTCCACTTCACCGCGCTCCAGATTGTCCCTTACCGCCAGGGAGGAGATGAAGATGGCTCCGTAGCCCGCGATGACGGCCCGAACCATCTCGTTCACCCCATTAAATTGCAGACCTACCTTGGGAGGACTCACGTTCAAAGCCCGGCATAACGAGAAGAGACGCTCCCGGGTTGAACTGCCTTCTTCACGCAAAATAAAGGGAACCTTCATCATTTCCGCTAAAGTAATCTCCTTTCCGCCGTATGGGTGGTTTTTCGGGACGATGAACCAGAGCTCATCCTCCAGAAGCTGCTCCCATTCAATGCCCGGTTGCTCCTCCCAGCCGCCTCCGTATACAGCTACTTCGGCATCATACTGTAGCAGCCCCTCCACCGCCTCCCGAGAATTCGCAGTATTCAAAACCACCTCTACAGAAGGATGCTCTTGCTTGTAGAGTGCCAGCCATTCCGGCAGCAGCAGATTAGCGGGCAGATAAGTAGCGACAATCCGCAGGATTCCACTGAACCCGGCCTTGTATTCACGGACTGCCTCATCCAGCTCACGCTCCAATGCAAACAATCGTTTGGCATGGCTGGCCAGCATCTGACCCGCATCGGTCACTAAGATACCACGCCCCTTGGGGGCTAATAGCTGTATGCCTAATTCCTTCTCCAGATTGCGTACCTGGGCCGTAACCGCAGGCTGACTGATCCGGAGTTCCTCCGCAGCGCGGGTGACACCGCCTTTTTCAGAGATGGTGTGAAATATTTTAAGGGCATGAAGATTCATAAGATAACCTGCCTCCTACATCAAAATTGATGAAGAACGAAATTATATATATTTTTCTGATGAATCATTATGCTTTATTGTAAGGATAAGGGAAAATTTTCACAAGGATAAATAATTCATCGATGAAGGAGAGAATTTCATGAGTAAAACTAAAATCGTCTGTACCATCGGTCCCTCCAGCGAAAGCCCCGAAATGCTACGTAAGCTGATCCAAGCCGGTATGAATGTCGCCCGCCTGAACCTAGCTCACGGTGAGCTGGAGGAGCACGCAGAACGCATTCGCCACATCCGGGAAGCAGCCAAGGAACTAAACCAATATGTGGCCGTCCTGCTTGATATCAAAGGTCCGGAGATTCGTATCGGCAAAATAGCCTCGGACTACGTGGAATTGGTACCAGGAGAAGCAGTGGTTCTGACCACAGAGGAAGTACTCGGAACGAAGGATCGCATCCATGTTACCTATACGCAGTTGCCCCAAGATGTGAAGCCCGGCAGCAGTATCCTGATTGATGACGGTCTAATCCGTTTGGAAGTCGTAAAGTCCGAAGGCACCGAGATCACCTGCCTCATCAAGAACGGCGGCAAGCTGAAGCCGCGCAAGGGTGTTAACGTTCCCGGCATCAAAACCAGTCTTCCAGGCGTAACTGAGAAGGACATCCTGCACATCAAGTTCGGCGTTGAGCAGAATATCGACATCATCGCTCAATCCTTCGTCCGCAAAGCTGCAGATATTCTCGAGATTAAACATATTCTAAGTAAACACCAGGCCGACCATATCCAGATCATCGCCAAAATTGAAAATGACGAGGGTCTGGAGAACCTGGACGCCATCCTCAGCGTAGCCGACGGACTAATGGTCGCCCGCGGCGATCTGGGCGTGGACTTGCCGGTGGAGGAGGTCCCGCTGGTTCAAAAAGACATGATTAAGAAGTGTAATCTGGCCGGTAAACCGGTTATCACCGCCACTCACATGCTGGAGTCCATGCAGATGAACCCGCGTCCGACCCGTGCAGAAGCAAGTGACGTTGCCAACGCTATCTTTGATGGCACCGATTCCGTCATGCTGTCTGGTGAGTCTGCCGCAGGTAAGTACCCGCTGGAGTCCGTCGAGACCATGGCCCGCATCGCCGCACGCGCTGAGTCCGTCCTGGGGAGCTATGGCTGTTGTAACTGCTTGGGTAATGAGGCTGCCGTCAACGTAACAGGTGCCATCGGCGAATCTGTTGTCCGCACTGCCCTCGCGCTATCCGCCAAGGCTATTCTCGCCCTGACCGAAAGCGGCTTTACCGCCCGAATGATCGCCAAGCACAAGCCCGCTGCACCAGTCATCGCCGTATCCACTAAGGAGAGCGTGTTGCATGCCCTTTCCTTGACCTGGGGTGTAATTCCGCTGCTCCGCGACGAGTCTGCTTCCAGCACCGATGCAGCCGTAGAAGCCGCTGTTGAACTGGCGAGGTCTGCCGGATACGTATACAATGGCGACTTGGTGCTTATCACTGCCGGTGTCCCTGTAGGCTGTACCGGAACCACTAACCTGCTGCGGGTTCATCGAGTTGGGGAAGGGGATTGAATAGCGAAAAAATTAAACCGGGGGCCGCTATATTGGAACTAACTTTTCAGAGATCAAAAATTCAACTCGCAATCCTTATGCTCCCATACATCAAATAGGTTCCCATCCAGATCCTCAAAAACAAAAAACTTGCCGTAAATACCTTCATCGCTAATGGGTCTAGCCGTAACCCCCTCAGATGTCAGCCTCATGTGTAATGAGACAATATCATCTGTGAAAAATGTTATAATCCACCGTGTCCGCCCATTCACCTCAAAAACTGCTCTTGTGTCATTATCAGACTCAATTAGATCTATGATTGGACGGTTATCCCGAAATAAGCTTAAATAGTTCCCTCTATCGTTTCTAACGTTGAATCCAAAGTGATGGACAAACCACTCTGCAGATTTTTTTATATCTTTAACCGGAATTACATTATATGCGATTCCTAAGATTTTCCCGTTTACCATGCTAATCATTCCCTCATTTTTTTCACATCATCTTCAGTGTAATCGGTCTTATTGGCAATCATCAAGGCTGCTCCTGAATATCTCCACCAAAATGGTTGATTTAAATCCCATAAAAAGTGCCTCCCCTGTTTACGCGAACTTTTTATAATTAGAAACGCGGATTGCCCCCGATCAAATCTTTGGTCATTGGATCAAAAAACATTGTAATCGGTCCCAGTGGGCCGTTCATTTCCGTATCAAATTGAACGGATACAACAACATCTGACTTTCTATCCTCAATCCAATAGCCAACGTTTTTTGCAGACTCTAGGATCACTTTGGCTTTCTCTTTTGGCGTGGTTAAAGTGCTTCTTTCCTTTTCTGAGATTTGGGCCCAAGCCAAATTCCGAAATTCATCTTCATTTTTAAGTTTGTCATAATGGAAGACATAATAGTACCAGCCGCCGCCCAGATTCTTATAGTTATGCACATAGCTGAATTTCGAAGGATCGCCTTTGGCCATCTCTGGCAGGCTGAGGTAGGTTATGCCTTGTTGATACAAGTTGTCTTCGGCATCACACAAAAAGTCAATACTTTTACTAGGGTCATCATTTAAGGAGGATATCCTTTTTACAATACCTTCTTTAAACAATGTTTGAGCGATTTGTTGAATTTCAGGGTCTTGGATGTTCTCGATGGAATAATCTTGTTGAAGTATGACAGGCCGGGTCTGGAACACTTTTTCATTCTCTAACAGATAACTGCCTAGAAGATCAAAATCCTCACGACGGTTTTGAAAATATTCAATAACCCCAGTCTCTGGACGCTTCAACACTTCGCTAACGTTCAAGGGAATAATGAAATCACTTGCTGTAAAATGCTCCGTTTCCTTGCTTTTCAAGCCAGCACATCCGCATACCGTCAATGCAAAACAAGTTAGAACTGAAATGAATTTCATCGGCCAAAGATTCATATTGCGGACCCCCATTAAGACAAGCGTTGTGAATTCATGTCAAATCCATCTTATCACAGAATGCACCGAGCATCGGAATTCGTTTCCATTTCCCTCTCTGCATGATACGGCCCAGTAACAGTTGATTCAGACTACGATGTAGATCAGTTGAATCTGACAAGATATACAGGAAAGATGTATCAGGAATAGGAGTGGGTTGAAATTTTTTCCCGGATCAGATTTATTCATCGTAGACAGTACAAATAAGCCGGACCGCATACTTCAGTATGCAGGCCGGCTATCTCTGTTACTTTTATTTGACTAGGACCTCAGCGTGTCGTTCTCTCCCATTCTCCCAAGCGGACTCAGAGGCCCTTATTTCGCGAAAAATCCAACTTTCCCAGCATTCGCGGACTACAGGGCGCTTATTGATGGATATTCCACCTGAAAACGCCTCGCAGAGAGACAATAAGCGCACCACAGTCCGCCAAACAGCAAAAAACAAGGTTTGTTTAAAAATAACGGCCCTCAGGTCCGCGAAGGAGCATGGAGGGGCAGAATTGGGTGACTAGACGGGTTCGCGGGCTTCCAAGTGCGAAAGCTGGTAGTCTTGCTAGACAAACCACAGGCGCAATAGCGAGCATTCTGACTCTCCTCCAAGCACACCGCCAAGCAGCCGTGCCCGTCCCTTTAATCACACTCGAAGGTCCTCAATCACCCCCATCAAGCATTCATCAACACCTGAATGCGCTCCACATCCTGGCTGAATTTCTTGGCAAGGCGGGCTTTACCGAGGTTGGACTTTACGATCTTCTGCATCCGCTTGTCATCGGTTACCGCGAACTTGGCGAGCATCTTGAAGCCCGCTTCGGGCGCACGCTCGACGAAGACGCTAAGCGCGTACTCCAGACCTTTGGACAGGACGCGGAACTCTTCCGCACCGTAGCGGGTCTGTCTGGCGGCAATCTGGTCAAGAATCTCCTCGGACAGCTCCAGCGCATACAGGACATTGGCCTGCTCCTTCAGCATCGGCGGGTGGGCCAGGGCGGCGACGAAGGCCCGCTGCTCCAGCGCGTTAGCCGTGCTTTTCATTCCGTCGAACAGTGCGCGGAGCGCGCTGAAGTCCTGCTCCCCGATGCGCTGCAGCGCCATCGCTGCCGCCTCGCGCATCCGCCAGCGGGCGTCATTCATCGCCGCCCGGCAACGCTCCAGAATGATCTCCCGGCGGGCAGGCTCGGCATAGCGGTAATAGCTCCCCATTGCCTGGAGCGCGCAGAACGGCAGGAACTCGCGGGCATCGTCGGTCGGCGCTTCCGTCTCCGGCTTGACGCTCCATGCCACCACCAGCTCCCACGCTTCGTCCGTCACCCTGTCGGACGCGAAGGCGTCCGCGAAGGCGGAAGCCGCCCCCAGATTGGCCCGCGGCCCCGGCAGGTTCGACTCGCCCATCAGGCGCTGCTCCAGCTCCGCATACTTCCCGGCCTCCTGAAGATCGCCGTAGAAGACGTTTTTGCTCATTTTACTGTTCATTCCAGTACCCCTCCATTATTTTGGAAAAGCCATCTTGATCTGCTCCTCACAGAACTCCTTACATACATTGTTGCCCCAGAACAGCCCGTGGAAACGCGTCAGCGCAATCGTGTCCTCGCGGATCTCCACCAGCCCTTCCTTCACGAACTTGTCGAACAGCTCCGGGAAATGCTCCTCCGGGAAAACACCGAATTTGCGGCGGAACTGCTGGCGGTCAATTGCTGTACGGCGCAGGCCCATGGCCAGGAACTGGTTGGGCAGATCCTCTGCCTTCACTTCGTAGCCTAAAGCAATTGGGAGGTCTCCGGATGTAATCTTTTTCACATATTCAGGGAGTAATTTCACATTCTGGTAGGCATAGCCGCCCACATCGCCGAACGCCCCCAGCCCCACAGAGAGCAGGTCCAGGTAATCGTCGAAATGCTTGCGGCTATACACATGATGGCCTCCCGGGCGTACGAAATCATACGTGGATTCCACCGCATAGCCCTGCGACTCCAGATAACGGCAAGCCTCCACATACATCTGCTGCTCCAGCTCAAGTCCGCCGCAGGCCGGAAGCTCACCGCTGGCAATGCGCTTAGCCAGACCGAAGCCGGGAATGATCTTCAGCGGAAATAGTGTGACATGGCCGATGTCCAGCTCCACTATCTTCGCCAGATCCGCAAGCCATTCCTCCATCGTCTGACCCGGCAGATTGTACATCAGGTCCAGGCTGACATTGGTGATCCCGGCTGCTCTGGAATCCTGAATACTGCGCAGGGAATCCTCACCGGTCTGAAGCAGCCCAAGGCGTCTGCCCAGCTCATCGTTGAAGGTCTGCACCCCGAGACTGATCCGGTTCACCCCAAGCGCCTGAAGCAGCTTCAGCTTGGCAGCGGTGAACGAGGCGGGATTGCCTTCGAACGTGATTTCTTCAACGCTGTGCAGGGGAAGCGTGGCCTGGAGCTGCTCGAATAGAGCGGTGATCTCTTCCTCGTCCAGCACGCTCGGCGTTCCGCCGCCGATATAGAGCGCCTCCACTGAGCAATTGCGGATCTGCGGCGTCTCTCCATACATCTCCAGCTCGCGGAACAGCGCAGTCAGATATTCCTGGCGGGCTCCCTGCTCGTTGAACGCCTTGGGGTACGGGCAGAACGGGCAGATGGAATCGCAGAACGGAATATGTACATAGGCCAGCTTGGAGCTTGCCGCAGCTTGATTCAGGTTCATCAGGGACGGCAGGCGCTTGCTGTCCTCCGGAGACACCGGAGTGTTCCCCATGGGATAATGCCCTATCCCGATCTCCCGGAACGGGTACACAGGCTTGTTCATTCTATCAAGTCCTTCCTCCAATTGAATTCATAAGCATATCCTTATAGATATGGCGTGATGCGGACAGAGCATCGGTGAGCAGGTCAGCACTATAATCCTTGGACTGATAGTAGGCCGGAAACAGCAAGTTATCCTCAGCCCGGATCACCTGCTCCTGTAGAGCGATATGGTAGAGTGCGGTGTGAGGGTAGACACGGATGCCTTGGCTGGCCAGAATATACACAGGGTTCATCTGATTGATTACCTGTACTGTCTCCTGCACCGTATCCGCATTCTCTCCCGGCCCGCCGAACAGCAACGATACCGAATAGGGAAGCTGATAGTGCTCCAGCAGGCGTCCCAGTTCAACCAGCTGCTCCGGGGTGAATTGCTTGCCCATCCGCCGGAGCATCTGCCGCGAACCCGAGTCGGCTCCGATATCCACGAAGCGGCAGCCGTTCTCCTTCAGCGAGCGGATCAAGTCCCCGGTAATATGGGCCGGGGTAAGCGCGCAGCTCCATTCCAGCGCGGGGCTTGTGCGGCCGATCAGCCGGCAGAACTCCACCGTCTCCTCCACCTCATGATTGAACACCCCGTCTACAAAAGTGATATTATGCACCTGATAGCCGTTCTCCAGAATCTTCATATCCTCGCTGAACTGCTCCGCAGGAATCCGGCAGGCACCGGGATTCATGTAGCCCTCCGAGCAATAGATGCAGTGCCGGCTGCAGCCTCTGGAGGCCTGATAGCCCATCGAAGCTTTTTTGATGCGGGGATTGGGGATAAAATACTGCGGAGCGAACAGCGACTTCGGGGGAATACGGCTGTACACCGGGTGATAGGCGGGATCTGCATGACGAACCGTACCTGTCTCCGGGGCCTGCCCCCGCTCGATCTCACGGGCCAGCCGCACCGCTTCCGCTTCGCCCCCGCTCCCCTTGATGCCGTAATCCGCCCCCAGCTCCTTCACCAGCTCGCCCGGCATCACCAGCATTGCAGCCCCGCCAAGCAGTACCTTGGCTGAACTGCAAGTACGGCATACCTGCATGACTTGCTGTAAGAAAGAGAGATAGCTCTCCGGCTGCTGGATCACCTGATTATCGATATTGCGCACCGAGAGGCAGATCAGATCCGCTCCAGTGACCCGCAGCTCCTCGCGGAGTGCCTCCAGCGGCTCAGCCACAAAGGCCAGATCCAGAAAGCGTGTCCTGAATCCGGCAGCGGTCAGAGCCGAGTAGACCATTCCCGCTCCGACGGGAAGGACCGGCAGCGGCTTCAGCAGTGTATTCGTAGACACCACCAGTATTCTCATGCTTCACTCCACCCTGTCTTCCTCATTCAAATGAACATCCAGTCCGGGTTACGCTCCCGGTACGGCGCACAGATGCTGTTCGCCTGCTCCAGACTCAGCTGCGGGGACATGAAGAACTTCGGATGAAGCAACTCATCCGGCTCCGGCGAACCTACATAGCTGTACATATCGGTGGACGGCAGAATACGGATGCCGAACAAGCCGAAGATGCGCTGCACCGCAAGCTCCTCCATCAGATCCAGCGTCTCGTGCAAGGTCTCCGGCGTCTCCTCCGGCCCCCCGATCAGCAGGCAGAAGCTGAAGTCCAGCTCCTGATCGCGGCAGAGCTGGACCACCGTCCGGATCTCGGCCTGCCGGAAGTTTTTCTTGAACGACCTGAGGCAGATATCGCTGCCTGAATCAATGCCAAACTCCACCTCCGTACACCCGGCCTGCTTAAGCAGACCGGCGAACGCTGCCGTGAAGAACCTCGGATTCAGGAAGCAGCCCCAGGATAACGGAAGTGTCCGCCCGATCAGCTCCCGGCAGATTTCTTCGGCATGCTCCAGCGGATAGTTGAACACACTGTCCACGAAATCAAAAGAACCGATATCATACTGCACCACCATCTGCTCAATCTCATCGGCAATCCTCTTAGGCGACCGCAGGCGGACGGCCCGGCCCTCCAGTGACGGGTAAGCACAATAGGTGCAGCTTAGCGCACAGCCCCTTTTAGTCAATACATTATGACGGACCCTCCGCTCCACATCATAGCTGTGCAGAAATCCGCTGCGGCTGGGGAAGTACTCCTGATCCAGCTGCTCAGGCGCATACGGTGACCAGTAATTCCATTCCCCGGCCCCTGTTCTGAACATGAGCCCGCTTACTGCGGACGGCACCTGCCCCGCTTCCAGCTGGCCCAGCAGCTCCACGATACTGTCACAGCCGTCACCGACAATGCCGTAATCAGCTCCCGTCTCCTGCAGCCACTGCCTGGGCAGGAGCGAGAAGCCCGCCCCTCCCAGAATGATACTGGCCCTGCTATTCCATTCCCGGACCCAATCCACCATCAAGCAGACCTGATCCACGAAGCTCCGGGGATACTGCATGCAGCAATTATCCAGGTTACGGATCGACAAGCCGATGTAATCGGGCGCATAAGCGTTAAGGTAATTCGTAACGGCCTCCCGGGTATAATCCAGCTGGGTCATGTCCAGCATGCCTGCCTCCCAGCCGGAAGCGACAAGACTGGCGTGAATATAGCTAAGACCCAGCGGGAATACAGGCGGCCGCTTCTCCGTATTCGCCGAGATCAGCAGCACTCTGCCCATGCTCACTCCCCCTTAAGAAAAGTGAGCGTGGCAGCAGCTACATCCCCGCCCGCCTCAAGAAACATAAAATGTCCGGCGCCTGGAACCGTATGCATCCGGGAGTCCGGCAAATACCGGTTCAGCTCGAGCGCCTTGTGCAGCGGCGTAATCCGGTCCGCTTCCCCGGTAATAATCAGCGATCTCTGCCGGATGCCCTGCAGGACCGGGCGGAGATCGGGATGCTTAATCTGAATCATCAGACGGTGGGTCGCAGCAGGCAGCCGGGACCAGCCCTCCAGAATCTGCTGCTGAACTGCTTCATGGCCCTCGGTGAAAAAATACGGAACCGCCGCCGCATTCGTCTGCCGCACAGTATCCGGCGTGATCTCTTCCCCGTGCTCCGGCCGCTTGAACGGAACCGCGAAGGTGGCCGCAGCCCCCATCAATACCAGCTTCTTCACCCGGTCCGGCTCACGAGCGGAGAGCAGTAGCGCAAGCGTACTGCCCAGGGAATGCCCGATGATCGAGACCTGCTTCAGCCCCTGCTCATCCAGCAGCCTGAGAATATCATCGACCATATCCTCCAGGGTGAAGGCCGGACCGTCGTATTCCGACTGGCCGTGTGCACGCAAGTCCGCGCACAGCACTTGATAATGAGGCGCAAGCGCCATGGCCAAATCACGGAAGACGAGCGAAGAGTCGCGGTTGCCGTGCAGGCACAGAACGGCTTCCCCGGTACCCTGAATACTGCAATGTAAAGGTATCCCCTTAGTCTTCAACATGTAGTGTATATCCTCCCTTGAACTTTCCGGCCGGTCCGCTCATACGACAGCTTCCTCCAGATAGTCCACGACCCGGTCTATATCCCGGCCGTCCGCTTCATCTACTGCAAACAGCCGCCATTCCCCGGGGCTTCTGCCTACCAGAATAGCCGGCTGTCCGGGCGCCAGGGTGCAGCGCGAGGCCAGCTTATCCTCCCAGTCATAGTACAGCGTGAAGCCGGGAACAGTCTGGCCTGTCTTCTCCTTCACGAATTCATGAGTGATGAAGTGGGGCAGCTGCCCCACCCTCGCAATCAGCGCACAGTCTGCGGTCCCGCCGAACTGCCGCTTCAGCTGCTCCAGCAGCGGCCCGCAGCGGAGGCTGGCCTGCTGATCGCCGATGACGAAGATCCTTGGCTGAAGCGAAGCGAGTTCACCGAGCGTAACCTCCTTATCCCGGACGTCCTGCACAGGGAAGGCAGACCAGGCTTCGCTCTGCTCCAGGTTCGCCAGCCCCTGCCCGTGGCTCTCCCCCGGATCACCGTTCACCTGCCCCCCTCCCGACTGCCCGGGAAGGTCGAAGTAAGAGAAGCCCAGGGAGGAGGCCACCCGCATCCCGACAGCCCGGGCCATCATCTTCGCCTCCTCCGCTTCTTCAATCGGCTTGCTCCAGGAGCGCTTGCGGATGCCAGGCTGCCCGTCATATTCAATCAGGCTGATGCCTGCGCTGGCAATCATCGACAGCTTGATCGCCGTGAAGCAGGGCATCAGCGAGGCCAGCGCCCATTCATGCCCCGGTCCCGCTGCGACAACAATCTGTCCGGCGACCTTACCCTTGAACGCCTTGCCCTTCACCCCGGCTACCCGGTCATAATTGTAGTACTCGAAGTCCAGATCCTCGTCGCTGCACGGCTCGCAGCGGTCGATCCAGTTCTTCCAGACGGCCGGAAGCGAGAGCGCATAGACCGGAGAGGCGAAGACGAAGCCGTCCGCCTCCTTCAGCTTGTCGTACAGCTCCGTCAACTGGTCCTCCGGGTCCTTCAGCAAGTGGCAGTGCTTGCCGTTCATGCAATTGCCGCAGCCGTCACAGGGCAGAATGTTGTAATCATTCAGCCGCAGCAGCTCCGTCTGCACCCCCTGCTCCGCTGCGGCTTCAAGCGCAACAGAGAGCAGGTATTCACTGGAGCTGTGGCGCTTCTTCATGGACCCGGCGAGCCCGATGATCTTCTTCATCCGGCCGCCTCCTCTAAGTCCAGCTCAGCCGTATCGAAGCCCAGCGACCGCAGATCGCTGAGCGCGAACATCCGGAAGTCAGCCGGGGTACACAGCACGTTCGCCTTGGCGACATCATGTCTTACGACCTGGGCGCTTCCGCGCGCTGCGGCCAGCTCCTCGGCTTTCTTGCGAATCTCAGGTCTCGCCATATCACGGATGAATTCCGGCTTGCGCCCGATGACCGCGTCGAACAGACTCTCGCCTTCCGCGCTCCAGGCCACCTTCATTCCTCCGGCCGCCGAATCGAAGAAGCTTCCCGAAGCCAGCGCCGCGAACAGCTGCTCGAATTCCTTCAGCGCCTCGTCCCCGGGCTTCGCCATGGACACCGTCCGGCTGGCCCATTCGGCACAGTAGCCGCATTTGTCACAATCCATCCGGTCGCAGCGCTTCGAGCGGAAGCCCTCCAGGAAGCCTTCCAGGCTCTCGTTGTCGATGCTGGCCTGGAAGCTGAACAGCAGGCGGTAGACCTGTCTCATTTTCTCGGACGGAGCGAACTCCTCCTTGATATTCTTCGAGAAGTTGGGCATTTCGAAGTCAGCCTCTGCCATCCGCGAATTAAGCAGGCTCAGCAGGTTCCCCTGATACTTCCGCTGCGAATAGGACTGCGCGGTAGCCGCAATCTTCTCCGTGGTCTTCATCCGCTCGGTCAGCTTGAACTTGTGATAGCCCAGCTCCTCATAGATATGCATATCCTCCGGGCGAATCCACTGCGACTTCAGCAGCTCCTCGGGATGCTGGAGCTTGCGCTCCGTACAGCGCAGCATATAATAATCCAGCGCGAAGCCCTCCGTTACATGATTGCACTGCGAGGCATGGCTCTGGAAGTTCGCATGATTGTGGCGCATCGGGCAATCCAGCATACAGTCATTGGTCGCAATGAGCTGATACTCACAGCGGGTATTCTTGCGCAGGCTCTCCAGGAAGGCGAAGTCGCGGTTGCGGCTCTCGGGCAGAGTAATCTCGCTGACACCCTTTTCCTCGAAATACTGTGCCTGCCGCAGCGTATTCACATTGGCGAAGGTGGACAGGCTGATCTTCACATCGGGCAGCGCGGTGCGCACCATATCAATCAGCATCGGGAGGGATACGGTCACATATTCCGGCTGCAGCGTGCCGATCCATTCCAGCAGCTCGCGCAGGCGGTAATGGAAGTCCTTTGTGGTCTCCAGGTTATCCAGACAAGTGGCATTCAGCAGATAATTGAATTTGAAGCCATAGGCATGAAGGAGCTTCACATGCTCTTCCACCCTCGCCCGGTCAATCGTTGGCAGCGCGAAGGTCGGTCTCCCGCCGCCCACCAGATCAGAGGATAGCTTACCGTAGAAGACATCCACATGCGAATCCTTCAGCAAGATGGGCAACCGGTCATCGAAGTTGGTACCGACAGACAGCTTCATCCCTTCAGCTCCTCTCCGGCAGCCTCAGCCGGCTTTTGTCCGCGTGCCAGCTTCACACGGCTCTCGAAGGTCTGCTGGTTCGCTTCCGAGAAGAATTCCTTGCAGACGTTGTTGCCCCAGACAATCCCTCTGTCCGACAGGCGGATCTCATGCTCATCCGTTTCCAGCAGGCCTTTGGCTACCAGATCATCGATCGTCTGACCGAAGACCTCTTCCGGCTGATATCCGAACATTCCGGCGAAATCCTTCCGCTTCACCGACAGCATCCGCAGACCCTTGGCCATCATCCCGTGCATCGCTTCCAAATCATCAGCCTGACTGGCAATGAAGACGGACAGGAACTGCTGCTGGAGCCGGTCGCTGTACTCCTGGATATCCCCCTGGTTGATATACATCAGCTTGTTGACGTACCCGAAGGCCGCCGGACCGTGTGCGAACAGATCCTTCTGCTGGGTATAGTACAAGAGAACATGCCGGTCCTCGAAGCCCGGCTTGGCGAAATCCCATACGCTGTACTGGACATAGCCTTCTTCCTGGAGCAGCCGCTTGGCTTCCAGATACATATCCACTTCCAGCTCGACACTGCCGGTAGGCGGAATCTTGCCTTCCTTGATCATTTTGAACAGGGCAGTAAAAGGTACTACACACAGTGAAAATACCGTGATATGGTCGATGCCGAGCCGCACCGCTGTGCGGACATCCTCCAGCCATTCCTCCATCGTCTGCTCAGGCAGGTTGTACATCAGATCAATGCCGATATTCTCGAAGCCCGCTTCCTTCGCTTCCTCCAGCACCTCGAAGGCCCGCCGGGAATCATGGCTCATCCGCAGATGATGCCCCATCTTATCGTTGAAGGTCTGGATGCCGATGCTGATCCGGTTCGCCCCCTGGGCGCGGATAGCCTGCATTTTCTCCAGTGTCAAGGTTGCCGGGCTGCCTTCAAAAGAGATCTGCGCATCCGGCGTCACCCGGTAACTCGCCTGGACGCTCTTCAGCATCTCGACCATCCGTTCAGCCGACAGAGCCGAAGGCGTACCGCCCCCGAACGTCACCGCACTGATCGTGGACTGCGAACCATACGGGGAAGAGGCGTAGATGCCGATTTCGGCCTTGACGGCCTCCATGTACTGCTCGACCTGCTTTTCCTGATAGGCCATCTTATTGAAAGGACAGAAGATGCAGACCGAAGCGCAGAAGGGAACATGCACATAGACTGCGCCCACATTATCCGCCGGAGGCTGGCCGCCAAGGCCCATCGTTCCATAAATATCAGCGGGGGCAACCTCGGTCACAGGGTTCGGATAGTGAGACACACAGATTGGATCTCTATGAGGATAGACGTTGTAGAAGCGTTCGTAGGCCGTGGTCTTAACCGACATGATGAACACCCCGCTTAGCTTCCACTGCCGACAAGGCCGCAGCCAGACCGGAAGAGACCGCCTCAATACCTGCCACAGGCAGACAATTCATCACCGTCTCCGTCACTTCCTCCGCGCTCGCCCCTAGCTCATAAGCCTTCATTGCATGCAGCCGGATGCCATAGGCAGAACGGTCTGTAACCACGCAAGCCAGCCGGATCAATTCCCGCACCTTGGGGTCAAGTGTCCCCGTGTCCTCAATCGACTTGCACATGCTCTCAAAAGCGTTCCCCACCTGCGGATTAACTCTCATCAACATCTCGCTCATCAGCTATACCCTCCTTATGATTGTACCGATTGTACCGATTGCACCGGGCGTCCCTTGGCCAGCTTCATCCGGTGTTGAAGCCCATAATCCGCATATTTGGCGGAGAAAAATTGCTTGCTCACATTGTTGCCCCATATAATACCGTCCTCCGTCAGCCGAATCCCTTCCGCATCCTGAATCAGCAGCCCGTCCTGCACCAGACGTTCGATCGTCTCCGGGAACAGCTCCTCCGGCTCTTTCCCGAACATCTTCACGAACCCGGCACGGTTAACGGACAGCATCCGCAGGCCCTTGGCCATGGCCCCGTGCGCCAGCTCCCGCTCATCGGCCTTCTCCCCGCAATTGACCGGGAGCAGCCCGTCCTGCACGCGGGTCATATATTCATTCAGATTGCCGCTGTTGATATACATATAGCCGTTAATGATGCCAAAAGCAGCCGCGCCAATGCCGATCATATGCGCCTGCTCCGAGAAGTACAGGGTGGCGTGGCGGTCCGTCTTGCCCGGCTTGGCGAAATCAATCACGCTGTACTGCTCATATCCGGCTTCCAGCAGCATCTCCTTGGCGATGGTATACAGCTCAATCTCCCGGTAGACATCCCCTATGCCCGGAATCTTCCCGTCCGCTATACGCGAGGCGATCTGCGTATGCGGCACCACACAGAAGGAAATCACGCAGATATGATCAATGTCCTGCTCGATGGAGGTGAGAATATCCGCCCGCCATTGATCCAGCGTCTGGCCCGGCAGATTGTACATCAGATCAATCCCGACATTCTCAATGCCGCTGTTACGCGCATTCTTCACCAGCCCGAAGGAATCCTCCACACTGTGGTATAGCCCCAGCACCTCGGCCAGCTCCTCCTGGAAGGTCTGCACGCCCACGCTGATCCGGTTGAGCCCCTGCAAGGCCAAGGCTTCCAGCTTGTCAGCTGTGAAATTCCGGGGGTTGCCTTCGATGAAGATCATGGCCTCCTCTTCCACACGGAAGGACTGCTTCAAGTATTGCAGGAGTCCGGTCAGCTCTTCCGAGGACAGGCAGGAGGGTGTTCCGCCGCCGAGATTAATAGAGGAGACCGTAATACTGCTGCCAAATGGCGTAGCTGCATAGCTGTCCATCTCCTGCCGGACAGCGTCCAGGTAGCGGTCCACCTGATCCTGCCGCTTCAGATAGCGGTTGAACGGGCAGAACGAGCAGGTCGCATCGCAAAAGGGAATATGCAGATACAGCGCTACCGGTGTATCCTTGGTATTCACCTGATCCAGCTCCATCAACGCCCGGACCTCAGGCTCTGTGTGCTGTGAGACGGGCACCGGGTAATGCGAGACGCAGATCGAATCTCTCTCCTTGAACATTTCAACGTATGGCTTCGCTCTATTCATCTGGAGCAGCCTCCCTTCATTTGGATTGCAGCATCCGTCCGGCATAAGGAGAATCCTCCGACGGCTCCACCGGGATACGGCGGATTTCCATCGTCATCTGGTTACGCATATCCGGGCAGGCCGAATGCACAATGTTGCCCTCCGGGTCCCACGGCAGCTTCGCATCCATGTTCAGCGCCAGCAGCATCGGGAAGACCGCATGAAATGCCGTTCCGCACAGATTGCCAGCGTTCAGCGGGGAGACCTTCATAATATCCCCTTCCTTATGTCCTGCCCGGCAATGCCCCTTAACACCCGTAACCTTAAGCTCAAATTCATAATTCATCCCTAATTCCTCCTCTTGGATTATGTGATTCGTTTCACTTAACCTGTAATACGCTACTCAATAATCGCCACTGCCCGTACCCAGGCCGCACCGGCCTGCCTGATCTTGATCGGAAAACAAGCGATCTTGAACCCGTACGCCACCGGAATCCGGTCCAGATTCGCCAGCCGTTCCATGTGGCAATAGGTCTGTTCCCGTCCCCAGAAATGGGCGGGGAACAGATAGGCGTTATCCCCGGTCCGCTTATAATCGCTGATCATATGCTTGAACGGACGGTCGAACCCGTAGCTGTCGATGCCCATCAGCCGGATGCCTTGCCCGGTCAGGAATGCTGTAGCCTCCCTGCTCATGCCCGGATAATCCGTGAGATACCGGGGGGTTCCCCAGTGCCGGTCCGCACCTGTACGGATCAGCACAATATCCAGCGGCTTCAGTGTATACCCGATCCGCTCAAGCGCCTGTTCAATATCCTGTTGCCCGATGGATTCTCCTGCTTGCTTATGGGTGAAATCCAGTACCACCCCGTCGCCAAAGCACCATTCCAGCGGGACCTCGTCAATGGACGCTGCCGGTTCTCCCTCGCTCGTGGAGCCGAAGTGCAGGGGGGCATCGAAGTGGGTCCCGGTATGCGTGGACGCGGTGATCATCTCCATGTTCAGGAACTCTTCGCCCGGAAAGTCCTTCCGGCTCCCGTCGAATTGGCGGGCAAAGCGGTCTGCCCCCTCCTGATGTCCGGTCTGCTCGAACCCGTACGGGGCCAGCTCGCCCGGATTCTGCTCCATCGGCACACTTAAATCAATGAACTGGACTGCCAAGTTCTCACCTACTTCATAATTCTGAGTGCGTTACGTCCCAGGATGTTCTGGACATCCTCCCGCTTGATCTCCTTCACCCCCATCATCAGCTTCATGGGCAGCGGGATCACTACCTTTTGCATATAATTCAGTACCTCGGCGATGTTCGGGGTGACCGTCCAGTCCGAGCCCCAGAGGATCTTGTGGCTGCCGCAGACCGAGATCATTTTGGCCAGCTCCATCCGGAATACCTTCGGGTTATTGTGAATCAGGATATTGGCTACCGCCGTGATCGTCACATACATATTGTCGTGTCTGCCGACCATGTAATAGCACAGGTCATTCCACGGATGGCCCATATGCTCCACAATCAAGGTCAGGTCCGGAAAATCCACAGCAACATCATCAAGCAGAATCGGGTAATTATGCTTCATCCGAAAAATACTGCCCGGCGTAATCCCGGTATGCACGCTGACCGGAATCCCCAGCTCGCTGCACCGCTCATACAGCGGATACAGCAGCCCCTGGTCATTCAGGACGAAGCCCCCGTAATCATTCGGGTTCAGCTTGAAGCCCTGCATGCCCAGCGTCTTAATGGCATAATCCAGCTCCGCCAGCGCTTCCTTCCCCTTATAGGGATTGACGCTGGCGAAGCCGCGCAGCTTGTCGGGGTGAGCGCGGACCGCCTCGGCGATTTTCTCATTGGACAGCACCTCATAGCCGTAGACATCCTCGAAGCTAAGCTGATGAACCCAGCTCATGGCAATCTGGTTCTCGTCCATACAGGCGAGGTAATCCTCCAGCAGATTGTTGTCATCGACGAAGTCCTCCTGCGTGGCCCCCACCATCTTCTTCAAATACTGCAAATCATCGAAGCCCTTCTGCTTCTTGTAATCCGGGACCGTCCCGGCTCCGGCCAGACTAAGCTCCAGGCTCTTATTCTCCTTGACGGCGAAATGGGCATGGGTATCAACAATCACAAGATCACTCTTCACGTTTGTCTTCTCACCACTTTGCTTAGAATTGGTATTGCCTAGAAGGGAGGTTAGACCTCTCTGTGCCCAATCTCCGGCCTGGGGGCCAGCGGCGCCGTGGCGAAGACCAGCTCCAGCTCGCCCGGACCCTCATTGACTACCCGGTGCCGCTCACCCTTGCGCGCAATGAACAGGCTATTCTCCCGGATGGCATGCGGAATATCCTCGATGAACGCTGTTCCCCGGCCCCGGATCACGAAGACATTCTCTTCGCCGTAATCATGAAGATGCTCCTTGATCTCTTCTCCCGGCTGAAGCAGAACATGGCCCATGATCAGCTGGGTGGACCCGACAGTCACCGGACTCGCCAGCACACGCATCTGCCCGCCTCTGGCATGAACCACCGGCACCTCCTCCATATGGACCACTGTATTCACTTTCACCTGATTCATACTGCACCCCTTATCCCGCAGATTTATATTCGGTGACACCTGCTTTTTCCTTTTTGCCCAGACTCAGCGAGATCAGAATTGTCAGCACCATGAGTCCGGCGGCCACCAGATAGCTGGGATGCGTTCCGATCCGGCTGTAGAAGAATCCGCCCAGCGTAGACCCCAATGCAATCCCGACTCCCTGAAGGGTCCGGAAGGTTCCTAAGGCCGCACCCATTTCCATCGGATTAATCTTGATTACCTTATCCGTAATAATCGTGTTGACCAGGGTAATAATCGGCCCTTCCGTAAGCCCGATCAGCGCATAGCCGAAGGTCAGCAGCCAGGGGTTGAAGTCCAGCGCATACAGCAGCACGAGCGCTCCCACGCAGATCGATTGGGCCCAGATCAGGGGCGCATGTCTGCCTACCTTATCCGAGATCCAGCCGATGAAGACCGCCCCGAACGAGGCTACTGCTTCATACGGAATGAACAGCAGGCTGAGCAGCACCAGCGAGATATCCTGTTCCTTAGCCGCAAACGGCACCAGGAAGGTAGTGAAGACACCTACCATGAAGCACAGGGTTCCCACAATGCCTGCCAGCAGAATTTCGCGGACGCCCAGCCATTTGAAGGAGCTTTTGAAGGCTTGCCCGATGCTCCGGCTTGTATTCTTGACTCCGGTCTCCCGCAGCAGCACTGTGGTAACTAGCGTAGACAGCAGCAGCAGTGAAGCCAGCACCGCGAAGGAGGTATGCCAGCCGAAATAATTACTCAGCAGCCCGCTAAGCACATACCCCAGCACCGAACCGGCGCCAATCGCCCCGGACACAATACCCATCGCCCGGCCCCGCTCCTCGGGCTTGCACACATCCATCACCACCGCGAAGATCGGCGTGGACACGAACCCTCTGGCGAAGCCGAACAGCAGCCATCCAGCCGTGAACAGCAGCACTCCGTGGGATGCAGCCACCATAAATACAGCCACTGCCGATAATGCCATGGAGGCGATAATAATCTTCTTCCGCCCGTACCTGTCTGCGAAGACACCAGACGGAATGGACAGAAAGGTCATCACCAGCGAGGCAATACCCGCTATGGTTCCAATCTCGCCGGAGGTCATGCCGAGATCACTGCTGATCAGGGGTGCGATTGGGAAGATGCTGACCATAATAGAGAATACAAGCAGAATGTTGATGGCGAGTAGTGTGAATATTTTGTTGTTGCTCATGTGATTCGTCCTCCTCACAGTCATTGACTGCTCTCAATAATGATGAATGCAGCAGCATAATCACCGTGATGACTAATGCTTACGTGGATGCTCTCCTGCTGCTGTATATAAGACTCCAGTCTTCGGCTGCGGACCAGATAGGGCTGGCCGCTGGGAAGGCTCAGGAACTCCAGCTCATTCCAGTCCAGCTCACAGTTCATTCCGGTGCCGATGGCCTTCAGCAGCGCTTCTTTAGCGGCGAATCTGCCGGCCAGGAACTGTTCCGCATGTCTTTTTTTACAGGCGAACAGTTCCCTTTCTTCCAATGAATAGTACTGCTGGATGAAGAGTTCACCGCACTTGGCCAGCATCTGCTCCACGAAGCTGATGCTGACCAGATCCATGCCGATTCCTCTGATCATGCCTTCAAGGCAACGGCTTCCATCACTTGCGCTACAGAATAAGTCTTGAGCACCCGGCTCTCAATGAAGATGCCGAAAGCCTTGGATAGTGCTGTAGAGACCAGCGCCAGCTCTGTAGAATCCAACGCCAGATCGTCATAGAGCCGCGATGATTCCGTAATTTCTTCCTCAATGCCAATATCCTCAATGATCGCTTTTACCTTCTCGAATACCATTAGATACACCCTCCCGTTAGAGTTAATAGGCCTTACGCTTCTTGCTTAACAATTCACGGTTCAGAGCTCTTCCTTGTTCACAACCAGTGCCGAAGAGACACCACCCCTTCCTCTGGATATAATCAGCGAAGACTCCACAGCGGTCCGGCTGCTGATCCCCGGAACGAAGTTCAAGCCATTGTCCTGCACCGCTTCCGCCAGATACGGAAGACCGGGCAGCTCCCCGTGATTCATGGCCAGCACGCTCAGTGCGACATCGAACGCCCCTGCCGCTCCAATCGTGTTGCCGAAGACGGTCTTAGGGCAGCCCGCCCACTTATCTGCTGCGCTGCTGCCGAACACCTCCTGAATGGCCGAGCATTCAATTCCGTCTTCCCGGGCAGAGGCCGCCCCGTCCAGCGACAGATAGCCGATTCTCTCCGGCTGCGTCTCCGAATGCCCGACCGCCAGCCGGATCGCCCTGGCACACTGCGCTACACTCTCCTCAGGCGGGGCTGCGGCCTGACCGTCGTTGGTAAAACCGAAGCCCTGGATGCTTGCCCTCACCCGGCGGGAGGCCTCGCGCTTCTGAAGGCTACGCTCCGATTCAAGGCAGAGGAACGCGGCTCCTTCAGCCAGGGTCATCCCGCTCCGCGACTCCACAAATGGCTGGTATGCCGTCTGCGGGCGATCCGCCTTCAGATTCAGCAGCCCCTCCGTGTTATAGAAGGACAACGCCCACGGATCAAGCGGCGTCTCGGCTCCGCCCACGATGGCCGCATCGATGATCCCGCTGCGGATGGCTCTGGCCGCATAGGCAATGGCGAGCAGACCGCTGCTCCGGTCGGCGATCACAGTCTTGCTGTAGCCTTTGATGCCGAAGGCGAGGGACATGTGCCCTTGTGCCGCCGCCGGGAACCAGTTGCTCGCCAGATTCGGATCAATGAAGGGCGCCCCCTCGGTGTGCAGGACACGCAGGCCATTTCTGGCACTCTCCCAGCCCCCGGAATTGTTGCCGACGAAGATGCCGATCCGCTCGCGGCTCATCTGATCCAGCTCCCAGTGCGCATCATCCATGGCATCCTTCGCAGCCAGGATCGACATCACAGAGAAGCGGGAGCATTTCTTGAGCAGACGTTTCGAGATGACCCGCTCCGGCTCCATCCCGCTGACTTGTCCCGCGAAGGGAGGGGCCGCTCCGGTTGTATGCTCAAGCTGGAGCGGAGTCATATAATTGCGGCCGCTCAGGAGTCCCTCCCAGAAGGCCCCGGCACTATTCCCGCACGGCCCCACCATTCCTACTCCGGTTACGAATACTGTATTCTTCATAGGCTGCACATCCATTGTTCAGTCTGAAGCTTGCCCGCCTGATTACTGTATTCGTTCGCTGCCAGGATCATGGCGGAGTGAATGCCGGAGAATCCGCTGGCATTGGTCAGAATATGGTACAGGTCGCGCTGTATCGCATGCTTCGGTACATAGTTCAAATCACAGGCCGGGTCCGGCTCGTCCAGATTCGCGGTTGGCGGGATATATCCCTCGTTCAAGGCCAGCAGGCAGTGTACAATCTCAATGGCACTCGCTGCTGAGAGCGGATGGCCTACCATCGATTTCGTGGAGCTGATCGGGATGGAGTAGGCGAGCTCTCCGAACGTTCTTTTATAAGCGGCGGTCTCAAAAGCATCATTCTGCGGAGTCGAGCTTCCATGCGCGTTGATATATTGAATGTCCTCCGCTGTCAGGCCCGCGTGGCCCAGCGCCTCGTTCATCGTCAGACTAAGCGCCTCCCCGTCCTGCGGCAGATCGGTCATATGAAAAGCGTTATTCGTACTTGCGAATCCGGTCACCTCGCCATAGATCGGCGCCTGCCGCCGGAGCGCATGCTCCAGCTCCTCCAGCACCACAACAGCACAGCCCTCACTGAGAACAAAGCCGCTGCGGTTCTTCTCAAACGGCCGCGAAGCCCGCTGCGGATCATCGTTGAACTTAGAGGTCAACGCACCAATGGCATCGAAGGAGGAAATGGTCATGGAGCTGACCGGTGCTTCCGCTGCGCCGCAGATCATTACGTCATGTTCCCCGGCTGTAATCGACTCATATCCATAACCGGCCGCATCAATGCCGCCCGTGCAGCCCGTAGACATGACCAGCGCCTCCCCCTGAAGTCCGAACTCATGCGCCACTTCGAAGGCAATATAAGAAAACATGCCCTTGCGGTACAAATCCTCCTGACAGAGTCCATGATCAATCGGCCCCTGCCCGCCCTCCGTCATCCGCAGGAAGGTTTGCTCCGAGAACGGGGTATCGGCAATCGCATTGGCGATGCAGACCCCGGAACGCTCCCGCAGCTCCTTCGTGAACACAATCCCCGCATCGGCAACCGCCCTTCTCGCGGCGTTGACCGCCAGAATACCCGGCCGCCCCATGCCTGCCCGCTGCGCTTCATCGGCTGTCCGGCCCAAATGCTCGAACTGCGGTATTGTGCCGGTAACACGGCTTTTTAACGCTATATGCTCATAGCCCTGCAAGCGGTCATATCCTACCTTGCCCTGCAGGCTGTTCCTCCAGAACTGCTCCGGCGTATTCCCCAGCGGGGTAAGCAGCCCCATTCCGGTGATTACGACTCTTCTACCCGTTACCTTCTCCATGTAAGCCCTCAGCTCCGAACCGTTTGCTTCTCGATATTATGCTTGATCGCTGCCATCTGCTCCTTGGTCGTGCGGTTCAGATGCGCTTCCACCTGCTCCCCGGTCAGCCCGCTTGCCGGATCTACCTCGAATTCCTGAATCCAAGTCATGTATGTCCCTTCGTCCTTCTCCTCATAGAGCCATTCCAGATTCATATGCTTGAACGGCAGCAGCGGCGCAAGGCGTCTGGCCGTAATCCGGAAGTTCGGCCGGTCCAGCCAGCGTTCCGATTCCCATGTGCGCGAAGGCCGGTTCCCCTCGGGATGTGTCGTCAGCTCAAACCGGATGTAGGCGTCCCCTTGCTCCAGCACCCGCGTCTCCTTGTATTCCGTGAATAAATCTGTCCAGTGCGCAATATCATTCGTCCGCTCAAATACGGTGATCCGGTCTGCATGAATCCAGATACTGTTCTGAATCGTTGCCACTTCATCTGCCTCCCCATTCGTATTAATGACATCGTAACGCCTAAGCCCGGAAGGGGACATAACCCGGCTGTTAAGCTTGCGTTAATTTACAGTTATAAAAAAAGACCTGACAGAATTCTGTCAGATCAATGGGTTCACCGAATATCCGATCCCCCGGCGAAACAGGATGATGTCGCTTCGTCCGGAGATGATCTCGATTTTGTGCCTCAGCTTGTATACGTACTGCCTCACAATCTCAGGGGAGGTATACCTGTCCCACAGCTGGTGCAGAATCTGCTCGGTGGGGATGTACTGGCCTTGGCATTCCAGCAGCAGCTCCAGGAGTTCGAACTCTTTACAGGTAAGCTCAATGACGAATTCTCCGACCTTCAGGGATTTGGAGTGCAGATGAAGGGCGATATCCTTGATGTGTCTGGTGTGGTGTGCGGGGAGGCCCAGTCCTTCGTCGAACCAGCAGCGCAACCGGCTGAACAATTCCTCCTGGAAGCCGTAACGCTCAAAGCTGCTGATGTACATATGATTGGAAGGAAAGGGGACAGGGGTACCGTGCGCGCTGATCTCCTCTACAATGAAGAATATTCTCAGCGTAAGCATCTCCTGCAGGTACTGCATCGTGTGAATGAAGCCCGGGTTGAAGTTAGGGGTGCTGATCACCACACCATCGAGCCGGAGACCTTCCTTCACAATATCGACCAGCGCCTCAAGCTCCTTGAAATGTAATACCTTACAACCGTACACCTGTGCAAAAAAAGAATGAACACTCTTAAACCTGCAATCCTCACAAGGCTCTGTGGAATCTGCACAACACACCAGCGCAACACGCATGAACTTCTCTCCAATCCCATTCTTCTCAAATAAGCTTGTTTCCCCAAGATTACATTTCCTATAATATAGTATTTTATGGGATTAAAAAGGAAAAATATCATAGTTTCTTATTCGAAAAATGAACAATTTAAAAGTTTGGCATTGTGTGATAATCCAGTTCCAAACTTCCCCTCCGCTTCTTTTTTACTTAAGTGTATGTTTTACAACTAAATGGAAATTAGACGCTACAGTGGACGATTTAGTTGTACAGAATACACTTGAGCATATCGCTGGTAACATAATGGCGGCACCGTACCATCAGCATGCGACTACGCTGGAACGGTAGCAACTGTAGTTTGTACAATAGAATGCTGTAAAAAAGGCTTCCAAATAGATTCTATTGTATTTGAGACAACAGAATGTTGAACAAAGGCCATCTTTCGCCCAAAATGCAATATTCTACTGTACGAAATACAATAGAATCACATTTCACGGTCAAATATGAGTTTTCTATTGCAGGAAATACAATCAGCCGTCTGCAGAACTATATTTCCCCTTCAAAATCCTACGAAGTACATCCGTCTCGATTTTCTTTCCCAATGATGATTCGTTGCCTTCTTATGCTATAATCGTTCACCAAGAGGGATTGTTATCTGAACTTAGAAGGAAAGGAAGATGCGAAATGGAACATTTCGTTTTGAATAACGGAGTCCAGATGCCGAAGGTGGGTCTCGGTGTGTATAACATCAAAGACAATCATGAAGACGCTTTAGTATGGGCGCTCCGCAGCGGGTACCGGCATCTGGACACGGCAGCAGCTTACCGCAACGAGGAGCTGATCGCCAGGGCTATTCAGAAATCGGGCGTCAATCGAAGCGAGCTCTTTATTACGACCAAAGTATGGAGCACGGACCTGGGGCGAAAGACCCGTAAAGCTTTTGAAGAAAGCTTGCAGAAGCTCCAAACGGATTATGTCGATCTCTACCTGATCCACTGGCCGGCCAAGCACTATCTGGAAAGCTGGCAGATCATGGAGTCTTTATACAAGGAGGGCAAGATCCGGGCGATCGGGGTGTCCAATTTTGAGCCGGAGCATCTGGACAAGGTCATGAAGCAGGGGACGATTGTCCCCGCAGTGAATCAAATCCAGACGAACCTGCTGCTCCAGCAAGGGCCGCTTCATGACTATATGAGGGGACACGGTATCCAGCATGTCGCGTGGAGCCCTTTTGGACACGGTAGCCAGGAGATGCTTGCCCACCCTGTACTCACCGAAATGGCAGCCAAATATGATAAGACAGCGGCGCAAGTTATCTTGAGGTGGAACCTTGAGCGGGGTATCGCTGTGATTCCGAAGTCGGTTACACCTGCAAGGCTGAAACAGAATCTGGAGCTGTTTGATTTCTCCCTGTCCGATGAAGAGATGAAGAGAATCGCAGCCCTGGATCAGAATAAAAGAGGATTTACCGATCCGCAAAATAAATTGTACCTGTGGTCCACCCGGTTTATCCCGTTGTCCTAAGTTTTTAAATATTATTTTTCGGACAACTGCAACTTTTCGCCGTAAAGAACCATCTGAGTATATAGAGGTGATGCACAATGAAACCAACTAATCTAACGAAGCACGCAAAAAAAATGAGCATCGCGTGCGGAATCCTGGCTGCCAGTTTATCCTTCGGAGCGTCCGCATTTGCCTTTTCGGACCTCAAGGGAAATCCAGCCGAAACCAAGATCAATGCACTGCATAGCACTGGTGTAATTAACGGAATTACGAACGACCTGTTTGCCCCCAATGCCAAAGTGACGAATGCGCAAGCCGTTCAGTTTCTTGTAAAAGGGTTGGCGCTTGCACCGAAAGCCGGTTCCGACAGCAGTACTAAGGCCAGCCAGCTTTTTGACAATGTAAAAGATAATGCCTGGTACGCCTCCTCCTTCGCCCTTGCGAAGCAGAGTGGCCTGACACTGGCAAAGGATATCAACCCGAATGCACCGATGACCCGGGCAGAATTCGCCCATCTGTTGACCCAAGCCTTGCAGAGCAAGGGTAATTTCCCTGTAACTAAAATGTTCTTCATGATTGAGGATGGCGATAAGCTTACTCCAGAGGTGAATTACAGCCTGCAGGTGCTGCTGAATACGAAGGTGCTCACACTGGATAACGGAAAATTCCGTCCGTCCGATGCGATTACCCGCGCTGAAGCCGCTGTCATGATCCATGATGCCGCTGAATTCGCCGACCGGGTGATTACGCCGAACAATCCGGGCAATGAGCCTTCTGAGCCGGAGCCGGTTCCGGCTAACAATTACGTCTCCGATGTAGTCCTGGACAAAGCCGCGGAAGGCGTCAACAAAGCCACCATCACCGTTGACAATCTGCCTAACCCCGGTTACGGCCTGACAGTAGAGCGTATCGAATTCACCAGCGCCACCAAAGCCGTAATTTATTTCAAGGTAACCCTGCCTGACCCGGATAAAATGTATCCGCAAGTCATTACCAAAGGCACGGTATCCACTTACCTGCCTGAAGGCTACACCGCAACCGCTGAGCCTGTAATGGATTCGCGCTGGCTTGAGCCATCGGCTCCAGCGAAGTAAGATTTTCTACGTACTCTCTATCTAGAGGTAGATAAATCCCTCAAAAACTTTACAAAAGCAGCGATTCTTCCGTTATTGGAGAATCGCTGCTTTCTGTCTATTAGGGTTGGGTATTTCGTATACCGCTTAAACAGTGGAGAGAACGGAACGATTGTGTAAAAGCGTCAGCGGTCGCCTTGGTCTCCGGATTTTCACCGAATAGGGGAATGAAAAAAATCTGGAGAGCACAGCGATTGGAACAACGTTTCGTTCGCGGAGCGTCCACCCAAGTGCCCACGTTGATCCTACTCCGCAATAAAGAGCTGTCCCAAGGAGCCTTTTCATGGCTTTTGGCACAGCTTCTTCTTGTTGTACGCCTACTTACTCTGCCGCAGCCGGTTCCGGTAATCCATTGGCCGGCAGCCGTAGGTCTTCTTGAACATCTCCGTGAACCGGTTCACATTGCTGAAGCCGGTTATGCCGGAGATCTCCATGATCTTCTTATCCGTGGTCTCCAGCAGGCTGACCGCCTCCGAGATCCGGTATTCGTTCAGGAAGTCCATCGGCGACAGGTCGAACTGCTTCTTCATGAAGCGGCAAAAGTACGACGGGCTCATATTGACCTGTTGAGCCATATCGGAGAGCGTGATCCGCTTGCTGTAGTTCTGCTGGACGTAGGCTAGCGTTTTTTTGGCCAGCATCGAGCTGTTGCCGCCCCGGGACTGCCCCGGCAGTCCTGCCCGCGGATGCTCAGCCGCACACTTTTCCAGCCGATACAGCACCTCGAACAGCCTGGCCTTAATCAGCATCTCATAGCCGTGCGACTCCTGCTGATAGAGATCACGCACCTCCTCCAGCAGTGGGATAAGCCGCAGCTTCTCCTCCAGCTCCCGCCCGATCAGCAGCGGATAACGCCGGTTGTCGAGGAAGAGCGGGGATACAAACTGCTGCTGAATCTTGTCTCTCTCCAGGCTGGAGAGGAAATTGAAGTGCACCAGCACCGCGCAGAAAATAATCTCCTCCTGATCCACGCGGATCGCCGAATGCAGCATATTGGGCTGAATGAAGACCGCCTCTCCGCTCTGGACGACCAGCTTCTCCTGTCCCACATGGAACTTGGCCGTACCCTTAATCATGAACAGCAGCTCCAGCTCCTCATGCCAGTGGGAGTACAGCACCAGATTATTCACCTTAGCTACCTTGGTTACATGCACGCTCATACGGAATTGTCTGCTGCCATGAATAAGCTTTTCCTTCATATCCTGAGATACGGGTTCGCCGATGGAATCGAGCAGTTCAAGACTTTTTTTCACTGAGGTTCCCTCCCTCCCGGCCCACCGGATACTGCCGCAGCGTCAGCTATGCACTCAGCCCTTCACTGCACCGATCATTACACCCTTCTCGAAGTACTTCTGGATAAACGGATAGATAATCAGCACCGGCACCGTCGATACGATAATGACCGCATATTTGATCTGATCCGCGAACTGCTGGGCATAGCTGCCCGCACCGGCCCCGGCACCTGATCCGGCTCCGCCCGCAAACGCCTGATTGGATAACAGAATATTGCGCAGGACGATCTGCAGCGGCTGTAAGCTATCCGTATTGATATAGAGCAGAGCGTTGAAGAAGTCGTTCCAGTGACCCACCACATAGTAGAGCGTGATGACGGAGATCACCGCCTTGGACAGCGGAACCACCACCGAGATGAAGTAGCGGAAATGCGAGCAGCCATCCAGGGTAGCCGCTTCTTGCAGCTCCTCCGGTATAGCGGTCTCGAAGAAGGTCCTTGTAATAATCAGATTGTATACACTAATGGCGCCGTTCACAATCATTACCCAAGGCGTATTCAGCAGATTCAGGTCACGGATCAGCAGATAGGTGGGAATCATTCCCCCGCCAAAATACATCGTGATCACGAACAGCGGCATAATGAACCTGCGTGCCCGGAATTTCCGCTGGGACAAGGCATACGCCGCAGGGAGCGTGACCAGCAGATTGAGCAGCGTGCCCAGCACCGTGTAGATAATTGTATTTTTATACCCCTGCCAGATCCGGGTGTCCTTGAATATCTGCTCATAGCCGTACAGGTTAATGTCCTTGGGCCATAGAATAACCTGCCCCTGATTCACCATGGTAGAATTGCTGACGGAAGCTATGATGATGAAATACAGCGGGTACGCGACCATAATGAACGCTGCGATGCTTATAACCGCAACCACCAGCGTATACAGCCTGTCTGCGATACCGCCCGAATGCTGTATCTTTTGCGAATGAGCGGCTTGACTGTTTGACATCCCATTTCCTCCTTACATCAGACTGATTTTTGAAGTTTTTTTGGCCAGTGCATTCGCCAGCATCAGGAACGTGAAGTTGATCAGGGTATTGAATAGTCCGACTGCTGAACCGAAGCTGAACTGGTTGGATTTCACGCCCACGTTGAAGACATACGTGGAGATGACCTCCGAGACAGGCTTGTTGAGACTATTTTGCATCAGAAAAGTCTTCTCGAAGCCTACACTGAGTATGCTGCCCATATTCATAATCAATAAAATAATAATGGTCGGCAGGATCGCCGGAATCTCGACATGCCATACAGTCTGCCAGCGGTTTGCCCCGTCAATCCGGGCGGCGTCATATTGCTGCGCATCCACCGAGGACAGGGCGGCGATGAAGATAATGCTGTTCCAGCCGCAGGCCTGCCAGATGGCAGAGATGACATACACCGGGACGAAGGCGCCGGGGTCACCAATGAGATTCGTATCCGCAGGGATCAGGTGCAGCGCCTTCAGGAAGCCGTCAATCAGACCGGTGGTAGGAGACAGCATAATCTGCAATAGTGCGACCAGTACAACGGTGGAAATGAAGTAAGGCATATACACCGTAGTCTGCAGGATACGCTTGCGTCTGTTACTGCGGATCGAGTTGACCACCAGCGCCAGCAGGATCGGCATCGGGAAGCCCAGCAGGATGGAGAAAAAGGCAATAATAAACGTATTTCGCAGCGTAGGCCAGAACATCGGGCTGTTGAAGTACTGCTCGAAATATTTGAGTCCGGCCCATTCCCCGCCCGTCAGTCCTTTGCTGAAATCAAATTCACGAAAAGCAAGCTGGATACCGTACATCGGACCATAACAGAAAATGGCGATATAAATGACCGCAGGAAGCACCATCAGCCATAGCTGATAATGCCCCGCCTGCTTACGAAGCCATCCGTTCCCGCGCAGCGTCTGATGCGGCACCGTGGTCTGTGCTGGTTTCATTTGGGAGCGCCCCTTCCATTCGAGTCCACTATTTCAAGGTCGAGAGGTATTCGTCATAAGCCTTTTGGCGGATTTGCAGGTTCTGCTCAAGACCGGAGCTATTGACTGAGGCTACATACGCCGCCCACTCCTTCTCAATGTCAACCTTGGTGGTCAGCCAGTTCGCCCACTTTTGATCCGTGATATTATTGACGTTCGCCTGATTCATGGCCAGGGTGTTAGTGTCCTCCGTGCTGTATTTCATGAAGTTCTGCGGATAGACATTGCTCTTCTCGTCCGCCTTGTTCAGCAGCTCATCATAGACGGCCTTCTCCTTCAGCACATTCTGCATATCGGACCCAAGCGTCACCTTGTCCTTCAGTGCATCAGCAATGTACATCGGGCCGTTATCGGCGAACGAATTCGTCCATTTCCACGAGCCCGGGTCGAGGGATGCATCCGCCGGAGGAAGAATCGCATACGTGCCATCCCCGTTATCCTTGATTCCCTTATCCGTGTCATTCATCCCGCCGAACAGAACCTGCAAGCTGACAACCGGCTCATAAAAAGCATCAATGAACCGCATCGCAGCTTCCTTATTCTTGGAGCGGGCACTGACCGACACCGCATTAGAGCCGTAATTCTGGTAGTAGTAGTCATTGCTCCAGTACAGCTCATTCGTAGAATCTGCATGCTGCTTCAGCTGCGGCAGGGTAACATATTGATCCTTCAACTCGTTGCCGAAGCGGTCCCCTGTCTCCCAGCCCCAGGTGAATCCGACCTTAGCCGTAGTTCCATTCCCGCGGGCAACGGACTGATATTTGGAGTAATCCTGCGTGACCACTTCCTTGCTGATCAGATTCTGGCTGTACAGCTTCTGCAGGAATTGCATGAGCGTCTTGAACCGTTCATCTACATAGAAATTCTTAACCTGTGCCCCTTCTGTAAAATAGCCGTCGCTCGCTCCGTTGGACAGAGGCAGCCCCAGGCTGCCCAGCAGCAGCTTCGGCGTGAAGTCCCAGCCAATCGGGTTGAAGTCCATCGGAATCTCATCCGTCTTGTCCCCATTCTGATTCGGGTCGCCATCGCGGAAGGCAAGCAGCACAGTTTCTAGCTCATCCCAGGTCGTAGGCACCTGAAGGCCGAGATTGTCGAGCCAGGTTTTGTTAATGAACATCGAGGCAGTGGAGCCGGGCCAGATGCCCTTATAACGCGGAGTGCCGTAGAGCTTCCCGTCAATCTGTGTAGCAAGCGTTTTCAATTCCGGGTGCTCGCTGAACATCTTTTGAATATTAGGAGCGTCCTTCTCAATCAACGGACCCAGATCCTCGAATAATCCGTTGAATTGCACAAAATCGGAATTTGAGGTCGCATTGAACAGCAGATCCGGGATTTCGCCGCTGGCAAACAGGGCACTCTTCTTCTGATCCCAGTCCGCAGAGATTTGCTGCCATTCAATTTCGACATTCGCCTTCTCCTCTATTTCAGCGAGCCATTTCATTTGCGTGACATCTTTGGTCAGTGAATGCTTCACGATAATCGCCTTCAGCTTTGTTTTCCCCTCCGGCGTGTTGCTGCTGTCATTCCCCACATCTGAGCTGTTCCCCTTACTGCTGCAGCCTGCGAGTGATAGTCCTGCCAGACAGCCTGCCAGCACCAAGGCTAGAATACTCTTTTTTCTCATTTGACTTACCCCCTTAGTAGGAATTCATAAATGATCGGTAATACAAGCCATTCCTTCGTCGCCATATTCACGAAAGCGTTATCATTATTATAATTTTTCTTCTGCACCCTGTCTCACCGTATATTACCTTTTAATCATCGTATATTGACCTTTTTGACTGCAATAGCAGCTGAATTCAGGCGAAGATTCGACTTCCGGTAGGTGAAAATTGACACATGATGAATTGTTTTGGACAACGGGGAATCACCGCTGGCGGGATAGAGAATAATAATTCCAGCTATGGAGTGATTGGCTGCAACCTTTTGCTCCTGAATCCCATCTATGAGGATAAGAGGTGAGGTATAATGAAGAATACATTAACCCGGATGCACACGGCCAAAATCTCGCTGGCTTGCAGCATTCTGGCGGCAACCTTAGCTATCGGGTCACCGGCTTCCGCTTTCTCGGATCTGAAGGGCCATGCGGCCGAAGCCAAAATCAATGCCCTTCATCAGGAGGGCATCCTTAACGGAGTGACCAGCGACAAGTTCGCGCCAAAGTCCAGCCTTACGTATGCGCAAGGCGTGCAGTTCATGGTAAGCGGCCTGAAGCTTGCTCCGCAGCTCCCCTCCGGCAAGAAGGCCAGCGATTATTTTGACAATGTAAAAAACACCGCCTGGTATGCCTCCGCATTCCTGAAGGCCAAAGAAAGCGGCTTGCCGCTGGAGCGGTCTATTGACCCTAATGCTGTGATGACACGGGTCCAGTTCGCACAATTGCTGCTTCAGGCGCTTCAGAACAAAGGGGACTTCGCGTATACGGAGATGTATGCCAACATTACGGACGGCGGCAAGCTATCCGCTGCGGAGATGAACAGTCTGCAGATTCTGATCAACACCGGACTGGTCATGCTGGAGAAGAACAATACCTTCCGTCCGAACGAGCCGGTGACCCGTGCAGAAGCTGCCGTCCTGGTCTACGATGCCGCCAAATTCGTGAAGGAAGTGATTATGATGGATGAGAACATTTCAGCTCCGTCAAGCACCTATGATGCCGCTGTTACACTGGACAAAGCCGCCGCTGGTGTCAACAAAGCTACGGTGACCGTATCCAATCTGCCGAACCCGGGATATGGCCTGGTCATTGAGCGGATTGAGTTCGGCGCTGACAAAACCGCAGTGATCTACTTCAAGGTAACCTCACCGAAGCCCGGTTCCATGAACCCCCAGGTCATCTCGGCAGGCACCGCCGTCACCTATCTGCCGGAAGGCTATACCGCAGTAGCACAAGCTGCACCTGGCTCGGCAACCTCGGCTGCTTCCAGAGTCACAAAGTAGCAGCCTCCGCCTAACTAGATGCATCACAAAGAGCGCACCGCCGGATATCCGGTCTGGTGCGCTCTTTGTGCTCGTACACCGCCCCAAGCGCTGCCATATCAGCTCCATTTCGCAAAAAA
The DNA here is from genome assembly GCF_038006765.1 of Paenibacillus sp. FSL H7-0756. Lineage (NCBI taxonomy): Bacteria > Bacillati > Bacillota > Bacilli > Caryophanales > Paenibacillaceae > Paenibacillus > Paenibacillus sp. FSL H7-0756. The sequence continues at coordinate 575,461 of NZ_JBBOVT010000003.1, read as the reverse complement.
ACTGTGCCATCCTGCTGAAGGAAAGCACAGCTTGATTTTTGAGCCTCCGGTCTTTGCGGACCAGGAGGCCGTTATTTGCTTGAAAAGCCCCTTTTGTCACCCTAAACGGACTCAGAAGACGCTAATGAGGCTGTGAGACCTACTTACAGGCTTCGAAGCCTGCATTAACGGCTCCTGAGTCCACAACGGTCCGCAAAACGCCGATTTCAGCCAAATAAGGTCCGCTGAGTCCGTAAAGTCTCTACTTCTACTCCCCGCTGCCCGCCGCCTCGCGCGGCTGGCGCATCGTCAGGCTGACGCGGCCCTTCTTCACATCCACGCCGAGTACCCATACGGTGACATTGTCGCCGACGGAGACCACATCCATCGGGTGCTTCACATAGCTGCCGCTAAGCTGGGAGATATGAACCAGCCCGTCGTTCTTGATCCCGATATCGACGAAGGCTCCGAAGTCGATTACGTTGCGTACCGTGCCCTGCATCTCCATGCCGGGCAGCAGGTCTTCCATCTTCAGCACATCCTTGCGGAAGATAGGCAGTGGCAGCTCCTCACGCGGGTCGCGGCCCGGACGCTGAAGACTCTCCAGGATGTCGCGCAGCGTAGGCACGCCCACTTCCAGCTTCACCGCCAGCTCTTCCGCATCCTGAGCGCTTAGCTGCTCTGCAACCTCCTTGCTGCCGAGCTGCTTCACATCCAGCCCCAGCTCGCGGAACAACTTATCCACCACCGCGTAAGACTCCGGGTGGATCGGCGTGCGGTCCAGCGTATTGTCCCCTCCGGGGATACGCAGGAAGCCGATGCACTGCTCGTAGGATTTCGCGCCCAGGCGCGGCACCTTCTGCAGTGCCTTACGCGTAGTGAACTTGCCGTTCTCCTCGCGGAACTTCACAATATTCTTGGCAATCGTCGTATTCACTCCTGCCACATAGGAGAGCAGCGAGGCCGAAGCGGTATTCACGTCGACACCGACATGGTTAACCGCCGACTCCACGACGCCCCTCAGGCTCTCTTCCAGATGCTTCTGCGACACATCATGCTGGTACTGCCCGACACCGATGGCCTTCGGATCGATCTTGACCAGCTCCGCGAGCGGGTCCTGCACGCGGCGGGCGATGGAGGCGGCGCTGCGCTCCGCCACATCCAGATCCGGGAACTCCTCCTGCGCCAGCTTGGAGGCCGAATACACACTGGCCCCTGCCTCGTTAACGATCAGGTAGGCCAGCTCAGGGTCGCCGACCTCGGCAATCACCTCGGCCGTGAACTGCTCCGTCTCCCGCGAGCCGGTGCCGTTGCCGATTACAATGAGCTGGATGCCATATTTGGCGATCAGCTCCTTGAACTTGGCCGCCGCCTCGCGCTTCTTGTTGTTCGGCGGCGTCGGATACGTGACCGCCACCTCCAGCAGCTTGCCGGTATCGTCCACGACGGCCAGCTTGCAGCCGGTGCGGTAGGCCGGGTCGACGCCCAGAACATGGCGTCCCTTCACCGGCGGCTGCAGCAGCAGGCTGCGCAGATTACCTGAGAAGATGGAGATCGCCTGCGTCTCCCCCTTCTCTGTCATCTCCCCGCGCACCTCGCGCTCAACGGAAGGCGCAATCAGCCGCTTGTAGGCATCCTCGGTCACTGCCTCCAGCAGCTCCTTGACCGGAGAAGGCCCCTTCACCAGCTTGCGGATAATGAACGCATGAATCTTGTCCGGCACCACCTCGATGCCGACCTTGAGGATATTCTCCCGCTCCCCGCGGTTGATCGCGAGAATACGGTGCGGCGGCATCCGGTGCACAGGCTCCCGGTATGCATAATAATTCTCGTATACACTTTCCTGCTGGGCATCCTTGGCCTCGGAGACCAGAATCCCCTGACTCGCTGTATACTGGCGCACCCAGGAACGGATAGCCGGATCATCGGCAATATTCTCGGCAATGATGTCCATCGCCCCTTGCAGCGCCAGCTCGGCACTCTCTACGCCCTTGTCCGCATCGATATACTTCGCAGCCTCTTCCAGCGGAACTCCTTGGCGCCTCTGCTCCATGACCCAATCCGCCAGCGGTTCGAGTCCCCGCTCCTTGGCGACACTGGCCCGTGTCTTGCGCTTCTGCTTGAACGGACGGTACAGATCCTCCACTTCCTGCAGCTTCACAGCTTTCATGATACTCGCCTGCAGCTCAGGAGTAAGCTTGCCCTGCTCCTCGATGCTGCGGATCACATCCTTCTTACGGTCGCCGAGGTTACGCAGATATCCGAGCCGTTCTTCGACATCGCGGAGGACGTTCTCGTCCAGCTCCCCGGTCATTTCCTTGCGGTATCTGGCGATGAACGGAATGGTGTTGCCCTCATCGAGCAGCCCCACCGTAGTTCTTACCTGCTTCAGACTGATGCTCAGCTCCTTCGCAATCGCTGCAAGTATCAGTTCCTGCTCCTGACGGGCAGCGGCATCTTCCGCCGCCTTCACCGCCTGATTCGTATCAACGCTCAAGTAGATCCCTCTTTCTATACACAGTCTGAGTTCATAGCTCTCTATTGAAATACTATCACAGTTTGCCGCAGGACCAAAGTTTGCCCCATACAAAAGAAGAAGCGGCCGCACCGTCCCCTCAGGGATAGCGCAGCCGCCATCATGCTAGTATAGCATCAGGTTTAAATTCGTGAACCTGATCAGTAAGACGAAACCGATTTTCCGCATATATTTGACAAATTACCTTCGCACTAGCGCATTGCGATTGTATTCGGTTTTCCGCATACTTTTGTTCAAATGAAATATGATGATGTGCTAGCGCACCGCAGTAACCTGCTTGCTTCTTCTCCGCCGGGCATAGCCTACCGACAGTATGAAGCTGATGAACAAGACGAGCGCAGCCACCGCATAAGGGAAATTAATATCCAGGTCGAACAGGACACCCGCCACAATCGGGCCGGCAATATTGCCAAGGCTCGTATACGCGGAGTTCATTCCCATCACCAGGCCCTGCTGCGAATCATCTGCCATCTTGGACAGCTGGGTGCCGACCGCCGGGCGAAGAATATCCATAGCCAGAAAAACAACAAAGGTCACAGATACAATCGCCACGAAGCCATGCACGAACAGCGTCAGGAGAATCGACAGGCCCGCGATCATCAGACAGGCGGAAATGACCCGGCTCTCTCCGAATTTGTTCAGAATCCAGCTGAATGCGGTAATCTGCACCACCGCCCCGGCAATAGAGCCGAACGTCAGGACAAACGCAATATCCTTAGGGGTGAACGCGAATTTATGATCTACGAACAGTCCGAATACCGTCTCATAGTTGGCCAGTCCGAAGGACAACACGAATACAATAATTAATCCGAAGAAATAAGGCTCGCGATACGAGCGCATGAGCTGCATGATTAGGCTATCGCTATTCCCTTCCATCGTTCTTGCTTCTTCCCGCAGCTCCGCTGAACGCGATTCCGGCAAAACCAGCAAGGTAATAACCGCAACAATGGCAGCCGCTCCCGCAGCGGCGAAGAAGGGAACGCGGATGCCCAGCTCCGCAAGATAGCCGCCGATGCCCGGCCCGATGATGAAGCCTGTGGTAATGGCTGCGTTGATGAAGCCCATGCCCTTGGCCCGCTCCTCCGAGGTAGTGGTGTCTGCCACATAAGCCATAACCGCAGGCATAATCATCGCGGCACCGATACCGCCAAGCATTCTGGATACGAACAGCATCCAGGAGGCATTGGCCAGACCGAACAGAAGCTCCGAGAAGGCAAATACGGCCAGACCGCCGACGATGATTTTTTTACGGCCCATCTTATCCGACAGTCTTCCGGCGAAGGGCGAGACCAGCAGCTGCGTCAGCGAGAAGGCTGCCACCAGCAGTCCGACCACACTTCCGCCAATGCCCAGCTCGTTCATATAGGTAGGCATAATAGGGACAACCAGCCCAATCCCCGTGAACGCCAAAAAGATATTCAACATCAGGAGCAGCATCGCTCCCCGGTTTTTTAACAGTAATGACATTGGTGTTTCCCTCCGTATATCTCTCGGCTTGCTATAAGCTCTGATTGTAACTCATTAATGATCTCTATTTATTACTCCATCTTCCCGGAACCTATCCCCTGAAGCAGGATCTTAATTCCCGCACGGTAGTATGCCCTGATCGTCTCCGGGGTATCGGTCCGCCCTGTGATCTCATGGACCCGGCTGATTCCCTCCAGCATGGCGCTGAGCGTGATTACATAGTTCTCCAGATCACCACGGATCAAATAACCGGAATCCATCCCCTCTTGCAGCAGTACACGGCAGGCCTCTGTCACCGATTCGAAAATATGTGAGAGGCGCTCACGGATCTCCTCCGACAGCGTATGAGATCTTCCGTATTCCTCCAGGGCATGAATCAGCGGATTCTGGATATCTTTTGCATAATGATCCCCAAGCGCGTATAGACGGGCTTCTGTTCCGCTAATCCCGCTCCGCAGCTCCTCCCACTCCTTGAGCCACTTCAGGGTATCCACCTCCACCACGTACAGGAACAATTCATCCTTGCCCGGAAAATGGTGATACAGACTGCCCTTGCTGACCTTCGCGGCTGTGCAGACCTCGTTCATGCTTACAGCACCGTAGCCTTTTTGCGCAAATAAACTGGTCGCATGCTCCAGAATCCGGCTCTTCGTTTCTTCTCCATCTGAGCGTCCCTTCATTGTTAACCCTCCTCTAGACCGACCGATCGGTCTGATTATAACACGCAGTTATCTCCACACACAACCCCCATCATCCATACTCATCTATCCTCGGGTATATCAATAAGTATATATGGACGAACGCCAAAAAAGGCAGCACCGGAATCTATCCGGCCTGCCTTTTGTTACGATGGTTGATGTTATATCCCCGCAGGGTTCAGAAATCAATCAGCCCCAGGCTGATTTGCAGCGAATCATCCACCAGCTTCATGGTCTCATCGTCCAGGTGGGTGATTTTATCCGTTAAGCGTTGCTTGTCAATGGTACGAACCTGCTCCAGCAGAATCACGGAATCCCGGTCAAAGCCATGCGCTGCTGCATCAATCTCGACATGCGTCGGCAGCTTGGCCTTCTGGATCTGGGCAGTGATAGCTGCCACAATCACAGTCGGGCTGAAACGATTGCCAATATCGTTCTGAATGATCAGTACCGGCCTTACTCCACCTTGCTCAGAACCCACAACCGGTGAAAGGTCGGCAAAAAAAACGTCGCCGCGTTTAACAATCAATAGTTACACCCCGCTTACTAAGCGGCCAAGAGTACTGTCTGCATCTTCCTCTGCGAGAAAGGCCTCGCATGCCATGGTCAAATTAATCTTAGCCATTTCCATATAGCCCCGCTGCATGGACTCGCGGATGGTACGTTTCCTCCGATCGCTCAAGTACAGCTTCATGGCCTGCCTGATCAATTCACTACGGTTAGAGTTCTCCAGTTGAACGATCCCATCTACTTCCTGCAAGAGATGATCGGGCAAGCTGATCATGATTCTTTTGGTGTTCTGCAAATTGGCCACCTTCTCTTCCACCCCCACAAACCTATCTGCCCTTGTGTTCCAGTGTTACAATATACAAGGAATTTTATACAAGGAATATATGCCGCCAGTATATCAAGTATGCTGCATCCCATTATAAACTAGAAATGGCGGTTCGTATAGACTATAAGTCACAAGCTCTACACGGTACGTTCCTTATATTCAGTTCCTGTACTAGGTATCTGGTCAGGGTATTAGGCTTGCAGCAAGGGATTGACGAGGTTGGGTAACATACCTTGGCGTACATACACGCGCGGTACCCGGTGAGCCAGCATACAGATTACTTCGTAGTGGATCGTCCCTAAATGGAGCGCCAGTTCATCTGCCGTGATCGACTCGGTGCCCTGGCGGCCGATGAGTACAACCTCTTCGCCTGCTTTGATTTGTTCCGCTTCAAGAGCGAAAGATTTGAGTGATACCATACACTGGTCCATGCAGATTGTTCCGACGACAGGAACGCGGCGTCCGCGTATTAGCACCTCCGCTTTGCCTGTTAGCATGCGGGAATATCCGTCAGCGTACCCCACGGGGAGCGTAGCGATGATCTCATCGCCTGCCGTGAAGTACCGGGTGCCGTAGCTGATGCCTGAGTCAGGCGGCAGGGTTTTGACATATACAGCCTGCGTCTTCAGCGTCATTACCGGGTGCAAGGCCACCAGCTCGCGGTTCACCTCAGCCGAGGGGTAGAATCCGTACAAGCTTATGCCTACACGCACCATGTTAATGGATAGTAGAGGTGTATCAATGGCCGTAGCGCTATTGCCCGTATGTATGATCGGGATGGTAATGTTCATGTCCCGAAGCGCCTCCGCCACGCTCATGAAACGTCGGTGCTGCATTAGTGTATAGCTTTTATTGTGTTCGTCTGCTCTGGCAAAATGGGTGAACATGCCTTCAAGCTCCGCCTGTGCCACCGCATGCACCTCAGCGATGAATGCGGGCGCATCCTCCGGCAATAATCCCAGTCTTCCCATTCCGCTGTCAATCTTGATGTGTACCTTCAGCCGGTGCTCCTTCTCTGCAGGAAGGGCGCTAACCGCTTCCAGTACCTCCGGTGTGAACAGTGTAACGGTAATATTGTTCTCCCAGGCTACGGCAATGCCCTCCGGTGAAGTATAGCCCAGCACCAGGATAGGAAGTAGTATTCCCGCCTGACGCAGCTCCAATGCCTCATCCAGAAAAGCAACACTGACGTAATCTGCTCCAAGCCGCTCCAGCTCCCGCGTCACCTCCACTGCTCCATGTCCATACGCATTTCCTTTGACGCATCCCATGAACTTGGTCTCCTGCGGCAATACGCCGCGTAAAGCTTCGTAGTTGGCACGCAAATCATCCAGGTTAATCTCGGCTGCTGTCGGCCGATAGCTTGCCTTCACTTCAGGTCACCTTCTTACATTGTAGTAAAACATCTCTGCCTTGTTCGCACAGATCAGAAGTCTTACTGCCAATGGTAATGCTCGTGAAGGCCGCTGTCAATGTGAGCAGGTGTAGGCAAAAAACGGATACCGCGGGTAGAGGAATGATTCCCACCTTGCGCAGTATCCGCCCACTGATTTTTATTTACCCGATTGTTCCTCCATAGAAGCGGCTATTTGCATCATTTCTGGAACTGGCAGATTTGCGCTTGTAATCCGGTACTCTACACCTTCGCTCATCCAGGTCAGCGTCTGCTGCTCATCCCCGCTAAGCAGGCCTGCCGTGAAGCCCAGATCGACCAGTGTTCCGGGAGCCAGCGACACCGCACGGTCCAGCGGACGGGCTTCCATAATCGTATACTGGTAGACGCCGTCATAGCGGATCAGCACCGCATGGTCCTTGCTGCCTTCAATCTTATTGGTGTCCTTCAGCTTCACACCGGCCGGAATGTAAGCCGGCTCAATGATCCCGAAGTCGCCCAGCTCGGCCGTAACCGGCTCACCGGTCTGTTCACCATCTTCAGAGACCACCGGATTGCCATCCTGATCCACTTCCGCCATCGTGTTCTCGGAAGGGCTGCCGGCTGCCATATTCTTCTGCATATCGAAGGAGTCTGCTGTGAATTCCGGATCGAACTTGAAGCTGTCGAAGGTCACATTCACCACAACCTTGGCTTCGGAATCCGATACCTGTACCTGCTTCGGCTCATAGGTCTTTTTGTTCAGCCAGATCTTCTGGCGGACCAGCGCACTGCTCTGATAGTTGGCAGCGACCTCGAACACATAATTATCCCCGTCCTCCACGAACTGCCGGTTGTTGTCGGAGACAATCCCCTTCAGCAGCGTCTGGTACAGATACACCTGACCCTGGCTGTCCGGCCAGTCGCTCTGGAAGCGGAAGCTTTTGCCCAGGCTTGGGGTCAGAACGAATACGCCCTCATCATTGCGCAGCACAATCTGCTTCACGTCCTTCTGGACGTTCGACAGGCTGATCCGGTAATACGATGGATTCTTATACCATACCTCCACCTTGTAATCCTGCGGCTGCTCCCCGGTGTACAAGGTCATCGTGCCTGAGCCCTGATAAGCTCCCTGCTTGCTCTCCAGCTTGTCAGACACTTGATTCAGATCCTTGACCACAGAGGCGGAATCCTTCTTCCCGCACCCCGCCAATACTAAGGCCACGCTCATAATGATCGCGAGTACCCATGTTATCCGGCGCATGACATCATCCCCTTAACCTGTTTTGAATGCATTGATTAGTACATGTCTATGAAGGACTTGGCCTCAATATGCAGACGGGCATGACAAGCATGAAGAGAAGTGTTATTCCAGCCGCGAATCCGCTCCTGTCCCCCACGAATCTAACAATCTATGTATGGTTCCTCTTATTTCCCCTTCTATAGTAGAAACACCATTTCAAAAAGCACCAGCCCGCACTCCCCGCCACGCTCCGGGGTTGCAGTCTGGTGCTCTGATTGATCCTATGCCTATCTATGCTCGTACCTGTCCCTTATCTGTTGCTTAACGGCTTACCAGTTAATCGACTCTGCGATCTTCAGCACCTCAGCCCGGTCCAGGCCGCGGGTGCTGAGGCCGTACATCACGCCGTTCGCTTCCCAGTCCAGGCTTCTGCCACCGACCAGAACCGCATCCGTCCCCTTAAGCTTCACCTGCTCCACCTTGTCGTCAGTTGCCATTGAAAAGGCATTCTCCTCATTGGCCAGGCGCAGCTGCATCCAGATTCGCTTAGTCTTATCCTTGCTGCCAAAGAACAGCTCAACAATCTGCCCGCTTACGCCCTCCTCATCCTTATAGAACTCCCCGTGGTCAAAGGCAAAGCCCTCAGGCAGGTATTCCGGCAGCTTTACCTTGAAAAGGGCGTATTGATCCAGCTTCGCTGCCTCCTTGACGGTAAACTTCTGCTCTGACGCTTCCTTGTCAAGCTGCTCCTGCCCGCTCAGGGTAATCAGCTTATCCCCGTCGAAATTGACGATGGCCTCCCCGGCTGCATTGAAGATGGCTTCAGGCATGGGGTTCAACGAGGTCACCGGATTACCGTCCTGGTCAAATATCTTGCCCTTCCAGGCCGCCGGGAACTCCTTAGGGTGGCTTCCGTCCATCTGAGCGACCTCGATGTTGTCCAGATGGACGGACTTCAGCACACGTTCCAGTATTTCTTCCGCGAAAGAAGGTCTCACGAAAGACACGCTCACCACGGCTGCCACCAGCAGGGAAGCTGCAATCATCACCGGACGTCTGATCCGTTGGTTGTTCTTCATACTATCATCCTCCTGTTGTCTCTGAATGGAGCGGCTTCTCACCTGGCGGAGAACCGCCGCCGGATCGGACTCCCTGGAGAAGTCCTGGCTTGCCAGATAACCCCCTAGCTCCTGAATCTCCTGCTCCGTAAAATCCGGCTGCACCGCCTTCTTCTTCTTGCTCATAGCTCTTCCACACTCCCTATTTCGGATTTCAATTTTCGCATGCTGCGATAGAGAATGACTCCGACATTGCTCTCCGAGATTCCGGTAATCCGGGCAATCTCCGTATTCTTCAGATCCGCCCCGAACTTCAGGGCGATGAGGTTACGTTCCTTCGGGCTGAGCGTGTCCAGCGCCACCTGCAGCCTATCGCTGCGCTCTCTGCCGAGGATGAGCGTCTCCGGCTCTTTTTTGCCAGACACCAGCTCCCGGATACTGTCCAGTGAGAAGAAGCGCTGCCGCGCGCGGCTCCGGTAATAATCATTCACAACGTTGCGGGCAATGGCGAACAGCCACACCTCAAGCGGCGCTTTCTCCGGGGAGTAACCGGGCAGCTTGGACAGCGTCTTCTCGAACACCTGGCTGGCCAGATCCTCTGCGGTGTAACGGCAGTTCACCCGGTAGGCGATATAGTTGAATATCCGTTTATAATAGGCTTCAAAAACTGCTGCAAACTCAAGCTCTGTCTCTATATGAGCAGGAACTCTATCATGTATCAAAGGCAGCAATGCGCGCTCTTGCATCCTTGTGGCACTCCTTTCCAGGAAGATTCTACTTGGCCAAGTAATTTACATGAGCTAATACGCTCTATCTATCGAATCCATTACATATGCAGGCACAAAAAAAGACAGAGGATCGAAGCTCCCCTGCCTACTGTAGTTTTTTTAGGAATTACTGGCTATGCGGATTATTGCTGAACGCGGCAAGGCTCCTTTTCTCAAGCTTGCTCCTTCTTCCCGGTCAAAAAGTAGATCAGCGCCAGCACTGGCAGTGCCAGCCCGATTAGGGTTGTCAGACTCCAGCCGCCGTAAGCGTAGGCCCAGCCCCCGAGTGATGATCCTACGGCGCCTCCAATGAAGAAAATCGCCATGAACAAGCCGTTCAGCCGCCCCCGGGTCTCATTGCCCAGTGAATAGATCGCCCGTTGTCCCAAGACCAGATTGCCGGACACGCTCATATCGAGCAGAATCGCCGTCAGCACCAGCAGGCCGAGGGTAAGATTGGAATCATCCCGGAGCACATAAGCCAGAATGAAGGATACCGCAGCAAGCGAAATGCCAAGACCGGTCAGCAACCGGGTCCAGCCCTTGTCAGCCAGTCGTCCCGCAATCGGCGCGGCTACAGCTCCGCCCACCCCAGCTAGGGCAAACAGGGCGATTCCTTGCTGCGACAGATGAAACTCACTGGACAGGTGCAAGGGAACGGTCGTCCAGAACAGACTGAACGCGCCGAACAGGCTGGCCTGGTATAGAGCGCGGCGCCGCAGTACCGGCGTGTGCGTGAGCAATTGGCCCAGAGAGCGGAGTAATTGTCCGTAACTCAAGCCGGGAGCGGGCTTCCGGGCGGGCAGAACACGGGATAGTAACAACGTCAGCAGCGCAGTCACGATAGCCGAAACGATGAAGATGGATTTCCAGCCCCATAATCCGGCCATGAAGCTGGCGACCGGGCGGGCGAACATAATGCCCAGCAGCAGTCCGCTCATTACATTGCCTACTACGCGGCCGCGATCTTCCTCTGTGGCCAGATAGGAGGCATAGGGCACCAGGACCTGCGCCGCTACCGAGCCCAGTCCGATCAGCAAGGATGCGGCCAGGAACAGCGGTGCATTCGGTGCCAGGACGGATAGCACCAGGGCGGCCACAACCAGAATCAGCGACATCACCGTCAGCCGGCGGTTCTCAATAATATCGCTGAGCGGGACAATGAACAGCAGTCCGGCTACGTAACCGATCTGCGTCAGGGTAACAATTAGCCCTGTCGCTCCGGCCGACAGATGAATCGCCTGCCCGATGGGCCCAACCAGCGTCTGGGTATAATAAAGATTCGCTACGATCAGTCCGCAGGATACGGCCAGCAGAAAAGTGATCCAGCCTGGAACAGCCTTTACGGCTTCAGGGGAACCTGCTTGTTGTTGCACTGGAACTCCAGCCTTCATTTGAAACTCCACCTTCCATTTTTTAAATACTGAACATCCAGTTCACTAATTACCATGACCAAATAATATACTAAACGTTCAGTATTGTAAATAGGCAGTTTTATGGTATACTCCAATTAGAGTTGAACCAGCACTGTCAGGAGGAATCACCATGGAGAAAAAAAGAGGCCGTCCGCGCAACACCGAGGCCAAGAACGCTATTCTGAACGCTTCATATGAATTATTGCTGGAGACCGGCTTCAGCGCAGTTACCGTGGAGAAGATCGCGGAGCAGGCCCAGGTCAGTAAGGCAACGATCTATAAATGGTGGCCGAATAAAGCGGCGGTTGTGATGGACGGATATCTGTACGCTGCTAACGCCAGACTACCGATCCCCGATACCGGTTCCGCCAAAGAGGACATTCTGATTCATGCAGGAACACTCGCTCAGTTCCTCACCAGCCGGGAAGGTAAAGTCATTACGGAGCTAATCGGTGAAGGGCAGTCCGATGCCGGACTGGCGGAGGCGTACCGGAGCAGATATTTCGGCCCGCGCCGCCAGGAGGCCTGGAAGCTGTTCGAACGTGGAATTGCCCGGGGGGAACTGAAGCAGGGACTCGATATCGGGAGTTGTATCGATTTGATCTACGGCCCTATTTTTTACCGGTTGCTGCTGACCGGAGGAAACTTGGACGAAGACTCCGTCAGAGCCCTGGTCTCACTTGCCCTTCAGGCGCTTGAGGCTTGAGGTTCCTGTAAGACTACTATATAAGGTATGTCAAGGTGTAGCCGGCTAGGCACAAAACAGTATGGGCTAGGGCTGTAACAGGCTTGTCTTATCTTTGTTAACAGAACGTGACCCGCAGGCGGAGTTTTTCATTTATAATACAAGAGATTGGAATTTCCAGACTCCGGAGGTTATCTTATGAAAAAATTAATTACCGCTGCCGCTATTGCCCTGCTCCTCGCAGGCCATGCGGCGGGTTCATCTATAGATATTGCCCATTCTGCTGCTGCCCCTCTATCCCTTGTTGTGGACGGACAAGCCGTTCTCCCCTATGCTGCGCCCTTCCATTCCGGCGGCATCTTGTATGTTCCGGCCCGCACGCTGCTGGAGTTCTATTCGATGGAGCTGCAATGGAACAACACCCTCAAGCAGCTCACCCTGTCCACAAGCTGGGACAAGACGATTCTTACACCCGGCAGCGCTTCCGTGCAAGTGACTTATACACAAACGGACGGAGGATATCAGGAAGAGCTGGACTCTCCTGTGTTACTAAAGGCAGGCCGTGTGTATATCGCGGCGGCTACTTTGGACTCCCTTACGGGAGCAGTTACAGAGCTGAATCCGGGAGGAAGCCGGGTTACTGTTACCCCAGGCAGTCTTAGCACTACCGTCAGAGTACCCGCAGCTCCCCTTGCCGTTGCAGAGAATAATTCCAAGGTGAAGCTGTACGCTGCGCTCAAGGACGGCAATACCTACAAAGGGTTCATTCTTGAAGTGAACGGGAAAAAGCAAAGCTTCAACTGGACCGTATCCAGGGACTACTCGCACCCGCCTCAGCTCTTCTACGCCGATGTAGATTCGGACGGCAAACCGGAGATCACGGTTGTGTTCACCCTGGGTACCGGTACCTCGCTGGTTGCACAGGAGGTTCATGTGGTTAAGCCGGAACAGTGGAAGGAAATATCGGTGCCTGCTGCGGACAAAGCGGCCTCCGCTGTAGTCTCCTCCAGTATTTCGCTGGATAAGGCTGATGTCCTGCTGAAGCTTGAGCTTACAGGACCCGTTCCCTCTAAGGTGACGCTCAGACTCCCGGACCGGGCTGAGGACGGCCTTAAGTATTTCGGCAGCAAAGCAGCTATTGGCGCAGTGACCTACTACTCAGTAGAGAATAACAAACTGCTCGCAGATACCAGCTTAATGGTCGGCATGACCGAGAGTGTCGGTACCCTGAAGCTGGAGTATAAGGCAGGCAAGACGGGGATGGAGCTGGGGTCTATTGCTTTTGAGCCGCATGAACGGGGTGAAGCCATTGTGGAGAAATAATCCGCTGCCGGAAGGAGAGGCTTGCAATGATTGATGCCCATATTCATCTTGACCAATATGAGGACAAGGTTTTATCCTCCATGCTGGAGGGACTGCCGGAGCAGGGCATCGAGTCGCTGATCGCCGTCTCGATGAATCTCGCTTCGAGCAAGCGAACCCTGGAGTTAGCAGCCAGCTATCCGGGCCTCGTGAAGCCTGCGTATGGCTTCCATCCAGAGCAGGCGCTGCCTACGGAGGAAGAACTGAACGTGCTGCTGAAATGGATTACCGGCCATGCGGACCGTATGGCCGCTATTGGTGAAATCGGCCTCCCCTACTACTCCCGCGCCGAAGCTGCCGCACGCGGTGAAGACTGGGAGATGGAGCCCTATCTCGGCCTGCTGGGCAGACTTCTGGGCTTGGCCGCCCAATTAGCCAAGCCGGTCATACTGCATGCTGTCTATGAGGATGCGTGGACCGTATGCGATCTGCTGGAACAGCATGGCCTTACGCAGGCTCATTTTCACTGGTTCAAGGGTCCCGCTGCTACCGTTGACCGGATGATTAGCCGGGGTTACTACATTTCCTTCACTCCCGATATCCTCTATGAACCGGAGATTCAGGACCTGGCACGCCGTTATCCGCCGGAGCTGGTCATGGCAGAGACGGACGGCCCATGGCCGTTTGAAGGACCGTTCGCCGGGCGCACCACCCATCCGGCTATGGTCCATGACGTTGCTGCCGCCTGGGGCGCGCTGCACGGGTATTCTGTTACCGAAGCCAGAGCGAAGCTGACGGCGAATACGGTGCGATTCTATGGGCTATAGGTATAGGTCTGATGTTCTGCTTAAGTAGAACATCAGACCTGATTAAGGTGCAAGCTATATACTTAAGTGTATTCCGTACACCTAAATCGTTTGATTTACCGCCGAACAACCATTTAGTTGTATTTGATACATTTAAAATGCCTCATTATCCGGGATCTCGCCCACTCGGGCAAATTTAGTTGTACAAACAACAGTTAGAAGAGGAAATCCTTCCCTTTGGCTGTTTTTAAATGTATAGAATACAACTATCCCCGAATCATCTTTCTATCCTCCCTACCGGATGATCCTGACTGTTAGCCTGCTTGAATAGGCATCCGCCGGACCGATACTTTATCCTCTTTGAACTCCATGACATAGATATCCGGCTTCGTTGTCTGCATCAGGAAGTCCAGGCCATATCCAGGGGAGAAATAGCCCAGCATCAAGGACATCACCATGCCGTGGGTGCCGATGGCCACTCTTTTCCCGGCATGGGTCCGCAGAATATCCTGCAGTGCCTTCACCGCCCGCGTCTGGCATTCCCGGTTCGATTCCCCGCCCGGCAGGGCGTAATCCGGGTCGGTGTACATCTTCTGTAGCACTTGATATAGTTCCTCATCCGGCAGCTGCTGTTCGCCCTCCATCCAGACCTTTTCCCGCAGATCATCGATCAGAATGATTTCCTGCTCCAGCTTATCCGCCAAATCCGCAATTGTATTGACCGCCCGGATATACGGGCTGCTGTACATCACATCTATCCCTTCATCCTTCAGGCATTCGGTGACCCGCAGGGCATCCTCTTCCCCCTTGGGCGACAGGCCGCGCGTCCATTCATCCACCCCAGTACGAAGCGAGTCCCCGTGCCTCACCATGTAGATATAAGTTGTCATAAGCTCCTCCTGATCATCCATACAGAAATTAGTGATCCGTTAACCATCTTAGCTACTCTCTACCGCTGGCTGAGCGGCTTCCGGTGCAGACCCCGCCACCGGCCAGAGCTGGCGCTGAAGCAGCAGCCCCGCAGCCCCTAAAATCAACAGCAGCAAGCCGATGTTGACAAAAATACGGGCCGGACCCGCATACTGTACCAGCACACCGCCCAGCAAAGGCGCTACAATCATTACCGCGCTGAGTACGGTATTCTGGATGCCGAAGATGCGGCCGGTCATGTGCGGCGGGGTTTCTTTTTGCAGGCAATAATTGAACGTAACCATAAACATGCCGTTGCCGGTCCCCAGCACAAACCCGAAGAGCAGCACCCACAGCATCGACGTCCCCGGCTGAAGCAGACCGAGCGCCGCAATTGACCCGCCAATCAGCACATACCCGGTCCCCAGCTTCCAGCCATACCCGCCTTCGGATTTCAGCTTGTTCAGGATCAGAATGATTAGCACAGCCCCTACTCCCGTGGCGGCAACCATCCAGCCCAGCAACGATTCGCGCTCCGGTGCGAAGATCCGGAACAGACTGGTGAACTGAAAATCAACTACCTGAATGACCAGTGCTCCGGTGAGTCCGAACAACATCGCCGTCAGCAGCAGCCGGCTGCGCAGCAGGAAGGTCCAGCCTTCCTGCCACATTTTGAGCAGCGTCAGCTTGCCTTCCTGCGCTTCAGAATGCTTGCTGTCTGCTTCATCCTGGCGGATATACTTGACAGACAACAGCAGCAGATAAGAGCAGCCGCGCAGCAGTGCATTCAGCAGGATACACCACTGCGGCGTAAGGAAGGCGAGCGCCAAACCTCCGAGTAAGGGACCGGCGATTTTGGAGCCCTGGTTGACCAGTCCGTTCATAGACGAGGCTTGCAGCAGCTGATCCTCCCGGACCAGACTGCGGGTCAGGGACTGCTGGGCCGGCATATTCAGCGTAGACAGCGCAGAGCGCAGTGCCAGCAGCGGCAGCAGCCAGACCATGTTCGGCGCGAACAGCACCAGCAGGGTCAGCAGCGCGGTCAGCAGGTCGCAGGTACGCATCAGCTTCAGCTTGTTCATCCGGTCAGCGGCTGCGCCGGCAACCGACCCGAGCAGAATACTCGGCAGCGCCAGCGTTACCGGAATGAGCGCCAGCATTAGCGGGCTGGCCTGCCAGCGGTAGCCGACTAGCACCTGAATGGCCAGCGCGTCGAACCAGTCGCCGAAGCTTGCGGTGGCGAATGCGGTATAGACCCGCATGTACGTTTTGTTATGCAGCAGGCTTGTTCCCTGCTTGGTTGAAAGCTCCATCTCACATTCCTCCAGGTTACCTATAATCTTAGATGATCCATCTATGATCCTAAGATAACGGAGGATTGTCAGAGAAATATCAGAGGGCTTCCAGCAGCCCCAGCAACAGATCCTCAAGCGTCTGCTCCAGCCGGGTCAGGCCGCAGGCTTCAAGCCCTGTAGTGAACAGTTCCTCATATTTGCGGTCCAAAGGGCTTCCCGCCAGGAACATACGGCAGAAATGGTGAATCCGGTAGATCGAGTAGAGCCGCAGCGGAATGAAGCCGGACATCTCCATCACCTGTAGTCCCTCCTGAATCAGCTTGTCCCCTTCCGCCCATTGTTCCCGGCGCAGTGCCCAAAGTCCTTTTACTACCTTATAACTGCCAATCTCGCGCAAAAACGGCTTATCCTGCAGGATCTTGCTGACGGCTTCATCCATCCGTTCCAGCTCTTCCTCTCCAGCACCCGCGGTAAGATGGATGAACAGCTCCGTAATCATCGTGACGGGTATGAAGTTCTCGAACCCGGGTCCTGCGATAACCTGGTAAGTACGTTTCAGGCGTTCCAGCGCTAGCTCCGGCTGCCCGGAAAGGGTGTACAAGTCCAGCATCGTCAGAATCTCCAGCTCCAGCTGCTCTGGCGGATTCAGCAAATTCCGCTCAATAAGACGTTCGGCGTACTCCACCTTCTCCTTGGGATTGCCAATGAAGAAGTAGAACAGATTGAGGTAAAAGAGCCGGTCCTTCAGCGGAATCTCGTCCGTATGAATCAGCCACTCCAGATCTCCCTGCACGAAATGAACAACCATCGCATAATGCGGGTCCAGCTCATAACCAAGGATGTCCTGCTGGCGGGCCAAAGTCAGTATCGATTTGCCCTGGCCGTACACATGAAATTTCGAGAAGACCTCACGCATGGTATCGCGCAGCCCAGAATCATGCGATGCCGGATTCACCGCCACGCCCGCAAGGCTGCCGGGAATGGTCAGACTGTAGCCGAAGCCGCGAATCGTCTTAATGTCGATCCCGCCTAACGGCCTCAGCTTCTTACGCAGCCTGTAGATATGATCGTCCACCGTCCGCTCCACCGGGTACTCCATCGGCCACACTTTATCCAGCAGCTGCTCGCGGCTGAAGGTCCGCCCCCGGTTACGGTACAGAAACTGCAGCAGTGCGAACTCCTTGGGCAGCAGCTCTACCGTTAATCCTCCGGCGGATACCTTATATTCACTTGCGTTCAGCTCCAGATGCATGGCCGTGCCTCATTTCTTCTGATTTCTTTCATAAGAGAAAGTATACATCATGCGTTGACTTTATTTAAGTACTCCCAACTGGTTAAGGCGGGCTGGCTCACTCGCCAGCGGTTTTCGATTACATTTGGCCTAGGTGCCGCCTTCTGGTGGTCCCA
This sequence comes from Paenibacillus sp. FSL H7-0756, assembly GCF_038006765.1. Taxonomy (NCBI): domain Bacteria; kingdom Bacillati; phylum Bacillota; class Bacilli; order Caryophanales; family Paenibacillaceae; genus Paenibacillus; species Paenibacillus sp. FSL H7-0756. The sequence goes on along the minus strand of NZ_JBBOVT010000003.1, from coordinate 557,687 downwards.
TTGTGATCGGTTTTTCGATTACATGCCTGTAAACGGAAAAATCCCCCTGCAGTTGCCGCTGCAAGGGGATGCATAGGTGCTCTAAGATGCTCTGAGCTGACTAGCCTGCCATATTATTAATGGAGTCCTGCTCCGAGAACACCGAGATATGATCTACCGTTCCTGTGGATTCCGGGATGATGAATTTGAGCTGATACTGCTTGTTGGCCTGATAAATATAGATGTTATGCTCGCCATTCACGGTGGTAGCATCCGGCTTGCCGAGTACTTCTTCAATCTGTTCCAGTGTCAGGTTACGCAGGTCCGGGGCGCTGGAGCGCACATCGAAAATCTTGCTGCCCTTATTGAAGCCGATTACCACCTGCTTGCCCGAATAGGTGGAATAGATCCCTTTGCCTGCCGATTCCTTGAGGTCCGGCTCTCCCCACGCGGCTTCCACCTCATCAATAAGTCCGGTATGCGCAGCATATTCAACGCCCGGCACCTTGCCCTGCTTGGCAAGCTCCAGCAGCTCCTTCAGCTGTTTGCTCCGTTCTTGCGGGGTGGCGGGAGCTACGGTATCTGCCTCAGCCCCTGCGGCTTCAGTGACCGTAGACTCTGATGTGGCTCCGGCGGCGGCTTCAGGGCCTGCAGTTACAGGCTCTGCCCCTGCAGCAGCGCCCTCATCTGTGCCGGATTCGCTTACCTGCGCGCCTTCTGCTGCCGATGAAGCGTTATCCCCTGGCTGCGCAGTCGCTGTAACCGCAGGCGTATTGTTAGGCGACGGTTCCGTTTTGCCGGAATTACAGGCTGTAAGGCTGAGCATCGCCCCAAGGATAAGAATACCGGCGACTCTTCTTATTGATGTAGTCATGCTGCCATCTCCTTCGTTAAGGGAAACATCCTCTTTTGTCTAAACTGTACCCTATGACGAAGCGCCTGTAACAAAGGTTGCAGGCGCAGACCCCTGATCCAGGTATTATACGCGTAGCCTTATGCTATGAATTTCCCTGTCTGATCACGGTCCAGCGCTGTTTTGTTCACCACATAAGTACGGGCCATCAGATCATGCAGCGCCCGCTTACGCGGGGTAAATACGATGAATAGGCAATCCAACACCACAACCCAGCCAATAAAAGCATTCAAATCCGCCGCAAGCGGACTCCAGTTCACGAGACTGCTTGGGATGGAGGACAACGCCTCGGTATTCAGACCCACAATCACTGCCAGGAAGCTGTTAACAATAATAAAGCTATCCCTAATCAAAGCCTGCTTGAGCACCGGATATCTTCCATTCTCATCAACGATTCTTGCCCTCAAAAGCAGCCTGCCCGGCGTGCCTCCGTATTGGACAACCATAAATACATTGAACGCCATAAGCAGTACAAACTGTACAAAAAGCGGGAACGCTGACCCTGCCGATTCTGCAAGAGAAACGGAAATCCGCTCCAGCAAGTAGGTTGGAAAAACAAGAATCAGGAAATCGATGAAATTAATCAGTACTCTTTTCCAAAAGCCTACAAAATCGTATAAATTAAGTTCTTCCTCGATCCATGGCTCCATACTTTCACCCCTCCAGCGCACTCTTCCCCTCCACAACCCTGCCCACATGCTGCAAAATCTCAAGATTCTGCTGCACGATGATCCGCTTAGCCTGATACTCCTCAGTTAATGCCATGATTGCAGGAATACTCTCCCTCCTGAAGCTGCGGTTCCATTCCAGCAGCATGATCCGGAGATACTTGAACGACTGCTTATAATTTCCCTGCTCCAGCCCCAGCCTGGTCTTCATGAACCTGCGGATGACCCGGGCATCCTGTACATAAGCCTTAGGCTGAATCAGGAAAATCAGATCCGCTTGCCGGAAGCTTTCTGTTCCCCACTGATAATGTACTCCCTCAATAATCCACGACTCCGCCTCCATAGCTTCCGCGAGCTTGGCATCCCGTACCTCCGGGGCGTTCTTGGTATTGTCCCTGCGATCCCAGACAAAATTATCCGTTTCATAGCACGGAATTCCGTAACTTTGAGCTAATTTCCGGGCGATATATGTCTTCCCGCTCCCGCAGCCGCCTATAATCCGTACTCTAATCTTCAGTCCCTCCCCTGGAAGATCAAGAATATAACAAATCTCTCTCATATTACTATTCTCTATGTATCCTGTCACTCTACTCCACCCGGTTAAACATTGAAGCCAGCCCATCAATAATCGATTGGCTGGCTTCTGGGGCCGCAGTGTATGGCGGCATCTTGGTTGGATAATCCTTGGCTGGTGCAGCAGTATCCTGCTGCTTTACAGCTTCACTGCTCCCTCTTTAGCGTTCCAGGTGAACGGCAGGCCGAACAGCGGCGTTAAGCTGCCCAGCGGAATGTACAGGCGGCCGTCTACACTTTTAGAGGCTAGCATCTCCACTGTTTTGCCGTTCACTTTGGCTTTCGTGCTAAGCGGCTTGTGAACTGCTGTATTCTTGCCTATTGTGATGATAAGCGCTCCGGTTCCCGCCTCCTGCATCAGGCTTCCGCCCAGCAGCTTCACGGATTCACTCAGTGGAATATACACCCGCGAATCCTCCAGCAGGAAGGAATTCTTCACTTGCAGCTTTTCCCCGCCCTTGACAAAAGCTCCCGCAATCATTGTAGATCCCAGACGGTAGCCGTTCTTCTCGGCAATGGCCGCCATCTCAAGCCCGGAGGTTGTAATGATGACCCGGGTGTTCTTCGCAATCTTCGGATACAGCCAGTGAATATCGTCATTGTGCATGCGGATGCATCCGGCGCTGACATATTTACCGATAGAAGATTCATTGTTGTTGCCGTGAATGGCGTAGGTCGTGCCGTAAGTATCATTTACTTCCAGCCCCAGCCAGCGGTCCCCCAGCGGATTGGCCGGATCGCCTCCGGGAATCTTCTCCTTGTAGTAGGGTCTATTCTTGATTTTGACCACCATCTTGAAGCTGCCTTCAGGCGTCAGGCTTTTCGTTTTGCCGGTAGCGACCGGAAAAATCTTCACCAGCTTGCCCTCGCTGTAATAGGCGAGTTTGTTCGTTTTTTTGTTCACAATGATCAGATCTGAGGAAGACGATGCCGCTTGCGCAGATCCTGTGAAGCATGCGGTCAAAAGCATTACAAACACCAGTGTTAGTGCGATGCTTTTAGGAAAATAGGTTTGAAACCGGCTTGCCTGTTCACGCTGACTCATAGTTGCCCCACCTCCGGGTTATGGATGATTCTGGATTGCCTTTTCTAATAGACGTTCATTTGCCGCAATAGTTGCAGAGCAGCCTGTACCTATTCTTATCAACTCGTCCCGCCCGGAGTGACGCAACGTTTGCAATATTGTAACCGTTCTAGGCAGTAGCGCCTTCCTTGCACACCGAAGCATGAATATTCGCCAGTCCCATCAGAGATAATAAGCCCGCATGACCATAACACCCATCTCAAGGAGGCCAATTAAAGTGAATATCAACTCATCTGCACAGATCCGGGAATGCGAGCAAATCGTTCAGCAGCTGATGGCACAGACCCAGCAGGGAACGCAGAATTACCAGCAGCTTCTTCAGCAGGAGCAGCAGGATGCCGCCAAGCTCCAGGAGCTTAGCCAGCATAACAGCAAGGCCATTCAGATGATCCAGCAGGCGCTGCAGGGCCATCAGACCGCGATGCAGCAGCTGCAGCAGATCTCGCAGTCGGTCAGATCAATGGAGCAGTACCCGCAGACTTCCGGCTTCAATACCCATACAAGCATTCCAAGCTTCAATTCCGGGAACCAGATGGGACTCATGCATTCTATGGGACAGAACCAGCCAATGGGTCAGAGCCACAATACAGGAATGGGGGGGTATAACGCCGGAATCAACCACCAGCCGATGCATACGCCAATGCAGACACCTATGTCCGCTGGCTCCTCCTATAACGCTCCAATGAACCAGGGACGAAGCTTCCAGTAAGAGCGTATATTGGTAAAAAGGGTTCTCTCAGACCGCAGCAGCGGAAGCTGAGAGAACCCTTTTGGCGTACCCGGCGTTGACGGTCCGAGCTTCGTGTTCGTCTAGACTACCAGCCTGCCGGTCTTCTCCGCCAGTCCAACCGTCGCTTCCACCCCGGAGTTGAATTCCAGATAATCGCTCTCCACTCCATCGCTGAAGATCACGCCGTCCTCCGGCATCTGCGAGGTGATGCGCAGCGGCAGACTGCTGCTGATTCTCCCGAATACCAGCTCCGCTGAAGTCGTCCGGCTTGGAAAAGGCTCCCGCACGGTGAAATACAGCTCAGGATGGTTCCAGGCCAGCCCGCTGCCCGTGCTGACTGCGGCAATCTCCGCAGACACCCGGGCTGTCCGTTCAGCCTCTGCATGCTGCATTTGTGCGGCACGGCTGACGATTCCTGCGGCTCCGGCAAGCACACTCTTGAGCCAGCCCGTGGAGCCCAGGCCCGTCGAGACAATGATGCCGCTGGAGGACTGCTGCTCCAGCTGCCCGTTCAGCTCCAGCTGATACCGGGCTGAGACATGGGTCCGGCGGCCGATGAACAGATCGTTCACCCCGTACAGGCTCTGGCCGTCATTCAGCTCCACCTTGGCAAGGGTAACCTCACGGACCTGGCGCTGGGCGCGCAGCACCTCACTCACCACTTGCCGCACCTCCTTGACCCTGAAGGGCAGCAGCACGCCATCCCAGCGCAGCGGATCAGGATTCACCCCGATCAGCGGCTGCTCCTGAAGGTATTTCAGCGTGTTGGCGACCAGACCGTCCTGGCCCAGAACCACTACGGTATCCTCAGCCCCGAAGATGAAGTTCGGCACATGCTGCCGCTCCAGCACCTGGAGCCGGCCTATGGCGCTAAGCTCGGTCACTGCGGTCTCCACCGCTTTGCGGTATTGGAAATCCTCGCTTAAGTAGTCGCTGAAATCGGCACCCAGCCGTTCAATATAGAACTGGGCCTGCTGGATCGTATTGTAGCGGACCACCAGCTCCTCCAGGCGTGTCTTCCGCTTGATCAGTATAATTTTGTTCTCCGATCCCCGGCTGCTCATCGTTCATTGCCTCCCTTTGCCGCATTGTTCCCTCCGCCATACGAACCGGCCATGATTCCCTGGAGCAGATCCGGCGTAATGTTAAGCTGGCCGATCTTCCCGGCATTCTCCGCCAGCTCCTGGAAGGCGATGGCAATCAGCTTATCCGGGTTCATGCCGACATTCGTCAGCGCCTGCAGGACGTTAGGCGATACATTTTGCAGCGAATTCATTACCGCCGTCAGCTCGTAAGCCTTGGCATCCGCTTCGGCTCTCTTATTCGCTATGGCCAGCTCAATCAGCGCCTGCTTCTTCTCTTCCAGCTCCGTATCAAAAATCAGCTGCTCTTCCTTCATCTCATTCTGCTTCTGCTTCGCCGAACGGTCAGAGTCAAGCAGCGCCTCACGCATCTGCCGCTTCTTCGTCTGAACGGCAATCTCCGTATTCAGCTCATTCTCTTTCACCCGCCGCTCCTGTTCAATCGAAGCGTTACGCCGCTCATAGAGCGCGTTATCTGCATTACGGAGCATCTCCTCCCTGGCCTGCGCTTCCAAGGCCCGCAGCGTCTCCTTATTCGGTACAATCGCCAGAATGGACAAGCCCATCAGCTCTATGCCCAGCTTCTCAATCTCCGCACTCTGGCCGATTTCATGGGTAATCATCTTGGCCAGACGTTCACTCGACTGGATCGCCTCCTTCAGCGGGAGCTGCCCGAGCTGCTTCTTGGTCAGGACCTTGGCGATATTAATTACCCGCTGAGCCAGCTTGTGCGGATCGTCGGAGAGATAGGTGTTCTTTTTGAGATTATAGGTGTAGTTGAGGATCTGGGTGGTCTTGCGGTAATCGGCAATCCGGTAGGTCAGCTGTCCCTGGACGGTTACCGTCTGATAGTCCGCCGTAATTTCTTCGAACATGAATGGAACATCTATCGAGGAGACAGGCACCACAACCACCGAAGTCGTCGGCGCATAATAATGAAAAGAAAGCCCGACCCCTTCACGCACCACCTTGCCATTCTTCACCTTAAGCACATAATCACTGGGCTGAAATTTCACGAACCGGAATCCGAACATGGTCATTACCTCCTAGGGTTTATTGTGAGTCACTTGGGTTACTGAGCAGAATTCAGATCTCAGAATCAGAAGATAGTTATTTACTTATTGTTATTATTAATTTGTTATTAACAACATCATAGCAGGCCTTACTGATATTATCAATATGTTATTAACAAAATAAACAAAAAAAATGCCGCCCTGAAGATGGCAGCATCTGTATTCAATTCTATCCGTACCTTCAGGATTGTTCTTCCTGTCTAGGGCTTGAGAAGCGTACGGATGGCTGCGAGCCGCTCCGGGTCTACCGGCTTCAGCGGGTCGCCGTCCTCCCGGACTGCCGAACCAAAATGCACCCGGCGGACACCGGTCCGCGTAACGAAGTCCTTCAGGTCTGCGGCATTCAGGCCGCTGCCTGCCAGGATGGAGAGCGAAGAACCGGCAGACAGCCGTTCCAGTACAGCAAGTCTTACCATACCGCCAGGCGTATTGGCAGCAGCAGTCCCGCCGGAGGTCAGAATATCGGTAATCTGCGGATACCGCTTAAGAACCTCAAGAGCTTCAAGCTGGTCCTGCACCTCATCGAACGCACGGTGGAAGGTAACCTCCATCCCCGCCGTCTGCTCCAATAGCCGGCTCAGCAGTTCTTCATCTATCGTCCGGTCCTCCCGGAGCATCCCCATCACCACGGACAGCCCGCCTACCCCGGCTATATGGCGGATATCGCGCAGCATGGTCTCCACATCGGGTGCATCGTACACGAAGGAGCGTGCATGCGGCCTTACCATCACTCTTACCGGAATGCTAACCTGCTCCCGGACCGCTTCAATCAGGCCCAGACTGGGCGTTAATCCGCCCTCCCGGATGCCAGTGACCAGTTCAATCCGGTCAGCACCATAACGCTCCGCTATGACCGCATCATTTACTGTAGTTGCTATAACCTCTAACAGCATAAATTGCTACACTCCCCTTCATGGTCGTATTCCTTGTAAACCGCTTTACTTTAGTATAATGATAAACCTAGTAAATAACAGGGAGATTCCTGACTATGTCAGTACTGGACCAGAGACCAGGATTTTTCCCGCCTTTTGGAGAGTGTGTTCTCGGGATGAAGCCTCTATACTGAAGAAGTTGAAATTTGGAAATCCGGAATGGAGCGCCCTGAATGATAAGACAAAGTATACACGCGTGGAAACTACTAATGCTCTCCCTGCCCAAAGGAATCATTGCTTTCGTCATTGCTGTTACAGGTCTGAGTGCGAGCCTGCCTCTGATTATTGTGTGGGTGGGGCTGCCACTGCTGGCCCTGACCTTGGCCTGGTGCCGCAGCATGATGTCCAATGAACACAAAACCGTTGAAGCCTGGTCCAGCGGCAACAGCCGACGGGGAACCGGGAAGCCCGCTGTTATAGCGGATCATGCCCCCGCCTTCCGCTGGGAAGGACTGCGGACATTAGGACACCAGCTCCGTGACAGGGAGTCGTACCGGGGAATCCTGTACAGCCTCCTCCAGCTGCCCGCAGGGATTCTGGGCTTCACGCTTGCGCTGGTCCTGCCTGCGGTGGCCTTCAGCGCTCTTCTGTCACCTGTGGCTCAGCGAATCAGCTCATCGGTATTCTCCTATGATCTGAATATGCTGGACCCCGAGGTCTTCTTCTTCCTGTCCGGCACAACCTCAGATGAACGCTCATGGATTCTATGCGGAACCGGATTTGTACTGCTGCTGCTTCTGCCGCTGCTGCTTGTGGGTCTTGGGCGTCTGTACGCGGCCTGGATCAGCGCAGTCTCAGGAACCTCTGTGAATTCCTGCAGTACCCCGTTTGAAGTCATACATACCTGATCTCTTCCTGCATATCTATTAATAGTTCACTTGCCAAAGCTTACGAAGCGGGTTGTGCCCGAAGTGTTTGCAGGAAGGGCAGCCCGCACAACCTTGTGAGGAGGCGGTTCAGTGCTCATGATCCTGGTGTATCTGTTTGCTGTGCTTGGCGTGTCTCTCCTGCTGTTGGCTGCGGTTCTTCAGTACAGACTCTCCCGTCCCAGGGCTGCGGGACACAGCGGGGCTACCCATGCCCTGTCCGCCTTCAGCCTGAAATTCCCCCAGCGGTTCATTACTCCGGACGAATCCCATCTGATTGCCCTGGACGAAGAAGGCCAGGCGCTCGCCATCGGGCTGCTGCATCCGGGGAAGCCGGAGCCGACGACAGCCACCCTGTATACGTTCGATACCATCGTTGGAGCAGAGATTGTCGAGAATGCCCTGACGTTCAGCAAGGTCAGCAAGACCAGCCGGATTACCACCAGTGCACCGAGAATACGGGCAGGTGCCGCCGCAAGCTATGACTTCACAGAGCCTGTCCAGGGCGGCAGTCCTGCCGAAGAGATCCGCGAGCTGACGCTCAGAATCTATTTTAGCAGCGGAGATACGCCTGTGGTATCCATTCCTTTTCTCCCGCCGCGCCTGCCGGCCCGCAAAACAGATCTGCAATATTCCGCAGCCTTGCTGGAGGCGCAGCAGGTACATGAGAGAATACGCGACATCGTCTCTGCATAAGGCAAGCCTCAGCCTGCAGAATTCGCAATTACCGGACAACCGCTGTAAAATCCTCCAGAGCCCGCCCCTGTCTCAGCTTATCCATAATTGTAAGCAGGAAGCTCTCCGCGAGGCTGCCTGCTAATATGGCGTCCGCAGCTTCATCCAGTGTGAACCAGGCTGCGTGGTCCAGCTCGTCGCTCATGGCACTCAGGTCCTCCGTGTCAGCCACACTGATGTAATTGAGCATTAATGTATTAGACGGGGCGAAATACTGGCTGCGCATATATTCATAAGCAATCACCTCAAGCCCCGCTTCTTCCTTCACTTCACGGATCAGGGCCGCTTCGGCATTCTCTCCCTTATTCACGTACCCGGCGAGCAGAATGTAATCCTTGCGCTTATACTGCTGGATAAGCAGGATTCTATCGAGTCCCCGGTTCATTACGGCTGTACTCATCGCTGTGCTGAACACAGGGAATCTGAAGACGGCGCAGGCTTCACAGTAGGGCACCTCTCCTTCTCCGTTGCATTCCTTCATAACCAAAGGCTTTCCGCATTCCAGACAAAACTTCAAGCTATATCGCTTCTTTCTGTAGGTAGTATAGTTGTTGTCTATTCAAGAAACCCGTCCTTTATAGAGCAGGGGACAGGGTTTCTTGATGTGATGTGGAATATACTATAAGGGGCCCGGACACTACGGGCTGCATTACATCATAGAGATGGAGGGAACTACCCGATATGAACATCATTAATTTCGCGCATCGCGGCGCATCCGCAGCCGCCCCGGAGAACACAATGGCGGCCTTCCGCAAGGGTCTGGAGCTTGGTGCAACCGGCATTGAGACCGACGTACAAATGACCAGTGACGGAGCAGTAGTAGTCATCCATGATGAGAGTCTTAACCGCACCACTTCAGGCAGCGGTTATGTGAAGGATAAGACGCTTCGTGAGATGCTGGAGGTGGACGCAGGCTCCTGGTTCAGCCCTGAGTTCGCTGGAGAACGGATTCCGACACTGGACGAGCTGCTGGATCTGCTGCAGGGCCGGGAGACGATTCTGAATATAGAGCTGAAGAACGGGACCTTCCTCTATCCCGGCATGGAAGAGAAGGTAATCGCCGCTGTCCGGGAGCAGGGGATGAGTGAGCGGGTGGTAATCTCCAGCTTCAATCATTATTCCCTGGCCTACTGCAAGTCGCTGGCACCGGAGATCCGTACGGGTATTCTCTACGGCGAGGGACTGTACCGTCCTTGGAATTACGCGGCTACCTTGCAGGCGGATGCGCTCCATGCCCATCATTCCTCAGTGCTGCCGGAGTTCGTGAATGCCGCTGCGGAGAAAGGCATTGCCTATCATCCGTGGACGGTTAATGATCCCGAGCGGATGCAGGCATTAATCGATGCTGAGGTAGCAGGGATCATTACCGATCATCCGGATGTTCTGGCCGGGCTTTTGGCTGCCAGAGGCGTCTGACTTATGTAACACGGCTGCGCTGTCCATAGGATGGCGCAGGCTACTTATACACCTTATTGTGCTCTTGAGCTGCTGACCAGCTTCACGGAAGGAATACGGCCCTCCTGCTTGTATACGGCACAACGTCCGCTTCCCAGTTGCTTGGCACTGTACATAGCCGAATCCGCCTCCTGAAGCAGTTGCTTCGGATCGATCCGGCCCTGGCTTATCGTGATCCCGACACTCGCGGACACGAATAATTCATGGCTCTCCAGCTTATAGGTACGGGTGATGCGCTCCAGAACCTTAAGGGCAAGCTGTTCCGCCTCCTTGCGGCTGTAGCGTTTGGCGATAATGACAAATTCATCTCCGCCCACCCGAAAAATATGCCGCTTACCCTTGCAGGTGAATTGCTGCAGGCTGGTTCCAACGGCCTCCAGTAACAGATCCCCTGTATGATGGCCGAGGGTATCATTAATCGATTTGAACCGGTTCAGGTCCAGATATAATACCGCAAGCTGCTCGCTTACTTTGCAATGATCCCAGAAATGATCCATTCCGTTCTTATTCAGCAGGCCGGTCAGCGTATCCCGGTATGCCAATTCCTTAAGCTGCTCACGCTCCCCAAGGATCATGCGCATCCGCAGGAACAGATACAGAATACCGGCAAGTGTCAGCATGTACAGGAACAAAGAGATCAACAGGCTTTTGCCTTCTGTAGTAAAGCCGGTTAAGGCTCTTCTGCCCAGCAGATGCATGCAACCAAGCCCGGCACTAATTACCAGTACCACAAGGCTCGAGCGGACCGCCCGGGTTCTTTGCGGTTGTCTGGCGAAATCCCTTGTCAGTCTAAGCGTGCTATATACGGTCAGTACTCCTATAAGTATGGATAGAATCGTCAGCATATAATTGCGGGCCTCTTCCACTAGTCTTATGCCCTCCTTCAACCTATCAATGAATTTATGAATTTATCGCTTTCAAGCGCTACTGTACAGGAATAGACTGAACAAATTCTGAACAACGCCGGCAGGAGATGCTGGACATAAATCTCCCCCCCCACCGGATAGCACTAAGCCTATTATCGGCAGGACCGGCGCTTTATTGTAATGAAATGCTCTGAAAATATCCACGTCTATCCGTCCATATGCTCCGCGCTGTTGTACAATTCACAGCTCCAGCTATCATTCTCTTTGACCAGGCAGGTGATAGAGGTGTTCTTCAGCAGCACACTTACATCCAGGGAGGGCACAAGTCCAGCCAGCGTACTCCGTAGAATAGCTCCGTGGCTGACTACCAGCACATTGCTGCCGGGATGGCGCGCAGCAAGCTCTTCAATCGCCCGCACGCCACGCTCACGGGCCATCTCCTGACTCTCCAGCTTCAGATCCATCGTCTTCCACTGGCTGCCGAAGCGCTCGATCCGCTCGTGCTCTGTGGTTCCTTCAATTAATCCGCCGTTCATCTCCCGGATGTCCGGAAGCAGACCGGCCAGCGGGATACCCAATCTCCCGGCGATGGTCTCCGCCGTCTGTCTGGCCCGCAGCAAATCGCTTGAATAGATATAATCCCACGCTTCACCGCTTAGCCGCTCCGCAAGCACGCCAGCCTGCCGGAAGCCTTCCTCGTCCAGAGGATTATCCGTGTGGCCCTGGACCCGCCCCTCTTGATTCCAGCGTGTGCTGCCGTGCCGGATTAAGCCTATTCTTGTCATGATCGCTACCACCCTTATATGCAGATATTCTAATGTGATCCCATTATAAACCAACCCGCTGCTGGATGCATGCTCCATTGACGGTAACGGGAGACGATTATATGATGGTAGCTCAAGTGCTGCATTCTGGGGTCTGTTCCAGAATCATCCTAACCTGCAGATTAACCTGCTATAATCCAAAGGAGATTTTGTGTATCATGAAAAAACTGCTCACCCTCTTTACCGCCTTCTGTCTGCTGGCCGTCCTTCTTCCAGCCATGCAATCCGGTGCCGCTGCGGCACCGCAGCCCAAGCTTGCCGTATATGTGGACAAGGAGAATCATTCCTTCATCCCGCTCCGCTTCCTGAACGGCTTCGCCGGCATCCAATCTGTGCTCACCGCTTCCGGCGGCCAGATCCAGCTGTCACGCGGTGAGAATTCCATTACCTTCACTCCAGGCAAGCCCGGGGCTTCCGTCAACGGCAAGCCCGTTACCGTAAGTGTGCGGCCTTTCAGTGAGAACGGGACCACCTACGTCCCCTTGTCTCTTGTAAGCCAGACACTCGGCATACAGCTCCAGTGGAATAAGGAGGCCGGATCGCTTACGCTGACAAGCGGAGCGGATACAGGAACCGCAGAGACAGCCACCCTGCCTGTACAGAACGGCAGCCTGATCAAGAGCGGCTCGCCTGCTGTAATCAGCGGACATCATACCTACAAGGTCGGCGGACGCTCCTTCAGCGTCCAGACGGTCACGGTATCCCTGCTGCATCCTTCGGTGAAGCTAGATGCCGTTCTGGCCGGCAATACCGTCGGCAAGACCGAAGCTCTTGCCAGCATCGCCAAGCGCAGCAATGCCGTTGCTGCGATCAACGGCACGTTCTTCGATGCCTATACTGACGGCGCCTTCAAGGCTCCTTACGGCTACATCATCAGCGGCGGCAAGATGCTGAAGAACAGCTCTGGAGACAAACGGGCGGTCTTCGCTTACGACCGCAATATGCTCGCTGAGCTCATTCCGGGCAGTGAATTCAAGGCACGCTTCGATTCCAGTTCCATTCTCGGCGCGCTTCAGGCAGGACCACGGCTGCTGGTTAACGGGAAGGTCGCGCTGAATGTGGCGGGGGAAGGCTTCCGGGACCCCAAAATCCTGACCGGCGGAGGCTCCCGCAGCGCGCTGGGCATCACCCGCGATCATAAGCTGATTCTGCTGACCTCCGGCGGGGCAACGATTCCCCAGCTGGCGGAAATTATGAAGCAGGCCGGAGCCTACCAGGCGATGAACCTCGATGGCGGCGCCTCCAGCGGCCTATATTACAACGGCAAGTACCTGACGACTCCGGGACGCCTGATCAGCAACGCTCTGGTTGTTCAGACTAAATAATATACCCAGCTTAGAGTGTAAATCTAAAGTGTTTATGAAACTGCCCTTATGGAATGCTGCGAAGCTGCCATTCCTGAGGGGCGGTTTCTTTTTTGATTCCAGTTGCTGTTATACGCGTTCAGTTCAATCTGCAATCAGGCAGAATAAGGAATAGGTCTCTGGGGGATAATACGCCAACACATCCAGATTCCAGCAGAAAGGGGTGCCCAGGATGCCTCAACAACCGAAGAAGAGCCGTAAGACTACCCAAGATCCTGTAGATACCTTCGTGCCTGCACCGCTTCCGCTGAAGCTCTCCCTTGAGGATAATTTGCATGAATTGAGCCATCGGATCGGCAGCAGCTCGGATATTGTCATCCGCCATTATAAGAGCGAAGCTGAGCCTCCGCTTTCCCTTGCCTTCATCTATATTGACGGTCTGGTCAACGCCGATACCGTCAACCAGGCGGTCCTCCAGTCCTTGATGGGGAACAGCACGCTGAACGGAGATGGGATGACCACAGAGGCTGCCTTTAATCTAATAAAGGAGTATATCCTGCCGGTTGGGGGAGTTAAGGAGGCCCGGACTCTGGAGGTGCTGCTGCCCCTGCTGTTTGACGGCTATACCCTGATACTGTTCGAGGGTCTTCAGGTCGCACTGGCCGCCGACACCTCCGGCTGGGAGAAAAGAAGCATTAATGAGCCAACCTCCCAGGGAGTTATCCGCGGACCGAAGGAAGGCTTCACCGAGAGCCTGCGCACCGGAACCTCCATGCTGCGCCGCCGCTTGAAAACCGCCGATCTGCGGATTGAGGAATATACCATCGGCCAGCGTACCGGGACCGGAATTGCTCTTGTCTATCTGAAGGGCCTCGCCAGTGAACAGGTGCTGGCCGAAATCCGCCGCCGGCTGAACGCCATCAATACCGATGCCATTCTGGAGAGCAATTATATTGAAGAATTCATTCAAGACGGCGGCCTGACGCCCTTTCCCACCATTCAGAATACCGAACGTCCCGACGCTATGGCCGGAGGCATTCTGGAAGGCCAGGTCGGGATTATCATTGACGGCACTCCCTTTGCGCTGCTGGCCCCGTCCACCTTCTTCAACTTTTTTCAATCCAGCGAGGATTATTACCAGCGGTATGATATTTCCTCCTTCCTGCGGCTGATCCGCTATGGTGCATTCTTCGTCTCTATGCTGCTGCCTGCACTTTATATTGCCGTTACTACCTTTCACCAGGAGATGCTGCCGACCACCCTGCTTATAAGTCTGGCTGCCCAACGGGAAGGCGTTCCGCTCCCCGCATTTGCTGAGGCGCTGCTGATGGAGCTGACCTTCGACGTCCTGCGTGAAGCGGGGGTACGTATGCCGCGGACCATCGGGCCGGCCATTTCCATCGTCGGTGCGCTGGTGCTGGGGCAGGCTGCCGTTCAAGCCGGGCTGGTCTCGGCGGCGATGGTCATTGTAGTTTCTTTTACCGCCATCTCGAACTTCGTGATTCCGTCACTGGCCATCGCCAACTCCATCCGGCTGATCCGCTTCGTGATGATGTTCATCGCTGCCTCGCTCGGCCTGTTCGGCATTATGTCCTTCCTGATGGTGCTGCTGATTCATATGGCGGGTCTGCGCTCCTTCGGCGTGCCCTATCTGTCTCCGGTTGCGCCCATGATTCCACGTTATCTGAAGGACATCTTCATCCGTGTTCCGCTGTGGAGCATGAATATGCGTCCCAAGACCAATTTGGGCAAGGAGACCCGCAGACAAGCCCCTAACCAGAAGCCGCAGCCCGTTGAAAATGCAGCTAATCCATCACCGGCACAGCCTAAGCCGCAGGGAGAGGGTCCAGCATGAATGGAAAAATCGGCACCACCCAAGCCGCCATGCTTGTCGTCAATACCATCCTGCCGACGGCCACTGTCGTGCTGCCTATCATTATCAGTACCTATGCAGAGCAGGACGCTCCACTGGCAATTATCATGTCTACCGCAGCGGGGCTGCTCATTGCATGGATCGTCGGGGCGGTGATTCAGAACAGTAACGGCGCTCCTTTTCTGGAGTGGGTGGGGGAGAAAAGCTCCCCGGTGGTTGCAGTCATCCTGGGTCTGCTGATGCTCCAGTTCTACCTGGACACCACCGCAACCATTCTGCGGGAGTTCGTCAATTTCGTTAAAGACAATGTTCTGATTAACACCCCGGTCACGGTGCTGGTCATACTCATTCTCTTCATCACTATCTATATGGTCAGGCAGGGCCTTGAAGCGATTGCCAGAGTGAACAGTCTGGTGATTCTGCTGTATCTGTTCTTCGTACCGCTGTATCTGTTCGGGCTCTATAATGATCTGAATGTGCATCATCTGCTGCCCATGTTCGATCATAATCTGGCTGAGATCACCCTGGCGAGCCTGACACCAACTGCATGGATGTCTGAAGTGGCGGTGCTGCTGTTCCTGGCCCCTTACCTGCAATATCCGCAGCGGGCCAAGATTATCGGCTGGACAGGCCTGCTGTTCGTGTCCGCACTGATGATGTTCTCCCTGATCACAGCCCTGATGGTCTTCGGCCCGGAATTCATTAAGCTGAGCAGCTACCCTGGCTTCGCTACCATCAGCATCCTCCGGATCGGCCGGTTCATAGAGAAGCTCGATATTCTCTTCATCTCATATTGGGTGCTGTCAATCTATCTCAAATTCGCCATCTTCCTGTTCGTGACGGTGGAATGCTTCAAGCAGACCTTCCGGGTCAGCAGCAGCCGGCCCTTCATCGGCGCACTGGGTCTGATCATTGCTCTGGAGTGCCTGTTCTCCTGGAAAAGCTCCGCTAAGCTGAATGTCTATAACGAGGAAGGGCGGTTCGTGGTCTTCTTCCTGTTCAACGTTCTGGTACCGCTGGGCGCAGTCTTGCTGAACAGATTGCACAAGGCCCGGTCTAAACGGAAGGGGCTGGAGACATGATGAACAAACCTGGCAAGCTGCTGCGCCTTCTGCTCATTCTACCGCTTCTCTCCCTCCTGCTCTCCGGCTGCTGGGATGACCGGGAGCTTAACGAGCTGGGTATTACCTCCGGTTCCGCCTATGACTGGGAGAACAATCAATGGAAGGCGACCTATCAGGTCATTAACCCCTCCTCAGGGGCCAGCGGGATGGGCGGCAGCGGAGGGGGCAGCACCAGCTCGCCGCCCTTCCTCACGTTCACCGTCAAGGGCCGGACGATTATGGAGGCCATTGAACGGACGAATCTGACCAGTACGCGGGAGATGTTCTTCTCCCACTCCAGAATTACCGTCATCGGCGAGAGCCTGGCCAGACACGGAATCAATCAGCTGATTGATATGTTCCTGCGCAAGCAGGATGCCCGGGAGACGGTCTTTGTCTTCATTTCCCAGGGCGATGCCGGAATGATTCTGGATCAGCTGATGCAGATGACCAAGAATCAGGGCGCCGGCATCCAGCTCATGATTGAACAGGAATCAAGACTCTTGTCCTACTATCCGGGAACCCGCCTGTATGAACTGGCGATGGCGCTGGCCTCTGAGTCCAAAAGCGCGGTGTTGCCGGAGATTCTGCTGACCGGCTCCCAGACGATGGATGAGACCAGTGAGACCGCAGTTACCGACCTGCCCTCGCGGCTGGCGCTGGGAAGGCTGGGCGTCATTAAAGGAGATACGTTCGCGGGCTGGCTCAGCCAGAAGCAGGCATTCGGACTTTCTTTTCTGACCGATAATGTTGATTCTGCCACCATCGCCTTCCCCTCCCGGCCGGCAGCAAGCGACAAGCTCGACGCATCCTTCGTCCTGCAGAATTCGGCCACCACCATACGCCCTGTCTGGGCCAAGGATCATTATGTGATGGAGGTTAACGTGAAGGGCAGCGGTGTGCTGACGGAGCTTGGCAGCATCATGGATCTGAACGACCGCAAGGCGATCAGTGAGATGGAGGAATCTCTGGAGCAGCGGGTGCTGGAGCTAATGAATAACGCCTGGACAGAGGTCAAGCGGCTGAAGGCAGACGTCACCGGTTTTGCTGTGAGAGTACACCGGAGCGATCCGAAGCGCTGGAAGCAGATTGAGCAGGAGAAGAGCTGGGACAGCGTCTTTCAGGAGATCGAGCTCCGCCCGCAGGTCTCCATTGAGATGGAACGGACCGGACTCAGCAACAAATCGTTCAAGTCTGTCCAGCAGAAGTAAAGGAGCATATCTATGAAAATAGCTATTACTCTTCTACTGTATGTGCTGGCCTACGGGTGGGGATGGAGAATGCTGCGCGGAGAAGGGCACCGCCGGCGGCGGCTCTTACTTGGCTGCATTATGGCGTACGGGGCTTATCTTAATATATGCGGTATTACCGATACTCCTCATCTGTCACTGGGCCTCCTGTATACGGCGCTCTTTCAGCCTGTGGGCAGAGCCATTATCTATTGGTTAGGAGGCTGAGAACCTTATGGTGAACAACAAACAGGTCAAAGAACAGGTCTCTTCCCTGCAGATTGCGTTCATGATTATGCTCTTTGAAATCGGCAGCACGCCGCTGTTCCTGCTGGGGGGCACCGCCAAGCAGGATTCCTGGCTGGCGATGTGTGCAGGTTCAGCGGCGGGCTTCGCCCTTCTCCTTGTGCTGATGTGGATTCAGCACCGGTCTCCGGGCGCGGACCTGATTGGAATGCTCAAAGCTCATTTCGGCACAGCTCCCGGGGCGTTCATCGGCGCGGTGTACAGCTTGTACTTCGCTTATCAGTCCATGCGCAATGTCCGCGATCTCGGCGAGCTGACGGCGATGACCATGCTGCCGAGAACCCCGATGGCCATTACGATGCTGGTGTTCGTGCTGCTGGCCTTATATGCCATTTGGAAGGGGGCGGAGGTCGTCTTCAGGCTGCCTGAGGTGCTGCTTCCAGTCATGCTGTTCTTCTATTTTCTGCTTGTTCTGATGCTGGCCATCATGGGAGTGATCGATTTCAGCCGTCTGGCGCCGGTGATGGAGGGCGGGTTGATGCCGGTGCTGCAAGCGGCGCTGCCGGAGATCGTCTCGTTTCCCTTCGGGCAGATGATTGTGTTTCTGATGCTATGGACGTTATGGGAGAAGCCCGGTATGCCTGTAAAATACACAGTGAACGCCTACCTGATCATCAGCGCGTTCCTGATCTTCATGAATGCGCTGAATGTGGCCGTTCTCGGCCCGGCGATTGCGGGAGTGAGCCAGCTGCCTTTTCTCAAAACCGTCCGGGTGCTGTCCAATCTCAAATTCGTCGAACGGCTTGATATTCTCGTCACCATCCAGCTCTTCCTGGGGCTGCTGATCAAGATGATGCTCTTCTACTTCTGTTCCGTAAAAGCTCTTGCAGAGCTGACCGGCAAACCGGCCAAATGGTGGGTCTTCCCTGTGGGGGCCGTCATCTATGGTTCCTCATTCCTCGAACGGGATTACACCCAGCATATCGCCATCGGCCTCGGGCCAAGCCTTAAGCTTGACCCGGTATTCCAGGTCGCCATTCCGCTGCTGCTGGCCCTGTCGATCTGGGTGCGGGGCCGGTTACAGCGTTCAGCTTGAAGCAGATTGCTCCGGCTGTTGCTGCTGGTCAAACTTCAGATTCTGCGGCCCGGACGGAAGGTTCACTGCACCTGTAGAGCCATCCGTTACGGGTACATCCTTGCCTACTTCCTCGAATTCACATTCGCCCAGCCATACCTGTCCGGTTCCGCTCAGCAGGATTCCGATATTGATCACGTCGGCTTCGGACGGAATATCCATTACGCAGGCATAGTGGTTCCATTCCGTGGTACCCTGTATGCTCCGGTTCTGCATGTTATCAAAAGCCAGCATATTCTGCTGATGATCATCCACTCTCATCCACAGGCCGCTCCAGCCGGTGACATCCTCCGTTCTTACGAACCCGGAGAAGCGCATCCGCTTCCCCCGATACTCTCTTGCCTGAAACTGCTGCATTAAGGTTCCAAAACCATTGTCGTCCTGCGCAGCCTCTTCATTCGAATGAAGATGCATAGAGGGACTTGTCTTATAGCAGACGCGGGGATCGATCTCTACCTTATAGTTGTCCGGGTGAGTACCTGTTATATACCAGCCTGTAATCTCTGACATTGTAAATACCTCTCTTTCCTGAATCAATAGTCTCACCTGCGATCTGTACTGCGCAGGCGGCAAATCATAGATTTCCTTGAAAGCTCTTGTAAAAGCCTCCTGGCTCTCAAAGCCGTACTGCAGCGCAATCTCAAGAATACGCGTCTCGGAGTACAGCAGGAGATTGGCGGCTTGGCTGAGACGGCGGGCCCGGATATATTCATGGACATTTTTGTTCACATATTTCCGGAAAACCCGGTGAAAATGATATTTGGACAACCCTGCTGCCTTAGCCACCTTCTCCAAATCCAAATCCTCTTCCAAATGCTGCTCAATAAATTCGATGCTCTTGTGAATCAATTGGTAGTGCATTACTCTCACCCCCTCCACAACTCAAAGTATATATTAGGTACCGGAAACACTTTTGATAAATCTTGCTCTATTTATCTTTCCCTAGGGAAACATTATTGTTGCAAGGACAAATTTATTTACGTATACTAATCTTGTGGCAGGATGCAATATTTTGTTCCCTGCACAATATACTATACAAATGCATATTTCATACTTAAGGATAACTATAACTATTCATTCATTATTCATACGAAAGTGGGAGTGCTTATGGCCGGAGCCGTAATTCCATTGTCTGAAGCTACGAACGGCAGCACGCTGCGGATCAGCGGCATCGAGGTCCAGGGTGTGCTGCGGAGAAGATTGCTTGATCTCGGATTTGTCACCGGGAACCGTGTAGAAGTGCTGCGGCGCAGCCCGCTCGGCGACCCTACGGCTTACCGGATTAGCAATACGACCATTGCCCTGCGGCGGGAAGAGAGTTCCCTCATTTACGGCGAACTGATTGGAGGCGGAGAAGGATGAGCGAGTATACTGTAGCTTTTGCCGGCAACCCCAATACAGGCAAGAGCACGCTGTTCAACCTGTTGACCGGGATGCGCCAGCACACCGGCAACTGGGCCGGCAAAACGGTAGTCACCGCTGAAGGGCGGTTCACCCACAAGGAGCATACCTACCGGGCCGTTGACCTTCCCGGCACCTATTCGCTCTACTCCAATTCCGCCGATGAAGAGGCGGCCCGGGACTATATTATTTTTGAAGAGCCGGATGTAACGCTGGTGGTTCTGGATGCCACATCACTGGAGCGCAACCTCAATCTGGCCCTGCAGGTACTGGAGATTACGGGACGCGCGGTGGTCTGCATCAACCTGATCGATGAAGCCAAGCGGCTGGGCATTGATATTAATCTGAAGCGGATGGCGGAGCGCCTCGGTGTGCCTGTCACGGCCATTTCGGCCCGCAACGGGACCGGTATTGAAGCGCTGCTGGATCAGATCGCACGCGTAGCTACCGGTGAGTTCAGGGCAGAACCGCTGAAGATTACCTATGGCGAAGAGATCGAGCAAGGCATTGCCGAACTGATCCCCATGGTGGAGCAGACAGTCGGTGCCAGATATCCGGCACGCTGGATTGCCCTGCGCCTGCTGGACGGTGACCACAGCCTGCTGGCTTCCCTCAAAGCCCATATGGGACGCAAGGGTATATCTGTAGCGAAGGAGGTAGCCCGCCATGGAGTCACCGCATGCCATTAACGGCCAGGACCCGCTTGATTCCCTGCTCGCAACCGCGAAGAAGCTGGCAGACAAAGGCGCGGTTCGCGACGAGATCGTCAGCGGAATCTACGGCGTATCGGCCGGAATCTGCAGCGATGCCGTTACTTATCACGATAAGAAGAAGCTAGGCAGCACCTACAAGCTGGATAATATCGTCACTTCGAAGATCTGGGGCTTCCCTATTATGCTCGCCGGCCTTGGTCTGGTATTTTGGATTACCATAGCCGGCGCCAACTATCCTTCCGGCTGGATTGCTTCCCTCTTCAGCTGGATTGAAGGCTATCTGACCGCCGGCTTCGAGGCTGTTCATGCCCCCGCCTGGCTGCACGGCGTCCTTGTGCTGGGACTGTACCGCGGCACCTCATGGGTCATCAGCGTCATGCTGCCGCCTATGATGATTTTCTTCCCGGTGTTCGCGCTGCTGGAGAACTTCGGCTATCTGCCCCGGGTGGCTTTTAATATGGACCGCTTGTTCAAGAAATCCGGTGGGCATGGCAAGCAGGCCCTGACGATGTCGATGGGCTTCGGCTGCAACGCTGCCGCTATTCTGTCCACCCGCATTATTGAATCGCCCCGCGAACGGATGCTGGCCATTCTGACCAACAACTTCGTCCCGTGCAACGGCCGCTGGCCTACGCTTATCCTGCTCTCCTCCATGTTCATGGTCGGCGCGGCCACCACCGGGGCACTGCGTACCTTCTCCACTGCGCTGGTGCTGATGGGGATCGTGCTGGTCGGAATTGTTGTCACCCTGAGCGTATCGTGGATCATGTCCAAAACCGCGCTGCGCGGTGTGCCTACCCACTACACCCTAGAGCTGCCGCCTTACCGCCGCCCGCAGATCTGGAAGACCATTGTCCGCTCCTCCAAGGAAAAGTCCCTCAATGTGCTGACCCGCGCCATCGTCGTGGCCGCTCCGGCAGGGATCATCACCTGGATTCTCGGCAATGTATTTGTCGGCGGCGAGAGCGTGCTGAATCATATGGCGGCCTGGTTCGATCCGTTCGCGCAGCTGCTCGGCATGGACGGCTTCATTATTATGGCCTTCATCCTCGGCCTGCCCGCTAACGAGATTGTACTGCCTATCCTGCTGATGGGCTACATGTCCTCCGGGGCCATGGTCGATATCGAAGGTCTCGGCAGCATTAAGGACATCTTCCTGAGCCACGGCTGGACCTGGCTGACGGCGCTGAATATGATGCTGTTCTCCCTGCTCCACTATCCTTGCGGCACCACACTCGTGAACATCTACAAGGAGACCAAAAGCCTGAAATGGGCTGTGCTCTCCGCTGTAATCCCGCTCGCAATCGCTATCGGCGTAACCTTCGCAGTGGCTTCGGCGGCCCGGCTGTTCGGCTGGGTGTAAATCATGCAGAGCACTATTCCCCCGGACGGGCGGATAGTGCTTTTTTGCGCTCTGGGGCGCATCCTTCGCGGCAACCCCACCGTGCCACCGCCGCGCCAAATGTGGTCGGTTTTCCGATTACATTGGGACCACACACCACCGCTGCGCCAAATGTGATCGGTTTTCCGATTACATTCGGATCACGCGCCCACCTCCACTCCAAATGTGATCGGTTTTTAGATTACATTCGGACCACATGCCGCTGCCACGCCAAATGTGATCGGTTTTCCGATTACATTTGACCCGTACACCCCCGTGGTTACAGGAGTTAACGGGCAAATAGGGACACTTGTTTCTCTGTTATTTGACTCTCCCTCACCCTACATGTTAGGGTGATTTGGAAGGTACTATTTTCCGGGAGGGATTGTTCATGACAGCAGTGAAGCTCAGTATTGATTATGATGCATTTGAGGAAGGCAAACGGATGGAGACGGAGATTGAACGCTTAAGCAGCAGCCCAGAAGCGGCTACCCTGACCAGCCTGACGATTGGCGACTGGGGACAAGCTTATGAGCAGAGTTCGGAGCTTGTCGTCGAGGCTCTGGTGAAGCATAAAGCAAACTTCCCGGCACTCCGTAAGCTGTTCATCGGGGACATGAGCTATGAGGAATGTGAAATTTCGTGGATTAACCAGACCGATCTCTCACCGCTGCTGCCCGCTTATCCTGAGCTGCAATCCCTGACTGCACAAGGCGGTACCGGTCTGCGTCTGAGCCAGCTGCAGCACGACAAGCTCGAAGAGCTGATTATCATTACAGGCGGACTTGGCAAGGATGTGCTGGCGGATATCGCCGCTTCCACTCTGCCTAACCTGCAGAAGCTCGAACTCTACCTTGGGGTGGACAATTACGGCTTCGACGGCGGGCTGGAGGACCTCCTGCCGCTGATCGAGCCTGGGAAATTCCCTAAGCTAACCTATCTTGGACTCAAAAACAGTGAGATCCAGGACGAAATTGCCGTAGCCCTGGCGGATGCGCCGATTCTGGACCAGCTCCATACCCTGGATATGTCACTGGGAACGCTTAGCGACACCGGCGCAGAAGCGCTGCTCGCCAGCGAGCGGGTCAAGGGACTGAAGCTGCTCAACCTGAGCCATCACTTCATGTCTGACGAGATGATGCTGCGTCTGAAGAACAGCGGATTGCCAGTTGATGTCAGCGACCAGCAGCAAGCCGATGACGATGATGACTGGCGTTATCCGTCGATCACAGAATAATGCAGCCCGCAGCACCGCTGATTGTCTTCTGCCAGCCCGGCGACAGGCGCTCGGCCGGCATTCAGCAGGCGCGTTCGCGTCTCGGGATGCCCCCGGCGCTGCTGATTCCCTACGCCGGGCTGCTGGAGAACCAGCCGCTGGCTGATCTGCTGGAGCAGGCTGTGGACGGAACGCAGGCGCAGCGCCTGCGGCCCGATTCTCCAGGAGGCAGCTTCAGCGCGCACTCCGCGCTGGAGCCCGCCGCCGCAGCATGCCCCCCGCTGCTGCGGCTCGAGTCCCCCGGCGGCAGCTTCGCGCTGGAGCGGGCGCTTATCGCGCTGGGCGCACCGGATGCGCCGGACGCGGACGACTCGCTGCACCCGTTCGGACAGCAGCCGGACCTGCGGCCGCTAAGCTTCAAAGCGGCCTCCGCCCTGAAGGATCTGCCCGGCGTGCTGCATCACCCGTCCCAGTGGTTCCGCGGCTACTGCCGCCTGCTGGCGCGGCTCCGGCAGGAGGCTGGGCAGCTCCTGCCCGCCTCCCGCTGGACCAACGACCCGGCAGAGATCGCAGCCATGACGGACAAGCGCCGGACCCAGCAGATTCTGGCTGAGTCCGGCGTGTCTGTTCCCCGGCCGCTCCGCGGCAGCGGCGGACAAGTCCCCGTGGACTACGCCTCCCTGCGCGAGCTGATGCTGTCGCAGCGGATGCACCGCGTATTCATCAAGCTGGCCAGCGGCTCCGCCGCTTCCGGCGTGATTGCTTATCAGCTGAACCCGGCCACTGGAGCTGAGTCAGCGGTCACTACCATCGGGGTCGAGAGCTATATCACCCGGCCCCCGGTGTATTATAATTCCGGCAAGCTGCAGCGCTATACAGATTCTGCCCGCCTTGCCGGCATCATTAACTGGCTCTACCGCCACGGCGCCTATGCCGAGCAGTGGATTCCAAAGCCCGGCAGGGACGGGCATTCCTTCGACATCCGCCAGCTGGTTGTCGCTGGAGAAGCCTGCCACGCTGTCGCCAGGGTCAGCACCACACCGATTACGAATCTGCATCTGCGCAGCCGGCGGATGACCCCGGCGGAAGCCGGGCTGACCGAAGCGCAGCAAGCGGAGGTACGCCGGACAGCGGAGGCTTCGCTGGCCGCTTTTCCGAACTGTTCCGTCGCGGGCATCGATGTGCTGGTTGGAAGCACCGGGCAGACGTATACGGCGGATGTGAATCCTTTTGGCGACTTGTTGTACGATGTTGAATACCAAGGCTGCAGCACCTACGAATGGGAAATGAAGCAGCTGTCTTAGGAGGAATCCGGCCCCATGACCGATATGAATGCCATCGTCGGCACCCATGATATATTAATGATTACACTCGATACTCTGCGCTACGATGCGGCTGTGCTGGAGGAGGCGAATTGCCCCAATCTGTGCGGCAACGGTCCCTGGGAGAAGCGGCATACCCCAGGCAGCTTCACGTATGCGGCCCATCATGCCTTCTTCGGCGGCTTCCTGCCCACTCCGGCGAACACGAACAAGGCTGAGCATGTGCGGCTGTTCCACTCCAGGAATACCGGGCTGAAGACCCATCCCCATACCTGGCTGTTCGATACACCGGACATGGTGTCGGGGCTGGCAGCGGCGGGTTATCAGACCGTGTGTATCGGGGGCGTGATCTTTTTCAGCAAAAAAGTGCCCCTCGCCCGCGTCCTCCCCGGTTATTTCCAGCAGAGCTACTGGCGGATGACCTTCGGGGTCACGAACCCGCGCTCGACGGAGCATCAAGTGAATCACGCGCTCAAGCTGCTCGGCAGCACCCCGCTGGACCAGCGGCTGTTCCTGTTCATGAATGTCTCGGCGATCCATGGCCCGAACCATATGTTTCTGCCGGGTGCGCGCAAGGACTCAGTGGACAGCCAGCGCGCAGCGCTGCGATATGCCGACGGGGAGCTGGGGCGTCTGTTCGATGCGTTCCGGAAGCGGGGCAATCCGGTATTCTGTCTGGCTTTTTCCGATCACGGTACGGCTTACGGCGAGGACGGCTATCAGGGCCACCGGCTGGCGCATGACACGGTATGGAATGTTCCGTACCGGGAATTTATTTTATAAGCATTGAACTGAAATTTCGATCCCGCACAAGGAAGGAGAACGTATGACGTCCATCCGGCAATCTCTGCATCACATGAACCAAGACGGACACCCTCCCTTCTCCGCTGGGGAGCTTCAGCAATGGACGGAGCAGATCACGGCCCATCCTTACCGCAATTATCTCTATTCCTATCCGCACAAAACCGCTTACCGCGAGTTCGCGTCCCCCCTTCCTTTAGAGGAGCTGTGGCGGGATGAGCCTGCGGAGAGTTTTTTCTTATATATGCATATCCCGTTCTGCGGCGCGCGCTGCGGCTTCTGCAACCTGTTCACGCTGCCTGATAAAAGAGCGAATGTCCACGCCGAATATGTGGATGCGCTGGAACGGCAGGCCCGGCAGTGGGCAGCCTTCACCCGTCACAAGCCTTACGCGCGCTTCGCCATCGGCGGCGGGACCCCCAGTCTCCTTGCTCCTGCGCAGCTGAACCGGCTGTTCAGGATTGCAACGGATATCATGGGGGTTGATCTTAGAACCACCTCTATCTCTGTGGAAACCTCACCCGAGACGCTGACGGAGGAGAAGCTGACGATTCTGAAGGAGCACACCGTGGACCGCGTCAGCATGGGCATCCAGAGCTTCGTGGCCGCCGAGTCGGCTGCGATCTACCGCCCGCAGGACCCGGAGGTGGTGTACCGTGCGCTGGAGCTGCTGGGACAGTTTGATTTTCCCATCCTCAATCTGGACCTGATCTACGGTCTCCCGGGGCAAACGGTGGACTCCTGGCTCTATTCGCTGAACCAGGCGCTATTGCATGAACCGGAGGAAATCTTCCTCTACCCGCTCTACACCCGTGAGCATACGATTGTGAAGCCGGGCGACCTGGTGAATCAGCTGGATATCCGTCATGAATGCTATGAAGCAGCACGTGCAGTACTGGCAGAGCGTGGCTACCGCCAATACTCTATGCGCAGATTCGCCAAAGAGGATGCCGGAACCGGCAAGGATATTCTCGATTACAGCTGCCAGGAGGAAGGGATGGTCGGTCTCGGCTGCGGCGCGCGGTCTTATACCCGGAATGTGCATTATGCCTCCCGTTACGGCGTCAGCCGCAAGGCCACGGAGAGCATTATCGCGGATTATGTTGCCGCAGAGCGTTATGATACAGCCGATTATGGCATCGTACTGAGCCTGGACGAGCAGAAACGCCGGTTCATTCTAAAAGCAACCCTGCACAGCGAAGGGCTGACGATTGCGGATTATAACCAGCGGTTCGGGACTACGCTATGGGAGGACCATCCTGAGCTTGGCCTGTTGGTACAGAGCGGGTTCGCCACGGATGATGAGGGCATTCTGCGGCTGACTCCAGATGGGCTGGGGTACTCCGACTCCATCGGTGACTGGTTCATCTCCGGCGAGATCCGCGAGCAGATGAAGGAGTTCGTCCTGCCATGAAGGCTGTCCTCTACTACCGGGGTTCCCTCTCCTCCTGTAACTATGACTGCCCGTACTGCCCCTTCGGCAAAACCAAAGATAGCGCCGCCACCCTCGCCAAAGACCGCGCAGGTCTTGAGACCTTCGTCCGTTGGGTAGCGGAGCAGGGGGCAGCAGGCCACCGCCTGTCTATCTTTTTCAATCCGTATGGCGAGGGCTTGACGCACCGCTGGTACCGGGAGGCGCTGATTTCGCTGTCCCATATGGAGCATGTGGACAAGGTCGCCATCCAGACCAATCTGTCGGCCCGGCTTGACTTCACCGCAGAGCTGAACCCGGCCAAGACGGCCTTCTGGGCGACTTATCATCCGGGTCAGGTAAGCGAGGACAAGTTCCTGGCACAGTGTATGCAGGTATACCGGCAGGACATTCCTTTCAGTGTGGGCAGTGTGGGGGTGCATAGCGCCTTCCCGGCTATCGCCTCGCTGCGCGCGGCCTTGCCGGAGGACGTCTATCTGTGGGTGAATGCCTACAAGGACAAGCCGGATTATTATACCCCGGAGGATATAAGCTTCCTTAGCGGCATCGATCCGCATTTCCAGATTAATGCGATGGACTACGACAGCCTCGGCGCGAGCTGTAATGCCGGCAACAGCGTGTTCTATGTGCAAGGGCCGGGGCTAGTGAAGCGCTGCTACAAGGACCGCGCGGTCATCGGCAACCTCTACCGTGACGGGCTGGAAGGGCTGGCTGCCCAGCGGAGCTGCCGGATGAAAGTCTGCGACTGTTACATTGGCTATATTCATATGCCGGAGCTGGGCCTGGAGCAGATCTACGGCTCCGGCCTGCTGGAGCGTATTCCTTACGGCACAGGGAGGACAGAGTAATGACTACTGGTAGGCTACAAGTGCCCAAGACCTCTGCCGGGTTAACGATATGGCTTACCGGTCTGTCGGGGGCGGGCAAGTCTACGCTTGCCGCGTTGCTCACAGACCGGCTCCGGGAGCAGGGGCAGGCGGTGGAATGGCTGGACGGCGATGAGCTGCGGCGCAGCCTGGGACGGGGACTCGGCTTCAGCCGCGAGGACCGGTTCGAGAACATCCGCAGGGCGGTGTACCTCGCCGGGATGCTGAACCGGCATGGCGTGATTACCGTAGTCTCGGTAATCAGCCCTTATGCCGAGATGCGCAGCTATGCCCGGCAGGAATTGCCGGGCTTCGTCGAGGTCTATGTGGACTGCCCGCTCCCCGTCTGCGAAGCGCGGGATGTCAAAGGGCTGTATGCCAAGGCCCGCTCCGGTGAGATCCCGGCCTTCACCGGGATCTCCGATCCTTATGAAGCTCCGGCAGACCCGGAGCTGACGCTGCACACTGCGGAGCGTACAGCGGAGCAATGCATGGAAGAGCTGATCAGCTGGCTCACGGAGCATCGGCTTTATCGGCTCTGATGGAATAGGAGTGTGGTGGAATAAGGAGGGGCGTTAATGCCCCTCCTTTGTTTATTTAGCGCATATCCGGGGAATTCAGGTGCACTAGTGCACCTCATTCGTTCATTTTCCCCGCGTCTGCTGAATTCAGGTGCACTAGTGCACCTCATTCGTTCATTTTCCCCGCGCTGAATTCAGGTGCACTACTGCTCCTCATTCGCTCGTTTAGCCCGCGTCTGCTGAATTCAGGTGCACTAGTGCACCTCGTTGATGTGTTTGGCCCGCATCTGCTGCACTCGGAGGCACATTGGAACAAATTGTATGTGATAAACCGAACACAATTGCTGCTACGAGGGTAATCAAACCCAATGTATACGATAAACCAAACACAATAGTGTAGGTAGTATCGCCTTATTAATCTACTCCAGATTACTTATGCGAGTTAGATTGACGGCGCAGGAGAATCACTGCGGCGGCTCCAAGGACTACTATACCTGCACCCGCTCCGGCGTATAGCAGCCAAGGTGCAGAGTTTGTTTCAGGCACGGCCGTTGGATTACTTTCAGTTGTTTTATTTTTTTCAGTTGTTGTGCTATTTTCAGAAGCTGGAGGGTTTGCTGATGTTGGATAGTTTCCAGAGACCGCCCCTGGATCATCAGCGATCCCGGGCGGCTCCGTGGGCGAGCCCCCTGATATTCCGGCGCCAAGCTCATTTAAGTCCTCCTCCGCACCAGAAAAGAATGCGGTCCGGCTGCAGAAGCTGACTGTAAGCTTAGCTGTTCCTCCCCCATCCCCTGCTTTCTCTTCGCCTGCATATACGATGTAACGCTCACCCTTGGTGAACTGGAAGCCGCAGCTCGCCCCAGACTGTGCGGTACTAACAGTCACCTGCTCTCCCATATCCCCCTTCCACCGGGCTCCCACTTGAAAGGTTACCTGCACCGGATCAGCACTAGACTGTACTAGCTTAAATTCCTCTTTCATCGAGACTACCGTTCCCTCAAAAACAGCCGTACTTTTCTCTAGTGCTTCCAGCGGTGAAGGAAACACTGCACAAGAACAGGC
Organism: Paenibacillus sp. FSL H7-0756; assembly: GCF_038006765.1. NCBI lineage: Bacteria > Bacillati > Bacillota > Bacilli > Caryophanales > Paenibacillaceae > Paenibacillus > Paenibacillus sp. FSL H7-0756. The sequence goes on along the minus strand of NZ_JBBOVT010000003.1, from coordinate 528,299 downwards.
ATAGGTAACCTGCGGGCGCACAGTCAGCAGTGTCATGAAGATAATTAGCGCACAGAGAGCCATCAGCCAGGCGCTCCGTATTTTCCTTCTCGTTACCATCATCATCACGCTCCTCATAACCCTCAGACGGAAGCTTCCAGAGAAAGGTTACTCTACAACCCAAAAAGTCCCATCTTAGCAAAATAGCCGCAGTTACTCGCTAAGCATACCTAATAGAGATGTAGCCGCAACTATCAGCTGTTACCGTCTTTCCCGTTACTTATTCCTATTCCTGTCACCTATCTCACTGACTACTCCCCCGCCTCAATCTCCCGCGCAATGGCGGTGAGCCGCTGCATTCCCTCACGCAGTAATGCTTCACTGGCAAAAGAATAGCTAAGACGCAGCCAGGATTTCATCTCCCCCAGCGGATCGCAAAGCTCACCGGGAACGAAGGAGATCGACTGCTCCAGGCAACGGGCCAGCAGCTGAGTTACCGGAACACTGTCCGGCAGCTTGACCCACAGATTGAGGCCGCCCTGCGGAGTTGTCCATTCCCAGCCGGTGGCCGCGAGCTCCTCCTCCATAATCTCCTTGTGCACCTGCAGGGCAATCCGCAGCTTGCCGAGATGCTGCTGTAAGCGCGGTGAAGTGTAATAATGCAGGAAAATCTTCTGATTCAGCAGCGGCGTCCCGTTGTCCGCCAAGGACTTGGCCGCGATCAGCCGTTCCATGAACGGATAACGGCAGGCCACCGCGCAGATCCGCAGGCCGGGAGCCACATATTTGCTGAAGCTGCTGATATAAATGACCCAGCCCTCCGTATCATAGGCGAAGAATGGTGCGGGCGGCTCTTCCCCGAAGTACATATCACGGAACGGATCATCCTCCACGAGCAGGCAGCGGTAGCGCTCCGCAAGCTCCACCAGAAGCTTACGCTGCTTCGCCGGAACCGTATACCCCGTCGGGTTATGATGGGTCGGGTTGATGTAGAACATCCGCGGCTTAGCCTTGCGCATCAGCTCCTCCACCGCCGCCAGATCATAGCCCTGCGCCGAGATCTCCACGGCTACCAGCCGTGCCCCTGCCCGCTTGAAAATATCCAGCGCCACACTATACGTAGGCCGCTCCACCAGCACAACATCCATCGGGCCGAGCATGATTCCGGCAATCAGATTGATTGCCTGCTGGGCGCCTGAGGTAATCAGCAGCTCCCGGGCCGACAGCTGGAGCCTATAACGTTCCTCGAAATGGCTGCTCAGCGTAACGCGCAGCTCTTCATCCCCCTGTACGGAGGCGTAGGTGCCCATGACCCTCGGGTAGAGATCGAATACTTTTTTGACATAATCGGACAGGAACAGGTTCGGCAGCAGTCCCGGATCAACCAATGCCTGAGAGAACTGGTACACTACGGGCATACGTTGAATATCGGACATCGGGCTCCTGACCATATATCCAGGCACTGGCGTCCCTTCGTCCGCTGGAGGGTTAAGCCTGCTGCCCGGCGCCACATAATAACCGGATTTGTCTTTGACATACAGCTTGCCGCTCTCGGCCAGCGCCCGGTAGGCCTTGAACACTGTCAGCCGGTGAACCCCCAGCTCCTCCGCCAGCAGCCGGATCGAAGGCAGTTTATCACCAGTCTTCCACTCCCCGCGCTCCATCCGGTTCAGCATGAACTCATAGACTTGGCGGAATAATGGATTATTCTGCCCGGCACCCGCTATTTTTTCCATCAAAAAACTACCGCCTCTCTGCAACCTATACCGGGGTCGCCCCGCTCCATCGCTCCATATTCACTCGACACGGCTCCAGCTGACGCTTGCCGGCTCCTACACATCCCCGCATGCCCCGCCGCTAGCTTCTCTTTGCCCTATTGTACAGCATTCCCCTCCGCAACTGTTCTACTATCTTCAATCTGTTCTGTGCCTATGAGGATATGATTAACTGAAATCTTTAAGAGGGTGACACATTACCACCGCAAAGGGGAACTGAACCATGATTCTGTTAGCTTATTCACTTGTCTGTCTGATCTTCGGCACTACCTTCCTGGCCATCAAAATCGGCGTAGACGCCGGAGCGCCGCCCTTCTTCTCTGCGGGACTGCGTTTTTTCGTGGCGGGTGCGGTGCTGTTCCTGTTCATGGTTCTGAAGGGCAAAGCCCGCTTCTCCCTGCTGCTGCGCAAGGAAATGCTGCTCACGGGAGCAGCCCTGACCTTCGGCACCTTCGCCGCTCTCTACTGGGCGGAACAATATGTATCCTCCGGGCTTGCTGCCGTATTGTCAGCTACCGGACCGATGATGATTCTGCTGATGCAGACGGCCTTCCTGCGCCAAAAAGCTCCCGCCTACTCCCTGCTAGGCTGTATCATCGGCTTCACCGGGGTCCTGCTGCTGGTGCTGCCCAGTCTGGCGGCTGATGTTACTCCGCTCTGGCTGCTCGGCTGTGTGGTGGTGCTGATTGGGGAACTCTGCTACGCGGCGGGGGCAATCTATTCCAAAAAAGTAATCACCACCTTCGCAGGCGAGTCCCCCGTGGCTCTGAACGCAGCCCAGATGATGTACGGCGGGGCGCTGCTGTTCATCATCTCTTTGTTCACTGAGCCGCTGCACCCGTCCTTCCTGTTATCGTTCAAGACAGCAGGTTCCCTGCTCTACCTGACCGTTGTCGGCTCCATGGTTGGACATACACTGTTCTACTGGCTCGTCTCCAAGACGAATCCGGTTTTCCCGTCCACCTGGCTGTATATCTCACCACCGATTGCCGTCGGCGTAGGCTTCTTGTTCTATAACGAAGCGGTCACCTGGGTAACGCTGCTTGGCGTGTTCACGATTATATCCGGAACCATCCTTGTGAATGCCAGCGCACTGAAGCAGCTGTTCTTCAAGCCTAAACCGGTAATCCCCGTTCTGCCAAAAGCAAGCGTTGAACCCCTGGTTCAGGAATAGCTGCTGCGCTTCTCCCGAACACAAACAGCCTGCACCCTGACGTAAAGGGATGCAGGCTGTTCTTTTATCTTCACAGGCTTAGCGCCGACGGGCATATCTGTTACTTCACTTCAGAGCTGAAATACAAATTCAACGGCTGCAATTCCTCATCTGATGAACTTCATGTCATCTACAATCAATCCTGATTATGCGTCATATATATTCGAAAAATATATATGACGTATTATATATTGCAAAAACGATAATTATTGCGTATTATATAAGAAAGTTAGAGAATATTATCCCAAATAGGACGTCTGAATGAAAGGGGGAATCGGCGTACGGTGCTCCTTTTCTACAAGGGGAATACCTGTATCTATAACGTAAACCGGAAAGTGGAGGAAAACTGTGATCGAACTGACAACCCGGCAATTGCAAATTATTGAAATTGTGAAAAAAAGAGCGCCGATTACCGGTGACCAAATCGCGGAAAGCCTCGGCCTCAGCCGGCCGACGATCCGGGGGGACTTGTCCATTCTGGTCATGCTAGAATACGTTGACGCGAAGCCCAAGGTCGGTTACTTCCCCGGCACCAAAGCCGCAGCACGCCACAATAGCCGGGGGCTGCTGCAAGATACCAAGGTTAGTGATATTCAGAGCATCCCGGTGATTATCCGTGAGAATACAACCATTCAGGATGCCGTGGTTACGCTATTTTTGCAGGATGTCGGTACCCTTATTATTTGCAGCAGTGACGGCAAACTGACCGGTGTCGCCTCACGCAAGGATTTCCTCAAGGTTACACTGGGCAATCCGGGCGCGGTAACAATGCCTGTAAGCATGGTGATGACCCGCCAGCCCAAGGTAGTAACGGTCTCGCCCGATGACACGGTGCTTGATGCCGCGCAGCGCATGATTGTTCATGAGGTAGACAGTCTGCCGGTAGTGGTTTCAGGCAGTGGGGAAGGGTCCGATGCAGGGCTGGACGTAGTAGGGCGGCTCACGAAGACTTCCATCGTGAAGCTTTTCCTCGAGCTTGAAGCCAAAGGATAACGGAGGAATCGATTGAGCATGGAGCCAGACACACATTACATTACGATATGCTCGGATTCTATTGGAGATACGGCGGAAGCTGTCGTGCAGGCCGTCATCCACCAATTTCAGAATCAGCGTGTCACCATTAGAAGATACGGTAATGTCAGACATGAAGATGAACTACGCAAATTAATGGAAGAGACGGCTCAGCTTCAGGGTTTCGTAGCTTACACCCTGGTCCAGCCGGAGCTGCGGGAGATGATCCGTGAGGAGGCCGTCAGGCTCGATCTGCGAATTGTTGATATTATGGGCCCGATGATGCAGGCCTTCATCGATACCTTCGATGATGCGCCAGAGGCGCGGCCCGGACTGCTGCATCAGCTTGACGAGGAATACTTCAGCCGGATTGAGGCGATTGAATTCACTGTTGCCTGTGATGACGGACGTGATCTTGGGGCCATGCTCAAGGCGGATATTGTTCTGCTCGGCATGTCCCGCACCTCGAAGACACCGCTCAGTATCTTTCTGGCCCACCGGGGCAAGAAGGTTGTGAATTATCCGGTTGTCCCGGAGGTCGGCCCGCCGCAGCAGCTGCTGAGCCTGCCGCCGAACCGGATCATCGGCCTGACTATGAAGCCCGAGTATATGCTGAAGATCCGCTCCGAGCGCCTGAAGATGCTGGGTTTGCCTACTGGCTCGCAGTATGCCAGCCTCGAACGTATTACGGAAGAAACGGAATATGCGGTAGCCCTATTCGCCAAGCTGGGCTGTCCTGTCATTGATATTACGGATAAGGCGATTGAAGAAACCGCCGGCATTATTATGGGTTATATCTAATTTAACTACAATGGAGGAGATCCTTATGGAACGCGAATTGGCACTGGAAATTGTACGGGTCACTGAACTGGGCGCTTTATCCTCTGCCCGCTGGATTGGCCGGGGCGACAAACATGCGGCGGATGATGCTGCCACAACCGCAATCCGTGCCATGTTCGATTCCGTCTCCATTGACGGAACTGTGGTGATCGGTGAAGGCGAGATGGATGAAGCGCCGATGCTCTATATCGGTGAACGTGTCGGGAACCGAAAGGGTCCTTCCGTGGATGTAGCGGTTGACCCGCTGGAAGGAACGGAGGTAGTCGCCTGCGGGCTGCATAATGCACAGTCCGTGATCGCTATTGCCGACAGAGGCAGCCTGCTGCATGCACCGGATATCTATATGGAGAAGCTGGCCTGCGGGCCGGAGCTCGCCGGGAAGCTAAGCCTGGGCGATCCGGTGGAAGTAACGCTGCGCAAGGCCAGTATGCTCACCGGCAAAGCTCTCCCGGAGCTGACGGTGATGGTGCTGGACCGCACGCGGCATGAGGGATTGATCGCCACTCTGCGTGAAGCAGGAGTGCGTATCAAGCTGATCAATCACGGCGATGTCGCCGGGGCCATTGCCGCTGCGCTACCGGACAGCGATGTCGATCTCTACATGGGCTCCGGCGGAGCCCCGGAAGGCGTACTTGCGGCGGCCGCACTGCGCTGCCTGGGCGGAGAGCTTCAGGGCAGGCTGCTCCCTGAGGGGCCTTTTGAAATGCAGCGCTGTCTGCTGATGGGCCTTGACAACCCTACACGGGTGCTGTCCATGGAGGATATGGTCGGTACAGGCGATGTCATCTTTGCCGCAACCGGAGTGACCTCCGGCGAGTTCCTCAACGGCGTCCGCTTCATCGGCAAGGAACGCGCCGAGACCCATTCGGTGATCATGCGGGCACAGAGCCGCACGATCCGCTACATCCGCAGCATTCATTTCCTGCCCGGCAAGGATATTCCGGAGATCATTCCGGCCAGATCCAATGCAGCCTTTATGTAGTTCCTTAGCGGGTGTTGAATCTTCTGAAGTCTAACGGTTCAATGGATCTACAAAAGGGTTTCCGCAGAGTCCGGCCGGATTTCGCGGAAACCCTTATATTTTCTCGAAAACACAGGAAAGTCTGGTTGTTGAAAACCAGTTGCACAGAAAACCGGAGAAGCTGTTTCTACGGAGGGGACTGATTCTCTGATCCTTCTCGTCAAACAATTTGATCCTGCCGCTATCAGGCTTTTCAAGTAACCCAAGGATATTCAATAGGGTCGTCTTCCCCGAACCGCTTCTTCCCGTAATAGCCTACTATCTCCCCTTTTGAGACCTTATATCAAACAAGGGCCTCCCTAAAGTCCGGCAGGACTTCGGGAAACCCTTGTCTTTTATCATCTTATGCTTATGCGTCATCCGCTGCTCTTGCGCCGCTTAACGAATACGCCCGTGATTTCGGAGCAACTCGCTGTCATCCTTCTCTGTCACTTTACCGAAGGTTCCAGGACGTGCGCCTTCCTGTCTGGCAGCTTCCTGTGCCAGCCGGTCCTCCTCATCCTGGAGCCTGCGGTCGGCTGTATGATCCGGTATCTTATCGATGCCGTTACGCGTGCCGGAATACAGATCGCCTGTCATTCCCGGCCGTTTCATATCCTCCACTGCGCTGCGCTCCGGGAGATCATGCTCTGTGGCTGAATTCATCGTGTCCAGCCCAGTATCATGTCTGCCTTCCAGACCTGAGCCATTGAACGCCGCATCCACCGCGTCTGTGACGGAGTCCCGTGGAGCATTCCTATCCGCAGCCGTTCCCGCAGTGCCGGCATCCCTCATATAGCGGTCAGCATTTGCCGAATTATGGTTGCGGAATACCGTGTATACATCATGTTCGCGGGAGACATCTGCATCCACCATAACCAGAATGTGTCCTTCGTCTACATAGTTGTCATAGCTCGCGGCTTCATCCTCCGGAATGCCTAATCCGATCAGACCGCCGACCAGACCGCCCGTTCCTGCTCCTACCGCTACTCCGGTCAGGGTGGCTGCAATCGGCCCCGCTGCGATAATCGGTCCAATTCCCGGAATCGCGAGAGCACCGATACCTGCCAGCAGTCCGGTCACACCGCCAAGGATACCGCCGGTCGCTGCCCCGGAAGCCATACCCTCCGGCACCTTCGTCCCGGTCTCATCGTTGATCGCTTCCACATCACGTTTATTTCTCGCTATCACTGAGATATCCTCTGTCAGAAAGCCGTGCGCCTTCAAGTCTTCAATCGCCCGTGAAGCTTCATGCTCCGTATGGAACACACCTACAATTTTCTTATTCATAACGATTCCCTCCTGGTAGCTGTTTTAGGTTGTTAATGGTTTGACTCTCGCTTTACTTTCACATCCCTTACTTAACCAAACCCTTCTCCGCGAAACTGGTAACTTTCGATCTTGAGCCGGGTTCCGCAAAAAAATTTATGAAACAGGAAATTGCCTGCCGGACACATTTTCCACAAATTCAGTGATTTGAAGTCAGCTTAGATCACACTGAATTCTCCAATTGATGGCAGTTATTAAGCCTTTGGGAACAATGCTCCAATCTCCTTACAGCGCGGCCAAAAGAGACTATACTCCTCGTATAACAGGTTAGCTACTCTTATAGAATCCAGGGGGAAACCGCGATGAATATGCGTCTGAAGGTACTTAAGAAGCATCTGCTCTTCTGCTGCAGTGAGCACTGCAATAACCAGGATGTAGAGGATGTCATGCAGGAATTCAAGGAGCAACTGGTGGAGCAAGGGATCAACAAGACGGTCAAAATCAACAAAACCAGCTGTCTCGGCCTATGCGGCAACGGCCCTTTTGTCATCGTGTATCCGGACGGGGTCTGGTATTACAATGTAACGACGGAGGATGTGGCCCGTATCGTGGAGGAGCATCTGGTGAACGGTCAGCCTGTAGAAGAGCTGGTTATGCTCAAAATGGAAGCCTGATTCCCTGCATCCCCAGCCAGCCTGCATTCAGCCTCATACTCCTGGTCCCTCCCCTTCCCGGGCTGGGACTATTTGCGGTTGTCCGGTCCTCCTCCTTCTGAGGTATACTAGAGGTATGTGTTCATTAGGAGTGCCAACATCCTTTTAGGAAATGAGGCTGCAAGCATGACAGTATTCAAATATAACGCCCATCGCCCCCACCGGGCCAATCCTGACTTATATCTGCATTACTGGGGCCAGGAGCAGTGCACACCCGGTCATTCGTTCGGACCCGGGGTGCGCAGCCTGTACAAAATCCACTTCATACACGCCGGAACCGGCACGGTAACCGTCGGTGAAGCCACCCATACATTGAACGCAGGGCAGGCCTTCCTCACTTATCCGCATGTGGTCACGCATTATGCCGCAGATCAGGACGACCCGTGGCTGTATTCCTGGATTGCTTTTACCGGGGAGGAGGCAAGTTATCTGCTGTCGCGGACCTCGCTTACCCCGGAGCAGCCGGTGTTCCCGATGGACCAGGTGCTGATGCCCTCGCTGTCTGCCAGGTTATCGGAGACGGGGAGCAGCGGGGAGCTGCTGGATCTGCCGCTGAAGGTGATGCTCTATGAGTTCTTTTCCCTTCTGCTGTGCACAGTCCCGGCTACCGACAGCCCGGCTCCGCGCAGCAGAAGTGTCTATGTCGAGCAGTGCCTGCATTACCTTCAAGCCCACTACGCCGAGAATGTGACGATGGAGAGCCTGTCCGCTTCCCTGAAGCTGGACCGCAAATATATGTCGGCGCTGTTCAAGCGGACAGTCGGCTTGCCGCCCCAGCAATATCTGCTCCAATACCGTATGTCCAAGGCCTGCGAGCTGTTGACGGAGACAGGCTGCACCATTGGGGAGATTTCGCAATCGGTGGGGTATCAGGATGCGTTGCTGTTCTCCCGGATGTTCAAGAAGGTGAAAGGCTGCTCGCCCAAAGAATACCGGCTCCGCCATGCAGATACGGACATTGTGCTATAAAAATCTTCCTTGCTGACATACGATTGAAAGCGTTTATCCGCTACAATTAGGGAGGTATGAAGTCTCGCACAACTCTAACTTAGGAGGAATCCAATATGTATATCGCCAATCCTGAACGCTATGACAAGATGAAATATAACCGCACCGGACGCAGCGGCCTGCTGCTCCCGGCCATCTCCCTCGGGCTGTGGCATAATTTCGGCGGCAATGATGTGTACGAGAACGGCCGCGCCATGGTCCGCCGGGCGTTTGACTTAGGAATCACCCACTTCGACCTCGCTAATAACTACGGCCCTCCTGCCGGCTCAGCGGAAGAGAGCTTCGGCCGGATGCTGAAGACGGATCTCGCGCCTTACCGCGATGAGCTGATCATCTCCAGCAAAGCCGGATACTACATGTGGCCCGGCCCTTACGGCGAATGGGGCTCCAGGAAGTATCTGGTTTCCAGTCTGGATCAGAGCCTTAAGCGGATGGGGCTGGATTATGTAGACATCTACTACCACCACCGCCCGGACCCGAATACACCGCTGGAAGAGACCATGTCCGCTCTTGATTTCCTGGTCCGCCAGGGCAAGGCGCTGTATGTCGGCCTCTCGAACTACAGACCGGAGGAAGCGCGCGAAGCCGCGCATATTCTCCGCCGCCTGGGCACGCCTTGCCTGATCCATCAGCCGAACTATTCGATGATGTCGCGCTGGATCGAGGATGGCCTGCAGGATGTGCTCGAGGAAGAGGGCATCGGCACCATCGCCTTCTCCCCGCTGCAAAAGGGGATTCTGACCGACCGCTACCTGAACGGCATCGCAGCCGATTCCCGTGCAGCCGGACCCAGCGTGTTCCTCTCCGAGAAGGAGCTCACGCCTGAGGTACTGGCCAAGGTTGGCAAGCTGAATGAAATTGCGGCGGCACGCGGACAGAAAATGTCCCAGCTCGCCTTATCGTGGGTGCTGCGCGGCGGCAAGGTGACCTCTGCACTGATCGGAGCAAGCAAGATCAGCCAGATCGAGGATGCCGTAGCTTCACTGAATGCGCCTGAGCTAAGCACTGAAGAGCTGGAGCAGATTGAGACGATTCTGCGCGGATAACCCGGGGCTGGGGCAGATACTGCACCTGCCGAGTCTGCAGATTACAGATATGACGGAAATCCTGCCCACCCGCTCGCGGTGGTGCAGGATTCTTTTTTTGTACAGATATCCCTGACTCGTACCTTATCAGATTTAAAATAGTGGAGCAGACGCAATTTCCCTTCAAATTGCATCTATTTTTCCAAGCGGGCGTTGTTATTCAGGGGCGTTTGGCTTAGCGTAACGGACTGAGATGCTCTTATCCGGGAAGAAAGTCCTCACTTGGGCGATTAGCGGACCGCAAGGACCTTATCCCCTGCCATTCAGCTCCAAAACGTCTCGCAGAAAGACGATAAGGTCCACTGAGTCCGTTACGCTGCAAAAAGTGGCGTTTTCGCGGGGATAAGATCTCTCCGGTCCGTTAGATTTTGGGTGGATAGGGATTAACAAGCATGGATTGGATCAGTAAGACGGAACCACCAAAACTATTATGTTCGGTTTTCCGCATACACTCGGCCTGATACCTTCGCGCAGGCACATTGTATTCGGTTTTTCACATACAATTCCCCCTAATACTTTTACTCTTTTTAAAACTTCAGGTCTCATCACGCCCAACCACAATTTAAAGGCTGATGCTGCACCAGTTGAACCTTGAAGCTGTCCCGCCCGGGTGCTTACGCTATGCCTGAATGCTATAATGAACTCATTCATAACCATCAATACCCATCACTGCGTAACGAAAGGACATCCGATGAAGACTAACCGACTGGGGCAATCTGATTTACATGTAAGTGCCATGGGGCTTGGCTGCATGTCGCTGGGGACCGAGGAAGCGCAGGCCACCGCCATTATCCACGAAGCGCTCGAACGCGGAATTAACTTCCTGGATACTGCCGACCTCTACGATGAGGGCCGCAATGAGGAGATTGTCGGTCAGGCCATCCGGCACCGCCGCGCCGACGTGATCCTGACGACCAAGGTGGGCAACCGCAGAATTCCCGGCAAGGAAGGCTGGAGCTGGGATGCCTCCAAGGCCTATATCCGCTCCGCTGTGAAAGAGAGCCTGCGCAGGCTGCAGACCGATTATATTGACCTATATCAGCTGCATGGAGGAACGCTGGAGGATGATATCGATGAGACGGTTGAAGCTTTCGAGGAGCTGAAGCGGGAAGGGGTGATCCGTCATTACGGCATCTCCTCCATCCGGCCGAACGTGATCCGGGAATATGTGCAGCGTTCCGGTATCGTCAGCGTGATGAGCCAATATAGCATTCTCGACAGACGCCCGGAGGAGAGCATTCTTCCGCTGCTGGGCCGCGCGGGCATCAGCCTGATTGCGCGGGGGCCGCTGGCGAGCGGCATTTTGACCGATCATGGCCATAGTAAGGCGCAGCGGGCGTATCTGGATTATACGCAGGCCGAGCTCACGGCGCTGCATGAGCAGCTGATGAGCCAGACCACCCTTACCCGGACGCTGACGCAGACTGCGCTGCAATATCCGCTGGCCGATCCGGCGGTTGTGGCCATCATCCCGGGGGCCAGCAGCCTGGAGCAGCTGCGGCAGAATATGGCGGCTGCCCGCTCGCAGCCGCTCTCTGCACTTGAGCTTGAAGCTGTGCGGGGTGCCAGCAAAGCAGGACGGTATACCCTGCACGTATAGAGCAGCCTACGCCTAACAGAAGAAGCTGTCCGGAAACTGTAGGCGTTACAGTCTCTGGACAGCTTCTTATTTTTTGCCTTGCTTCATTTTCTACCTATGAGCGCGTTTCCTTGCCTTAACTATCCACGTAATCAATGCAGCCACAAATACCACTGCGGTAATGAGCCAGGTCAGCAGGAACGCCATGCCCAGCCCGATATTGGCATCCAGCGCTTCCCTTCTGCTCTCCAGAATCAGCATCACAGCAAGCGGCGCTCCGCTGGCTATCAGGAGAACCGTCATGCTGTACCGGGCGAAATTCGTCCGCTTCTGAATAGCCGCGTATAAGCACAGGTATGAAGCAATCAATAGTACGAAGGATAATACAGCTTCCCATTCCAGTCTAACCATCGTGTCACCACTCCTTCTCCATAGGAACCGGGGATTGCGTTATAGTATAGCGGCTGCGGCAGGCAGATGCAAATGACACTGCTGCTGAAGCAGCCTAGCCAAAAAACTGCGTAATATAGACCATCGCGAGCAGCCCGAAGATAAACGAATACGTGGAAGGCCGTTCATATCCGTGACCATGGCTCTCCGGGATCAGCTCCTTATACACAATAAAGAGCATCGCTCCGGCAGCGAATGCCAGACCGTACCCGACCACATTCTGTACATAGCTGGCTGTAAAATACCCGATCACGGCCGACACCATCTCCATCAGCCCGGTCAACGCTGCTATCGTCAACGCCTTACGCCGGCTGGCGCGGGCATTCATGAGGAAGATCGCCAGAATCAGCCCTTCCGGCATATTCTGCGCACCGATCGCAATCGCCACCATCGGGCCAAGGCTTGTCTGCTCGCTGGCATAGCTGAAGCCTGTGCTGAGCCCTTCGGGGATGTTATGAATGAACAGCGCAATCATGACAAGCAGCGCTTTGGAATCCAGAGTGCTGAGGCCGGGCTTATTCTCCACATCGATATGCGGTATATGGCTCTCAATCAGATCGAGCAGCAATACGCCGGTAATCAGCCCCAGAGTCAGTGCAGTAATGCCCGATTCCTTGATGGCCTGCGGCATCAGCCCGAACGTGCTTGCAGAGACCATGATCCCGGCGGTGAAGGCCACCAGCACATCCTTCCACAGCTCCGACAGCCGCCTTACGAACAGAATAGGAATAACCCCCAGCACTGTTGCCATTGCAGACAAAAAGCTGCCTAAAAGTGCACCCGCCAAATCTTCAACCCCTTTTGTGGACAGGACTATAGATCAAGCATATGCTCAAGGCAGCTATAAATATGACCTAAGCTTCAGAGTCTCACATACCGTCCCAGCCCCCGGTCTTCAAGCTCCGCCTTCGGGACGAACTGAAGGGCGGCAGAATAGATATGATAATGCTGCTTCGCCGGCTCCGGCCCGTCAAAGGTCAGATACCCCAGATAAGCTCCGCTCAGCCTGCTGCGCAGCACGGTCCGCACCTGCCCGCCGCTATAATCGGCTTCCCGCCGGATCATCCCCTCTTCCACCGGACCCGTGAAGCTGGGCCAGCCTGTGCCGGAATCGAATTTGGCTGCCGAGCTGAATAGCGGATCACCGCTGATCACATCCGTGTATAGCCCCTCCTCGAAGTGGTCCCAATATGCATTCTGGTAGGCTGGCTCCGCGCCCTTGTTCTGGGTGACCTCATATTGCAGCTCTGTAAGCCGGTCCCGAAGCCGCTTCTTGTCCTCACGGCTGTTCCAGTGCAGCGCTGTGAAGTCATCACGGCCCGAGCCCTTCTGATACAGCTTATAATCCAGCGGATGGGTCAGATAATATTGCTGATGCTCCGCTTCCGCCGGATAGAACGGCGCAGCCGGCAGGATGGGCGTCACAATCGGCGCCTTGAAGCGCTTGCTGGCCTTCAGCCTCTCCTTCGACAGCTCCGCCAGCTTCCGCTGCTCTTCATTCTGAACGAAGATCGCCGGAGCGTAAGAAAGGCCCCGGTCCATGAACTGCCCGCCGTCATCCGTCGGATCGATCAGCTGCCAATAGATGTCCAGCAGCCGTTCATATGGGAACAGCTCCGGATCATAGACAATCTGCACCGCCTCCCGGTGCCCGGTAGTTTCCGACCCTACCTCTTCATAGGTCGGATTCTCCGTGTGCCCGCCTGTATAACCTGACACTACCGAGACGATGCCCGGCAGCTCGTCAAACGGCTTGACCATACACCAAAAGCAGCCGCCGGCGAAGGTCGCCAGCTGCAGCGTATCATTCGAAGTCAAACAGACCGCCTCCCTGCATGCTTTTCCCCTATTATATCTGAATATCCCGCTTCTCCAAAGCGGTCAGGGTGATGGTTAGAGACAGCAAGATCCAAGCTGCAGGAATCCACAACGCGCGTATATAATCCTCCGCCCCTGAGAGTAGGATCAGCTGTGAGTTCTCCACGTATATCCCCGAGAACTTGAAAATCTGCGTCATCAGGGAATGCTCAGAAATTGCGCGAAGAACCGCTGAGGAGGCATCCTTGAGATACCCGCTGAGCAGCAGGTTACCGAAGATGAAGAAGAATGCGGCCACCACCGCCGAAGCCGGTTTGCGGATCAGCATCCCCAGCATCATGACTGCTGCACAATAAGCTGCCAGATAGAGCAGGTTCAGTCCCAAGGCTGTCAGACCAGCCGCCAGATCCTCTGTATATCCGGCATGTCCCACCGGAGCTCCTGTAATCAGCGCTGCCGCCAGAGAGAAGAGATAATATAAACCGTAGAACTCCAGCAGCCAGCCCAGAACGGCAAGCAGCTCCAGCACGTATTTACCGGTAAAGTATTTCATCTTGCCATGCCCGGCAGCAATAATATTCTGCACCGAGCCATGCTCAAAGCCTTCGGTTGCAAAAAAACAGGCATGCAGCGGAATAACCAGATAGAACAGGATAGAGAATGAAGCAGCCGTTTTGAGCGGCTCTGCATAACTGCTTAAGGAATAGCCGCCTTTGCCGCCCAGAAGTAGAACAAGTGCGAGGCTGGCTAAGGCGAAGACTGCGGTAACGCTTTTGAAGGCCAGATCCTTACGCAAATAATAGATTTCAGCCTGCCAGAAGTTCCTCATCTTCCGCCGCCCCCGATCAAATCCATATAATACTGCTCCAGATTGGGCGCCGTCAGCTGAAAGCCGTCAACCGGAATCTCCCGCTGCACGAGTAGAGACATCAGTCGCTCCAGATCCACCCCGCTTCTGGGAAGCTCGATCTCTCCGGTCTGCTTAACCCGGATATCCCCGCGGCCAAGCTCCTGCTTCAGCATTTCAGCTACAGCTGCTGCAGGAGAAGATGTGGTAATACAGATCATCACCTGCGCAGACCGCTGCAGTTCAGCAGCCGAAATCTCCTGAATCAGCCGGCCTTGATGAATGAAGCCGTATTTACCGGCCAGCAGCTGCAGCTCACTCAGAATATGGCTGGAGATCAGCAGAGTCACGCCTTGTTCCCTGGACAGTTGCTCCAGGATATGCCTGACCTCCACAATTCCCGCAGGGTCGAGTCCATTCACCGGCTCATCCAGCACCAGGAACTCCGGCCGGTTCAGGAGGGCCACGGCAATTCCCAGCCGCTGGCGCATGCCAAGCGAATACTCGCCCGCCTTCTTCGGTCCCGCCTCATCCAGACCTACAAGCTTCAGCACTTCAGCACTTCTGCCCTTGTCCCTGATGCCGAAGATCCGGCAGTAAAAGCCCAGATTCTCCATAGCATTCATATGCGGATAGAGCGAAGGCCGTTCAATCAGGAAGCCGATCCGGCGTCGGGCCGCAATCTGTTTCTCCTTGCTCTGCTCTCCGAATAAGGCCATCCTTCCGGCTGTCGGATGCACCAGACCGCCGATGATTCTCATCAGCGTTGTTTTGCCTGCCCCGTTCTCCCCCACGAAACCGTATACATCCCCCGCCTCAATTCTCATGCAGAGCTGATCCAGCGCCGCTCCTGTAGGGTACTCCTTGGATAAGCCCTCAGCCTCAAATACCGTTGCCGTCAAAGCAAACACTCCTTTTCCCATTCAAATCTGTTGACGGCTTAACGATACCATCTGGTGTTCCCTCCGCTAACGCAGGTGTCATATTCACGCGAGATCATGTCGTTTTTGAGGATGAAAATGTATAATGTAGGGATAAATGCAAAGGTGGAGAAGCCGATGATTCATATTGCTGTGTGTGACGATGAGCCCCGCGCAGCCGGAGAGGCCGAGCGCCTGATTCTGGAAACCGGGGAACACTTGAACGAGCCTATTGAAATTTCCATATATTATTCAGGAGAAAGCTTTGCCCGGGCCCTCCGGGATGGCAGCCCTTTCGATATTATCTTGATGGACATTGAGCTGGGCGGTCTGGGCGGCATTGCGGCGGGACAACTGCTGAGGGAAGATGACGGCAATGATCCGGTGCAGCTTATCTATATTTCCAGCCATGAAGAATACCATATGCAGCTGTTTGACTTGCGTCCGTCGGGGTTCATGAAAAAGCCGGTAACGCCGGAGATCTTCAAGCAGAAGCTGGTCCGGGCCATACATAAGACCCTCCGTCTCCGGCAGCAGGGCCGGACTAACTTCCTTGCGGTACAGCTGAAGAACCAGGAACTAAGGATTCCTCACAAGTACATTCATTATCTGGAGAGCAGCATCCGGCGGATTATACTGGTTACTCATGATCGGACACTGCAATACTACGGGAAGCTAATAGAGGAGGAGCAGAAGCTGGCGTCCAGCCATTTCGTAAGAATTCACCAGTCCTATATCGTGAACTTCTATTCAATCCAGGCCATCAGCGCCAAAAAAATCATGCTCACCACCGGCTGTGAGCTGCCGGTCAGCAGCAAATATAGCCCCGCTGTGCGCAGGGCCTATCTGAATTTCAGGGGGGAGCTGGTATGAATTCCGTACTCCTCGATGAAATCATTTATCTCGCTGTACTACCGTTCCTGGCAGTCATACTGCATCTCTTCTTCAGCCGCTTCTTCACCTGCCGTGTGGAATCACGGCTGCGGCTGACCGCCCTTTACATGCTGTATATAGGTGTTCATGCCCTGCTCCATCACAGCTCCCTGCCCGGCCTGCTGCTGATGGCTGGCAATATCGGACTGATCCTGGCTCTGTCCCTGCTCTACAGGGGCAGCCTTTCCTCGCAGTTATACGCTGCGGTGTTTATCTCTGCTGTGATTATCCTCAGCGATGCAGCGGTTCCTCTACCGCGTACAGACTTCGGTTACAGGCTCGGCCTGCTGCTCTCGAAGCTGCTCATACTATTGCTCGTGCTTCTGCTGCGCAGGCTGGTGAAAGGCGAGGGCCGGAGCCAGCTGACCGGATGGTTAGGGTCTGTTGTCCTGCTCTGTCCTTGTCTTAGCATTGCGGTATTGCTGCAGTTATCCGGCAGCCCCTTCTTCCAGCTATATCCGCAATTATTTCCTGTCGTTCCCGCCTTGCTGCTCGCTATCAATCTCTTGATCTTCCTCCTGATTGACCGCGTGCTGAGCACACAGTCTGAACGCAGCCAGCGTCTGCTGCTGGAGCAGCAGAACAGCTATTATGTGAACCAGTACCACCGGAACCGGGAATTTCAGGAGGAAGCTCTCCGGTTCCGCCATGACTTCAACCATATTCTGCTGGGCCTGCGCTCCAGATTCCTCAGCGGAGAAGAAGCTGCCTCTACAGCCGAGCTGGACGCTCTGCTGGGCTCGGCTGGACATGCCCAAGCCTACTGCAACACGGGCAATCCGGTTATTGACTCCATTCTGGATTACAAACGGCAGGAAGCATCCACAGCAGAGATAGATCTCCGTCTGGAGCTGAGCCTTCCACCCCGGCTGATGCTGGATACCACTGTTATCAGCGTTATTCTGGGCAATGCCCTTGACAATGCACGGGAAGCAGTCAGCCTGATCCCCAAGGAACAGGGAACAGAACGATACATCGCGGTACATATGCATTATCTGAATGACAGCTTATTTATACGGATTCAGAATCCGTATGCCGGGTCTGTCCTCCAAGGCCCAGGCGGCGAGCTGCTGACGACCAAAAGCGATAAGCGCTCCCACGGGATCGGACTGCGGAATATCCGCCAGACGATGGAGCGGGCCGGCGGGCTGTTTCAGCTTGCTTACAGCGGCCAGCTGTTTCAGCTGGAGCTGGTGCTTTTTCATATAGAGAGAGATGAACGTGGCGGAGGACAGGTGTCCGAGGGGGAATGATGGGGAATGGGGACTACTTCAGTTTCTTGCGTTCGCTGCGGGGCTTGGGCCTATGGTTGTTGTCCCATAATTCCTTATGCATCAAGCCTGCGAATACAAGCATGACAAGCGTCAGCACCAGCACATACTCCCGCAGAATATCGGAGAAGCTGCCGGACAAATTCAGCCCGAGAATGATGTTCAGCCTTCCCCACAGCAGATTGAGACACAGGAGCGCTACCGCCCCATAAGTTACCCACACACTGCGGAGATACAAATTATAGGTGCGCATAGGCCCCCGTCCGATGAAATATTTGCTGTAACGGATAACATATGCGGTAAAAGCGATCAAGGCGATCAGTTCCAGTGTAATCAGTACCAAGTCAATAATGTCCATGCAGATCATCTCCCCTTCTACCTAAGCCAGTGCGGTGCAGATCAATAAGCCTCTCTAGATCATTGGATTCATACGCCTCCTGAATTTGGCCCAGGGTCTCAATTTCCCGTTTGACCCGGCTGGGCTTCAGCTCGTGCTTGCGAAAGATATCGAGGAGCTTCACTTGTTGACGACCTCCTCATCATTAGGTTTTCTCTCTGCGGTTCCTCTCTCAATCAGCAGCTTCACGAGCGTACGGTTATATTCGCTAAGCTGCTTCTCATTCTCCTCATCGCGTTTCTGATAGTTCTGGATTACTTTCTCTTTATTCGCAATTTGCTTAACACTCCAGATCAAGGCAGTAGATAACAGAACATTCAGCACGACTGAACCGTTGTTATCTGCGAAAAGGCCAGTCAATGCACTGAAATCCATCTGTATCCCCCCATTTCCTAATGTAATCGGAACGGATTCGCGCCTTTACCCTCTTGTCCACATATGGCGCAGTCCATTGCCGCCACTTTATAGAATCCCCCTCAACCTAATCTACTCTAGCAATTGCCATTCTGATTGGGTTGAGCAGCAAAAAAAAACCGGAGGACCCGTAATCCGGGCCCTCCGGAGAAGGCTTAAACAGAGATTATTTGAGTTCCGAGATCCGCCGGACCAGGGAATCATACAGGTAGATCAGGTCGCCGGAGGGCTTGATGCCAAGCTCGCGGCTCAGCAGCCGTACATAATCTGTATAGACGGCATTCAGACCTTTTTTGTCTCCGGCCAGCTCGTGAACGGCCATCAGCTGGCGGATCACCGATTCATCCAGCGGATTCCGCTTGTTCAGCTTCAGCAGCAGCTTGGAGGCCGCAGCGGAATCCCGGCTGGCAATGAGCGCTGCGGCCAGCCGTTTGACGAAGGAGGCATACAATTCGGCATAACGCTCTGTCTCATGGATGGCCCACACATAAGCCTTGTCGCCGAACAGCTCCCCTGTATAGAGCTGCTCGATACGCATAGCCCTCTCTATATCCGGGGGTTCTATGGTGTGCAAGGCGGATGCCTTCTGTTCAAATTCCAGATAGTCCATAACCGGCGCCTGAAGCTCAAGCGCATACCCGTCGTTCTCCGAACGGATGGCTTCCCGCAGGCCCAGCGGCTCCAGAGATTTGCGCAGTTGATAGACGGTAGTGTTAAGATAGCTCTCCGCATTGGCCTTATGCATGCCGCCGAAGATATCCGCAACCAGCCTGGAACGGGGGACGCGCTTCCCCCGGAGCAGCAGCAGATAGGCAAACAGCTCAGCACATTTACGGGAGGTCCATTTGACCCGGCCTGCCCCGCTGCTGACGGCAACATCCCCGAGCATCGTGAGCGTTACCCGGCCGGAACCGGCCGGAGCCTGCACCTCCGGCTGGGGGGAGAGCCGTGCCGGAGCAGCCCGCCGCTGGGTAAGCACCCGGTTCACTGTGCGCGCAAGCCGCTCCTGGGAGACCGGCTTGACCAAATAATCCAGCACGGACAAGTCGTAAGCCTCCAGGGCAAATTCCTTATGTGAGGTCACAAACACAATTTGCACCGGAGAACCGGCAGCCGCCAGCCTGGCTGCAAAGGCCATGCCGCCTTCTCCCGGCATAGAGAGGTCTACGAAGGCAAGCTCCACATCCGGGTGCTCCACCAGAAAGGCAGCAGCCGACTTCGTATCTGTGAACGTACCCGCAAGCTCAACTTCAGGCAGCTTAAGCAGCATAGTGCTAAGGATCAGATGCATCATCCGTTCATCATCGACCAGTATAACCTTCATTTGCATATCTCCTCCCTCCCGCTGCCCGTTACTCCATCCGTTCGCCTCCTGCCGATCCCGGCAAGGTGAAGAAGAAGGTGGTTCCACTACCCGGCTTGCTCTCAAACCACAGGCTCCCGCCATGAATGCGCACGAATTCACGCGCGAGCGCCAGGCCGAAGCGGGCATCTCCTGCCTCCTCTCCCAGCGGCGCCTTCAGAATCGGCTCCTCCAGGCGCAGCATGTCTGCGGTCGCTTCATCAATACCGATCCCGTCATCGCGGACAGACAAGATCACCTTGTCCTCTTCAAGCAGTGCTTCAACCACAATAGAGCCGCCTATCCCAGTGAATTTGATAGCGTTAGAGAGTAGATTGCGCAGGATCAGATCCAGCATCTCTTTATCCGCCCGGACGGTTAATTCGCTGCCGATGCGCTCCGTCAGGCGAATCTGCTTCATCCCGGCCTTCGTACCCGCCAGCATCAGGGCCTGCCGGACCACCTGCTGCACACTCCAGGCCTGCGGATGGAACGACACCGTCCCCTTCTGGCTGCGGTACCAGTCCAGCAGATTGTCAACAAGCTGGAACGTATTCCGCACCTGCCCTTTAATTTCCCGCACCACCTCCGCATGCTCCCCATCTGCAGCTGTCAGCCCGTCGCCCAGCAGCTCTGTCAGGCTGACCAGCAGTGCTACCGGATCGCGGATATCGTGGGCCACAATGGTGAACAGCTTGTCCTTGAAGGCATTCAGCTCGGACAGCTGCCGGGCATTCTCGCGCAGCCGGACCTCGCTCTCCTTCAGCTCGGTAATGTCGCTGACCAAGAGGATTTTGCCGATAGGGGTGCTGCCTGTATCATGAATGAAGGACAGACTGCAATTATAGTACAGACGCCTGCCAGCCTGGAGCCGCTCGTAGGCAAACCGCTCGTCCTCATCGCTTAAGCCCCTGAGACGTTCAAGCAGCTCCCCGCTGCCGGCAAGCACCTCCGTCATATCCGCCGGGTAGCGCCGCCTGCTCCCAAGCTCGGGAAACATCTTCTCTGCGGCACGGTTGTAGCTGACGATCTGATTCTCATAATCGAACAGAAGGACACCGTCCCGGATCGTCTCGAACACCTGCGCCATAGCCAGCGGAGTCAGGCGGAGCAGGTTGAATCTGAGGATGCCCCAGGCGTAGGCGATGCCCGACACTGCAAATCCGAACGGCGTGAGATCAATTCGGGTTCCGGTCCACAGAAACAGATTGAGCAGCATAGGCGCAACCGCACCCAGAAGCAGCACAGCAATCTGTTTGCGTACAATCGGCAGCGCCCGTACAAACATGGATATGAACAGCGCAATCCCGCCAAGCAGCACCAGATAATTATAAGCAGCATGGATGTTATACCACAGCCCCTTGACGGTGTAATACAAGGAGACCGAAGGGTCCGTATTCAGCAGAAATTCCCGGTAGATTAGATGATGCCAATCATTGGTGAGCTGCAGGATGAAGATGACGGCGGGGATCAGGAACAGCAGGGCGATCAGTCGCTTGCGGAAGCGCGCAGCGGCTCCGGTGAATTGAATTGCTTGCACCAGCCATAAGGTGGAGACAAAGGGAATACCCAGATATTGAATGTGCAGCGCCAGCTTCACCTGGCTTAAGTTCCCGCTAAGCAGCTCAAGACCATAGCCGAAGGCGTAGAAGGCTGCTGTCAGCATAATCAGAATCATCGTTCTGGCAACAGGCAGATGTCTTTTCTGGTACGACAGAAACGAGACAAACAGCATCAGTGCTGCTGCAATAAAAAGCATAATCGACATCCAGTGCCTACTTTCCACGGCTGCGTCTCCCTTAATAACAAATTCTATTAAGTTAGGATAGCACCTTCCGGGTTGGGGTGTCCACGCCTTGATTTTCCATGACAGGTTACCGGCAAAGGCCGGTCCTTATGCGGACCGGCCTTTGCTGCAGCCTCATTTCTTATTTGGATACTTTATAGATAATCTTGGATAACGTCATGACCAGCTTGTAGTAATTACTGAAGTCACTAATATACTTGCCTGCCGCCTTTTCGAACATCTTGAGGACAATCTTGGCCCCGATATAATCGCGGTAGACATCCCATACGGCTCCTGCCGAATCCAGCACATTGGCTCCTGATACAATCAGCACCTTCAGTGCATCTTCCGGTTCAATCCCTTCCGTCACCTTCAGCTGATTGGTGGCATCGGCGATACTGATCCTTCCGTTACGCATGGCGGACACCACTACAATCATGGCGATTTCATTGTTGTCCAGCAGCATGCGCTCCACGCTGCTAAGACTGTCATAGAATTCCCGCTGTTTGACGGTGGATACCTTTTTGAGAATACGATAGGTCTCCTTCAGCACGCCGCCCGTAGCCATCTGAATCGCCGTTCCCAGATCCACGAGTGAGATCAGCCCGGAATCCAGCATTCCCTGGGCGATATCATCCATGGTCCAGCCGCCAATCCCCACCAGCAATCCCAGCAGCCAGACCGGCTGATAATTGATCGCGATCAATGCACCTGCTACTTCACTGACCTGTGTAAATCCGCCGTCATACAATGCTTTGGCTAAGTAATAGTGACTCATACTGCCCTTATACTTATTCAGCAGCTTGGCAATATCAGTTGCGGACAAGCCGAGCTGCTGTCTCAGAACCGCAATGGTATTGTCGGTCTCCACATTCCGGTAGCGGATGTATTCGCTTGGTGTATAGCCATTGCGGATCAGCCATTGCAGCTGCTCGTCCACGGACCAGCTTTTGCCCAGGAAGACCAGAGCCTGCTCTACTGGAAGTCCGAGCTTCCGGAGAATCGCAGCAATGCTATCCCCGCCTTCTCCAACAATCTGAAGGCCGCCAATAATAGCTTCGCCACCGTAGCCCTGCTCACGCATGGCAAGGGCAATCTCCGCGATCGGTGCATCTGGCAATCCTGCTCTTACAATCTTAAGAACCTTGTAAGGGGTCAGACTCCACTTGCGCAAGTATTGAACGATAGCGGCTGGTGTATTTACGCCGAGCTGCACCAGCTGTATTCCCTGCTCCTCTTCCGTGCCTGCATTCTGACGCATTTCGTTGAAATAATTGTAGCGCATCTTCAGAATGCTGGCGTTGTCGTAGCCCAGGTTCCGCAGTGTATCTACCAGGTAGCCGGACGGTGCCAGCTCAAGCAGTCCCCGCAGATCCAGCTCGGCAGCGACATCATTCGCACTTGCTCCCTGGTCTTTCATACGCTTCAGATAGGCATAGAGCGGATCAGCCCCGAACACTTCGGTTACCGCTGCCCGGACTCGCTCCGCAGGCATCACCGCAGTAGTGATTGCATCCAGCACACCCAGAGCGTCCAGATTGAACATCACCTTCAGCGCAAGCACGATATCAGTATCCCTGAATTTCGCCTTCATATAATTCGCCACCGTTCCCGGGCTGCCCATAGAGGTTGCCGGAATCAGCTTCGCGAGATAACCGATATTCGAGCTGCTGTAATACACCGTGGTGACGGCCAGACCAAGCTCCGGCCCCTTGACATGCACGGCCAGCAGGGCGGTTGCTTCATCGGCACCCAAGTGATAAGCATCCTTCAAATACTGGAGGATATCCTGCACCGGTGTACCTTGCTTATAGAGCAGGCTTACAGCAGCCTCTGTACCCTTGATTCCATACAGATCAAGTACTTGCTGAAGCGTTCCAGAGGATGTGCCCACTGCGAAATACATTTCGGCCACTGTCTTCTGTACCGCATCCGCAGTGTATATACCCAGTCCGTTCAGGACGGCCTTCGCCTCTGCCTCTGTCTTGCCATAGCTCTTCTTCAGTAATTCTGCGATATACGCCATCCGGTAGCCGCTTATACTCAAGACCTGCGCCGCTTGCGGGGCGTCTGTAAAGATGCCCTGCGCTCTGAAGAGCTCCATCACAGCGGGATCATACGCAGTGCCATATATAGCACTGATGCTGCTCAGAACCGCAGAGGTATGGAACGAGCCATCGGCAAGCAGCAATGCTGCCGCTGCGGCCGCAGATTGGCCGTTATACTCTTTGAGCATTCTGACAATTTCCTGTAGCGGGTAGCCTGCGGTCCATAGATAGGCAATGGCCGCTGGCTCCCCTGTAATTCCGGCTTCCTGCAGGATCGATTGAGGAGTGGCAGCCGTAGTGCCTTCCTCCGCAGTTGTGCCGTAGACCTGCCGTACAGTCCATTCTATAATGCTGGCGTCTTCCAATTGGAGCGACAGTAAGGCATCATAGGTAGCCTGTAGCGTATTACCGTAGTAGTTCTTGGATACTTCGCTCACATCCTGCAGTGTGTAGCCCAGCGAACGAAGATATGGCGCTGCATCCTGGATGGAAGCAATACCGCTGCGGTTCAGCAGCTCCTCTACACTCTCATTCACCGGCTTGCCATAGAATTCCGCCACAGCAGCCAGAAGGTCTGCAGCCGGATATTTCCCGGATTGCAGCAGGCTGTAAGTTGTCTCTCCGGCGCTGAGCTTGTAGTGCGTCTTGCCTGCAAGCACCAGGTCGGCTAGTGTAAATCCGGCGCTTATCAGCTCCGGCACAGCATCAGCGAACACGGTGATCCCCAGCGCATTCAGCGTATCGAGCCGGGTCTGCGTCAGATTCTGTCCGTATACATAGGACACCGCACTCTGGATGTCCTCATCACTATAAGTGCCCTCGACAGTCAGAGCGGCGGCAGTCTCACCGGCCGTTAACCGGTAATACTCCTTGCCCACCCGGACGATCCCGTTCAGATCGAACTTCATGTTACGCAGGAAGGTTACGGCAGATTCCAGGGTGACCAGCCCGCTGGCTGCCAGTGAATCCACGATACTCTCACGCTGCGAGGTCCGGTAGATATCCGTCACTCCCGCAAGGATATCCTCCTGGCGGTATAACCGGGAATCTGTGAGCAGCTGCAAGGCGGTTCCCGCAGATAATCCGTATTCTGTCTTGGCCAGCCTGATGCTGTTCGCCAGACTGAACCGGGCCTGGAACACAAAGGCAATGGCTCCCTCGAAGGAGGGGTCTCCCTGACGGACAAGCAGTGCATGGATCACCTGCTCTACGGACAGTCCATAGACAGAGGCAAGGGTCGTTACCAGTACATTTTTATCTGCCAGAATATTCTTCTGCACGAAGAGCAGTGCGGTCTGACCTGCGTCCTGGTGGAAGGCGTCTTTGGCAGAGACCGCAATTTCTTTGGGAGCAAATCCCGCATTCCACAGATATTCAACCGCTGCGCCTACTTCAGTAATTCCCTGCTCCTGCAGCGCTTCTGCTACCGTACTTCCGAGCGTCTGTCCGTATACGGAAGCAAGCCCGGAGAGAATAAGACTCTGATCATTCGGATAAGCGGCGGTAAGCAGCTTGGCTGCTTCTCCGGCCGTAAGCCCGTAATAATCCTTAAGTGCGCGGGCAATATCAGGCAGCTTATAGCCGCCCTTCTGCAGAAATTCCAGTCCGTCTCCCGGTGATTCGGGCTTGGCCGCACTCAGCAGCTGCGCAATGGTAATCTGCTGCTGGCTATACAGCGACTGCAGCAGCGCAAGCGTTGCCTTCAGGTTGCCCCGCACTCCGGCATGGATCAGCAGCCCCCGCATCACCTCATCCTGGCTGAATCCGCCCTGAATCAGGGCCGGGCCTACCTTGTCCGACTGCCAGTAGGCAGGATATCGCGCGGCGAGCGTATTAATCACGGAGGCAGCCGTAGCCCCTTGTGCCCGCAGCGTCTGAATCCACAACGCGATTGGATCGCTGCCGTAGGCCCAGGCCGCTGCCCGGCCGATATCCTCCTGATCCTCGTCAGTCTGCTGGAGCAGCTGTGCCACCGCAGCAGCGCTGTCCAGCCCATAGGCTTCGCGCAGGACCAGCGCCCGGTCCTTCAGCGGATAAGGAGCCAGCCGGTCAATGACCTGGCTCATGGTAAGACCTTTTGTAACCAAATAGGCAGTCACATCACTTGCTGCAATTCCGTATGTGCTGAAGACAGACACCCATTCGCTCCACCCTTGGCGGTCGAATTCCGCAGCGACCTCTTCGAAGGAATATCCCGCATTTTTCAGCGCTGAGATCAGGTAAGGCATTCCCTTCGCTCTGACACCCCCTGTAGGGTAGAGATTAATCGTTCCTTCCACAATCATGTTCAAGTTATAGCTGCTGGATAAGCTCATGGCCACCGTAATCTCCGGGAGGGTTGCACCAGCGAAAAGATACTGGGTATCCTTCACCACCGTACGTACATCACAAGCGCAGCCGAACCGGGACAAGGCCTCTGTGCGCTCCAGCTCCACCCAATCCTGAATTGTCAGGCCCCTCTGCCGGATAAGCGGCTTGGCAATTTCATATTTATCCCACAGCGTGGAGTTGCTCATAACGGCCGCTAGTGCGGTAGCATCCGCCTTCCCATCTACATCCTGGGCGAACACGGTACGCAGCGCCGTCAGGACCTGGTCTGCTTCGTAACGGTTTTTGTAATCATGATAGAACAGATCCATGGCTCCGCTCAGCGTCAGCGGTGTTCCCGCTTGAATATAGGCATCATGCATCGTCTGCAGCGATTGTACCGGCGTCTTGCCCGCCAGCCTGAATTGTCTGAACAATTCATAAGGATGGCTGCCCTGCTTCAGATAATAATCTGCTATGAGAACCGGATCATATCCCCCGTCCAACAGGTATTTCAGGATATGCTCCCGCTGGGTCTGGGTAAGCCCTGGAGAGAGCGCCGCAATGCTTGCCGGAAGCTCTGCACGGAACTGCTCCCGCAGCAGCGCGGCCCGTGCTGAAGGCTCATATCCGCCAGCAGCGAACTGGGCAAGGATATCGCTTAACGGGGTACCCGCCGATACCCATAAATCATTCACAATGAGGGCAATTTCCTGCACCTCATAATGCTTGGCCGTTAAGGCGCTAATGATAACAGCGGCTCCGTCACCGGCTGCTTTCACCGCTTCAGCCGCATCCCGGGCAGACACCTTGGCATTAAGCAGCTCTGCCGCCGCATCCTGCTGCGAATACTCCCTCCGCAGCAGAGCATACGTGTAGGCTGCCGGGAAGCCGGCGTCCATGAAGGCCTGCCGCATTTCAGCCGCACTGGCGTAGCTGTACTGCTCTGCAATCGCCTTGCTCACCTCCGCCGCCGGATATCCGGCTTGGGACAGCCAGGTTGCGTTTGTAACCGCACCCTCCTGGTACAGCTCCTTAATGACTGCTGCTGATTTTGTTGCCGGCTGCTTGCCTTCGGCCATGGCGGACACCGTCTGTGCCGGATTCAGACCATATGCATTCTGGACAGCTCCGGCAATCCCGTTGCTGTCATAACCCGTACGCCCGAGTAACTCCACGGTATTTCCGCTTGTTTCATTCCAGTTCTCCCTCAGGACCTTCGCCGCTTCTGTCACCGGTACATTGTAGCGCTTCAGATATCCCAAGATGTCTTTGCTGAGCAGACCGAATCGCTGGAGGGCCGGGCCAATCTCACTGGCCGAATAGCCTGCCGAGAGGAGCTCTCCTATAATCAATCCATCATACGCAGCCGTAGCTGGCTTAAGCGAATTATAAGCATCAAAGAGCGCTGACGCATCCGCGTTCATTGCATACAGGATAGGAGTGATTTCTGAACGGATCATCCCGTATTCGACCAGCACCGCACGGTACAGATTCGCTGCCTTGAAGCCGCCGTCCCGCAGAAGCTCCGCCGTCTCCAGCGCCGTCTTGCCATATTGCTTGTGAAGGATTTGAGCCGGGTAGGCTGCATCGTTCTTATAGGCATAGCTGGAGACGAACCCGGCCAGGGTCGCCGCATTGGCCACCGGCAATTCGTCAAAGACAGCCAGGAACGTCTGATTGACCGCCTTCACCCGGTTCACACCGGTGTAAGCTACCGATACCGTAGAGGCTGAGCCAATTACCCGGCCGCTGCTATTCCAGCTCAGGAGAATCTGCGCCGGATCTGCGCCGAGTGCCGCAGTTACAGAGCTCTGCCATTGTCCGTCGATCTTAACGGAGAAGGACCCGCTTGCTGTTACGCTGGCCAGCGGCTTGTCGAACGTCAGGATCACCTGGGTTCCGCTCTCTGAAGAGGTCGCGTCCATCAGTTGCGGCGGCGCGCTTATATTATTCACCGTCAGCTCCGCCCCGAGCTCATACCCCGCTGCGCTCAGCCGCAGCTTGAATTCCTTATTGTAGGCCAGGTTCGCTGCCACCTTGTACGTCTGGCCGAAGTCCGTGGTGGACACCGCGCCCAGTGTGACCGGGTTGTTGCCGGCGTCCTGCAAGCTGAACTGTACATCTGGAACCGGCGCACTGAAGCTTACAGTGAAGCCATTCTCATTCACTCCGGTGAGGCTTGAGGCAACACGGTAAGCCACGTACACTTTAGCCGCTGCGCCAAAATCATACCCCGCTTTCTTCAGAGTCAGCATATACGTACTGCCTTCACCAAGCTGAGCTTGAATGATGAAGGTACCGACGTCAGTTCCCGCTGCGATCCCCGTCACCTTGATCTTATCGCCTGCAGCCGTAAGAAGCTCCACATCCTCAGGCAGCAACGTGATAGACTTGCGGGCCAGCAGCACACTTATTCCGCCGGTATCCGCAC
Organism: Paenibacillus sp. FSL H7-0756; assembly: GCF_038006765.1. Classification (NCBI taxonomy): domain Bacteria; kingdom Bacillati; phylum Bacillota; class Bacilli; order Caryophanales; family Paenibacillaceae; genus Paenibacillus; species Paenibacillus sp. FSL H7-0756. The sequence goes on along the minus strand of NZ_JBBOVT010000003.1, from coordinate 499,860 downwards.
GGGTGACCTGGCTCGTAACCGCAACCGGCAGCACCACTTCCAGCGGCCCTTCTACCGGGTGGATTGAATCCTGCACCGTAAGTGTGTACGTTTGTCCGGCACTTATAGGCACCCGCACCTGATATACTTTGCCCGCATCTGCTGTACCGGGATTAGCATCATAGAATGAGCTTGCGGTAAGGGTTATAGCCTGCCCGTCCGGTCCGCTAAGGCGAACGGAAGACAGCTTCAGATCAGGCACGGCCTTGCTCAGATTCAGACTGAAGCCTGAGGTACTAATGTTACCCGCAGTCAGCTGCAGCATCGGAAGAACATCCACATGAACCGGCGGGCCAAAATCATACCCCTTAGCGGTCAAGGCCAGACGGTATCCCGCCCCTTCTATTAGCTTCGCTGCCGCTTGGTACGTCAGCCCGCCGTCCGCCGTCACCAGGGAATCAAGCGCAACAGCCTCACCGCTGCTGTCCTTCAGCAGAATGTGATTGACCTTCAAATCTGGAACTGCGGATTGCAGGCGCAGAGTGAACCCGTTCTTGGACAGCATCTCAATAGACTTGGCGACAGGCTGCAGCACCGTGAACGGCAGCACCATTCCGAAATCATACCCGTCAGCCGCAATACTCAGGCTGTAATCCGTTCCAAATTGCAGCGCCGCCCGCACAGCGTAGGTTGCACCGCCATCTGCCGTGGTTGCCGCAGATGCGACGCTCTGATTACCCTCCGCATCCTTCAAGATGAAGCTGGCTGCGTGAAGTCCCGGAATAGCCGGGTCCAGCTTCACCGTCAGCCCGTCATTTTGTATGGAGTCATAGCTCAGTGCGATGGGAACCGGTACCTTCACCGCAAGCGGGGCTTCGAAATCGTAGCCTGCCGCAGTCACAGTCAGCGTATAGACCGCTCCAGCTGTAAGATTAGCAGATAACGAATACGCGGCTCCTGCATTCAGCTCTTTGACAGCTGTAACCGGAATGGCCTGCCCGGCAGCATCCACCAGCTTGAAGCTGCCTGCCTTAAGCCCGCCAACAGCCGGGTTCAGGAGAACCGTTCCCCCTTGCCCGTTAACCGGCCCTGTCTCACTTGTAATCACACTTGGCAGCGTAGCAGACAAGACCTCCCCGAAGTCATGGCCCGTCTGTTGCAGCGCAATCGTATAGGTCTGGCCTCCGGCAAAGGCTGCCTTCAGGCGGTAGGTCAAGCCATGATCGTCCGTCACCGCAGAGGACACAGGCAAAGCTTGCCCTGCGCTGTCCTTCACCGTGAAATCTGCGGCGCTCATTCCGAAGACACCGGGATTCAGTCCGATCTCCACATAGTCAGAGCCTGTTCTCAGCACAGCCGCGCTTATCATCGCCGGAACCTCAATGAAGAGCGGAGCACCGAAGTCATACCCATGTTTGGCCATGCGCAGCGAGTAACGCTCGGTTCCCCAGAAGCTCGCTTCCACCTTATAGGTGAAGCCTCCGTCCGCTGTCGATATTTTCATAGGATGGTATACTGTAGCACTATCTCCTTGCATGATGTTGAAATCGCCCGGCAGCAGACTTGGCATCGCTTGATCGAAACGGACGGTGAACGCCTGATTGTTCCCGCTCTCCATCCCCTCGAACGCAGCCGCAACAGCCTGAATGGACAACGGCAGCTCCGTGCCCAGATCATATCCCGCCACATGCAGGCCCAGCTTATACTGCACGCCTGCTTTCAGATAGACACTAACCTCATAAGACCGTCCTGCATCCCGGGTAAGGATCGAACGGAGGTTAACCGTTTCGCCCTGCTCATCCGTCAGGCTGAGATTCCCGGGGTCCAGACTGAGCGGGGAAGACAGATTCAGCTTGAAGCCGGTCAGCGACAGCTGATCCACCGTGACCGCAGCCGCATTCAGGGTGAACGGGTCAATGCTGTCAAACACATACGGCGCCTTCGCAGCAATCTTCACCGTGTACGTCTTGCCGCCGGATAGCGGAACAAGCACGTTATAGCTGCCTGGAGCAGTGGAAGCCTGAAGGGATTGTACCGCAGCGATATTTCCCCCTTTATCAGTGACGGTAATGTCCGCAGCACTCAGACCGGGCACCTCCGAGCTCAGAACAAGCTTGAAGCCGCTCCGCGACTGGCTGTGAATAATTGCATATACCCCAATCTGGAAGCCCACGGTAAGCGGTGCTCCGAACAGATAGCCGGGATACTTCGCTTGCAGGGTATAGGTCTCAAAAGCGTCGAATTTCCCTTCAATATTGTACATCGCGCTAGCCGGACCTTGAGAGGTCACCGTAATTGCAGTCTTGCGCCCTTTGCTGTCATACAGGGTGAAGTGCTCCTGTGTCATATCTGCCAGATTCGGCGCAACCGACACCACAATCTTGTTCAGTACAGTGCCCACCAGCCGGAGAGCAGCCGACGCCGAGATATCGAAGGAGAGCGGAGAAGCCAGCCGGAATTCCTCTCTCGCCAGATCCAGCGTATACCCCTTGCCCGCTGCCGCCGCATTCAGCGTTACCTGGTAGCTTAGCCCCTGATCCGTTGCCTTGAGCGAATAGTCGGTGACAGAGAGCAGATTGCCGCTTGGATCGCGGAGAATCAATTGCTGCGCAGTCAATCCGGCGACCTTCGTGCTGAATTGAAGCTTGAACCCCAGCACCGTCACATTGCTGACCGCAGCCGTAATGATTGTAGATATCGGAAAAGCAACCGGTTCATTCACCTGATAAGCTACATCAGGCTTGTACTGCACCGTATACGTCTGTCCGCCTGCAAAGGCACCGGCCAGAGTGTAATGAGCGCCCGCATCCGTGGTCGCCGCTGAAGTCAGTGCAATGCTGTCACCGGAGGCATTCCGGATCACAAAATGCCGCTGGGCCAGCCCCGGAACCGGCGCATCCAGCTGTACCTTCACGCTTGCTGCCGTCGCCTCCGTAACTGTCAGCGCTGGCGGCAGCCGGAAGGAGACCGGATTCATTGAGAATTCATCCTTGTCCAGCTTGATCGAGTAGGCCATACCCGGCTTCAGCTGATTGCCCGGCACTCGAAGCTGGTAGCTCGCCCCGCCGTCTGCCGACTCGAACAGATTCGGATAATAGAGCGTGCCCGCTTCATCCGTTAACGACAGTCCCAGATAATTCTCAATCTCAGGGAACGCGGGAGTGAACTTCAAGGTGAACCGCCCGTCCTTCGTTACATCCGCTATGCTGGCGGCAATCCACTTATTCACATGGAACGTAACCGGCGAGTCGAAGAGGATGAACCCTTTCTTCAGCACGATCGTGTAGTCCGCATTCTCCGCAAGCGTTACCCGCACACGATAGGTCCCGCCATTGTCACTCGTGCTTAATGTAATTCCGCTTAGCTTATTATTCTGCGCATCCGTGATCGTGAGGTCACCAGGAAGCAGGCCCATCACCGGATTGGCAAAAGAAAGCTCGAAGCCTGTACTCGTGATCTTCGATACACTTGTTGTTCCTGCGTCTGTCGTAGCCGCAACCTTGAAATCCACACCCGCTTCAGGCAAATGCCCGGCCAGCTTCAGATTGTAGCTGCCTCCCGCCAGATGGGCCGACAGCCGGTAGCTTGCGCCCTGGTCCGCCGTTGACGCCGAGGATATCACTACCGGATCACCTGTATCGTTGTTGAGCAATACGAAATTCCCGGCATCCAGCCCATCCACGGCATAATCAAGCTTCGCAAGCAGCCCATTGTTCTCAATCTCTCCGACAGAGACTGTAGCGGTTAGCGGAACCAAGAAAGAGACAACGTTCGGGTCCACCTCCGCATCCAGCGCGAGACTATAGTAGCCCGGAGTCAAGGCGGCTGAGAACTGATAGCTTCCGCCTTCAGGATCATTCATGACCGCCTTCTTGATGGGAACCTCCTGACCTCCAAAAGCCTTGGTTAGCTTAAAGCCGTATTGCGTATTAATCTTCATTGCAGGTGCCATCACCAGCGTGAAGCCGCTGTAAGTCGGATCTACCACCGTGTTCTGGGCATACACATAAATTTTCTTCGGCGCGCCGAAGTCATACCCGTCCGCATGGGCAGATACGTAATAACTCTGACCGCCCTCTCCGTCAAAAGTCACTACATAAATCCGCTGCTGGTTATCCCACGTCACACCTGTAATCGCAACCTCACGGCCTGCCAGATCCGTGGCGCTGAAATGTTCAGCCGTCAAATCCGGCACGCGCGGATTCAGTCCGGCCATGAATTGGGTCGGCTTCCGCCCTGCGCCCCACACATTCAGAGTCGCGTTCACCAGTGTGGCCGGCTTCCCGAAGCTGTAGCCCGGAGCCGTAAGGCCAAGTACAAACGGGCCTCCGGCATTAATCTGCGTGGTAAGCAGCTTGTAGGTACGGCCCCCGTCGCTGGAACCCGCAGAGTCTAGTGCAACCGCCCCGCCGCTGCTATTCTTAAGCTCAAAGGCTGAGACTGTTAACCCAGGTACCGCCCGCCCGAAGTGAACCGTAAGGCCGCTATAAGCACCAGGGTACCCGTCGAAGGTCGTATACTTACTGATCTCCACTGTCTCAGGAACAACTACGGTCCCTTGTATGAAGCGTCCGTCATAGAGATTCACGCGGTAAGCATAACTTCCTGCCGCGGGCAGATCGGCAGTGATCACTGCCGATGTTCTGTCCGGGCTAAGCTGGACTTCATCCACTTCTACGGCCCCGCCGCCCGGAGCCTGCAGAGTCATATCGCCTGCCGGGAAGTCTGGTACGCCTTGCGCAAACCGCAGCTCAAATCCGCTATGCGTCACCCAGCCTGCCGAAGAGGGAACTTCATCTGCCTGGACCGCCAGAGCCGCCGGTTCGGTGAACTCATACCCGTCCATATCAAGCGAAAGGGTATACGAATCCTTCGGGGCCAGACTGGCCCACACTTCATATTGCTTGCCGGGAATCACTGTACTGAGCATGTCGATACTGACATGCCCGCCCGCCGCGTTCTCCAGCACCAGGCTCAGCGAATCTACATCCGGCACTGTCTTATCCATGGACAGGATGAAGCCGTAGGTCCGCACCGTGCCGACCGAAGGTTCAACCTTCACCTTGCCTACGGATGGTACAGTCATTTCAAGCGCTGTCCCGAAGCTATAGCCGCTCCGTTCCATACTAAGCGTGTAGCTGCTGCCCGGGACAAGCCCTGCCGTAATCGTGTATACACCGCCATCCTCTGTGGAAGCCGCTCCGTCCACCGGAACACCGCTGCCATCCCCCGCCGTCAAGGCGAAATGGGCAGCGGTCAATCCGGCAACTGGCGGATTCAAGGATACCTGGAAGCCCGTCTCCGTAATGCCGTAGACCTCAGTAGATACTGAGATCACTACCGGGTCGGTGACCGGAACGAATACAGACACCCCCCCGCCGAAGCGGTAGCCCGCCTTCGTCACGGTTAGCAGGTACGTAGCCCCTTCCTGCAAGCCGGCTGCCAGCCGGTAAGAGGTTCCGCCATTAAGAGCGGCAGCCTCTTGAATAGCTACAGCTTCGCCCGTCCCGCTGCGCTTCAGGGTGAAGCCGGTCAGCGGCATATCCGCGACCGGCTGATCAAATTGGACCTCCAGACCTGCTGCGGTGATATTCTGCACCGCCGTAGCCACCTGAATATCCTCTGGTGCGATCACCGGAACAACGAAGGTGACCGGGTCGCCGAAGACATACCCTGCCTTAGAGAGAGTCACAGAGTAGGTCTCTCCCTCCTTCAAGTCTGCGGCAACCCGGTAAGTGCTTCCTCCGTTCAGTGAGCCGATGAAGGATATCCCGACAGCCTGTCCCGCGGCATCCTTCAGTGAGAGCTCTGCTGCTGTCAGATTCGCAACAGGCTTGCTGAAGCTAAGCATGAAGCCTCCCGGGGTGCCAAGTGAAGCAGTGACTGCTACCTCAAGCGGCTGCCCTGCAGGCGGCAGGGTAGGCTGAGGCGTTGGGGACGGAGTCGCTGTTGGGGATGGCGGGGGCGTCGGATTGCTTCCGCCACCGCCACCACTTCCTCCGCCAGTTCCTCCCGCTCCACCTGCACCGGCAGGAGCCGTGCTTGCAGCCGGAGCAGTAACCGTGTACTCCCCGCGTGTCGTAGTCTCCACGCTGCCTGGGGAACGTTCAAACACTACTTTCGGAGCATCTACCAGCGCCTTCACGATTTCCCCAGTGCCCGATACACTGGCTGTGCCATGCAGCTCCAGATCACTCACCTTCACGCCTTCGTTCAGCGTAATGGCCGAACTACTAACTCCCCCGGCAACGCTTAAGCGGCCTATGGTCCCCGAGGTGACCACAACCTTGACGTTGCTCTTAATCTCCACCGAGCTGAAATTCCCGCTCAGGGTGACTTCACCCGACCCTGAAATGACCACTCCCTCAATCCCGCCGGAAGCTGTCCCGCTCTGCTCTGACTCAAGCTTAGTCTCAGACTGGACATTCAACTGCCTGATGATCGTTGTCCCGCCGACCACAACCCGTACCAGACCCTCCGCGCGATCTACGGTTACAACTCCGAGCCGGGACTGATTGATATGTACACTATGGGCACCGCCGCCTTGAATATCCGTGCTGCCCTGTACCGTCACCTGTTCAAGGTAGATCTCTCCGTCTCCAACCTTGGAGCCGATGAGCAGATTTCCTTGAACCTGTATATTGCGCAGCTTTATGCCCGGCGCATTCAGGGTAAGATCACCGGCAACGGTGAACGAGCCTGTAGCAGGGCCATAAGTGCCACCGGTTTCCAAGGTCTTCGCCGGAGGAATGATCCCTCCCTCTGCATGACTGCCGGACTGCTGCTTCAGACGATCCAGCAGCACAACGGCTTCGGCTCGTGTAAGCTGCCGCGCAGCTGCAATCGTTCCGTCCGGGAAACCCTTCATGTAACCGGCACTTAGCACAGCACCCAGTGCATCACGGCCATAGCCCGGAATACTGCCCGCATCCTTGAACACCTTCAGCGGATCTTCGCCGTCCTTCATCAGCACAGGCGTAAGCTTGGCGAGCATCACAGCCGCCTCCACCCGTGACAACGGCTTGTCCGGCTGGAAGGTCCCGTCAGGAAATCCCGTCACATATCCGGCCTGGACCGCTGCCTGCACCTGTGAGACGAACCAGGCCGCAGAGGGAACATCCTTGAAGCTGATCTTTCCCGTTCCCTGGTAAGCAAACAAACGGTTCACTAACGCCACAAACTCTATGCGGGAGATAGCCTGATCAGGCCGGAAACTTCCATCCTGGAAGCCTTTGATATACCCGTCCCCTATCCATTCGCTCATTTGCGGCTCTGCCCAATGACCGCTGATATCGCCCGCAGCAGAGGCGGTCCCGTTCACAGCCGCAGCCTCTGCCTGGCCAGTCTGCCAAAGTCCGGGATTCCACAGCCCCGCAATTAGACTGACAATCAACAGCCAATGGAGCAAGAGCCTGATTCTCTGTTTTGCCTGGTGGTTCTTCACGCCAATTCCCCCTTCATCACAGCACCCATGTTTTCGACAATCTATGAGATTTTTCTCATAGACAAAATCATATCTTGTATATTTGAGTCTAAAGGAAGGGAATAAAAGAATAATGAAAACTTCCGGGGACAAACAGAGAAAAACCGCGCAGCAGCAAGGCTTCGCGGTCTTTAATTTAATGAATAAATATTTTGGGGCGGCTGGTATTCATTTAAATTTCAATTCAGCTCATTAAACCTTTCGAGCATAGTGGCAACCTCCGCTCTGGTAGCAAGACCAGAAGGATTTATAGTTACATCAGTGTTGCCCTTCATGATGCCCTTGGACACAGCCCAAGTAATGGACTCTTTGGCATAGCCTGAAATTTGATTGGCATCTTTGAAGCTCAGGCTTGAAGCTTTAGCTTGAAGGCCAACACCTTTAACCTTTGCGTATCTATGCAGCATAACCGCAATTTGCTCACGGGTGATCGCATCATTGGGAGCAAATTTCCCCTTATCATACCCGTTAACAATACTCTTTTGATGGGCCCAAATCACCGGATCTGAATACCAGCGGCCACTTTGAACATCAGAGAATACACTCACAAATGTAACCTTCGGTTTATTCTCCATGCGATAGAGTACAGTGGCCAGCATGGCACGGCTCATTTTTCCGGAGGGTGAGAATTCCGTCTCAGAGGTTCCCGTGAACAGTCCCTTGTTGTAAACATACCTTACAGAAGTATAGAACCAGTCGTCATGTGCTATATCTGTAAAAGGCGTTTTTTTCGCAAAGGTAACCACCACAATAGTGTCACGGCTAACCTCTGGAATAGTGTAAATGTCGTGGCCTATCCATTTCTCACCGTTGACAAAGATATATTCGGTTTCATAGCCTTCATCGGGAATCATTCGGATGGTGGCAGAGGTTGTGGCGCGAATGGTTTGAACTTCAAAGCCCTCGGAAATTTTGCCGTTTCCGCCTTTCACTGAAGCTTTAACGGAATAGTAAAGATCCACTGCAGCCTTATCGGCTGCGCCGTCACCCCCCTGGGCAGCCCAACGTTTCGGACCGGTAATTTTGGAGTTCTCAAAGTCAGAAACGCCAGTGCTAAGCTTTTCAATAGCCTCAGAGATTTCCGAAGCCAGCGCGTCCTTGTTATTAAAAATAGCCTCAGCCGCGGCAATCACAGCTCTCAATGTTTGCGCGGATTTGGTTGGGTACCAATAATCCGGATAATAGATGGTTTTGGGATTATCCGCAATCGTCACTGAAGCAAGCAAAGCTTTTGCAGCAACAATATTTTCATATAACAGAGATTTTGAGGCATCCTTTACTCCATCGCCAACAAGGATTTGCACAGCTTCAACCGGTTCAATATACCGGTGTGTCGCATCTTTGTTGGTTAGAATGAAGCTGCTTGAAAAAAGGCTGAACGTGCCGCTGTTTTTAGCTTGAAATACAGCCGTTCCGATATTTTTCAGGATGGAATCCTCTGTTCCCTTGGCGGTCATATCCAGATAGACATAGTTGATGGCACCATCGGAAACTTTCATTGAAATGTCGTTTTCCATCTTCACACCGGTATTTTCCAGCACATAAGAATCAAACTGCAGCTTTCCCTGAAAGCCATATACCGGTGCCCTTCCGGCACCCGTATAGGCAAGACTAAGCTTAACAAGTATTTTTTCTCCGACTTTAAAGGATGATTTCAAGGCACCCGAGCTGTCCGTTACGGTGATGTCCACACGATAACTAAGGTCTGCCGCATCATTTGCGCCATAGGCATAGGATGGTAGAACAGCCCCTAGAAGCATGATGCACAAAATGACTTTTAAGTATTTGATCATCTTTGAAGGGCCTCCATTAGGGTGAGCTGCGCATCTACAATGTCAACCACGCCGTCGCCGTTTGTATCAGCTCTCATCCAATTTTCTACAGAACTAAAACCGTTGTAAACATTGTCCAAAATAGCGTTCAAGGTTGCCAAAACGTCGACTTTATCAATCGCACCGCTGCCATCGGTATCTCCACGCAGAAGAACAGGAGATTTCACCGTTGGTTCAAAACCAAGCTTGGCTGTTAATTGCTCGCCTGTGACAAGCTCCTTTGAAGCACCGATATAGGCTTTCTTGAGATTGTCATATAACAGCGTTTGTTTGTTGCCTCCAATCACAACCGTTGCCTTGCCCATGTTCATTTCAGTATATATGGTGTACAACGAGAACCCTTGTGTCTGACGAACCTCATAACGGTAACCATAATCTTTTACATGAATTTTGATAACGTCTGACAGTTCTTTATAGACCGTTTTCCCGTTCTGGCCTTCAAAAGCAGACAGTCTATAACTAACCTTGATAGCCGTTTCGCCTGGGGCTAATGCTTCAAGGGTCCCGTCTTGTGAAAGTCTGATGATGTTCTGATTATACAGAACATCCCACACAACGTCTTCTGCCTTTAGAACGGTGCCGTCAACTGTGCGGAGTGCTTTCACAGAAAGTGCCGTTGTCCCGCCTATGCCCAGCTCAATCGAATCAGGCTGATCCTCGGAGTTTTCCAGGTCAGAGATTAGTTTGATGCTCTCATACTCTGACAGAACACGATTCACCAGATACACTGGAACCACCGTTTCGTTTCCAGCATCATCAACCGCTTTAAGCATCAGAGTTTGGTTCGGTTCCTCACTTGAGGCCTTGCGGTTGACAACGAAGGTTCCGTCAGGACGGATAACAATGCCGTCTGAACTGCCGTCTAACGTTAAGCTTGCGGATGGCTCTGTTAGGCCATGGAAGCTATAGCTGGAGTCCGCACCAACAAAAACAACCTGATTGCTGAAGGTGTTATCAACGTTTTCCTTATCCAGGCTGGTTTTAACATCTTCATCAAGGAGTAACACAGGCGCTTTGGTATCAACAGTGAATCCAATGGCCCCTGATGAGCGGCTGCCTTGGAGGGTGTCATGGTTTTCGGCAACCGCTGTAAAGTCCACCAGCTGCTGGCCGTCTTCAAGCTTTTCTTCAAATGACCACACCTTCTTAAATTCTTGAGGTGTGTTTTTATCTTCGGTGTTAAGGTTTAAGGTCATTTTCACAGGTCTGTCGAAGGTGTACGTCGCCTTGAATTGGTTAGTGTTTAAGTAATAGAGATCTTTCGATCTGTCAATGTTCGTCTCAACGCTTACAAGCTTGGGCTTATCCGTTGAAGGCATAACAAAGCTTGGCGATGAGGCAAATTCGGTTGAACGATAATATTCCGCCTGGTTAAGGGGAGACTCCACAATTCTAACTGCCTGCACTTTAACAAAGTAAGTCTTGCCTTCCTGTAACAGAGGCCGGTTGGTTTGGTTTTCTAATGGTTTGAGGATGATGTCACTGCCCACTTTAAATTGACCAAAGGAATTCTCGACCTCGGCCCCATCTTCGTCTTGGATCGCCACAAGATAATGTGTTGCAGTATCATCGGTTCCCGTTATATCAACCTTTACATAGCCGTCGCCGCTATAGACCGCAGACACAGATTTCGGGTTTTGCGGGAGCAATGGATTGGTAAAAGTGAAGGTTGAAGCCGTGATTTTCTTGCTCATTCCGCCTTGATGGTTCACAAGCATGGCCACCACATGATATTTCCCTTCAGGAAAGGACTCAGGAAGCGTGAATACATGAGTGCCTGATTCAATTTCATCTAACTCCAGGTTGCCAATACTAATTAATGACGAAGTATCTTGAATGTTAGAGGATTCGATGGTTTTCATGACGGACGGGTCCTTCGTGACATAGACATTAAGTGCACCCGAATATTGGCCCTGCTTGTCCGTAGTCCAGGAAACATTAATATCACGGCTTGTATTTGTGTTAGTAGAAGCACTAACTCCTGTCAGCTCAGGCATATAGTCAACACTGTTAACTGCAAAGTCGTCTATATAGACATCAGGTGTTGAAACTGAAACGGACCAGTTGCCCCCAACAATCAGAGAGGGATCAGTGACTGAAATGTACAAATAATTCGCGCCGTCTAAAGATTGAACAAGATAGTTTCCGTTGCCCTTGTTGTCGTCTTCAATCATGGTCAATCTTTTTCCATTTGGATTGGTGACAATGATTTCAGATGCAGACGGCTGGATTAAACCGCGAAGTGGAATTTCAAAGAGAAGTGCATCCTTGGTTGCCGGGTTAATCTCTTTGGTAACCCCATTCCCGGCCCTTGTCTTAGCGACGGCCTCCGTACTCAGTCTTCTCATATTCGTTCCATAGATCGTAGTGGTAGGCACAAGGTTGCCGCTCTCGTCCAGCGCCTCCGAGTGGACATAGTGAACGGCGTCTCCTCTTGATGAGAGGTCGATGGACCCGCCAAAGCTTAGGTCACCGTTCCAATAATAGATGAAGCCAAGCTTCACCCCAATGACCTTAAAGTTTGCACCCACAAAGTCAGAGGAGACGGCTGCCTCAACGCCTGCGATCTCCTTGCCCCCAAGCAGCGGGATGGAGTCTGGAATGAACAGCCCTGCGTACACATAACCATAGAAATAATCTTCCGTAATTTTAATCGTGATCCCGCCACGAATGGCTCCGGCATGAATACTGATGCTGCCGAAGGCATTAAGCTGAAACGGCGAGATCCATTGAACATTCATCCCCGCCTGAATATTAAGCAGCCTTCCCTCTTCGTCTTTCTCCAAGTGGCCGCTGCCTTCTATGGCAAGACCGGATAGCTTCGCATCCAGCTTAAAGTCACCCACAATAATGGCATTAATTAATAGCCTGGTTTGAAGATGGATGGTAAGGGGCGGAAGCTCGCCTGCCGGTTCTCCGGCAACGGTGTCTGCAAGGTTCGAAATGCCTCCGCCAAGGCCTGTGATAAATACATAAGGTGCAACCACAGGAACCTTCATTGTGGATGGCGCTAAAAAGAAGGTGAGCTTGTCCAGCATCATTTTGGGCACGGAGTTAATAGGAACCTTTTTGAGAGCCAATGACCCTTCTACTTCGAGCATGGTAACAGATACACCGGCATCAATACTATAAATATCTTCAATGGTGTTAATGGTTATATCCGCTTTAACACCGGCTTCGTTTCCTACTAACGGGCCTAATATATCTTTGGGCAGAGCTACTGACAGTGTTGTGTTAATGCCAACAAAACCAATCTCGCTGTCTTTACTTCCATAGAGAACATCTTGAACGTCCGCTGTGAGCGAGCCTTTATAATCATAATGCTCCTCACCCTTGGATGAGTCAGCAGCTTTTAAAGGCATTGAAATTCTTCCGCCAAAGCTAATTCCGAAATCATCGTCGTCCCGGGTCATAACACCGTATTTAATATTGATCAAAAAACCTGCAATATTTTGCAGCATATAACCGGCATCACCGAGCTGTAGTTCAAAGGCTTGAGCCCTCTTCCCGGCAACAGCCTCCCGGTTCAGCGTATATTTGGTTCCATTGCTGGCTTCAAAATGCCACTTATTATGCCAAATATTAATCGAGTTGATCACTTTGACGGTACCATCGCCTTCCAGCTTGGCCCCCTTGCTGTCAACGGTCATCTTCAGGGCTTCGGTGCTGTCATAGGTCAAGATGCTGTTGATGGTAATGTCGCCATCGGCCGGGCTGGCAGAGTAATATTTTTCTGTCCCCGTATCCATAAGTCTGATTTTTCCGCGAAGGGTCAACAGAATTTCTGTTTCGTCTTCTTTAAAGGCAATTCCTTTGTGAAGAATACCGTCTTTGCTCACGCCGCCGGCTATGAATTTCTTCATGACATCTTCGTTTGTAAAACTGATATAGTCATATAACTGTCTGTGGTTCGCAGCGTCTGTGAAGCGGACTAGCGAAACAATGCCGTAGCTTGCACTTTTATCTGCTAAATTATCGGTAACGTCCACTGAAGCTGCTGCTTTAATTTTGGTACCGAAGGCGTCGATCAGCTGTTGATTTGTAAATCTGAATTCAATGTCATACTTTCCAACCGCCAACGTCTGATTCGTTGAGAACGCAAGCGTTTGGCCTTCATCAATAAAGCTTATTTTTCTTTTGTCAATCAGAGTAGCCTCACCGCTTGAGGATGCAACAAGGTACAGACTCCATCCGTCACTTCCCGAAAGGGCCTCCATCAAAACCTTCATATCGCCAGAAACGGTAAGGTTTTTGTCGCCTTCATAATAAACGGCCGCCGGGAAAACATGCTTCATTGAAACCTCCGGGAGCTTTCCTTCCACTGCAGGAATCAAAATGTTTGTGTTGGCACTATAGTCAACCACTTTATTGGTCTTGGCATCAATAATTTCTGTGGCGTTTAGCGAAACGACCAGCCGTTTTGATGTGATCATGGACTGTGTATCGGCAATAATGTCAACATCCGGAATATTAAATACCGTTCCAATGTTAAGACCGCCCGAAATCTTCACCGTGTATTCCCGTGTCTTCGTGGCTGCAAACACAAGCCCCTCTTCGAGGCTAAGCTTCACAATGGGTTCTATAAGTTCCTTTGCTCCTGAGACACTATTGTCGATGGTTACATTTGCTTTAAAAACACCATTGTTTTCATACTCTTTTTTATCGTTAGCTAAGTATACATTTCCGGTTTGGATCCCTATGGATACATGCTCCTTTTGGGTTTGTTCAGCAAAGCTGCCGATCCCATAGAGCATTTCAGAAATTCTGACTTGACCCGGCTCAATGGCTTTTTCATTCCAATAATAAGCCGTTGCAGTGTCAGGAACTAAGTATTGGTTGGAATAATTAGTAAAGTCCACACTAGGGTTTGGGGTATACTCATATCTGGTGTTTGCAAGATTAATCCAGTGTCCTACAATCACCTTATCAACGTTGACATCCTTGTTGCCGCTCCAGCCGGACAAGAGGGCATAAGCCGTCTTGTTCGAGGCCGACAGAGAATCAACATATCTGATTTGCTGCGGAAGGTTGTCACCGCTATATTCGGTTTCAACGATTGTCGGTTGCGACGGGTCAACCAGCACATAAGGTGCGTCAATCTCTGAACCCAGCGCGTTGTCCAGAAGAAGCCGAATCCCCACCGTTCCGGCTGTGGCATTGTTATTTTTCACATCATATGAGATACCAATGTTACCCGTCCTTGAATTGTTAGGGTCGATTGAAATGGACACCTTTTGGGTGATGGTATAGCCCTTAATGTCCCATGCAATGGTTAAAAGCCTGTTTTGCTCTGAAACGACAGGTTCATGAAGCTTGGTATCAATTCCAAACCAGCCGTATTCCTGACCGAAAATAAAATCCTTTCCGTCGATACGGACGGTTGTGAAGGATGTTCCGTTGCTCCTGGCCGCATCTTCCTTATACAGAAGCGGAAGGTTGTTATCAAACGCTTTTTGCGGATGACCGTCAATGGTTTCGATGGAGAAGCCACCCGTTTTTGAATTGATTGAATATTTCATAAATTCGTTCGCAATGGAATAATCCGCATTACTACTGTCAGCATGAACAGGGAAACTTGCAAAGGTGAAAAGCATGGATAGAATAATAGCTGCAGCCATGCTGCGTTTCATTGTTCTATAGAACGTCATTGCCTATTTCCCTCCTTGATTTGAGACATATACATGAATGTTGAAATAGTCGCGTTTATCCGTTTGGATATATACGGTGTACCAACCGCTTGTAACATTATCGAGGGTATACACTCCGCTTTTCTCCCGCAGGACCGTTCCTTTTGTTTTCATCTGACCTTGGGTTAAGACACCTTTTTCATAACGTGCATACGAGATCCCGGAGAAATTCTTCAAAGAAATTTCAACCTTGTTTCCAAGAACGGACGCAGCATTGGAGCTGTCTGGCATCACGCCGTTCACAAGAGCTATGGTGTCATAAAGACCCACAAGGCGAACGGTCCGGCGAACGGTGGTTTGATTCCCGGCATCATCTCTTACCGTATAGTCGATATAGTACGGGTTCGAGCGGACAAATTCATTTGCCGAGATGTTGTCAGGGTTAAACACCCGCCCGCCGGCTCCATAGCTTATGGTGACCCGCTTCGTCAGGTCTACCTTCTTACCCGCAACCATATCCCATGCCTCGAAGTCTAGAAGCTTGGACTTGTCATAGGCAATGGAGGCATCTTTTTTAGGCGTCATGCCTTCGATGAAGATGAGCTCTTCCCCATTTTTAAGTTTTAACACAGGGGGTGTTTTGTCGATTAGACCAATGTCAACACCATACGAGGTATAGGTCCCTGTTCTTCCTTCAAGGTTAAAATTGTAAAGTCCATTGTCTCTATAATTCATTGACTTCTCTTGTTCCCAAGGATCGTTTCCGCCCACGAATTTAGCATCTTTATCCGTAATTACCGTGACCTTTACATTCTGGTTCGTTGCCGGGTTTTTGTCGGTGCCCACCACATATCCTTCTTCTTTTCCAGAGGTGTCCACACCAACAACAATCTTGTTTTGATGATCCTTTTCCACCCATTCGCCGCTTTGGTTCTGTTCGAGATATTTGTATGTCCAGCGGACTTCTTTAACCCTTGGGCCGCTCACTTCAATTCCTTCAACCGTTACCAGAATTTTTTGCGTGATGCCTGTTTGGTCCCTAATTTGAAAGACGTGCTCCCCGTTCGTTTTAACGTTGATCATTGCCTCTTTATAGGACAGAACATCGCCGGCTTCATCCTTCACTTCAGTCAGAAGTGCATGTTCATATCCCCGATAAGAAACGGTAAGATCAGTTAGTTTTCTAAGAATGTCCAGTGGAACGCCGTCACTGTCACGGATTTGGTCAAAGGTCACATTCACACTCAGCTTATCTTCAGCTAATGTGGCTGTGGCTTTGATTTGCGGCGGTGTGGACACAATATTGGATACGGTAATCACTTCCTGGCCTTCATTGCCATAGTCGTCAACAAAGAACATGGACACTGTACCATTTTTTCTAAAGCGGACAGCTTTAGTGCCGGGGATATGCACGATATCGTTGGCAGTTAGGCTTCCGGCAGGTTCTACACCAGTGACAGTAATCGTTTTGAACTCCTTGCTGAACTGTGTCAACTCCACATTCACGCTTTGTGCAGTAATGGTGGTGGGAGGCGTGCTGTACGTTTTTGCAATTGCAGTTGGCACTACTTTGTTAATGTTCGAGACAGTAATCGGAGTCGTCCAACGGTTTCCGGCATAGTCATAGGCGGTCACATTATAAATTCCTGAGCTGTCCAGTTCAACGACATATTCATTCTCAAGCGGCTCCCCTTTGAAGGGATAGACCACATCACCCTTCTTCACCTCTGCAAAGGCTATTTCACCTGAATCATCTGTTAAAGTGATCGTTGCAAAAATATTTTTGTTGGTCTTGGCCGTATTGGATAACACATAGGATGTTTGGCCAATCGTATTGTCGTAATGGTTATAGCTAACCGTATGAGAACCTGTGTTGCCCGAAAGATCCTTAAATTCAAATGTGAATTTGTTATTATCCTCCGTTAGCGTCCTTGAGAAGGCTGCGTTGTTGTTTGTCATCGAAAGCGTTTTTCCGCCTCCGGTAAACTTGAGCGTTGCCATAACCCTTCTATAGGCTTTGCCTTCCTGGATTGGAACCCAGTTCCCAAGATAGTTCTCATAGCTGTATTCAACGGTGTAGTGTGTGTCTTGCGTGATAGGCGTTTTATCAATGTTTAAAACTGTGACCGGCAGTACCGTTGCTGTTCCGGCTTTGTTTGTCACTTTAAAATATACCGTCGCATTCTGTTCAAAGGTTTCGGTATGCGAAACAACGGAGTCAATGGGGCTAAAGCTTATGCCGTCATACGAACGTTCAAGTTTTAGAATCCCGCTTTCCGGGTCATATACAGAAAGTGTTGCGGTAACATTTTGGTTGGTTGGCTCCGTGGTCGAATAGTTCACCTTTGCAGCTGGTGCCGTTTCGTCAACCGATGCAATGGCAACATATTCCGCTTCCATCCGGTCCGCTTCCATGCCTTCTGCCGTATAGGCCTCGAAATAAGCTGATTTTGTTGTTTTACCGTCTCTTAGCACTTCAAACACAAGCTTTGAATAAGCTGTTCTTCCTTCAACTTCTGTAAACGAAGGGTCAAGAACACTTAGCTCGGTATTTAGTTCTAGCCCGGATAACACTGCATGTTCAACAAAGAAATATTGTCCGGCATACTTTGGATTCGGAACTACAATATAATACAGCTTGTCGCCCTGGTTAAAGGATATGAACCCGCCGTTTTGAATCGTTTGACCATTTTTCTCTACATAGCCTGTAGTATCAAAACCTGTAACAAATTCAACCTCAGGTGTGAATTCCAGAACACTGTCTCTTCCAACCTCGTCCTGAATATAAAGGCTGATTTTATTATTGTTTTGGATAACAACCTCATAGTCCATTACATAGTTAGCGGAGGTTGTTAAAAGTCCTGTATACAGAAGGTTCGACCTGGCCATATCACCCACAACATCGCCCTCTACTGGTGCGTTTGGCATTACGGTTACTGGAACGTTAAAATAAACGCTGACCGTTGCGGTGGTTTTTGTAGTTCTAGGGTTTGCGCTGACACTTACAATGGCTGCCCCTGCGTCAACCAGGTCCAGTTTTGCGTCAAAGAACACTTTTTCAGTCACATTTCCTGCGGTGTCGGCGGCTTTGATCCCAATGGCATAGCTTCCGCTAAGCCCCTTCAAGTCAATGGTGTAGGTTTTTTGTTTGTTGCCTTCGCCATTAATGACGACCGGACTGCTCTGCATTTCCACGGATGGGCTTGATTGAAACAGCGCATAGTCCGCTTCGGTTAGAATAGGGTTTGCTGCCGGATCTTGAATAAGTGCGAAGGAGACGGTTGTGTCATGCTTGTCTGAGACATCAACTGTAACCACACCATCCTGTCTTGCTCCTTTGGTCACGGTGTCACTTGAAGCAAGCGCAGATGGAGCTGCCCGGTCAATGTTAGATACGGAAATAGGAACTAGAACACGATTGCCAAGCTCGTCAGACAAGATCAGATTTGTGGTTATATTTTCGCTTACCGTTACTGTGAATGCACCGTCTGTATAGGGAGAAACCGTGATTTTGTCAGCATCCTCGGGTGCAACGGTCAGTTTGCTAATCCCTGTACCCGCATCACTTGCGATTATTGTTGCTGTCACTGATGCGTTGGTTGGCTGTATGGTGCTATAGTCCGGCAATTCAAAGGTTGGTGCCTGGCTATCATACAGAATGGTGAGCGGTCTTGCTTCTGTTACAAACTCCGGTCTGTCGTCCGCAGGAGCATTGATAAGTCCAAACTGGAAATAGATAGTGTTGACACCTTCTTGAAGCGGAACCGGTGTGTCGAGTGTAAATGCATAATTACCGCCGGAATTGTTGCTCGCTGTGAACTCAGGAACTAAAACGCCGTTATCTGTTGGCAGGCCGTCCGTTGCTGCATAATATACCGGGTTCTGATATTTCGTTGCGCTGTCAGAAGTCCATGTTGCATGGGGCTCATTCAACACAGCATTGATACTATAGGTTCCATCCGTGGTTGTACCCATTCCGTTTACAATCTTTGCTCCCGCAAAGTTTAAGGTATCAATTACCGCAGGTTCTGACCTCATCCCAAAGTAGGGGGACACCTTTTTACTTTCTCTGCCATGCGGGTCTTTGGCCACAACCACAATGCTGTACGCACCTGATGGAAGTCCTGTCAGGGTCAAGGTTTGATTAACCTGGGCTATGTTGTCACTGCCAAGTGTCAGTGTCAGCGGATAGTTGGGCATATCTTCAATTCTCATCTCTGAATCCGGCTTGGATACATAGTAATATGCACTGGCAATTCCACTGCGGTCTGCCACTTTCACGTTAATTTGATGGGATGATTTGAAATGATCGTGCTGACTTCCTACGGTAAATTTAATCTCCGGGGGATAGGCGTCATACGTGTATTCTTGTGAAAATTCAGCAGTATTACCAGACTGTTTATTTTTCACACGATATTCAAGGATATATTTCCCGTCCATCAGCACTTTGGTTCCGCTAAGATTCGTTTTTTCAGCTGCACCAACATCATCGCTTGATTCGTACACTTTAAATTTTTGTGTAAAGCTGTTGTCATTGCCAGGATCAGAAATCCACCGGTAACTCGTTTCAAGGTTTGGATTGCTTACGTCAAAGCTAATGTCAAAATACGGCTTTGGCAGACTGGAATCCTCCGTATGGAGGGTGTCAGCAACATTTCCATTGAACATACTCACAGGCTTTTTATAGTATCTGGAGGCTTGCTCGTTTCTAGAATCGTTTCCAAGTGAGTCTACGGTGAAATAATAGAGCGTTCCCTCAAAGTTGTCCCCTTTTGGAATGGATAGAATGGCAGTTGTGCTATCACCTTCTGAGTCTACGAATGCCCATGCGCCTTGAGTTGAAGCAATTTCTGCGGAGGCAGGTTTAATCTGATGGATTGGCGTGTCAGGCGGTGCCGCAATCCCGTTCATAAAGGTATAATAAGTTCTTGACCAGCCGTTATTGCTTTGCTCAAGATCATTCATTTCAAAGCTATAGTCATTTCTTTTGCGGAGCTGTGCATCTTGCGGATGTACCGTCTCGGTTACGGTCACTCGCGGAGCCAGATTATCGATTAGGATATTCTCAATTTCTGCATATCCGGCCTCTCCGCCAAGCGGATTGTCGGCTTGATCCCATCCATACAGCCGAAGCTTGAATTCGCCTTCCGCCCGATCGATTGGACTTAGCTTTAGGCTAACGCCATTGATAACCTGCGTGTTTATAGGTGCGGTAACTCTTGCTCTGTTTCCTGTACCGTCAAAGTTTGTGATTCGGGTCATGGCCGGTTCATAGGAATCACCGGTTTTCTTGTACAGCTCATAATTAAAATAGTTTTGATTCGACTCGCTGTGGGCGACATTTCCTTCTGGATAGAGGGTTTCGCTGGCCACCATATAGAATTCATGCAGCTTTTTGATGTTGCCTTGAATGGAATCTGCCCCCGTCAGGTCATTTCCAGTTTGGTCAGTCACTCTTACCGTTGGGGTTTTGGTGTCCACTTTGTGAGTTGAGAAATAAAAGCTTTGTGATGACGGTGATTCTGGAGTGGGATTCTCCAAATAATAGGCCTGCGCCTGACCTTTTTTCGTTAGATGGGTAGAGACGTTGTCAAGCTGAAGCCTTACGCCCTCGCTTTCAACTACGCTAACATCAAGCGGGACTTGTCCAGTGAACTGAAGCTTGCCGTTTGGTTTGCCGTCATTGCCCTGCAGTTTGGTCATGGTAAGGCTGGTAAGCGGTGTTTCCGTACTGTTTCCAAGATATAACACAGGCGTGGCTTGGAGGTTGGTGATAAGCTCCGTTTTAATTTCTTGCGTCATAGTTTTTTTATGAATGGACACCGCTTCAACCGTGATATTAACATCTGTGAATTTACGGTTGAGATACAGATTGTCCTGGCTCGGTGAATAGGTAACCGTTTGAGTGATATCGGGGTTGCCGAGGTTATAAATGCTACGATAGAACGTATACGTTACATCTTTATAATAGTAGTCCGCTTGCCCTATCTTTGTTGTCAAATAGGTTTTAACCTCGGGATTTCCTGAACTTGTATGGGCAAAAGTTCCCCCGAGGCTCTCAGCATTGGTAGACTGGGCAAGCAGCGCCACTCTATAGGTCAGCGAAATCTCTGCTTTGTCCTTGGCAACCATCTGATCGTGAAGCTTCTTGCGGTCAATATTGAGCTCAAACGTTTTTGTTTTTGTCGGTTCCTGGAATGTTAACCAATCCCTGCCCACAGCGTCGTCCGAAACGCTATAGCTGACAACAGGAGCATCCTCATATTGCATAATGTCATAGTGGCCATATTGATCTCTGACATAGTTGTCCCACTCTGCACGTTCAGAGCCTGACGAATTCGCATCCAGATAGAACTCTCCTCCATGCTTATCAACGTCACCCATATCTGTGAATTTTCTTTTGGTTACATCCGAAATGTCACGATACAGTCTGTCCTGATTTTTTGTCCATGAGTATATTGGAATGGTCTTCGTCTGTGTTGGATTTATGTTTCCGCCAATTTGAGGAAGCCACAGAACCACCGACTCACCGTACCAGTCATCACTGCCCACCAGCCAAAAAACGAGCTCGTTCATTCTCCACGGTGGAGTATTTTGCAATTTAAATGTATGTTGTGTATCAGACCAAGCGGCAGCGCCGCCAAAATTTGCTGCTTGATCAGAGCTTGCTCCAGATTCATATGTACTTACGCCCATATAAATATTATCACCCGTTCCGCCGTCCTCGTTGCCTCCTGTTTTCACACCAAACACATAAGTGTACTCTGTTGCTACATTCGCATACACAGGTGCTACTGATAGTAAAAGCGAGAATACCAGCATCAAACTTATAATCTTCTTCATAAAATACCTCCTCGTTAGAAAATAGTTTCTATGTATTTTGAGCTAAGACCAATGGCTTGTAGCTCTTGTTTCATTTGATGTGTGAGTTCCATTTTTTTGTTAGGGACATATACCGCTACGCCGCCCCGATGGTTATAGCCTGCTGAATTTCTTACTTCGAAGGCAAGTGCTTGGGCGGCAGCAGTGACTTCTGAGGATTGGCCCATAATCTCTATAAGATCATATTGATCGAATATCCCGTCGTTCTTGCCTAATAGCTCTGAGCGGTTGGCAAGGTCTGTTAGGGAGAGATCAAATTCTGTATGTTCTATGGCCTTAACCAGGGATTCCGCCTGAGACAGCTTCATCATTGATAGGGTGGTTTGCATCTTAGCTTCCATCCCCGAATGAAGGGTAAAGGAATCTAAAATTAAGCGCCCTATCCTTTCAGTGCTGATCTGCGGGTTTCGCTCTAGCGCACCTATCCATGTGGTATAGTACAAGCCTGCTGCGGGCGTTGAATCTTCAGAAGCTATGAGATATTTGCCCTGATTTCTAAGTGCATAGGCAGTTTCAACGGTGCCCATAAGGCATGCATCAAAGACGATTAAGTCGAAATACATATCTGATGAATCGATTGCTTGGGAAAGCTCCGAGACCTTCATCGTTTTTCGTTCATTTAGCTCGTCTGCGCCAAATCCGCCCATTGTTCCATACCCATGGTCCCATAGAATCAGAATGTAACGATCATTTGGTGCAACGGTTTTGCCCCATACAAGAAAATCCTTTAGTGTTTTAGGGTCTGATGCGGCGGTTTGGATGTGGCTTTCGTGCTTTTGCAGTTGTCCAAGACTAACTTCAAAGCGTTCGGCTGCTCCATCGGTCATATATTTGTTGTGATAGTTGAGCGTTCCGCCTGTTTGCAGCAGGATTTTCGTATTTTGGTTGGGCTGACCCCGCAAAATTTCTTCCAGGTCATCGGTTAACCGGCCTTGCTGTGATTCAAGGTCAGAACCCACTGCATAGATTAAAATCGTCGTTCCATTCAACTTTTTATCCTGCTCCCAAAGTGACCTCGCCTCGTTTAAAGCTTGCGTGGTGAAAATATTTGCTGTACTAAGGGTTTGACCTAGCGTTGCAAGTTGGTCTTTGGGTCTTGTGTTTAGAACATAACTGCTTATTTTTGCAAGCGTTCCCCGGTTGAATCCGCGTTCTTGGGTAAGGTCTATTCCTAGAACTATTGAGGCGAAAGAAACCGCAGTTCCATAAGTGAAGTCGCCCTTTGTTTCTGAATATCTGAGCACCCTTAAAACCATTGAACAATACTGGTTAAGCGAGATGGGCCGGTTACCGCCAAAACGAAACTCATCTATTCCATTAACAACACCCTTGGTATAGGCATACGACACGTAGCGGCTTTCCCACCCTGTATCAGTAAATGGACTGTTGTAGGTGCTTTTCAGGACCTCCTTCTCCTTGCCCCACAGACGCAGCATCATTACAAGGGCTTCTGCCCTGGTAGGCACCCGCGACAGCTCATATCCATTCTCCGTTCCACTGAACAATCCCAAGTGGTTAAGCGCTTCTGCATAGCTGGAGCTTTGTGCCGCTGCTGATGATGGAGTTGTTGCAAGAAGAAAGACTAAAAAAATGATAAAACCTCTGATTTTTGTCATCATGTTCCGGCCCTTCAATTGATTAATCCTATTAAGCTACAATTCTACATGGCGGATTAACCCCTGTGTGAAAGTTAAAGAAATCTTTAAGTTCGCGCTTGCCGCTCCCTTCTGGCCAACAGCAAAAAGAGCCTGATCTCCAGGAGATCAGACTTTTAAGGATGCCTAATTGATTCACATCACCTAACAAAATGTGTTAGTCTATGTAGGATGGGTAAAAGACTTAGCTATAGATTATATCGTTTTTATATGTTGCAACAGGAGAAGATAATATGAGTAACGAACCAAACTTTTGGCTGGATTTACCGAAACCGTTTTTTATATTAGCTCCAATGGAAGACGTCACAGATATTGTATTTCGTCACGTCATTAGTGAAGCTGCAAAACCTGACGTATTTTTCACAGAATTCACAAGTGCAGAAAATTATTGTCATCCTGTTGGAAAAGAAAATGTAGGTGGCCGGTTAATGTTCACAGCGGATGAGCAACCGATTGTCGCTCATATTTGGGGCAATAAACCTGCACTTTTTGAACAGATGAGTATTGATATGAAAAAACTTGGTTTTCGTGGTATCGATATAAACATGGGATGCCCGGCACAAAACGCCGCAGCCAGTGGAAAAGGGGCTGGATTAATACGCCATCCTGAAGTTGCAGCAGAAATTATTCAAGCAGCAAAAGCAGGTGGATTGCCGGTTAGTGTTAAAACAAGATTAGGTTACTCTAAAATTGATGAGTGGCGCGATTGGTTAGGACATATATTGAAACAAGATATTGCGAATCTTTCCATTCACCTTCGTACCAAAAAAGAGAAGAGTAAAGTAGCTGCACACTGGGAACTAATTCCTGAAATAAAAAAATTGCGCGATGAAATTGCCCCAAATACGTTGTTAACCATTAATGGAGATATTCCGGACCGCGCAACAGGATTAAAAATAGTTGAACAATACGGCGTTGATGGTATCATGATTGGCCGCGGCATTTTCACTAATCCATTTGCTTTTGAGAAAGACTCTAAAGAACATAGCGCGAAGGATTTTCTCAATTTACTTCTTTTACAGTTGGATCTTCATGATAAATATTCAACAGAAACCTTGCCACGTTCATTTAAACCACTTCTTCGCTATTTCAAAATCTATGTTCGTGGATTTAGAGGCGCAGACGAACTGCGAGACCAATTAATGGAAACCACTTCAACAGACGAAGTGCGTCGTTTAGTAAAACCTCTTCTAGATCAAGAATTAGATTGAAGAAAAAGAGACTTCCCACAAGTTCAATGAACTCATAGGAAGTCTCTTATTTTTGCATCATGTGGTCAAACGGGGTTTCCTTCTCAGAAAACCCTTGATGCATAAGGGTTTGTAACCCTTATTACATCATGCCGCCCATACCGCCCATGCCGCCCATATCCGGCATTCCGCCGCCAGCACTAGGTGGTTCTGGCTTGTCAGCGATAACCGCTTCGGTAGTCAGGAACATAGCAGCTACGGAAGCTGCGTTCTGCAGCGCGTAACGGGTTACCTTGGCAGGGTCAACGATCCCTGCTTCGAACATGTTTACCCACTCATCGGTAGCAGCGTTGTAGCCGATGCCGATGGCTTCTTTTTTCAGGCGGTCCACGATAACGGAACCTTCCTGGCCTGCGTTAGCAGCGATCGTACGAACAGGCTCTTCCAGTGCGCGCAGCACGAGGTTAACGCCAGTTCTTTCGTCGCCTTCAGCTACAACAGCAGCTACAGCAGCATATACGTTCACAAGAGCTGTACCCCCACCGGATACGATACCTTCTTCAACCGCAGCGCGGGTTGCGTTCAGGGCATCTTCGATGCGGAGCTTACGCTCTTTCAGTTCAGTTTCAGTAGCAGCACCGACTTTGACAACGGCTACGCCGCCAGCCAATTTAGCCAGACGCTCCTGCAGTTTTTCTTTGTCGAACTCGGAAGTCGTTTCTTCCAGCTGGGAACGGATTTGGCTAACGCGTGCATTGATGTCTGCCTTGTCGCCGCTTCCGTCTACGATTGTAGTGTTTTCTTTGGTTACGCGCACTTGACGGGCATTACCCAGTTGCTCAATGGAAGTGCTCTTGAGATCAAGACCCAGCTTCTCAGTGATCACTTGGCCGCCTGTCAGAGCAGCGATATCCTGCAGCATAGCTTCACGGCGGTCGCCGAAGCCAGGAGCCTTAACCGCTACAGCATTGAAGGTTCCGCGCAGTTTGTTCACGATCAGCATCGCCTGAGCTTCGCCTTCGATATCTTCAGCGATAATTACCAGCGGACGTGCCTGTTGAACGATCTTCTCCAAGAGCGGAAGAATTTCTTGAGTGCTGCTGATTTTCTTGTCTGTGATCAGGATGTACGGGTTCTCCAGAACGGCTTCCATCTTGTCCGTATCCGTGATCATGTACGGGGAAATGTATCCACGGTCGAACTGCATACCTTCAACCACTTCAAGCTCAGTCAGGAATCCGCGGGATTCTTCAACGGTGATAACGCCGTCCTTGCCCACTTTTTCCATAGCTTCAGCAATCAGTTGGCCCACTTCTTCGTCAGCAGCGGAGATTGCAGCTACTTGTGCGATCGCTTGGGAATCCACAATCGGCTTAGCGATATTCTGCAGTTCAGCGACAGCAGCCTTAACTGCTTTGTCGATCCCTTTACGCATAACCATCGGGTTAGCGCCTGCAGTTACGTTCTTCAGACCTTCGCGGATCATAGCCTGAGCCAGAACCGTTGCAGTTGTAGTACCGTCACCTGCTACATCATTAGTCTTGGTAGCTACTTCTTTAACGAGCTGTGCGCCCATGTTCTCGAAGGCATCTTCGAGTTCGATTTCTTTGGCGATGGTTACACCATCGTTAGTGATCAGCGGGCTGCCGAATTTCTTCTCCAGCACCACGTTGCGGCCTTTTGGACCCAGTGTAACCTTTACTGCATTTGCCAAAGCGTCAACCCCGCGCAGCATTGCACGGCGAGCATCTTCACTGAACTTAATTTCTTTAGCCATTGTATAGTTAACCTCCTAATATAATTTGTGAATGTATTCTGAATCTGAATTATGAGAGACGTTCAAGACTAGTCAAGAATAGCGTGGATGTCGCTTTCTTTCATAATCAGATATTCTTTGCCTTCGTATTTGATTTCAGTTCCGGCATATTTCGAGAAAAGCACACGGTCGCCCTCTTTCACTTCCAGCGCTACACGGACTCCGTCTTTCAAAGCCCCGCTGCCTACAGCGATAATAGTACCTTCTTGCGGCTTCTCTTTGGAAGAGTCCGGAAGCACGATCCCGAAAGAAGTGGTTTCCTGTTGCTCGCTTGGTTCTACCAATACGCGTTCACCTAGTGGTTTAATCATGAAAAAATAGCCTCCTTTGAAATTATGTGTTTTGCCTTGAAAACATAGATTGAACTGCGGGGATCTGCACCATCAGCATCCCTGAAGGGGTATTGCTGCGGCCAATCCCGGTTTTCTCGCAGCGTTAGCACTCAACCCTCTGTAGTGCTAACAACAATTTTTATGATACTCAACTTGAAGGCGGATTTCAAGTCCTTTTACGTAAAATCGTATTTGTTTTTTTGCAAAATTATGGTTTCAGTGCTTGTCCGGCACACACTTTCCTACATTCTATCCATCAAGGGGCAGTTTATGCCCCCCATCCATTCATTCTGCCTTCACATACCGCGCCTCCCGCTTGGCGTCCTCGGCCAATTGCCTGCGGTAGACGAACGCGGACAGAAACACACTGAATTCATACAGCACCAGCAGCGGAATTGTCACCAGAAAGTCCGAGATGAAATCAGGCGGCGTAATGACCACAGCAATAAACACAAGCGCGAAATAGGCATAACGGCGCATCTTGCGCAGACGCAGCGGATTCAGCACCCTAAGCTTGGTCAGGAACATGACAATCAGCGGCAGCTCGAAGAGCAGGGCCAGCGGAATCACCAGACTGAACAGGAAGTTGAAGTATTCAGCGATGCCGTAGGTCTCTTCAAGCCCCATATTCCGCGTAATCGAAATGGTGAAGGACAAGGCCATAGGGAATACTATGTAATAGGCAAAAGCAATGCCGGCAATAAACAACACAAACACATAAGGCACATATCGCAGGGCAGCACTCCGCTCCACAGGACGCAGACCGGGGCTGATGAATGCCCATAGCTGGAAGGCAATGAACGGTACGGAGAAGACCAGCGAGACCGCCATGGCGATCTTCATATACATCCCGATCCCGTCCCAGAAGGAGAACGCATGCAGTACAAAGCCTTGCGCAGCGTCGGCGCTGATCAGGTACAGATAGATTGGTTTGGCGACGAATAAGCCCAGCACAAGTCCGGCCACAAATACAATCAGCACGTAGATAAGACGTCTGCGCAGCTCCGTCAGATGATCGACGAGGGACATTTCTTCCGCTTCCAGAGACATGACTGACACCACCCGGATAGATATATTAGCAATGGATAATTTATCGTGTGCAACATTTAAATGCTTATATTTCAAAAAAAGGGCGCCGTCCCAGTCTATTAGCAGACCTGGGAAAGACGCCCCTGCGTGGGAACCTTACAATTATTCCGGCAGACGGCGGTCCTGCGGAAGTTCTGCTGCTACCGTCTGCGAGGCCGCAGGAGCAGGTGTCTCGCTCCGCTTGGCCGGTTCCGGCTCGTTCACAATCTCCCGTGCACCATCCTTGAATTCACGGAAGGTACGCCCGACTGCCCGCCCCAATTCAGGAAGCTTATTGGGACCAAAGAGCAGAAGCGCCAAGATAACCAACAAGATAATTCCGGGTGTGCCAATACCACCTAACATTCCGGTTTCCTCCCATCCTTCTGTCCGTTCATGACAATAGTTAACGATAAAATAATAATACCATAACTTATATCACACATCCATCGTCTATCCTGAACGATTTAGACAAAAGCGGGTGGAACCGGGGCTTATTACTGGCGGTATTGCCCTGTAACCATTAACAGAGCTTCCGGCAGCTGATCCATAATTGCTGCCAGATTCTCATGTACCCCCTTCGGGGTACCAGGCAGATTGACAATCAGGGTTCTTCCGCGGATCCCGCAGATTCCCCGGAACAGCATTGCTGCGCGGTTCTTCTGCATGACCGTACTGCGCATCGCCTCGGAGAGTCCGGGCACTTCGCGTTCAATAACCCGCCGCGTCGCCTCCGGCGTAACATCGCGGATCGCCAGATCGGTTCCGCCGGTAGTAAGCACCAGATCCGCCTGGAAATAATCCGTGAGCTCAATCAGTGCAGCAATAATCTCATCCTGCTCGTCAGGCACGATCCGGTATTCAATGATCTCGCCGCCCAGCTCCTCTTCCACCAGCTCCCGAATCACCTGGGCGCTCGTGTCTTCCCGTTCGCCCCTGGCCCCTTTATCACTGGCCGTCAGGATTGCTGTTTTCCACGCCATAGGTTGTCCCTCCCTCTCTATGTACTATGTATGTCCGGCTGCTGAAGCAGCTGCCGCTGCGCCTTCGGCTGTATCATTCCCTGCTGCTGCTCTATTCTGCTTCCAGCGCGTAATCCCCATTCTTACCGCCGCTCTTGGACACCAGCATCGTAGGTCCGATAATCATGTCCTTCTGCAGCGCCTTGCACATATCATATACGGTCAGCGCCGCCGCCGATACGGCAGTGAGCGCCTCCATCTCCACCCCGGTCTTGCCGGTAGTGCTGACGGTTGCTTCTATATATAGTTCATCTTTGTTGTTATCCATGAAGCGGATATCCACTCCGGTAAGCGGCAGCGGGTGGCACATCGGAATCCAGCCCGAGGTCTGCTTCGCCGCCATGATTCCTGCAACCTGAGCTACCGCAAGCACATCGCCCTTGCGGATCGTTCCCGCCTTAATGGCGCTCAGCGTCTCCGGGGCCATATGTAC
Organism: Paenibacillus sp. FSL H7-0756; assembly: GCF_038006765.1. Classification (NCBI taxonomy): domain Bacteria; kingdom Bacillati; phylum Bacillota; class Bacilli; order Caryophanales; family Paenibacillaceae; genus Paenibacillus; species Paenibacillus sp. FSL H7-0756. Next base: position 470,541 of record NZ_JBBOVT010000003.1, on the reverse strand, counting down.
CTGGCTTCTGGCTGCCGCTGTCCGCTTGGTAACTTCCTTGTCGCTCACATCCACCATGCGGGCTCTGCCCTGCTCGTTGAAATGAGTTAATTCCATGTAGCCCTCTCCTTCCGGCAATCCCAGATGCCGTTCTCCGTAATCAGCAGATCCATTAAGGCATCATGCTCTTCAAGCGGTACTTCGGGTACCAGCTGGAGGCCGTAGGCCAGACCAATCCATATGGGCTTGGCAGCCGTGCCGGGGGCTACCGCCTCCAAGGCGGTGTGCAGGCGGTCATAATATCCGCGTCCGTAGCCGAGGCGCCCGCCCCGCCGGTCAAAGGCCAGTCCGGGCACGAAGATGACCTCCGGCCAGCTGGTTCCCCGTCCTGCTGCTTGCATGATGGGTCCGGCAAGTGCAGCACTCCCCGCCGCCGGCTCCATGATCCCGTAGGTTCCAGGGACAAGCTCATCCCAGGAGCTTACCTGGTGTAGGCTTAAATCCCCGCTCTCCCGGTTGACGCGGGGAAGCAGCACCTCGTGCTCTTCAGCCCACGCCGCCGCAAGAAGCGGACGGCAGTCCAGCTCGGAGCGAAACGGCGCATACGCAAGCAGTGAAGCTGCGCCTTCCTGCGCGAACCAGCTCCAGGCATGGGCGCATACCCGGGCGGATAACAGCTCCCGCTGCTCCATGGGCAAGGCATCGCGGAGCGCGGCATTCCCGGTGCGAAGCTCACGTTTCCGCCCGGCAAGCTGCATGCTGCTGTCCTGCATAGGCAGCCTCCTCCTTCACTTGTTCCTAGCTTATCATAGTTTGTAAGCTCAGTTTACCACTCTTCTCACTGGTTCGCCAAGGTTGATTCATTCCCCTTGTTAGGAGAATGGACCTCGCACGTCCAACCTTTTTCATGTAAACTGGAGAATAAGATTGGACAATCGCCTGGGCGCAAGCCGCCAAGGCCAATTTGCAAGGGCGGAGGTTTCATCAGAATGCTTCTTCAAGCGACAGGAATTACGAAATCATACGGTATACAAAGCGTGCTGGACGGCATTAATCTCATGGTGAACGAGAGGGAGAGAGTCGGGCTGGTTGGCGTCAACGGAGCAGGCAAATCGACCTTTCTGCAGATTCTTGCGGGTGAGATGTCTTATGACAGCGGACAAATTCATAAGTCTAAAGAGACTACGATTGGCTACCTGGCCCAGAATAGCGGCCTGCAGTCGGATAACACCATACAGGAAGAGATGCTCGCGGTATTTGCGCCGCTGCTGGAGGCGGAAGCCGAGCTGCGGCAGCTTGAGGCGGATATCGCCGATCCCGCACTTGCCGAAGATCCGAAGCGTTATGAGGATCTGCTGGAGCGTTATGCCAGACGCTCCGACTGGTTCAAGGATCACGGCGGCTATGAGATCAATACACGCATCCGCAGCGTGCTGCACGGGATGGGCTTCGGGGAGTTCGCACCGGATACTCCAATCTCAACGTTAAGCGGAGGCCAAAAGACGCGTCTGGCACTGGCCCGTATCCTGCTTCAAGCACCCGATCTGCTCATGCTCGATGAGCCGACTAACCATTTGGACATCGAGACGCTCACCTGGCTGGAGGATTATCTGCGCGGCTACGCCGGAGGCATTCTGGTCGTATCCCATGACCGGTATTTCCTCGACCGCCTGGTGACGACCATCGTAGAGATCGAGCGGCACCAATCGCGCAGATACACAGGCAACTACAGCCGTTATATGGAGCTGAAGGCTGCGGAATACGAGATCCGTATGAAGCAGTACGAGAAGCAGCAGGACGAAATTTCGCGGATGGAGGATTTCGTGCAGCGCAACATTGTCCGGGCCTCGACCACCAAGCGGGCACAGAGCCGCCGTAAGGCGCTCGACAAGATGGAGCGCATCGACAAGCCGCTGGGCGACCTGAAGAAGGCCAGCTTCTCCTTCGAGCCCGACTTCATGTCCGGCAAGGAGGTGCTCCAGGTCCGGGAGGTGGCAGTCTCCTTCAGTCCGGAGGCTGCACCGCTCTTCCGCAATGCCTCCTTCGAGCTGCGGCGCGGCGAGACAGCGGCGCTGATCGGGCCGAACGGGATCGGGAAGTCCACACTGCTGCAATGTATGACCGGCACCCGCGAGCCTTCCCGCGGAACCGTGAACTGGGGAACCAAGGTGAAGATCGCCTACTATGATCAGGAGCAGACCCGGCTGAATCCGCGCAATACTGTGCTGGAGGAGCTGTGGAGCGAATATCCGATGCTGGAGGAGGCCAGAATCCGCACGATTCTCGGCAACTTCCTGTTCAGCGGCGAGGATGTACTTAAGAAGGTCGCTGCGCTGAGCGGCGGTGAGAAGGCCCGCGTCGCCCTGTCCAAGCTGATGCTGCGCGGAGCCAATATGCTGATTCTCGATGAGCCTACCAACCATCTGGATCTCGTCAGCCGCGAGGTGCTCGAATCGGCCCTGATCGATTTTGAAGGCACCCTGCTGTTCATTTCCCATGACCGTTATTTCCTCAACAAGATGGCTGAACGGGTACTTGAACTGCACCCGGACGGAATTGATCAGTACTTGGGCAATTATGACGACTATATTGAGAAAAAGCTCGAGCTCAAGGCAATTGCCGAAGAGGAAGCCGAGCTTGCCGCCGCCAAGTCCTCCCGCAATGCCGACAGCGAAGCGATAGCGGCGGAAAGAGGCAGCTCCCTCTCCTATGAAGCGGAGAAACAGGCCAAACGCGAGGAGCGGAACCGCCAGCGCCGCATCTCTGAACTGGAGGAGAATATCGCGAAGCTGGAGGAAGCCATCTCGGGGATTGAGCATGAAATGACTAAACCTGAGGTGTATCAGGATTATATGGCGCTTCAGGAGCATGAAAGTGAGCTGAAGGACAAAAAACGCGAGCTGGGAGATTTATTTAGCGAATGGGAGAAACTGGCTGAGGAATAATGTAAAAGCGGTTCAAAAAAAATTTTAACAGTTTCCAATTTGTTCAAATGTAGTTATCCACAGCCCCATCCACAGTTTCCGTGCATAACTATCACCTAAAATTAGCCCTTCGGGGCTTTTTTCATGCGTAAAATGGCTACTTTGCTTGTCAAGGACTTTTTATCCACCGAATTATCCACATTATCCACAATTCTCACAATTTTGTTTCAGAGCATAACCTCCTGTTTATAGCGCTCGCAAAAAAGGCGTTATTGCTGATTTTACACGGTTTTTACACAACTCGTGCGGAATATGTGGATAACGTTGTCCACAGGTTGACAAATGCCGCATGAGGCAAAAATTCTGCTGGATAAAGCTCAAATTTCAGAGACAGGACAGCGGCGGAATGACCTGTTTCGGCAAGGTACGAGCCAGGTGCGGTGCTATTCTGTTCATTAAATGGATTTTCTCCACTTGCTAAAGCAAGATTGTTCCCTACAGCAACAGCAGTTGGAGAAACTACATTTAATAGATCACAGTTGCGGCCCATGTGGCACAATTAGCACCATTAAATGCTGTTTTTCCACTTGCTTCGTTATATATCTCAGAAACCGGGAAATTAAGCTACGTTTCTCCAACTGTACTCTCTTTGCACGATTACTTTGACGGGTAACCCTCTCCTTACTCCTCCCGTTATATCCGCTTTACGCTCTCCCCTCCAATGCCCCTGTCCCGCCGGCTTCAAAAAAACGCATCTGCCAAGTCCGTAAAATCGGGCTTGGCAAGATGCGTTAGGGTAAAGGCACTCTACCTGCTCCTGGTGCTGGTGCTCCTGATGCTTTGGACAACCCCGCTCTAGCTGTTCACCGCCGCGCCGGGAGCGGGCACCTCTGATTCCGACAGCAGCGCCGCATTGCAGGCGGCGATATAGGCAATGCCTGCGGCCATCACGATATCGTGATGGATGGCCGTGCCCCGGAACTTGGTGTCCTTCCACTCCACCATGACGGCAGCCTCGGCCTGGGCATTCCCGCCGCTGCCGAGGGAATGCAGCTCCAGCCCGTCGAAGCGGATATCCTCGGCAATCCCTTGCCCTATAGCGGCAATGATTGCTTCCAGCGGACCGTCTCCGGTGCTGGTCTGGGTCGTCTCTGCGCCGCTCTGCAGATGGCGCACCGTCACTGCGGCCACGCGGCGCGGCGCGCTGCCGGCCAGGACCTGGACCTCGCCGAGCGCATAGACCTGCGCCTGCTGTCCGGTGGTGCTGCTGACCATCCGCAGCAGCTCATCGTCGCTGACGGCCTTCTGGCGGTCAGCCGTCTCCTTGAAGGATTCGTAGAGCGCGTCCAGCTCCGCCGAATCCAGGGCGATGCCGTACTTCGCGGCGCGGTCCTTCAGTGCATGCCGGCCGGAATGCTTGCCGAGAATAATCATGCTGCGCGGGATGCCCAGCCGCTCCGGGTCCATAATCTCGTAGGTGCTGCGGTCCTTCAGCAGACCGTCCTGATGGATGCCGGATTCATGCTGGAAGGCATTGCGCCCGACCACCGGCTTGTTGAAGGCAATCGGGAAATGCATCGCCCCGCTGATCATCCGCGAGGTGTCATACAGCTTATCCAGCACGATTCCAGTCTCGGCGCCAATAGAGTCTCCGCGTGTCTCCAGCGCCATGACCAGCTCCTCCAGCGCACAGTTGCCGGTCCGCTCGCCCACACCGTTGACCGTGACCTCAATTTGTGTGGCGCCGCCTTCAATGGCCGCCAGGCTGTTCGCTACGGCGAGGCCCAGATCGTTATGGCAGTGGGCGCTGTAGATGACCTTGTCTCCGCCCCTGGCCCCAAGCCGCACACGCCGGAACATCTCTCCGTATTCCTGCGGCAGCGCATAACCCACCGTGTCCGGCAGATTGATAATCGAAGCGCCCTCTTCAATCACCGCCTCGACCATCTCGATCAGATCGTCGATACCCGTCCGCGCAGCGTCCATTGCAGTGAACTCTACCACATCGCAGAACTGGCGGGCATAAGCCGTCATCTCTCTGGCAACCGCTACTACCTCAGGGCGGCTCATGCGCAGCTGATGGCGCAGGTGGATGTCGGAGGAGGAGATGAACAGATGAATCCGCCGCCGCGCGGCATCCCGGGTGGCCCGTACAGCAGCATCGATATCCCCCTTGACTGCACGTGCGAAGCCGCAGATCTCTACGCCCTGAATCTTGCGGGAGATCGTCTCCACCGCAGCGAAATCCCCCGGGCTGGATACAGGGAACCCCGGCTCCATGACATCCACTCCCAGGTCCGCCAGCTTGCCGGCCAGAATAATCTTTTGCTCAGGGGTAAGACTGGCTCCCGGGGCCTGCTCGCCATCGCGCAGCGTCGTATCAAAAATCTGAATTCGTTTCTTTACCGGAATGATCATCGTAATTCCTCCTCAAATTAGGTTTATCTAATGGAGAGCTGCCTCCTAAAAAGCACAAAGACCCCCCGTCTCTTATAAAGAGACGGGGGGTCAGCCCTCCGCGGTACCACTCTTTTTGACGCATAGGCTTCCTGATGTACAGAAGTCCCGGCTGCGTCCAGCTTAGTATCAGATCTCACAGCCCCGATAACGGAAGCTCTAAAGATCTGAAGGGTCCGTAACGGGGACATCCGTAGCAGCGTACCTGTAGCTCTTTCCGCCGCTCCGCTCACGGGCGAGATTCGCCGGCCTCTGGTGTCTGCGTCGCACCTCCCCGCAGCTCTCTGTTCACCTTAGCCGTCTACTGCTCCCGATCCTAGCGTGTCATTCCTATAAACTTCTCACAAAATGTGCACAAAAAAGCCTGCCGTCTCATTCAAGAGACGACAGGCTGCTCACTGTCGCGGTACCACTCTTGTTGATATCCGAACCCGCTAGCCTTCCAGCTGTTCTGCGATACCCACTCCATGTCTGCAAGGTTCCCGGCATGTTCCCATTCCGCCAAGCCCTGACTGACCACCCTCTCACGGAGGTTAACCGTAACGGTGTACCTAAGGTCGCCGGATTACATCCTGTACCGGCTAGCGCTCCTGTTCAAAGAGCTCCCTGCTTCCACCGCTCCGCTCCCGGACGAGTTCAGGTCTCCATCGACTGCGTCGCACCTTCCCGCAGCTCTCTTATCCCGGAGTGACCTTACTGCTTCCGATCATTGCGTTTGTTCAAATATAAAGTAATTGAATTGAACTGATTATACCCGGCGGCTTCTGCAAAAGTCAATAGGCAGATACCGACCATTTCTCCAGCGAATACCCGGGATCGGCGACCATATCCAGCTGAATCCCGCCTTCATGTCTCCATTTCACATAAGCTGCGGCACCGATCATCGCCGCATTATCCGTACAATACACGGGAGGAGGGATAATCAGCTCAATCCCCTCTGTCCCGCAGCGCCGGATCAGGGCTTCGCGCAGCCCCTTGTTTGCCGCTACCCCTCCGCAGAGCAGAAGCTGCTCCGCGTGGTATTCACGGACGGCACGGATCGCCTTCTCAACCAACACTTCAACTACAGATTCCTGGAAGCCGCGCGCAATGGCCGCGACATCCGGCACAAGCCCCTTCATCTTGCTCTGATTCACCGCATTCAGCACCGCAGACTTCAGCCCGCTGAAGCTGAAGTCATACGAACCCGGCTCCAGCCACACACGCGGCAGAGCGAAGGCTTCTTCCGCTTCATGCGCAAGCTTGTCCACATGCGGCCCTCCCGGATAAGGGAAGCCCAGGGCACGGGCTACTTTGTCATACGCCTCTCCGACGGCATCGTCACGGGTACGCCCGATAATCCGGAAGCTTCCTTCCCGCTCCATATGCACCAGCTCCGTATGTCCCCCTGACACCACCAGCGTCATGTTAGGATACTTCAATTCCTTGACCAGCCGGTTGGCATAGATATGACCGGCAATATGATGCGTGCCGATGAGCGGCTTGCCCCAGGCCAGCGCGAGGCTTTTGGCAGCCACGACTCCTACCAGCAGCGCCCCCACCAGTCCCGGACCCTGCGTTACTGCCACTGCCGTCAGCTCCTGCGGACGTACGCCAGCTACGCTTAAGGCTTCTTCAATGACCAGCGTTATCACCTCGACATGCTTGCGGGAGGCCACCTCAGGCACCACTCCCCCGAATGCCCGGTGGGTCTCAATCTGGCTGGAAATAATATTGGACAACACCTCACAGCCATCCTTCACTACAGCTACAGAGGTCTCGTCACAGCTGGTTTCAATCGCCAGAATCAATACAGGCTCCCTTGCGCCCGTGTCTGTCTTCATTTCAAGTCCACGCTTCCTTCCGTTACAGCTTGCTCCCCGTACTCCGGCAGATCGGCCCACATGATGAGCGCATCCTCGCGGTTGTCCGAATAATAGCCCTTGCGGGTACCGGCAGGCTTGAAGCCTTTTTTGCGGTATAAATTCTGGGCCACCTCATTGGAGACCCGTACTTCAAGCGTGATCGACTGCATGCCGAGATAAGCCGCCGTTTTCATCAGCTCGTCCAGCAGCCGCTCGCCCCATTTACGCCCCCGGTAGGCCTCCAGCAGTGCAATATTGGTGACATGCGCCTCATCGACAATCGCCCACATTCCAGCGTAGCCGATTAATTTCCCTTCCAGCTCCATCACCATATATTTGGCAAAATGATTGTGGGTCAGCTCGTTGCGGAAGGCTTCCTCTGTCCAAGGCATGGTGAAGGCCTCCCGTTCAATCACAAGAATCGCAGGCACATCCTCCAGCCGCATCAGGCGAAAAACAAGCTCAGCCCCCTGAGCTGGTCTACGTTCCGGTTCGATCATCGTGTATTCAGGCTCCCTTCGCTGCTGCGGCGCAGATTCGCCTCCGCCTCCGACAGCTGCGTATAATTGGGAATCAGCGTATGCAGATCTCCGCTCTCTTCATAAAGGCCCGCTTCCGCCAGTAAGCCGGTCCAGCGTCCTTCCAGCTCATAAGGCAACGCCTGGACATTGGCAGCTTCCATCAGCGGAGCCAGCATATCCGCACTTCCGTGCAGCGCCGTCTCGCCTACGAACCACAGGGTCTCCGGCAGATTGCCTTCAGCTGCGGCTTCCTTCAGCTGTACCGCCAGCTCCTGCACCCAGTCGGCCATCAGCCGGATAGCATCCGGTGCCAGCCGCCGGGGCGGCTTGTCCCCGTCCGCCGCGAATACAGCGGTGTACGCCTGTCCCCGCCGGGCATCGATCAGCGGAATGATCCAGTCTGTTCCTGCCGCGCCAAGCGCAGAAGCCGCATGGTATCCGCCCCAGGCCAGCGCATGCAGGCTGGATACGCCGGTAACCGGAACGTTCCAGGCCCAGGCCAGCGTCTTCGCTGCGGTCACAGCGATCCGTGTTCCGGTATAGGAGCCCGGGCCGATCCCGACCGAGATTCCGCCGATTGTATCAGCCGTCGTCGCAGACGCCTGAAGCGCCTGCTCAATAATAGGCAGCAGATGAACCGAATGGTTCCGCTCCCCGGAAGCATTAATCTCATGCAGCAGCTCCCCGCCGCAAGTCACGGCCACTCCCAGAACTGCCGTAGATGTATCCAGCGCCAAAAACCGCTTACGCGGCTCATTATTCGAGTTCGTCATGTTTCTTTACCCCACTTCTGGATCAGCATCCGGCACACTTCGCCGTAAGGCTCTCCGATTCCGGTCACCGTAATCTCCCGTTCATCCGGGCCGGCGGTCTTCAGCTCTATATGGAGATGCCGCGGCGGCATCAGATCAGTGATGATTCGGCTCCATTCCACCAGACTCACGCCCTGACCATAGAAATACTCTTCCAGCCCCAGCTCGTCCGCTTCCTGCAGCGATATCCGGTATACATCCATATGATACAGCGGCAGACGTCCTTCATACTCTTTGATAATGGTAAAAGTAGGGCTATTCACAATACCTTCCACACCCAAATGGCGCGCATAGCACTGCGAGAACGCCGTTTTGCCCGCACCCAGATCCCCGTCAAGTCCGATAACCATCCCCGCCGATGACGCGGCAGCGATGGCGGCGGCAAGTGCCTCCGTATCCTGAAGGCTGAATGAACGGTAGGTAAACACCGTTTGTGTATTATTATCCAAAGCTGCAACTACCACCTTTTTGAAGTCCCTTAACGGTTAACAATATCCTTAATTATATCGGTATGCTACTTGTACCGCAACAGCCGCTGTTAGTCCCTCGAGGCCGCTTGAACCGCCGCAGGCTTCCCCGGATGCCGGGAGAATAGGCTATGCAGCACCATTCCGCCAATAATGACCGCAATCCCTGCCCAAGAGAGCAGGGACGGCAGCGGCGAGGCCAGCAGGAGCATCTCCCCCAGCAAGGCGAACAACACCTCCAGTGACTGGGTCGCTTCCACGGCTGCCAGACTGCCCATGTTATCCCGGACCAGATCGGTAGCCCGGAAAAACAGCACCGTAGCCACAATTCCCGAACTGAGTGCAACAATGACTGATTGTCCTACCTGCGGGGAGGAGGGAAGTCCTGTATCTGCCATCCCATACAGAGCAACAGCCAGCCAGAAGGGCAGGCTGGCGAGCGTCATGCCAAGAATCCGCTGGAATACATCCAGCTGGCCGCCGCACAGCTCCATCATTTTACGGTTTCCGAGCGGATAAGCGAAGGAAGCGATAAGTACCGGGACAATGCCGAGCAGGACCTGGGATAGGGCAAGCTGCCGCACCTGTTCCACTTGCAGCAGCGCTACTCCGGCGAGAATAATCAGGGAGAGGAGCAGCCCGCGCAGCGGGATTTTACCTCTTATGTATACTTGTCCCCCCGGTCCGCTGACCCATTCTCCGAAGAACGGAGCCAGCAGGGAACCGGAGATAATTGTGATTTGCCACGTTCCCGCTGTCAGCCAGCCCGGTGCATAGGCAGCGGCGAAGCAGATGGGCGCGTAGAACAGGCCGAACCCGACAGTGCCCCACAGCAGCCAAGCCCCCGGCCGTTCTCTCATCGCAGCCAGCAGCGGCTTCAGCTTTCCTCTCCCGGCTACAATAACCAGCAGCAGCGGAAGCGTGAACAAATACCGCAGCGAGGCGCTCCAGGCCCAGCTTCCTCCCGCAAGCTCCATCCTCCGGTTCAGCACAAACGTCACTGCAAAAAACAGCGCCGAGCACACACCCAGCAATATCGGACGCACTTCCATCATCTCTTTTCGTCAAAATACTTCTTCCAAATATAGGGGGTCACCACGCCTGGCGTCAATAACTGTGTCAGCTATAATTAGAGGTCCGTTGCCTGGTGGGTGACGCAGGGAAGGTTACTGGCGGAGGTGACTGTGAGGAGAGTTCAGGGTGTGTGTGGTGCGGATGAGCGAGACGACGGTGTGTGAGGTGACGAATGAGCGTGGTGGCGGATGAACAAGACGACAGTGGGTGAGGAGACGAATGAGTGTGGTGGCGCATAAGCGGAGTGCTGGGAGTTCAGCGGACCCAGAAGCCGCTATTTGGCTTAAAATATCATTTTGATGCTTGTTGCGGACTCAGGAGCCGTTAATTTCCAATTTTGAGCCAAATGTTACGCTGAGTGGGTTACTTAACGACATCTGAGTCCGGTCGGGTCCACAAAACGAAGAGTTTCATCCAAATAAGAGCACTCCAGTCCGCTCAACATCTTCCTCCCAACTCGCCCCCCTGAAGCCGCCGCTCCACGCCCATTTCACTTAAATTCATAGGCACTTCTGCACCTTATACCCGCCCCATGCTCCCTTTCCTCCAATTCCGGGGCACTTCTGCACCACCTTCCCGACTAATGTTCCTCTTTCCGCTTACCGCCACCGCCTAAAACTAGCCTATAGAGCTCCATGCACCAGCTAGAGGATCAGCCAACAACCAACACACCAAGTGGAAACGGCTTTGCCGTCCTTTTAGAGGACGGTACCGTTTCAGCGAGAAAAAGCAGGACTTATTGGCGTTAATAATACCGCCAATAAGGTCCTGCCCCAATGCTGAGTTACTTTTACGCTCCCGCTACTTCCCCTGCTCCTCCAGCCGCTCAACACCAACAGTCTGCGTATTCGCCGGCCGGGAGCCTACCTGAACCGTTGCCATGCCGTTAGCGGAATCAACATGCTCAATCCACACTGGTTCTCCATCAAGATGCACCGCGATTTTGTCCTTGGAAGCGTAAATATCCTGCGCACGTGTTATATCCATTCTTTTCTAGCCTCCTATTCTTCGTCGTCATCTTCCGCCGGAAGCTCCCCAATGGTTGCATCAGCATCCAGCAGTGCTGCGTCCTCATCCAGTCCCGCATCCTCCGGACCCGCAATAATATTGTCCCAATTGACCGCCTCTGCCGGAATGTCCTGCTCCGATAGGGCATCGCTCCAGTGATAATATTCCTTGTCCATATTGCCTCCTCTTCTCGCTATGGGTCTGTGCAAGCTCAGCAGCCTTATTTTTTCCCATGACTCTCAAATAATGCATCCGGCTAGAAAAAGCCTTGACGCCCCATACTAAGCCATAACACATCCCATCAGGAGGCGATTCTCATGCATACCGTTTGGAAAGGAGCCATCAGCTTCGGGCTTGTGCATGTTCCGGTCAAGATGTTCTCCGCTACGGAGGATAAAGACATCTCGCTGCGCTACATCCACAAAGAATGCGGCAGTCCGCTGTCTTATGTACGTAAATGTCCTGTCTGTGACAAGGAGGTCACCTGGGAGGAGATCGGCAAGGGGTACGAATATGAGAAGGGCAAGTTTGTCCTGTTCGACAAGGAGGAGCTGGATCAGCTAAGCGAGGAGAGCAGCAAGAGCATCACCATCCTCGATTTCGTGGATTTGACGGAGATTGACCCGATTTATTTCCAGAAGACCTACTATTTATCGCCCGATCAGGCAGGCGCCAATGCCTACCGTCTACTGATGGAGGCTATGCGTCAGACCGGAAAGATCGGTATTGCCAAGATCTCTATCCGCTCCAAAAGCAGTCTGGCCGCCATCCGCGTCCTGGCGGACTGTCTGGCGATTGAGACGATCTATTACCCGGACGAGGTCCGTCCCGTATCGCAGGTCCCGGGCCTGCCGGAGCCGGGAAGTGTGAACGACAAAGAGCTGGATATGGCCAAGCTGCTGATCTCACAGCTGTCCACCCCGTTCGAGCCTGCCAAATATACCGATGATTACCGCCAGCGGATGCTTGATCTGATTACGCATAAGATTGCAGGAGAGGAGTTCCATATTGCTCCGGCCCGCCAGGAGAACAATGTCATCGATCTAATGGCCGCACTGCAGGCCAGTATCGAGGCTGTGCAGCATATTCCTTCCGATCCCGGGCCCGCCAAAGGAGGCAGCGGGGCTAAGCCGAGGACTGCTGCCGGTGCGAAGAAACGTCCGGCCAAGGCCGCTGCCGCCGCGACTTCAACCGATACAACTGCCGCTCCGGTTGTAGATGATGCCACCGGACCGATTCCGGTGATTGCCCCGAAGCCGAAGCGCAGAAGCGCGAAGAGCAAGGTCACCGGTGCCTAGGGGACGGACTCCTGCACCTGCTGCAAGGCCCGCCGGTTCCCTTCAGCTTCAGCCCGTCACTCCGTTTGAGCCTGTGCTGGCCTCTGTGCTTCCAAGTGGAGCACAGTGGATCGCCCAGATCAAATGGGACGGCGTGCGGATGATCTCCTATTACGACGGGAGCCATGCCGAACTGATTAACCGCCGGGGCAACCGGCGCACCCTCCAGTATCCCGAGCTGGCCGGATCAGAGAGCTATTGCCGGGCCGGCTCCTTCATTCTGGATGGCGAGGTCATTGCGCTCAGCGGCGGCAAGCCCTCCTTCCATGAGGTTATGCGGCGGGACAGCCTGAAGAACGAATCGGCGATCCGGGCAGTGCAGCCGCAGGTTCCGGTGTTGTATATGGTTTTTGATATGCTATACTGTGACGGCATCTGGCTGCTGGACGAACCGCTTGGCAGGCGGCAGGAGATACTGAAGGAGAGACTGCTTCCCCATCCCCATGTACAGCAGGTGCCGAGCTACCCTGACCCCGCCCAGCTCCTCGCTGCGGCGCGGCAGGGGAGTCTGGAGGGGATCGTCTGCAAGGATCTGGACAGCACTTATGTGCCGGGCGGCAAGGACAAACGCTGGCAGAAACTCAAGATCATCTCTGATGTCACTGCTGTCGCCGGGGGCGTCACCTTCCGTGACGGCATCGTGAATGCACTGCTCTTCGGCCTGTATGATGATGCCGGGGAGTTGCATTATATCGGGCATGCCGGGGCGGGCAGAATGACCGTCCAGGACTGGCGGACGCTGACCGCAAGAATTCCGGAACTTGTCACAGAGCATATGCCGTTTGCTGCACTTCCGCAGCGAAGCTCAGGCTCCGTTTGGATTAAGCCTGAGCTGGTGTTTAAGCTGCATTACCTGGAATGGAATCCCTCCGGCACCTTCCGCCAGCCCGTGATTCAGGCTCAGGTCGATCTGCCCGCACACTCTTGTTCCTTAAGCCAGAGGGGGTTCTAGCTGTCTATTGCGGAATGAGACTTCCGGCAATCTTCAGCAGTTCAGTTTTACTCTGCACAATGTTCCTGGTATCCGTCAATGTGTACTCCCTGCTGCCGTTAGCACTGCTCCACTGCAATTGAGATTTCAACTTGTCATGATGCGGCCCGAACGAGGTGAACAATATCTCCTGCCCGTTAACCTGCACCTGTTCATCCTTGTCCCCCGGTAATAACATTTGGCGCGCACGCCTACACGTGGCCGATTGTGGTCGGTTTTTCGCACAAAAAAGATGTCCCTTTGCCTTTGAGGCTTCTGGAACACCTTTGATCTGCGCACTGATTCCCTCAATACTGTACCATCCCGGCGGCAATGGTCTCCCATTGTTCCCGGGTCAGCCGCTGGTTCGGCGGGTCCGTCATCCAAGCAAGTCCTCCATAGGCGCTGTCATACCAATACAGTCTGCTTACTGAACCCGCGTTGTTCTCGGCACCTGAAATGAACAGCAGCTCCTTATCCTCGTAGGTCCATAGTTCAGCCGTTTGGCCGGGAGATACGTGAATTTGCGAAGGACCGGTTGTTACTGTACTGTCCCAGGATATCTGAAGAGCAAGCTGATTTCTTCCATCCCGATAGACCGCCTCGGCTCTCGCAATATCCTCTAAGGGCCATATGGTTACAGCTAACGGATTCCCGTCCTGGGCGGCATCTGTTTTGGCCTTCAGCGCCTCCAGAATCACCCCGTACTCTGAAGCAAATGAAGAAGGAACTTTTGTGAACAGTCTGCCTTCTGCAAACCGGAGTTGGCCAATACTCTCAGGCGGCAGTGCAAAGCTCCACTTGCCCGTTTGCTCCCGGGCTGCTGACAACTGTGTGTAGCTGGTATACGTAATCGTTCTGCTTGTGAAAAATAGCGGTTTCCCATACCCCAGCCCGTTCATGAGTGTAATTAATTCACTGTCATTGACATAATAAGCTGCTGTCTCTCCCGGCTGTAAGCCCGCTTGCGCCTGCCGTTCATATTGTTCACTTAGCTTAAAGTAACGTTCCCGGGCAGAGCTAGAGCCAATGTAAGGCGTATAGACCTTCGGTTCAGCCCTCTTCACCTGCGCCACAACTCTGCCGCTGTTGTCCTTCAAGGCCAGTGGCTGCCCCTCCGTCTGCCGGATGACCGCAAAGTCCGGTTGCTGCGCCTTCACCGTAGTTTCCTGGTCCGTCACATGGCGGAGAACGCTGAATCCAGCCAGTCCCAGCAACGCAACTGCGCAGAGCCCGGCGGCCAGCCTTCTGCCCCGCTTTACCGCAGGCCGCAGCGAAAGTATTGGCTGCCTGGTCATTACAGGTGTCTGCGCATCCATTCCGGACACCGGTTGTTCCTGGGAAGCCAGCGTATCGTCCTGTGCTGTAATCTGCTGGGCATGGATGACCCGTACCCGCTCCATAACGGATGATTTAACATCAATGCTACCCAGAGCTTCACCGTTACCCATTCGTCTTATCCTTTTTTCTTCAGCAGCGATGTGCTTGTCCATTGTTCCTCCCCCTCTCTTTGCGATTGCAGCAGGCCCGTGAGCTTAATGATCGTGCGCCGGTATCTTTTTTTGACCGCATCCTGATTCTTGCCCAGAATGACGGCAATTTCGGCAAAGCTCAGCTCTTCAAAAATCCGCAATACCAGCAGGTTCCGCTCCTCCGCCTTCAGCCGGGCAAACGCTACAGCGAGCGGTTCATCGAACAGGAAGCGGTCTATCCGCTGCTCCGGGCTTTCTGCGTATTTCTGCGGCCGCAGCAGCATCATCACCCGGCTCTGCCGCTGGCGCTGGCGGATAACCGCCAGACAATGATGATAAGCGATTTTATACAGCCATGAAGAGAAGCTGACCAGCGGGCGGTACTTACCGATATTTTGATACGCTTTGACCAGAATCTCCTGCACGGCGTCCTCCGCCTCTGCCCCGCTGCCGAGCAGGCGGCTGCAATAACGGTACATCGGCTGCTGAACATCCTCAACGATCCCCTCGTACTGCTCCACGTAGCCGTTTTGCACCTGAACCACGAGGTGTTCCATTTCATCCAAAATCGTAAAACGCTCCTCTCTTATAGCTAACACTCTTATAAGCACCTGCCCGGGCCAAAAGGGACATTTTACGCAAAAAAAGTGAACTGCCCTGGTCGACTGAAAAACTAAAGTAAGGCAAATACTATATAGATTGAACTTGAAATTTTAAGTTAATGGGAAAGCTAAGGAGGGATGTCCCATGCCAGCGGCCACTAAAGGAACCATTACCGTAGACGGGCAGCAAATCAGCATCACCAATCCCGACAAACCGCTCTGGCCCGAGATGGGCATCACCAAGCAGATCTATCTGCAAAAGCTTGCGGCCCTCTCGCCTTACTTGCTGCGCTATTGCAAAGACCGGCTGCTCACGGTGATCCGCTATCCCCATGGCGTTCCCGGGATGTCGTTCTATCAGAAGAACGCCCCGGAGCCGTTGCCGGAATTCGTCCGAACGGCGGTGCAGGACGATATCACCTATATTGTGCTCCAGGGCCTGCCGGAGCTGCTCTGGCTGGGCAATCTGGCTGCGCTCGAATTCCATCCCTCCCTCCATTATGCCGGCAGTACGCTGCCCTGCGAATGGATGATTGATCTGGACCCTTCGCTTGAGGTCGAACCGCGGATTATGGAAGCTGCCGCTGTGGTAGGGGAGGTGCTGAAATCGCTCGGACTGGACTCCGTTCCCAAAACCTCGGGAGCCACCGGAGTGCAGATCATTGTTCCGGTTAAGCCGGGGGTGACCTTCGATGAGCTGCGCCGGATCGGGCATTTCGTAGGCCGTTATGTCACCGAGAAGCGGCCCGATCTCTTCACCCTGGAGCGCCTGAAGAAGCATCGCGGGGATAAAATATACTTCGATTATCTCCAGCATTACGGCGGCAAAACACTCGCTGCCCCGTACACCCCGCGCGCCCGGCCGCTGGCCACCGTCTCCACTCCCCTCCTGTGGGAGGAGGTTGAACGGGGCGTCAAACCTACAGATTTCAACCTGCTGAATATAGAGGAGCGGCTTAGCCGGTTAGGAGATCTGATTGCCAAGGTTCCTCCCCAGCCGGTCGAAGCGATTATTGCCAAGCTGCCCTCAGGACAGCAATAAGCCCGCAAATGCCTTCTCAGGCTGCGGGCTTATCTGGTTTCCTCCTCAATCAGGACGAAAGGTATTATATATGGGAATACGGCGCAGCAAGTCAAGACCGCCGTATGGATTAATCTGTCGTTCGTAAATATACCTTCCTTCGAAAGCGTTGCGGCTGGGCTGGTAACGCTAATGCTAATGAATTGCTTTTTTCTTGAAGCGGCCGCCCTTGACATCATGGATATTGCCGATCGCGATGAACGCGTCGGAATCCCAATCCTCGACAATCGACTTAAGCTTCGCTTCTTCCAAGCGGGTGATGACTACAAAGATCACTTTCTTGTTATCGCCGGAGAATCCGCCTTCACCATCAAGATAAGTCACTCCGCGCCCCAGACGCTCCGTCAGGGCTTCGCCGATATCACGGAATTTATCGCTGATAATCCATACCGACTTGGACTGGTCCAAGCCTTCAAGTGTAATATCGATCAGTTTGAAAGCAATGTAATACGCAATCAGGGAGAACATCGCATTATTCCAGCCGAACACAAAGCCTGCGCCGGACAGAATAAACAGGTTGAAGAACATAACAACTTCCCCTACAGAGAACGGAAGCCTCTTGGATACAAGAATGGCTACAATCTCCGTACCATCAAGTGATCCGCCATAACGGACAACGAGTCCAACCCCAACGCCGAGAATGACCCCTCCGAATACTGCTGCCAGCAGCGGCTCAACTGTAATAGGATGAACAGGATGCAGCAACTGGGTACCAATGGACATTACAATGACAGCGAATAGAGTAGATAAGGCAAACGTCTTACCAATCTGCTTATACCCGATAACCAGGAACGGCAGGTTAAGCAGGGTCAATAGAATACCGAGCGGTATATTGAAAATATGGGACAACATAATGGAAATACCGGTGATTCCGCCATCAATCAACTTATTGGGAACAAGAAAAATCTCAAGCGCAACAGACATCATGGCCGCTCCGATGACAATCATCACAATCCGCTGGGCCAATCTTGCCGTCTTAAAAACTCCGGACTTCTGCGGCTTCTTCTGTTCTTCACTCGTAAAGATATGTTGGCTTACAGTCATAGAACTCCCCCTATAAATAGTGTATCTAAGAAGCATACGAAAGCGAACGTACAGTTGTGCCTTCTCCCCTGTTCTTCTTATATCTCCATTATATCATAAAGGAAGGTCAAATAACGCATGTAAATTGATATAACCTTCGATAATCGATGCTTCCGCCATCTTTTCTGTCATAATAGCGGGGATAAGAGCTGACACAGACTTTCTATGCGTTTGACATTACGGCCGCGCTCCCGGAACTTTTTCGGATCAATGAATTCACTCTGCTCCAGGTCTCTGCTGAAGTCCTCAGCCAGCTCTGTAATAATCTCCGGCCGGAGCAGCACCGCCGTCAGCTCAAAGTTGGAATAGAAGCTGCGCATGTCCAGATTGGCACTGCCGACCGTAGCCAGCAGACTGTCAATAATCATGACCTTGGCATGCATGAACCCCTTGGTATAACGGTAAAATTTCACACCGGCGTCCTGCAGATTCTCCAGATACGACAGCGTGGCATAATAGACCAGCTTATTATCCGGTTTCGCCGGGATGATGATCCTGACATCCACCCCGCTAAGGACCGCATTCTTCAGCGCCCTGCTTATCGAAGGGTCGGGAATGAAATACGGCGAGGTCAGCCAGATCCGCTGCCTTGCGGCGCAGATAGAAGCGAAATACATCTCCTGGGTGGCATCTATGGCCGCATCCGGGCCGCTGGCGACAATCTGCACGGCATCCCTTCCGCTACAGCTATGATCCGGGAAGAAGCGCGGATGACTGATAATATCACCAGCCGCCAGCCGCCAGTCCTTGAGAAACACATACTGCAGCTGATAGACGGCATCCCCTTCAAGGCGCAGATGCGTATCCCGCCAGTAGCCCATTTCCGGATTTTTGCCCAGGTAATCATCGCCTATGTTCATGCCTCCGGTGAATCCGGTCAGTCCGTCCACCACCAGAATCTTCCGGTGATTGCGGTAGTTGAAGCGGCGGTCCGGCAGTGCAGTCAGCGGAGGCAGAAAAAAATAGACCTGCACTCCCGCGTTCTTCAGTGTATTCACAAAGCCCCTGCTTAGTTTATGGCTGCCCAGTCCATCGCACAGCAGGCGCACCCTCACCCCCTGGCGTACCTTGCGGATCATCAGCTCCTGGAACTGCCGGCCGATGCCGTCCTCCCGGAAAATATAAAATTCCATATGGATGTGCTCCTGCGCACCTTCCATCACCTCCAGCATGGACTTATACGCTGCCTGTGCACTGGACAGCACTTCACACCGGTTGTGGCTTGTAACCGGACTGTCCGCCAGTCCAGCGAACAGGTGCAGCAGCTCTGAGCGGTGTTCAAATCCGGGGTTGCCGGTATCCTCCGCCTGCTTGACCTTATGAATCTTGCCGGTAACATGAATACGGATTTCCCGCAGCAGGGAGACGCACCGGTTGCCAAGCTTCCGGCTCTGCCAGTAATCGCGTCCCAGGAAATAGTAGAACAGCAGGCCCAGCGGCGGGCAGCAGAAGGTGATACATATCCAGGCAAGCGCCCGCTGCGGACGGCGAAATTCTGCAGCGGTAATAATGGCAAGCTGCACAATAAAAAGACATAAGATAACGGCAAATATCCTCATTCCGGGCCTCCTGATCAACTGAATGAACTCTTACTATCTCTGCGGGCATAGACGGCACTTGCTAACTTTCATGAGGAGTCTGCCGCGGCATAAACCTGCGCTTACTACAGGTTTTGCCTTAACTCTCCTTCTTTATTCAAGTAAACCGTTGTCATGTTCACCTTAGTTATGGAATACATAGAGTAGTAGGACGAATCGGATAAGCCCCCTGCACCCCGACAGATGGTTTCAGTCAGTTCATACCAAGCGGCTGCCATGGCCGCAGTAAGGAGACGTTATGAAGAGTCAGCCAAGTCAGAAAAAGATTACGCTGCTCGTTATGCGTGAGGCCGGACGGCCTGTGAAGCAGCTGCAGATGTCGAAGCCCTTCGCTCTGGCGCTGCCTGCCGCAGCCGCTCTCTCCCTCTCCAGTCTGGTCACCTCCATTCATATGCATGCTTCCCGGTCCATCGCAGAGCTGGAGGCTGAAGCGGCCGCCTTATCGCTGACCAATATCCGCATGGAGCTGAAGGTTGCCGATAAGGATCAGGCATTACAGCAGCTGCGCGGCCAGGTAAGCGAGCTCTCGGAGGAAGCGGAGAGTATTAAAGACAAGCTGAAGAGTGTGACTGAGCTGGAGGAGCAGCTGCAATCGCTGATCAACAAGGAGACCACCTCTTCTGCTGCCGGCAGCGGTTCTAATGCGGCTATCCGTACTGAAGATGTTGGTGCCAAGACTTACAGCGCGGGTACAGCAACTTCCGCAGCTTCCGTCAAAGGCAGCCAGCCGGTAGTGGCCGATTTGCCTGATGCCGGGGCAGGAACCGCAGCCGCCGGAAGCTATGGCAAGGTCAGCCGGTTAAGCGCCGGCCCGTTCATCCGGGAACAGCCGGAAGCTCTCTCTGCCGCTGTATCGCCTGCCGTCAACTTCCGTATCCGGGCTGCTGCTACCGCACTGAGCCTGCCTGCGAATCCGCAGGTCGGCGGTGAATATGTGGCCGTCTACGAGAATGATCCGCAGCGGCTGGTTGAGGAGACAAAGGATGACTTCGAGGAGATCCACAGCATCATGGATGAGATGATGAACAGTATCTCAAGCACGATTACACAGGCCGAGGAGGCACACAAGACAAGAGCGGAGTTTCAGGCCAAACAAGCCCAGGAGAAGCAAGCCCGGCTGGCACGGGCCGTGATGTGGCCTACCGGCTCGAAGGTCATCACCTCCAGCTTCGGCTACCGCTCCGATCCTTTCAAAGGAGTCTCTGCTTATCATTCCGGAATTGATATTGCGGGAAATATCGGAGATGCAGTATACGCGGCACTGGGCGGCGTGGTTACCTCCGCAGAACAAATGGGAGCCCGGGGCAAATATATCATCATCAAGCATGACAATGGACTGGAGACCTGGTACATGCATTTGAACCAGATGACGGTCACCCCCGGTGAGCGGGTCAGCAAAGGGGAGCAGATCGGCATGCTGGGCAGCACCGGGCGCAGCACGGGCCCTCATCTGCATTTTCAGGTCGTGAAGCAGAACAAGCCGGTGAATCCGCTTAATTATGTTAAGCCTTTATAGGTTCAAGAATATTAAGGAGGAATGCGGGAATGTGGAACAAACGTCAACCAGGTGCTTCGCTGAGGGCAACCGACTCCCTGATCGGACATGGCGGCACGCTTGAGGGAAAAGTGCATTGCGATACGAACCTGCGGATTGAAGGGAATTTCAGCGGGGAGATTCTATGTGAGGGTACTGTGACGGTTGGTGAGCAAGGCACCGTCCATTCCAGCATTGAGGCGCAGGAGATCATCATCGCCGGCAAGGTCTATGGAGACGTAACCGCCCAGCGGAAGCTGATTCTCACCGGAACGGGACAGCTGCATGGTAACATTGCCGCTGGTTCCCTGAGCATTACGGAAGGCTGCCTGCTGAACGGGGCTGTGGCCATGACCGAACAGCCCGCCCCTGAGACAGCGGGCGGGCTGCATACGGTCACTGCCAAGAAGTCTGTCGGTAAGCGCAGAGAGGGCAAGCAGAGTAAGCTTGAGGGTGCATGAGCCGTAAGCTCTCAGCCTGTACGCTTAACACTGGCAAGCTCCTTCTTGCTCCTACGCTGCCACATCCCTTTTACGGAACACAATCCATGATACCGCCATGAAAATAACATAATACACAGCCAGGACGGCAATCGCGAACCACAGCGTCGCTCCTCCGGGACCGGTATCCGACACCACATAATTGCTAAGATTCATATGGGCAAAAATCAGATAGTTCGCCCACTCATACCGGTCAGGGTTGAAGATGGCGATAAAGATATCCTTGGTGAACATGATCGACAGCGACAGCACAATCGCCAGACCACTGGAACGGAACACGCTGGAGATCATGAAGGCAATGGCTGCTGTCAGGAACAGCTCAATGTAGCTGCACAGAATCAGCATGAAGACATATTCCCCTTGCCCCCAGCCCATCACCATGTCCCCGGTATTCCCTGCATTTGAGGAAGAGAAAATGAAGGCGGAGCCATAGCCGAATAGGATCAGCACGCCTGTGCTGACAAGACTGAAGATGACCAGCGAAATATATTTCGAGAGCAGAATCTTGGAGCGGCTCCAAGGGCGGATCAGCAGCAGCTTAATCGTTCCCCAGGTGAACTCGCCAGCTACAGAGTCGGCAGCCACTAAAGCTGTGAAGATGGTATTCAGGAAAAATGCGATGGTTACGGTGGTCCGGAAGCTGTCCCATAACCCGACTACATTACTCCCGTTCGTGGTGAAATGAATTAGCGCCGGAAACAGCGCGCTCATCAGTGCCAGCAGAACCAGCATAATCCATGTCCGCAGACGTCTGAATATTTTGATATTCTCATTATGTATGAGAGAAGCGAACTCACCCAATGCCTTCACCTCCTGTAATTTCCAAGAATTGATCTTCAAGCGAACGGGACAACGCCTTGATACTGTAGACCTTAATCCCGGCAGCTACCAGCTTGGCATTCAGCTCGGCAATCTCCTCCCGAACCGCCTCTACCGCTATTCCGCCTTCCATGATCACGCCTTGGCCGATCTGCGCCAATGCAGCCTCAGGATTATCTACCTCGAAGAAGGTCTGGCTTACCGGTACCGCTGCATCCCCGACCGTCTTAAGCTGCTTCACGTCGATCAGGCGGCCGTTCTGGATAATCGCCACACTATCGCACATCAGCTCCATCTCAGACAGCAGGTGACTGGAAACAAACACGGTTGTCCCCTCGCTCTGGCACAGCTTGCGCAGATAATCACGCAGCTCGCGGATACCCTGCGGGTCCAGTCCGTTGGTCGGCTCATCCAGAATCAGCAGCTTCGGGCGGTGCAGCAGCGCCTGGGCCACACCCAGCCGCTGGCGCATCCCCAAGGAATAGGTCTTGACCCGGTCATTGATGCGTTGGCTAAGTCCTACCAACTCCACTACTTCATTGATGCGCTCTTTGGTCACGCCAGGCACCATGCGGGCGTACTGGCGAAGATTCTGGTATCCGGTAAGGAACTTGTACATTTCGGGATTCTCTACGATGGCCCCCACGTTGGCTATGGCCTCTTCAAAATGGTCCTTGATGCTTCGTCCGCAGATCAGGATATCCCCGCGGCTAATGGAGATAAGTCCTACCATCATACGGATGGTAGTGGTTTTACCGGCTCCGTTCGGCCCGAGGAATCCGAAGATTTGCCCGGGTGGAATGTCGAGTGTCAAGTCGCTGATCAGCGTTTTGGAGCCGATCTTTTTGGTGACTCCTATCAGGCTGGCTACGGGCTTCACCACTTCTGCCGTATTCGGCATAACTTCACTTCCTTTCGTCGGTTTGGTGTGAAACGGGCCTTGCGCTTTCGGATAAGGTGCTTTCATAGCAGAACTGAAGAGAAGCTAATGTAGATGTTAGCCGTAACTGCGGTGAACATTTGGATTTCCGGCCGCTGTTGTCACCAGATTTCTTGATTTAATCCGCTCGCCAGCGGTTGAAATCCGCTGACTGCTGATGCTTCCGAAGCGAGCTTTCCTGCGGAAAGCTTTCAGGCGGACGCTACCGCTCCTCCAGTTCCAAATTTCCCCTCCGTTATTCTCATCTTATTCTTGTCTTTTTCAGTTCAAACTATTATTAACCTTATCATTGCATCAACAACCCATTTTCAACCATTTATATATTTTACCACACCTTCCCTTTTCCCTGAAATTAGGAAAGAAATGCAGTGAAAGCCAGTGGAAACGGCTTGGCACAAAATCATCCTACCGCATGAACGGGATCGCACAATGTATGCTGTTTTTCGCATACATTCGAAACATGCGCCTACGTGCGAGTGCAATGTATGCTGTTTTTCGCATACATTCGGACCATGCGCCTGTGTGCGAGCACAATGTATGCTGTTTTTCGCATACATTCGGGCCATGCGCCTGCGTGCGAGTGCAATAATCGGCCAGCGTGGGGCGTGTGGGCGGAATGTAATCGAAAAACCGATTACATTGGGCCAGCGCGGGGCGTATGAGTGAAATGTAATCGAAAAACCGATTACATTGGGCCAGCGCGGGGCGTGTGGGCGGAATGTAATCGAAAAACCGATTACATTGGGCCAGCGCGGGGCGTATGAGTGAAATGTAATCGAAAAACCGATTACATTGGGCCAGCGCGGGGCGTATGAGTGAAATGCTCCACAGCCCCCTAATGAAGTTGGAGTCCTCCCCCACAAAAATGTAGACTAGAGATAGGAGGAGGAGGAACGGTATGGGACACTTAACAGGAACAAGAGAGAAGGCAGCGCAAGAGGTGTTATCTGGCATTAAGGCGGCGGTGGTTGCCCGAAAGTATGGGGTGACTCCGTCCACGGTGAATCAGTGGGTGAGGGATTACCGGGAAGCCCATGGAGAACAAGATCATCCGTACCCCCAGGAGCAGGTAGAGGAACTGAAGCGCCTGGTAGAGGTCGAGCAGAAATATGAGAAGGCGGTCAAGATGCTCGGTGAAAAGGAGTTAGAGATTGAGATTCTGCGTGAACTGCTAAAAAAGCCAACCCCTGCTTATCCGAAAAAATCGAGGTAGCCGAGATGTTCATTAAGCAGGGATATTCCGCAGCGTTGGTACTACGTCTCATCGGGCTCGCAGAGTCCACGTACTACGACCGTAAGAAACGCAAGTCACAGGATGCACAGGCCGTACTCCAGGGGCGCGGAAGACCCGTACCCGGCTACTCTCTGACCGAGTCTGGAGCGAAAATTAGCGACGAGGAAATCCAGGAATGGCTGCTGGAATTAATCGCTGGAGAAGAGCACGTGTACGGATACAAACTGCTGGCCAAGTGCTTGTGGAACCAGCACCGTTTAAAGCTCAATCACAAGAAAAGTTACCGGCTGTGTCAGGCGCTGGATATCCTGCAGCCGCAGCGTCACAAGCGTTTTAAGCATCCCCGGAAGCTGCCGGAGAACCGGGTCATTACCGGAGCAGGCCAGCTCTGGCAAATGGACATTAAGTACGGGTACGTGGCGGGCCGCGACCGGCATTTCTTTGTCCTGAGCATTATCGATGTGTTTACCCGTGTCATCGTCGGCTACCACCGCGGATCGTCGTGTGAGGCCAAGCACGCCTGCCAGACGCTGGGACGCGCCATGGAGCAACACTGCGCCCCTGACAGCGCACGCCCGGTGATCCGCACCGACAACGGCCCACAGTTTGTCAGCCACCTGTTTGGCGACATGTGTGAAAGCTGGGAAATGACCCATGAACGCATTCCGCCTCGAACGCCGGATTTAAACGCTTTTATTGAATCGTTCCACAGTAATATCGATCGGGATTTGTTCCGCAAAGAGGCATTCGACACGTTCGAAGAGGCCTATGAAGCGGTGGACCGGTACATGGACTTTTACAACAACCGCAGAATGCATACGAGCCTTCGGAACATGCCGCCAGCTACGTTTGCGGAGTGGGTCCTGACCCAAGAAGACCGCTCCCGCTTCTTCTGGCCGAGAGAAAAAGCGAAATAAAGAGCATTTCTACGACAAGTACCGATTTGATACGGAGGACTCCGGGATAAGGGGGTCGCACCGAATGTAATCGAAAAACCGATTACATTGGGCCAGCGCGGGCCCCGTGTACCGGATACTTACTGTTTTCGCATACATTTGCCCCGTTATGCTTACTTTATCACCATCAGAGGAGACCCTAATTTCCTGTAAGAAAAACCTAAGAGGCCACCTCTTTCCATATAGGAAAGAGGTGGCCTCTTGAATTGACAATGCGCTCCGTTAATGCAGAAGCACATCACTTATGAAATGTAGAATATTAACCGCCCACACGCGCAAGCTCGCGCATATTGGCTTCAAAAGCAGCCATAAGCGCAGCTTCACCAGTCAGGCCGTTCTGCTCCACCTTACGGATCTGCTCCAGCATCCGTTTGTAATCCTTCGGAATCACACGGGCAAATCTCGGCAGAGCCTCATCCCATGAATCCAGAATCGCCCGGCCCGCATTACTGTCTGTATGCTGGGTATGGCGGCTGATCATAGCATGCAGCTCGGCGATTTCGTCCGCTTCCTCTACACGCTCCAGCAGTACCATCTCCAGGTTACAGCGTTTGATGAAGGTATTGTCAGGATCGTAGACATAAGCGATACCGCCCGACATCCCTGCTGCAAAGTTACGGCCCGTTGTACCCAGTACAACGACACGGCCGCCGGTCATGTATTCGCAGCCGTGGTCACCCACGCCTTCAACAACTACATTGGCCCCGGAGTTGCGGACTGCGAACCGCTCACCGGCAATGCCGCTCACGTAAGCTTCGCCGCCGGTCGCTCCATACAGCGCCGTATTTCCGATGATGATATTCTCTTCTGCCGCGAAGGTGGCCTTGCGTGAAGGCCGGATAATCAGCTTGCCTCCGGACAGCCCTTTGCCGACATAGTCATTCGAGTCGCCTTCAACGGTAATGGTGATCCCCTTTGGTACGAATGCGCCCAGACTCTGTCCCGCTGATCCGGTGAAATGCAGCCGGATCGTATCATCCGGCAATCCGGCTGCGCCGTATTTGCGCGTCAGCTCACTACCGAGAATCGTACCTACGGCACGGTTCACGTTCGTGATCGGCAGGGAGGCTTCCACTGCCGTACCGGATTCAAGCGCAGGTGCAGCAATATCCAGCAGATGGGTCATATCCAGGGTCTCTTCCAGACCGTGGTTCTGGAACTTGCTGCGGAAGCGTGTGCTTCCTTCCGGCATAGCCGGAATGTGCAGCAGGCTGCTCAGATCGACGCCCTTCTTCTTCCAGTGTGTGGATGCCTTAACCGCATCCAGGCAATCGGTACGGCCGACCATCTCTTCAATCGTCCGGAAGCCCAGCTCTGCCATAATCTCGCGCAGGTCCTGTGCCACGAAGGTCATGAAGTTCACCACATGCTGCGGATCACCCATGAAGTTCTTGCGAAGCTCAGGGTTCTGCGTAGCTACGCCCACCGGACAGGTGTCCATCTGGCATACACGCATCATGATACAGCCTACGGCTACCAGCGGTGCAGTAGCGAATCCGTATTCTTCAGCACCCAGCAGAACGGCTACCGCGAGGTCGCGCCCGCTAAGCATCTTGCCGTCCGTCTCAAGCACGACACGGTCGCGCAGATTGTTCAGCATCAGCGTCTGATGGGTCTCCGCCAGGCCCAGCTCCCAAGGCAGTCCGGCATGACGGATGGAGTTCATCGGCGAAGCGCCGGTACCGCCGTCGTAACCGCTGATCAGGATAATATCAGCGCGTCCCTTCGCCACACCTGCGGCGATGGTGCCCACACCAACCTCAGAGACGAGCTTCACGTTAATACTCGCACGCGGATTAGCATTCTTCAGATCATAGATCAGCTCGGCCAGATCCTCAATGGAATAGATATCATGATGCGGCGGCGGCGAGATCAGTCCCACGCCTGCCGTTGAACCGCGGACCTCAGCAACCCAAGGGTAAACCTTGCGGCCCGGAAGCTGTCCGCCTTCACCCGGCTTCGCGCCCTGTGCCATCTTGATCTGAATCTCGTCGGCATTCACCAGATAGTTCGAGGTAACGCCGAACCGTCCCGAAGCAACCTGCTTGATCGCACTGCGGCGGGAATCGCCGTTAGCATCGGTAAGGAAGCGCGCCGGATCTTCTCCGCCTTCACCGGTGTTGCTCTTGCCGCCGATGCGGTTCATGGCAATGGCCAGCGTCTCATGTGCTTCCTTGCTGATCGAGCCGAAGGACATGGCACCGGTCTTGAAGCGTTTCATGATCGATTCAGCCGATTCTACCTCATCCAGCGATACAGGAGCACCTACGCTCTTGAACTGCAGCATCGAGCGCAGCGTCTGGTGCTTCTCGCTTTCGCCCTGAACGAGCGCCGCATATTTCTTATACATCTCATAATCACCGCTGCGCACGGAGTGCTGAAGCAGATGAATAGTCTGCGGGTTGAACAGATGCTCTTCCCCGTCACTGCGCCACTGGTATTCACCGCCGGAATCCAGCACCATATCGTTGCCGTCTTTGTCGGTGAAGGCGCGGTAATGACTGGCAAGCGCTTCTTGTGCCACTTCCGCAAGGCCAATCCCGCCGATCCGTGAAGGCGTCCAGGTGAAGTAACGGTCTACGAACTCGGAATTCAGCCCGACTGCTTCAAAGATCTGCGCCCCGCGATAAGACTGAATCGTGGAGATTCCCATTTTGGACAGAATTTTGACCACGCTCTTCGTAGCTGCCTTGATATAGTTCTTCACAGCCTTCTCATGCGAGATTCCGCGGAGCAGCCCTTGGCTGATCATGTCATCCAGACTCTCGAAGGCCAGGTAAGGATTGACCGCACTTACACCATAACCCAGCAGAAGCGCATAATGATGAACTTCACGCGGTTCTCCGGATTCCAGCAGAATGCTGACCTTGGTGCGGGTTCCCGAGCGGATCAGATGGTGATGCAGGCTGGAGACTGCCAGAAGCGCCGGAATTGCCGCATTCTCGCGGTCCACACCCCGGTCGGAGAGAATAAGAATATTATGGCCCTTGCCCATGACGCGGTCTGCCGCCTCATTCATCCGGTCAAGCGCGATTCTGAGCCCCTCTGCTCCCAGCTCTGCCGGGAAGAGAATCGGAATGGACATCGACTTGAAGCCCGCACGGCGGACATGACGGATTTTGGCAAAATCCTCGTTCGAGAGAATCGGAGAATCCAGCGAGATCTGCCGGCAGCTCTCCGGTTCTGCCTTCAACAGGTTGCGTTCAGGTCCGATCGTAGTCGCTGTGGAAGTTACCAGCTCTTCACGGATGGCATCAATCGGCGGGTTAGTGACCTGGGCGAACATCTGCTTGAAGTAATTGTACAGGCGCTGCGGACGGTCTGATAACACGGCCAGCGGTGAATCATAACCCATGGAGCCGACAGCTTCGGCGCCTGTGGAGGCCATGGGCTCCAGCACCTTGCGCAGATCCTCGAAGGTATAACCGAAGGACTGCTGCAGCTGCTGCACATTATCATGCTTCGGATTCGGCAGCTCCGGTGCATCCGGGAGCTGGTCGAGGCCGATCAGATGCTCATCCAGCCACTCTTGATAAGGCTGCTCGGAGGCGATTTCGGCTTTTACCTCTTCGTCCGAGATAATCCGGCCCTGCTTCGTATCCACGAGTAGCATGCGGCCCGGTCTCAGCCGGTCTTTGTATAGAACATCTTCTGCCGGAATGTCGAGGACACCCGCTTCAGAGGAGAGAATAATCAGATCATCTTTGGTGACATAGTATCGCGCAGGACGCAGGCCGTTACGGTCGAGGATGGCCCCGATCTGCACGCCGTCGGTAAAGCCCATTGCGGCAGGCCCGTCCCACGGTTCCATCAGGGTGCTATGGTATTCATAGAAGGCTTTCTTCTTCTCGTCCATGCTGTCATGATTGCTCCAAGGCTCAGGAACCATCATCATCGCCACATGGGGCAGGGAGCGTCCGCTCAGGTAGAGGAATTCAAAGGTATTATCGAACATGGCTGTATCGGAGCCGTCCGGATTCACCACCGGCTTAACCTTGCTGATGTCTTCTCCGAACTTCTCGCTCTTGAACAGCGACTGGCGCGCATGCATCCAGTTCACATTGCCGCGAAGGGTGTTAATTTCACCGTTGTGAATCATGAAGCGGTAAGGGTGGGCACGTTCCCAGCTCGGGAAGGTGTTGGTGCTGAAGCGGGAGTGGACCAGCGCAATCGCTGATTCCAGCGTTTCTTCCTGGAGGTCCAGATAGAATTGTCCTACCTGTACGGTAGTGAGCATGCCTTTGTATACGATCTTCTTGCAGGAAAGACTCGGCACATAGAAGGATTCGCCCTCTTCTGCCCCGCCGTAGCGGATGGCCAGCTCTGCCCGTTTGCGGATCACATACAGCTTGCGTTCGAAGGACAGATCATCCTTGATTCCCTCCGAGCGGCCGATAAATACCTGGCGTACATATGGCTTCGCAGCCTTGGCTGTCTTGCCGAGCATTTCGTCAAAGGTCGGGACATCGCGGTAACCGAGTACCTGCTGACCCTCTTCCGCGATAATCTCGCTCAGGAGCGCCTCATGGCTGGCCCGGATCTCGTCGTTATGAGACAGAAAGATCATGCCCACGCCATAATGGCCCGGTTCCGGAAGCTCAAAGCCCAGCTTCGCGGCTTCACCGGCAAAGAAACGGTGGGGAATCTGCAGCATAATGCCGGCTCCGTCTCCAGAGTTCGGCTCGCTTCCCTGGCCTCCCCGGTGCTCCATATTGAAAAGCATAGTCAGCGCATTGCTGACAATATCATGGGACGGCTTGCCTTTAATATGCGCGACAAATCCCATGCCGCAAGCGTCTTTTTCGAACTGGGGATCATAAAGGCCCTGTTTGCCGGGCAGTTCAGTGTGTCTCATCACATGCAACCTCTCTATTATAAAGTAGACGGAATTCCAGGAAAATTTTTCAGCGGAAAATCTTAATAATTATTCAGGCAGAATTGGTGTTATTATTTTATCATCGAGCTGACATGAGCGCAATTTAAACTTTTTTATGAGCTTGATTAACATTTGCTTTTGCATTGCAGCTTTAGCGAATAAAAGCGTAAAAAAACTGTCGAATGTATAATTATGCATAAATGGCGAATAAGCGCTTATGCATTGAAAGCGTTTCAATCATTTTCCCGCACTGAAAACGGCACTTTCTTTAGCTATTTATATTTATGAATAAACCAAAAGCGCCCCCTTAGGAGACGCTTTTGGTTCGTATGTTTTACAAAGAATATTGTTGATTTATACAGTCAAAACTTGTTCACTTTTCAGCACAGCTTCATTGCCGCGGTCACGGGTCATGAAGTAGGTGAAGGTAAGGGCCAGGAAGATTATTCCATAAGCGCCAAGCGTTCCTGCATCGGCCCACATGGATCCGAAGTCTCCAGTAGAGATTACTGCCTTGAAGCCTTTGACACTGTAAGTCATCGGCAGCAGCGGATTAAAGAACTTCATCCAGTTAGGAATCAGCTCCAGCGGGAAGGTTCCTGCGCTTGTAGTCAACTGGAAGATCAGAATCAGAATGACTACGAAGCGGCCCGGCTGATCCAGCCAAGTAACAATCGCTTGAATCATCCACATGAAGGCCAGGCTGGTAATGAAAGAGAAGGCGTAGAACAAGGGTACATTCTGTACTTCAAGTCCGAGACCATACAAGACAATCAGGACAGCCAGCAGTGCCTGAAGCACACTCATCATGGAGAACGTAAGGGTACGGCTCATGAACCGGTTGAACCGGCTGGCTCCAATGACTTCGGAATCACGCATAGGGATAACAATCGTACAGATCAGAGCACCTACGAACAATCCGAGGGACAGGAAGTAAGGAGCGAATCCTGTACCGTAGTTAGGCACCTTGTTAACTTTCACTTCTTCGATCTGTACCGGCTGGGCGAACATGGATACCAGCCCGTCGGTCTTGTTCACCGATTTGGTCTGCGCTGCCGCATCGCCCAGTTTGCTTGCCAGCTCACCGGAGCCTGTCTTCAGCTCATCGAGGCCATCCTTCAGCTGCCCTGCTCCGTCACTCAGCTTCTTCGAGCCATCGGCTACCGAGCTAAGGCCGCTACCAAGCTTGCCTGCGCCAGCCAGCAGCTTCGTGGTGCCGGCTTCAAGCGCCTTGCCGCCGTCAGCCAGCTTCACGCCGCCCGCAGCAGCTTCGTCCAGCTTCGCGCCGAACTGCTTCATGCCTGCGGTCAGCTTCGCGCCGCCGTTCTCCAGTGCAGCTGCTCCGGCTGCCAGCTGATTCTGGCCATCCAGCAGCTGCGAACTGCCTGCGTAGAGCTTCTGCGCTCCGTCATGCAGCTGGCCTACACCTGCATCCAGCTGCTGTGAACCGCTGTGCAGCTGCTTTGCTCCCTGCAACAGCTGCTCTTGGCCGCTGTTCAAGGCCGCAGCTCCGTTCAGGAGCTGCTGTTGACCCTGGTCCAGCTGCTCCGTGCCCGCAGCTACTGCTGCGCTTGCTGCCAGCAGCTTCTGCACCTCAGGGCTTGCTGCAAGCGTCGGATTCGACTTCGCCAGCGCCTGCAGACCATCAGCTACAGCCTTGGCTCCGGCTGCTGTCTTGGCACTTCCGTCCTTCGAAGCCGTAAGTCCGGCTTCAAGCTTAGCACTGCCCTCGGCGGAGGAAGATAATCCGGCCGCAAGCTTCTCGCTGCCGTCTACAACCGCCTTCGTACCTGTCTGCAGCTTCTCGGTACCGACTACAGCCGACTGGGTTCCGGCCTGTAGCGAAGCCGTTCCGGCTGCCGTCTTCTGCAGCCCGGCATTCAGCTGCTTGCTGCCCGCTGCCGACTGCGTCACACCATCCTGCAGCTGCTTATGTGCTGCGGATAACTGCTGCAGACCTCCGGCCAGCGTGCTCGTGCCGGTTTTGAGTGCGGCTGCTCCGTTATTGAGATCACTCACGCCCTGGGTAAGCGGCGCTACACCATCCAGCAGCTTGCCGGTGCCTTCGGTCAGGACAACCAGATTGTCCTTCAGCTTCAGAGCGCCGTCATCGAGCTTAGTGGCGCCGTCTGCGATTTTGGTCGCACCGTCTCCGGCTTCGCCCAGACCGTTTGCGATGGTGGTGATTTTATCAAACACAGAACTGGTATAAGCTTCCGTAATCTTGGCGGATACCTTGCTCTTCATATCCTTCACTGCTGTGCCGCCAATCTGGCCTGCCAGGAAGTTATAGCCTTCATTCGGCTCGTAGATGATCTTGGCCGGCTGCGGATCTGCATCCAGCAGTGTAGTGGCCTTAGCCGAGAAGTCTTCCGGAACCACAATCGCCATATAATAGGTATTGTCCGCAAGCCCGGCTTCCGCCTGCTCCCGGCTGACGAAATTCCACTTGAACCCGTCCGTCTTCTTCAGCTCCGTGACCAGATCTGCTCCGGCGGTCAGCTTGGTGCCTTCATAATCAG
The DNA here is from genome assembly GCF_038006765.1 of Paenibacillus sp. FSL H7-0756. NCBI lineage: Bacteria > Bacillati > Bacillota > Bacilli > Caryophanales > Paenibacillaceae > Paenibacillus > Paenibacillus sp. FSL H7-0756. Next base: position 437,931 of record NZ_JBBOVT010000003.1, on the reverse strand, counting down.
CACCCTTATCCTGGTTGACAACCGCTACCGGAAGCTCGTTCATTTTACCGTAAGGGTCCCAGAATGCTTTCAGGAACAATCCGCTGTACAGAACAGGAATAAATAGAATGGCGAACATGGAAATACGCATCTTGGGATTCTTGAATACCGCGCCAAGATCCTTCATAAACACGGATAAAGATTTCATTCTGGTTCTCTCCTTATGATCATATGCTCTCTCTTGAAAAATACGGTGACTTGCTTTGAAATGATAGTTTCGTGAATGTTACAGTAACACCAGATGACTGTTTTCCCCATTCGGTCAATCAAGAGCAAAAAAAATGGGTCTATCCTAATTCAGTACCATCCGCCTCAGCCCATCCATTCCATTCAGGGAAAGCGCAGCAGTGCGAAACGCCATCCCTATACCGGACTTAACTTCTACTGTGACAGCCCCTCTGCCAAAAACAGATGAAAATAATGCTTGATCTGTTCTTTGGTCAACGGCACATGTACCTTGCTCAGTTCAGCAGTAAGCGCGATATATAGCCTGAACATTACCACCGACACAATCTGGGGATCGCAGGGTTTGATTTCCCCTTGACGAATGGCCTGCTCCACCTCCCGTTCCAGATATTCAAGCACCACACTCTCGATCTTGTCGAGCCCTTCACCAGCCTGCGGCGTTCCGAAGTCCAGACTCTCCTGGGACAGCTTGATGAATAGCTCGTGTTCGCTTCGAAATTCCAGCAGGGCATCCAGCACACGGTGCAGATTATCAAAAAACGGCTTATCACGCCTAATCTCCCGCTCGGCGATCATTTTCATCTCGATGATGACGTCCCGCAGGATTTCATCAAATAACTGTTCCTTGTTCGTAAAAAAGGTGTAAATCGTCCCTTTGCCGACATTGGCAATCTTGGCGACCTGATCCATCGTTGTTGCCTTATACCCGAATAATGAAAAAGACTTCGTCGCCGCCTGAAGCACCTGCTGCCTTCGATCTACCACAGCCATTCATACACTCCCTTTCCTGAAGGATCGTCTGTAACTCCCGTTCTGACCAATTTACTAATCCGGTCACTCGGTCAAGACCAACTTTATCACTTTGCCTATGTCTTTGCAATACTTTTGCTAAATTTTTTTATTTTATTGCAGTGTTTTAACTTTCTATTTACGTCTTATTTGTATAATGTGAGAAAAGAAGCAAAATCCCTAGTATAATATTAGGAGAAGCATGTACGCGAGTAACCGCAGACGGACTTATGAAGCTATCTAACAAACCTACCTATAATGGAAAGTTGCAGGTGAACTTATGCGAAAGAAAAGAGTACTGCTGTTTTCGGAAGGCTTCGGCACGGGCCATACAGGGGCAGCCTATGCTCTGGCTGAAGGAATACGACTGCTGAACCCTGATGTTCAGTGCCGGGTCTTCGAGCTCGGAAAATTCCTGAATCCTACGGTCGCTCCTTGGATTCTTTCCGCTTACCGCAAAACTGTCAGCAGCCAGCCGAAGCTGGTCGGCATGATGTATAAGACCCAATATCATAAATCACTGAACCGGTTGACTAAGCTGGCCCTTCACCGGATTTTTTATACCCATGCCTCTCAGGTCATTGAGCAGCTGCGGCCGGATCTGATTATCTGTACTCATCCGATTCCTGCTGCGGTCATCTCCAGACTCAAGCGCCAGGGTCTTGATGTGCCGTTCTATACGCTGATTACAGATTATGATGCCCACGGCAGCTGGGTGAATGCGGAAGCCAACCGGTATCTGGTATCGACCTCCAGGGTCAAATCCATTCTTACGGGACGCGGCGTACCCTCCGAGCTGGTAACGGTGACCGGGATTCCCGTGCATCCGAAGTTCTGGGAGTCCCAGGGTAAGACCAAGCTGCGGAAGGAGCTGGGGCTCGCTGACATCCCGACTGCGCTTATTATGGGCGGCGGCTGGGGCCTGATGTTCGGCAAGGATATTATGAACTCGCTCACTGCCCGGATCAATGAGATCCAGCTTATCTTCTGTATGGGCAGCAACGACAAGGCTATAGCCAAAATGCAGGCCAACCCCCTGCTCAACCATCCCAACGTAAGGATTCTTGGGTACAGCAGCGAGATCAACAAGCTGATGGATGCCTCGGATCTGCTGATCACGAAGCCCGGCGGAATGACCTGCACGGAAGGCCAGGCCAAAGGTATTCCCATGCTGTTCTATAACGCCATCCCCGGCCAGGAAGAGAAGAACAGCCAGTATTTCGTCGAGCTGGGGCTCGCCGAGATGCTTGATCCGGGCGTCGTGGACAAATGGTTCTCCATGCTCCTGAGCGAATATGCCGGATTCGGAGGACCGAAGAAGCGCAAAAGCTCTCCGGACCTCCAGCAGCCGCAGCACTGCGCCACCACCATTCTTAAGATGCTAGGCAAGCCAGCTGCAGAAGCCGTCTTCTCCGAGGCGTGGAGCGCCCCTCCGCCCAAGGTACGGGGAGAAGAAGCCGTCTATGTCACACCATAAGCCCTTATCCTGATATTCATACGAAGGTGCAAAAGAACCTCCAGCCCATAGAAATGGGGCTGGAGGTTCTTTTCGCTCCGCGGACCTGACAAGGCATCGGAGTCAGCAGTACGGTTGTGTCTTCCGGCTGCGTCAAATAGCTGTAACTGAATAGACGTATAGCGTCTGGTGTATAAGATCTTTTTGTTTACGGAAGAATCCTTATTTATAAAAGGTATGATTGCCGATGGTCTTGGCGAGTGTCCGTGAATGATGCACGGTCAGATCCTGTGCCAGCGTCAGCGACAGGAAAAAATAGGTGTCATCCGTAACTTCTTTGACCCCCATAAGCGCTGCGTTCACAGCCTTAATACTGTCCGCATTGGGCTTCACGCGTTTAAGACGCCCGTTTGCCACAGGACTGAACTGCCTTTTTTGATAAATGACTTCTCTGATAGTGTCGGGAAAATTGGCTGACCGCAGCCGGTTTAGAACAACGTTGGCAACTGCCACCTTGCCCTTGTACGGTTCGCCTTCTGCCTCTGCCATGACGATTTTTTGCAGCAGATGCAGGTCTTCTCCGGATACGGCGTAGCTCCAGGTAGCTTCAGCTTGCTGCTCCTTGGGTAGTAGCTTGGTCCGGGAGAAGAACAATGTTGCGGGGGGATGTTGCTGAGTTACAGCCTTGCTTGGTTTCACACTCTTCGTCCCCGTTGCCGCGATCTTCAGCGCTTGCGCCGCTGGCGGCGATGCTTTCACCACAGTTACCTTAGGCTTAGTCACAATGGAAGCCGGCTTAGCCGCACTCTTGTGCTGCAGCTTCTCGGGACTTATCCATCCTGCACTCACCGTGCGGGTCCAGGTATGGACCGGCTTGGCAGCTGTGGTGTAGAGCATGGGTGTACTATTTTCGGCTGAATGGCTTGTCCTGTGCAGGACGGATGCGGCTTGCGGAATAAGCTGCTCTACCGATTGATGGCTTGCAGAGTTAAGCTTACCTATTTCTATTACATTCTCCCCGGTAGCAGCAGTTCCTTCGGGGTTCATCAAACTTATCGCTGAGAAAGACACTAGGATTACACCAACCAGCAGCGCAATATAGCGGCTCTGTTTGAAAATCAACATGTTTTACCTCCTATTTTACGGCACATTCCTATTGTATGTAACCGAAAATGGAAGCTTTGAAAACTTTCTTGTCGATTTTATATTTAGAAAAATGTAAATTTTTCAGTCATTTCATACATAGGAATGGCATGCATCCTGGTAGCATACACCACAAAAGCATCTACCGTCCAGCCTATGTCTGGAAGTACTTGGTCTGAGGGGTGCTTCTCCATCCGTAAATTTTCCAGCCGCTCCAGCGTAAACGGATCTTCTCCGCGATATTTGCGGGCCACAGTCAAATGGGGATTGTACGTTCGCATCTCAGGAGTATATCCTAGGGGAAGTGTCGCTGAAACCACCTTTTGCTGCAGCTCCAAGAGCGGCTCCAATTCGCCGGTAACCCCCGCCCAGAGCACTCTTGGCGAATCTGGAAGACCGAAGGTGCCCCATTCACCGAGCTTCAATTGAAAGCCTTTGCTTGAGCGTGCAACCTTCCATAGTGCCTCACAGAGAGCTGGAATAGTTTCCCTGGGAGTATCTCCAAGAAATTGAAGCGTAATATGGAAATCTTTAAAATGTGTCCATCTGGCAAATTTAAGTCCGGACGACACATGGGCAGACTCATTTTTCAAATATTCAAGCAGCCTATCAGGCAACGGCACCGCAACGAACAGGCGCTCTACTTCTTGCTCCGGGTCCAAATGGTTCATACGAATTTCACCTTTCCAGGCAGATTTGTTATGCTTATCTATACTTATCGTCCATTTCTCTACTGAAATGTAGAACAGGAGGGAACCATCATGACTAAATCCATCGTTTGTATGCAGCAGCTCTCCTCTGCTCAACAGGAGCTGATCCGCGCCGCTGCACCAGAGTACACACTTACCCTGGGAGATTCCAGAAACCCTGATCTGGAGCTGCTCGCCGGCGCAGAGATTATTATCGGCTGGGGCAAAGGCATCCGTGACACCGTACTGCGCCAGGGCTCGCCGCTCCGCTGGGTACAAGCCTGGTCCGCCGGAGTAGAGAAGCTTCCGCTGGAAGCCATGAAAGAGCGCGAAATTCTGCTGACGAACGCCAGCGGTGTGCATGCGCAGCCGATTACTGCAGTCATCCTCAGCTTCATGCTGATGTTCACACGTAACATGCACACGGCCATCCGTAACCAGCAGAACCGCCGCTGGCACTCGGACGGGCAGGAGAGCGAGCTGACCGGCAAGACGATCGTCATCGCCGGAACCGGAGCGATCGGCAGCGAGACCGCCAGAATCGCCCAGGCCTTCCGGATGAAGACAATCGGCGTCAGCCGCTCCGGGCGTCCGGTGGAGGGCTTCGACCAGATCTTCACCACCGGGGAACTGAAGGACTCCGTCCGCGGAGCGGACTTCGTGGTCAACACGCTGCCGCTCACCGACGAAACCCGCGGCCTGTTCGATGCTGAAGTCTTCTCTGCCTGCAAGCGGGGGGCATACTATATTAATATTGGCCGCGGCGTGACCACTCATACGGACGATCTGATCGCTGCACTGAATAGCGGCCAGCTGGCCGGAGCGGGCCTTGATGTCTTTGAGACCGAGCCGCTGCCGGAAGACCACCCCCTATGGGACATGGAGCAGGTCATCATCACCCCTCACTGTGCCGGGGTGACCGACCGCTATGCCGACCGGGTAGTCGATATCTTCGTGCAGAACATGAAAGCCTACCTGGATACCGGCAAACCTTCACGCAACCTGGTAGACTACAGCCGCCAGTATTAGGTTGCTTGCAGAGCTGAGCTGGCGGGTGGCGGTTTAGCGGACTATTGGGATTGCAGGCTGCGTGTTGGTGGGTGGACAAGTCGTGGTTGGTTGGCCGTAGCTTGGTGGATTGACTCACAGTTTAGAGTTCTAACGGTCCCTTGCGGCCAAATGTTGCACATATTGCAACTCGGGTATACCCAATTTGGGCTGTTCGAGCGGAATGTTGCAGGAAATGCAGGAATTATCCTGTTCATCTGCCAACTGGATAAGAATTGCTGACATTTGTACAACAATCTCTCAATTCACCTCATATTGATCAGGTAAATGTTGCAAATTGTGCAGGATTCCAAGCGGACTCATTAGCACCAACACCAACATCAGCATCAGCACCAGCACCAGCACCAGCACCAACATCAGCACCAGCACCAGCATCAGCACCAACATCAGCACCAACACCAGCACCAACACCAGCACCAGCACCAACACCAGCACCAGCACCAGCATCAGCACCAGCACCAACACCAACATCAGCACCAACACCAGCAACAGCACCACATGTCGATAAATGCTCAGCTCGTTCAACTCTTTTAACTAATTTCAGCAATTCAGCAATTCAGTTCATTCAGTGATTCACGAATTCACGCATAATAAAGAGCCTCTGCTGAACTAAGCAGAGGCTCTTTATATACTTCCATCCCTCAATAGATTGAACTTGAAATTTCCCCATTAGGGAGCAGTGGCGGAAGAGAAGTTTGGAACTGTAGGAGCGACAGCGTCCGCCTTTGTTCCCGGATTTCAACCGCTGCTGCGGTTCAATCCAAGAAATCCGGGAACAACAGCGGCCGGAAGTCCAAACATTCTCTGCAGTCACGGCGTATCCCTAATCCCCGAAATTTTACCACTTCAATCTATCCCCCTCACACCTTAAATCGGCTTACCGACTCCCGAAGCTCCGTAAGCAGCAGCTTCAGCTCCGCGATGCCGTTAGCCACAGCGGTGGTTGAGCTGAGCTGCTCATGTGCAGAAGCAGAGGTCTCTTCGACACCTGCCGCGGATTCCTGGGAGAGTGCCGAGATATGCTGGCTGAACTCGTTCATGGTCTCGCTGGCACCGGTCATTTGCTGCAGGTCCTGGCCCATCTCGTCGATGGTCACGGCCATCATGCGGACCGAGCTGTTGATCTCAGCCAGGGCATCACCGGTCTCGACAATCTGCCGGCTGCCTTGCTCCGTCTTCACTACTCCGCCGCGCAGCTGCTCTACCATGGTTCTGGAGTCGAGCTGGATGCCCTGCGTAATCTCTGTAATCTCCGAGACCGTCCGCTGCACATCCTCTGACAGCTTCCGTACTTCCTGTGCGACAACGGCGAAGCCGCGTCCGCTGTCACCGGCCCGTGCCGCTTCAATCGCAGCATTGATCGCCAGCAGATGAGTCTGCTCCGAGATGCTCCGGATGGCCCCCACCAGATGGAAGATGCCTTCATTCTTGCGGTTCAGCTCTTCTACCGTATCCATGGACTGCGAGACCGCATCGGCAATCTCGTTCATCTGCGCTACGGAGCTTTCCATAAGTGCCCGGCCCTTTTCACCCTTTTGCCGTACCTGCTCGGAATGATTGGAGAGATCCGTGCCTTTGCCGGCAAAATTCTCAATTAACGTATTTAGCTCCTCCACCGCCTTGGAGGCATCCACCGCTGCTTCGGCCTGGCTTCCGGAGGCTGTGGCCAGCTCTTCCATCGTCAGCGCGATTTGGCTGCTGCCTTCCTTCGTATCGGCAATTCGATGCATCAGCTCATCGCCCTGCTCCGAAATAATAGTGGATACATTTCGGATCTGGCTGACCATTTCGAGCAGCGTACGGTTCGTTTCATTCACGGTCTTGGCGAGCAGGCCAATCTCGTCCTTGTTGCGGATCAGCGTCTCTTCCGCCGTCAGATCCCCGCTGGAGATCTGCTGCAGCTGCGCAGTTACCCTTTTCAGCGGATTGATGATCGTTCTGCGGATAACCGTGTTCGTCAAGCCGATCACCAGAAGCGCAGCCAGCACAGTCACGATATTTAAAGTGACTGAGGTATTAAAAATTTTCGCAGAGATTTCACCCTCATTCTCAGCATCCTTCTGACTGTGTGCTACCAGCGCATCCAGATCCACCTGCATGGAATTAAAAGCGTCAATTCCCTTCTGCGATACCTCCAGAGCTAATTTCTCGTCATTGGAGCTGCTGAGCAGGATCGCCTGATTGTTGACCGTCAGGAACTCGCCCCATTTCCCGACGAGCGACTGTAATTGCTTCAGCTCCTGGTCTCCTTTCAGATTGGCTTTATATTCCTTAAAGGTATCCGACACTTTACGGATGAATTCGGACCGTTCTTCCGCAAGGGCGTTTTTGTCCGCACTGTCAGTACTCAGGATATGCTGCAGGCTGAGTGCCATAACATGCTCTGTCAGGTAATTGACATTATGAATTTTATTCAACTCGGGGATGATGTGATTAATGATTTTTTCGGTATTATTCTGCATGCCGTTCATTTGATAGAGAGATACCCCGCCGCTGATCAGAACGAATACAGCCAGAGCCGCATAACCGGAAGCGATCTTGAAGCCAATGCTTTTTCCGCCGCTGGACAGCTTCGCCTGCTGCTTCTTGCCTGCTCTCTTTCTCCCTTTTCCTAACAAATTCTTCAGTCGCTGACCTATACCCACACCTGTGTGCCCCCTTGATAATGTCTGGATGTTTACACCATTTTCCATCTGATTACATTTATTTTCATAAAAAAAGCAAAAAAAAAATAGGTTATATGTACTATGTCGGCAGCAGACGATTAAAAATTTACATGTTTCTCCCGATGTAAGGTTTTACCTGCCAGCCCAAAGGGCTGACAGATAAAGTTCCTACTATAACAAGCTTAATCCAGATCGTATATCGAACCGACCTTCAGTCCGTACAGCTCATTGTAGATTTTCTCGGCAAAAGCGTCCGTCATTCCGGCAATATAATCCGTCACCATATGCTCCCAGGTCCAGATCGGTCTGGCCGACTTCTGGTCCTTCTCGAACCGCTGCAGCCAGTCCGAAGGGATGATACTCCGGGATGTCTCGGGATCAAGGAAGGCCTCCCACAGCCGCCGCAGTATCCACTCGCTCCGTTTCTGCAGACGCTGCACGCGCAAATCGCGGATCATCGTTACCCAGGCGAAGCTTTTGAGCACACTGACGGTCCGCAGCATGTCCTCATCCTCCCTGCCTTCCTTAATGAAGGTAACCTTCTTCCAGTCCCCGTCCCCGATCACGCCTAGGCTCGCGACGAAGGTACTGACCCAATAGGCCTTGACTTCACGGCGGGTGCGGGAATAGTCATTCTCACAGGTAGGCATCTTCTCCTTCCACACCCGCAGGAACGAACTCAGCACCTCCTCCACCTTGAAGCGGATCGCAGACTTGTTCCAGCCGGACCAAAAGGCATCCTCAAGCGTGGTGATTTTCTCGACAATCAGCCGCTGGATATAATCGTCATGCATGAAATGCTCATGCACCTCAATCTTCCCGGCTTTGATGCCGTCCTCCAGGTCATGCGCCGAATAAGCAATATCGTCACACAGGTCCATCAGCTGCGCTTCCAGCGTTTTTTTGCCGGCCGGAATTCCCCACTGGGTGCGGATCTCGTGGATATACTCCCATTCGTGCAGATACATCCCCTTCTTCAGCACCGTCCCGGGAAAAGGATATTTGTTAATCCCCAGCAGCACCGCATCCGAGAGGTTCAGGCCGTCGATATTCTCGCGCTTCTCCAGGAACATAATCAGGCGGAAGTTATGGGCGTTGCCTTCAAAATGCTCATATTTGCGCTTCATGCTCTCATGAATCGTCTGCTGCTGAACGGGTCCTGCCCCGGACTTAGCTACCGCCTCCACCGTCTTGCGGGTAACCAGCTTCTCCAGCAGGTTGTCCAGCACCTCTTCTCCCTTATGCCCGAACGGGGGATGTCCGAAGTCATGGGCGATTGCCGCGCATTCCACGACCTCGGGATCAATGACCAGACCCGGATTCTCCGCAGCTCCTGTCTCTACTTCCGGGTAAGAACGCAGCAGACTCTTGGCCGCTTCACGGGCAATCTGCGCTACCTCCAGCGAGTGGGTCAGGCGCGTCCGGTAGTAATCCCCGGTTCCGGCTCCGAACACCTGGGATTTGCCCTGCAGCCGCCGGAAGGTCGGCGAATGGATCAGACGCGAATAGTCGCGTTCATATGCGGCTCTGGAGGTCTCCAGCTTCGTGATTTCGGGATATTGTCTATGCTCTCTTTGTTCAATCAGTGTCATCTCCGCTGCCCCTATTCCTTGATCTGTATTTAGTAACTTATTATAAGTCATTTCCGCCGGAACTTTCACTCTAAAATGCAAATCGCCCTGCGGGCTGTTATAAATGCATAGCATCCAAGGGGGATAGAGCATTCTAAGACTTAAGCAGCAGGAACCGCTTATAAAAACAAGTGTGGAGTGAATCTGAGAGCCATGAGAACAGCCACCCGAATGACCGCCGCAGTTCTTGCAGCACTGGCGCTGATGCATAGCCCCTCCGATCTGGCCCTGGGCAGTCCGAATAAGGCAAAAAACCGCTACTACTATGAGGAGCGCGGAGATATGATCTGGGAAGTGCGCACCAGCCAGAAGGTGATTGCGCTGACCTTCGATGACGGTCCGGACCCCCTGGAGACGGACAGCATTCTGGAGGTGCTGCATGAGTACGATGCGAAATGCACGTTTTTTGCGATTGGCAAGCGGATCGCCGCATATCCCGATGTCGCCAGACGCGTAATTAATGAAGGACATGAGCTGGCAAACCATACCTATAACCATGTCTACTTCAAAAAGCCGGTCTCCGGGAAGCAGATTCAGGAGGAGCTCGCGCTGACAGAGCAGGAAATTATGAAGATATCCGGCAGGCACAGCAGCCTGTTCAGACCGCCGGGCGGAATGTATGACGAGACCCTGATCGATGTGTCCAACAGCATGGGCCTGAAGCCCGTACTGTGGTCCTGGCATCAGGACACCCGCGACTGGAACCGCCCCGGCGTCTGGAACATCTCAAGCCGGGTCATCCGCAATGCCAAGAGCGGCGATATTGTCCTCTTCCACGACCATGTCCACGGGCCGTCTCAGACGAAGGAAGCGCTGAAGATTATTCTGCCTGAGCTGAAGAAGCAGGGCTTCCGGTTCGTGACCGTCTCGGAGCTGATTGAGTTATCCGATGTACAGCAGGCGAAGACGGACCGGCATATAACCTATTAGGGGGCCTCCCCGGATTGCACAGGTTCACAAAATAAGGTAGTCTTGAGCATAATAAGGCTATCCTAATAAGGCTATTTGTGAATCTGCCAGTCCATCCCCCAGGAGGGTACAATATATGACCGAGAATACTTCCTATACAACCGAGGAAATCGCCCGGCTGCTCAAAATCTCCAAGCTCAAGGTCTATGATCTCATTAAAAAGGGCGAGCTGCCCTCTTACCGTGTCGGCAAGCAGATGCGCGTTGACCTCTCCGACCTGGAGAAATACAAGCAGAATTCCCGCAACAGCGGGGCCTATGCGAATCCGCTGCCCGGGAGCGGGCTGACTGAAGCTGCACTGCCGCAGGCACAGCCATCGCAGCAGGCAGGCCTCCCGTTCGCCGCCCCTTATCAGGCCTTCGCCTCCCCGCCGCCGCACAGCTTGAAGAGCAGCGGTGTAAATGTAGTCATTACCGGGCAGGATATGTCGCTTGATATTCTGGCAACCCATCTGGAGCGGACTCTGCCCTCCACCCGTCCGCTCCGTTCCTATGCGGGCAGTCTGGACAGCCTCATTGCCATGTATCAGGGTGAATCAGATATTGTAAGTACCCATCTGCTGGACGGCGACAGCGGCGAATATAATCTGCCCTATATCCGCAAGCTGCTCGTGGGCTTCTCTTATATAGTAGTGCATCTGCTGACGCGTAGCGCAGGCTTCTATGTGCAGAAGGGTAATCCGCTGGGCATCCGCAGCTGGGGAGACCTCCGGCAGGACGGAGTGACGCTGATCAACCGTGAGCGCGGCTCCGGCGCCCGGGTGCTGCTGGATGAGCAGCTGCGTCTTCATGGTATTCCATCGTCCCGCCTGAACGGATACTCTAATGAAGAGAACAGTCATCTGGCAGTAGCCAGCCTGGTGGCGAGAGGCGGGGCGGATGTGGGCATCGGCACCGAGAAAGCGGCCAAAATCATTGACGGCATCGACTTCATTCCCCTGATCCGCGAGCGCTACGATCTGGTCATGGTGAAGAAGCCGGAGAATGAAGTCTGGATTAACGCGATTCTGGAAATTCTGCGCTCGGAAGCGTTCCGCAGTGAGCTAAGCTCGATTCACAGCTATGACCTGAGTGAGACGGGGGATATTATTTACGAGACTTAAAAGGATCTGCTATTTTTTTCCGGCCGGACGAGGAGGTACGCATGTTATCCACAATACAGCAGACAGCATTCAGGCTGGAGCGCTTGTTTTTTTCAAGCGTACACAGCTATTTCGGAAGATTTGCAGAGGGGGAGTCTTTGCCCCGAAGGATCCTTCACCATCATGCTTTGTGTTATGTTACAGAAGGTAAAGGGCAGATTATCCTAAACGGGAGGCTGCTTACGGCGAATAAAGGAGACTTCTTTTTGTTGTTGCCCGAAACTTCGGTGGAAGGCAAAGCGCTGACGACAGAACCGCTGCGTTATATGATCATTTTCTTCTCCTGTATCCAGCTTCGTAAAAATCGCAGGCAACAGCAGCTCCACCCTCCGGAATTTCCAATTAGCGGGAAGCTTGAAGCTTCCGCCCATCCACAGGCTGCAGAGATCACCAGCCAAATGGCCTCCTTTCACCGTACCCGTGACCCGGAGGATATCATGCACGCCAAACACCGGCTGCAGCTGCTGCTCGCGATGCTCCTTCAACCAAGTAAGCGTATTGTGCAGGACAAGGCTGTAGGGATGGACATTGTGCTTGCCCACATGAAGAACAACTACAACCAAGAGCTTAAAGTTGGGCAACTGGCTCTAATGGCGGGCTTAAGCACCAATCATTTTATCAGAGCGTTCAAGCAGCTTACAGAAAAGACACCTATGACTTATTTACTGGAGGAGCGGATAAAAAGAGCCAAGCAGCTGTTGTTCTCTTCTGAACGGGTCAAACAGATCGCCAAGGAAGTGGGCTATAAGGACGAGCATTATTTTAGCCGGGTGTTCAAAAAATCGGAAGGCGTGGCACCGGCAGGCTACCTCAAAAATAATCATATCCGTATTGCTGTTCTCTACTATGGTCTGGACGATTACCTGATGACACTTGGATTGACGCCAGTGGCTGCGCTGTCTTACCGGGAGCGGGTATCAAGAAATTACAGCCTCCCCCACTCCGGTATACAGGAGCAGGGCATTGTCCGCCTGAACGGTTCCCGGTTGAATTACGAGGAGCTGGCACGTCTGAAGCCTGATCTGATTATTGGGAGCGACCGCCTGTTACCAGGAGAGTTGCTGGAGTCCATCGCACCGACGGTTGTTCTTAAGCATACCGATAATGTGGAGCAGCAGTTGTCAAGGTTGTCCCGCATTCTGGGCAGAGAGCAGCAGGCAGATGACTGGATGAACCGCTACGCAGAGCAAAAGCACCTCCTTAGATCACAGCTGGAGGCACAGGATGTGCTGCCCACCGTTTCTTTTATCAGAGTCAGCTCTGAATTCTACCGCTTGTACGGCGCCTCTAATCAGACAGGAACTCTGCTATACCAGGATCTTGGACTGAGTCCGCCCCTCTCAACCCCTGAGCAGACTGAAGCAATGGATTTCGAGATTCATGAGCTTCCCGGGTATAACCCGGGAACCATCTTTTTGGCTGCGGACCCTACCCTGGAATCGAGACAACGTCTGGAAGCACTGCTCTCGTCCAGAGAATGGTCTTCACTGGATGCAGTGAAGCAATCCCGGGTGTTCGATGCCGGAGATCTGTTGTTCAAAACACTCGGACCCTCCGGCAGAAAGTGGGCCATGTCGTATGTTGCATCCCGGATTAGCAGGCCGGCCGATAGAATTATCCACGCCAACACAGGGTTATAATCCATTGATAAGTATGTATCGTTCTCCTATCATAATGATAATGATTATTATTATCTATTGCGTAAAGGAGACTAGAAATAAATGAAGCAAATGAAATCCTTCCAGTTCCTGCTCCTTGCCGTGCTGCTGCTGATCCTGGCTGCGTGCAGCAACGGAACAGGTCAACCGGCTTCTGAAGAACCGCGTCCCTCCGCCTCCCAAACCAGCGGTCAGGGGGCTGCGGAACCGGGCACACGCACGATTGCCCACCTTAAGGGAGAAGCTGTGATTCCGGCCAAAATTGAAAAAATCGTTGTTCTCTCGGCAGAGTACATAGATCATCTGTTGACTATCGGAGAGAAGCCCTCCGGTGTGAACACCGAGGTCCGGTACGGAGGAGAGTATCTTCCCTATATGGCTGACAAGCTGCAGGGGGTACAAACCGTAGGTTCGGCGGATAATCCCAACCTTGAGGCCATTACCTTGCTTGATCCGGATGTGATTCTTATTGAGAGCCGGACGGCCGAGAATAAGTATGAGCAACTGAACAAAATCGCCCCTACCATCGTTCTTGGAAATGAATGGCTTGATTATGGCGACGATACTTCCTTTTGGACCAAGGATCTGCTAACCATTGCGGAGATGTATGACAAAACGGACCTGGCGAAGGAAAAAATTGCTGAACTGGAACAGAAAACGCTCCAGGCCAGCGAGAAAATCAAAGCGCTGGACAACAAAAAACTCGCCTACCTCCGTGTGCGGGAGAAGACACTCCAATTGTACGCACAGCAAGGTCATCCAACCAATGCATTACTCTATCAGGATCTCGGGTTCGAACCTGCCGCACTTACGCCGGAAGAGCAAAGAGCAGATTTATCCTTGGAGAAAATACCGGAGCTGGGGGCAGACTTTATCGTCCTTGAGGTGGATTCCAATGCCGGAGATTTCCTGGACAACATGCAGGCCAGCCCGCTCTGGAAGAACATCCCTGCCGTACAGGGAGGAAAGGTTCATGAGACCGATTCCTTCTGGCTCTTTAAGGGCTGGGGAGTGATCGGCCGGGGTGAAATTATTGATGAAATCATGGCATGGCTGGGGAAATGAGTGAGGCTATACCTTTTAGCAGCCAGTGGATACAAGATTTCATGCAGCAGCATTTTGCCGTGACTGTCGCGGAGGACAGGAATAATTCTTTTCCTTACAGTACAGAAGATCTATTGGATGAAGCGAGGCTACCGCTCATTATCGGCAAGCAATCGGTTCAGCTTGGGGAGCCTGGAGGAATTGTGGTCGGAACTTTATTTGCCAAAAGGTACTCGGTGTTGATCATGGGACTGGCCGCCTCCATCACTCTCTTCGATACCCCTCTCTCTCTGTTGCCCGGCGCTTTACGGTTCAGGCTAACGGATGCAGGAATGATGCAATATGAAGCGGAGACGGCAGCCACGGACAAATGGCCTGTTAATCCTTCGGAAGTCCGTCAAGCCTGCCTTTCCGGCTATATGGATCGCCTGCTGGCACATTTACGGCAGGTGCTACAGGCTGTATCTGTGTATACAGGAGCTAAGGAGAAAATCATGTGGTCGCTGATTGCACATAATTTGCATAACCTGTATGAACGGCTGCATACGGACAAGGGACTCTGGGACTCTGAGGAGCGTGGCCGGATCATCAGCCAGGATTATACTACCCTGCTCCAGCCGGAGAAGCCGGATGAATTATCCATGCGGTTCCGGAGGTATGAGCATCCGAAGCTGCGCGGCCATTCATTATATCTGCGCAAGCATTGCTGCTTGGCCTACCGGATCCGGATCGGGCCAGATGCCGGAGAGTATTGCAGCACTTGTCCCAAGCTATCCCCGGAAGAGCGAGGGCGTATATTAGATGAATAAGCAACGCCCCTCACCGGTTCGGGAGGGGCGTTGCTTATTCGTGCTGTGCTATTCTCTATGACCGCTAACGACAATAACATCCCGGTTATAGTTGCCTCCAGCAAACGCGATGCCCTCCGGCTCCGTCTTGCGGGGCAGCAGCGCTTCGGAGATAATATTGCCGGTATGGTCGAGGTAGCTGGTGACATCGACACTCTTATGGTAGAGGCAGATATCATCCACCCGGTCCCCCATCACGATACGCAGCGCGGTGGCCTCCTGCACGGAGAGTAGTTCCCCATGCTGCCGGACAGGCAGCCGTTCTACACTCACCTGCGGCTTCTCTGTTCTGAACGGAACGGCCAAGGTAACGACGGCTGCGCCTCCGGTCAAGGTAAGGGAACGCTTCATGACCGGACTCTCGTGATAGTGGCCCTGCTTGAAGATCAGGCCCTGCTCCAGCGTCAGCCGGTCCTCCGCCAGCCCGGAGGGGAGCGGCTTCAGCAGCAGATTGGCCCCCTCCAGCTGCGAGACCACTTCCCCGCTGAGAAAGTCGTAAGCCGCTGCACCCGGCGGCAGATGGAAGTACTGCTCATAGCGGTGCTCTTCCTGCGCTTCGAAGAGGTCCACGATCAGCCAATAGCTGTTCTTGACGAACAGCACCTTGCGGGAGTGAACCACAGGATCTTCGTAACGGGTATATCCGTACTGGCTCGCAAAGGCATAATCATACGCTTCATTGAACCCAGTATCCCAGATTCTACAGCTCGCCGTAGGCGGTGTATTCCAGTGGAAGCTGCGGACATGCTGGTCCTGCCCGTCGACAACTACAGTGTTATGGGCGCGGGTCGAGACTGTATATTTACGTTCCTTGTTCCACTCGAACAAGCCCATACCCGAATCGGCCAGCAGCTCGCGTCCTCCGGCGTAGAGAACCAGACTGAGCGCATCGGAATGCGCATGCCCGCCAATCCCCACACCTGCCCGCATCGCCATGTACATATCGTTAGGGCTCCAGCCCTGGCGCGAGGTCACATAACCGCCTGCCGGGAAGCAGGCGGCCGTCTCCGCAGGCTCTGCAGCCTTGAGCTGATCATACTCCGACGCAGCCTCCGGCCCCACTCTCCACAGCAGGGAGAACGGCAGCCGCTCATGTCCCAGCGCCTTGAAGTCCCCCCGCTGGTATAGGTAAGCGCCAAGGCTCATGACGTTGCGCAGCTCGCTGACGACCTGAACATCGGTATCGCCAAACTTGACCAGCTGCCCGTCCGGTGCCAGCAGATGCATCGTGACGACATACATTTTCTCCAGCGTCTCCCGGTATTCCCCGGCATCGATGCCGAGCTTCTGGTACAGAACCACCAGTTCATACAGCTCGCGCATGACGATCAGGTGATAATTCGGGCTGCCCTCGAACTGTACCCCGTCGGGGTAGACGTTCTCAAGGATGTATCCCGGCAGCTTACGCCCAGCGTATTCCAGCCATGCGGCGGAATCCTTCAGCTCCGGCAGAAGCAGCGCCGTCTGAGTCAGTCCCCGGAGCTGCATGCAGACATGGTTGCCGCCGCTGGCATGATATTTACGGACGTACTCCCCGTGCTGCTGAAAGGACTGAATCAGCTTCAGCTTCACCTCAGCCCTAAAGGCCGGGGAGCCGAAGAAGGTAATGAAGGCTTCCGGCAGCATGAACATCCGCACACCAGCCGAGAGAGGGTCCCAGGTCGAATGCTCCGCCCGGAACGTACCATCCACCGGCATAGGGTTATCGTCAATGAAATGGCTGATCATATCATTGAAGCATTTGGCGTATTTATCATCCCCGGTCAGCGCATAGGCTCTGGACAGGCGCTTCACATAGACGAACCGGGTCAAATGCAGCTGATACTGCGAGCTGTCGAACAGCCAGCTGTTCCAGTCATAGCTTCCGTGCCGGAAGAGCACTCTTTTCCCTTTGAACAGGGGAATATCCCCCTCCACAATCCGGTCCGCCTCGGCAATATCCTGCTGCGCCTCCTCCTCCCCGCTGTAATGGCTGGCGGCGTAAGCCCTAAGCCCAGGAACATCCTTCACATCAAAGTAATATCTCCCGTTGTTACCCGCTGCAATGACTTCTAAATAAGCATCCCGTGCACCGGCGATATCGCCTAAGTCCAGCTTCGCAGCTACACTGGCAAGCTCCGGTCTGGTCAAGTCCAGCCTTGTGCTTAAGAATTCTCCGGCAGTCAGCTGCGGCTTCGTGTATGCGGGATTGTGCCGCAGATCTTTATAATTCATGGTCAATTCTATCATCACCTTTATATTTGCGGATTCATCCGCCTAAATGTCTATTCCTTAATCGAACCCAGCATGGCACCCTTAGCAAAATATTTCTGCAGGAACGGGTACACCATGACTATGGGCAGCATCGCCAGCAGAATGGCCGCATTCTGGACATTGGGTCCAAGGTTGGCCGCAAGCGAGGCATCCACCGCCGCCTCTGCCGAGATATTGGAGGCGCTGATCGCGACCATCTGCCGCAGGAGTGGTTGAATCGGCCAGCGCGTCGTATCATTCAGATAGATAACCGCCGAGAAGAATTCATTCCAGAACTGCACCATGAAGAACAGGGTGAACGTAGCGATAATCGGCTTGGACAGCGGCAGCACGATCGAGTAAAGAATTCGGAATTCCCCCGCCCCGTCAATTCTTGCCGCTTCGTCCAGACTCTCAGGCAGGCTCTGGAAGAACGAGCGGATGACCATGATATTGAAGGCACTGGAGGCTGCCGGAAGCACTACCGCCCAGTAGGAATCGATCAGACCCAGATTTTTGACGACCAGATAGTTCGGAATCATGCCCCCGTGAAAGATCATCGTGAAGAAAATAACCAGCAGCATGACCCGGCGTCCGGGCAGAAATTTCTTCGACAGCGCATAAGCCAGTGTAATCGAGACAAACAGACTGAGCACCGTGCCCATCACCGTGATAATTACAGAGTTCTTGACGGAGGTCAGGAACGTATTCGCATTCAGCAGATAGCTGTAGGCGTCCAGTGTCCAGTGCTTGGGCCAGATGAAGAAATTCCCGGCCATCGAATCTCCCGGCGGACTGAACGAGACCGCAATAATATACAGAAAAGGCAGAATAACCAGCAAGCTGATTAAGCAAATGATGACTACAATAATGGTATCAAACCAGGTTGCCTTAAGCTTCATAACCTCTCCACTCCTGTTCTAGTTCTAGAATATGCCTTCCTCACCCAGCAGCTTCGCCGCATAATTGGCCCCGAGGACCAGGATCAGACTGGCAACGGATTTGAACATGCCTACGGTAATCGCGAAGCTGTAATTGAATTGCTCCAGACCGACATGGTAGACGAACAGATCGAAGACATTGGAGACATCCAGGTTAAGGCTATTGGTCATCAGGAAGATCTGCATGAAGTTGGAGTCCATAGAGGAGCCCAGACGGAGCAGCAGCAGAATCACAATGGTTCCCTTGATGCCGGGGAGCGTGATATGCCAGATGCTCTGCAGGCGGCTTGCTCCATCCACCTTGGCTGCTTCATACTGCTCAGGGTTAATCCCCGCCAGTGCCGCCAGGAAGATAATCGTACCCCATCCCGCATCCTTCCAGATGGACTGGAAGATGACGAGCGGCCGGAACCATTCGTTGCTTACCAGGAAATTTGCACTGCCGTCGAACCACTGGCCGAGGTAATGGTTAATGACCCCCGAAGGCCCGAAGAAGGAAATCGTAATCCCGTAAATCACGACCCAGGAGAGAAAATGGGGCAGATACACGATGGTCTGCGAGACACGCTTGAACACCTTGAGCCGCACTTCATTCAGAAGCAGCGAGAGAAAGATAGTGAAAGGAAAATAAATGATCAGATTCAGCAGACTGATCAGCAGCGTATTTTTCAGCAACATATAGAAATCGGAGGTTCCGAAAAACTGTCTGAAATTATCCAGCCCCACCCAGGGACTGTCCATCATGCCCTTGAACGGGCTGTATTCCTTGAAGGCCAGAATGAGTCCTGTCATCGGGATATAATGAAAGGTGAGAAAGTAGAGAATACCCGGTGCTGCCAGTAAATAAAAGGGCCATAGCTGATGAAACCGTTTGGGGCGTAAAGCTCTCTGCACGGGCTAAACCTCCTTATCCGATTGGGCAAGTGGAGAGGGAAAAGCCCCCTCCTTTGCCTCTGTGTATTGTGTTGTATTACTTCGTGGAATGCTCTGCTTTATACTGGTCCAGCAGTTCCT
Source organism: Paenibacillus sp. FSL H7-0756 (assembly GCF_038006765.1). Lineage (NCBI taxonomy): Bacteria > Bacillati > Bacillota > Bacilli > Caryophanales > Paenibacillaceae > Paenibacillus > Paenibacillus sp. FSL H7-0756. The sequence continues at coordinate 418,417 of NZ_JBBOVT010000003.1, read as the reverse complement.
TGGTGATCTGCACCCCAGGACCCTCAGTCCAGGCATCAATTTCCTTCTGCACATCCTCCCAGGCTCCCTCGCCCAGCACATACTTCGTCATTACCGCACTCATTTTCTTATAGCTGTCCGGATTCTTGCTGGCGTACTGTGAGTTGTAGCTGAGGAACGGATTCTCCACTCCGATCTTGCTGATCGTATCTAGAGTCGCCTTTTGCAGCGCCAGGATGTCCGGCTCCTTGGAGTTGGCGTATACATATGGATCTGCGCGGTTCTCCAGGATGAAATTGTTCGGCTTATCCAGCTCATATTGCTTCTTCTGCTCCTCGGTCTGCACCGCAACCCCATTCTTGAAATCGCTGGAATGGATGCCGGTGACACCCGCTTTGGAGAACGCTACATTCTCCTCGGAGGCTGTGAAATCAAGGAAGTCTACAATCTGCTGCACCTTATCCTCCGGCACGGAGCTTGGAACCGCCCACAGTCCGTAGTACCCGGAGAGTACAGAAGCGCCCTTCTGTCCGTTCGCGCCTTCAAGCACATCGACAATCGCGATTTCGGCCTTCGGGTCCGTCTGTTTCAGCTTCTCTACGTTGGTCTCTACAATATCACTTACATTCCCGACAAAAGCACCCGCTGTACCGGCCAGGAACTTACTACGTGCCTGCCCCTGGTTCTTCAGTACCGGCGCATCCTTGTCGATCAGGCCCTTGCTCCACGAATCTCTCAGCCACTCCAGGAATGCCTTGTATTCAGGCGTCTGGAAATCACGGACCACCTTATCGCCCTCCAGCTTCCATACATTCGGGATGCCGAAGGCATATTGAATGGGTTGAACACCGGAGAATGGTCCAGGGCTGTTCACACCGTCTGATCCGTAGATTGTGAACGGAATGGTTTTGCCGCCGCCCGCCGGGTCCTTCTCCTTGAACACCGCAAGCGCATTCGCCAGCTCATCCATAGTCTTCGGAACCGGCAGATTATACTTATCCAGCCAGTCCTTGCGGATCAGGATATTGGCTTCACCTCCGCCGTAGAGACCGCGCGGCCGGGGAATCCCGTAGGATTTGCCGTCAATCTTGGCACCGTTCCAGACCACCTCATCAATCTGGCTGATATTCTTGGTCTTCGCAAGGTAAGGCGTCAGGTCATGAAAAGCGCCCATTTTCACCAGGTTGTTGAATTTATCGTCCTTACCGCCATCCATTAGCAGCAGATCATAGGAATCTCCGGCGGATACCGCCACAGAGAGCTTATCTGTATAGGCTTCGGATGGCACGAAGGTTACGTTCAGGTCTACATTGCCGCGCTTCTCCAGATCCTCCAGCGCCTTGTTGTTCGTCATCTGCGGCGGATTACCGAAAAGAATGGTCATGGCCTTGATGCTGGCTGGCTTGCCAGCCGCACCGCTTGGTGTACTGCCTTCCGGTGCCGCTGTGCTGCCTGCCGCAGAATTATTACCGCCGCCGCAGCCCGCCAGTGTAGTTACCATCAACGCCGCTGAAGCTACAAGCGGTACAAGCTTTCTTGTAATATTCATTGTCATCCCCCATTTGCTTGTATTGATTGCGTTTACATCGTGCTTACACTTTGGATTATAGAAGACGCCGGAGCTTAAGAACATGCCGGATTCCAGCCAAAGTGTCACCATTTTTAAGATTTGCCGGGCCGCAGGTATCTCCATGTCCGCCAATGTACTATAATCTGTTTAGGATAGCCTGCCCGGTATCCGTAGTCCAAAACCCCTAACGGATGTGATTCTATGAATTCACCCTTTTTCAGCTTTTTGCGGCGGAGCTTCTATATTAAGATGATTGTGGTCATGTTCGCCATCTCGGTGGTTCCGCTGATTGTGCTGTCCTTCATCTCTGTAAGCGTATCCAGCACGACAGTGGAGCAGCAGGTGAACCGCCTGAACGCCCAGCTCGTCAATCAGGTCGTGGACCGGATTGAATTAACCATGACCCGGCTGCGGGAGCTCAGCGAGCAATACTCGCGGATCTCGTCCATTCAGAGTGCACTGGTCTCGCCTTCGGCCCAATATTTTGAAGAGGTGGTCCGCAAAAAGGATCTGATCTCGGTGCTCAGCGGCGCCTCCGCCATCATCGGGAACGTGGAGGGACTGCAGGTCTATTCCGCCGTCACCGGAGAAGTCCTCTCCTCCACGGAAGCTCCTGCCATGCTGGAGGATTCCCCGTACCGGCCGCTGATTGAAGCGTATCTGGCTTCGGGACGGCCGAATCTTTTTCTGGACAAGCACTCGCTGCCTGAGCTGGCTATCCTTAATTCGTCTACCTATTATATCTCACGCGTTCCCTTCGACTTATATAAGGACCTGAAGGGCGTGCTGCTGATCTCCATGAACAACAGCCAATACCAGCAGCAGATCGAGAATATTCAGCTTGGGAGCGAGGGGTCCATCTCCCTGCTGACCGAAGACGGCCTGACCATTGCCACGACCAGCAAGCTGGAGAAGCAGGAGGATACGCAGCGGGTGCAGGAGATTCTAAAGCGCTGGAAGGAGCTGAAGCGCCCCGATCAGTTCGCGGCAGGCTCCTCAATAGTCTCTGTCAAACAGACCTCAACCTATGACAAATGGATCGTCCTCTCGGAGATTCCGTCCAAGGAGCTGACGGCCAGCGCTGAGATCATCCGCCGGACAGTCACTTATTTCCTGCTGATTCTGGTCTGTCTGGGGGCGCTCTGTGTGGTCGGTTTCGGGTATCAGCTCTACCGGCCTCTGCAAGCTGTGAAACGGCAGGTCGATGCTCTGAAAAAAGGGAATTTCGAGGCCCGGGTTACCCATTTCGCCAATAATGAGATCGGAGATCTGGGCCGGATGCTTAATACCATGGCTGTCCGCATTCAGGATCTGCTGGCAGACCTGCATGATTCGGAGGATCTGAAGCGCAAGCTGGAGATCCGGGCGCTGCAGTCGCAGATCAACCCCCATTTCATGTACAATACCCTCAATACGATCCGTATGTTCGCCATGATGAAGGATTATGAGAAGATCAACTCCCTGATGGGACGGCTGGTGGCCCTGCTGCGGTATTCGATGGAGAATTTCGAGCAGACGGTGCAGCTCCAGCAGGAGCTTGATTATCTGGCGGATTATGTCGGGCTGCTGAATATGCGCTACAAATGCCAGATTCACCTGGAGGCTGAGATTGAGGAGCCGCTGCGGGGCATGATGATTCCGAAGCTGGGTCTGCAGCCGCTGATTGAGAACTCCGTATTCCACGGCATTCTCCCGCGCAAGGTACCGGAAGGGCATATCCGTGTGCGCGTATACAGAAGTCCCGGCGGGAGCCATATTATTGTACAAGTGGAGGACGACGGGAAGGGTCTGGAAGAGGCTGAGCTGAAGAAACTGCAGCTTCATCTCCAGCAGGAAGAGTCTGCCGAGAACATCGGACTGCAGAATGTATGGATGCGTATGAAGCTGCTGTTCGGGGCGGAGACACAGATCCTGCTCACAAGCGCTCCGGGCGAAGGCTTGACCATCCGCATGCTGCTGCCGTCCGGGAACGTCCTGATTAAGGAGGAACATCATGAATCACTATAGAGTTGTCCTTGTGGAGGACGAGATTCCGGCAAGAACCGTCTTCCGGCATTTCATTGAGGAGCGCGCTGACCTGTTCACCCTTGTCGGCGAAGCCGAAGATGGCCGGGACGGACTGGAGCTGTTCCTGAAGCATAAGCCGGAGCTGATTGTTACCGACATCACGATGCCTGGCATGAACGGGCTGGAAATGCTGCGCGAGATTGAACGGAGCGGGGTCCGTGCGCCGCAGATCATTATCCTGACCTGCCATCAGGACTTCCATTATGCCCAGCAGGCCATTCATCTGAAGGCAGCCTCCTATCTGATTAAGGATGACTGCCTCTCCGATCCGGGCCTGTTGACCCGGACGATGGAGGAGCTGGCGGTCCTGGCGGATTCACGCGGCGAGACGAGGGACAATTATCTGCAGCTGGAGCAGCAGGTCCGCCTGAGCGAAGTGGAGATCGAGCAGAGCCTGTTCCTGGACATGCTGCGCAGCCCGGCGGCTGAAGCCAAATGGCTGCGCAGTCTTGCAGACTCGCAGCTTCCGCTTCACGGCCAGGGCTTCATGACCCTGCTCTTGGAGCTGGACCGCAACTCCCTGCGCTTCCCGATCGACCAGCTGGAGGAGCTGAAACTGTGGCAATTCGCCGGGGTCAACGTGCTGAAGGAGCTGCTCGGCAGCATAGGCCCGCATAAGGTTATCGCCCTCGACAAAGGGCGATTCCTGGCCCTGTATACCGACAGCATGAAGACGGAGAGACCCCGCTTCCTGGAGCAGGTGCTGGAGTCTCTGGCCGCGAATCTGCGGATGAGCTGCATCGCCCTGCTGTGCAGCTTCGAACAGGGGCTGGAGGAGCAGCCGGAGGCGCTGAAGCGGCTGGCTTCAGCGCCGTATCCGTTCTTTTACCGCTGCAATGAGCTTATCGGCATCGGGGAGTGGGGGCAGCTCTCCAGCTTCCAGCGGATTCCCGAGCCGCAGAGCCGCTTTTGGAGCAAGGTGCTGAAGAAAGCGCTGCTGGAGCCGCATCTCAGCACAGCCGCTCTGGAACAGGAGCGCCAATCCCTGCACCGTCAGGCCATGGAGCAAGCCTGGGACCCGGAGCAGATCAAGTCCCTGTACCTGAGAGTCTTCCTGGATATGAGCCATAACGTAATTGGGGCGGAAGGCGGAGCGGACCTCGAAGCGGAGCTGCGTGTACAAATCGAGCTCTGCCAGACGTTCAACTCCGTACATGAGATCACCTGCGATTATTTCCGCAAGCTTCAGCAGCTTCAGGAGGGCGGCCGGAAGATCGACGCCTCCATCACACGTATCATTCAACAGATGCGCGAAGATCTCAGCTATCCCTACAAGCTGGAGGAGCTGGCGGCTTCGATCAATTACAGCGTGCCTTACTTCAGCTCCATGTTCAAAAAGGCCGTCGGCGAGAGCTTTGTCCAATATCTGACCCGCCTGCGCATCGAACAAGCCAAGCTGCTGCTGCTCACCACCGACCACAAGACCTTCGAAATCTCCGAATCCATCGGGTTCGAGAATTACCGTTCCTTCAACCGGATCTTCAAGAAGGAGACCGGCGTCTCCCCCTCCGATTACCGCCGGCAGGGGACTCAAAGTATATAAATTGGTCATGTGCCGCCCGCTCCAGCCGATTGTGGTCGGTTTACCGTAAACAACCCCCGCCTTCACCGCAAATTCCGGTGAGGACGGGGGTTGCTCTTGTTAACCTGTAATCCGTCAGGAACGGCGGTTCACGAACATCAGCATAAGCATGGAAATCAAAATGATCGAAGCGACCCACATCCAGGCCAGCGTCATGTTGCCTCCGTCCACCGCTACATAGATCGCGGTAGGCACGGTCTGGGTGCGGCCCGGAATATTGCCCGCCACCATAATCGTGGCCCCGAACTCGCCCAGCCCGCGGGCGAAGCCGAGGACATAGCCGGCAGCCAGCGAACGCCCGGCCAGCGGAAGGGTGACATAGCGCAGCACCTGAAGCTCGCTGGCTCCCTGCGCACGCGCAGCATCCTCAAGATCCTTCTCTACCCCCTCGAAGCCTGCCTTGACCGTGCGGTATACCAGCGGAAAAGCCACCACGACTGCGGCAATTACCGCTGCCCCCCAGGTGAACAGGATCGTCTGCTCTGTGAACTGTTCATACAGCCTGCCGATCCAGCTGCGCCGCCCGAGGAAGACCAGCAGGACGAAGCCGACCACAGTCGGCGGCAGCACCAGCGGCAGCAGCAGGACCGTTTCGACCAGGCTGTGTCCGAAGAACCGGCGTCCCGCCATCTTCCGGGCAGCCACTGTGGCCAGCAGGAATACGATCACACTGGTTAATACCGCAATCTTGATGGACAGCCAGACCGGGGCGAAAAAGTCGGTCCAATTGATCTCCATCTCTTTTCACCCTATCTAATAGAAGTTACTTATTTCGCTAATTGAAAGCCGTAGCCTGTAAAGACCGAGCTTGCAGAAGCAGTCTGCACATAGCTGTAGAAGGCTTTGGCTTCTGCCTGATGCGACGAATCTTTGACAATGCCCACCGGATAGTTAATCGCCTTGTGTACATGGCCGCCCACCGTCAGGGCAATCTTCACCTTCTTCGAGGTTAACGCGTCTGTCTTGTAGACGAACCCTGCATCCGCATTGCCTGTCTCCACATATGACAGCACCTGACGGACATCCTTGGCGAAGACCAGCTTGCTTTGCAGCGTATCCCAAACCTTCTTCGCGGTCAAGGACTGCTGGGCGTATTGTCCGGCCGGAACCGATTCCGGCTGGCCTACGGCTACTTTTTTGAGGGCTGGAGCGGTAAGGTCAGTAATGGTTGTAAGCTTCGTATTCGAATCGGAAGGAACCACGACGACCAATTGATTCTTCAGCAGCGCCTTGTGGTCAGCGATCAACCCTTTATCCACCAGCGCGTTCATCTGTTTATCGCCTGCCGAGAAGAACAAGTCGGCCGGTGCCCCCTGCTCAATCTGCTTCTGCAGCGTCCCGGAGGCGCCGTAATTGAACACCAGCTTAATCTCAGGATGCTGCTTCTCATACTGCACCGCGATCTTATCCAGACTATCCTGCAGACTCGCTGCTGCGGAGACAATAATCTCCGTCTTTTTGGCTGCCGCCTCAACATCTCCCGCTGAACCCGCCGACACGCCCGCCACCATCAGGAACACCAATAATCCTGTCAACCACTTCTTCAGCACACTCCATACCTCCCAATCACTCTTCTTTATTTTGATCATATTCTAGCAAGTTAAATCGAATTATACAATATATTTGATTATGTTTGTATATGTTTAGTTATAATTAGTATTAAAATCAGGGATAACCCTAGCCCGCACGCTAAAAAAACCCCACCCTATGTATAGGGAAGAGTCCCGTATCCAAACGTTATGCAGCGGTTCCCTTACTACAGTTCCTGCTCCTGAAAAATACGCTGGCACAGGAAGACTAGTACTGCCGACAGTAGCAAAGAGATGCACGCAGGTATGAACCAATGCTCCGGCAGCGTTGCCCCGGAAAGGATATCCTGATTAATGGTGTTCAGCCTCCCGGGCAAATATCGGTCCAGATAAGGCACCAGGCTGAGCAGGCTTATGACAAAATAAGCGGCAAACCCGGTAAAAAAAGCCTGGGTAAATGTCCGGGCCAATACACTGGCCAGCATGGAAATACAGATTACAAAAACCCCGTACACCCAATATAAGAGAAAAGCCAGATACAAATTCGGAAGAGCATATTCACCAAAAATCAGATAAGTGTACAGGACACATACGATACCAGCCGCTGCGCAGGCAGCGGTAAACAGCAGCATCCTGGAGGCAACCTTGCTTAACAGAAAAGAGGTCCTTGACAGTCCCTTTGTCAGCAGAAATGCAGCGGTTCCGCTTTTTTTCTCATCTACCATAGTTCCGCATACCAGCAGAATCACCACGATGATGCCCGCCTGCTTGAGGTTGTTAAATGTATCCTTGTAGGCATCGGTATATACAGGGGCCGGTATATGAATTACGCTTCCAGGGCCTAACTTATTCGAGTAAGCCTTCATTAATTCGGGTTCAAACTTCGCAGACAGCGGGCCTGACAAGGCAAAAAAAATAAATACCCCTAACAGAATCAGCACCTTCTTGCTGACTATCATCTCTCTCAGATCTTTCCTGAACAGCACTTTAGTATTCACCGGGCATTCACCATCTTCAGAAAAAATTGTTCCAATGTGGGCTCCGTTATCCGAAACAGCATCAGGGGAATCCCTGCACCGGATAACAGCTGCGGGATATAAAGCTGCGCTTCCCTTAGATCAGCCACGTTCAGGTTTAATGCATTCCGCTCTTCCAAAATCTCAACATCCAGTACTTGCGGGTGTTCGATTAATAATGAAGCTGCGGTTTGCAGAAGCTCCAAGCTCTCGGTCTGAAGCTCAAGGGTATTCAGGGCGGACTTGCTCTTGATGCTGACCAGCGAATCATCGGCAATCACCTTCCCCTGGTCCATCATCAGAATCCGGTCACAGATCTGTTCAACCTCATAGAGATTGTGAGAGGACAATAAAATCGTCAGCTCTCCGGCAAGCGACCGGATCAGCTCAAGCACCTCACTTCTACCTACCGGGTCCAGGGCCGAGGTCGGTTCGTCCAGCACCAGAATCTTCGGTTCCGGCAGCAGGGCCTGGGCAATGCCAAGCCGCTGCTTCATACCACGGGAGAAGCTCCCAATCCGTTTGTTGCAGCCTTCCAGGCCAACCTTGTGGAGCAGCTCCTCAATCCGGCTGGTTAATGCAGGGCCTCTCATATAATACAGTTCCCCCACAAACCGCATCAGCTCCTTGGGCTTCATCCATTTGTAGTATTGCGGAACATCCGGAACAAAGCCAAGCCGGGAGTAACGGGACTTGCCGAATTCCAGCACCTCCCCATCAATCCTGATCATTCCTGAAGTAGGGCGCGACAGCCCGCAGAGCATGTTCAAGGTGGTAGTCTTCCCTGCCCCGTTCGCTCCCAGAATCCCGCAGACCGATGAAGCGGGGATACGCACCGTCATCTCCCGGACAGCGGTGAACGAGCCGAAGGTTTTGGTCAGCTTCTCGGTTTCCAGAATATAGCTCACTCTTCATCTCCCCGGAGCAGGAAGTAGGCCACTGGTCCAAGAATATTGCCAAAGATCACAATCAGCGACCAGATCCACTTATTGCCGAAGCGAAAGCGGGTTCGTCTGGCTATATCCACAAACGCAATAATCCATAATACAAGCTGAAGCACGATGAGTGGCGATAACATCAGCCAGAATTTCGCATCAACATTCTCCCCGATTGTAAATGTACCGAATTCCATTCCCACACATCCCCTTGCAGATCGTTATTCAACTTTAAATGTAACCTCGAAGCTTCCTTTGGTATCATCGCCCTTGACTTCAATCCGGTATTTCCCGTCCTTGTCAGCCTCTACCTTCTCCGTTCCTGACTCATTAGTTCCTAGCTCCTTGAGCACCTCATTGTCAGGCCCATACAACTTCATGGACAACTCGCCCTTTTCCACCTTGGAATTGTAATCCATGCTGAGCGTTTCACCTCTTTTGAGCTTAACCTTCTTCTCTTCCGTACCTGTAAACAGCTTGTAGGATGCGCTTAATTTGCTCTTGGTGCTCGAGCCGGCGAACATCATTCTTTTGTCGCAGGCTGTCAGCAGTAAAGGCACCATGGCGATCAAGATCCCCAGCGTTATCCATTTCTTATTCATATTCTTAACACTCCCCGGTTTAGATTAGATGCCCGCAGTGCGGACAACGGATACCCTCAACGCTTGAGTCAGCGGTTATTGAATTGCGCGGCTGCTTCCTGGCCAGCAGGTACAGGATCAGGCCGATGAAGTTGGGGATATAGATTACCGCTGTCATCCACAGCCAGGCATTCATCCTCCGCCGGGACGCATCCTTGTATATAAATACAGCAATCAGAGCATTGAGGCTGAGGAACAGCAAGGCCAGCAGGCTCATTACAATCAGCCAGGTCTGATTCTCCTCCAGAAAGTCACCCATATAGGGGCTGATACCTACTCCGAGTGCAATGCAGCTTAGCAGGACGATGGCCGTAAGCCCCCAGAATACGAACTTCTCAACGGTGAAGTGAATTCTCATAAGCTCCCGCTCCCTCCCTGCCTCCTGTCATACGGTACAATAACAGGGCGGCTGCAACCATTCCCGCCAGGACGAATAGCAGCAACAGGCAGAGGATCCAGGGCTGCGCCGCCGGACCTGTCAGGAAGAATCCTGCCATCAAAATGAATACCAGCCATTGCAGCGCCATTAGTCCGGCGATGATGCCCATCCTCCCGCGACCCTGTATCCGCCGGAGGGTGCTTAAGACCAGCCGGGGCGAAGGGGTGAGCGGGGTATGGAAATATTCCTTCAGCAGCCGTTCATTGTCTCCGGGCTCCTTCAATTAATTCATCTCCTTCATTAGACTGTGCAGCAACTTCTTGCCTTGATTCAATCTGGATTTGACAGTCCCCACCGGCACACCCAGCACTTCTGCAATTCCTTCATAGCTGAACTCTTCGTAGTAGTACAGCACCAGGGGGGCCAGATAACGAGCGGGCAAGCCGCGCAGACACTCTTCCAGCTGCCGGTGCTCCTCGCTCCGCAGCAGGTTCTCCTCTGCGGAAGGCTCAGGGTCTCTGAGCTGAACCAGTTCTGCATCGGAAGACAGCCAATTCCAGAGTGCGTATACGCTTTTCCACTTCCGGTAGTGGTCGCGGTACAGATTGAAGGCCACCTGGAACAGCCAGGGCTTGAATGGACGCTCCGCATTATATTTCTCCAGCTTACGGATTACCCGCACCCATACTTCCTGGAACAGATCCTCGGCATCCTGCCGGTTCAGTGTCAGATGGCGGCAGAACCGGTACAGATCATCCCTGTATCTGGCAATGAGCTGCTCAAGATGCTGCGGCTGACCTGACTTGCATCCTTCAACGAGCTGTTGGTCTGTCATCATCTGTTCTCCGCCCGCCCTTTCAACCTACATTACGAAGCAATCTGGATATTGTTCGGAAATTCACAAATAAATTCCTATTCATTGCAGAATATTCTTCAGCCGGGTAAACAGCAACTGTTCCCTCTCCTTAATCTGCCTGAATAACGCTATGACTTCACCCAGGTAAGCAACTGGATCTTGAGTACGGAACTTTACATTATAGAGCTGTCTCATAACGCTGCGCCAAAGCCCGCCTGCCTCAATAAATTCCTGGCCCAGCTCATGGAACGCCTGAGGATCAAACAGGCTGGCGACCTTCTGCAGGCTGCTGCCGAACTCTACTCTGTTGCACGTATAGCTGCCCATCTCAAGATTGCCCCTGAGAATCAGGAAGATGACCACAAACTGTTTGGCGTTGAAGCTATCTGTCTCGGCAAGCTCTGCGGCATGCTGCTCCATCTCTGCAATAAGCCTGGCCAGGCCTGAAACTCCCTGCACGCCATCTGTAATCTCCGCACCGCCACCCAGGTCCTCCATCGTCCCGTTCCCGAGCATACGCTCACATGTATCCTGTAGGGCCTTCTTCAGCAACAGCGGGTATTCAGTCCTGAACCATTCCCGGTACGCTGCATCTATATTCAGCTCATAACAGATTCCTTCGGGTGAGGAGGGAATCGTTACATGATGCCGTGAACCCAGAAATTCAGGCAGGGATGTCACCAGCACCTCTGACTGCTGGTCCGTCTGGTGGAGCACAATATAGGCTTCTTCCTGTTCGGTGTCATAACCGGTAAATACAGTCATTGAAGGGTTATAAAGCTGACCCAGGATGCTTCCTCCTCCTGCTGGCCCGCTGGTTATGTATCTGCTGTCAAACATAATGAGCAGAGGGGTGTCCCGGTCCGTGAATTCCTTGATGGTCTCCCATCCCCCCGTATCATTGGCAATATGGTACTTCTGCCGGGGAAGGGAGATGCGGTTCATGAATTCTTCCTCCAGACAGGGCACAGAGCTGCCCGCGAACCAGAATTTCACCCCCGCGAGCTCCTGCAGCGCAAGATGGCCGAACTGGAATCCCGCACCGCCTGATAAGAGGAAGATCGGTGCGGAATCCAGTATAATTCCATAATATCTCAGAATCTCCCGGAAGGATGTGATCCGGCAATCCAGCATCTCCCGCTCAGGAATGCTCTGAAACCCGCTGATCTGTTTTCTCACGCCGGAACCTCCTCTGGATAGCGTATGCAACAGGACGAATCAGCTTGCCTCCGAATCCGTAAGCCATTCTCCCCACAAAAAATAAAGAAATCAAATAAACAAAATTATTGAAGATATTCCGGAATACCTGTGTTATTGCGCTCCATATCGATAGATTTTTGTAGTCCACCATCACGATAGCCCGCAATTTATCCAGATGGGAGAGCACCGTGTAAGCCATAGAGAAGATCCAATAGAAGAAAAAGATCATGAACAAGGAGCTGCTGGCCACATAAATATAAAAGAATATCTTTTCTTTTTGGCCGATAGGAAGGTTGAATTTCACCTCTTCCGTACGGCGGAACAATCCTTTGAGCTTGCTCGCCAGGAACTTCTTCATCTGCTCCTGAAGATTGGGGATTCCCGTTAAATCGGACAGAATCCAATACCCGTCCAGCTTGATGAACGGGTTCAGGTTAAGCACTGTCTCTACTGATAACACAATGGCACACACCATTAAGTAGGGATTCGAGAACATCCACCCGGCAGCATAGACCACGAGCAGCACCAGTGAATGAAAATAGATGCCGCCAATATCCACTATCACCCGCTGCCGCCGGGACAGTCTCCATACCTTGGTGACATCCGAATAGAACACGGGCATAACGTAATAGATTCCGAATCCGATGTTGCCGGGTGCAATCTTGTAGTGCATGGCCGCACTGGCATGACCCAGCTCATGGAACAACGTGACCAGCAGCCCTGTACCCAGAAGGTATAGAAAGCCTTGGCCGTTGGTGTTCAGTACAGCCTGATAGGTTCCGGGATGCAGCAAATAAGACAACAGCCATAACTGCGAGATCAGCCCGAGGCCCGCAAGATAGACGAATATTTTGGGATTGTACAGCACTCCAAGAAACCGGAATTTCCCTACGAGACCCGCCTTCATTAGCGTTCCCCGCAGCCACAAGCTCTGGTTCAGCGATTTCTTGGGAGCATCTGTATTCTCTGAACCTTCAAGCACACCCTTCTTCCATAGAAGCTCATGTATAATATAATGGACGGACTCGGGTTCGATCCGCGGTCCGCCCGTCTTATTCATCTGACTACAAATCTCCTCCACGTTATTCCTGCCGTTCACGAGAGAGACTACACTATAGACAAGCTCCGATATCTGCCATTGCCGTGAACCATAGCTGAGCAGATAGCTTGCACTGATCATGCTGGAATCGAATTGTTCGACCGTCACTTCCTGCTTAAGCTTGGGGACAAGCTGCTGATTCATAATATCACTACCTTCTCAGGAAATAGCTCTTCGTATTAGCGGAACAGGTAGACAGGCCGGGAGAGAATATCCCGACCTGTCTTGTTCATGGTGTTATGTAGCCTATTAGATACCCAGGAAACATACCCCTCCGCCTAAACCTAAATATCCTGCACAAGCCACAGGCAGACAAACGGTACCTGCATCTCCTCCGCAAGCATGGAAGAAGCAGACCATTTCCGGTCTTTCCTCCAGCTCCATCATCATCTCATCCAGCTCGTTCACCCGAATTTCCTTGTTCAAAGATTGAATCATTTTCCCACCACACTTTCATCGTCTAGTTAGATGCATTAGAAATTAACTCCACAAGCTGAAGCGTTTCCGCTGCAAGCATTGCCTGCACAGCTCATTTCTGCTCTTTCAGATAATTCTTCGAATAATAAGTCCATTTGTTCATCAATCTCAATGCTTTGATTCACAGATTGGATGCTTTTTTCCATTGTTCTCACCTCCTTTACGTAATAATAGGGGCTAGCGCCTTACAGATTCACATCACAGAAGGAAACATTGCCCATACACGACCCTCCGCCTGGCGTGGTGCTTACGATCGTACAATGGTTGCTGGAGCAGGACATTTCGGTCCGTTCGGACAATTCCTGGAACAGAATATCCATTTTCTCATTGAAACTGACATTCTTGTTTAGTGATTGAACAGTCTCTGTCTGCATACTTTTCACCTCCTTTCGGAAGAGGGCATGTCTATACCTGTGCCGGTTCCTTAAGGATTTTGCTATATAGTCCCGCAACTACTTCATCAAAAATCAGTTTGAAATTCTCGCAGTATGCCGTGTAATGATCTTTATTGGTAATGTTGGCATGTGCTCCGCAGCCGCCGCCGCAGAACAGAGCATATTGACAGGCTGCGCACTCTTCAATCTTGTCGGCCGTCCGTCCCCGCCAGAAGGCAGAGCGTTCATTCAGCTCAAAGCGCGATTGCTCCAGGTTGACCACACCAATGCTCTCTTTACGGTCGCCCAAAACATCCCAGCAGGGATAGATGTCTCCATAGGGATCAATAGTGAACATCCCGGTGGTGGCTCCGCAATACCCCGCCCTAAGCGGAGCATACCCTTCGCTCTTGAACATGCTGCCCAGGGTGCGGGTCAGATTGCTGTAGATACTATTGAAGGAGAAGCCTTCGACACCGCCGTATATAGAATTCAGCCGCTCCATCAGCTCTACATCCGTAATGGCCTCCGCAGGCTCTTCATAGCATTTATGCGTCGATTTGAAGTAGTAGCTGAAATTCGGATATTCCGTCCAGCCTTTGTCCTGATATATCTTCATCAGTCCTTCGAGCTGGGCGATATTGCGCTTGTTGACATTGGAGCGGACGGCCACATGAATTCCCTGCTTCAGCGCCATGGTGATATTCTCCACGATCCGGGCAAAGGTCGGCTGGCCTCCGGCGAGGTATCTCCTGCTGTCATGCGTTGCTTCTTCGCCATCCAGAGTGATCTGGATCGAATTGATCCCATCCTTGGTAAGCAGGTCCTGATAATGCTTCAGATCATGGCCGTTGGTCACAGCGAACAGCGTAATCCCCCGTTCTTTGCACAATTCTACGATTTGCTTCACGATGGGGTAGCTTGTCCGCAGCAACGGCTCCCCGCCAAACAAGGTAACCTGGCCAATCTGATAGCCCTCTTCCCGATACTTGTCAATCTGAACGAAGACTGCGGCGAGCGTCTCAGCGTCCATGGAACGCTGCAGATAATCTTTACCTTTATCGAATAATTTCTTCTCAAAACAATACTCGCAGCGGAAATTGCAATTATACGTGGGGATTAACGTAACCGATATCACCTTGGAGCTTGCCCGGTGCAGCGCTTCCGAAATTCTGCCCAGTGTCTGCCGCTCCTCCTCTTCGGTCTTCGTGGTGAGGTAGCCCCGCTGTTCCAGTACTTGTCTGTCTCCGGCTGTGATCTCGCACAGCAGTTCCTCCTCCGTAGCACTGCTGCGCAGTGCCTGGTGGATCGACTCGTTCACAATATCGAATGCCCCGGAATACCCGTGTACTAACATGAATCTGTCCTTGTCCTCCGTTAATGGAATGGAAATGGTGTAATTGCTGACTCTGTACATAATGCGCCTCCGCTCTTAATAGTGGTTATGGATAGTTATATGAATGAAAATACGAGAATACCGTTTGTTGCCTTCCGGCCTTCAACAAAGCCTTCTACGCTAAACTTAGCCAATGACGGTGTGCCTGACAGGAGCCGGGCCTCCAGTTCCAGGCGGTCTCCCGGAACAACAGGCTTCAGGAACTTCATCAGCTCCACCTTGATCAGTACGGGGAGCTTATCCGGCTGTTCATCCGCTCTGCCCATGACAACGGCACAGAGCTGAGCCGCCGCTTCCATAATTAAGGCACCGGGCATGATCGGCTGGCGGGGAAAATGCCCGCTGAAGAATGGCTCATTCATGCTGATATTCTTCACAGCCTTGGCGTACACTCCCTCTTCCAACTCCAGAAGCTTGTCCAGGAACAGGAACGGGGGCCGCTGCTCAAGCAATGAATAGATCTCGTTCATCCCGCTCCCCCTCATCCGATCTCCAGCCCGCCGTCTACCAGCATGACTTGTCCAGTAATATAATTTGCCTTGTCGCTGCTCAGGAAGCAGACAAGATTGGCGACATCTTCCGGCTTCCCGAAGGTACGGGCAGGAATCAGCTTCAGGTATTCCTCCTGCTTAGCCGCCGGGAGCGCAGATACCATATCCGTCTCAATGAATCCTGGAGCCACTGCATTCACCTGAATGTTAAAACGCGCCAGCTCCTTGGCGAGCACCCTTGTATAAGCATTGACTGCCCCCTTAGTAGCACTGTATAGAGACTGCCCGGTTAACCCTTTGAAGGCGCTCACCGAGGATAAGTTGATGATTTTCCCCCGCTTATTCCGCACCATCAGAAGGGCAGCCTGTTTGCAGCAGTACATGCACCCCTTAAGATTCGTATCAATGGACCGCTCTATCTGCTGGTCGCTGATCATCATGCCGAGTGTGCTGTCCGAGATCCCTGCATTATTGATTAGTACATCCATGGTCCCAAAAGCTGCTACCGTCTCCTCAAACAGCCGCTTCACCTGAATGCTCCGTGAGACATCCGCCTGGACAGCTATCGCCCGGACTCCATAGCTGTGTATGGTATCCACAACCTCAAGCGCCCGTTCCTGATTCTCATGGTAGTTCACCACAACATCCAGACCGGCCCGGGCCAGCCCCAGTGCACATGCTTTGCCTATCCCTCTTGATCCGCCTGTTACCACAGCTACCTGCCTCATGATTGCGCTCCTCTCCGGTCCGGGACTTGCTCTAGTACGATGGCACTGAAGCCGCCCCCGAACGAAAAGCTGGTGACCAGAATGGTATTGAATCCCTTACTGCTCCCGGAAGAATCCATACCCGAAGGCTGAAGGCTCCCTCTCTGGGGTACAGGACGTTCTCCGCTGTGCAAGAGCATGGCAGCATGTGCAGCCTGCACCGCGCTGATCCCTGCCCGCCCTTCACCTAACCGGTTCTTGATGGCATATACCGGTATATCCTCTGCCCTGCTGCCGAACACACGCTCATAGCTGCGCAGCTCCATCCTGTCGATGGCAGAATCCCCATTCGCGAAGCCTACGATCGCATCAATGTCTTCCGGAGACAGGCCCGCCATGGCTGTCGCTTGCAGAACGGCGAGATCGAGGGCTGTGCCTTCGGGATCAATCTTCCCGGGGGCACAGAATTGGTAAGAGCGTCCATACCCTGTGATCTCGGCATACAAGGGAGCCCCTCGGGAGAGGGCATGATCCTCAGATTCAAGGGCAAGTACCGCTGCACCCTCCGTCAGCGAGAATCCGTTGCCGGTGAAGCCGTACGGCTTGGACAGTGCTGACTCCCCGTGCCGGTCAAGTGCTTGCAGCGTATCGTAAAGCAGCTGCGCCGTATCTGAATATTCGTCCACTCCGGCCGCGAGCACCACCCGATGTCTCCGGGTTCTGACCATCTCGAAGCTGTCGCAGACCGCATCCAGGCCGGAGGCAATTCCATTGCTTACCGTCATGTTGCAGCCTTGAATCTGCTGGTTGATCGACAGTTGGGCGGCGGCGGCATTGTAGACGGTATTGGGAAACAACATCGGACTTCCTGCCTGGACGCCCTTGGCCAGCAATTGCTCCAGGAAGCCGCGGATTTCGCCCGCCGGCCCGTCCGAAGTGCCTACAATCAGTCCGGTATCCTGTGCCTGCTGTTCATCCATCTCCAGGCCTGAATCCCGAATGGCACCGAGGCCAGAGAACAATAGCAGCTTGGATAACCTGTCCATTCTTCGGGTATATGCCGGAGAGATGCCTTCAGCAGCTAAGTGGGAGTCTGGTACGAGACCACCGGTAGCCTCCTTACCCGTAGCCCTCTCTTTGTCCGCATCATTCATATTCTTCCAATAGGCTGCAATATCTCCGCCCTCAGAAGTGAGGAGTCCGATTCCTGTTATGTAGACTCTTTGTTCATTAAATGTTCTTATACCGTTGTTATATGAATTTTTACCAAAAATCAGGCTTGCATTATTTCCTCCAAATGCAAAAGAGTTCGACATCGCATATTCAAAGCTTCCATGCTGGGCTGTATCCGGTACAAAGTTGAACCGGGATTGCTTGTTGCTGCCGCTTGAATGAATAGTAGGAGGAAGCTGCTGATGTTCAAGGGCTTGAATCGTAATCACGGCTTCTAAAGCTCCCGCTGCTCCAAGACAATGTCCTATCATGGATTTGGTGGAGCTTACGGCAATCTCCTCAGGAGCAAAGACCGCCTCCAGGGCCTTCTGCTCGGCAGCATCATTCAGCGGCGTTCCTGTTCCATGAGCGTTGAGATAACCTATCTCTGCGCTGGTAAGCCCGGCCTCTTCTAGTGCAAGACGAATGGCGGCAATCTGCCCTTCACCGTCAGGGCGCGGAGCTGTAATATGGTAGGCATCAGAGGTAATGCCGTAGCCCAGCACCTCTGCCAGTATCTTGGCGCCGCGGCCGGTCGCATGATCCCTGGACTCGATAACCAGAACACCGGCCCCTTCGCCAAGTGAGATTCCTTCGCTTCTGCTGAAGGGAGAGCACGGAGAGGCATCCAGGGCCTTAAGGGCGTAGAAGCCGCCGAACTGGAGCTTGGCAAAGGCGTCTGCTCCTCCGGCAATAACCAGATCAGCCTGACCGTAACGGATCAGATTACAGGCATAAGCGATACTCATAGCTCCTGCCGCACAAGCATTGGCAATGTTGGTTACAGAACCCCGCAGGCTGTAATGTCCGGCAATATGCCCGGCTGTAGCGTGTATAGGAATATTAAGCACATCATAAGGGGATAACCGTTTCCCGCTCCGCAGCCTTGTCAACATGCGCTCTGCACTGCTCGGCCCGCCTGTACAGCTTCCCATCACGACACTTATACGCTGTCTGTCCATCCTGCTGAAATCCGCGCCGGAGTGAGTCACCGCTTCTTCAGCAGCCTTGAGGCATAGTAATGAAGTCCTGTCCATTCTCCGGTATTCCCGTCCATTTCCCGCTAATGGAATGACTTCTTCGGCCTCGCCGTACCATCCCGGGATATCCCGGCCCAGCTTCTCAGGCGAAATTAGCCGGATGCCGTTCTGTCCTTGTATGCTGTTATTCCAGAATATCTCTGCATCCGCCCCGTTCGCACAAATGGCCCCCAGTCCGGTAACTACACATTGCTTCCCGGTTCTCACAGTGTAGCCGCCAGGGAAGATGTAATATATTCACTTAATGTATTCAGATTTCTGAAGAGCGGGGTATGCTCCGCGTTAAGCTCAATCCCGTAATCCTCATGAATTGCTGCTATTAATTCCAAAGAATCGACAGAATCCAAGCCCAGTCCGCTGTTGAACAATTCCATCTCAGGATCAATCTCTGAGGGCTGCATCGGAAGGCGCAGCTTCATTACTAGAATAGCCTGGAGATTAGCAATTACTTCTTCCTGCAATTTCATTATGTACTCTCCCTTTCTTTAAACATCCTGCATCAATAGACTTAGTGATATTTTTCACATTTTTAAATAAAAGGGTTAATATTCCATTTGATGAATCTATCATAAACCGATTTTAGGGTTTAATCCATTACTTTTTTTGAATTTTTTAGTCGAATAATGTAGATATGAACAAAAAGACTTTATTTAGATAAAGATCACTTCTCACACCAAAAAACCAACCCGCCTCCCTTGGCCGGATTGGTTCCTGGTACATCCGCTTTAGTTCTTCATCCGCGGGTCCAGCACATCCCGCAGGCCGTCGCCCATCAGGTTGAAGCCGAGGACGGTCAGCATGATGGACAGGCCCGGGAAGACTACGGTCCAGGGGGCCTTCTGGATAAACTGCCGGGAATCGGAGAGCATCTTGCCCCACTCCGGGTCCGGCGGCTGGGCGCCCAGTCCAAGGAAGCCCAGCGCAGCGGCTTCAATGATGGCTGTAGCGATGCCAAGGGTGCCTTGGACAATGATCGGCGTCAGGCTGTTTGGCAGAATATGGCTTAACAGAATCCGCCCGTTCTTCATCCCGATCGCCCTGGCCGCCGTAATGTACTCCTCGGACTTCAAGCTCAGCACCTTGGCCCGGACCAGCCGCCCATAAGTCGGAATGTTGACGATGGCAATTGCGTAGAGCGCATTCTGCAAGGAAGGCCCCAGAATAGCTACAATAGCGATGGCAAGCAGAATACTCGGAAAAGCCAGCAAAATGTCAAACAGACGGGAGATCATCATATCCATCCATTTGCCGTAGTATCCGGCGAGTATGCCCAGTGCGGTGCCGACAATGATCGAGCCGATTACGGAGAAAAATCCTACCCAGAGTGAAATCCGTGCCCCATAGATCACCCGGGTGAACAGATCCCGTCCCAGATCATCCGTACCGAACCAATGCTCCGCCGACGGCGGCTTCAGGCGGTTCACCAATTGCTGGGCCTTGAAATCATACGGGGCGATCCACGGCGCAAGCAGCGCAATCAGTACAAAGAACAGGATAATGCCAAGCCCGGCCATGGCCGTCTTGTTCTTGCGGAAGGCCTTCCACGCATCGCGCCAGGGGCCGGAGGCTTGATCCGCCGGAGCCTTAGGAGGTGAAGCCTTTAGTGCTGCCTGTCCCATAGCTGCTCCCCCTCACTTGTAATTGATGCGCGGATCGATAGCGGCATACAGCAGATCCACCAGCAGATTGATGACCACAAAGATAAAAGCGATAATCAGAATCCCCGTCTGAATCACCGGATAATCCCGCGAGCTGATCGCTTCAAAGATATAACGCCCTACCCCGGGCCAGGCGAAAATCGTCTCGGTCAGCACCGCCCCTCCGAGCAGCGCCCCTGTCTGCAGGCCGATTACCGTCAGCACCGGAATCAGTGCATTCTTCAGCGCATGCTTATAGACCACGAGGAACTGCGACATCCCCTTAGCCTTGGCTGTACGGATGTAATCGGAATTCATTACCTCCAGCATACTGGAGCGGGTCATCCGGGCAATGACCGCCATCGGAATCGTGCCAAGCGCAATACTCGGCAGAATGAGATGCTTAATGACCGTCCATAGCTGGTCCCACTGCCCGGCCAGAATGGTATCCAGCACATACAGGTTGGTTATCGTCTCTACCGGATTGCGCTGGTCCATCCTGCCGATGGACGGCAGCCAATGAAGCTTCAGGGCGAAGAGCAGCTGCTCCATCAGCCCCAGCCAGAAGATCGGCATCGATACCCCAATGAGCGCGATGATCATAGCCGTATAATCGAACCAGGAATTCTGCCTCCAGGCGCTGAGGATACCGGCGTTCACTCCAACGAAGGTTGCGAACAGCATACTGGCAGCCGTCAGCTCCAGCGTAGCGGCCAGATACGGTACGATTTCTTTGGCAATCGGCGTTTTGGTGCGGATTGAAGTCCCCAGGTCACCCTGCACCAAATCACCCATGTAGTTAAAATATTGCTGCAGCCAGGGCTTGTCGAGGCCAAGCTGGTTACGCAGCGCCTGCTTGGATTGCTCCGTCGCCTTCTGGCCGAGAATCGTCTCGGCCGGATCACCCGGAATCGCATGGATGATGGAGAAGACGATCAGGGTCATGCCGATCAGCACCGGGAACAGCACCATCACACGTTTTATGAGGTAAGAGTTCAATTCCGTTCACCTTCCAAAGGTGTATTTATTCAAAATAAATCTCACTATAATACTCTGTACCTGTCGGTCCGGGAACGAAGCCCTTCAGATTGGCCTTGCCGGCCAGCAGCGGTGTGGTATGAACCAGCGGAATCCATGGCGCATCGGCTTTGATCATCTCTTGAGCCTGCTTGTACAGCTCGGTGCGTTTGCCCTGGTCTGTCTCCTTCTGGGCGCCGGTCAGGAGCGTATGCAATTCTTCATTCACATAAAAGGCACGGTTATTGCCGGGAATAGCATCCTTGTCCAGCAGGGTGTACAGGAAGTTGTCCGGGTCGCCGTTGTCGCCGGTCCAGCCGAGCATGAAGATATCATCCTTCTCCCCGGCCTTGGTGTCATCGAGATAAGTGGCCCATTCCGGGGACTCGATCACGGTCTTGACCCCGATCTTCTCCCACTCCGCCTGAATCGCTTCGGCTACCTTCTTGCCGTCAGGCATATAAGGACGGGATACAGGCATCGCGTACAGGGTCACCGGGTCAGGCAGTCCGTCAGGATAGCCCGCTTCGGCCAGCAAAGCTTTGGCTTTGTCCAGATCATACTCATAGTCCTTCACGCTGTCGTTATAGCCCCACAGGGAAGGCGGCATAGGATTGACCGCAGCCTGAGCCTGGCCGGCGAAGAATGCATCGATAATCTCCTGCTTGTTGACCGCATGGCTGAGTGCCTGTCTGACCTTCACATTGTCAAACGGCTTCTTCTTGAAGTTGAAGCCGAGGTACGCCACATTGAAAGGCGGGCGCTCAATCTTGGTCAGAGCACTGTTGCTCTCCAGCGTGGACAAGTCGTCCGGGCTCAGGTCTTCCATCAGGTCGATTTCCCCGTTTTGCAGCGCCGTGAAGCGGGCCGAGTTGTCCGGGATCGAGCGCACGATGACTTTGTTCAGCTTGGGAAGCCCTTCCTTCCAGTAGGCAGTATTCTTATCCAGCGTGATGGAATCGTTGCGCTTCCACTCCTTGAACACGAACGGGCCCGTCCCTACCGGCTCATTCTTGAAATTCTCCTTCTTCTCCTTGATCGCAGCAGGACTGGCAATCCCGAAGGTGGTCATGGCGATATTCTGCAGGAACGGCGCCTGCGGCTGGTTCAGTACAAATTGAACCGTCGACTCATCCACCGCCTTCACTTCCTTGATCACCCGCGACCCGTCCGGGCCGAACATGGAGTCATAGTAGTCGAAAGAATCACCTTCGAATTTGTATTCACTGGCCGGATCACTCCAGCGCTGGAAGTTGAACACAACGGCCTCGGCGTTGAAATCGGTTCCGTCATGAAACTTCACGCCGGGATGCAGCTTGAAGGTATAGCTCAGCCCGTCCGGCGTTACTTCCCAGCTATCGGCAAGGGAGGCCTGGACTTCGGAGGTGCCCGGCTTATATTCGAGCAGCGAATCGAAGACCTGATGGGCAATCTTCAGCGACTCCCCGTCCGTCACAATCGCCGGGTCAAGGGAAGCCGAGTCGCCCCCGCGCCCCAGAATCAGGGTATCCTGCGCTGTCCCGGATGTCTCAGGTAGGCTTGCCGGAGCATTCGTTGCCGCCGTATTCCCTCCGGTATTTCCTGTGTTGCCTGCGTTGCCTGTGTTGTTCCCTCCGCCGCAGCCGCTGAGCGCGAGCCCCGCGCCAAGCATCAGTACCAATGCGAGATTACCCCATTTCTTCATCTCCAGAAAGCTCCCTTCTTTCATTGAAATATCAAAGTGTTTATATAGAGCGGTGCAGGTAGCACAGCTATAAACCAAGGTTCTTCTGTGTATGGCTCTAAGATGCAAACAGATCAGGCAAGCGGTGTATTGGCTTCTTCATCATAGAGATGGCAGGCTGTGAAGTGGCCGGCTTCTGTCTCCAGCAGCGGAGGTCTGGTTACCCGGCACCGCTCCATCACGCGCGGACAACGCGTGTTAAATGCACATCCGACTGGCGCATTGGCCGGACTCGGTACCTCCCCCTGCAGAATGATCCGCTCCTTGCGGATATCGGGATCAGGTTCAGGAACCGCAGAGAGCAGAGCCTGCGTATAAGGATGCTGCGGCCGGGCATAGAGCGTATGCTTGTCCGTAATTTCGACAATCCGCCCCAGGTACATTACGGCTACCCGGTCGCAGATATGCTTCACCACACTAAGATCATGGGCGATAAATATGTAAGTTAAGCCGAATTCCCGCTGCAAATCCTGCATGAGGTTAATGACCTGGGACTGGATCGATACATCCAGCGCAGAGACAGGCTCATCCGCGATAATCAGCTTCGGATGGAGTGCCAGCGCTCTGGCAATGCCGATCCGCTGGCGTTGTCCGCCCGAGAACTGGTGAGGGTAACGCTGCAGATGCGCCCTGGACAATCCGACCACATCCGCCAGCCGCTCCACCTCTGCCTTACGCTGCCTGGCATTGCCGGTGGCGTGTACAATCATCGGCTCTTCGAGAATACGCTGCACAGTATGACGCGGGTCCAGAGAGGAGAACGGGTCCTGGAAGACGATCTGCATCTCCCGGCGCTGCTTCCGCATCTTTTCCGCAGACAGCTTCGTAAGCTCCTGCCCTTCGAACCAGATCTCACCCGCTGTCGGCTCAATCAGCCGGAGCAGCGCGCGGCCGGTGGTCGATTTGCCGCAGCCGCTCTCTCCTACCAGACCGAAGGTCTCGCCCTTGCTTACAGCGAAGGAGATATCATCCACAGCCTTCACACTGCCGCGGTCCCGGCTGAAGAAGCCCTTGTTCAGCGGATAATACTTCCGGAGTCCCTTGACCTCAAGCAGGCTCTCACTCATACCGCATCCTCCTGTGGACTGTCATGCAGCCAGCATCTGCAGCTGTGCTGTTCCTCTTGCCGTGTCAGCGCCGGAAGGCTCTGCATGCAGAGCTCCATGACCTCCGGGCAGCGCGGTGCGAACCGGCAGCCCTGCATCTCTGTACTGAGAACCGGCACATTACCCGGAATGGAGTAGAGACGTTCCTTGGCTTCATCCATCCGGGGGACGGAGGCAATCAGTCCTCTCGTATACGGATGCAGCGGATTTTTGAAAATATCTCGAACACTGCCTTCCTCCACCACCTTGCCGGCATACATCACAGCCACACGGTGGCACATCTCAGCCACTACGCCAAGATCATGGGTAATCAGCATGACAGCAGTGCCTTGCTCCTCATTCAACTGGCGGATCAGCTCCAGAATCTGGGCCTGAATCGTTACATCCAGTGCGGTTGTCGGCTCATCGGCAATCAGCAGCTCCGGGCTGCAGGAGATCGACATGGCAATCATGACACGCTGGCGCATGCCGCCCGAGAGCTGATGGGGGTACTCGTCGATGATCGCTTCCGGCCGGGGAATTCCAACCTTGCGCAGCATACCGGCCGCATGCTCCCGGGCCTCCTTTCTGGAGAGACCGCGGTGCAGACGTACCGTCTCCATAATCTGCTGGCCAACTGTGAATAAGGGATTCAGCGAGGTCATCGGCTCCTGAAAGATCATGGAGACCGAATCTCCCCGGATCTTGCGCATATCCTTCTCCTTCAGCGGGACAATATCGCGGCCCTTCAGCAGGATACGTCCATCTACGATTCTTCCTGGGGGGCTTGGAACCAGCTTCAGGATGGACAGGGAGGTGACGCTCTTGCCGCAGCCCGATTCCCCCACCACGCCCAGAACCTCGCCCGGGTTAATGTAGAGATCGACACCATCCACTGCAGGAACCTCACCGCGGTCCGTTAAAAAGTGGGTATGCAGGTTTTCAATGCTCAGAATCGGCTGGATCAAGTCTCTCCCTCTTTTCTGCTAAAAATTGAACGAAGGTCAAATGACTGGTCAGGAAAACTATTTAAAAAGTTAGATACAATAACCAATACCTAACATATTAAGTAATATAATTGACTTTAAATACATATTACTGTTATTTAATGTATAACATTACTATGGATATCCTATCTAGGCAAGGGAAATTTGTGCATATAACTAACCCTATGAATTTTATATGAATATATCAGAGCATAAAAATCCGGGGAAAATATACTTATCGTTATTTGTACAGCGACAGCCACTTCTCCAACTGATGCTTCAGCACATCCCGGTAGTACAGCGGCTCCATAATCTCAGCCTCTTCCTTGTATTTCATAATCCAATGGACGAAGCCGATGTCCTGCTCCACAGCGACCTTGAAATGCAGGCTGCGGTTCTGGCGGTCCACTCTGCTCGGCTTCACAAACATTTCCTCCTGCTTCAGCCGTTCCATCATCCGCTGCGAGAATTTGACTCTGAATTCAACCTGCAGGCTGTCCTGCTCCAGGGACCACTTCTGCTCCATGAAGGACTGCAGATCGAACTGATCTTTGGAGAACCACCTGTCCAACTGATTCACACTGGAGAAGCCGTTAATATGAAAGGTACGGATAATTCCAAAACGGTGACAGAAACCAATCAGGTGAAAACGATTCTCTAGCGGGACCAGGCAATAGGGATCAATCCGGATACCTTTTTCTTCGTAGGCATTCTCACTATAGTCAGCCTGTATGCTTCTCTGCTTCATCACGGCATCCAGAATGTCGGTCAGAAAGAGGGGCTGGTCTCCCTGAGATCTGCTATTTTCCGTCCAGTTTGGTCCGGCTTCTTTTTTCGTAGGCTCCATTGTTTCTTCCCTTTCTGCCTTTTGCTTATAATCTGCCGCCATCACTTTCTCGTATGCATCTTCAAAGCCCGGGGGCAGTAAAGGTTTGATCTCCGCCATAATACTGCGCAACTGTGAAAAAGCCTCTTCTTCCTCTTCTGACCAATCCAAGGGGTAGAGCGCGAAATTCCCGATAAAAGCATACCCCTTGCCATGTCCCATATGAGTAATGGGGATATGCATGGCACTGAGCGCATCCATATCCCGATAAATCGTTCTCTCGCTGTTGCCGCATCGTTCCGCCAGCTCACGGGCCAGAATTCCCGGTTTGGCTTGAACTAGCGTAATGATGCGCATCAGCCGGATCAATCGGTCTGTCATATTCAGTTCTCCTTGACTTATGGTAAAATAGACCCATTATTTTTAAATAAACTAGTTATATATATCTATAACCAAGGATGTAATAACCGAGATAAGAAAATATAATAGAACTATTTTACTATGTTACCACATTTATATATTACGCATTTCTTTATCTGCTCCGCCGGGTGTGATTGTATATTTGAGCCCTATGTATGGGTAATTCCTATTCTATCTACGCAGCTTCCCTGCAATTATCTCATTCCGGTCCTGCTAAGCGGCAGATTCTCCACCTCCAGTCTTTTATACAGCGCTTCCGCTTCTCTGAGCAGCTGCATATCCCCGGAGCGGGCAGACATCAGCAGCAACTGGTCCGCCTGCCTGCGAAGAATATCTGCGGGCACCTCCGGCTTGTTCTTTATCCGGGCCTCCTGGGCCTCCGCGATTAGAGCCTCTGTCTGCAGCAGTGCCAGATGCTTCTCCACATGGAAGCAGGAGCGTGCCCCCAGCAGGTCGGTATGATGGGAATATTCGATTCCCAGCTTCTTAAGCGGCAGCTCGCGGATACGCTCCACCGTAGGCTGCTTGTATTGCCATTGCAGCCAGAGGGCTTCATGTATGCCTGCAGGCATACCCGCCATCATGAATTCCAGGGCGATGTACCTGCGCTGTCCGGAATGGATTTTGCCAAGCTTCAGGAGCAGTGATCTCCCCTCTCCTTCTTCTGCACTACACCCGTAACATCCTGTTACCTTGACATGACTTTCGAGCCAGACACGCAGCTCAATATCCCGGGCTACCACCTTGCGGCTCTTCTTGCGGAAATCTTCACCTTGTAGCGCTCCTTTCCACTCCACGAGCAGCACTACTTTCTTGGCACCGCCTGCCAAAATACGCTCCTGGCTCCATGTAAACAACGTCTGAATACTTGCTTGCATATTTCCACCTCTTTCTTAATTTGGGTCTTCTATTAATGTACCAATATTGGCGGACAACTCCTTGTCATGGAATGTATGTTCGGTCCTATAATATCGACAAAAAAAGAGCCAACCTCCCCCTAAAGGGGATTGCCTCTTTGCGAAAGCCTATTCTTTTGTCAAAATATGACGAACAAAGTTTTACGCATTACATCAATCTCACCCGTCTGCCCGCTTTCTCATGGCGGAAGAACAGCCCAAGGGCCCAGGTTGCACACAGCAATGCGAAGAGGAAGAACAGGAGTGACCACACCGGGGCCGGTAAAATGGTTAATCTGGACAAATTCGCTGCGTCCCCTGCCCGGGAAGGTGTCACGACGGAAGCATAGACCAGGAATAAGGTCCCCATTACGGACTCCTCCAGGGTCAGGAACGCAAGAAACAGGTAGTACACCTTGCTGACCTTCGGCCAGAGAAACAGCATCGCAGCATTCAGCAGAATGAAGCCGCTCAGCCAGATCATCCCGAAGCCGCCCCGCACATACAGCACAAGCATAATTAGCGCAACCAGGCTGGCCAGAACCAGCCCCCATTCCCGCTTATCTCTACTATAGAAATAGAAGAGCAGCAACGCGAAAAGTGAAGCCAGAGGATAACCCGCCAGCGACACCAGGATTGCCTTGCCTCCGGCAGCAATCGCTGAATAGGTCACACCGCTGTGATCAGAATACAGCTCAATGCGCAGCACATTGCCGGAGAGCAACAGGGTCATCAGCGCGTGGCCGAATTCATGGAACATGGTATCCAGATTACGGAATAAGGAGGAGAACGGAATAAACCGGGTTAACAGGGCAGAGCCTGCCAGGAACAACAGTGTTTTGAGCCATCTATTCATTGAACACAGCCCCTTTCCGTTCACAGTATACGTTAATTTGCAGCGACACTCAATATCGCGGGAACCATCTCTGGCTTAACGCTGTATTACCTGTATGGTTCTCTCTATGGACCTGAAGGGTAATTATGCCTACAGCCTTCCAGGTTGTTCAAACGGCAAGCAGCTATGATAAAATAGGAAGACAATTAGCTCTAACAGGTGGTGATCAGTTAATGAAAAGACGGGTAACAGGAGTGATGCTGAAGCTGCTGGGTTCGTCCCTGCTTCTGCTTGGCCTTACTCTCACTTGGCCTGCCCCCGAGGCCAAGGCCAATTATCTGAATGATATATACAATGGAATACAGAGCTTCTCGGAGCTTCCCGGAGAAGTCACCAAGCTGCAGGAGAGTTACCAGAAGACTGCAGAAGAGCTTCAGCAGACGAAGGAGGATCTCGGTGAAGCCAAGGACCAGCTGACGGACAGCCTGCAGCAAATGCAGACGTATCAGTCCCAGAATGCCGCCCTGCAGGAGCAGAACCGTCAGCTCAGCCAGGTCGTGGACGAGCTGAAGAACGACCGGACAGCGAGAGAGAATTATTTCAACCGGATCAAGGTGACGGTCATCTCCGGGATTGCTCTTCTTGTCGGCTACTTCCTGCTGATCCGGGTGCTGCGCTTCACAATGCGCCACCGCTCCAGAAGAAGTGACCGGCTGCGTTAAGGAGGATGAAGAATGAACATAGACATTCAGGATGAAGGCGACAGCGGCAGCGGACAGGCGGTTGCTTTTACCGTTCAGGAGAACGAAGAGGTTCATGTGCTGCATCCGCAGCAGATTATTGCTTACCAGGGCCCTTCGGCAGGACGTGCCGACCGGTTCATGGATGTGAAGGGCATGTACCGCAAGCGCAAGCTGATCCGGGCGGATCTGACCGGCCCTTGCCGGTTCACAGCCGCGCTGCCGCCCGGCTACCGGGTCAAGACCATCCAGCTCGACAGTAAAAGCGATCTGCTCTACGATTTCAGGCATCTCTTCTTCTACAGTAAGGGAGTCACGATGCAGACGAGAGTCCTGAGCATGAAGAATATGCTGATTACCCGTGATATCGTCAAGGTCAAATTCTCCGGCCGCGGCAGCATCGGCATTCTGACGGAGGGCACGGTCTGCGAAGCCGAGCTCCATCCCTTCGATCCCCTGTATGTCGATGCCGGGAGCATTATCGCTTATCCTGAGAACGCCAAGCTGGAGCTGACGGTCTACGGCAACCATCTCGCCAGCCAGCATATGAGCTATCACTGGAAGATGACCGGCCACGGGCCTGTGCTGTTCCAGGCCGGACGCCAGAGCAGACGCTTCGAGCGCGACAATAATGAAGACGGCATTATCAAGCGCTTCCTGCGGGAGGCCCTGCCCTTTGGCGGTGTATTTATTAAGTAAGCGGAAACGGCATTGCCGTCCTTTGAAAAGACGGTGCCGTTTCAGCGAGAAATAGAAGGATAAGTTATCGTGTGAAACATATAAATTCTTATATTTTAAGCAAAGAGCGCCCGCATGTGTAACGCGGGCGCTCTTCTATATTTCCTGTGCCGGAATTAAGCAAGTGGAAACGGCATTGCCGTCCTTTGAAAGGACGGTACCGTTTCAGCGAGAAATAGAAGGATAACGTATAGCGTGAAACCTATACGTTCTTATATTTCCAGGTAAGCGTTCAGCATCCAGGCTGTCTTTTCTACACTTGTCCGGATTCCGATCAGCAGATCGGCGGTAGGCTGGTCGCTGACCTCCTCTGCGCTAGTAATACCCTGCTTCAGCTCTTCAGCTACGGCAGCGAAGTCTTGCACCAGCTGTGCCACCATTTCCTTCGCGCTCTCACCACCGGCAGCTTCCTTCAGGCTGGAGAGCTTCAGGTACTCTGCCATGGTGGAAGCAGGGCGTCCGCCGATGGCGAGCAGCCGTTCAGCCAGCTCATCCACATAACCCGCAGCTTCGTTGTACAGCTCTTCGAATTTCTCATGCAGCGTGAAGAATTGAGTTCCGCTGACATACCAGTGGTAGTGATGCAGCTTCACTCCCAGCAACGTCCAGTTCGCGGTCTGACGGTTCAGAACAGCATGCAGTGCAGTGTGGCTGTTAACTTGTGTACTCATTTAAAAAACCTCCCGGAGTGTGTATTTTACAACTTATTGTATTTAGACTCGTTCTAAATCTATATACAATTTAACATACTTTTTGCCGTATTGCAATCTAATGTCCTGCATCCTTGATGTACTGCACATTCTAGCACTCCTCCGGGAGCCTATCCTATAATTTGAATCACAATTCTGGAAAAGCACATGGATTGACATAAATCACCTAAACCGGAAGAGAAGCTAACATCCTCCCGTAGGATGTCCCTTATACCGTAGGGATATCCGTCTCTGCCGCCCGCCCCAGGCCGCTGCGGAAGATGGCGCGCATCTCCTCCCGTTTGCTCTTGGGGCTAAGCACATATACCGTATCTCCAGGTTCAATCACCGTGCTGCCATGCGGCGTCACGATCGTCTTGTTCCGGATAATGGCCGTGAACAGAATATCGTCCGGCAGGCCGAGCTCTGCAATCTGCATGCCGCATATCGCCATCTGCCGGTCAATTCCGATATGATTGAATTCGGAATCGGTCTTCCCGAGCGCAACCAGCTCCATTAATGAAGGCTGGGATGCCTGCTCCCGGCCCACCAGCCTCAGCCGCGAGGCCAGAGGCGAAATCGTTGTTCCCTGAATCACTGCCGAGGTCAGGACAACGAAGAATACGACATTGAAGAACAGCCTGCCGTGCGGCAGCCCCGCGAGCAGCGGGTAGGTCGCCAGAACAATCGGGACGGCTCCCCGGAGCCCGGCCCAGGAGATTAGCAGCTTTTCACGGAAGGAGAACCGGGACACGAGCAGGCTGAGGAATACGCCAAGCGGTCTTGCTAGGGCCATCAGGATGACAGACAGCAGCAGCCCTTGCCAGGCCACCGCCGCCAGCTCCTGCGGGAAGACCAGCATCCCGAGCAGAATGAACATGGCAATCTGCATCATCCAGGCAAAGCCATGATTGAAGTTCATAATGGTGCGGTGGTACATCAGTTCGGAATTCCCCAGCACCAGCCCCATGACATAGACGGCAAGCAGCCCGCTGCTGTGTACCATGGCCGAGACCCCGTAAGTCAGAACTGCGAAGCCGACCGCCATGACCGGATACAGCCCGGTGGAGTCCAGATTTATCCGGTTAATCAGATACACCGCCAGCTTGCCAATGATGATTCCGACCAGCAGCCCTACCCCCATCTCCCAGAAGAACGACAGCACCAGGCTCAACACTGCGGTATCCGGGTGCTGCACCCATTCAATCAGCGACACAGTAAGGAATACAGCCATCGGATCATTGCTGCCGGATTCGGCTTCAAGCGTCGAGGTTAACCGTTTATCGATATTTTTGCCGCCCAGTACGGAGAATACCGCCGCCGCATCTGTGGAGCCGACAATGGCCCCGAACAGGAAGCTCTCCGCCCAGGGTACACCGAGTACGAATTTGGCAAAAATACCAACGATCATTGTAGTCAGCAGCACTCCGAGTGTAGCCAGCGATAACGCCGGCTTGAGAATCGGGCGAATATCCTTCATACTCGTCTGCATGCCGCCCTCAAACAGAATCACCACCAGAGCAAAAATGCCGGCAATCTGTGTGAGCGAAGCATTGTTGAAATAAATAAAATGGCTGAGTATCATGCCTGCCGCAATAAACAGGACCAGAGCAGGCATGCCAAAACGGGTGGAGAATTTGGTGGAGAGCACGGCGATCAGCAGCAAAGCCGCCAGCAGCAGGATGATTTGATCTGCAAGATGAGTCATGAACCGGTTCACACCTTCCCCGGAGCCGGGTATCCGCCTTAGCCCCATGTATTTTATAGTAATGTTTATGATTCCACGACAGAAAAAAACCCCGGTGGGCTGAATACCACGGAGGTTATTATGCCGTCCTTCATTCTCTTGAATACACCTGCAGCTCCTGAATAGACCAATAGTTGCCGCCGGAGCCTGTCTGGGTAATCTTGATATGCCGGGTCTTGACCGGGGCAAACGTAATCTTGGTCTTCCCCAGCTGGCCTTTGCCTGCTGCGACCTGTCTCCAGCTCTTGGCATCATCGGATACCTGCACAATGTAGCCGCGCGGATAGTCATATGGTGATAAAGGATAATCCATATCTATAGCTTCTACCGTATGTTCGGCGCCCAGATCAATCTGGAAGTACTCCCCCGAGGCCTGATGCTTGACCGTATCCCAGCGGGTCCGCCGGTCTCCGTCAATGGCACCTGCCGGATTGGAAGCCTCCTTACTCACACTGGACGTCACCTTCCAGCCTGCCCGGTCCAGCGGGACAAGTCCGGTTGCTGTAATCTGTGTCTTCTCTGACATCACACCAGAGCCGGACACTCTTACAGCATAAGTATAAAGTGTGCCTTCCTTCAGCTTGCTGTCGTTATACTCCGTTCCCTTAACCGCTGTAGCGATGACCTTCAGCTTCTCGTCCGGGCCGTCCGCCCGGAGCACTTCATAGCTTGCTCCGGGGGCTTCCAGCCAGTTCAGATGCATCGATAATCCCTTGATAGCAGTCGCCTTCAGGCCCTGCGGCGCCGTATCCGCTACCTCGGAGGAAGGCTCCAGAATGTACTGCACGCCTTCTCCCGGAGCCAGCGTCTCCGTGAATTCCAGCTCCGGCGAAGCGGCTCTGCCGGTTACGTAACTGCGGGCCTCCTCATAAGTGTCACCCTTGCCGAACCGTTCTCCTTCGTACACCGTTTTCTTCGGCATAGTGACCTTGACCTTAACGGTCTGCTCGGTCTTCTCGAAATTGACGAAGTTCACCAGCACCTTGTTGGATGTCGCCTTGCTGCCCGCCAGCGGCTCAAGCGTGGAGGTGTCCACGGCCCTTACATAGACCAGCTTATCCTTCAGCTCCTCCTTATTGCTGATCTGATAGGTCAGCGGAGCACCGTGTGTGGCATAAGCCAGATCCAGCCTGCGCATGATACTGACGCGGGATTCTTCGCCTTCCTTCGTGTAGTAAATCTCTGTAGCCGCCGGATCGTGATCCTCCAGATTGAAGCCGTATTTGAACAGGCTGAAATTCTTGAAGAAGGCGGCATGCTGCACGAACATATCGGCATAGCCGATATGTGCCCGCATAATCCGGTCGAACACCGCCGAGGTCCGCTCCTTGGCCCCGTATTGATACGCGTCCACATGGGAGTCCGAGGTGCCGAACTCGGTGGCGAGCATTTTTTTGCTAAGCCCGTCTACCGATCCCCCGAAGGTCTTCAGGTTCTCCGTGAAGCTCCCGCCCTGACCGAAAATATAGGAATCGCCATAAGAATGGCCATTCGTCAGATCCGTTACCGCCTCCAGCTCATCGCGCTGCTTCGGGTCGCGTTCCCAGCCGTCGGGGTCTCCGCACTGCTTCACGGGCCCCTTCTGGTTGCCGCACGAATCTTCGCTGTAGCCCGGCCAGTAGGCCCATCCGGGTGCAACCGTCTGCAAATGAGGCGCGATTGTCTTACCCTTGCTGTTCAGCCACTCGGCTATAGCCAGATTGACCGCTTTGGAACGGTTGAACAGGCCCGGTTCGTTATCCACCTCGTAATACTGGAAGTACGGGCTGTACTTCTGGAAATAATCCGTCAGCTTCTTCTCCGCATCCTCCGGCAGCGTTCCGTCCGCCTTCAGCTTGATATCGCCTGTGTACAGATAGAGCGCTACGGCCTGCATATTGTAATCCTTCAGGACCTTATAGTACTCCTCCATCTTCTCACAGGAACGGCCCACATCGCTGGCACAGCTGGTTCGCATGATATTGCCGCTGTAGGCTACGCCCAGCCACTTCATAATATAGGGCAGATGCGTAACCGCCCCCTCGTCAAAATAAAACTGCTTGTTATTGACCACCGTCCCGGTCACCGTATAGCTGCCGTGAATCGGCTCCTTAATCGGAGACTTCAGCGCCTCCAGACTGAGATTATCCCATGTCCACCAGTTGTACTTATCCTCAGCTTCTGAGGAATAGATTCCCCTGGCCGTCCGCAGCGTCAGCTCGTTGGTGCCGCTGATGAGCTGCTCTTTGGGAATGTACAGCTCATAGGTTTTGCGGAAGTCGTATTTGCTGCCTGTTCCGGCAATCCCGGCGATCTGAATGATGCCTGAGAGCTGAGCGTTGGAGAATACGCTCATCTGGGGTACGGATTTGTACGCATCGATAATGCTGACGCGAAATAAGACCCCGTGCTCCGGGATCTTATCCAGCTCATACTGAATCCGCAGCTCCGGGTTGGTCTCCCCGTGCAGGCCGGAGGGAAGGGACTTCAGCTCTGCCGACCTGGCAGTGGTTGAGGCTATGCTGAGCGTCTTCTTCACCCCGTTTGACCCTGCCGCCTTGAACTCATCGGCAGAGCCGTCATGCTTGCCAAGCTTCCATAGAACCGTTCCTTCCGGCATCTCAGGACCGGCATCCTTAGCCGCTGACAATGAAGACAGATCTACATCCGCTTCACCGTCCTTCGTCCCGTAATCTCCGAAGATAGAGACGGACAACAGAACCAAGATGATCAGTGCTGCAAATTTTAGTAGCCTGTGGAGATATTTACCGGGTTTCTTTTGAACTCTAGTCCTCATTCCCTTGTCCTCGCTTTCTTCCGGAATTCTATGCTGTACCGGGATAACGTTACGCTTCTTCTGCTGCGGAGCTTCCTTAAGGAAGCGTCAGTGCACTCTGGGGAATTATCATCTGCTTCTGGCTCTGGCTTCTCCACATCAGACTGACGCTGGCATCCCCGCGGTTCTCGTAATACTCTACCTTGATGGCGTAGGGGGTATTTGCAGAAAGTGTGATGCTGCCCTCCTTGCCCGTGCTGCTCTGATTCTTCCAGCTGTCGATCAGGAGCTTGCCGCCGATCCATACGCGGATGCCGTCATCCGAAGAAGCGGTGAACGTATACTTTTCACTGTAGAGAGGCTTAAGGGTCCCGGTCCAGCGTACCGAGAATGCATCCTTGGGCAGGCCGTAGGCCGGTGAATTGCCATGCCAGTTGAATTGAAGGGTGCTGTCGTTACGGGTAAGCAGCGGTGTGCCGGACAGGTCCATATTGCCATAATACTGGCCCCTCAGGCCGTTCCTTGAGCTTACAGCCGCCGCATGCGTTTTGGTACCCACCGCGAGCTTATAGTCCTCCCGCGATACCGTGTATTTATGATTCATGAAGCTTTGGATTTTTACGGGCGGATTATTCTCCACCAGCATCTTGCCCCATGTCATCGTATATACCCATTTGCTTTGTTTTTGAGACATGATGACAGGGTCTGGAAGCTCTCCGCTCTCCCCGATGCCTATTGGTTTGCCGCCTGCAAGCTTCAGGAGGCTGTCATAATAAGACTGCTTGAAATCATTGTCGTAAATGTCGGCGGCCAGAATATCCACCTTGGCGGTGCCGGGAAAATAGGCGGCATACGGCTCAGACGACTTGTTGGGGGCATTCGGATTCCACACCCACAGCAGATTGTTCAGCTTATGCGTCTTCACCATGCGGTCATAGACCAGGTCCCAGAGCTTCGCAAAGTCATCCTTCTGCCCCCACCAGAACCAGCCGCCGTTCATTTCATGATAGGGCCGCCATAACACCGGAACTCCGGCATCGCGCAGCTCACCCAGATACTTGGCCACTTCATCCAGCTCAGCAACCAAAGCCTTATACTGCGGCGTTCCGGGAGTGACGTACTGCTTGAATTGATCCTGGCTAAGCGGCTTCTGCACATTGGTCCATACCGGCGCGGTTCCCGGCAGATTCTGATGGA
The DNA here is from genome assembly GCF_038006765.1 of Paenibacillus sp. FSL H7-0756. NCBI lineage: Bacteria > Bacillati > Bacillota > Bacilli > Caryophanales > Paenibacillaceae > Paenibacillus > Paenibacillus sp. FSL H7-0756. Next base: position 382,576 of record NZ_JBBOVT010000003.1, on the reverse strand, counting down.
AGGTCATGGCGACAATGCCGCCGCCCTCATGCCATCGTATGGCGCTGTCCACGACAGCCTGACGCTGTCTGGCAATGGTCTCCTTAGACTGGTTGCCTATGGCTCCCAGCTCATAGCCATGCAGAACGGCATAGCGGCCGCTTGTTGTGCGGAGCTTATTATTGAATTCATCGGGGCTCTCCAGGTAATCATGCTGGCCGGATATCATCCCCTTGTCGCTAAGATTACTAAGATAGCTTAACAGTGCGGAAGCCTCCTTGGAGGCCGAAGGATTAATGGGCTTTATGGGAGCGGGGGCGGCAGGTGCCGTAACCTTGGCGGCTGCGGGCAGACTGCGCCCTTCCCCCCATGGAAGTAATGAAAGGATAAGGATTAGAGGAAAAATAGTTGTATATAGCCTGTACTTACGGTAAGTGTTCAATGTAATCTCCTTTCTCCAGCCACACTCTCAGGCAGGCCCCGGAGGTTAAGCCTCCCGGATTATCTGCCTTTCTATAGCTTAGTAGCCCTGCTGGTAAGCAGGGCCATTAAGAGTGGCTTACAGGATTTATAATTGTAACGTCTTAACCAGTAACAGCGCCAATGATGAACACAGCTGCGGACCTTATGAGCTTAGGAAGCGGACGGGAGGAACAGCGCGCTTGCCGGAACGGTACCTTTGGCTTGGCTCGGACTCTGCCACATTAGCCGCGCTTTTGCATCCCCTTGATTCTCATAATACTCTACCTGAATATCATACAGCTCGCCTGCGGTCAGGCTGATGCTGCCCATGCGTTCGGTGCCGCTCTGCTTCACCCAGCTGTCAATCACAAGCTCACCGTTCACCCGTACGCGGATACCGTCATCAGAATGGGTATAAATCTGATACGTCTCTGTGTACAGCGGCTTAATCTTGCCACTCCAGCGGACAGAGAAGAAGTCTACGCCGATAGCGGCATCCGGCGAGCCTTGGCGCCAGTTGAAATCAAGCACCGCATCGGTGCGCACTGCAGCGGGTTCGCCCGATAGCGTCATGTTATTGAAGTATTCCGCGTACAACCCATTGGCAGCAGGGACTTCTACCGGCAGATCCACCGGTGTTGCTGTAGGAGAAGGAACGGGAACAGGAGCCGCTGTCGGCGTTGGCGTAGGCACTGGTGTCGGTGCTGGCGTCAGTGTTGGTGCTGGTGTTGGCATTGGTGTCGTTACTGGTGCCGGCGTTGCTGTCGGTGCTGGCACTGCTGTCGCTGCTGGTACCGTTGTCGGTACTGCTGTTGCAGCCGGAGCAGGTATGGATGTGTTGCCTGCTCTGGAGAAAAGTGCACTTGAAGGTACGGTTCCCTTCACCTGGCTGGGGCTCTGCCACATCAGATGGACATTCGCATCGCCTGCATTCTCGTAATACTCTACCTTGATATCGTATAGTTGCCCGGCAGTCAAGGCTATGGTTCCTGTGCGGGCCGTTCCGCTCTGCTTAACCCAGCTGTCAATGACGGCTGTACCGTTCACCCACAAGCGGATACCGTCATCCGATGTAGTATAGAACTGATAGCTCTCACTGTAAGCCGGCTTAATCTGGCCGGTCCAGCGGATCGAGAAGTAATCTACGCCGAGTGCGGCATTAGGAGTACTCTGACGCCAATTGAAGCTGATGACATCATCGTTACGGACCATAACCGGTGTTCCCGAGAGCGTCATGTTCTTGAAGTATTCTCCAAGCAAGCCATTCTGGGCAGGCTTACTCTCCGGATCACCGGAGGTTGGGACCGGCTTCGGCGCAACGGTTGGCGCCGGTGTTGCGGTTGGCGCCGGTGTCGGCGTTGCGGTTGGCGTCGGTGTCGGTGTCGGCGTCGGCGTTGCTGTAGGCGTCGGCGTTGCGGTTGGCTTAGGAGCCGCCGCCGGAGCAGACCAGGCCTTATATTGGTCACGGGTCAGTGTGTAGCTGTCATTCATAAAATTCTTGATCGTAGCTGTGCTGTTATTCTCGTAGAGCATCTTGCCCCAGTTCATCATAAACACGTAATTCTGCTGATTCAGCTTCAGCTTCGAGATGTTCGGCATTTCACCATTCTCGCCGATGCCGATCGGTTTGCCGCCAGCCAGACTGGTCAGATCATCATGATATTTATTGGAGTAGTCGTTATTATATATATCTGCTGCCAGCACATCCACTCTGTCCGCACCCGGATAAGTCCGCGGATAGGGATCGGAGTTTGCATTAGGCGCATTCGGGTTCCATACCCAGAGCAGATTATTTAACTGATGAACGTTCACGAACCGGTCATACATAATATTCCACAGGGATGTAAAATTATCTTTCTTCCCCCACCAGAACCAGCCGCCGTTCATTTCGTGGTAAGGTCTCCAGAGGATCGGAACCTTAGCATCCCGCAGGCTTTTCAGAGAGACAGCTACTTTATCCAAATCGGTGATCAGCGCATTATACTCTGGCGTTCCGGGGGTTACGTATTTGTTAAATTGCGCCTGGGTGATTGACTTCTGCACATTGGACCATTCGTACTTGGTGCCCGGCAGATTCTGGTGAAAGGTCATGGCGACAATGCCGCCCGCTCTGGACCAGTTCGTCGCACTCCAGACGATATTTTTGCGTTGTGCAGCTACTCCGCTCTCACTCTGCCCACCGATTGCTCCCAGCTCATAACCATGCAGTGCTGCGTATTGTCCGCTTGTTCCCTTCAGCTTGTTGCTCAGCTCATCCGGACTCTCGAAATAGTCATGCTGGCCTGTAATGATTCCATTTCCCGAGATACCATACAGATTATTCAGCAGCTTGACCGCCTCCGCTGAGGCGTTAGGGTTCACCGGCGCTCCTTCAGAGGAGGCAGCCTTGACGGTGGAAGGGGCGATTCCCAGTCCCACAGGTACAGCAGACAATACCACGGCCAGCGACAGCACAGCGCAGAGCAAACGAGACTTACGGTAAGTTTTCACAATATTCTCTTCCTTTCGGTAGCCAGGCTGCCACTCTTGCGAAGGCCCTATAGCTTTGCGTCCCTGTCTTTCGATCAGGTTTGCCTTTGTCGTTTTGGAAGGATCAATCCCTCTTACCGTAAATTATCGTCTTTATGCAATTTTTTTGTAGAGCAAACGCGAATTTTTCCGAATAAATAGTTCCGAGTACCTGTTTTGATTCTGTAACAAATGGTTAAATAGATAAGTTAGACCTACGAAATGAACTGATGTAGCGCTATATCCTCCCAGTCCAGAGTAATACGGATATTATCTTCCTCTACCAGCTCCGACCCCGTCTGCACCTCAATGAACTCCACATCGGTAAGAGCAAGAATGGCATGCTTGGTCCCTTCCGGTATCCGCACCACATCTCCCGCCTTCACCGTATGCATCTTCTCATTGATGACAATACTGGCTTCCCCGCTGACGAAGGTCCAGATTTCACTGCGTTTGTGATGCAGCTGATAGCTGATATTTTTACCCTCATTGATGAAAATCCGCTTGGTCAGCACCTCGTTGCCCTCATCATATTTCACATAATCTATCACCTTGTAATGACCCCAGCGGCGTTCCTCGTACATCGGTCTTTGTTCAAAAGACTTCAGCACTTCCTTGATCCGCGGACTCTCGGTCTTGTGCGTCACCAGAATACCGTCCGGGCTGGCGGCGATAATCAGATCCTTCGCCCCGATCACGGTAATCGGAATATCCAGCTCGTTAATGAGACAGGTGCCTTCGGAGTCTGCTGTTACGAAGCCTTTACCGACATGGTTGCTGCTCATTTCTTCGGTAAGGGTGTTCCAGGTACCCAGGTCCTTCCAGAATCCGGCGTACGGCTGCACGACGATGTTCTCCTCTTTCTCCACCACTTCATAATCGAAGCTGATGGACGACAGCAGCTTATACTGCTTCTGCAGCTCCTCGTAATTCAGCGGCAATCCTTTGCGCTGCAGGATATCCAGCAGGTAACCCAGACGGAAGGCGAACACCCCGCAGTTCCAGAGCGCGCCTTGGCTGATCAGCTCCTCGGCCTGCACACGGTCCGGCTTCTCCTGAAAGTGGCTGACCTGCAGATAACCATTCGCTCCCGCATCTGCGCCGGTTGGAATAATGTAGCCGTATTTCTCCGAAGCATGCTCGGGAACTACGCCCATCAACGCCAGGTTCGCCCCGCTCACCAGCATGGTGTTCTCCAGCTGCAGCACCGTTTCGAAAAAGGAGGATTCCACGTATGGGTCCACCGGCAGAATCGCCACGGTCTCGCTTGGAGACACCCCCGCGATGGAATACAAATAGGCCGCCGTCAGCGCAATGGCCGGGAAGGTATCCCGCCGCTCCGGCTCCACGATGATCGGCACCTCGCTGCCGAGCTGACTCTGGATCATCTCCACCTGGCTGCGTCCGGTCGCCAGATAAGAGGACCCGGCCATGCCGTTCTCCTCCAGCTGTCTCCATACCCGTTGTACCATTGATTCCGGTTCACCTGCCGGACTTGCCAGTACCTTCAGAAATTGCTTGGAGCGTGAATCATTGGACAACGGCCAGAGCCGCTTGCCGGAGCCGCCTGATAGAAGTACTAGTTTCATAGTGAACCCTCCGTATCGTATTGTTATTGGGTATTTCTTATTTCGGCTGTGTGTTAAAATCCCGCCTGTTATGAGGGTCGCTGCAAGGAATTTTGGGCTTACGGCCGCTGTTGTCTCCAGATGTTGTTGATTATATTGCTTGCAGCAGATAACATCCGGAGACAAAGGCGGACGCTAACGCTCCTACAGCTCCAAAATTCCTCTCCACTCCATTTCATAACCGGCTTTACTTTTTATATCCGCTTCGCCCGCAGGCGAAGCTCCCGGCTAAAGATCCGGGTATTGCCGCTTGTTGTAGCGGCAAGGGGGCCGGGCTGCCGCTATATTGTTCCAGCGGCGAAAGATTCAAAGGCTCAGAGGCTCAAAGACTCTTAAGTGCCGCTTGTTCCAAGGCGTCACCGCTGAGTTAGCGGCTGGAAAGAACAAGAGTATAGGACAAGAGAATCCAAGACAATGGAATTCAAGACCGGAATTCAAGACTCTTGTGCCAAGGGCTCGCCGCATAAGTTTGCGGCGGCAGAAGCTGGTTAGTTTAAGTACAGGCACTTGTGCTCTTCATTTGCTCATTTAGCCAACATTCGAGAAATCAGGGGCACTAATGCTCTTCATTTCACCATGCAGCCCACTTTCGGCGCATTCAAGGGGATTTATCCCTCTCTTTTCACCGCGCAGCCCACTTTCGGCGCATTCAAGGGGATTTATACCTCTTATTTCACCGCGCAGACCACCCCCGGCGTGGCGCGTTCAGCAAGGCTGAGCCGGCCTTACACCGCGCCAGCCACGCTGGCGGAGAATCCGCTAAGCCCGCCCATCTGCGGGCGGCCGACAGAGATGTACTCGAGGCCGGTGCCTTCGATTTGCTCTTTGCTATAGACGTTGCGGCCGTCGATCAGCACCTGGCGGCGCATGGTTCCGGCGAGCTGGTGCAGGTTGATCTCCTTGAACTGGCTCCAGTCGGTCAGCAGGCAGACAGCATCGCTGCCCTCGGCAGCCTCTTCCGCCAGTCCGCACCAGCGGAGCTGCGGGTGATCGTATTCCTTGCGGAAGTTATCGGCCGCAATCGGATCATACAGCTTCACGATGGCGCCTTCGGCTACCAGCGCCTCAACAATCTCACGGGCCGGGGCCTCGCGGACATCATCGGTATTGGGCTTGAAGGCAAGCCCCCAGATGCCGATGACCGCGCCGCGCAGGCTGCCAAGCGATTCATGCAGCTTGGAGATAATCATGAAGCGCTGGCCTTTATTGACTTCAACGACGGATTTGAGCAGCTTGAACTCATAATCCACGTTACCGGCAATCTGGATCAACGCATTGGTGTCCTTCGGGAAGCAGGAGCCGCCATAACCGATACCGGCCTGCAGGAAGGTCGAACCGATTCTCTGGTCCATCCCCATGCCGCCTGCGACTTCGGTGACATCTGCTCCTACCTTTTCGCAAATGTTGGCAATCTCATTAATGAAGGAGATCTTTGTCGCCAGAAAAGCATTCGAGGCATATTTGATCATCTCGGCGCTGCGGATATCCGTGACGAATACATTCTCTGTGAAGCCCTGATGAAGCTCGCGCATCGTTGGCTCAAGGGCCGGATTATCCAGTCCGATGACGATCCGGTCGGGATGAAGCGTGTCGCGGATGGCAGAGCCTTCACGGAGGAATTCAGGCGCAGAGACGATATCGAAGGGATGATTCGTGAGGGAGGAGATCAGCTGGCGGATACGCTCATTAGTGCCAACAGGGACGGTCGACTTGGTCATAATAATCTTGTAGCCTTCCATCGCCTGTGCAATCTCAGCAGCCGCTCCTTCAATATATCTCAGGTCGGCTTCGCCGCCCGGCAAGGAAGGTGTACCCACGGCAAGAATGACGATATCGGAGCGGCGGACCGACTCCTGAAGATCGGACGAGAAGCTCAGCCGGCCCTCGCGCAGATTCATTTCGATCAGGGCCTCAATGCCCGGCTCATAGATGGGAGATTCCATCCGGTTCAGCTTATTGATTTTCTCCTCATCCTTATCCACACAGATGACATGATTTCCATTTAGGGTAAAGCATACGCCTGATACAAGTCCTACATAGCCGGTACCAATCACTGCGAGTTTCATACTTTCATCCTCCTTTTAGGAAATTGACGTAGGCCTGTTCTACATACTGCTTGAACTGAACCATAAACGCCTGCTCATCGAATTTGCGTGCATGGCCCATAATCTGGTCGATATCCCACGCATAGGACTCCACCTCATCAATGGCCTTAAGCAAATCATCAACTTCCTGGTGCTGGAAAAACACGCCGTTAACGTATGGAATAATCGTGTCCAGCGCTCCCCCGGCCTGATAGGCAATGACCGGTCTTCCAGCAGCATTCGCCTCCAGCGGCGTGATGCCGAAATCCTCTTCCCCGGGAAAAACAAACGCCCGGCACTGGGACATCAGCCCTGTGACTTCCTCATCCTCCAGCCGGCCCAGAAACGATACATTCCCTTTGGCCATGCCTTCCAGACGCTTACGGTCCGGTCCGTCCCCGACAATATACAGCTTAAGCCCGTTACGGTTGAACGCCTCCACCGCCAGATCAATCCGCTTGTAGGAGACCAGCCGCGAGACAATCAGATAATAATCTCCAATGCTCGGGGAGCTGGTGAAGCGGGCCGTATTGATCGGCGGGAAAATCACATCGGAATCCCGGTGGTAATAATTCTGAATCCGCGTCTTCACGACCGAGGAGTTGGCGACGAACTGGTTCACATTTTTGGAGGTGCGCTGGTCCCAGTTCTTGAGCCGCTGCATATACACCTTGAGCAGTCTTTTGAATAAACCTGAATTCGATTGCCGCTCCATGTACGTGTCATAGTCCCAGGCGAAACGCATCGGCGTATGACAGTAGCACAGGTGGAAGGTGGATTCGGGCACCTGGATGCTTTTCATAAAAGCACTGCTGGAGCTAAGAACGATATCATACCCGCTGAAGTCCAAATCGCGGACAGCCATGGGGTAGAGCGGGAGCACCCCTTTGAAGTTACGCTTCACTCCCGGAATCTTCTGCAGCCAGGAGGCCCGGATATCGGCATCTTTGAGGTTATCGGTCAGGCGGCTTCCGTTAAAAACCGTTGTGAAGATCGGAGCTTCCGGATACATGTGATGAAAAACCTCCACCACCCGTTCCGCCCCGCCCATCTGGATTAAATAATCGTGCGCGATCGCAATTTTCATGTGAATCATCCTCAAAGTTTTATGGAGCAGCATCATTAAGCAGTACACGCATGGCTAGAGACAGATATGATGCAAGCCTTAAGCATTATGGAGCGGGAAGGTCAGGTAACTGCCAGCAGACCTTTGTAGTAAGCGACAATATCCTTGACCGTGTTCTCGATGACAAAATGCTCTTTCACCCGTCTCATTCCATTGTCCGCCATCCGTCTACGCTCTTCGGGATGGTTCAGCATCCAGGTGATGGAGTCTGCAAGTACAGTAGCATCTCCGGGCTGGATCAGCAGTCCTGTCTCACCAGGAACTACGATCTCTACCGGTCCGCCTTCATTGGAGGCAATCACCGGAAGTCCGGCCGCCATGCCTTCGACGATGACCTGGCCGAACGGCTCAGGAGTGATCGACGTATGAATCAATAAATCCGCTTGGTTCATGAGTCCTTGTATATCATCCACATGACCCAGCAGGCTGACATTGGTGATGTCATCTTGCTGCATCTGCTTGATTAATTCCTGTTTGTATTCTTCCTCCCCGAACAGGGCGTCACCGGCCAGCCAGAATTTCACGCGGCTGTCCTGCTTGAAGGCCTTGGCCGCTTCCAGCACAATATGCTGGCCTTTCCAGTGGGCGAGCCGCCCGACCAGCAGGACGTTGAAGTCCTTCCGCTCCCGCCGGCCGATTCCTTCGCCGATGGCCTTGGCGAAGGCCGAGTAGACGACCAGCGTCTTCTTCGAGCGCGGCAGCTCCAGGGCATTCAGCGTGGAGTGGGAATTGGCAATGACCCCGTTCGGCAGCAGGCGTGACAGCAGCCGGATCGCCTTGGCGACAACCGGCTTCAGATAAGGCGCCCCGATGTGGTCCCGGATGTGCCAGATCAGCGGCACACCTGCTTTTTTGGCGGCGACGGCTCCGTAAAAGGCCGATTTCAGGGAATTGGTATGCACACAATCCACCTTCTCCTCCTTCAGCAGCGGAGCCAGCTTGCGTCCGTAAGCCAGCAGCTTCATCGCAGCCGCCGGAGCCCCGAGGTTCACGGTATTGCGGCCGCGGCTGCGGATGCTCTCATCCAGCGGGATAATGCGGACATCGATGCCCTTCTCCCGCAGACGTTCCGCCAGCGTGCCTTCCTCCGCCAGGATCACCAGCGGCTCAATCTGCTCACCGATGTTGGTGAGGATGTTGAACAGGGCGACCTCGCCCCCGCTCCATTTGGCGGTGTGGTCGATATAAGCGACTTTGATCATCCTACGCTCACACCCTTTCCCAAGGTTTCGAGGAATACAGACTCAATCCTGTCGCCCACATGCTGCCAGGTATACTTCTCCAGCACATGATTCCGGCATTCGTCCCGGCCCGGCAGCAGCTTTCGGTTGCTCAACATATGAATCATGCCTTCCGCCATATCCTCGCTGGCTGCACTCTTGAACAGCAGCTCTGGCCGGAAGCCCTGGAGGATCTCCTTGTTGCCGCCGACCGGCGTAGCCATCACCGGCAGCCCCGAGGCCAAAGCCTCAACGGTGATCAGGCCGAAGCCTTCCAGCGCCTGGGAAGGAACAACGAACATATCCGCTGCCTGATAATAGGAGGCCAGCTCATGATCGGGAATGTAGCCGAGCAGGCGGACCTTGTTGCCCAGCCCATAATCAGCGATCCGCTCTTCCAGCTCCCCGCGCAGCGGGCCCTTGCCCCCGATCAGCAGAATCGCGTTCGGGAACCGCTCCGCCACCTGCTTCCAGGCTTCCAGCAGCTGCAGCAGCCCCATCCGGTTCATCAGTCTGCGGACCGTCAGGACCGTGGTTGCGCCTTCCGGCAGATTCAGCGTCCGGCGGACCGCCAGCCGGTTCGGGGCGGGGGTGAACCGCTCGACATTCGCCGCTCCCGGAATGACCGTAATCTTGTGCAGCGGTACACCGTGCAGTTCGTGCAGCAGGTTACGGAAGTAATCGCTGAGGACGATGAATTTGTCGGCCAGCTTGTAAGCCTTATGTTCTATCGATTTGGCAATCGTTGTTTTGACCTTATGCTTGATGCCTTGACCTTCGATCTTCATCTCTTCGTTCCAGGGGCCGTGGAAGGTCATCACCACCGGAATTCCGCGTTTCTTCGCTTCAATCGCCGGCCCGATGCCGTAAGGCGCGAAGTGGGTGTAGAGGATATCAATCCGCCCGCTGCCATCCCCCATCAGGGAGGCCGCCTTGCGCTGGAAGGCATCCTTGCGCTTCCAGATCGTCTCCTTCGGATCACCGGCATTGTGGATGATCAGTTCCTGCGGCGTCTCCGGCGTTTCTTGGCTGCAAATCAGGGCATGCACCCGGTTCCGTGAAGAGAGCTGTTCACACACGGATTTGAAATAGGTGTTCAGTCCTCCGGGCTGTAACGAGGGCCAGCTGAGGCCGGTCGTCATAATGTTGAGTCCGTCATTGTACGACATAGCTTCTCTCCCCCTTGTTCTCCTTCTCGGCCTGGCCTGCTTCGTTGTGCCGGGCCAGCCTGCCTGCGCTGTGCAATTCGTAATGCTTGAAGCCGACCATGAATTCATACATCACCCAGAAGACGGATACTGCGAAGCCCGAGATGCCTTTCTTGAACAGGCCATGCAGGAAATACTTCTGCAGGAACCGTGCCGGCGGACGCAGCAGCAGGTGGCTCAGCTTGAACGGCTTGCCGCTGGCGAACGCGCTCTCTGCTTCCAGATCGGTGTATTTGTTGAACCGGGCGACATGGTCGTTGATGCTGCGGAAGCCTTGATGCCACAGCGTTCCGTTCAGCTTCACCGTCCGCTCCTCGGACACCTCGGGCATCTCATGCACCAGAGAGTTGCGGATACCGTATTCCTTGCGGTTATACAGCCGCACCAGGTACTCGCCTTTATCCAGCCATTTGCCGAGGAAATCGCCAATCCGGTACAGCGAGAACGCCACCGTAGCATCGGTCAGTCCCGGCTTGCGCTCCAGGATATCCCGGGCCAGCTCCTCGCTGACCACTTCGTCGGTATCAATCAGGAAGACCCAATCATGGATGGCACGTTCCACTCCGAATTCCCTTTGCTTCGCATATCCGGGCCATGGGTTGACATACACCCGGCATCCCAGGCTCTCGGATAGCCCTACGGTCCCGTCTTTGCTTCCTCCGTCGATTACAACCACCTCATCGGCGAATAACCGGCAGGACTGAATCGCTTTGGATATCCGAACTTCATCGTCCTGGGCAATGATGACTGCCGAGATCGGGTAACTGCCCCGGCCGCCAAGCACGCTTGTTACTGAATCCATGATAGGTATCCTCCTTATATGGTCTGGTGTGTGTCGTCGCTGCGGGGAATGTTTGGGCTTCTGGCCGCTGTTGTTCTCTGATTTCCTTGATTGGACCGCTGTTAGCGGGTGAAATCAGAGAACAAAGGCGGATACTTCGTTCCTACAGCTCCAAACTTCCCCTCCGCTTCTCCAACACCATCCCATGGTTTTTTAAGCAGATAAGGGGCTCACCTCGTGTTCTCGGCTCGCTGAATCAAATACAAAACATTTGAGATTACTCAAAACGCTTGAATCGAACCCTTAACTGCCTACACATCCATAGGCTTCTTACGAATATACGAATTCATCGTCGTCTTCATCCACTGAAGGTCCTGGGCGTTAATGAGCAACCGCGGAAGCTTAACCTTCAGGTTGTACCTGATATTGAGAATAATGAACAGGAACCGCAGCACAGCTGATGAGAGCATAGCCACCCCGGCTCCGAACAATCCGAACTTCGGCACCAGCAGGAAGAGCAGCGGAATCACCAGGATCAGGCCGACCCCCTGCAGGATAGATACGAACTTCGGCTTGCCCAGCGCCATGAACACCTGAGCCAGAATCAGCGTCCCGCCGCTGATGGTTACTTCCAGCAGCAGCAGGCGGAACACGGTTAGCGCGGTGTTGAAATCCTTGCCGTAGAGCAGCGGGATGACAAAAGGCGCTACCAGCATCAGGAACACTGCTCCAAGCAGAGTACAGGTAGTACTGATCCGGAAAGCCTTGAAGGTAAGGGCAACCGCTTCATCCTTCGACATCTCGGAGGCCTTCGGGAACAGCACCACCGTGATCGAATTCGCGAAGAAATTCACCATACGCGACAGGCTTACCGCTACCGCATAGAGCCCCAGATCTGCCGGTCTCAGTAATCCGGCAATGATGATCTGGTCTATGTATACCGAGAATTGTCCGAGCAGATCGTTTCCGTAGGAGCCCAGACCATAGGTGAACAATCTTTTGAAATTAAGATAGGAATCCCGGAGCTTGACCTTGTAGGTCCGCAGCAGCAGGATGGTCATCCAGATGAACAGCGGAACCGACGGAACCAGATAAGCCAGTGCAGTTGTATAAGGATTCATATAACCGGTCAGGATCAGAATTCCGATGGCTCCCAGTGTCAGCAGCGGCACCAGGTACCGCATCCAGTTGAAGGTCTTGTAATCCCCTCTGAACTGGAAGGCCGCGTTGTTGATCTGCGACACCACAATCAGCGGGCAGAGAATCATCGACCACTGGGCGAAGACCACTACCTCATGACTGAACGACCCGAGCCAATAAGGCAGCACCAGTATTCCGACTGTCATCGCAATGGTTCCGAACGTCAGTCCGATCAGCAGGGCGATCCGGTACAGTACCCCGGCTTCCTGCGGATTCTTCTTGGCGTTGTAGATCAGCGCCGAGGGAATGCCGAAGCTCATGCTGAAGGCCAGGAACTGCGACCAGTTCACCATCGCTGTCTGCTCCCCCCGGCCTGACGGGCCGAGATAACGGGCGGTCAGTACGCCGGTCAGCATATTGACCAGCAGGATCAGCACGCTGACGAACATCGTTTTGACAGCAGCCGAGCTATTGTCCTTACTCTTCGTGAACCTCCGGAAGGTGGACCATACCCGGTTAGCGGGTAGTGATTTGGCGCTTGACTGCTGCATGCGGTAGTCCCTTCTTTCTGCTTTGAGTGAGCTCCTTGGCGCTGAGGCCAAGTCCGATCAGCATCCAGATCAGATACCCCTTAAGACCGGGAAAGCCGTTATCCGATATCAGGCTGGCTACAGCTCCCATCCACGCCGCCAGCGCCAGTCTGGCGTAAGGCTGAAGTTCATTCCTGCGGGTGACTCTGGCGCCGATCTCCTTGATGACCGCACCGAGTGCCCCGAAGAAGAACAATGCGCCCAGTACGCCGAAGGTCAGCAGCAGCGCGATGAAGCCGTTATCCATATTGCCGTATTCCCCCAGCTCTCCGCCGTTGCCAAGCTTGGTGCCCTGGCCTACACTGCCTATCCCCTGCCCTACCGGATTGCCTGCCACCATCGGCAGCATGTTGGTCCAGAGGCTGAGGCGTTCATTGTAGGAATGATCCTCCTGCACCGAGGTGAGGGTCTCCATCCGGGCCACCAGCCCCTCTGCTCCAGGGAGCTTCGGCACGATCCAGAACAGCGCGGCTGCCACGAAGGCGAGCTGCAGTAACGTCTTCCATTTACCCTTGGAGGGAGAGGAAGCGATGTAGACCAGCAGCATCACCAGCAGGACCAGCCAGGCGGACCGGACGAGCGTAGTCAGCAGGCAGACCACTACGAGCAGAACACCGAGCCAGCGCAGGGTACCCTGCCATCTTTTCTCCAGAATCATCGGCACCAGAGCGAAGACCAGGAAGGTTGCTGCCGGGCCCGGAGAGTTCAGGGTCGAGAAGACCCGGATCTCCAGCGGATAGGGAGTCCCGATGGACATCATATCGGCATTCCGCATCCAGAAGGCATCCCAGGGAGGAACGGTCAGATACTGCACGATCCCGTAGACCGCAACCAGCACGGCAATGTTGGCAAAAGCGTACAGCAGCCGGTCAATATCCTTCGGCTTAAACGGCGTGACCGCGAAGAAAGGAATCAGCAGCAGCGGTACGATGTAATTCGCCAGATCGTATACCGAGCCGATGCCGTTCTTCGCCAGACCGATCAATGTGCCGTAGGCCAGTGCGACGGAGAACAACAGTATAATCCGGGTGGAGGACTTGCGAATCCGGTGAATTTCCCGCAGCACCGGAATAGCTAAGGTCGCTCCGGTCAGCAGCGGGGCCAGACTGAGCAGGGAGACGGAGTGATACACGCCTTCGTACCAGTCCGCAATCCGCCGCAGCTCCGGGGCAACCGCCCAGATCAGCAGCGTGTACGGGATGAGCATCCGTGTATTCAGCAGGGCCAGCAGCAAGGCCGGAAAGAGGATACCTGCCAGAATGATGCCTTGCAGGCTATTCGACGCGCTCAGGTTCGCACTGGCGAAGCCGATCGCAAGCGGCAGGGCCAGCGCCGAGATACAGATCAAGGTCATCATTACAGCCGACTTCACGGCCTGTGCCGATGGAAGATTCAGACTATTCTCATCTCTGCTTAGCATCTTCATTCCCTGCCTCCCGTCTTTCGCCGCTTTCTTCAATCCGTACTGCTGTTCTTCACCTTACCCCGTTTGCGCATCTCCTTGAGCAGCAGCACCAGGAACTGGGCATCGTCGACAAGGTATCTTTTCCATAACCGGCCCGGCTCCTGGCTAAGCCTCCAGAGCCATTCCATACCGGTTCTCTGCATGAAATCCGGGGCCCGCTTCACCGAGCCTGACAGAAAGTCAAAGGTTGCGCCCACGCCAATCGAGACCGGCGCCTGATAAGAGGTATAGTGGCGATAGATCCACTTCTCCTGCTTTGGTGCGCCTACCCCTACGAATACAATGTCGGGCTGGCTCTCGGTCAGCATCTGGATAATCCGCTGATTCTCTTCTTCGTTGTGCTCAAAGCCGTAGGAAGGAGAGTAACAGCCCACTACATTGATGCCAGGGAAGGCGGCCTTCAGATTCTTCGTAGCCTGCTCCGCCACACCCTCGGCAGCACCGAGGAAGAACAACCGGTATTGCCTTTGCTCGAACGCATTGCCCAGGCGGCTGAACAGGTCAGCGCCGGACACCTTTTGCTTCAGCGGCTTACCGAGCATCTTGGACGCCCAGATCAGCGGCATCCCGTCCGCGACTACGGCACCTGCTTCGGAGTATACTTCCCGGAACTCTTTGTCCTTGCGCAGCTTGATCACATGATCGACATTGCAGGTCAGGATGTAGGACTGGTTCCTCTCCTGAATGGTTCTGTCGATATAATCCAGCAGGTCCATGAAATCATAGTTATCGAAATTGACATCGAACATGTTCACTTGGTTCATCGTATCACTTCTTTTTGTGGGGAATCGGCCAGCTGTGAAGATCGGTACAGGCAGTTCAGGTACCAACAGAACGGGATGATGAATTGGACCGTCGACAGCGTGTTATCCGTGAAAGAATAGATCAGAAATGCTGCAATAAAGAGCAAATAATAAGGTTTGACCGCCGGCAAAAGAACTCTGTATACCATAAGAAACACAGCGAGCAAGGACAGCAGCAGCAGGATGGCCCCAACGTATCCCCCATCGTAATAAAAGCGGATATATTCGTTATGCGGAACCACGAACCCTCCGTAGAGCGTTCCGTCATTCGCCACCGTCACTGCCCCAAGCCCCCGTCCCGCAAGCGGCGAATCCGCCGCCTTGTTCAGGAAGTACTCCCAGGCCTCCGCCCGCCCCGACAGGTCAATTCCCGTCTCGGTCGTCCGTTCGAAGGAGCGCTTCTTGAGGTTGTCGAGCTGCATATATACCGCCGCGGTGATGACCAGCAGCGAGCACAGCAGCGGGATCAGGTACTTCTTCTTGCCCTTCAGAAAAGCGCGGGAGATGTCATAGAAGTAATAGAGCACCATCAGCACCAGGGCAAGAATCGGCCCGCGCGTGCCTGTAATCACCAAAATGAAGAAATTCAGCCCCAGCATGATGTAATTGAACCGGATATGCTGCGTGCTGCGCTTGATCTCGATGAACGCGATCGCTACTCCCATGAAGGCCAGCATCGCCAGGTGAGGCGGAATGTTGGCCCCCTGCACCCGAACCGCACCTGTGAACTCCACGGCTACCAGTGAATGTATATTCGCAGCTTGCAGCACCACGCCTATCAGCATGCTGACCAGCGGCAGCAAGGTAATGATCCGGATCTGCTTCTCGGCAACCTCCTTCTTCCAGTTGATCAGCAGAAGTACGAAGGGCAGAGACAGTCCGATGAAGGCTTTGACCGCAATCGATGTGCTCATCTCCGGCAGCCAGATGGAGAAGCTGAAGGTGAGCAGAATCAGGGCCAGCATCGCCCATAAGGGAGGGCTAAGCTTGAACCTGAGGCCATTGACCAGGATACACGGCACCAGCAGCATCAGAATAACCAGCTTATAGAGCGACAGGATCTCAATACCGAACATACTCCCGCTGTACAAGAAGTTAATCGAGACCGCCGTGGTCAGCAGAACGAAATAGCTGATCAGCTCGGGGCGTGACAGGGAGGCAACCAGCAGCAGAATGAAGAATACGGCTGCTACTGCGATGACCGGCTGGAAGATGACGGCTGTTCCGAGGAACAGTGCAGTTACGAGATAGAGCATTCCGTATGGCAGACTATTGATTTTGGTGCCCCACTCAAAATTGGTCATCGCGCGTCCTCCCCTCACCCCGCTGCGGATTCCCTCTTCCGGTTAAGAATCATATGGAGAGTTCCGCGAATACTCTCCAGCCGGCATTTATTCAGCAGCTTCCTTCCCTTACTGCGGGATAGAATGGAATCTGCCAGGATGTAGATCACTTTGGCGCCTGTCTTGCCCAGGAGCAGCAGATGCCCTTTCATTCCTTCACTCTTCATAGCGTTCGATATCCCTTGGCTGTAATACCGCTTCATGATCCAGTCCTCCGTCAGCCGGTTCGCCGGAACGAAATGATCGACGGCCATCTCAGGATGATAGAGAATCGAATGCCCTTCCTGCTGCAGCTGGCTGAACAGCCAGGTCTCTTCACCCGATAGCAGCGAATCGCCCTTGCGGCCCAGCTCCAGAGGGAACAGGCTGATATCGAACACCGGCTTGCGCATCGCCATATTGGCACCGCAAGGGTGAAGCCGCTTCGGATACTCCTTGATCCGGTTCCCCAGATCGACAATCGTATACGGAAGCTCGAACGGCTTGATCAGCCAATCCGGACGCTTGCTCTCGAAGATCGGAGCAATCTTGCCGCCCATCGCCATCACCTCCGGCTTATCCGCAAAGGTGTTCACAATGGTTGTAATCCAGGTCCGGCAAGGGATCGCATCATCATCCAGGAAGGCGATGAGCTGCGATTTGGAAGCCAGAATTCCTGTGTTCCGGGCTGCAGACAGCCCTTGAACCGGCTCCAGCAGATAACGGATATCCATATCGGCACCATAGTTCTCGATGAACCCCTTAATGGCGGCCGCCGTATCATCCGTGGACTGGTTATCCACGACGATGATTTCGGCCTGGTGCAAATTCTCCAGCGGCAGCAGCGAATGAAGAGTCTTGACCAGCAGCGCCGACCGGTTATAGGTGCATATGATAATGGAAATCTCAGGTACAGTTCCGTGTACGAACATCGGCATCACCTAATTTCCATATTTTTAATAAGCATTCTTGGAACCGAGCAGCATCAGGCCCGTCTTGACGATAATCTTCAGATCGAGCATTGTGCTGCGCATGTGGATATACGTGAGATCCAGCTGAACCATCTCGTCGAAGCCGACGCTGTTTCTGGCATTCACCTGCCAGTAGCCGGTGCAGCCGGGGGTTACCATCAGCCGCTGCTTGTCGTATTCCGTATACTGCTCCACCTCTTCAACGAGCGGAGGACGGGGACCCACCAGACTCATATGCCCCATCAGCACGTTCCAGAGCTGCGGCAGTTCATCAATACTGGTCTTGCGCAGGAATCTTCCAATCCGGGTAATGCGGGGATCATTCTTGATCTTGAACATCGCGCCGCTTACTTCGTTATAGGCCATGAGACTCTCCTTCAGCTCCTCGGCATTAGAGACCATGGATCTGAACTTGTACATGGGGAACAGCTTCTCGTCCTTGCCGACCCGCATTTGGCGGAAGAACACCTTGCCCTTCGGATCTTCCAGCTTAATCAGGACAGCCACCACTGCGAAGAGCGGGAGCAGGAACAGCAGCCCCAGGGCAGAGAACAAGATGTCGATGATCCGCTTCATGACCAGATAGGATTCCATTCCCTTGCTTTCTTCACCCGAATGCAGCATGTAAAGTTTCGGCAGGACGGCCTCATAGTCTTCCGGCAGTTTTTGCATGCTCATCTCTCCTCATTTCTCGTAAAGGTTTATGCAGCCTTACTTCTTAACTCCGGCTTATCTCGCTCGCTTTCGGGAACCGTCTCAGCTGCTGAGGGTGGTCTGTCCCGCTTTATTCAGCCATTCCGCCATAGCATCCATGACCTGATAACGCAGGTCCTCACTCTCCAGTGCAAATTCCAGGGTGGTCAAAATATAACCGAGCCGTTCGCCGACATCATATCTGGTACCGTCGAAGTTATAAGCGTAGACACGTTCGCTCTGGTTCAGCTTCTGAATGGCATCTGTCAGCTGAATCTCGCCGCCTGCTCCCTTTTCCTGAAGATCAAGATACTTGAAGATCTTAGGGGTAAATACATAGCGGCCCATGATCGCCAGATTGGAAGGCGCCGTGCCGAGTGCCGGCTTCTCCACGAAGTTGTTCACCCGGTAGAGCTTCCCGTCCTGCAGATCCGGCTCAATAATCCCGTAGCGGTTCGTGAATTCATCCGGGATCACCTGTACCCCGATTACCGAGTTTTGAGTCTCCTCATACTGGTCGATCAGCTGCTTCAGGCAAGGGACCTGTCCGGTTACAATATCATCGCCGAGCATAACGCCGAACGGCTCATCGCCGATGAACCGTCTGGCACACCATACGGCGTGGCCGAGACCCTTGGGTTCCTTTTGCCGGATGTAGTGAATTTCCACCTTGGAGGACCGCTGCACCTCTTTGAGCAGTTCCAGCTTACCGTCCTCCAGCAGCCGGGATTCAAGCTCAAAGGCGTTGTCGAAATGATCCTCGATCGCCCGCTTTCCCTTACCGGTTACAATGATGATGTCTTCAATCCCGGAGGCAATGGCCTCCTCCACGATATACTGGATCGTCGGTTTGTTGATAATAGGCAGCATTTCCTTGGGCATTGCCTTGGTTGCCGGAAGGAAACGTGTGCCTAACCCGGCCGCCGGGATAATTACCTTTTTTACCTTTTTCATCACACATACCTCCCAATAGTTTCGTTCACATTGCCGCTTCGGTGTTCTACTTGGTCTGGTTCATTGCTATTCCGAGAATCCTTACACCTGTCTGTTCCATGAGACCCTTCAGCTTGCGGAGAGCTTCGCGCTTCGTCCGGCCGTGTCTGGCGACAATAACCACCCCATCCGAGAGCGGGGCCAGAATCCGTGCATCGCTGTAATCGACCGCCTGCGGGGAATCCAGCAGAATCAGATCGAAGCTTGCTTTCAGCTCTGTAAGCAGCCCGGTCATTCTTTCGCTGCCGAGCAGATCCGGCGGACTGACCGTACTCACTCCGGCAGGGATGACCGCCAGATTCGCCAAGCTGCCGTATACCAGAACGTCCTTGGCTTCCTCGTAGCCGCTTAAGTAAGCTGCCAGCCCCTGGCTGCCTTCCACATCGAAGACGCTATGCAGGCCGGGCTTCCGCAGGTTACAATCCACCACTGCCACTTTCTTGCCATCCTGTACGAAGGATACGGCCAGATTGGAGAGAATGGTGGTCTTGCCTTCGCCGCCCTCTGCTGAAGTGAAGAGCAGCACCTGACCGCCTGGTCCCTTCAGCAAGCCGAGCTGGCGGATATACGTGCGCAGCGAGCGGAAGGATTCGGACACATGCGATGACGGGTTCATATCCGCGATTAGACTTCTATTCAGCCGTAACATATTTGCCCTCCCCTACTCTTGCCTTATCTTTATCCGTGGTGCCGAAATCGCGTTTGCGGATGGCCGGAATACTGGCAATGACCGGAAGGCCAAGCTCGAATTCCGCTTCCTTCTCGTTTCTCAGCGTACCGTTCAGCGTCTCCATCAGCAGGATAATCCCGACCGCTGCCATCAGTGACACCACGAAGCTAATCAGAATATTCATGGTCACCCCGCCGTTAACCGGCAGAGGCTGGGCTGCAGGATCAGCCGGAGTCAGGAAAGTTACATTATCCAGGTTCATCAGTGCCGGCAGGCTGCGGATGAAGGTCTGCGAAACCGCGTTTACAATCGTAGCCGCGGTACCGTAATCCTTATCCTCCACGGTCAGATTAATCACCTGGCTTTTCTCCGAGGATTTGATCTGCAGCTTGGCAGCCAGCTGGCCCGCCGTCAGACCGAACTCAGGATGCTCCGCGATCACACTCTTCATAATAGTTGGCGACTTCATGATTTCCTTATAGCTCTCGATGAGGTTAAGACTGAAGTTCAGTGCGTTGAGATTATTGCTCTCGGGGACATTCACAACGTTGTTGACCAGTAGCTGTCCAGAGGCGGAGTAGACGGGTGCAACGAAGTTTTTACTGACGTAGAAGGTGGTGGCGCAGGAGATCAGTACAAATACCATGATTAACCATAATTTTTTCTTTATCAGGTTAATGTAATCCAAAATCGTCTTTTCCACAGTAACCCTCCTTCCGCTTGTGTTCGTTTTGAAAGCAATCATGAAAGTTTCAGATGTCTTGCTTTTATTCTATCAATGCGCAGGATTTATCACATGCCCCCTAGCATCACTTTACACTTCACTTTCGAGTGACTGCGTTTGGTCCGCCAGAGGGGGTGGATGGTATACTTTAGTACCATATCCATGAAAAATGCTAACACCTCCGGTGAGCCTTGCCTCCTTCAGGTGTTTACTTGCCCAAACACAATAATCACCCAGCCGGGTAAAGTCTGCTGGTACGCCTTCGTGTCCGCATTCCGCGCTAGCACAATGTATGCTGTTTTTCGCATACATTCAGGCCGTGGGCCTGCTTGCGAGTCCAATGTATGCTGTTTTTCATATACATTGGGCCGTGTGCCCGCTTGCGAGTCCAATGTATGCTGTTTTTCGCATACATTCGGGCCGTGGGCCTGCTGGCGAGTAAAATGTATGCTGTTTTTCGCATACATTTGGGCCGTACTCCGATTTTCCGCTTTCCCGGAACGCAAAAAAACACGGACAGTATTGTCCGTGCTCCGTCCCCGATCATTCACAGGGATGATTATTAATCGTATGACATCTCATATTTGGTAAGCCCGACCGCATTGGCGTATAGGGCCGCCTGCGTCCGGTCCGCCACCTGCAGCTTCGCCAGAATCTGGCTGACATGCTTCTTGACGGTGAATTCGCTGATGAACAGGCGTGAAGCAATCTCACGGTTACAGGCCCCCTGGCCCAGCTCGATCAGAACTTCCTTCTCTTTGGGTGTAAGCTCATCGGTCGGACTGTTGCCGCTCATGCGCATCTTGTCTTCCATCAGCCCGGGATCGTAATACTTCCTGCCCTTGTGAACCAGTTGAATTGCGAACAGCAATTCCTCGGGCAGAGCTTCCTTCAGTACATAACCGTCTACCAGCACTTCCTCCGCCTTCAGGAAATCTTCCCGGCTGGCTGAGGACGTAAGCAGGATGAACTTGCATGAGAACCCGCGTACACGTGCTTCCTTGATAATATCCAGGCCCGATTCATCGGCAAGCTTCAGATCAATCAGCACAAGATCAGGCTGTATCTCCTCAATAACGAGAAGAGCTTCTTGGCCATTCGTTGCTTCGCCGGCAAACTGCAGATTGGACTGCATCGATATCACAGATGCCAATCCTCTTCTCACCAAAGGGTGATCATCAACAATGACGATTTTCACTTGAACGACCTCCTGCCTAAAGTTTATGCATTTTTCAGTTCAGCCACACCGACAGGTATAGAGATTAAAATTCTGGTTCCAGCGTTCTCACTGCTGGTTAACTGGAAATCGCCTCCAAGGGACTGTGCCAGATATTGCATATTCTTCATTCCCAGTCCGCCTGAGTGATCCTCGGATTCAGCCAAGATCAGATCGGCCTCGAAGCCGACACCATCGTCGACAATTGATAGTCTAATCCATTTCGGCTTAAGCGACAGTTCTACATCCACCCGGCTGGCAGCACCATGTCGTATGGCGTTGCCGGTAGCTTCGGAGATAATCCGGAAGAGTGCCTTGTGGTAAGGATAAGGGAGACTGAAATCATCCCCCGTTATTTTCAGTTCAATCTCAACATCGTTAAGCCGGGAGAGGCTTTTCAGATGCGAGCGCACCATCCCAAGCCAGCTTGGGCCGCCGCTCTTCTTGGAGCTGAGGCTGTAGATGGTAATCCGCAGCTCCTTGGCCACCTTGGTGGCTGAATCATGGATAAGCTCAATCTGCTCCTCCAGCTCCCTATCAGACATCTTACGCCAGGTCTGCTTCAGGGAATGGGTCGCGTAGACGATTCCGAAAAGACTCTGGGAGACACTGTCGTGCATCTCATCGGCTATCCGGTTCTGCTCGTTCGTGATGATCAGCCGGTTCTCGATCACGCCCAGCTCGTGGCGCTCCAGAATAATCGCACTCAGCTCCGACAGGAACATCAGCTGCTGGATGTACCATCTGCGGCCCTCCAGCCCTTCCGACGCTTCCAGCTTCACTCCGATCATACCGACGAACCGTGTGCTCATTCTTACCGGCATCAGCAGGAAGTCGCCGATTCCCGGCATACTCTTAAATACCGGTTCACGCTGCAGCCTCCATTCATGCTCATGCTTCTCCAGCTCCATGAACAGAAAGCGCTCCTCCTCATGCTGCCATCCTGTCTGGCGGCTCTGCGGAGCAGGCTCCCCGCTCTTTTTGGCGAACCAGAACAGGGCCTTCTCCAGCTTGGTAAGCTTGACCACATAGTCGGTAATGACTTGGCCAATATTCATGAAGTCATGCTGGCTCGATGTTTCCACGATGTGATAAAGCGATTTGATATGCTCCATGGTATCGTTGGTCCGCGCGTTCGCTTCCTCCCGCTGCCGCTTTATCCCCTTAACCATCTGCATAACTATAACCGCGAGAGCCAGGGCTAGAAACAGGTTACCATTGGCAAGCATAATTTCAGCAATCGTAGGACCGGGAGAACCGGATTCCATATAGCCCGATACCGCCACCATGGCAATATAACCCAGGATCAGGCTCCAGGTAAAATATAAAGAGAGCGCACCCGCCGCAAACAGCACCGGATTCAGTACATATAGCTTAAAAGGACTATCGTATCCTCCAGTAAATAACATCAACACCGCAATGAGTGCCGTCTCCATACTGATCATTAGCATGAGAGGACGGGCTTTTGCATGGAACCTCCGGTAATAGTACGGGAAAAGTTGGGCAAATAAGAATAGCACAATGATTAGTAGGGATTTGTATATTACGGAAGGTCCCGCAGGAACCATGAGGTACATAAACGATGTGAGGGACAAAGAAAAGATTCTAAAAAAGGCGATAGTGCGATCTTCTACTGTTAATTTAATGTTCATCCCACCACCCTATTCTCCAGTTTGTGGAAAATTCGAGTTTATTCTAAGCTATGTTTAAAAGCATCATACATGAGAAAAATCACAATAACAAGTTTCGATTTCTAATGATAGCGTTTACTTTGAAAATAAAATGGGTATAATTATTCTTTTTTCATAAAAAATTAACCATCTATATCCAGCTTCTCAAATGATAGCGTATGCAAAATTATCCAGCTCCGCTCCGGGCATGACAAAGAGCCTCTCCCTCCCAGGGACAGGCTCTTTAAAAGACAGGGTCTCTTCAGTTATCCGGTGAATTCATCCGGCACAGTCTATTCAGTCGCCGCCGGAACAGCTTGCTCCAGCTTGGCTTTATTGCATATACAAATTTGATAGCGCTGTTCACCAACGATATGATACCCGGTGGACAAAATACGCAAGGTATGACTAGGTCCTACCACTTTATGGAGACTGCGGCAACTGATGCAGTAATACTCTCTCAATAGTCTCATCTCCGGCATAGTCTAGAAGTACTATTCTAGAACTGCTAATATTATCTAGAGCATAGCACTGTTTTTTTCTGCATGTCAACAAAAATCTGCAAAATACGACATTATTCCAAGCTCATTTTGAGGAAATAAGTAGAAAAATGTCGTTTTTTTATAAAATATAAGAATTTATATGTTTCAAACGATAACTTAATCTTCTGTTTCCACTTGTCATACATGATTCCGGCAGGTCTGCGGAGAGAGGCCCATATATTTTTTGAATAGCCTTGAAAAATAAAAGCTATCCCTATAATGAAGCATTCCCGCTATCTCCTGCACCTGCAGGGAGGTATTTAGCAGCAAATGCTTGGCCTCGGCCATCTTCAGCCGGTGGATATATTCATGCAGGGGGTACCCGCTGCTCCGCCGCACGGTGCGCCGGAGTGTAGACATGGAGAGATGCAGGTCTTCGGCTATGCGCGGCAGATCCGGCTTTTCATAGATACAGGCATTTAGCGCCTCCCGGATCAGCGGCATCGCTTCCTGCTGCCACGGGCGGCGGCTGCCCTGGAGCTGCAGCGAGCATTCCAGCAGCATCTCCTCCAGCAGCAGCGCAGCCCGGTCCGCATCACCGGGGACATCCCCGGTCATATACGCCAGAACCTTTTCAAAAGACGCTTCCAGCCCTTCGGCCTTATCCCCCCGGGTTACCTCTCCACCCGCAATCATTCCGGCTTCCAGCCATTCAGTGACACGGCTTCCGCTGAAATTAATATAGTATTCATCCCAATACCCGCCTGGCGGCGGTCCGAAGCTGTAGTTATAACCGGGTCTGAAAAAAAACAGGCTTCCCTCATGGACCTGCTGCTCTGGTCCTCCGTTCTCCGTATAAGTTCCGCCTCCTGCGACTATATATACAAGGGCCCAGTGTTCAAAGGTGACCCCCGAACGAAACAGCGTTCTTCCCGGCAGATGGCCGGCTTGCCCGACACGAATCGACTTCAGGCGCAGCCTGGCGGCCTCCACCTTCGGATCAATAATTCTTACTGGATACGGACTGATCATATAATCCATGAGCTTGAGCATACACTGCATTCCTCCATGTGTTCAGGAGTGATATGTTGATAATGAAGATGATCATATTCTACATGAATAAGAGGTGTCCACGCTATGTCTGATGTTGTTCACTTACAGCTTTTTCCCCGGCCGCAAAAGATCACGGTATCCGCAGGACAGTTCCACCTTCCTTCCCGGGGCAGCATTGTGCTGGCCGGTGAGGACCCGGTATCCGCCCTTCCCGCAGCGCGCAGGCTTCAACAGACCGCTTCCGAGGTGGTCCGTCTCCATCTGCCTCTGTCCATAGGCCAGCGGTCTGCCACAGTTCCGGCTTGCACTTTCCGCCATAACTCACTGCTTGCAGAAGGAGCCTACGAGCTGCACATTAACGAAAAAGGACTCATTGCCGCTTACGGTTCTCCGCAAGGCGCTTATTATGCAGCGGCGACGCTGAAGCAGCTCCTGCAGCAGTGCGGCCGGACACTGCCTTATCTGCATATCTGCGATCAGCCGGATTTCGCAGCCAGAGGACTGATGCTTGATATCAGCCGCAACAAAATCCCCACGCTGGATACCCTCTACCGGATCATTGATCTCATGGCGGATCTCAAGCTGAATCAGCTGCAGCTATATATAGAAGGAGCTCCTTTTGCTTATGAGTCCTTCCCGCAGGTGTGGGAGCTGGAAACTCCGCTCACCGGCGATGAAATTCTGCTGCTGGATGCCTATTGCCGCGAGCGGTACATTGAGCTGGTGCCTAATCAAAATAGCTTCGGCCATATGGAGGGCTGGCTGACCCGGCCGGAGTTCAACCACCTGGCAGAGATTCCCGCGGGCTTCATGCTCCCGGATCAGATGTATGATAGCGATTTATACCCGGAAGGATTGTTCATGCATCCCGGCACCTTCCATACGGAGGACCCTGAGGTACTGCAGCTTCTGGGCACGATGTACGACGACCTCCTTCCCTATTTCAGCTCGGAGATGTTCAACGTCGGCTGCGATGAGACCTATGAACTGGGACTTGGCGCAAGTCAGGCGCTGGCCGAGTCTTCCGGCAAAGGTGAGCTATACCTCTCCTTCCTGCAGAAGATTCACGGACTGGTCAAGCAGCGCGGCAAAACCATGCAATTCTGGGGCGATATCATCATCCAGCATCCCGAGCTGATCCCCCGGCTGCCGAAGGATATCATCGCCATGGAGTGGGGGTACAGCGCGGCCCATCCGTTTGAAGCGGATACCCGCAAATTCAAGGAAGCAGGCATCCCGTTCTATGTCTGCCCTGGAACCAGCTCCTGGAACTCACTCACCGGGCGAACGGACAACATGCTCGCCAATCTGCGCAGTGCTGCGGTACATGGCAAGAGAAGCGGTGCTATCGGCTACCTGATTACCGACTGGGGCGATTTCGGCCACTGGCAGCAGCTGCCGGTCAGCTATGCCGGATTTGCTTACGGGGCAGCGCTGGCCTGGAATGTAGAGGGGAATCTGGAGGCGGATGTGGCACATTATCTGAACACGGCAGTCTTCCAAGACCGCTCTGGAACCATCGGGCAACTGCTGCTTGATCTGGGCAACTACTATAAGCTGGAGTCGGGCACAGTCCGCCCGAATGATACGGAGATGTCCATGCTGCTGCGCAGCCATCTGGAGCATGTGCAGCTGGCTACGAAGCTGACTGTAGAGCAGCTTGACAGGCTTGAGCAGTACATCCTCGGCCTTGAAGCCCGGCTTGAGCAGCCGGTTCTGGAATGCAGCGATGCCGGATTGGTCATAGAAGAGCTACAGAGCGGCATTCACTTCGTGAAGCATGCCGTGCAGCTCACCCGCCTCAAGCAGCAGCTCGCCGCAGCCGATTCGCAGCCCCAGGCAGCACTCGTTGAGGCGCTGATCCATGACCTGGATCTGCTGCTGCACCAGTACCGCCAGCTATGGACCCGGCGCAACCGGCCGGGCGGCCTGGAGCGCAGTGTCTCGAAGCTGGTGCGTCTGCGCGGGGAATATGCAGCACTAGCCGCCAAGCTGAGCGGGGCGGCTGTGGAGTAAAGCTTCTTCTACCAACTGGTTGCTGAGTGATCCAAATGAAGCCCCATCATATGGTATAAGGTCCGCTCCAGATAATCATGCAGAAAGAAACGCGAGCTTACAAAATGAGCGGCCATATCGGGAGACTGATACTGTTCCAATGCTGCTGTCATGCGCGGGCGGACCGCCTCTCGCCCACGGCGGTTATGCTGATAAGTGTTCAGCAGAGACTGCCATTCCGCCTCATCCCCGGGATACATCTCCCAGCGGTAGACGTATTTATGGATAGCCCGCGAACGATCTGTAGCCTCTTCAAAATCATGCATCACCGCAATCAGTCCGGCTGCATCTTTGCCCAGCCGGACTTCATTAACCAGCTTCCAGATCAGATTATAATAATCCTCCAGCCTGTACCTTCCCTGAAGCTCATGCGCCTTCCCGGCAGGAATGCCGTGGAACCGCTCCAGGAAGCGGTCAATGTAAGTCTCCGTATCCGCCTGCCGGTTCCAGGCCAGCTCAGCATGAAGCAGCATGGGATACCAGGTCGTTTCAAAGATTCCGTAAGGGACTCCCAGACTGAACGGGCCGGTCCAGTTCGTAGCCACCACGCAATCAAGGTGGAGACGACCGGCTGCTTCAGCCCACTGCCGCAGATTATCCGTCCGGTTATCCAGCACGGGATAATTCTGATGCTCTGCCGAGTCGAAGCTGCGGACCGCCGGTGCCCCCATCACTTCAATGCCGAGAGCCCGGAATTTGTCCGCAAGCTCTGAGACCTCCGCTTCAATATTGCGGCCGTTATAAATCCAGATCATCGCTACACCGCGCGGGTCCAGCTTCGCCAGTTCCTGAGGCGGGCATTTATCCAGCATGTCATGCCAGAATACCGGCGTTCTGCCCCGGCTTGAAGTGAATTCAATCAGCCGGTTCAGAAAGGCGATGAAGGCCCGCTCCCGGATTCCGCCGAAGGCTTCCCGGCATTGCGCACACTCACACAAGCTATACACTTCATCACAGCCTAGATGAATATAAGGGGAGTCTGGATGAGCCTCCATCATCTCCTCCAGCAAATCCGTAATGAGCTGATAGGATTCCGGACGGGACGGGCAGATTTCTCCAGTGGAAGACTCAGTCTCCCGGAGATGCCGCCAACGGTCGTGCCGAAGCACATATTCCAGATGCCCGAAGCTCTGCTGAAGCGGAATAATCTCGATAAAATGCTCCTTCGCAGCGCCCAGCAGCGCCTCCAGCTGCTCCGGATTCAGCGCATGCTGCGGGTGCGTCAGCTCCGGATACTTCCGGAACGGAAACTTGTCTTCGTATTCGATCAGGACCGCATTGATCTTGTAGGTGGAGAAATCAGCCAAATAACGGACCAGCAGCTCCGGCTTCGAGAAGGTCTGGCGGAGGTCATAGTTCATCGCACGCAAACGGGTATCCGGCCAGTCCATAATGGTGACTGCGAATATCTCTCCCTGCGGATTCCGCAACTGCAGCAAGGTCTGGAGCCCATAATACAGCCCGGCGGCATCCGTAGCCCGGATGCGAACGCGATGCTCAGACACCTCCAGCAGGTAACTCTCCTTCCGGCCTTCCAGCAGCGAAAGCTCCGCTTCCGGCACTCCAACTAGCCCGGCTCCCGCTACGCCGTTCTCACCGCTGCCCCCTCCTAACGCTCCTTTCTGCAGACGCTCACCAGCAGACGTTCCCGCCGCGCTGTGCAGCAGCAGAGAATAGCCGCTGCCTTCTGTGGAGCTGGCCAGCTTCGCCGCGGGAAAAGCACGGCGGCAATGCCGCTCCAGCCTTGGCTCCTCCTGCTCCATCATCAGACTCAGCCATACTCCGTCATTGATCTGAAAAGCGCTTCCGTCCCCAAGCTTCAACTGTTGTGGTTCTGGCAGTAAATTATACACGGCTCTCCTCCTTATCTTGCAGCTTTATTCCCCGCTCAGCTGCACGTTCTGCATACGTTCGTAAGCTTCCTTATATACGCCTACCAGCTTATCCACGCCCAGATTGTTCATTTCCTCCACATACTTATCCCATTCGGCCAGATTTCGGGAGCCGGTGACGAATTTGGCGAAGCTCTCATCCCGGTGCTTGTTGATCGCTTCCCCGGTAAGCGAGATCACTTCATTCTCCTGCTCGGTGAAGGCCGGGCGGGGCTGCATGGCGGACGGGTCATACTTGGCCGCTTCTTCATAAGCATGCTTCAGGTTATCGGAGAACAGCGACAGATGGGCATCGAAGTCGATCCAGGTATACGTGCCGCTGGTTTGCAGCCCGGTCTGCTTGCGCATTTCGGTCACATCGCTGTATTCCGGCTTGAACTTGATCGTACCGCCTTCTTTGGTATAGGTCTCCCCCTCCTTGCCCCAGCTGGCAAGTGTACGCCCTTCCTCTGTATAGAAGAAATCCATATAGGCCATGATGTCTTCAATCTGCTTCGAGGTCGAAGCCACTGTCAGACCGCTCTCCAGATAGTGAAAATAAGGATTGAGCTGCTTGCCGCCCGCCAGACCTGCGGGTGGAGCCAGGAACTGCATGTTGTATTCAGGGTTGTCTTTCTGCATCGCATTGTTGAAGAAATCAATCCGGCTGATATAATCGACGGTGACAAAAGACTTGCTGGTAGATACCATATCCTGCCACTGCTTTGTCTGCAGCGAGAGGAAATCCGGAGGAATCAGCCCTTCATCATAGAAGCTTTTCCACATGCCGAGCATTTCCTTATACGCGGGCTCTGTTGGCCCGTAATGCCACTCACTGTTATCAAAATCAAAATATGCGCCCTCACTGGTTCCGAAGTTTATCGTCATGCTGGCATTCAGCTCATCGGGGTTCTGCCCGTAACGGATGGAGAGCGGAAAGCTATCCGGATATTTCGCCTTCAACACCTGAAGAGCTTCATGAAGCTCCTCATAGGTCGTTGGCGCCTTCAAGCCTTCCTTGTCAAAAACATCCTTCCGGTACATCCAGACTAAGCGGTTCGTCTCTCCGAAGCCCTGGTTCGGGAACATATACATCTTCCCGTCTGCAGACAACGCCGCCTTAGCTTCATCAGGATACTGCTGGATCCACTTGCTCAGGTTCGGCATCTTGTCCATATACTCCTTGATATCCACCAGAGCACCTTGCTGGCCGAATTTGTTAGATTCCTTACGGTTCGGCATATATAGGATGTCCGGCAGGTTTTTGGAGGCAATCGCCAGATTGAGGCTTTCTTCAAGCTCCCCGGAAGGTGTCTGCACCTTCAGGGTGACACCGGTCTTCTCCTTCAGCCACCTCCAGACCGGCCAGGACTCCGAATAAGGAAATGTAGCATTGTTGTCCAGCAGCGCCGTGAAGGTCTTGACCGGCAATGCAGACGGACTTCCGGAACCTTCACTGCCCTCCTGCACAGCAGCTTCCGGCGCGGCTGCATTCTTATTGTTGCCGCTGCAGCCGGACAGAAGCAGCGATGCCATTACGGTAAGCAGACTTGCAGTCATCCATTTTCTCATATAAGCCACTCCCATTCCTATGAATTGTACTGTTCGTTGTCAGCCTTTGACGGCTCCAATCATTGCGCCTTGGACGAAATACTTCTGGATAAACGGATACACGGCCAGAATCGGAAGTGTTGATACCATAATCGTCGCATATTTCAGCGATTCTTCAACAATCTGATTATCCCCCCCAATACCGGTTACATCTCCTGAGCTGGAGGTGCCGGCAAGGACCATATTGCGCAGCAGTACCTGCAGCGGGAACAGCTCCGAGGAGCGCAGATACAAGAGCGGGCCGAGGAAATTATTCCACATACTCACCGCATAGAAGAGCGCAATCGTCGCAAATGAAGCTTTGGACAAGGGCACGATGATACGGGCAAAGATACCGATGTCATTCAATCCGTCCATACGCCCCGACTCCTCCAGCTCCTTCGGAATGCCCGCGAAGAACGTGCGCATCAGAATCAGATTCCAGGTGCTCACCGCACCCGGCAGCACCATCCCCCATACGGTATCGACCAGATTCAAAGAGCGGACCACGAGGAAGGTGGGAATCATCCCGCCGCTGAAGAACATGGTGACCACAATCAGCATGGTCAAGCTTTTGCGCAGCGCCATATCGCTCCGCGACAAGGCGTAAGCTCCCGTGGAGGTGATGAGCAGGGAGATCAGTGTACCCGTAAAGGTGTAGACGATCGTGTTCTTGTAAGCCACCCAGATCTTGGAGTCCTCCAGTACCACTTTATACATGTCAAGGTTAAAGCCCTTGGGCCAGATAGACACTTTATTCTGGATGACATTAGAATCACTGCTAAGCGACACCGCCAGCATGTGTACAAACGGATACAGCGTAACGGCCACAACCATCAGCAGCGCAATCCCATTGATTATACTGAACAGGTTAATCCGGAATTTCATAATAAGCACCTCTTTTCTACCATAGACTGGTTTCACTTATTCGGCGGCTAATCCAGTTGGCACTATAGATGAAGGCCAGACTGATCATCCCCATGAATAGGTCTATGGAAGCCCCGTAGCTGAAATTACCTTGCTGCATACCGACTCTGTATACATAAGTGCTGATAATATCCGCAGTTTCGTAAATCGCCGGATTCTGCATCAAGAAGACCTTCTCGAAGCCTATCTCCAGCACCTGCCCGATATTCAGAATGAGTGTAATGACAATCGCGGGAGAGATACCCGGCAGCGTAATATGCCAGATTCGCCGCAGTCTGCCTGCTCCGTCCATTTCTGCGGCTTCGTACAGCTGGGGATCAATGGCGGTTAGCGCAGCCAGATAGATGATGGTCTCCCAGCCGATATGCTGCCAGATTTCGGAGAGTACATAAATGATACGGAAGAAACCCGGTTCGTTCATGAAGTTAACAGGTCCGATGCCAAGGCCCCCGAGCAGATTATTGATCAGCCCTCCCGTTGGCGAGAGAAACATAATCACCATACTGGCAACAATGACATTGGAGATGAAATGCGGAAGATAGCTTACCGTCTGCACGAGGCGTTTGAAGGATGCCTTCCTTACCTCATTCAGCAGAATCGCGAGCAGGATCGGGGCAGGAAAGCCGAATACCAGCCGGTATAATCCAAGTAGAAAGGTATTCTTCATCAGCAGCAGGAAATCCGGGTTCTCCAGAAACATCCGGTAGTATTTGAAGCCCACCCAGTCACTGGCCCAGATCCCCTTGAACAGATTGTAATCCTTAAACGTGATCACCAACCCGAACATAGGCAGATACTTGAAAATCAAATAATACAGCAGACAGGGAAGAAACAGCAGCCATAATAATTTGTTCCTTCTCCAGGTCTTCATCACCCGTTCTCTCAGGTGCGGCCGCTCCCGGTTTCTCCCGGCGGTTCTCTCCGGCAGTGCATTTGCTTGCCCCATACGCATTCCCCCTAAATACTGTAGTGATGTTAGCTTATTTCCCCTTTCAAGCCGGGAGTTATGGTTGAATTATAGGAATAAAATCAGTGATAGCGCTATCAGCATGTTATATTACATATCGCCCGATTAGCGATTTTCTAAGAATCGGCGTATAAAAAGAAGAAAGTGCATATTGTCCGTGTGAGCTTTCGGGAGCTATGATGGTATAAAAAGAATGTCCATAGCAAGGGGGACCATCATGCGCAGAAGAACAGACTTTAAATTTGCTTTCAACGCCTTGTTCGTGAAGCTAATGCTGAGCTTTCTCAGCGTTATCCTGCTGCTGGCTTCTTTCAATCTTTTCTCTCATCTATATCTGAGCAAGAAGGTCTATCAGGAGATGGTCCGCCAGAATGAGCTGAGTCTCAAGCAAACCGCCCTGAGCTACGAGAACCATTTCCGGCTGACACAGAACATCATTCTAACCCTTAACCGATCGCATACATGGACGGCCAACCTGGGCCTCTTGAGCCAGGTCCGCGAGAACAGGCGTTATGATGTGGTCCGTGAGGTCAAATCGGATCTGGCGACCGTCTACTCCAACCCGTTCCTGCATATTGAGAACTTCATTCTCTATTTCAAAGAAGCGGATTATGTTTTTGAAAAGGACGGCACAAGCAGTATGAACGATATGTTCTCCAAATATTATGCCAGCAAGGAGTATCCGCCGGGGTATTGGAGCCGGCAGACGATGGGCAATCAGTACATGAGGGTACTGCCTGCAGCTAATTTTAGAGAGAGTACGATGAATTCCTCGCGTCCGCTTGGATCGCTGCTGCCGCTGGTCACCCAGGTTCTGCCCAATAAGGAGGTCTATGGCATTGTCATGCTGAATGCACGCGAATTGCAAACGGCTTACGGGGATGGGAGCGCAAGTCCGTTCTATATTCTGGATGCAGACGGTGTAATGCTGTTCTCCACCTCGGCAGACCGGCCGATATTAGGCGATATCTCCGGGAGCATCAGCTACCATGAGCAGGTCGGAGACCAATATTATTTCTATCAAAAAGGCGAACAGACCGGATTCACTTATGTCCAGGTTACACCAGCCGCTGCAGTGACTTCCGGAATACGCCAGATGCAGCTGCTGCTGGCCGCCCTGCTGACTGCCGCCGTGCTCACCAGTATTCTGTTTTCGCTGTTCTTCAGTTACCGTCTTAACCGGCCGCTGCAGCGGCTGATTGCAGCACTGGAGCGCAAGTCGGGTACAGGCGCGGATAAGCTAAGCAGCGTGAAGGAATTCGCTATCATCGGGGACCGCATGAGCCGTATTCTGGAGACCAACCAATTCATTCAGACCGATCTGGAGCATAAAAATTCGCTGGTGCGCCAGTACGCCTACTCCCATAAAATTAAGAACATCCCCCTGAATCCCAATCTGCTGGATCTGGAGGATGCCCAAGCGGAAGACCGGCCGTATGCAGCCGTGCTGTTCAAGCTCAGCTTCAAGCAGCCGTCCCAGAGCCCGGAGAAGGATACCCTGATGCTGTGGCAGCTGATCCAGCACCTGTTCCTGGGCAGCGAAGGGGATATAGTGGCTGTGCAGCCGGAGCAGAACCAGCTGCTGCTGTTGCTGTTCCAATGCGGACCGCAGAGCGCTATTCTTCAGACACTCCAGACTCTGAAGGAGCTGCTGGAGGTGGAGCCCGCCTTTTATTTGACCATCGCGGTAAGTCCTGTCTACTCCGGAGAGACTCCGATTACCGGTGCTTACGGGATTCTCTCCTCACTGCTTAAAGAACGCAGGCTGAACGAAGAAACCCAGATTATCGTGGAGCCGCGTGCTTCATCGGCCCGTTCCTTTCATGTCAAAGTAACCCATGGGGAGGAGCTGTCGGGCCTTCTGCTGTCAGGCAATGAGGAAGCGGTGCTGGGATGGCTGGCCAGGCAGCTGGAGCAGTTGAACCAGAAAGACGCTGCGGCCGAAGATTTCCGGGCCTTTGCCGCGGGAGCGGTGGAGCAGGCGGGCAAGACGGTAATGAAACTGGGGTTGGAGGAGGCTGTACTGATTCAGCCAGCCCTTAAGGAGAACTTCGAAAGCTTCTATTCCACCGGGCAGTATAAGGAATGGCTTCACGCAATGGTCCGGCCGATCCTTGCCGCCATGCGGGAGAAATCCGAGACCAGAGACCCCGTGCTTGCCTATATGCTGGACTATCTGGATAAGCACTACGGAGAGAATATCAATCTGAATCTTGTTGCAGACAAGCTGAATCTGAGTCCGGGCTATCTGTCCACCTTCTTCAAGGAGAAGCAAGGAATCAATTTCAGCGACTATCTGAACAACCTGCGGATCAGCCATGCCAAGGAGCTGCTGATGAACGTCGACCTGCGCATTCAGGAGATCGCACTCCAGGTCGGCTACCTGAATGTCAATTCCTTCATCCGTATGTTCAAACGCGCCTCCGGCCTTACGCCCGGCGAATACCGCAAAAGCCACGCCAGCGGAGGAATGCCCGCTGTGGAAGACGAGCCTTGAGGCGGTCCGCTTCCTCCGCCTCGATGGTTCATACACACGCAAGTGGAAACGGCTTTGCCGTCCTTTTAAGGACGGTACCGTTTCAGCGAGAAATAGAAGGATAAGTTATCGTGTGAAACATATAAATTCTTATATTTCAAAGAAAAGGCTGCTGATCTAAGCTCAGCAGCCTTCCGTTCCAGTCCGGATTCTCTGTAGTTCCTATTTAATCAACTGCCTAACTCACAGTCAGAACCGGTTTATTGGCTGTGTTTTCTTTGCTGTTGAAGCTTATCGTTGCACCGTTATTGTTCTCAACCTGCAGCTTGAAGGTCATTTTCTTATCGCCGCCGAGCTGGCTGTTCACAAACCCCGTTGCATCGATAGTGTACCAGCCGGCTGTAGATACCTGAATGGTTCCAACCAGCACTGCACCTGTACTGCCCGGCTGATTGTTCCAGGTGATGCCTCCTGTTCCCGACTCTATCCATTCATCACTGCCGGTAAGTCCGTATACCTTCACAGGCGTTGACGCAGATACGGCATTACAGTATATCTTCAAGAGAGCAGAAGCAACGGGTGATCCAGTACGACCGGTAAGATCGAATCTTACAAACCCTTTCCGGTTATAGCCCTCATCCGCATCTCCCTTTACATCGACTGTTGCTGCTGTTCCATAGTTGGTTGCCGCATAGGTGCCGTCTCTTACATAGGCATCTCCATTTGTAATATAGTCGGTTGGTGCACCTGAGGATGCGCCTCCTCCCATGAAGGCGGCCATCGCCATACCCGCTGCATTGCCTGATATCGTAACCTCATTGGTAGCATAATCTCTGCGGTTATCATGCCAGATCATCCGGTTGTCATTGAACTGCACGATACCCGGATCTTCCTGCCCGGTAAGCAGCGGGTCCTGCTGGTCTACAGCGTACTGGCTGCTGGTCTCAAACCCCTCGCTCCAGGCTCCGCGGAGCTGATAATTCGGGTTATTCACACGGTTCAATGTGGTTACACGGTGGCGGGGATTTTTAAACCAGGTGGTACCCGCACCATTTAACTTACTCACGCCCCACGGATTCCTTCCCAGCATGAAATCAATCTGCTGCTGGGCCAGAACCGCATATGTGGTATTTCCGGTTAATTCCTGATACATCATGGCTTCTACCGCATTATTGCTCATGGCTTCATACGTACCCCATTTGGGTTCACTGCTGGTATTCCAGAATTGCCCGTCAGCATAATTCTTTTTCAGGTTCAGATGATTATTCATCCGGCCTGCGGCAGTATTCTTATAAGCCGGATCAAGGGAGGCGACCTCATAGTTTGCCCAGTGATAGGCTCTGGACCAGTTGAGGCTCGTGTTACTTTTGTTGTACCATTCTCCCGCACTGTCACAGAACGATTTCGCTTCTGTTAAATAGGCGGCGGTACCTGTGGCCCGGTAGAGTTCGGCAGCCGCCCAGGCCATATCGTCTTTATAGTCCGTATCCACGTAGAATCCGTCCGCATCCCCAGCAATTCCTGTCCTTGTCTTCCCCCAGGTGTAGATCTGCTTGGCTGCAGTCAAATAGCCGGCAGCTAATGCAGCATTATAGACCGGTCCGGCAGAATCTCCCCATATCTTAGCTCCTAGTGCTAAGGCAGCTGCAGCTTTTCCGGCCAGGTTTGCGCCTGTACCGGCAGGGCATGGATGCACCGGACGCGCCGCGCCATAGATCGTATTGTCATTTTGCGGCCAGGTTTTGCTGCGGGAATCCAGATCATCATTCTCGACATCATGGTCCAGGCCGTCGGCTACTTCCATATACAGAATCTGGTTGGTGTTGTCCCACAGCTTGAGAATGAAATCAAGACCTACCTTCGCTTCCGTCAAAGCTCCGGCCGCGCCTCCGGGAGCAGGAAAAACTTCCGGATGGTGGATATAAGTCGTTAGCATCACATCCGTAACATGTCCGATGGTGCTCAGAAATTTGATATAATCCGAGGCATCATGCCAGCCCCCGGTAAAGTCCTTGGTGCCGGAAGCACCATCCGGCTTTCCGTCAATGGATGAGTTCGTTCCCGTCATATGGCATACGCTATGATCCTGCGGACTGGTATTTCCACACCGCTGCACTTTGAAGAACTGCATGGACAGGTCGGCCAGACTGCTGTAAACCGAATTGCTTATAGCGAAGACCGGGGACTTATAGGCGTTGATTTTTATATAATATCCGCTTCCGGCAGTAGTTAGTGCACTGAAATCTATAGCATAGGAATAAGCACAATTTGCACCACCCGCGTCACCCCAGCTCCCTTTACTGGCTGTGGTAATGGTTCCGTTCAATACCGAGGTGTTGTTTGAATTGAACACATCATATCTAACTCCGCTCAAGCCCGTGCTTGATAATACGATGGCTATTTTACCCGCAGCCGGACTGTATCCAACCTGGTTAACCCTTATAAATATGCCGCTTACACTAGCTTGAACCGAATCTGGTGAATTCATATCTTTGTACACGCCCTTTCATTGTTCACGTGCAAGGTGCTGTAATTTATATGAAGCCGCCCGCCTCACCCAATCACCTCCATGAAGTCATCTAAATGTCAGGCTGTAAACCGCTGCGCCTTGGAGCGGTGTACCTGCATTATAACCAGTCCTATCATGGGAATTAAATCCTCATCTGTTATTTATATCGTCTTTTTTACGGATAGCGAAGAAAATGAATACATACATGGCAAAGTGTATAGGGTCAGTGTCCGATGCAATAAGAAAAGAAACCTTTCCGCCGACATGGAAAGGTTTCTTTGTACGTCACTCCGCCGCCCAAGGCTGGGCAACGGATAGGACCGTCTCCCCGCTGGCCGCCGCCTGCTCCATGAGCAGGGCCAGGTATTGGTCCTGGCAGCCCTCTGCCAGACTGTAGAATGAAGGGCCGCCCTCTACATGCCGCTGCATTCTATCCAGGCACTCGGCGATAGCAATCTCCTCATCCGTGAGCCGGGCAGGAATAAATGGATTGCGGTACAGCCACTCCCCCTCCCCCATGATTCCGCGGAGATACAAGCCTTCCAGATTGCCGCCATGACCGGCATCTATCCGCCGCAGCTTGGTGTAGACCGGAGTATCATAGCTCTGTAGCCAGGATACCTCGTCATTCATGATTTCACCGCGCTCTCCCCGGACGAGCAGCCTGCTGGCCCGGATCCAGGAGAAATACTGGTCACGGGTGAAATCATAGACTCCAAGCTTGTCCCCGAAATCTAGGGTAGCCAGTGTCTGCCCGGTCTGTATCAGTTCCTCCGCAAGAGGAGGCCCGCTGCGCTGCGGCCCCTTCATAATAACTGAACCGAAGCTCCGGGCCCGGATAGCCGCCTGCTCGAAGCGGACATCCAGCAGCTTGCGGATCAGGCTGATCCCGTGATAGCCATGGGCCACCGATACCTGCGCCTGACTGATCCTCCCGAGGTGTCCCGAGCTGGCCAGCCTGATTCTGGCTGCGTGCATCGGCTGGAACATATACTGCTCTGCAATCTGGATGACAGCTGAACGGTCCACCGCATTCCATAGCTGAATAAGCTGTTCCAGATCCGGCGCAGGAGGCGTCTCGGCCAGGATGGGAACCCCCTCGGCAGCCAGTCTAATCATGCTTTCTTTGCTGACTTCGCGGTTCAGGCAGATTACCGCGAAGGAATAACCGCCCGCTGCAAGAAATAGTTCCTGCGAGGTGTACACTTCAACTCCCCATATTCTCTTCAATTCTTCGGCTTTATCCTTATTGCGGACGTACATGGCCGCAATAGCAAAGCGCTCAGGAAGGGCCTTGGCGATCCGCAGATAGAATTCTGCCCGCCAGCCTCCGCCCACCAGTCCAAATCTGATGATTCCCATGACCCCACTCCCCTTCTGTAATTACTCACTATGGTCTATTTCTGGTATTTCCCTGCCCCGCCAGTACTAAGTTTCGTGGGTAGAATAGCCCGATTCCCCTTCCCGGACCTACTTTCCAAATTTTGATTGAAATAGGACGGACGTAGGATTATAATCAGATCAAATAGCCACTTTTTACCTAATATTTTAAATAAAATACATAATTGACAGGAGGCAGCCCTATGGATTGGCTTCATGCTTATGAGGATGAGCTCCGTGTGGTCTTTGAGGAGAACCGCAGGGTGATCTCTGCGTTTCCAGAGCCGCTTAACGCCCGCGGCCTGTCATATCTCAATCAGTTCAACGTGTTCAACCCGGACAGCCACAAGAATTATATATGTTACCTGCTCCCCTTCTGGCTCCAAGACCCTTGTGGCCTGAATCCTGAACTGGCCCGCAGGATGTCCGCAGGTAATGTCTTCCTCATGCTCTACTTCTTCCTCCAGGATGACCTGATGGACAGTCCGGAGGCCTCGGCGATGCAAGCTCTACCCCTTGCCAATTTGCTCTATGTGGAGTTTCTTGCGACCTACCTTCCGCTGTTCCCGGCGGACTCCCCCTTCTGGCCCTGCTTCAGCCGTTACATCAGCGAGTGGGCAGACAGCGTGAGCGGTGAAGCCGGCAGCGATTACTTCCTGAATGACCGCATCCGTATTTCCCATAAGGCCAGCCCGCTTAAGCTCAGCAGTACGGCCGCACTGCTGCTCTCAGGCCAGTCCTCTTCTATTCCCGAAGCCGAAGAAATGATCCACACAGTACTGTTGACCCTGCAGATGCTTGACGACTACGAAGATTGGGAGCAGGATCTGGAGGACAGCAGCTATAACTGCCTGTTGTCACTGGTACGCTCCAGTACCGGGATGGCCGCAGGAGAACCACTGACTGAAGCAGCAGTGAAGGACTTCATCTATGTAACAGGAGGAATGACTGGATATGCAGCAACGGCCCAAACCAACCATCTGATGCTAGAGAAGGCAAGTTTACAGCTGCCCTTGCTGGTATCCTTCCATCTCGTACTCGTGCAGAACCTGCAGCAGATCGCCGCGGCCATTGAAGCACAGAAGCAATTGCTGCTGGGCGGAGGGCTTGATTACTGGCTATCTTCGCGCTCGAATCTCTCATAATTTATGTAAATAGCAATAGAATTATAGAAAGGGCTATGCTATACTAAAAAGGCAATTATAACCATTTCGAAAGGGTGATTCTATTGTCAGTAGGAGTTCTTAAGAATCAGGTGATTCAGAAGGCGTGGGAAGATCCGGCTTTCAAACAAAGACTGCTTGCAGATCCGAAGGCAGCGCTCCAGGAAGCGCTGGGCATCAACCTTCCTGACAACATTACACTGAAGACCGTAGAGGAAGGCTCGAATGAATTCTACCTGGTCATTCCCCCAAGCCCTTCTTCCGATGTAATGAAGACACGTATCACCCCAATGGGAACCTGGTAGCATACTCAAGTCATACTATTAACGGGAGTTGGAATCGTCCGGCCCTTCTGCACGCGGCAGAATGGTGATGGACTCGGTTCCGGCTCCTTTTTTGCTCATAAAACGGATTTCGCCTTCCATCGCTTCAATAATACGGAAGGTAACCATCAGCCCGAGCCCCGTGCCCTTCGTCTTGTTGGAGGAGAAGTAAGGCTCGCCCAGACGGCTAAGCACAGCCGGTTCCATGCCTGCCCCGTTATCCTTGATATGAATATGCACCTTATCCCCCCGGCTGTAAGCCAGCAGATGAATCGTGCCTTCCTCCCCCAGGGATTCAATGCTGTTCTTGATGATATTAATCATCGCCTGCTTGAACTTCGAGGAGTTCCCTTTGACCCGCAGACCGTCTTCCACCTCCAAAATCATTTTGCCTCCGTTCAAATGGCATAACGGCAACAGGATGCTCTGGATATGCATGAACTCTTCATTCACATAGAGCAGGGAGATCTGTTCGAATTCCGGCTTGGCAAAGGTCAGAAAATCAGTAATAATACTCGCCGCCCGGTCCAGCTCACTGAGCGCCATGGACAGGTATTTCAGCTCGTCCCCGCTCGACTTCTCGCTGAGCAGCTGGAGGAAGCCCCGGGTCACCTGGAGCGGGTTACGCACTTCATGAGCTACCGATGCTGCCAGCTCGCTGATAATCTCCATTTTCTCCGAACGCTGCAGTTCGTTGTTGAACAGCTCCAGCTCCTGCGAATACTTCACCACTTGGCTGTGGTTCTGCGCCAGCCGCCGCCCCAGAATCACAATCAGCGAGAGAATGAACACAACCAGCGCCCACTTCCAGTAGAAGAGATCATAGTTCCCGCGTCTGAGATAATACCACAGCAGCTCCAAGACCCCGGTAAGCGCAGCCGTACCGAAGCCGCATGCGAAGATGATCGCATCCTTGTTGCGCTTCAGAGAGAACACAACTACACAGCCGATCAGCAGGATGAACTGAAGAATCATAATAATGCCGACAATGTTGGTGGAGATGAAGTAGTAGAATTTCAGATACCGGCCCCCGGAAAGTGCATTTATAATAAGGAGGACACAGCAGAATAAGGAATAGGCCATCTGGAATTTGCGGAACCTGCGGATGATGCCGTATTTGCCCGCGCCGAATATTTTCTCGAACAGGAAGGTCAATGCGGGTAACAGGGACAACAGCGCTACATCGAACAAAAATACACTGAGCCCGCCTAAATAGCTGTAGAAGGTATAAGTGAAGGGAGAATAGGTGACAGACAGCACACCGGTAGAGGCAATGACAATGGACAGCGAAGCCGCCACAGGGAAATACTCCTTGTTCAGGAAAAATGCGCACACAAACAGCACCGCCGCCACAAAGATAAACGCGCCGCCCAGAATCACATCTATAAGTCCGTTTTTGATATAATCCTTGATTAGAATACTGTGTTCACCGAGCATCACCTGCTCTTTGATTCCGATCCGGTCCTGGAGTGTCTGCGTCCAGATATAGAGCGTCTTTCCGTTATCCCGCATGTCCAGGGGCACAAGCACGGAATAATTATCCATAATAAAGCCGCGGTCCCCTTCAAAAACCAGCCGGTCCTCCACATACACCTTCACATGCAGCGCATAGATTGTCTGGATATAGACGGAGGGGGACACATAATGATAGGAGGGCAAAGTAATCTTAGTCCAGGCGGAGGATACCCCGGAAGGCTTGCGCGGCATCTCGGCCTTCGCCTCCACATCGATCCACCCCTGGTCTTCCGTTACCGGAGCCTGGAGTCCGCCATCATCCGGCCCCTCCTGCCACTTCATCTGCCAATGTCTGATCTCACTGGCGGGGGAGGCACTTTGCGCGGATACCAGAAGTCCTCCGCAGGTTAGGCAAAGCAGAAACAATACGAACGCTGTATGTAAACTTTTGACCATCAAAGACATGCAAGCACCTCAGAGGAAAGTTTTAGAAGCAAAGTTCTGTAGTGTTAATATTTCGCCCCATACTCTGCCCATCCCTTCAAAAAAACGGAATAAACAAAAATATTTTCTAATTACTGGTGGAGGCCGGCAATTTAATAAGCACCTCGGTCCCTTCGCCCTTGCGGCTGTTGAACTTAATCGTGCCGTTCATCGCTTCAATAATACGGAAGGTGACCATGAGGCCAAGCCCCGTACCCTTGGTCTTATTGGAGTAATACGGCTCGCCCAGCCGGGCCAGCTCGCTGACCTTCATTCCCTCGCCGTTATCCTTCACGCTGATGATTACCCAGTTGCCTGTCCTCCAGGCCGTTACGACAATCTGCCCCTCCTCCTGGAGTGATTCAATGCTGTTCTTGATCAGATTAATGAATGCCTGCTTGAACTTGGCCGGACTGCCCGTCACTTGAAGCTCCTGCTGCAGACGCAGCTCTATTGAGCCGCCCTGCAGATTAGCCAGCGGCAGCAGGATTCCCGACACATGCTTCAGCTCCTCCGAGACTTCGAATACATCCACGATTTCAACGCCCGGCTTCGCAAAGGTCAGGAAATCGGTAATGATCACCGAGGCCCGGTCCAGCTCCCCCACAGCCATCTTCAGATACTCCTTCTCCTTATTACCGGAGCGTTCCCCCAGAATCTGCAGGAACCCGCGTGTGACCTGGAGCGGATTACGTACCTCATGGGCTACAGAGGCGGCAAGCTCACTGATAATCTCCATTTTCTCCGAACGCTGCAGCTCATTATTGAATTTCTCCAGCTCCCTGGCGTATTCCAGCGCCTTCTCATGGCTTCCCGCAAACCGTTTCCCCAGAATAGCAATCAGGGAAAGAATGAATA
Source organism: Paenibacillus sp. FSL H7-0756 (assembly GCF_038006765.1). NCBI lineage: Bacteria > Bacillati > Bacillota > Bacilli > Caryophanales > Paenibacillaceae > Paenibacillus > Paenibacillus sp. FSL H7-0756. The sequence continues at coordinate 339,731 of NZ_JBBOVT010000003.1, read as the reverse complement.
CCACCATGCCCCATTTCCACCAGTACAGATGATATCTCTCCATGGAAAGGAAGTACCGCAGCAGCTCCGCCACGGAGACCAAGGCAAATACAGAGAAGCCGGCAGTGAACAGGATGGCATCGGAATTGCCTCTGCGGGCATAAGAAAACGCCAGATACAGCAGGTAGATAAACTGGACAATCATTAGTACACCGGTTGCGTTAATAGTCAGAAGCGAATACAGCGCGTCCAGCCGGAAGGAAAGTGCGGCATTCAGAATAAGCGCTGCGGTACAGAACAAGGAATAGGCCAGCTGAAATTTACGCACACGGGCAGTGAAGCCACGCTTGCCCGGTCCGAATAACTGCTCAAAATAAAGCGTGAACGCCGGCATAATGGTAAACAGGGCCAAATCGAAGCTGATCTGCCTCAGACGATCCCCCCGGCTTAGAATCAGCGTCAGAAACGGGGAGTACGTCAGCAGCAGCACTCCAAAGGACAGGATGACCAGGGCCAGAAAGAAGCCGCTGTAGAAAAATTCCGGCTTAAGAAACAGCAGGCAGATCAATAATGCTCCGGCCATGAAGATCATGGCGGCTCCGAGCACAACATCAACCAGATCCTGCTTCACATAAAAGGACAGCAGCTGATCGTAGCTGCCTACCCTTACATCCCCCTCAATTCCGAACTCCCCGCTGCCCGCATTCCACAGATAGAGCGGCTTCGCACTGTTCTGTGCCGGGAGCGGAATCAGCACCTTGTTGCCGCTATATTCCACATCCCCGCTGGAATCGTAGATTAGCCGGTTGTCTATATATGCTTTCAGGTTGTCGCCAAATACTCTATCGATCAGAATTGCGGGAGTTGCTCCAGCAGGAGGCAAGGTAAGCCGCATCCAAGCAGAAGCGGTACCAGATGGCGGAAGGGGCCTGGCCTCCCTGGCACGCACCCATGTCCATTCGTCGGCCCGCCCTGCAATTGCAGCTTCTATACCGCTATTTCCAGCTGTTTCCCACTTCAGCTCCCAGGCCGGAATTTCCGCTTCGGTATGTCCGTCCCATTCTATGGCGATTCCCGCCGGAATGATCGTTATTATAAGCAGCAGCATAATAAGGACTGCGGCTGTTTTGGTTGATGCTAACTTCATTGTGGCACCTCAGTGAATCGTTAGTTGTATTTATATAGTCCATATGATTCTTATTTTCGACAACGTTTGCACAATACCTGCCATCAGACTGCAAATAACCTCGAAACAGCTCGTTTAATTCATCTATTCCGGTTATTCTGCCGGAGAAATGAATATATTAATCAGATGGCCTGCCTGGATGACGGACAGATTCGCCGCCGCTTAAACGGGTATAGTTGTACTATAAGATGAAGAAGACCTACAACAAGGGAAAAGGGAGCTGATTGACGATGGGTAACGAATTCAATAAGACGGAAGCCGACTTTGCATATGAGCGCTATACCAAAATGGGCGGTGTCTCCCCGGAGCAGGATATCCCGCTGGAAGAATTGCGTCCGCTTGGCACGATTACTGAGCCAAGCCCCAGTGAGGAAACTGCAGGCGCCGGGAACCGCCCGCTGGAATCTGCACTGGCCAGTCATGAACCTGCTCACTTCACACCGATCGATTTCGACGGTGTAGTGGATGACGGCTCGGACCCGGCGCTTGAGAGCGATCCTATTCTTGCAGCCGACATCGGCCTGAATGTGCCGGACGCCGGGCTTGGGCCGCGCGCAGACCGTCCCGCTCCCGCTTCCGCCACCCCCGGTCCGCAGCGGGATGAGCTGCTGGAGTCGGATGCTGTATACACGGCCGGCGCAGCCGGATTGACCGGAAGCGTCATTGATTATGCGGATACGGAGGAAGAGGTGACCGGAGAAGCGGAGGAAGCCGCTCCGCTGGAGGATGTCCCGGATGCGGATGAGCTGGTTCCCGGAAGCAGCGTTGACCCGGTCTCCCCGGACCCTGATGCCATGCCCGGTACCGATGTGCTGAACGGCTCGAACGGTGACGAGTAGATACGGCTAAGCGTCCCTGCCAGAGCGTACCCCCTGCTCCAGGTTCATATTGACTTTTGGAGACAATCGGCTTACGATAGTTTCATTCAATTGCGGCGATGGAGTTCGCCATAACCGCCCTTCGGGGCTAATGACTCCTACCAGTGGTTAACTACGCTGGTAGGAGTCTGTTTTGATTTCAGGGGAGTATTGATTTCGTGTCGGGGGGCATTAGCGATAATGAAGAGGAAATATGAACGATGGGCCGAGCTTGCAGCGCGCCAGAGCCAGCTTGCGCTCTGGAGTACATTCATCAAATGGGTGATCCTGGGGGGAATGGTCGGGCTGCTGGCAGGAAGTGCCTCGGCTTTGTTCCTGGCCAGTCTGAACGCAGTCACCCAGGTAAGGCTGGAGCATGCCTGGCTGCTGTTCCTGCTTCCGGCGGGAGGCGCGCTCGTCAGCGGAATGTATATGCGTTACGGTAAGAGCAGCAGCAAGGGGAATAATCTGATTCTGGAGCAGATCCGTGAGGGCAACGAAGCGATCCCGCTGCGAATGGCCCTGCTGGTCCTTGGCGGAACGCTGATTACCCATCTCTTCGGCGGCTCTGCCGGACGTGAAGGTACGGCAGTGCAGATGGGCGGCAGTCTGGCAGAAGCACTCGGCCGCTGGCTCAGAATCGGCCCGGTGGACCGCCGAATCCTGCTGATGTGCGGCATCAGCGGCGGCTTCGGGTCCATCTTCGGCACCCCGCTGGCCGGAACGGTGTTCGGCCTGGAGGTGATCGCCATCGGGCTGATCAGCCACAAGGCGCTGCTGCCCTGTTTTGCCGCCAGCTTCACCGGCGATCTGGTAGCCTCCCGGTTATGGGGCGTTCACCATATCCATTATCAGGTAGATGTCTTCCCAGCTATGGATGCACTGGTGCTGGTCAAGGTTATAATCGCCTCCATCCTCTTCGGCCTGTGCAGCCTGCTGTTCAGTGAGCTTACCCATTATCTGAAACGGACCTTCACCGCCATAATCCGTAATCCTATGCTCAAAAGCGCCGCCGGCGGGCTGATCATTATTGCCCTGGTCTACATAGCCGGTACCCGGGACTATCTGGGGCTGGGACTTCCGCTGATCAGCAGCTCCTTCGAAGACGGCGTATCGCCCTTCGCTTTTCTATGGAAGCTGATTTTCACCGCGTTCACTCTGGGGACCGGCTTCCAAGGCGGCGAAGTGACGCCGCTATTCGCCATCGGAGCTTCCCTGGGCAGCAGCCTGGCCGGAGTGCTTCATCTATATGGGCCTTTTCTGGCCTCGCTTGGCTTCATCGCTGTCTTCTGCGGAGCCACCAATACACCGCTTGCCTGCTTCATTATGGGTATCGAGCTGTTCGGCTCCGGCGGAGCGGTCTATATGTTCATCGCCTGCATCATCAGCTATCTGTTCTCCGGGCACAGCGGAATCTACAGCTCCCAGCTCATCGGCATCTCCAAAAGCGCCTTACTGCCGGTTCCCGAAGGAACGACGCTCGCTTCCGCCAAAGAGCAGCCCGCACCAAAGTAGCAGAATCCGGCAGGCCACAGAAGCAGACTTTGCCAGAAGCAGGACAAAGAAGGTATGATACAGAGGTGAATATGCCAGATTATTTAAGGATAAAAGGAGAGATTCTGAAGTGAAGTCTATCACAAGAAAACCCGTCATCCTGCTTGCGGTGATGTGCCTGATGCTCGTCATTCTGGCGGGCTGCGGCAATAAGCCAGTGAATAATAATGCCGCCGGTAATGGTAACAGCAGTTCCGGAGCAGGCAGTGAGGCCACAGCAGCACCGCAGGAGAGCGCTGCTGCTACAGAAGGCGTGCCTTCAGCCACAGCCAGCCATCCGGTGGTTACGATTGAGATGGATAACGGCGCTGTAATTAAGGCCGAGCTGTACCCCGAGGTTGCCCCCAATACGGTCAACAACTTCATTTCATTGATTAAGAAGGGCTTCTATGACGGAACCATCTTCCACCGGGTTATTCCAGGCTTCATGATCCAGGGAGGAGACCCGGATGGCACAGGAATGGGCGGACCGGACTACAGCATTGCCGGAGAATTCAATAACAACGGCTTCACCAATAATCTGCTGCATACAGAAGGCGTGCTGTCCATGGCGAGAGGACAGCACGATATGAACTCTGCCGGTTCCCAGTTCTTCATTATGGCCGCTGCTTATCCAAGCCTTGATGGCGATTACGCTGCCTTCGGCAAGGTCACTGAAGGACTCGAAGCGGTCCAGGCGATCGTCAGTCTGCCGCGTGGCAAGAATGACCGTCCGGATCAGCCGCCGGTCATGAAGAAGGTCACCGTTGATACGCTTGGCGTTACTTATCCCGAGCCGCAAAAAGCACAATAAGCAGCCTGCAAGCTGGCTGCACAGACTAGTCGTGCTCCAAAATCCCAAAATCCACACAGAAGAGCCATCCCCCATAGCCGGAGGATGGCTCTTCTTCGCAACTGAAGTATATTTGAAGCATGCAGCTTCTTATTGGAAGTGGGTGTGCTTCGTTCTCCACGAATGGATAAAAAGCAGAATAAAGTCGAAATTAGGCGCCCCGACTGGGGACTTATCTCCGGCTAAGGGCATGCTGTCCGTTCCGCAGGAAGGTGCTGCGGCTATTGCGCAGCAGGGATATCCTTTCTTCTGCCAGCTGATCCGCAGCCGCATAGGCCGGAATCCCCTTCAGGCGGGAAATCTCCAGCACACGGGTGATGCTGTCATAGATTCGGGCTATCTGCTTGTACGCCCGTTCCTTGTGGTAACCGTTCAATTCATCGGCGATATTAATAACGCCACCGGCGTTAATCACATAGTCCGGGGCGTAGACAATCCCCATCTTGTGCAGCGCATCTCCGTGACGCGGCTCCTTGAGCTGATTATTGGCGGCTCCTGCAATCACCTTGGCTCTAAGCCGCGGGAGCGACTCATCATTAATGGTGGCACCAAGCGCACATGGCGCATAGATGTCACAATCTGCCCCAATAATGTCGGCCGGGTCTACAGCCGTTGCCCCGTAAGCCTGGACGGCCCGGTTCACTGCCTCACTATGAATATCTGCTACCAGCAGGCGTGCACCTTCTTCATGCAGATACTTGCATAGTGTAAAGGAGACATTGCCGACACCCTGCACGGCGACGGTTCTGCCTGCCAGGGAATCACTGCCGAAGGCAGCCTTCGCTGCGGCCTTCATGCCTTGATATACGCCGAAGGCTGTAGCCGGTGAGGGGTTGCCGGACGAGCCGTAGGAAGCCGATATTCCGGTAACGAAGTCGGTCTCCTGATGGATAATATCCATATCCTCTTCCGTAGTGCCTACATCCTCTGCTGTAATGTAACGGCCGTTCAAGCCCTGTATGTATCTGCCGAAGGCGCGGAACATCGCCTCGTTCTTGTCAGTGTGCGGATCACCGATAATGACGGTCTTACCGCCGCCCAGATTCAGCCCGGCCACCGCATTTTTATACGTCATGCCTTTAGCCAGACGAAGGGCGTCGACAAGCGCCTCCTCCTCCGTTGCATAGGTCCACATTCTCGTTCCGCCCAGTGCCGGTCCCAGCGTGGTGTCGTGAATCGCAATAATCGCCTTCAGCCCCGATGCCTTATCCTGACAAAACAGTACTTCCTCGTAATCCTCCCGCTCCATCGCCGCAAACAATTCCATACGCTTCATTTCTCCTGTCTTTTCTTATGAACATGTTACGTTTCATAACAAAGCTAGTCGTTCCGGAATGTATTGTCAAGTTCATTTGTCCCATTTTCATCTTTTTTCATAAAAGCGCATCAAGCAGCAGACCCCGAACCTCACGCCTGTTGTAAGCACATGTGGTGGAGTCTGCAAAGGGATCAGGCCCAGTATTGATCTGGCCGGTACTCGATTTCGGACTGAACAGCTATTGTTAAGCGCCCGGAGTCCGCATCATAGCTTACAGGCTGATCTCCGACGTAGTACCAATGCTTGATGACCGGCCCGTCCGCAGGCTCCTCGAAGCGGAATACATTAAGCTCCGCCTTCAGCTCCACCACCGCAGCGCCCTTATCTGCCGCAACATTCGTCAGGGTGATCAAGGTCAGCCCGCCCTGCTCATCGAAGGTGTATCCTACTCCCTCCATGCTGTTCACAAGCATGCGCCCGGTTACGGAATGCTTCACCAGCACTCTTTCCTGTTCTGCCATTCGAGCTCCTCCTTCATGTCTGTATCCCGCCGCCGCTCATTACGGCAGATCAATCACCATGACCAGTATATTCTCATCAGCCTTCAGCTCCAGCTGCGCTATGTCCTCGATTCTTGCCGAATCGCCCGGCTTCAGCACATCCTCCCCGTTCAGGGTAAGCTGCCCTTCAATCAGATATACAAAGCTGCGCCGCCCCGGCTCCTGCCGGAAATCCAGTTGCCCGCCCGCTTCGGCCTTCCCCAGATATATCGTCATATCCTGGGCTATTCCGACAATCTCCTCCGACGCTTCGGCCGCTACTACCGGAAGCAGGCGTCCTTCAAGCTTGGCCGGATCGAAGCGTCCGGTTGCATAGGAGGGAGCCGTCCCCCGGGTCTTGGGCATGAACCATAGCTGAAGCAGACGGACCGGCTCACTGTCCGAAGGGTTATGCTCCGTATGAATTGCGCCGGTCCCTGCCGACATCCGCTGGATGCCGCCGAAGGACGTCTGCGCGACATTGCCCAGGTTATCCTCATGACGAAGCACGCCGGACAGCACAATGGAGACAATCTCCATGTCACTGTGCGGGTGGGCGCCGAAGCCTTTTCCCGGAGCGATCGTATCATCGTTACAGACACGCATCGGCCCAAAGGCCGTGTTATCCGGATCATAGAAATCCCCGAAGGAGAACACATGACTGCCCTTCAGCCAGCCGTAATCGAACTGGTGCGCAGACGCAGCAGGATAGATTGTAATCAATGGAACCGCCTCCTGTGGGTATTATGAAGTGGTCGATATCTGCAGTTCAGAAACGATGAACCATTTCTTGGACGCAGCATCCTTGAAATACACCTGAATCATATAGTTCCCCTTGTCGGTAACCTTATAATTATACGCTGCCGATTTGAACCAGAAGCTGTCCTTCTTCTCTGTAATGGGCTGGTTATCCACAACATCCGTCTTGCCCGCCGGGTCTGTAATGGTGATCTTCAGATCGGAGATATCTGTTTTGAGATCATCCACCTGCACCAGGGCAGAGAAGGTATTGCTGGTATCCATTCTGACTTTGCCGAAAATCTTGCCCTGCTCATCCAGCAGCACCGTGTTCACATTAGGCTTGTAGATCTTGACCGTCCCTGCTGACTCGTCCACGGATACAATCGCCTGCATATTCTCGGAAAGCTGTTCCACAGGCACATAGACCCCGCCGTCCGAGGATAGTGCAGACTGCTTAAGCAGCATATTATTCACATAGAATGAGAGATCTGTTTTGCCGGCAGCAGCATACAGCAGGCCTCCTCCCGAGACCATCATCAGGCACATTGTTGAAATCGCCAGCTTGCGCATCTTCCCCATTATTCCCGTCCCCCTCTATAATGTCCTATGCTGTATATACCCTTCAGACGTCAAGGAGTTGCTGTGAATTGTAAAATAAAACCGGCTGTACGTTTTTCCTGAGGAAAAGGCACAGCCGGTCACGGGACTACCTTCTTACTCCGGGTATACCCGGAAGCAGCAATTACAGCTTGGCGATCGTCTCGGTGAGAACCGGTACAATCTGTGATTTACGGGACACTACACCCTTCAGCACAGCCTTGTTATCATCCAGCTTCACATTGTAAGCCTGCTCTACAGCGCCTGCTACGCGGCCCAGGGCGAGACCCACGGAATCGTTGTTCAGGATATCGGTAACCACGAACAGGAACAGATCCAGTCCCTTATCGTCAATAATCGCGGTAAGCGCTGCTTCCAGCTCAGGTTGCTTGGACAGGACATCATTCACATCCACAGCGTTAACCTGGGCAATCTCCACCTTATATTCACCCATCTTGAATTCCTTGGCATCCAGAGAGATCAGCTGGGCAATGCTCTTGTCGCTCAGGTCTGCACCGGCTTTGAGCATGTCCAGGCCATAGCTCTCGGCATCTACTCCGGCAATAGCCGCCAGCTCACGCGCAGCAGCCACATCCTGCTCTGTGCAGGTCGGCGATTTGAACAGCAAGGAATCGGAAATGATAGCGGACAGCATCAGACCGGCGATGTTCTTAGGAATGGCCACGCCATTCTCTTTGTACAGCTTGTTCAGAATGGTAGCTGTACAGCCGACCGGCTCAGCCCGGTAATACAGCGGATAGGCGGTCTCGAAGTTCGCAATCCGGTGATGGTCAATAACTTCAACCACACGGACCTGATCGATATCATTCGCACTTTGCTGGCGTTCATTGTGGTCAACCAGAATCACTTGTTCCGCTTCGGCGGCTACGTTCTCCACCAGACGCGGTGCTTCTACCCCGAAGTGATCGAGGGCGAACTGAGTCTCTCCGCTGATGTCTCCGAGCCGGACCGGCTCAGCATCCCAGCCGAGTTCCTTCTTCAGTGCGGCATAGGCAATTGCCGAGCAGATCGTATCTGTATCCGGGTTTTTGTGACCAAAGATCAAAGTTTTTGTCATTTCCAATCTCCTTACTATGTTTTTGTGAGAATAATATACCATACATTGATAGAAACCTGCCAGATACCTGTAAATATCCGACCCGGGTTAGCTCTTGGTATGCTCCTGCACCGCCTGTACAGGCTGCCCCCGCTTCGTCTTCGGCAGCGCCTCAGGCACATCCTCCCCGGAGAGCGGTTCGTTATCCGAGAACAGATCCGGGTTCTCTCTGAGCATGCCGCTCAGGATACGCGTAGTCTCTACCGTGCCGCAGAGCATGACCCCGGCATCGCCGAAGCTGCCCCTGCGCAGCGCCCCGCTGTCCTCCAGCACGGATTCCACCTTCCAGAAATGCTGCGACCAGGACAGTCCGCAGTGTCTACGGGAAGGCACCGCAATCTCCTCTCCTGCCGGCGTCACGGTATAGAGCGCCTCATGCCCGTCCGTCATCCGGCCGGGAATATCCACCCACTCTTCAATGCCGTGAATGAACGTATTCCTCCGCAGGTCCACACCGAGCAGCATAATCTCCGCTCCCCGGTCCAGCAGCTTACCGTAGACCGACCCGCGCGCGCAAGGCGTATCCCAGCGCTCATCTCCGGCTGTGAACACCGCTGCATCCCTGCCCAGCGCCGCCACTGAATGCGTGGGATGCCAGGAACGGATCACGTTCGGCCGCTTACGGAACAGTTCCGGCAGAATCCCCACGCAGACGGGCGACTCCAGCACCGAGAAGCGCGGATTCTGCCCGTCGATATAAGACCAGGTATGGGTCGGCAGGACCAGCAGCCCCTCCTTCATATATTCTGAGAGAACATCCAGTACGGTATCTGCTCCCCCTTCCACTTCACCAATGCTTTTGAGCGAGGAGTGGACCAGCAGTGTCCCCTCCGGATCGATCCCCATCCTCTCCAGCTGCTTCATCAGACTTGATCTGGTGTGCATGTTTAACCCCGCTTTCCTGAATAATAAATACCAGCTTGAAATACACCTTGCAAAATTACTCATTTACTATTAAAATTATAGTAACTTAATATTAATAAGTAATTTTTCATATAACAATCACCCCAAATTCCAGGAGGTATTCCCATGAGTTTAACACTAAAAGGACTTCACCATGTATCTGCCATTACCGCCAAAGCGCCGGAGAACTACAAATTCTATACCGAAGTGCTCGGACTCCGCTTGATTAAGAAGACCGTCAACCAGGATGACGTATCTGTCTATCACCTGTTCTACGGGGATGAGACCGGGAATCCCGGCACGGAGCTTACCTTCTTCGAGCTGCCTAACGCAGGGCGCAACCGCGATGGCAACAACAGCATCTCCGCACTCTCCCTGCGTGTTCCCGGTGATGATGCCCTGCTCTTCTGGACACAGCGCTTCACCGTGCTGGGCGTAGAGCATGAGGAAATCACCGAACGCGGCGGCCGCAAGACGCTGGCCTTCACCGACCATGAGGGCCAGCGCCTCATCCTCGTCTCAGATGAGCATAACGAGGGCATGCCCGGCGGCAAGCCGTGGGCCAAGAGCCCGGTTCCTGCCGAGTATGCCATTGTCGGACTGGGACCGGCACATCTGACCGTCGAGACTGCGGAGCATACGGCCCTGATTCTGGAGGACCTGCTCGGCTTCCGCCGCGCAGGAAGTTATCCTTCACCGGTGGCGGGCCAGCCGGATGTTATCGTGTTCGAGACCGGTGAAGGCGGCTCCGGCACGGAGATCCATCTGGAGGAACGCAGCGATCTTCCGCAGGAACGCCTGGGACGGGGCGGCGTGCATCATGTAGCCTTCCGCGTCGATAACGAAGAGGAGCTGAAGCAGTGGATTGAACGCATCCGCAGCGTACAGCTCCCGAACTCCGGCTTTGTGGACCGCTTCTACTTCCGTTCCCTGTACTTCCGGGAGCCGAACGGGATTCTGTTCGAGCTGGCAACGGACGGGCCGGGATTCGCCACAGATGAGGAAGTCGAGCATCTGGGCGAGGCGCTGGCTCTGCCGCCGTTCCTGGAAGCCAAGCGCGAACAGATTGAGGCCCACCTGAAGCCGCTGGATACCCGTCCGCAGGTCTAAGCTTAGGGGCCTGGTGAATTAGTTCAGATAAATAACACATGAAGAAACTCCGGCCCACTTACAAGCCGGAGTTTCTTTTTGCGTTAACCAAGCCTGCATAATAGCTTAACTTACAGAATCAGATCAGCTCTCCGACCAGGTGATCGTGAACAGATTGAAGCCGGGCCGCGCCGTGGAAGCTTTGCCTGTAATGGATACAGGACTTGTCCCGCCGAGTCTGCCCGTAATTTTTACATTGCTGGCTGATACCGACTCCGAGGCATTATCCAGAGTTTTAATCCGCGCATATTCACTGTACACGAAGCCCATGATCTCCAGTGTCTCCTGCGTTGAATACGTGAACGCCACCTTCTTCTGGCCGTTAGCATCCGTATCCAAGGTGATCGCAATCAGGGCGTCCGGGGGAATCGGAAAATCCTTAGGCAGATTAACCGGTCTAGCCGTCCCCTCCACTACTGGAGCAGGAGTTGCATTCCCACCGCCGGTAGAGGTTCCCGGAGCAGGAGTCGGAGCAGGAATATCCGCGCTGCCGGCACCAATTCTCACTTTATAGTTGACCGAATCATAATTGATAGGCACCTTCAGCACCGTGGCGATCGATTGGACCGGCAGGTAGGTGAGACCTTCGTAGGTAATGGGTGTCAGGGTTTTGCCATTGCCGTCCTTCATCCAAAAAGGATTACCATCCACCACAATACCCAGACTATGGTTCAGATAAGCCTTGATCTGCTGCAGCTTGGTGCCCGCATACACCCCTGCCGAGCCCGTTACCGTCATGCCGGTAACCACTGCGGCAATCAGCCATTTTTTTCTCATAATATCCTCTCCCGTATGTTGTTGTTAAAAAAGTATGGACTTAGCGTCCTTATATATTTAACACGGAAGCGAAACTTTCAACCTGCCTGCCGCCTTTTATTCTGCTTACACACGGTTCACGATCTCCACCAGTTCGTCCAGACTGCGGATTTCATAGGTAGGCACGATCTCAGGATCACCGGGCTTGTCCAGCGGATTGAACCAGCACGTATCGATGCCGTAATTGTTCCCACCGCGGATATCCGAGGTCAGAGAGTCCCCGACGATCAGCACCTTGCGTCTATCGGACAGCTTAAGCCTCTCAAAAGCATAATCAAAAATTCCCGTCTCCGGCTTCTGGTAGCCCGTCTCCTCCGATACAATCACCGCCTCGAATACCTCGCTAAGCGGGGAACCCTTAATCCGGGCATGCTGCACATCGCTGATTCCGTTCGTAATCACTGCCAGCCGGCACCCGGCAAGCTCGCCGCAGAGCTCGGCTGCCCCCTGAATCAGGAAGGTACCCTCCCCGAGGAAGCGCAGGTATGCTTCACTGAATTCCTCCGGCTTGAAGGTGAGCTGACGGGCAGCAAACAGGCGGTTGAACCGTTCCACCCGCAGGGCGGCAGAGGTGATTAAGCCTTGCTCGAAATCCTTCCATAAAGCCTGGTTAATTTCCTGGTAGCTGGCTGCATACTCCTGCGCGCCTGTCGGCAGCCCGAAGTGGGCGAAGGCATGGCTCAGGGCGTGACTCTCAGCCATTCCATAATCGAACAGTGTATCATCGGCATCAAATAGGATACATTCGTATTTCATCATTTCCTCCATCTCGCTTATGTAGTTCGACAACATACATCCTTCTGCGATATAATTTGGGTTAGGCCTTTAAAAAATCAACGGGGTGATTGTCATTTTATACGGTTTAGCTTTTCTCGTGTCATTTTTTATCGTTTATCTGCTGATTCCTCCTCTGGGCAGACTTGCTTTCCGGCTGGATTTCGTGGACAGGCCGAGGGAAGATGTTGAACGCAAAATCCATAGGGAGCCTATCCCGCTAACCGCAAGCTACGCCATTTTCGTAGGTTTTTTCATTACATATCTGCTCTTCGCACGTGAATTCACCCTGGAGACGCTCGCCCTGTTCATTGGCGGTGTGCTTCTGCTGACTATAGGAACCATCGATGACTGGTACAAAACCAAAGGCAAGGATTTCCCGGCCCTGCCCAAATTCATCGTACAGATTGCCGCCGCCGTTCTGGTGTTCTTTTCCGGCAATGCGTTTACCGGCTTCATTAATCCGTTCTCTGGTGATTATATCTCACTGCCGTTCATTTTGCAGTTCCTGCTGACGATCATCTGGATCTTCGGCGTCACTACGGTCATTAATTTCTCTGACGGCATGGACGGTCTGGCTGGCGGACTGACGGCGATATCGGCAGTAACGCTGTTCGTTGTCGCTCTTACGATGGGCCAATCCACTTCTGCCTTCATGGCAATTTCGCTGATCGGGGTTACTCTGGCGTACTTGCGCTTCAACAAGGCTCCGGCCAAAATCTTCATGGGCGATGCCGGCGCCACCTTCCTCGGCTTCATTCTGGCGGTAATTGCGCTGGACGGCGCCTTCAAGCAGGCCACGGTGTTGTCGCTGTTCATTCCGATTCTCGCGCTGGGCGTACCGATCTTCGACAATATTTTTGTCGTCATCAGACGCTTCCTGAAGGGACAAGCCATCTATCAGGCGGACGCCACTCAGGTTCATTACCGTCTGCTCAAGGCTGGTCTGAACCAGAGACAGGTGGTCGGGGTGCTCTATCTGGCCAGCATCTGCCTGTCCTTGTCCTCCATCATCCTGCTGCTGATCCAGACGTAGGCAGGCTGCTTGTACAAGCGGAAACGGCGGTACTGTCCTTTTTAAGGATGGTACCGTTTCAGCGAGAAGGATAATTTTAGCGCGAAGCATATTCATTCTTATCTTTTGAAAAGGGCTGTTCCCAAAAGTCATGAAATGACTGATGGGGACAGCCTTTTTAGTTTGGATTTTTTGAGCAGGATCAACGCGGGCGCTGCCTGATTACAGGGGGAGAAACTTTTACTTTCGAGCAGGATTACCATGGGCGCTTGGGTGAACGCTACGCGAACGGAACGTTGCTACAATCGCTGTTGTCTCCAGATTTTATTTATTTCCCTAATCGGTAAAAATCCGGAGACAAAGGCGACCGCTATCGCTTTTCCGCATTCGTTCCGTCCTCTCCGCTGTTTAAGCGGGATGCGATTTAAAACCACAACCCGGCCCCCACCCTTTCGCCCTCGTACCAGCACCGAATGTATGCTGTTTTTCGCATACATTCGAACCACATGCTTGCGCGCCAACAAATGTATGCTGTTTTTCGCATACATTCGGGCCACACGCCTGCACGCCAGCAAATGTATGCTGTTTTTCGCATACATTCGAGCCACATGCTTGCGTGCCAACAAATGTATGCTGTTTTCCGCATACATTTAAGCCGGTTACCCATGTACCAGATCCCGGGCCCGGCTTCAAGGCTCCTGCTCCCCCGTAAAGTCACGCAGCTGCGAGTAGATTCCGATGATCTCCGGCATCGGCATGCGGACCAGGCCGCTGGAGGATGGAGCAACGAACTCCCGGACTCCGTCCACCACCGGAGCAATGCCTTCCTGGAAGCCCCAGGCGGCTGTAGTTCTGCGGCTGAATTCTGTGTACACGCCCTTGCCGACAAAGCAGGCAATCTCCGGGCGGTATTCCTCCAGCTTGGCCCGCAGGAGCTCACGGCCCTTGGCGTACTCCTCCCGGGTGATATCTTCAGCGCCTACGGTGGGGCGGGCGACGATGTTGGTGAAGCCGTACCCCAGCTTCAGCAGCTCCCCGTCCTCGGAGGCCTCATATAACCGCGGCGTCAGACCGGACTTATGCAGAATACGCCAGAAATTATTTCGCGGATTGGCGTAGTGATGCCCCAATTCCCCTGAGCGGATGCTGGGGTTGAATCCGATGAAGACAATCTGGAGTCCGTGATCCAGATGATCCCGTACCTCTTCCATGCTTATCCCTCCTTACCGATCACAGCCGCATGGCGCGCCTTTGTACGCATAATTGCGCCAACTTATTCTTAATATACCCATGCTATGTCATCAGGCACACCTGAAGCAACATTCGGGCCAAACAAAAAAATCCCCCATTAACGGACATACATCCATTAACGGGGGAATCGCATACTACCGGCTTACTCCAACATGAGCAGCCTAAGGCAGAAGCGCCTTCAGCGCCGGAGACATCTCCTGCTCCTCCAGCGAAATAAAATTAATCGTTCCTTCCTTATACTTCATTCTCACCACAACTTTCCCCTCTTCGCGGGTGAAATTGCGCCGGTGCTCCAGAATGCCGTTAATCAGGGTTTTGTCTGTAATCTCGACTAGCCGGCTCTCATTTCGGGCTAAGTTCATCCGGGTCTCGGGATCATACCTCATCCCGGAAGGCAGCTCGCTGTGATGGATATCCCTGAACATCTCGGCGGATACGACATCCGCTGCAGTAATTTTGATTTTGGCGGCATAGCCCTTCTGTTCCAGCCAAGCCCCCAGCTCCTGATAGGAGGGGAACCAGTCATAGGAATAATTGACGCTGTTTCCGTATTGATCCGGCTTAAGTCTAACACGGATAGCAGCCCGTGCCCGCTGATCCGAAAACTGATCCTCGTAGGACATATTCAGTATTTCCCGAGTTAGAATGTCCTTGAACTCCTGAACCTCCTGCGGGTCGGAAATAGTGACCGCCTTGTTCAGGTTCCCGAGCCAGATGCTCTCCACATTCTCCTTCATCCGGTAAGTCTGGTAGCGCTCGCGCTTGTAATCTGCATGCTCCATAACCGCCTTCAGCTCCGGCTCGAAGCCTGCCCGCGGAACCAAATACATCCGCTGCAGCGTCCTTCCATTCTTCAACTGGTAAGACAGTACGAAGCGGACCCGTGAAGAGTAGCTGTCGTCCCACACATTCCTCTGCTGTTCCGGTCTCGCCGTGACGACAGCCCGGTGCAGTGCGGTTATTGCTTCGATATACTTCGGGTCTTTGGACCGGATATCATCGACCAGGACTTTGGAGTTCTCATCCCCCTGCGGCTGTGTTAATTGCTCATAATTGCCTCCGGCGAATACCGCAGCCACCTTATCACCCGCCGGAACCCGGTTCTCATATCCGGTTAAGCCGGATACAGGAACATAGAGCAGCAGTCCCAGCAGTGCGCTGTACAGAGCGAATTCAAGCGGCAGCCTGCGGGTTAGGATATGCCAGCTTTTGCGGAGTACCATCTCTGCGGCAAGATAGCCGATCAGCCCTCCGGCCAGGACGCTGCCGATAATCCAGCCCGCCCCCTGCTTGTCGCCGCCAATATAGGCAAGAGCCACAAGCATACTGCACAGCATCACTCCCGCTTTGAACAGCGGATCGAAGTAGGTGAAGGCTACCGCATGTCCGGCCTTCTCGCTATGACGCTTAGGGTACAGTACGAAGCACAACGCCAGGAACACAGCGGTTAGAAGGCCATAGACCCACAGCTCCTTATAGCTGAAAATCGTATAGGACATATCCATCATCCGCAGAATTGGCGACCAAGCTTTATTAGAAAGACTCGGCAGTCCGGACCCGTTCAAGTAGCCATACAGATAACGATTCAGATGCACATTAATAAACTCCAGAAGAGCCGACGGCAGCAGCAGCAGAATGAAGACCGCTACACCCTGAAGAATGGTCTGCCCTGTACATATCCCCACAAACATAGTGAAAACAAACAGGAATAGGTTCAGCACCGTGAGGATCAGACACCAATCCCAAACGTATGATATATGGTAGATGTACATATTGCCGCTCAAAGGCTGAACCAGAGCTGTAATCGCACCCGTGATCCATATCGGCGGCAGCAGCAGAAGCAAACCGCTAAGCATGTGGGAAGACAGCAGATGCGAGCGGCGCAGCGGGAGGCTGTGCATCAGATCCGAGGCCATTCTGGCCTGCAGATAACGGGACAGGAACAGCCCGGCAATCGCCGGAAAAGCCATAATGACAGGCGCTACATCAGCACCCAGGTTGAACAGGCTGCTAATCTGCACACGCTCCCCGGTCAGATCACTATAAGTGAACATTTGCAGCGGAATGAGACATAACAGCACCAGCGTATACAGAATTCCAATCCACCCATGCTGGCGCAGGTTCTGACGGATCAGGCTGGCGTTACAGAATAATCGGCTGTACGTCATAACCGGCACCTCCCATTTCATAAATAAAGATTTCCTCCAGCGTCAGCGGCAGCAGATCGAATACATACGGATCATAGACATGGAAGGCCTGGCTGATTCGTTCCCGCTCACCTTTGACAATATACAGCCTGACACTTCCCCGCTCCTCCCGGTGGAGGATTTGCAGGATGGATTCCAGCGCAGCCGCATGGCGTTCATCGCGGAACGCGACCTGTACCTTATGCGTGTCCGACTTCAGATCATCCAGATCCTTCTCAACCAGCATCCGCCCTTCATGCATAATGCCGACATGATCGCACAGATCCTCAATCTCGCGCAGATTATGCGAGGAGATCAACACC
This sequence comes from Paenibacillus sp. FSL H7-0756, assembly GCF_038006765.1. NCBI lineage: Bacteria > Bacillati > Bacillota > Bacilli > Caryophanales > Paenibacillaceae > Paenibacillus > Paenibacillus sp. FSL H7-0756. Next base: position 322,654 of record NZ_JBBOVT010000003.1, on the reverse strand, counting down.
GTAAGCTCACGCTCGGCGACCTCCTGGAACAGGAGATTCTTGATCTGGCGGCGCATCACCGGGTCAAGCCCGTCAATCGGCTCGTCCATGATCAGCACCTCCGGCCTGCAGCTAAGCGCAAGCAGAAGGGCTGCCTGGCGCTGCATCCCCTTGGAGAAGCGGCTGAGCTTGCGCCGGGGATCAAGCCGGAACATGGCAAGCAGCTCGTCATAGCGCTTCTGGCTCCATTCCGGGTAGATGGACTTGTAGAAGGCTGCCATACTCCGGATGGTCGCCTGGGGGAAGAAGTACGGGCTGTCCTGCATGAAGATCATTCTGCGCTTCACTTCCGGCGACTCGTAGACTGGCTGTCCGCCAAGCTTGACCGTGCCTGCATCAGGACTGTAAATCCCGGCAAGCATCTTAAGAAGCGTGGTTTTGCCTGCCCCGTTAGATCCCAGCAATCCGTAAATAGCGCCTTTATGTACAGTCAGCGACAGATTGTCAACCGCCTTATCCCCCTGAAAAATCTTGTTGACCCCGCGTATCTCAATCATGGCTGTTCCCCTCTCTTCTCTGATCCAGCGACTGGCGGTACAAGGCACTGATCTCGCTCTCCGTAAATCCGAGATAGACCGCCTCCGCCATCAGCCGCAGCAGCTCTGTCTTCAGCTCTGCCCGCTTGCTCTCGTTGTGCTCCTGCTGCATGGCGGCTACAAAGTTGCCCTTGCCCTGCAGCGAATAGATATATCCCTCACGCTCCAGCTCCCGGTAAGCCTTTTGGATCGTATTGGGGTTCACCGTGAGCTGTGAGGATAACGCTCTTACCGAAGGCAGCTGTTCATCCGCCCGCAGAATCCCGTGCATAATCATCTCTTTGACCTTGTCGGTCAGCTGCTCATAGATCGGCTTGCGGCTGCGTACATCCAACTCGAACATGACAGTCCTCCTTTCATCTGATACTCCGGCTACTGTATCATAGTGTATTAACTGTACTACTATTATTAATACAGTTGAAGGTTAATGTCAATCATTAACTTTTACTTTGTCTAGTTTTAACGTATCACGCAAATAACCCCCGCCTGCCTGCTATGGACAGATGGGGGGTTATGATTGCTTAGCGGGACTGTTCTATTGAACATGAACGCTGCTGCTACGCCGCTGTCTGCGTTCATCGCTGAACAGGGCAGCGCCTATACCCGGGAGCAGCAGGCAGCCTGCGAACTTATAGGTCTGACTGAACGCATCCACAGCCGCCTGCTGCTGCCTTATTGCCACGGTCCCTGCCTTAGTGCTTGCGGAGTTCGCCGCACTCAGCTCTTGGGTTGTATTATGCTGGAGCACAGTGACGATGATGGCCACACCAAGCACACTCCCCAGCGCCTTCGCCATATTCGTCACCCCAGAGGCTATACCTACCTTATCTTCAGGAACGACCCGGATCGCCGATGACATCACAGGCGCCATCGAGAGCCCCACGCCGAAGCCGGTCACTGCAAGCCGGAGCATCACCGCACCCAGCGTAGAATCGGCCTCTAGTCCGCTCATGGAATAGGTGGCACCGCCAATCAGCACCATTCCCGCTGCGGCGAACAGACTGCTGCCGTATTTCGCAGACAGCGGCCCGGATACAGCCGAGCTGGCGATGGAGCCTAAAGCCATAGTTGAGAGGACCAGCCCTGCCTTCAGCTCCGGTACCCCCATCACCCGGGTCAGATAAAAGGAGGTCAGCAGCGAAATATTCATCAGCGCCGCCCCAAGCACGATCATCGATACCGAGGTACTGTTGAAGGCCCTGATCTTCAGCAGGGACAGGGGCAGCATCGGCTCCTTCCCCTTAGACTGCGTAAGAAAAAAGAACACCAAAAACAACACCCCCGCAGCCATCAGCCCCAGGAACATACGTGAGCTCCAGCCGTAATCCTGCACTTTAATCAGAGCATATGTAATGCAGAACATCCCTCCTGTAATCCCCAGCATTCCGCCATAGTCTATGGACCGCCCTGCTGAATCATCCCGTGACTCCTGAATGAACAAAGCCGTCAGCCCTATACTTAGCAGCCCAAGCGGTACGTTCACAAAAAAAATCCACTCCCAGCTCAGCTTCTGTGTCAGTATTCCGCCAAGTGCCGGACCGCTTGCTGCAGCCACTCCCGAGACGGCCCCCCAGATGCCTATAATCAGCCCGTGCATTTCTTTGGGGAAGGTAGTGGTGCTTAGCGGAATGGTAACCGGCACAATAATGGCGCCCGCCAAGCCTTGAATGATCCTGAACAGAATCAGCATGCCAAGGGAAGTGGAGAGTCCGGCCAGCAGGGAGCTCAGTGTGAACAGCCCCACGCCAATGATAAACACCTTCTTCCGTCCGAACTGATCGGCCAGACGCGAGGCAGTCAGGATGAATACGGCGAATGCCAGGTTATAGCCGTTCATCACCCAGGATACCTGCGACACACTCCCCCCGAACTGGCGGGTCATCTCCGGCAGGGCAATATTAATAATGGTCGTATCCAGCAGCGCCATGAAAAAGCCCAGCACAATCGCCGTAAAGGATAAAGCTCTGCGCATTCCAATCCCCATCTTGTTCATCTCCTGAAATATGAAATAGAGTTCATATTCAGATTATATGAACCACAGTTCATATTTGTCAATCAGAAAATGAACTTGAGTTCAGCTTTTATTGACAGCGTAAAACCGCTCCACTACAATTTGTACTATGAGGGGGACCTTACGATATGAGTGAAACAGAGGACAAGATTAGAACTCCGCAGCAGGAGCGAAGTATACGAACGAAGGAAGCCATTATCCGGGCCGCAATGCAATTGTTCTCAGACAAGGGTTTCCATCAGACGAACACGAAGGAGATTGCAGCTGCGGCCGGGGTGTCGACCGGGAGCTTCTACTCCTATTTCGTGGATAAAAGAGCCGTGTTCATTGAAGTGCTCCACATGTACGGAGATGAGCTGATGACTGAGGTCGAGCGGTCGATGGCCGAGATTAATTTCAATACGATTGAGCGCACGGACCTGATCCTGCATCTGATAGACACGCTTCTGCTCGCGCATAAAGCTTTTATCGGGTATCACAAGGATCTGAACATTATGTATCACAGCGATGAGGCCATCAAGCAGCTGATGGATGCCCAGTACGAGGCCGGCCGTCTTAAGACGCTGACCTATCTTCAGATGGGACAGGATGAACTGAAGACGGAAGATACGGAGGCTGCATCAATCATTGTGTTCGAGTCTGTGAGCGCGATTGTGGACTTCATCTCCTTCTCGCCGCAGCGGATCGCTGTGGACCGGCTGAAGTCAGAGCTGGTTCATATGCTGGTGCAATATCTGTACAAGTAACAGCAGCGTTTTCTATACATTTTTTCGCAAAAAAGAGCAAGCCTTCGGGAACAGATTGTCTCCCGGGCTTGCTCTTTGCTGTTGCTATCGCAGTAATCAGCGTTTATCCTTCCAGAAATTAAGCGGCTCCATATCCTTCGTAATGAGCTTGAAGGTATAGCCATCCTTCTTCAGCTTCTCCAGAATACGCGGCAGCACCTTGAGTGTTGCCTTCTGATCATGCATCAGAATGACCGGATTGGTCTTGGACGCCTTCAGCTTGTTCACCTGATCCATCACGGTGTTATAGATTCTGTCGCTGTTCTGTTTGTATTTCCAGTCATAGGAATCCACATTCCAGTCCCAGAGATGATAGCCCTGCGTCAGGACTTTATCGCGGAAGGACTTGGTGAAATACGGCTTGCTTCCGTATGGCGTACGGATCAGAGTAGTGCTGACTCCGGTCAGCTTCTTCAGCGTTGCATTGGCCCCTGACATCTCGGCAAGCGCCGCTGCCGGGGAAGCATAGAACTTCTCCTGGCGGTGGGTCACACCATGCAGAGCTAAGCCATAGCCTTCCTTGGCAATCCGCTTCACCTGGGCGGGATGCTGGTTCATATTGTTCCCCAGCATGAAGAAGGTCGCCTGTACGTCATATTTGTGCAGGATATCCAGCAGTTCGCCAGTTGTTGCCGACGGGCCGTCGTCGAAGGTCAGATATACGGTCCGGCCCGGTTTGCCCGGCTCACCGGGAGTGACCGGAGTGGCAGGAGTCGTTGGAGCCACCGGAGCCTTCGGCTTCAGGTCGGCAGCATATTTATCGGTAAACGCTGCATCAGTAAGCTGCGCCGAGCCGTCCTTCACACGAAGTAAATATTTATCTCCCGCATAGGAAATGCTATACCCGAGGTACCCGCTGACCTTCAGCGGAGCCATGAGTTTGCCGTCCTGCACAAAAGTGCCCATAGGCACGGTTGTGCCGTCCTTCAGCACCGCACCTCCGTCCTTGCTCAGCAGGGTAAGCGAACCCGTCCCGCCGGCTACGTGAATCCCGTTCGTCAGGCCGGTAAGGGTCCATTTCAGCTCATCCGCAAGTGCACGCAGCGGTACATAATAGGTGCCTTTCACAGAGACAGCTTCAATCGCACTTAATTTATCGTTGACTCCGAGTTTAAGTGTAGTGCTAGTAGCTTTGGCGTTAGCCGGGACCTGCACAAGCCCCATAATTAGGAATAAAGACATGAATAAGAGCAGAATTTTCTTGATGCGCACAGCAGCAGTCTCCAATCTATGTATATTTGTCTATCACTTTATCATATATACTTTTAACGTAATTTGAGAGATTGTAACCGGAAGCTAAAAAATTGTTACCCTTATGCAATGATAAATGAGGGTTCGCCATTATTTTCAGAAAGCACGCAATTCTCGTCGAATGCTGTCACAGCAGGTGTTATACGGTTAAATCAGCGGTTTTTGGCCCAGAATAATTGTGACAAAATTAATAACAATATCGGAATTTTGAACAAAAATTGAACAACCTTAAAATTAGCTAAAGCGCGCCACTACTGTGATCTTTATCATACCCTTATGTACTTGTAACAAATTGCTCACACATATTTAACTTGTTCGCCATTTTTAAGGTCTATTTTATATATTTATACAAAATATGTATTTTGCATTATGGGTAAGTAGTTCTTACTATAGATACAGATCAATGTACTCCCGTTAATGAACGGCGAATGAAAAGTAGTATTGAAGGAAGGAGTTCTATATGAAGAAAAAGGGACCGTTATACGCTTTGTTTCTAAGCCTGATCCTTCTCCTGCCGGGATGCAGCTCAATCGCTGTTTTGAACCCGAAGGGGCCGTCTGCGAGGACGTTATCTGACACCATCTTGCTCTCTATTCTTGTGATGCTCGGGGTTCTGGCTGTTGTCTACATTCTGTATATCTTTGTACTGGTGAAATATCGTGCGAAGAAGAGTAATGAGGGCTACATCCCTGAACATGAGGAAGGCAACAAGGTACTGGAGGCCATCTGGATTATCATCCCGATAATCATCGTAGCCTTCCTGTCCGTTGTTACCGTTAAGACGACTAACGAAGTAGAGAATGTGGCTGCGGACTATCAAGATCAGACTCCGCTGGTCATCTATGCTTCCTCTTCCAACTGGAAATGGCATTTCAGCTACCCTGAGGAAGGGATCGAGACCGTTAACTACGTAAATATGCCGGTGCATCGTGCGGTAGAATTCAGAATGTACTCATTCGGCACCATTACCAGTCTCTGGATTCCACAGCTTGCCGGGCAAAAGTACGCCATGAGCGACATGCTGACAACGCTTCATCTCTCCGCTGATACAGAAGGCTCTTATATCGGAAAGAATGCCAACTTCAGCGGTAAAGGCTTCGCTCACATGGAATTCGAAGCACTTGTCCTGAGTAACAAGGGTTACGAGGACTGGGTGAAGGAAGTGAAGGAAACTGCGCCTAAGCTGACTGAGGAAGAATTCAAGGGCCTGCTGGCCACGGATTACCTCGGACGCAAAACGTATTCCTCCACCCATCTGGAGTTCAGCCCGCCTCCTGGAGACCACGGCGAGCATATGAGCGGCGGCGGCAAGGAGATGGATATGGACAACGGCAATCCGGAGCATCAGGATAACAAGGAAATCCATCCGTCTCCCGAGCCGTCCAGCGGAACGGAATTCGACAGCAAGCCTGATCCGGAAGTCGATCAGCCGCTGCCAAGCTCCCCTGTGGATGAAAGCACACACGAAGGACACTAGCTCTCTGAAGAGCTTAATGCAACACACTGAAAGGAGCTACCCTAATGGATTTAGACAAATTTAAGGTTCACGGCGAACCCTTGATATACGGGGCCATGATCAGTATTGCACTGGCAACCATCGGGATTCTCGTAGGGCTTACCTATTTCAAGAAATGGGGCTATCTGTGGCGCGAATGGCTGACCACGGTTGACCACAAAAAAATCGGGATCATGTACATCCTCGCGGCGCTGCTGATGCTGTTCCGCGGCGGTGTAGATGCGATGATGATGCGTCTGCAGACGGCTGCGCCGGAAATGAAATTCCTCGATGCGCAGCATTACAATGAGGTCTTCACCACCCATGGTCTGATCATGATTCTCTTCATGGCCATGCCGTTCATCATCGGTCTGATGAACGTAATCATTCCGCTGCAGATCGGTGCACGGGACGTTGCCTTCCCGCGTTTGAACGCTGTCAGCTTCTGGCTCTTCTTCATGGGCGCCATGCTGCTGAACATTTCCTTCGTCATCGGCGGATCGCCGGATGCGGGCTGGTCAGCATATTTCCCGCTGGCGAGTCTTGAATTCAGCCCGACCGTAGGGAACAACTACTACTCTCTGGCTCTGCAAATATCCGGTATCGGTACGCTGATCACCGGGGTTAACTTTATCGTAACGATTCTTAAGATGCGCGCACCAGGCATGACGCTGATGAAGATGCCGATGTTCACCTGGTCCGTACTGATCACCAACGTTATTATCGTCTTTGCCTTCCCGGTTCTTACCGTAGCGCTGGCCATGATGATGTTCGACCGCCTCTTCGGCTCCCAGTTCTTCACGATGGCCAACGGCGGGATGGATATGCTCTGGGCCAACCTGTTCTGGGTCTGGGGACATCCGGAGGTCTATATCGTAATCCTTCCGGCGTTCGGTATTTATAGTGAGATTATCGCCACCTTCTCAAAGAAGAACCTGTACGGCTATACCTCCATGGTATTCAGTATGCTGATCATCTCGCTCCTGTCCTTCCTCGTATGGGCGCACCATTTCTATACGATGGGTCAAGGTGCCATGGTCAACAGCTTCTTCTCGATAACAACGATGGCCATAGCAGTACCTACCGGGGTCAAAATATTCAACTGGCTATTCACCCTGCGAAAGGGCAGGATTACCTTCACGACCCCGATGCTGTACACGCTGGCCTTTATCCCGATCTTTACGATCGGCGGGGTAACGGGTGTCATGCTGGCGATGGCCAGCGCCGATTACCAGTATCACAACACGATGTTCCTGGTTGCGCATTTCCACTACGTGCTGATTCCGGGTGCTGTGTTCGCTGTCATCGCCGGGTTCCACTACTGGTTCCCTAAAGTGTTCGGCTTCCGCCTGAATGAACGGCTGGGCAAGCATGCCTTCTGGTGGATCATCATTTCCTTTAACGTAACCTTCTTCCCGCTGTTCTTCCTGGGTCTGATGGGAATGACGCGGCGTATGTATACGTACTCGGAGGAATCAGGCTTCGGTCCGCTCAATATGCTGAGCTTCGTCGGGGCCGTCGGGCTCGCCATCGGCTTCGTGATCCTGGTCTACAATATTTACTGGAGTACCCGCTATATGCCAAGAGATACAACCAACGATCCTTGGGATGGCCGGACACTGGAATGGGCTACGCACAGTCCGATCCCGCTCTACAACTTCGCCATTGTGCCTAAGGTTGAGACGCGCGATGCTCTATGGTCTGCGAAGCACGAGAATATTCCGCTGTATACAGATACTAAATACACCAAGATTCATATGCCAAGCAATACCGGCAAGCCGTTCATACTCGGTGTAGTCTTCTTCTTCCTTGGCTTCTTCCTGGTATTCAGCATGTGGATTCCGGCGATTGTCTCCGGGATTGGAATCCTGGTCGTGCTGGCCTTCATGTCCTTCGATAAGGACCAGGGCTACTACATTCCTGTAGAAGAGATTGCAGCTACAGAAAAGAAACTGATGCGGGGTGAGACTGTATGAAAATAGATGCGTCCAAGCCGCTCGAATATTCAACGGAAGAGAACAGTAACAAGATCTTCGGCTTCTGGGTCTTTCTCGGAGCCGAGATCCCTCTCTTCGCTACGCTGTTCACAGTATATTTCGTAATGGTTAACCGCTATGCCAGCGGACCTAGCGGCAGCGAGCTGTTCGAGATCGGCCCGGTGCTGATGGAGACCTTCCTCCTGCTGTCAAGCTCCTTCACCATCGGTCTGGCTGTCCATGCCATGCGGCATGGCTACAAGAAAGCCATGATGGTCTTCATGGCGATTACGCTGGTGATGGGTCTGGCTTTTGTCGGTATCGAAATCGACGAGTTCTTCACTTATGTGCATGAAGGAGCTACGCTGCAGACCAGCGGTTTCCTCTCCAGTCTGTTCATCCTGCTGGGAACGCATGGTCTTCACGTCAGCTTCGGTCTGCTGTGGGGAATTGGCATTATGATTCAGTTGTGGAAGCGCGGCATTACGCCCGCTACCGCTAACAAAACGTTCATCTTCTCCTTGTTCTGGCACTTCTTAGACGTGGTCTGGATCTTTATCTTCAGCTTCGTCTACCTGAAAGGACTGATGTGACATGATGAAGCAACTATTCCCAATTAAGCATGTGATGGGTTATGTAGCCTCTCTGGTCCTCTCTGCCGCTGCACTGATCGTTATTTACGGAGACCTGTCCTCCAGTGCCAATATGGTTGTACTGCTGGTTACAGCGCTCATACAGGCCTCCTTGCAGCTGTTTGTGTTCATGCACATCGGAGAATCGGCCGATTCCAAAAAAGAATTGTATATCAACATCGCATACGCCATGTTCGTGGCTCTGGTCACGATCTTCGGCACCCTGTTCATCTTCGTATGGGGCTGGTATGCTTAGCCTGTAAGAAGCAGAGGGGCGTTATGCTCCTTCTAGTAATCTACAAGTGGAAACGGCTTTGCCGTCCTTTTAAAGGACGGCACCGTTTCAGCGAGAAATAGAAGGATAATTTATCGTGTGCAACATATAAATTCTTATATTTTAAAAAAAGCGGTCCGTATCCGGTAGATTTACCGGTACGGACCGCTTTTTTTGGATTTTAAAAATTGCCCTCATGATGAGGTTCTACTTTAGCTGAACTATGCTGCTGCTGCTGCCGCTGTCATCCCGCTCCGTATACGCAAGCTGCTTGCCTGAGGGGCTCCATGAGGTGGTCATCGTCCCGTTGCTCTCCGCAATCTGAACGGACTTGTCAGAAGACAGATCGTAGGCATATAAGGTATTCTTCGTTATACCCTTCTCCTCAATAGTTACACTATAGGCGACCAGACGTTGGTCTGGAGACCAGGAGACGGCCCCAAGCTCGGCCCCTTCCACCAGGGTCCGCGGATTCTTACCGTCAGTGCCGCTCAGCAGCAGCGCCTGGGTATTCTCCTTATACTGCAGGATCAGCATTTGTTCTTCGTCCGGTGAAGGGATTACACTGCTGGTACCCGGAATATTCAAGTCAGCCTTCACCTTAGTTTTCAGGTCCAGTGTTTGCAGCGAGTCCTTCGAATTACTGGTGTAATAGATCTTATCCTTGATTTGTCTTACAACACTCAGGCTCTCCCCGCCCAGTCCCTCCACCGGCGCAATCTTCATGGAAGTAGTGGCTGTATAAGCACCGCCGCTGTATGCCGGACCGACTACCGTATCCTTATCCGCCCACTCGGCCCCCATTGCCCCCGCAATGGCATCGCCCTTGATGGTGAAGGTCTTTTTGGAACCCAGATCCATCACATTGTAGGCAGGGTCACCCAAGGAGAATTCACTATAGAGCAGAAATAACTGGTCGGCGGACAGCTTAGCATCCCCCAGCATCATGTTCGCCTTCTCTGTAATCAATTCGTATTCGCCGCTATCCAGGTGGAAGAAATACAGGCTCTGCGGATAGGAACCTTTCAGCTCTCCCGAGCCGATCGGCCCAAGCTTATCGTTCGCCTTGGACACGACAATGGTTTGATCATCTTTCCAGTCGGAAATCGCGATTTGCTCATACTGCTTAACTTCCCCAACCTTTACGCCAGCAGCTTCAGCAGGTACCGGTGTAGCCTTCGGTCCTTCCGTCGGCTGGGCAGAAGCTTCTACAGGAGCCGCAGTTGGCTGTGGAGTGGGGCTAACCGCCGGAGCATCAGCCTGATTGGAGCTGCAAGCTGCAAGTGTCATTAACAAGGCTGGAACTACCGCCAGCTTCCATGTTCGGGTATTCATTATAGAGACCGCCTCCTTCAGGTTAATACTAATACGTTCAAAAGCCCGGCTCCGCTGAGGATGCCCGCGAATCTCCAGGGTTCCTCGGCCGGATCGGGCCAGGTTAATATCTATTATAGCAGTTACAGCCGGAACCTTGCCAGATGCTTCTGCAGGTCCTCGGCCAAGGTAGCCAGGTACTGTGCCGAGGAGGACATCTCTCCCATCGCGGTCAGTTGCTCCAGGCTTGCTTCGCTGGTGCTCTGAAGGTATGCGGCGCCTTTGCGCGAGATTTCGTTCACCGTCGACATGGACTTGGCTGCTTCCTCCGATTCCTGTGCGACATGACCGATAACCTCTGTAATCTGTTCAGTCTGCTCACTGGCGGCCTGAATGGAGGTCTGGATCGCTGTAAAGGCTTCCGATACCACTTCGCTCTGCGCTACACCATGAGAGACAATACCGGAGCCTTGCTCCATCGATTCTACGGCACTGGCGGTCTGCTGACGGATGTGATTAATAATCTCCGTAATCTGCAGCGAGCTGGTTCCGGTAGCCTCCGCCAGCTTGCGGATCTCACCGGCTACTACAGCGAAGCCACGGCCATGCTCTCCCGCCCGGGCGGCTTCAATGGAAGCATTCAGGGACAACAGATTGGTCTGGGTCGCAATCTCATTAATGGTTGTAATAATGGTGTTAATCTCTTCAGACAGGCTGCCAAGATTGCCGACAATCTGCCGGCTCTCCGAGACACTGGAGTCAATCTCCCGCATCTGGGCCAGAATCTGTTCTACTGCGTACACACCGCGTTCCGTGGAGGAGGCAGCCTGCTCCATCAGGCGGGTCATTTCGTTACCGCTATGCCGGGCTTCGGCAATCTCATAGGACATCGTCCGCACAGACTGCGTAGTACGGGTAATGCTCTCCGCCTGCACATCGAATCCGGTTGCGATCTCGCCTGACGTCTCAGCGATGATCTGTGAGGCGTGTGCGGTCTGGTCGGCACTGGCACTCATCTGCTGGGAGGAGGCCGAGAGAATCTCGGCGCTCTCCGAGACGCCGCGCATCATATTTTTCAACCCGTCCAGCATGGTATTGAACGAGGTATTAATCTGGCCGATCTCATCCCTGGAGCGGTAAGCGGCAGAGGCCGTCAGATCTCCTTCTTCCGCCCGCTTCATCAGCCCCTGCAATTCCTTCAGCGGCCCTGTAATCAATCTGGTGATGATCACACTTAGGACAATACTGAGCAGCAAGGCCAGTGCAATCAGAACGCTGCTTAGCGTAACAGAGCTCTTGGCACTGTCAGCCGTACGCGTATTATGGGCAGACGCATCCTGAATGAATAACGTCGCTGTCTCTTCAAGCAGCCGGACCATTTTGTCACGCAGCTCATTAAAGGTCTGGCCCGTGAACACCTGATATCCTTCGTCGTTAAGATCGTTTTCGGCCAGGTGGATAATATTATCACGCTGTGAGCGGTAGTCCGGCAGCAGCAGGGTATATTCGTTCACATAAGCAGCAATCTTCTCATTGTTAAATTCAATCTTCCTCAGTTCGGCCATCAGCTCATTGTTCGTCTGGATGTTCTCCTGAATTCTCGCCTTCAGCTCCTGCTTCTTGGCGTCATCCGTGGTAATCAGATCCTCCAGCAGAAAAGACTCAATGGCCCGGTTGTTCCCGCGGATCTCCGTTACGAAATAAATCGGCTGCAGGTTCTGCCTGTAAGTCTCTTCAGACCTGTCCGCCATTCTGGTTGTCGTCAGAATACCTGTGGTTCCGATCCCGATCAGCAGTAGGATAACCACCGCTATCAGTACAATCATTTTATGCTTAATCTTCAGATGTCTCATTTCCCGTTATCCCGCCTTCTCGAATCTAGCTGTAACCTTATTTATCGGAGAATAACATCGAATTGTTGATGGCCCTGCTAAAAAAAATGTCGAAAAAAGAAGAAAAATATCGTTTTAGTAAAGCGCTATCTATTAATTATAATTCCATTCGCTCTTGAAGCAAGCCATATTTCTTGCGGAATCTCTGCAGCACCTTGGTCCAGCCTCCGGCCAGCACCGCTAAGAAGAATACATTCGACAAGGCATGGGCCAGATCGAAATAAAAGCTCGCGGCAAACGTAACGGCAACCAGCCGCCAGCTAAAGGCATCCGGCAGACTGAGCAGGACCCAGATATTCATAATCCAGCCGAACAGGAACCCCCAGATGAAGCCAAACACCAGCAGCCCGGCCCGCCTGCGCAATAGCCAGCTCCTCCGCAGCCACCCGGCTGTAAGTCCGGTCATGCCCCAGGCAAACATCTGCCATGGTGTCCAGGGACCCTGCCCGAAGTAAATATTCGAGACCAGCGCGGCGACTGCACCGATGACGAATCCCGCCTCTGCCCCGAAGACATAAGCGGAGAGGATGACAACGGCCGACACAGGCTTTACCCCCGGCAATGCGGCAAAAGGAATACGGCTGACCGCAGCAATAGCGGACAACACCGCCAGCAGCACAAGTTCACGGGACTGGAGCGGGCGGCGCTCCAGCCGGATGAACAGCGGCAGGAGAGCGGCCAGCAGCAGCACCACGCTAAGCAGCACATAATGCCGGTCAGTGAATGCTGCGGTAAGCGCAAGACCCGAGATGAAGAGTCCCAGGGCGATTAGCAGCGGTATGCGGAAGCGGGCCATGTGCGAATCACATCCTCTATTGTCAATGCCTGCGGCAGCCAGTCCCGCACCATCCGGTTGACTGCCGTGGTATAGAAGTAATTACTGCTGAAGAACTCAGCCGGTGTGCCCTCCGCCGTAATTCCCCCATCGAACAGGAGCGCGCAGCGCGTAGCATGCTTAGCCGCGAACTCTACATCATGCGTTACGATAAGAATACTGATCCCCTGCCCGCGCAATTGCTGAAGCAGGGCGGCCAGCCTGTCTTTGGCGGCCGGATCAAGCCCCTTGGTCGGCTCATCCAGCAGCAAAATATCCGGCTTCATGAGCAGCATCATGGCAAGCGCGGTCTGCTGCTGCTGGCCGCCGCTGAGATCATGCGGATGGCTCTGCAGCACCTCCCGGAGCTGAAACACTTCGAGCAAAGCCTCAATCCGGCTTGCTGCTGCCTCGGGGGATAACCCGGCGTAGCTGCCCATATGCTGCAGCTCCTCAGCCACTGTATCATAACTGAAATAGAGCAGCGGGTTCTGCGCCAGCAGGCCGGTAGTCTTGCCCTTGGCCAGCTCTATCTTGCCGCGCTGCGGCTTCATCAGCCCGTTCAGCACATGCAGCAGGGTGGACTTGCCTGCGCCGTTCCCGCCCATGACTGCCAGGAGCTCCCCCTGCTTAAGTGTCAGCGAGAGCTTCCTCAGGACCTCCCGGCCCTCCTTCTCATACCGAAAGGTCACTTCGCGGCAGGTGAGCAGAGACTCCGCCACGGCAGCCTGGAACCCCTCGGAAGAGGACTTCATGGATGCTGAAGGCCCATTCAAGTTATTAACCAGCTCAGCGCCTGTACCAGCATCCGTTCCAGCCTTCAAGGTAGGCAGCCAGCGTCTGCCCTCGCGCACGGTCAGCGGAATATTCTCCGGCACAGCCGGATCCGCTTCCGGAGCGAGTGACAAGTACAGGCGTGAGGCGGCTGGCAGGTAACGCCCAGCCGAAGTCAAGGCCCCGCTGCCGGTCTGACAAGCGAACAGGCGGGGAGCGGCATCTGCCAGCAGCTTACCGTCTTCCAGCATCAGCACACGATCCGCCAGCGGCAGCACCTCCTCCAGCCTGTGCTCGCTGATGATCACCGTGACCGCCATTTCCTCGTTCAGCCGCTGCAGCGCCATAATGAATTCCCGCGCAGCAACAGGATCAAGCTGAGAGGTAGGCTCATCCAGCAGGAGCACCTTGGGCTGAAGCAGCAGTACTGAGGCCAGGTTCATGAGCTGCTTTTGTCCGCCTGACAGCTCATGTACCGGACGGTAGAGCAGCGGCTCCAGCCCGAACAAACCGCAGATCTCTGCCAGCCGGGTCCGCATGACAGCAGGCGGCAGCCCCAGATTCTCCATGGAGAAGGCCAGCTCATGCCAGACTGTATCCATCACGATCTGTGCATCCGGGTTCTGGAAGACCATCCCGATCTCCCCGGCAGCCACCGCTGCCGGAAGCCCGGACAGAGGCTGCCCTTTGTAGGTCAAGGTTCCGCTGGTTGAACCTACCGGGGCGAGCTCCCGCTTCAGATGGCGCAGCAGGGTGGTTTTGCCGCTGCCGGACGGGCCGCAGAGCACGACAAATTCACCCTCTTCTATGACGAACGATAGCTCATGGAGTGTGTCTTTGTCTTCTTCAGGGTATCGGAAGGATAATTGCTGTGCTTTGAGGATCTCCATAACCATTTCTCCTTTCCTTCCAGCCCCGCAGGAATGAGCACGAACAGGCAGAAGCTGCCGTACATGACGGCCTCCTGCCAGCCGAATTCCGCCGGTCTCATCCGCGGATAAATCTCCAGCTTGCCGTAGCCCTGCACCCAGAACAGCAGCGTAACCACACTGCTAACGGTTAACAGCAGCATCACCAGCTTATCCTGCAAATCGGCCTTGTATATCGTGTAAGTGCTGCGTTTAGTGCTGCCGTATCCGCGGGCTGTCATGGAGTCTCCAGTCTGTAGGGCTTCCTCCAGCGACCAGGTCAGCAGCACTTTGAGCAGCGTCATTCCGTCTGTCATTCTTTTCTTAAGGCTTCCCGTACCGGTATCTACCCCGCGCAGACGCTGGATCAGCGTAATCTGGCGCAGCCGCCGCTGGAACAGCGGCACGAACCGGATGGCCATCAGCGTCAGCAACGCCATTCTCGGCGCAGCCGCCGCGAACAGGTACATGAATTTATCAGTGGTTACCGTGTAATTGTAGGATATAAACCAGATAAAAATAGTAAGCAGCATTGTCATCATCATCAGTCCATAAAGCACAGCTTCCAGTGTAATAGGCTGATCCAGCCAGTAGAACAGAATATGCGCTCCTCTATGCGAGAATAGCGGGTTCAGCAAAGCCACGGAAGCTGCCATCAGCAGCATAAAAGGCAAGCCGCGCACAAGCAGCCGCCCTTGTCCCTGCAACAGCAGCAACGCCAGCAGTCCGGCTATCTCTGTAGCCAGAAATAACGGATGGAAGATCAGCAGGGCGAATAGCAGCAGCCCTGTATAATACAGCAGGGCTACTACCGGATGCATGGAACGGAAGCCGCTGCTCATGGCGCCTTGGCCCCCAGGTCTTTGCCTAGATCAAGCGTATACAGCCACTCGATGGTATCTCCGGGCTCCACGATCCAGCTGCCTGCAGCCTTGGACGGAAATTCTCCATTCACCTTGTACATCCAGCCGCTCTCTGCCCCGTGATCACTCTCATACAAATTATCTATACCTTCCACGTAAGCAAATGCCTTGCTGCCCTGATATTCCATCTGGATCTTCTGCCCCCGTGTAATCCGCTTCAGCAGGTCCAGCACACTCTCTCCCTGCTTGATCTCATACTGGGCGGCGGCCAGAATCACACCATGCTCCTCATCTCCGGTGATGGAGAGGGTGACCACGTTGTCCGGCTTGGGTGTAACTGCCGGAGAATGCGTGGCGGCTGGCGGCTTGATTGTGGCCGCCGGGGGCTGCGCCGCCGCTGCGTTTGGCGGCGCCTGGGTCTTGGCGGGCTCGCTCCTGCCCGACGATGGCTGCGCCGCCGCTGCGTTTGGCGGCGCCTGGGTCTTGGCGGGCTCGCTCCTGCCCGCCGATGGCTGCGCCGCCGCTGCGCTTGGCGGCGCCTGGGTCTTGGCGGGCTCGCTCCTGCCCGCCGGGGGCTGCGCCGCCGCTGCGCTTGGCGGCGCCTGGGTCTTGGCGGGCTCGCCCCTGCCCGCCTGCGCTGGAGCTGCCGTACCATCCGCAGGGGCGGATGGTACGGCAGTGCCCTCAGCGGCTCCCGGCAGCGGAGCCGCTTCGTCTCCAGGCCGCGGCGTCTGCGCGGCCGGGGTCCCGGCGGGCGGCTGCGTGCCGCCGCCTGCCTGATCCGGCTGCGCAGAGGAGCAGCCGGAGAGCAGCAATACCATCAGCAGGAGAAGCAGCGGAGCCAGCCTTCCCCGGCCTCTTTTGACTAGATTGAACATTACCTGCACACCTCCACAAAAAGGGAAAAGAACGGGGGCAGTCAGCCTGTTCCCCGTTCCTTCATACACCTTATGCTTACTTTTCAACACATATCCAAACGAAATCCAAGTAAATCCGTCACTCTAACGAGCCTTCTACGCTTCGGCAACCCTATACGCCTCAAGGGCTCACGCACGGATGCTTTAGTTGGATTTTCTACACTTAATTATCCTGATTACGCATCTGGACAGCAATTAGTTGGATTTACAGCATCTAATTCTGCCCATACCTCATCCTTCAGCAGCTTCAGACCTGAATAAGTGTCATTTACCCAACTAGGTCCCGCTCTTCAGCAAATCAGGCCAAATTAGATGTCAATTATCCACTTATCGCCGGCCCCAACGAGCAGTACTAACGAGCAGTACCAGCGTGCAGTACAGTCAGCTCCCAACCAACTAAGAACTATGGCAATCTAACCGCTACAGCAGCAGCCATCTCACGGGTTACCACAGCAGTAGGCTCAAATGCGCCGCCGGTGCCGCTCATATATCCAAGTCCCGTTACCGTGCGGACAGCGGACAATGCATAGTCACTAATTTTATCTTCGTCGCTGAACTTACCAGCGCCTGCTCCGGCTCCAGCTGCATCCAGCTTAAAAGCTCTAACCATCATCACAGCCATATCCTGGCGCGTAACCAGCCCGTCCGGTTTGAACGTCGTGGCGCTCACGCCGCTGATGATTCCAAGCTCTTTCGCGCGGTTCACTGTTCCATAATACCATGTACCCGCCTTAACATCACTGAAGGCCCCAGCGGAAGACGCCGCAGACGGCTCGTTCCCGGTTAAGCGCAGCAGCAGTGCTGCAAATTCAGCACGAGTAATATTCTTTTTCGGTGCAAACAGCAGACTGCCCTCACTCACACCATTCATCAGCTTGCGGTCATACGCCGTGTATACCGACTCCAGCGCCCAAGGCGAGATCGACTTCACATCGGCAAAAGCCGGACGGTCCGCCGCCGCAGAAGCCACCGTTACCGGGACCGTATGACGGACAACTGCTGGGGTTTTATCCTTCAGATATCCCGTAACCGTCAGGGTATATTTATTCGCCGGCAGACCTCCGACCACAACAGCCACGCCCGCAGCATCTGTAACTGCTGTTTTACCGCCGATGGTTACCTGTACGCCTGCTGCCGGTGAAGTTACCGGATCAGAGGTGAAGGTCGCCTCATTCCATACCCATTGCTTCTGGGTTACCTGCACCTTCAGCTCTTGTCCAGGCTGCGGCTGTGCGGGAGTCACGGTTACGGCATCAACCACCTGCGTGTTGTCCCCGCCATAATAGACTACTATGCGGTCATTCTCCTCCAGCGCGAAATCGCCCATCCCTACACTTGGATAGATCCATGCTCCGCCGCGGGCAACCACATACATCCAGCCATCATATCCGCCAAAAGTACCCGCAATCACGCCGCCGATCCCCGTCACATAATTGCCTGCTTCATTGACCAGGGCCAGGCGCTTAGCGGCGGCTGTCTTTTCCAGTGCCTTAAGTACATTTCCGGCGTACACGCTGCCCTCAGCCAAGGTTCCATTTGGACCTTCCACAGTAACCGAGACACTTACCTGAGGATTCTTCACTGGTGTGCCGCTAAAATCAAAGAGCTTGCCGCCTGTACCAAACAGCTTGTACGCTACCAAAGCCTCCAGAGCCTGCTCCGTTGAGAGCGGATTGGAGCTGCCGCCCGCAGTGTGGACGAATCCGCCACCCTCTGCGCTGAAGCTCAGCAGCTTGCTGACCAGATTGATCTGGCCTTTGGTGTACTCTGCTCCCGCCGGATCAATGCCGAAGGCAGACAGACCGATAATGGCCTGAGCCACACTCTCGCTGCTGTCGCCATATCCGCCGTTCTTGTCCTGTGCCTTAGCCAGCCAGGCTGCCGCCCGCTGACCAGCAGTATTCACGGCTGCTTCCTGCTTGTGTCCAGCCAGTGCATTCAGCGTCATCGCTGTCATATCCGGATCACTCGCACCCGTGGTCAGGGTGAAGCCGCCGTCCGGGTTTTGCTTCGCCAGAATCTCTGCCAGCAGCTTAGACTGTGTCCATTTCGCATTTGCCGGGATTGTATAACTGCCGGAATCCAGAGCCAGCAGTGCATAGACCGGATTATTCAGCGTCTGGCCGGTAATTGCCTCGTGATTGTAGAGCTTCTCGATCAGGTTATAGCCTGCCACCTTCTCAGGGTCGCCGCCCAGTGCCTTAACAGCAAGTGTGATGCGGGCATAGTCCGTAGCTCTGGCAAAAACACCCTTAGCCTCACTCAGCTTACCTTCAAGCGCCTTCAGATAGCTGGCTGGAACCTTGTAGCCTGCTTGTGCAAGGCCAATCGCCTGCCAGTCCGACTGGACTCCGTTCTTCAGCATGTATTCTGCAGTAGCATAGACCGCAGCGGTCACACTGGCTGCCTCACTTGCGGGCAGAGCGGATACCGCCGGTGCGGAAGTTCCGCCTGCCTGTGCAGCAGCAGCTTGTCCTGCCGGGGCTACGGCTGCTCCCAGCAGTGCAAACAGCATGATAACAGCAAGTCCCAACCGTGTGAACCTGAATGATAGAGAATGGTTCTTCATAACTAACCTCTTTCCTGAAATAGAATGGATAAATCCTGCTTCCTTACGCAGATAGAGCAGCAACCTAAAGACCGCCCTATGCAGGGCGGCCGGGGAAGAACTTTCGCACAGGGCGGCTGAGGGAGTTGATTACTCTCCCACATTACATACTATACAGCACATACAGCCCTCGCCAATATCAGCATCTGCTTCACATTCTTACCCCCGAAGAATAGAAACAACATCGAAAAAGGCAGGTCTCCTGGCTCATACTTCACCGCTTCCCCCGCCTTCCCATCCGCTTAGCAGACAGTGGCTCTTCAGGAGTTGCTCCGTATTTACAGTGGCGGGACCGCGCCGGACTTGCACCGGGCTTCCCTTTTAAGCAGATTCCTCTATTAGACATAGCCCTGCCAGCATCTGCTAGCGACAGCGCGCGGTCTCTAAGGCAATCTGCACCTTTTCCTCAAGCTTATTAAATTTTAATATTCTCAAACCATCATATCGACTATTCCCCTGTATGTCTATAGACAAGCTACATCTATTCCAGCTCCCCCAAAGCTCAGCCCATTCCGCACAAAAATCCTGAACAGCACATGCCCGCTCCCCCGGCACATCGTACTATTCAGGACTGTAAAAAGTTACTCTTCTGCTGCTAATCAAGACGTTGGTCCACTGCTAATCAATACACTAGCGCACCTATGGAGACACCGGCAGAAGGCCGATTGTATTATGTACATCAGAATTAGTATAAAAGCAGCCGATAACGCATTCTGTTGCACTTCATACCATCGATTTCGGCAAATCCCCCTCAGCCGGGCCAAATCCCAAAAATCTACTGCATCAAATACAACAGAACGCCATATTAACTCCATTATGCCTGATTCTAGTGTACGAAGTGCAATTGAGAAGCTTCTTTCGGACATCAGCGTACCTATAGGCTACAATTCACATATGTCGATTGAATTACTCTGAGCACTACCCGATCGCGTTATTTAAAAGCTTACGCAGCCTGCTTATGGCCGCCTGTGTTATTCCGCATCCGTGTCCGCTTCCGGGCTTGCGGAAGCGGATGGCTCCGCACTAGGCGCGGCTGTAGCTGTAGCTTCCGGAGCGCTGCCCGGATCTGCCGCCAGCTTCAGCGAGTATCTTCCGGCGGTGATCATATCACCCGCCGCCAGCTTCGCGCCTGCTGATAGCTCCACCGTCACCTCGTATACGCGTGACGGAGGAGTCCCCGCCGCCGCTGGAGAGGCGGCGGCTCCACTGTCCGCATCGCCGTCCACTCCGGCGCCTGCTTCACCCTTCGCATCGCCGTCCACTCCGGCACCTGCCTCAGCCTTGGCACCGCCGTCCGCTCCGGCTCCTGCCTCACCCTTCGCATCGCCCTCTACTCCGGCGCCTGCTGCAACCTGGCAACTGCTAACCGTTGCCTTAACCTCATAGTCCGTAACGCCGCTGGCGGACTCCACACCGATCCGCTCCGGCTTGAAGGCGGAGCATTCCGCAGCATCAGTGAAGCTGAACAACAGCTTCACGCCGTTCTTCTTACCCGCTTCCCCACTTCCTGCTCCGCCCTCCGCGTTTCCGCCAGTCCCTGTATCACCGCCGTTATTACCGCCGCCGATAAGCCGGACAGAGACGGGAGCCGCTACAGCGGCTTGTCCGGTCACTGCCGGAAGCGGGCTGGGGCTGGCCACCGGCGCAGCTGTATCCTTGCCGCGTCCCCCTAGCTGGCTCAGCAGGATAACCGCCGCAATCAGAATGATCCCGAGGATGCTCCCTGAGATCAGGATTTGAAATCGGCTGCGGCTGACCCACCGCGCCAGCGGCGAAGCCAGCTGGGCGCGGGCTTCATTGTAGACAGTCTGCATAGCAGGCGTTGCTGTGTCGAGATGGGTTTTGCGGAATTCCCGGTTCTTGAACGCCTCGCGGTCGCTCTTCAGGAAATACCTCAGCACGGCCCGCTTGTAATTCGGCCACAGCTTCTTGCCTGAGCTTGCGAACAGCCAGCTATGCTGCGACCAGTCCAGGAACCGGTACACTGTCTCCTTGTCATTGCCCGCTTTGCGGACTACCAGATCCAGCAGCGCATCATAATCCAGCGGTCCGCCTTCACGTTCACTGCTGTGATAGAAGGCCAGCGGCAGCCGGTCGAATGGCTCAAGACTCCGTGCTTCCTTCAGCCACCGCGCGCCGAGCAGCTGTACATCGTCCAGCTCACGCGGCGTCAGTCCGGCAAAAATCTCCTCGTCCGGCGACTCCTCCCCGAACCAGCGGTAGGCTGCACGCAGCGCATTCGCTTTGCGCTTCGCAATCGCATCGAGCGGCGGCTGCCAGTCTGCCGTATCCCGGTAACGCAGGAACGAGATCTCCAGCAGCTGCTCCATTGTCAGCTCGTCCAGCGAGATCCGGTTCAGCAAAAAGCGGTCGGCAACCGTGCCCAGCTCCTCCATAACGGACAAGGCCTCCGGGTATACACCGCCTCTGCGGCGCTGCTTCTCTGCCTGCTGGACCGCTTCATGAACAGCCGTTACCGCCGCTACCGGTTCAAGCTCCCGCTGCAGCTTCTCCAGCAGATATTCCTTGAAGGTATCCCGTACCGCTGCCTGCTGAAGCACCTCTGGAAGACTCCGGCCGAAGTGGCCCACTAGGCGGAGGATATCCGCCGTTCCGGCAGCTGCCGCCAGCCGGGATTCCAGATACGGCTCGAACAGTGCTCTGCGGAAGAGAGATTGGGACAGCACTTTTTTGAAGAACGCCTCACTAAGCTCCGCATCGCTCTCAATAATTCCGTAAGCCGCCGCCAGCACATCCTCCCGGCCCCCGGACTGGCAGTTCAGCATCCCGTTGATGAAGTAATCGATGATCTTCACCCGGTAATTATGGCCCGGCAGCGCGTAATACGCCTTGAACTGCTCCAGGATTTCCACGGACGGAATCCCCTTCTTGCGGATCAGATCATATTCGCGGTCGAACCGCTCCAGGAACATATCATTCAGCCGCACCCGCGAGTCCAGCTTCCCCTCCGGCTTCAGATAGGATAGCAGCCCGCTGAGTATAGCGTTCTTGTTGTCTGTATATAAAGCTTCGTTGCCTTGCTCAATTTCATAAAAAACGGCCAGCTCATTGTATAGCGCCAGCGACAGCTTACGCTCCGTACTCTCTCCGAGCAGCAGGCTGTCGGCAAACTTAGCGAAATCACGGAGGCTTCCGCCCTTCTCCACCAGCGTCTTCCAGGCCAGATCGGCATAGATTTGCCGCGACTCGCCGAAGTCGGTATTCAGGAACCTTGCTCCTGCCAGATCGAAGATATAATCCTTCTCGATATTGCGGTCGCCCGGACGCAGAGAGCCCT
Organism: Paenibacillus sp. FSL H7-0756; assembly: GCF_038006765.1. Taxonomy (NCBI): domain Bacteria; kingdom Bacillati; phylum Bacillota; class Bacilli; order Caryophanales; family Paenibacillaceae; genus Paenibacillus; species Paenibacillus sp. FSL H7-0756. Next base: position 300,267 of record NZ_JBBOVT010000003.1, on the reverse strand, counting down.
TTTCCACGAAGGTCAGATGAATATATTTGCGGCTCTGCGGTTCCTTGGCATACGTGATCACTCCCAGCCTGCGGCGGAAGTCATATGGCAGCGCAGCGAAGAGTACCTCGGTCAGCCGGACCGCACGCTGCGACAGCTCACTGATGGGAACATCCAGCGTTACATAGATTTTCTTCTTCCCGGCTACGGACAACATTACCGCCTGCAGCAGGGCTTTGAACAGCTCTTCTGTGAATCCTAGACCGGACAGCACGCTGCGCGGATCTGACGGCACGTCCAGCTCTCGGGTTGCCACGGGAATCGACTCCAGCTCAGGCAGGGTCCCGCCAGGCTCCCCCTCATAGCTCCGGGCAAACCCCGCGTGCAGCCAGCTTCCATACCCCTCGACAATCTCTTCGGAGCGGATAGGCGGCACCACGAAATTATGGGCAAAAAAAGCGCTCCGCTGCCCCGTAAAATCCGCCGCCAGATAACGGCTCTCTCCGATCACAGTCTCGTTGCTCTCCGTATGGAACAGGTGCAGCGCAGCCGGATATAGCTCCTCATCCTTCTCGCCGCGCGCCGTAAGCTCAGCCGGGGCATCGTATAGGCAGAAGGGGTGCAGGATTTTTTTGACAAAATTATTATCGAGACTCTCCGATTTCGCTACCGTATCGAAGCCCTCTGTAGACCGGTACACGCCGCGGCGCTCGCGGGTATACATCTGCTGGGTGATCATGGACCCTGACAATCTGTTCACGGCCCGTCGCTCCCCTCAATATAATTCAGCTTGTGCAGCAGCCAGATGAACGGCTCATCGACCCGGATCGGACTGACCACACCCTCCACCTTCTGATTGACCGGATTGCTGCCCAGCGCAGACACGGCGAAATACCCCGTATTGGCAAAATACACATCCATCGTATCCTTGAACGGACGGTCCACCTTCTCAATGAAGCGCCGGATCTCACCGTCGATGTTGTGGAACTCGTCCATATTCAGCGTTTTGCGGTGCACGTAGTTGTTGAACACATTGCTGTTCGACTTGATGTAGTCGCCATCCTCATCCTTGAGGGAGTGGAGCATATCGCTTTTGGCCAGGACGACTGCGGTCGGAATCTCGGTCTTGCTCTTCTCCTGATAGGCGATGAAATCACCGAACATGGTCAGCACCACATCACGCGGCTCATCATACTGCGATACCCACTCTCCCGGGCGGTCGCCGAAGTTAATGCGGATCTTCTCCCGGACCGAACGGATCTGCAGCGGATCGACCATGAACAGAATCCCTGCCGAGTTCTTGATATGCTGGCCGTGCAGGCCTAAGTAATCCTGATCGACCATTCCTTCACCGGCGACATCGAAGAACACCAGCGTCAGCGGGGGCTTGGACTCATCCTTGAACACAAACTGGAAAATAAACGGCTCCTGCATCTTCTCCTTCTGGGTGGACGCCAGCAGATCCCCGCGCTCGAACAGCGGCTCCTCATACAGGGTACGGAATTTGCGGCTGATCTCGGCATTCAGCGGCATACAGGCTGCGTCGAAATGCCCTGCCGTTGTATGCTGTAGCGTATGGATCAGCGAGGTCATATAGACAGACTTCCCGACCTGGGAAGCTCCGATAATCGAGATAATATTGCTAGGCACCTTGCCTGCTGTTACAGGCAGTTCGTTATGGCAGGACGGACAGAGCCGTCTGCGGGTCATCACTCCATAACGGTCGGTGAGCCCGGTCAGGACGTTGTCTGTATAATGATGATACTCCTCCGGGATATCCGCCGGCTGCAGAACTGCTTCCATATCATCCACCGTATCGAGGCCGAAGCGCTCCCGGTATTTATTCAGCAGATCATCCTCACCGAGCGCATAATTCTCATCATCCTCACGGCTGTGCATGGCCCGGAACACCACTTCCTCCGGCTCAAAGCGCGTGAAGCAGAACGGGCAGACAATATCGTAATACAGCGGCCTCGCTGCGGGCTGATTCTTCTTCATGAAACGGCTAAAAAAAGACATTTCTCATCCTCCTCAGGGTTGTGTCAGCACCCGGTATGCTGCTCCCGCTCACTCGGGAACCAGCTCATAATACGTCCCGTATTTCGGCCCATCGGTGAAAAAAATACGGATGAAGTCGTCCTTGCCGACCTCAATCGGCGGGAGCTGGTTGCGCCCGGGAGCGAAGTCCTGGACGAACGGGAATCTTGCACCGTCCTCCTTGGAGGATGGATGCGCATCCCGCTTTTTGACGTAGCAGAGCACTTCCTTCGGCACCGGCACCTCGGCAGTAATCGTCATCTGCACGGTTTTCAGCTTGCTGAACAACCCTTTTTTGTGCTGGACCGCGTAGTAGATCCTCGCTTTGCCCGCACTGACGAGCGCCCGGTTACCGCCATCCTGCTGGCGGACCAGTAACGTCTCCCCATTCTCACTGAGCCGCACGTAAATGGTGTAAGCCACCATCCCGATCTCGTCCAGCCGGTCCCGGTATCCGTTATTCGCTTTGTATTCTTCACGCGTGTAGAGCTTCATGCCCGGAGGCGGATGCTCATGACCGTCCGGCGCCTCCGCAGAGGCCTTATGAATATATACCGCCTGTACACCGTCCGGCCAGCGCCAGCGCAGCGTACAGAACCGGTCCTCCACTCTGGATACAACTTCGGTAATCACCGGTGCTCCAGCGTCTGCCTCGGCGTACTTCATGGCAACCTGCCCCTTTCCCTGCATCTGGCTTTAGAACCCTTTACTGCCGCGGTTACGGCGGGGTGAATGAATGCTATCCACAGGCGCATTAGCAGCCCCTGCAGCTCTTCCCCGGCGCGACAAGCGCCCTTCCCCTACAGGCACGATATATGTGAACAAGGTGAGAATAGCCGCCAGAACGAGCAGCGCCAGCAGCCGGGTCATAGGGTCCCAGAGCGTGTCGCCGTTCAAGCCGGATTCCAGAATCAGCCCTGCCACAAGTCCCGATACCGCGCCCCCGATACTGAAGCTCCGGGCCAGATGGCGGTTATCGAACACAATGCCAAGGCCCAGACCCAGCGCCGTGCCGAGCAGCATCAAGGCCAGCACACGCACCACAGCATAATAAGGGCTGTCTGCGGTCTGGTCGCTGCGTTCGGTCAGCAGTGTCCGGTCCCCCAGACGGTCATAAATCTGCTGGAATACGTCGCCAAGCCGGTTCGCATCGGCCACATCATAATACTGTCCGCCGGTACCGCTGGCGATACTCTGAAGCAGATTTGCGCCGGACGGATCATCCAGGGCCAGCCCGATTGTATTCACTTTTATCCCACGCGCCACATAGTCTGTCAGCTCCGTAGAAGTATTGAACTGGCTGACGCCGTCGGATAAAAGAATAACCATCGCTCCGCGGTCTGCGCCGTCTTCATGAATCACCTTCATTGCTTCAGCCAGTGCGCCGCTGATATTCGTTCCGCCTTCGGTGGTCTTCAGGCTGCTGATGACCTCCATCACCTTCTCGCGGTTCGCCTCTTTGGAGAGCGGGAGCAACGGCTGGACCACGGAAGCTTCATTGCTGAAGGTGACTACCGCGACTTTGTTGTCTTTTTTGAGCTGCTGCACCAGATTCTTGGCCGCCGCGTAGCGCCTGTCTGACGGGTCGCTCTGCGACATGCTGCCGGAATCATCGATCACCATGACGACATTCTTCACCGGCTTGCTGCCGCCGAAGTTCAGCTCGTACACGAACTCGGTCAGCGTACCCACGCCGAGCAGCAGCACGACCATGAGCGGGAACATTTTCCACGAGGTACCCAGGTAACGCAGCTTCCAGGACTGTCCGTTCAGCCTTGGCGAGATCGTCTCAGCAACCAGAGCGCCTATTCCAACACATAAGGCCACGATGGCAAAATAAATGCCGACCAGCACCATCTGAGGTAAATCATACGGCCTGCGGTCCAGCAGCAGCTCACCGAGCACAAACGCTACACCCGCGCCGAGCAGACTGAACAGCAGCAGGAGCAGATTGATTTTTCGCTGCATTGCATTTCATCCTTTCCGGGAAAAGCTTGATCTTCACGCGCTTCCCCATTCCATTCTATTGCACATCCGGCAGTGGAATGAATGAGAATTGTCCTACGAAGACTGTATGGTTAGGCTCGGGATGAGTCCAGGTCCGGGCCAGGTCCGGGCCAGGTCCAGGGCCAGGTCCAGGGTCAGGTCCAGGGCCAGGTCCCTGAGCCTAGGCATTATTATAGTGAACCCTCGGATTTTCGGCCGCCCCTCCAGTAATCAGGGGCACTAATGCTCCTCATTTGGCGATTCGGCACACTTTCGGTGAAATCAGGGGCATTAGTGCTCCTCATTTGGCGGTTCGGCACACTTTCGGTGAAATCAGGGGCATTAGTGCTCCTCATTTGGTGGTTTTGCACACTTTCGGCGAATTCAGGGGCATTTGTGCTCCTCATTTGGTGGTTTTGCACACTTTCGGCGAATTCAGGGGCATTAGTGCTCCTCATTTGCTAGTTCGGCACACTTTCGGTGAAATCAGGGGCATTATGCCCACACTCATTAGCATCAAAGGGATTTATCCCCCTCATTCCGCCATTTGGCTCACTTTCACCAGCGTCAGAGGGATTTATCCCTCTCATTCCGCCATTTGGCTCACTTTCACCAGCATCAGAGGGATTTATCCCTCTCTTTCCGCCATCCGGCCCATTTCCGCCAGCATCAGAGGGATTTATCCCTCTCTTTCCGCCATTTGGCTCACTTTCACCAGCATCAGAGGGATTTATCCCTCTCTTTCCGCCATCCGGCTCACTTCCAGCAGCGTTCGGTCAGCCGCCGAACTCGCATGGACTATAGATCCTGCGGTTGTGGTAGTCTGACCAAATATAATAGTTTGTGATAGCACTCTGCTCATCTCATCCCATCTCTGCTCATCAGCACTCGTCCCGTCTCCGCTCATCAGCACTCGTCCCATCTCCGCTCATCAGCACTCATCACATCTAATCGCCACTCATCTCATCTCCGGCAGCTGCTTCTCTTCCAGACCGTGGAGCTGGTATCCGTTGCCGGCATAAGTCTCGTAATAGACCTTGCCGTTGCGGTAGTAGAGCAGGTCTTCCAGGTGGAAGCCGCCCATCAGGTTCAGCTTCTCCACGCCGCTGCGGCGCTGCTCATGCACGAAGCCGAGCCGGTAGATGCGGGTGGTCTCATCGGCGCTGAAAGCATAACGCAGAAATTCGGAGGAGCTGTCGCCGAAGAAGTACTTCTCCTCATGGCGGTGCTCCTGCGTATACTCGAACAGGCGGACATTCATCGCCGCCTCCTCCTCCAGACTGCGGTAGAGCTGCTTGAACAGCTCCTCCTTGGAGACGATATCCCGGTTCTCGTAGGCGGCTGCAACATTGGCACGCCGCAGCAGCTCTTCCTCGAACGGAAGCGTGAACGGCCCCGCGGTAAGCAGCTCCCGGCGGCACAGCTCGATCAGCCGCTCGGCAACAGCCTGGCCGCCTCCGTTCACCAGCAGCCCGGAGAGACTGCCCATGAACCGCTCGCTGAAGAAGATCCCCGCACCGCGCCGGGTCTCGATATCCTTCATGACCTCGTCCGTCACACTGCGGTAATACTCCATGATGTTCTGATCCACGGTCTCTTTGCTGCGGCCGATGCTGGCGAGGGCCACGCTGTGCAGCTCCTCCTCCAATGCGTCCATAGCCGCAACCTTCGTTCTGCTGTCTGCGTGCAGCTGCTCCAGTGCAGCGTCATAGCGGAGACAGAGCGCCAGTTCGCTCTCCAGCAGCAGAATCTCATACTTCTTGCCGTAGACGGACTCGAACAGGTAATGAATGAAATTGCGCACCGTCCGTTTGTCCAGCAGCGGCACCCGCTGGAACGGCTGGCGCTCCACGCTCTCTGCATAGAGCCGCTCCAGCTCCTCCTGCGCGGAGAGCAGAGCGGAACGCAAGCCGCCCATATGCTGGCGCAAGGCCTGCAGCACGCTGCCTCCCTCACCTGTCTTCTCACTGGTCCATTCCGCCAGCTGGTAGAAGGTGACCGGGGAGGCCCCTGCCTCCTCGGCAGCCAGCACTCCAGTCCATTCCCGGGCCGGATCAATCCCGGCAGCCCTGCGAGCAGACACCTCCGCAAAATTACTGCGGAAGTACGCCTGCGCCCCTTCCCCGAACAGCAGCTCCTCAGCCTCGCGCAGCGAGAGCATCCGCAGCTGTGAATAGGACGGACGTCCGTGGCTCATCAGCCCGGTCATCTCCGCGAGAGCGGACTGCTCCGGCAGCAATTCTGCCGCGCGGTCCCGCAGGGTATCCGCTCCAAGGCCAAGCATCGCCTGCCGCTCCTTAAGACTCCGGGGTTGGCCTGCACGCAGCCGCCCGGACAGATAATGCAGCGCATGGTACAGCACCGCCAGCGCAATCTGGCGGTTCGGCCGCCGCACCGCCGAGAAGCCGGCAGATGCGTAGCCTTGCCTGCCTGTGCTGCCGCGGATGCCGCTTTTGAACGTCATATTATTGTAGCCGCCATGCCCGGAGGCCTGATCGGCCGCAGGCCGGACCCGGTTCTTGAGCAGGCTGATGTGGGCGATAATCTCGTAATTGTCGTCCATGCCGTGGACCGACATCAGTCCGCGCTCATTCTTATCGGAGAGCAGATAGACCAGATCGAACAGCGGAGAAGGGCCATGCATCACAGGAATGGACAGTCCTTCCTCCGTCACCAGCAGCGGAGCGCTTAAGGCATAATCTGCCGCCTGCATCCCGTCCAGCTCACGCAGACAAGCCAGCCCGACCGAGCTGGAATAGCCGAAGTTATCCCCCTGCTCCCGTTCGTTAATCAGCGCGTACAAATCAATCTGTACCGATTTGAACGACTGGCTGAGAATCGCACGGGCCAGCAGCACGATCTCCGGCAACAGCACATTCTGCGGATCATCGACCCGTGTAATGACAGACAGATGGATGACGTCAAAAGAAGAATACAGCCGTCCGTAATCTGCTATGCTGTTGCTTAAGCTGCGCAGCGTCCGGTTCATTCCGGCCAAATACTGGCTATCCTCATGAAATTCACGGTACAGCTCACGCCGGACCGTACGCGGATCACGCCCTGCCGTATCCGGCAGGGTCATGTGCATCACACGTTCATGGACGCTGCTGTTTCCGCTGCCGATCCGCCCCTTGATTCCTTCCTTCTCCTGCGTACTGCCGCTGCCGTTGTGCGAACCGGCATGCAGCGCCATCACGCCGCCTGCATTGTCCCATTTGCGCTGGCAGCGTTCCAGCACAGGGCCGATGGCCGGGGTCACCTTATCGCCCAGGAACAGGAACAGCGCAGGGTAATGGATACTGCTGCGCCCATCCCCCTTATGATGCTGTGCTTCCTCCTGGGCAGCGTATTGCTCAGCATATTGTAAGGCCTGATCTCTGATCATAGGCCTACTTCAGCTTTCTGCGGATGCTGCCAAGCTTGCCGGTCAGGCTCTTGTAGAAGCCGTACATTTCGTCTCCGTTAGCATGCTCTACCCGCTCATATTCCAGAGCGTCACGCGCTTCCAGGAACGAGACATACATTCCTTCCAGCTTATACAGCAGCGGAGTTACATCTTCAGCTGCGGTCATTTCTCCGGCCCGGCGCGCTGCCTTGCGGAGCAGGAGACTGCGGCTTTTCTCATCCAGCTCACGGAAATGGCGGTAGACGGCATACTCCACATAGCTGCGTTCCTTCATCAGATTCGCGAACGGCTCCCAGGCATCCTCGTCCTCGTCGCGGTCGTAGACATAGAGCGCACCTTTTTTGGTGATCGTATCGGTGTACAATGCTTCAATGAACTGGTCCAGCCATTTGTCTTCATCCAGATGCTGATGTACAAGTGCTTCCAGTTCCGCAGATTTAGCTGCCAGTGCATCGTATTTCGCCAGCTCCTCACGGACACGGGCAATGAGCTGCGGGGAACGGATCAGGTTCTCCTGGGCCAGCTCCAGATTAATGCTGCCGAAGATATCCTTCACGGCTTCGCGTTCAAGGCCTCCTGTGCGGAGCGCTTTTAGCTCCTCAGCAGCCTTGCGCACTTCACCCAGATTCGGACGCGGCGCATCCAGCTGCAGATCATAAGCGTCCAGCAGCTTGCCCAGATCCAGCGGCTTCGTGAAGATCACGGAGAAGCGGCTGCTCGTGTTCTCATCTACACCCTTCTCGATGATCACACCGGACGCAAGCGCCCGGCCGAAATCTGCACGCACTCTGGCATTGTACTCACGGACCCGCGGATTCGCATACGTATCGCCCCAGGACTTCTCCGGGATCGGCGAAGGCAGATAGGTCCAGTTGTCCTTATCGGTCATCACCAGATGGCGGCCGATGCCTTCCTTGTCTAGAATGGTCCGCTCGTAGTTCTCCTCGTACACCCGGAGCGGCGTATAGACGAACAGCGGCACCCCGTTGCGTGTATTCAGCCAGAAAATCCGGTTCTTGACCTCGCTCTCCTTGATCGTGAACTGCGATTTGCCGAGTGCATTATTCTGATAATTCCGCACACCCTTCAGAATTCCCGGCGCCTTCACCGGCACAGAGACGAAGCCCCAGGACGGGAAGTGCAGACTGCCAGAGCTGTTGCTGAGGTGGAAAATCGGCACCGCATCCTCATCCAGACGTCCGGCAATAATCCGCTCCACGAACTTATCCAGCGGCTCCTCGCGCCCGTATTTCATCACCAGGAAATCCTCCATCGAACGGGTAATGAGGTCCCCGAACTTGTCGCTGAGGAACTCGGAGATGGAGCGGACAATATCAATCTCCTGCTCTCTTACCCAGCGTCCGGAATGCTTCAGCATCTCGCGTGTGAAGTCACGGATCAGATCATCGCCGTCCTTCTGGTCCATGATTTTGGAGATGGTCGCCGAGATATCCGGCACGTTGACGATATTCCAATAGTAGGTTTTGTTGCCCTTATGGTCTGCCTGCTCTTCGCCGTTAATCAGAATGTCGCCGTTCTTCTCGAAGATCGAGCTGAGCGCGGTCAGAATCTCGGTGAATACCCCGTAGATCCGGCTGTTCTCTTCATTTAGCAGCTCATACAGATCTTCATAGAACTGGATCATCTGCTCGGTGCGCTCCACATCGGCGTGCAGCCAGTATTCATTGATTTTGGCTTCAATATAGGCGTTCTTCTTCTTCTCCTTGGACACAAAAGCGCTCCGCGCATCGCCCAGCTTATCCTCTGCACTCTCCTGGGCGGTCTCAATATCACGCGGCAGGCGCAAGAGACTCTCGCGCAGCGCTTCAATATAAGACTGGATCAGCTTCAGGATGCAGAAGCCCTTCTCTGTGTAGAGCAGCCGCGACACATAGAACGGCCCCTGTTCAGGGTGCAGGAAGATGCGTTCCAGTTCTTCGCCGAACTGTCCGGCAATTTCGCCTGGAAGCTGCTTCTTGGATTTGATATATTCCTCACGCGCACGGGCCAGGAAGTTCTGCTCCAGCTCCGTATCCATGCTGACGACCTGATTCTTGACCACATTCGCATGGCTGAGGCGCTCGCTGTTCTGATAACCCGGCAGCGGCTCCGGCACACGGGACTCGAACGTCTTGATCATCGTATCGAGATCGATGCCGAGCTTGCGCGCCATCTTCTCCACATCCTCCTGGTTCGGGGCGTGATGGAACATCTTGTCCATTTTGTCGAAGAGGCGGTAAGCCAGATAGGTTGTCATTTCCTCAATCGGCAGCACGGCCGAGGATGCCCCGATAATGTTGTACTCATAGTTGGCAGGATAGGTCTTGTTCATTTGGGCAATGTTCGTGCGGATGTTGCTGATATAGTCATGGATGGCGAACTCCTCGCCGGAGGCCTTCTCTTCACTGGCCATGAAGTTGGTGATATTCTCAGCCGTCACGTTCATGCAGTAATCGTAGGCGTTCTCCAGCAGCTTGCCTTCCGTATTGGTTGCGGAGATGAGATGACAGAGATTGAACGGCGGCAGCGGCGAGTTGACGCTCAGAATATTGCCGTACTTCTGGCGGAACCGTTCGCCCCGGCTGTCCACGTTCATCCAGTAATCCAGTTCTTTAAGCGCGGCATACCCGTTCTTACGGATATACTCGCGGGTATGCTCGCTGAGGCTTTTGTTCGACAGGTTGACGTCCGGTGTGAACAGATAGCCCAGCGTATTGACACGGTCTATCCCGGCTGCGCCGTAGTCACGTTCAATAATGCCGCGCACGATGTAGGCAATATCCAGGAACGCCCCGCTGCCGGTTCCGCCGGACAGACCGGTAAGCAGGAAGACCATGAGCTTCTTGCTGGTGCCGACAGATAGGGTCTTAATCTTCTTGTCGATGGCGGCAACCACCTGGTTGATCTTCGTGAACAGCAGCAGACGTCCGGCCTGGCGCACCCCGGCGGCTCCGTTCATGCCGTCTGTGATGCTCAGCTCCGGCGACAGCCAGTCTGTAATGTAGGAATCCAGGATGCTGCGGTTTTGCAGCAGTCCGCCGATCTCGGCATTGGCCAGCAGCACGAATTCATTCTGCGGGTCGAGACCGATGCCCTTGTATTTTTTGCCGCGGTCCTGTTCATTGGTCTCGAACGCCAGGAATTCCACGTTGTCGGGCTTATCCCGCTTCTTCTTGGACAACGGATCTTCAGGCAGCTTGAAGCGGCGGTTAATCTGGTATTTGAGCCGCAGCAGGGCATCGATGCCCGTGCCGCCAAGCCCGATAATGAGGATCGGGTTGTCGATGGTATCTACTCTGATCTTGTCGCTGACAATCCCTCCGCCCAGCGATACATCCAGTTGTTGAATATGTTCTCTTACTACCGGTTTCATAGGTTCTCCCCCAAAAGTTGTGATAGCCTATGCAGCCCGAATCATTTCGTATAATAGCTTCGGGAGCACAAACTTAGCCTGCTTATCAGATCAAATATTCCAAAGAAATCGTCTTATCTACCGTCTGCAGAGAGACCGTTACCCGGTCCCCGCTCTTCATCTCCAGGCCACGTGAGATATCTGCGGCACGGCCTGAACGCTCAACCGTAATACCCTCGCCGCTGCGCAGCAGCAGCCGGTCATTCGTCCCGGGCGTGAACACCAGCTTCTCGCTCTCCTTCAGCTCCGGGGCCAGCTGCAGCAGCTGATGAAGCGTGAACTTGCCGCGGAAGTCGGAGAGCTTCTTGTACTGCGGATAGGTTTTCTCCCCGGTATTGGTATCCAGCACCTCCACCACCATCTGTCCGACGAACCCTCTGTTTGCCTTACTCCGCAGCAGCCAGAATGCGGCAGCCGCAGCCAGCAGCACAATGCCGCCGATGATATAATACAGCGTGTTCGAGGTCTTCTCAGCGGCTGGTTCTTCGCCCGCAGGAGTGCCTGCAGACGGCGGGGCGGTCGCTACCGTTCCCGTCTTGGCGTTGATGGTCAGCTCGTCGCTCTCGCGGTAGAAGCTGCTCTCCTCGGCCCGGACCTTCAGCTTATATTCATGACTGTCTTGTATCTCAAAAGTGCCCTTAAACGCAGCACCCGAATTGTCCAGCGGAATCTCTTGCACCTGGCCGGTATCGGCATCGGTCGCCAGCAGCACCGCCTTCATCTCCTGATACAGGCTGCCTTCCGTTACCTCCGCCCCGTTGCTGTACAGATGGGAAGAGATCTCCACCTTGTCGCCTTTGCCGTAAGACTTGGCTGGCAGAGCATCCAGCTTCAGCTCCAGATCGTAGTTGAACACCAGATTAATGTCGATTTTGTCCTTGGGCACGCCCTTGACCTGGAGCTTCCAGTCCCCCTGCTCCGGCGCGAGCAGCTTGATCAGAGTGTAGGTGGACGATTTCGACAGCAGCACCTTATCCGAGGGAATAGCAACTTCCTTGCCGGAAGGATCGCTCAGCTTCGCCGTCACCGGCTTCGAGGACATAATGGAGATATTCGCTTCCAGCACGCTGCTGTTCGGCACGTTCACCGTTACATCCTGATAATCGCCGTTTGCCGTAATAGACGGCACCGGCACCACCTTCAGCTTCAAGTGGCTGGCAAAAATCTCGCTGAGAATCTGCGGCAGATCATCAGCGGAATTGGTAGTGAATGCCTTGCCGCCTGTCTCACTGGACAGCCCGGCCAGAATATTCTTGTTCAGCTTGCCGTCCGCATTCAGCCCTATGGTATATACCGGATACCCCTTCTGCTTGGCAGACTCTACTGCCGCCTTCAGCTCCTTGTCGGAATCGGACTGCTTCCGGCCGCTGGCTTCATTCAGGTCATTGTTGCCGTCCGCCAGCATGACGATCATTGGCTCATGGCCGGGATCGCTGCCGTTCTCCAGCACCTTCACCGCTTCTTCCATCCCGACCGCCAGGTCCGTGTAGGGTCCGCGGCTAAGCCCGTCGATGAAATTCTTCAGATCCTCCTTATCGCCGGCGGATTTGATGCCGAGCAGCGCCTTCTCACGCTGCACCTTATCGGTGTAGGCCACAATGCCTACCTTGTCGCCTTGGGTGGATAACATATCTATGAACATCTTCATCGCTTCATTGGCTATCTTGTTCTTGTCGCTCTTGTTCATCGAGTTGCTGACATCGATCAGCAGCACAGCGTCAATATGTGACGGTGCGGCTGAAGCCGCGCTGGCTCGCGAAGCAGCATATGGAGATACAGTGATGCATAAGATCATGAGCAATACAGGCAATATGCGCTGCAGTCTATTCTTGGCCTTGCTGAAATAACGTTCGTTACGAAGCATAAATAGGGCTCCTCTTGTGTGAAATTAGGCGGATATGGCAGATCCGTAACGCATAGCTAAATTCTGTCAATAGCATGCCATTATGATATAATTAAACCTTGTAAACTTCAACATAGTGACCGCTGGACCGGCACTTCCGCTAGTGGCAATCGCCATCCTGAGCCGGATAGACTATTCTAAGTATACGCCGCATTCCTGAATATTTGATTAAAAGACCGTAACCAGAGCAGAAAGGAAGAGTTCCATGATTACATACGCCATACTCGGGATAACGTTTCTCTATGCTGTGATTCAGATCATTCTATATGCTTCCCGCCAGCAGAAGCCGCTCATCCGTGAGGATATCGACGAGCGCCTGCTGGCTGCATTGAACGGAGGAGATACGGACCGTGAGTAAAAAGAAACCGGTGATCTTCCGTCCCTTCAAGGCTCCCCGTTACGCCTTCGAGAAGCTGCGCATCTGCCGCCGCTGCCACCGTTACACCGCGCTGGGCGAGGAACGTTGCACCCACTGCGGCCGTGCCTCGCTGGCTCCGGTAGAGAAGTATGCAGCTTCCTTAGCCGGGCGCAGGGTACAGACCCGGCTGCTCGTTATTCTCCTGCTGACCCTGGCCGGAATCTATTTCGGACAAAATCTGCAGCAGATGTTACTGTGCGGCGCAGGCGGTCTTGTATTAGCCGGACTGGTCTACTATACGCAGCGAAAAGTACGGCAGAACGAAAATCTGTACGCGCTGAACAAACTGCTTGGCCGTAATATCTATAGCATCAAGGAAGATCTGGAGCTGAACCGCCAGGAAGCCGTGACGGTCCTGCGCGAGAATGATGTGCTCGCTTATGAGAAGCTGCGCGAGATCTCCGTGCTGCTGCGCGGAGACCGGATCTCCCGCCAGCGAGTCGCCCTGCTGCACGGCTTCCAGCTGCGCAAGGACATGACGCTGGAGCTGGAGCAGCTGCTGCTGAAGGACTTCGAGCCGCTGCTGGCTGAATATATCGGCGAGATCGCCAGGGTCCGTCCCGAGCTGATCAAAGACCGCACCCTGCGCTATGTCAAGAATTACGAGGTGCAGATTCTCGAAATGGATAAGGGGCTGGACATTATGACGGCCGTTGCCAGTGCTGCGGTGCGCATGAAGCGATACGCACTGCTCTACTCCGGCATGATCGGCCGCTATGTACAGGAGCTGCCCAAGGACCGGTTCCTGCGCTTATCCAGACTGATTGCCGCGAATCCTTATGAGCCGTGGAACGGCCTGGATGCCAAGGTTGAGGAGATCCGTGAGCTGAAGTACCGCTGGGACCCTGAAGTGTAAGGTTAGAAGCTGACTGCCGCTCTAATCCTTATCTATGAAATAAAGGGGCTATATTATATGACGATCATACGGGCTATAACCCTGCGGAATATTATGATTATTCTGTGTATTTTGATGCTGCTCCCGTTGGGACAGAAGGCGCTGGGGATTAAGAATAAGCTTAAGGATGTACAAGAAGCCGGAGAACTGTACGCTGCCGGGAAGCTTATCGCTGCCGAGAGCCGGTACCGCCAAGCAGCGGCCAACCACGCGATTTTCTATAAAGAAGAAGAAATTAATGCAAGACTGGCAGAGCTGGCTCCCATCACGGGCATCCGCAGCAGTCTAAGCAGACTGTCCTTAACGCTTGCGGACCAGCTGACTGTGAAGGATTTCGCAGGAATGATGGAGAGCTATGCTACCCTGCTCAGCCTGAAGAGCAAGTATATGACGCCGGGCGGTCCCTATGAAGCCTATTACCGCCAGCTCTCAGCGGACTCAGGCGTCTCAGACAGGATGACCGCCGGGTTCCGGCAGTTCAAGGATGAGTATCTGGCCGGACTTGCCGCAGGTTCTAAGGGGGCAGATTCGGGGACGGACAGCGGCAGTACGGACAATCTCAAATGGAGCCTGCTGCAGATTCCGGCAGACTATTACGGGGGAACCGCCGCCAAGGATAAGCTGCTCGCTGCGAGCTTCAAGGCCCATGATACCGCGAGGCTCAAGGCTCTGGCCGCAGCCGGAAGCTTCGGGCCCATGCTGGAGAGCGCCCTCTCTATAGAAGAAGCTTATAAGAATCATAGTTATACTGCGCCCTGGCTTAACAAGCAGGTTCAGGAGAGCGCTTCGCTCATCCTGAACAAGGATCTGGATGGTGACCACACCGCAGCCTTCGCCGGACATGCCGCCCGCTACCGCAGCTATGCGGCATCTGCCGGCATCACCAGCTCCAAGGTGCTGAAGCTGATCGACAGCAGCATCGCCCGGCTGCTCCGCGAGGGCCAGCGCCATGTGCGGGGTGGCCGGTATGCGGATGCCATCAGGCTGTATGCAGAGCTGGCCCCGGTGCAGGACACCTCCGGGGAGACCGCTGCGGCGACACTGGCCTGGAACCTGGCCGAGCCGGTACGGCTGCTGCCGGGCGGCGAAGTGCAGGGCAGCTACACGCTAACGGCCTCTGTCACCGGGCGCTACGGGGCCAAGGTAGCTGTAGCCGGTATAGACTCCAGCGGCAGGCTGATCTACGCTGCGCTGAGCGAGGACGGCACAGTCTCGACGCAGACCGGCGAGGTGGTACCGGAGGCGGCGGGGCTGAGTAATCTGACTTTTGACGAGCCGCTGTCTGCATACTCCGGGGTTCCCGTAGTAGTCGCCACCGGCAGCCGGGCGGACGGGCGCTTGGCCTTCACCGGCTACACCCTCCGGCCGGAGGGAATCACGCTGCTCCTGAGCTTCAACGGCAGCGGCTATGAGCTTATGGCGGAGGATGGCTCCATCCGCGTTGCGGACACCGATCTGGCCGATGGGGCCGATGGCCGGACAGCTATTTTCCGCCAGTTGAACGGAAGCTATGAATTCGTGGAGCTCTACCAGGAGGCCGCCGCCTATACACCAATTGATGCGGCACAGCTTGAGCTTCACCTTAGTGAGAAGGTGATCTTCTCCTGTGAGATTATCCTCGACTCCGCCGGAAGAACCGTAGCGCGCGCAAATGGGCGTGATCTGCTGCTACAGGGCGAGGTGCCGCTGTTTACCGGCCCCGCCGCAGTCAGCGGCCAGTTCGACAATGGATACGGGGAAATGGAGACAGAGCTTGGGGTGCAGACTGTACCTGTGTTTGTGGTCGATTCGGCCCAGAGCTTAAGCCTGACGGCACCTTGATGGTGCGAACTACGGGGATTGCAGGCTGCTGAGGACGGCCGCGTGGTCATCGCCGGGTATTGTACCGTTTCAGAGAGGCATCAAGGAATGGTGTGGTAGATTGATCTACAGAATGGTGTGCGGTGTGCGGTGTGCGGTGTGCGGTGTGCGGTGTGCGGTGTGCGGTAGCGCGATTGTAGTGTGATGGCACCCCGACTGAATGCTCAGAGGACTGTGAGGACCCTATTTACTCAAAAAGACAACTTTTCCGCCCGCCGCGGACTGTGAAGCCGTTAAAGGGCTCGGTGACGCTAAAAATGAGGCGATACAGGTTAGTTAAGGACCTCTGAGTCCGGGTAGGTAGCCGGAGTAGCGCCAACAACCCAAATAACGGCCCTCCAGTCCGCGTGGACCGGAATACAACACGGAATGAACAAAGACGCAAGCGCCGGACGGCACGGATGCCGCTTGACGCTTGCGTCTTCTTTTTTGGCGCGGGTGATGTGTGATTATCGTTCACGAACGGCGGGCCTTGGCAGCCATCTGACGTCCCTTCTTACGGCTGAACAGCCTGAGATACCGCTTCCGGGTAGACAACACCTCCGCCGATGCGCTCAGCGTCTCCTTCACCTCGCCAAGCACCGCTTGAGTCTCCTTGACCGACTGCTTCATCCGCCCAAGCTCCGACTTCACCCCGTCACTCCGCTGCTTCGCCGACTCCACCGTCTCCTGCATATTCACTTTGAGCTCATCGACCGGAGCCTTCAGTCCGTCGACGGATTGCTTCACTCCATCCAGCGACTGCTTCAGCCCATCGATGCTGCTCTTGAATTCCTTGAGCGGATTGCCCATATCGTCGTCCCCTCCTAAGCTCTCTTTCTCTATATTACCCAGAATGGAGGGGGCGGGATTCAGCTCGCCTGAAACTCAGCTCTATTAAGGTATATGCAGACGCTCCGCACCTTTGCGCTTACCGCTGTGCCGGAAGGAATATAGCGGCCAGACAGAAGACAGGCCGACTGCCGCTGCACAGGCTACGAACACTGCCGCATAGCTTCCGTTCGGCTTGTTCCCTACACTGATCATTAGACCGCCGGCCGCCGTTCCGAACATCATGCCGATGTTGCGGGACAACGCAAGTACGCTGCTGACCCGGCCAAGCTGCGATTTTGCCGCCAGTCCCATAACAATGCTTGTGTTAGGCGAAGTAATCATCCCCATAGCACAGCCGAGCAGCACTACTGGCAACACCATCGCACCTGTTCTCAGAGCGGGGGAGCCAAGTCCCAGCGCCAGCAGCGTGACACTCATCAGCAGCAGGCCGGCGGCCAGAATGCCGAGCGGCCCTTTGCGGTCCGCGATACTCCCGCTGACAGGGGCAGTGACCACCAGCGCCAACGGATAGCCGATCATGATCAGCCCCACCCACGCAGGCTCAGCTCCGGCTAAGCGCAGCAGCGAAGGCAACGCCAGCTGTGCGGCAAAAGCGGCCATATACGTGATAACCGTAATCAAGATCCCGGCGGCAAAGCTCCGGTCCGTGAACAGGCTGAAGCCATTATCCGCATCCGGCGTCATCCTCCGGTTGAAGCGGACGTATCCCAGGTAACCCGCCGCCAGCCCTACCGAGACCGCCAGCAGCAGCAGTACGGGCACAGACAGGAACGAGGAGCGGCTGCCGAGATCGGCGGCAATCATCAGCGAAGTAAGGCAGGCCGCCATCCAGGCAACGCCGGCCAGATTCATCCGGCCTCCGGCAATCTCTGTATCCCGGGGAATCAGCCGGTGTGCGAGCACTCCTACGGCCCCCGCCACAACGGCCAGCAGCCAGAAGTTGCTCTCCCAGGCAAACCACTGGATCAGGAAGCCGCCTAAGGCCGGACCCGCCATTGAGCCCGCAGCCACGAAGGTGCTCATCAGCCCCAGCGCCCGGCCCCGCTGCTCCGCAGGGAAGAGCGAGACGATCAGGGCCATGTTAGTCGCCTGATACATGGAAGCCCCGGCGCCCTGCAAGACTCTGAAGCCCAGCAGCATCGCTTCATTCTGGGCGAGCGCGCAGCCCAGCGCCCCTGCTGCGAAGGCGAACAGCCCCAGATTATGCACCTTGCGGCGGCCGAACCTGTCGCCCAGCCTGCCCATTACGGGCAGCAGCACCGAAATAACCAGCAGATAGATACTGACCACCCACTGTGCAGAGGCCACAGGAATCCGCAGATCAGCGGAAATATCAACCAGCGATATATTGAACATCCCGGCGGACAGATTGGACAGGAATGCCCCGAGACAGATAACCACCTTAACCGCCGTGAGGTTCACGGCCCGTTCCGGTGACGGCATCGCGAGGCTCATGACAGCTGCTGCAGCACAGGCTGGTTCCAGATCTTCCAGCCCGCTTCAATCTCTGCGGCTGAAGCAACCACGCCGAAGTATCCCTTCATATTTTCCAGCGTCATGTCATGCGCCGCCCGGGAATAAGAGGCACAGGCGTCCTGAGCCATCACAATCTGATAATCCAGCATGAACCCGTCCCTTGCGGTTGACTCCACACACACATTGGTGCTTACTCCAGTCATAATCAGGGTTTCGATCCGCTGCGCACGCAGCACAGAATCCAGCCGGGTGTTAATAAAAGCGCTGTACCGGTGCTTATTCACGATAATCTCCTCCGGAAGCGGGGATACCTCGTAGAATTCAGCCCCCCAGCTCCCCCGGCGGCAGACTCCCAACGAGCCCCGCCCGGAGCGGGAGGTCCAGACCCGCGAATCCGTCGCTTTTTCATGAAAGGTCTGGATGTAAATGACCGGCACTCCCTGCGTTCTCGCTGCCGCAATCAACCCGTGGAGCTGCGGCATCATCTCAGCAACTGCTGACACATCGTTCCCGCCAGCGGCCAGCGCACCTTCCTCATGGCAATAATCATTCTGAACATCTACTATAATAAGCGCAGTTTTATCAGGGATAATCAGATCGGCAGTTAGCTCCATTTTCGTCACCTCTTTAGTTTTTGAAGACCTGTGGTTCTTTGTTTATTTCGCTGCTGTTTGATTCACAAATTGCATATCGACCAGGTCATCATAGGTATACTCTCCTTTGTAGATGCCAGTCTTGATCATCACATCCATATCCTTATCCAGCGCCTCCTGCGAGATCACGCCATCCGGACTCCAGAGCTGGTCGTCATACGCCCGGTCCAATGCCGCTTGGGCAGCATCATCGGAGAGTGTAGGGAATTCCGCCTTCAGGACACGCATCGCCAGCTCTTTATCCTCCTGGATCACCTTCAGCGCCTTGACGACAGCATTCACCGCCTTCTGTACCGTCTCCGGGTCCTTCTCCAGAGTGGACTTCTTCACGCTCAGCACCGAGTAAGCATAATCACCCAGGTCATGGAATTTGTAAAAAGGTTCATCCCACACGCCCTTGCTCATCCCGTCACTGATCTGCGGCTCCGCTCCGTTCGCAATATCCGCGGCCCCCTGCTGGACCATCGCCACCACCGTAGAGCCGTCCGCCGGCTCCAGCAGCCGCACATCCTTCTGCGGATCAAGCCCCAGCTCCAGCAGCAGATACTGGGTCAGCAGGTTCGGCGTACCGCCATGCCGTCCGGCATTCAATTTCTTGCCCTTCAGGAAGGCTGCCAAATCCTCATCTGAGCTGCCTGCAGGGGCTGTCCCTTTTTTGGCCATCAGATAGACGTTCGCCCGGTTCACCACATTGCTGACCGAGACGATCGGGTCGGAGTTCCCGATATTCGCCAGCGCATTGGACTCCGGTCCGCCGATGACCGCCCAGGCATCCCCGCTGACCACCGAGGTGACATGCGTGCCGCCCGCAGCCTGAAGCATCTCCACCTCAAGGCCCTCCCCGGCAAAATACCCCTCACGCTGTGCCACGTACAGCGGCAGATAACCCGTATAATGCAGCGGCTCGGCGATGACCAGCTTCTTCAGCTTCTCCGCACCGTTTCCGGCAGCGGCTGCATCCACTTCAGCATTGCCTTTTCCTCCGCAGCCGGACAGCAGAACTACAGAGGCCAGCAGGACGGCCGACAGCTTTATTTTCGTAACATTCATCATTGGCTTCTCTCCTCTATCTTGTTGAAATGCTTGCCCGCTTCTTAAGCCTTCTTCATCCCGTATCCCTTAGACAACCATTTCTCCAGCAGCACCACTCCCGCATACATGACCATCGACAGTGCAGACAGAACCACAACCCCTACCCAGACCAGATTAATATCGAGAATGGTACCGGCGTAGATGACCATACGGCCAATGCCATGGCTTGAAGCGATGAACTCCCCGACAATCGCACCGGCCAGCGAGAGAGCGATATTAATCCGCAGGCTGCTGATCATCCAGGGCATCGCCCAGGGAATGACCACCTTGGTGAATACCTGATGCCGCTTGGCCCCAAGCGAATACATCAGCTTCTCCATATCCTTGTCCACACTCTGCACGCCGCTATGCGCCGACAATGCCGCAACCACCACTGTCATGGCAAAAGCTAACGCCACCTTCGAGAAGAACCCGATGCCCAACAGAATCACCAGCACAGGGGCCAGCGCCAGCTTCGGCATAGCGTTAAGCAGGATCAGGAACGGTTCGCTGATGCCGGCAAATTTGCGCGACCACCAGAAGGACAGGCCGAGCAGCGAGCCAATCAGCGTTCCGCCGATGAAGCCGAGAACCGTCGAGCTTGAGGTATACGCAATATCCTCCAGCAGCGTCCCCTCTGTCGCCTGAGTCCAGGTGGTGCTCATAATCCGCAGCGGGCTGCTCCAGTAGTACGGGTCCATCCAGCCGATCCGGGTGAACAGCTCCCAGCAGAGCACGATCAGCAGCGCCACAGACAGCCGGCCGATCCCGATGATCCGCCGCGTCCGCCGTCTGGCGGATTCTTCATCAATAATGACAGGCTTCTTCTGCAGCTTCTCCAGCTTGACTGTAGAGACCGGGGCCGGGGCAGCCTCCAGCTTGTGAATGACATAGCCTTTCTTGTGTACACTCTCCATAGTTGTCCTCTCCTTCAACAGTTTATGAGTTCTAAGAGATACGGGTGGCTGGCTCCTGGTCTCCGCTTGACAGCAGATTCAGCAGATGAGCCTTGAGCTCCATGAATGAAGCAGATACCGTATCCTCCTGGTGTCTTGGACGCGGCATATCTACAGAGATCTTCGAGATGATCCGTCCCGGCCGCCCGGAGAAGACATAGATGTCGTCAGACAGATAGATGGCTTCATCAATATCATGGGTAACGAATAACACCGTCTTGCGGAAGTCTTCCCAGAGCTCCAGCAGCCAGTTCTGCATAGTCAGCCGGGTCTGGGCATCCAGTGCGCCAAAGGGCTCGTCCAGCAAAATAATATCCCGCTCATACAGCAGCGTTCGGAGCAGTGCTGCACGCTGGCGCATCCCGCCGGACAGCTCCGCCGGGTAATGTCCGTCGAAGCCTTTCAGTCCATAGCGGTCCATCAGGGGCTTGGCCCGGGCTACCGCTTCCTTGCGCGGCACTCCGCGGATCTCCATGCCCAGAATAATGTTGTCCAGTATCGTCCTCCAGGGCAGCAGCATATCCTTTTGCAGCATATAGCCGACATATCCGGTCTTCCCTACGATATCCTCTCCGTCTGCAAGCACACGGCCGGTGGAGGGCGGAATCAGGCCTGCGATAATATTGAACAGTGTGGACTTGCCGCAGCCGCTGGGGCCGATAATACTGACAAATCTGCCTTGTTCTATGGAGAGATTCGTCTCCTGCATGGCCATAATCTCCTGGCCGTCACGGCGGAACCACTTGCTGACACCGGCAATCTCAATTTTGTTTTTCATAGAATCAGCTCCTTAAGGAAGTAATAACATGGTTACGATAAACAAAAAGCCGCCAGTTCAGGACACAGCCCCGCAGGGATATGTCCGAAAACTGACGGCAGGCCGGCTCTCCGAAAGATCAGAGTTCCAACGTAGCGTTCAGATAATGCTCAAGGTCCTTCTCCAAAATTATGATCGTACCGGAATACTCGGTCTCCACATCATAATCTTTAAGAACGGCCTTAATATTGACTTGAAATTCATCCAGAAATGCCTGCTTGATCTCGACTTTGAATACTTCATGCAGCACCAGATTGATCTGGCGGCCTGCCGTGGGATCATGGGCATCCAGCACCTTGAGTACAGGCACCCGGCTATTAATGGATAAAATAATAATCTTGTTGCCCACAAAATCGACCTTCTGCTGCTTAACGCCGGCGTTGAACAGCTTCTTGTTGATTTCGTTGTAAATCCGTAGAATATCCTGTTTCCATTGTCCGGCGGAAGCGATCATTCGCGATCACACCTTTGCTGCAATAGATTATGTTATGAAATGTGACTCGATAGCAACTATATCGCCTTTTTTGCCCACCGCTTATACATCATTATAGATAAAAATAAAGACTTGTCAATAAAAATACGGAAGATAATATAACATAAATAAAGAGATGAAAAGACCTTGTGATAGATTACCTGACAATTTAGACTGTCATTTGGCGCGAAGCTCCTCCGCTCCTATGAAGCATGCTTCATATATTGAAAGATTAATGGCCGCAATGATACTATATAACGTAATTAAATGAATTGGAGGGAAATGATGGACGCTAAAGCGAAAAAAATACTAAACAAAACGTTTTGGTCTGCGCAGGGATGGAAGCCTGCCGGGACAAGACTGCCTTTTGCCGGAGAAGAGTTTGAATATGCCAAAAGCAAAGGGGTCATGTTCGATCCGGTGACGATGACGCATGATGAGTGTGTGCTGAGAATCCGTCATTTGCTGGAGCATGAGGTGACGAAGGACAGGGTAGCTGCTGCCTTTTTACATAGCTTATCCACAAGAGAAGTACATCTGAGAAGCGGGTTATCCAGCTATGCATTAACCAGCAATCTTCCCCTGCATAATTATAGTGACAAGCTTCTGGAGCGTGCCAGCTACAGCCATTGCTTCTATTGTAACGAGCATAAATTAATGACTCATGAGGAATGGAATAATGCCGATATTAATATTTTGAATTTTGAACGGGTAAAATGGGGTGGTGTCCGCTTAAATTGGCTCCTCTATTGCTGGATGGATCTCGAACTGCTAGCAAAGGAGGAGCCGGTAGAAGTGACCGCTGAGGATGTTCAGATTCTCAAAAATTTACTCGCAGAGGTGGATGCCTGCGCTGAGACGGATTCCGCACGTAAATTAGAGAAGCGCTGGAAGAATGTATTATCCTCTAACCAGTATGAACGAGATGTAATGATGGAGGTATGGGGTTTTGCAGGTATATTAGCTTCTGAGGAACGGCTTGGACCGGAACGCGGCCGAGGGACGGACTTTGTATCCGTAGATACATGGCTTGGCATAGACCGTTATGCGAAAGAGAAGGTAGAGTATTATTTTGGAGCTTATTTATAGCAAGTAGAATGGAATGGGCCAACTCAACTTTTGCAGAGTGAAAATCGGGTTGGCCCGTGTTCATCATAAATGAAATCGAGAGTGATTAATGGATTGCGCGTAACTCTTCCAGCAGCTCCATCACCTCTGACTCCTATACCGCAACGGAATACGAGCCGTCAGCAAAACGCTTCATCGCCCCAATGCCGTCCTGGAAGACGAAGCGGATGCGGCCGCTGCGCACTTTTTTGTCCGTGTACATCTTCTCTAGGAGCGCCCGGTTTGTAATATACTCTGGGATCTCTGTCGGCAGACCGGCCTTCTTCAGCAGAGCCGCTATACGATCAGCCTCTTCCTCCGTCATATATCCGTACTTCGCCCCCAGTCTCGCCTGGATGACAAGTCCCACAGCAATGGCTTCGCCATGCATCAGCCGGTACCCGCTAAGCGCCTCAAGCGCCCGGCCTGCCGTATGCCCCAGGTTCAGAATCTGCCGCAGGTTACTTTCATGCTCGTCCTGCTCCACCACTTCATACTTAATCCGGCAATTCGTCAGCGCGATATGCTCGCACACTTCGGCATCCAGGATCAGCTCCCCTTGCTCCGTAATGATTCTGTCTATATTCGCTTCCAGATAGCTGAAGAACTGCTCATCGCTCATACAGGCGTGTTTGATGGTCTCGGCCAGACCGCTTCTGAATTCACGGGCCGGAAGTGTGCGCCAAGCTGCTAAATCTATGTATACTTTACGGGGCTGGTGGAATACGCCGATCAGGTTGGTGGCGACAGGGGTGTTCACGCCTGTTTTGCCGCCCACAGAAGCGTCCGCTGCTGCCAGCAGGGTGGTAGCATAATTCAGAGAAGGTACGCCCCGGCCAAAAGTCCCTGCCACAAACCCCGCCAGATCCGTTACCGCTCCACCGCCCACCGCAATGATACAACAGTCTCTGCCGTAGGCATGACTTAGCAATTGATCCTCCAGCAGCGCCTTCGTATCCCGGGTCTTCGAGTTCTCACCTGCCGGAAAGGAGAAAAGTTCTGCTTGGAATCCTTCATTACGTAGCAGCTCTAGTAAAGCACGGCCATACAACGGTTCCACCGTAGAATCTGTAATAATTGCATATTTGCTGGCTCCACTTACAAGCCCCTGACGCAAATCGCTGATCAGGGAACTGAACAGATGCTCACCAATTTCAATAGAGTACGAGTGATCGACTACTTTTTGGAGTGTTACCTCCAAGCTTTTGGACATGGGTGTTGCTCCTTTCTTGTATTTATCCCTTCATTCCTCGAAGTACTTCCACCATTCCACCAGCCAAGGCTCGTCTACCCCGCGCAGGCGGAATTCCTCCAGCAGCACCTGTCGGACGCGCTTCTCCATCTTAACAAAGCTGTTATCCTCCTGGTACATCGGCACGTAGGACATATCTTCTGATAGGTAGCGCCGGAAATCCTTCATGCAATCAAGCACCCTTTTCCCTACTGGAAGCTGCTCTGCTACCTGTACAAGCCATTTGTCATACGGATAGGGGTAGCCCTCAACCGTGATGGCACAACGTAAAGACTGCTTGAACACCTCCACCGCCTGAAAAAGAATCGGGAAAGCCTCTCCCCGGCGCACGGGATTATCCAGGCTTTTGGCAGCACTCCTAAGGTCTATGTACGCTCTCCTCCGCAGGCTCATCAGAAGCTCTGGAGGAAGCGGAACGGCATACGCGAACAACCCTTTCAGGTCCAGCGGGTCATGATAGATACAGCAGACCGCTGCGTTCCACAGCCAGTCCAGTTGTCCCTTCCCCAGCGCCTGCTCCAGCTCCGATAATTTGAGCAGGGTGTAGTGTCCTGTTTTGCCGCTGGGCAGATGAACATCTACAAACAAGCTGCTTCTCTCCGGGATCAGCCCGGCCTGTTCAAACCGGCTCGTAATCGGCTCATAGTGTTCGTCACGGCAGACCAGAATCAGATCGATATCCGAGCTGTCGTCCACAATCCCCAAGGCCGTTGATCCATCCAGCAGGATGCTGATATTCCCGTAATCTTCAGCAAGCAGCGGGTGATTCAGAATATGCGTACTTATGTAGCTGGCGATCTCCTGAAGTAATTCGCTGTGCCGCTGCCGGTTATCCGGCTTCAGCAGCAGACTGGATAGACTTGCCGTCCAGAGCATACGCTCCCCTCCCTCTCATAGAATTTCCGCTCCCTGCAACCAACCGCACAGAACATATTTCCGGAATATTATAACATAATTTAGGAGGGTTACTGTCTGGATTGTCTCATACTGTATTATGGGTTACTATGGACGGCCTTGTTCCGAAAAAGATAACAAGTGTCTCATTCCCGCGGCAGTCATATGTATGCTGTAGGCGCTGGAACAGTAGTAACTGTATTTTGTACAATGGAATGCTGCTAAAATGGCATCGAAATAGATTCTATTGAATTCGGTACATTAAAATGTCGAATAAAGGCCACTTTTCGCTCATTACGCAACATTCTACTGTACGAAATACAACAGAACCTCATTTCACAATCAACTATGCGTTTTCTATTGCAGGAAATACAATCGGCTACTTTCAATTCAAGCGTAGAAGTCGGCGATGGGTGCAGAATCTGCCTAATATCATCATTCATGCCCCCATTAAGGTACAAGCGGTTAGCTTAAGTGCATTCTGTACAACTATATCCTCTGATGTACCATCGAATCGCGGCTTAGCTGTATTTCGTACATCTAAAATACCTCTATCCCCCGGTTCTCAACCATTCGGGCAAATTTAGTTGTACAGACTACAATTAGAGGAGGAAAGTCTGCTTTTTCAACGGTTTTAATTGTACAGAATACACTTGTCTCCCATATACGCTTCGAACGTAACCTCATACTCTACCACAACCTCTACCTCACGCTCTGCACAACAAACAGGCTGGGCGCTCAACACATGCATCCAGCCTGCCTCATGCAGCTTATAGTTCCCGCTTACTGCACCCGCTCCGTAAACAGCCGCCCCGCATAGTCGCTGATCAGCTCACGCATTGCCAGCTTGCGGCTCCATTCCGCCGGAATGCCACTGAGGCCATAGTACGCCCCGGCGATCTGGCCGTAGATGGCACCGGTGGTGTCGGCGTCATTGCCGAGATTCACGGCGAGCAGCGCACCTTCCGCGAAGCTGGCAGACTTATGGAATGCCCACAGCGCCGCCTCCAGCGACTCCACGACATAGCCCGAGCCTTGGATCTGCGGCGGCTCCTTCATCTTGTAGGTGCCTTGCATGATGTTCAGCATAGACGGGGTCAGGGTATCATCCTCATCCAGCCATTCGCCAAAAGCATCCGGCGCCAGCATCTCCTGCTTGCTCCACCCGTGCAGTCCGGCGAGAATATACGCCGCGAGCAGGCGGCAGCCCGCAAGACACTCGGCGGCCCCGTGTGTCGTTCTTGAGCTCATTGCCGCATAGCGGATCGCCTCGGCGGGCTGCTCCGCGTAGTACATTACTACCGGAGCCAGCCGCATAATCGAGCCGTTTCCGGCAGAGAACGGGTCCTCTGAACCGCTGTACGCCTCCCCGCTGGCTTCATACCGGTGCAGCGCCTCGCGCGTCGCATTGCCGATATCGAAGCACCGGCCGGTACTGCTGAGCGCGCCTTCGCGGTACCACTTCACATAACGCTCCATCTGATCCGCCGGATCGAAGGCCTGCACAGCAAGCAGACTCTCTGCGAGACAGAGCGCCATCGAGGTGTCGTCCGTCCACTGTCCCGGCTGCAAGGCGAATACCCCGCCGCCGACCATATCCGTCATTAGCTTGAAGGTTCCGGGTGCCTGGAACTCTACAGTTGTTCCCAGCGCATCCCCGGCGGCCAGCCCCTGGAGGCAGCCCTGATAACGGTCCTTCGTCAATGTCACTTGCTCTCCCCCTTCCCGGAAGCTTCCTGCCTGCACTTATTCGCCGGGGTACTTCAGTCCCCACTGCGCCCGGACTTCATCCAGCAGCTTCATCAGGGCTACGGATTCATCCAGCGGCATCACCGGGCTCTCGGTCAGTCCGGCCTGAAGACAACGGCCTACCTCTTCCGCCTCGAAGCAGTATCCGACCGAGGTGCGGTCATCTTCGAACGTCTCCTCCAATTCGCCGTTCACGTAGAGCTCGGCTGATTTCGGATTGACCAGGGTACCTTTGACTGCGATACGTCCTTCCGTTCCATAAATATAGGCTTCATCGTCCAGATTCAGGCGGATACCTGCGTTAAGTGAAGCAGCTACGCCATTCCCGTAGGACAACAGCAGCGAGAAGTGCTCATCCACGCCGGTCTCCCCGATATGGACTGTGCTGGCGACAGATTCAGGCTGGTGTCCGAGGACCATCGAGGCGAAGGAGACCGGATAGATGCCGACATCCAGCAGCGCTCCCCCGCCGAGAGCCGGATTCAATAGGCGTCCTTCCGGCTTCCAGTCGGAACGGAACCCAAGGTCTGCCTTCACCAGCTTCACCTCACCGATGCGCCCGGCGGCCAGCCATTCCCTCACCTTCACATGAGCCGGAATATACCGGCTCCACATCGCTTCCATCAGGAACAGCTTATGCTCCCGGGCATAGGCCACTACCTCTTCCAGCTCACCACTGTTCACGGTAAAAGGCTTCTCGCACAGCACAGCTTTGCCTGCACGCAGCGCCAGCAGCGCGTTCTCCTTGTGCATCGGATGCGGTGTTCCGATATATACTGCGTCCACTTCCGGGTCGCTCACAAGCTCTTCGTAGGTGGCATAAGCCACAGGAATACCGTGATCCGCCGCGAACTTATCCGCGCTCTCCTGCGTGCGCGAGCCTACGGCATAAGCTATGCCATTGCTGGCGTGGGCCAGATCCGTGGCGAACTGATGGGCGATCCAGCCTGTGCTGAGAATGCCCCATTTTATCGTGTAAGCGTTATCTTCTGCCATTGATATATCCTCCTCTTAATGAAGCTCAGGTCCCTCTGATTCTATCAAAATCTCTCTGCTCTGTACACGCTTCCCGCCCGCAGCGATCTGCCCCGGATTACAGCCTGAACAGAAACCGCAGCCGCTCCTGCGAGTAACCGTCCTCCCCGCGCCAGTTGGCTACAGAATTGAAGTCATTGTCTCCGCCCCGCCCCTGGCGCGGCTCCTCCTGCGGCACCAGTATACCGGCATAGCCCCAGATCTCCATGACCACATCCCGTTCGTGCCGGTTCGAGGGAAAGATATCCTTCCAGAGCTTCTCCAGCTTCCGTGCCCCATCTTTGCTGCCGCAAAGCTTAACAGCTTCGGCCATATCCTGCAAAATACGCAGATCCTGCGGAGTAGCCTCCACCTCCTCTTGCCGGCTGAACAGCTCCAGATCCAGCCAGCAATACAGCAGCTTATTGAGCCGTATGCCGCCCCATTTGACCCGCTCGAAATTGAGCACATTCAGATCCTCATGGGTGAGCGGGTCAGACATCAGCCGCCCGGCATCACAGGCAGCACAGCCGCTGTACCTTGGCTGCTCTGCCGGGGGCTGGGCGTAGGCATGCACAGGCAGCTCCGAGGTCAAGGCCCAGCTGGACAAGGCGCTCCGCAGATGCACCTTCCGCGTAGACAGGCTGTGCAGGAAGGCCGCCGCTACCTTGTCCCGGGTCACGCTTCCGCTGTGCAGCTCCTGAAGCTTCTCCACCAGCTCATCGTGGGTGATCGTCAGGGGGTCGAACATAACCCCCTTGCTCTTCGCATAGTCGAAATCTTCACCGGAAAAAGGACCGTATGTCTCCTTCCAGCCGTTCGCGCTCCAGAAAGATTTTTGCAGAATGGTAGTGGCTCTCTTGTCCAAATTCATCAGCCTCCGTCCTGATCAATGATTATGTATCTCTTATACTTAACCCTTAAGACAAAGTTTGCAACGTCAAAAAACTCTCCCCGCCAGCCGCGAATCCACGGTAACAGGGAGAGTCTCGTATGATGAAGGCCACAGCCTTATCTTATTTGCTTAATGTAAGCTCCAGGCGGACCTCAAGATTATTCTCGGTATCCAGCACGATCGAATGCGGATTGCTCATGCCGAAATCTTCAAAGGTTACCATGGTTGTACCCGACAGCATAAGCTGCCCGCCGCTATATAAGGCCTGCGAGTCAAAAGTTACGTCCTTCTGGACACCCTTGACGATCAGTGTACCCTCCAGCTTCACCGGCACCGCCGTACCCTCTGTCCATTCCTTCGGAAGCTCCGAGAACGATTTGACTTCAAAGGTGGACTGCGGGAACTCTGTGACTGAGAGGAAGTCCGTTCCCTTGACATGCTCGTCCCGCTGGCCGTTGCCGGAATCCAGCGCACTCATCTCTACCGTTCCCTCGCCCTTCATGGCGCTGGCATCCTCCAGGTTCACATTCCAGGTCCCCTTCACGGACGGATCAACGAAGTTCACCGTTTCTTTGGATGTGGTTACAGACCAATAGACCTTGGAGGTGTCGGCAATGGTCCAGGTACCATTAAGCTGCTCTGCTGTAACCGCAGCACCTGTTGCTGCCGCCGCATTTGCAGTTCCTGCCTTCTGGGTCTCAGTTCCCTGGCTCTGCGCAGGAATAACCGATTCGATCTCCACATTATTGCCAAGGCTCTTGTTAAGTAATAGGAATGCTGTGACAGCTCCTGCGATAACCACTACAGCTGCGGCTAAGGCGATTGTTTTCTTCTTCATCGTATTCCTCCATCCTAAATATGATCTCTATGCCTGTCTGGCTTGGTTCCCATTCTAACAAAGGAATATGTCGGGAATAAGTCAAAGCACACCGGCCCGCAAGTATGATAGAATTGTCGTAATTTTAACTAGGAGACTGAAGCTCATGAAATCGATTCTAATCGTTGAGGATGAAGAGGCTATCGCAAGGGTGCTCAGTGCGTATCTGCGAAAAGCGGGCTTCCACGTTACCCGTGCCGCAGACGGCCGGAGCGCCCTGGAAGCCTTCGAGGAAGCGCCGCCCTCGCTGGTTCTGCTCGATATCATGCTGCCGGAGATGGACGGCTTCCAGCTCCTGCGGCTGATCCGCGAGAAGAGCAGCTGCCCGGTCATCATGCTCACCGCCCGGGACGGCATCAACGACCGGCTAGCGGGACTGGATGGCGGAGCCGACGACTATATGTCCAAGCCCTTCATTCCCGAGGAAGTGGTCGCACGGGTGAACGCCGTGCTGCGCCGTCCCTCGCAGTGGTCGGACGGCAGCCGCAAGCGTCATTTCGGCAGCCTGTTCATCGATTTCTCGGCGCGCAGTATTTTTCTGAACGGGGCGGAGGTCAGCCTCAGCCCGCGCGACATGTCCGTGCTGCTGTTCCTGGCCGAGCGCCCGAATCAGATCTGCACCCGCGACCAGCTGCTGGAGCATGTGTGGGAGATGGATTACGAGGGAAGCGACCGGGCCGTCGATCTGTCCATCAAGAGACTCCGCCAGGCACTGTCGCATTGGCCGGACAGTGAGGGCGAGATCCGCACACTGAGAGGAACAGGCTATCAATTATGGACAACATAAATAAGAGCAAGAAGAAAACCACCTCCATTCTCACTTACTGGACTCTGCGGTATCTGCTGATCATCAGCATCGGGCTGCTGCTGACGGCGCTGTTCACCTTCTGGTGGATTCAGCAGGAGGCGATGAACAACCGGATGCAGACGACAGGCCTGCTGGCGCAGGAGATTGCTGACCGCAGCGTGGACGCAGACGGTCAATTGGCCATTACCCCAAGCCTGAACAAGCTGGTGGAGGACCGCAAACGCTTCTTCAAGGTAACTGAGGAGATGTGCGTAATCATCACCGGACCAGAAGGCGAGCTGTTGTACTCCCAGCCCCCGATGACAAACGAGGAGATGCGGTACAAGCTCAATGATAGCCTGACCGATTCGCGGACTTCGGAATATAAAGCCGCTGCTGCGCAGATCCAGGGGGACCAGGGCACGCTGGGGCAAGTGCTGGTCATGCAGTCCAAGCGCTCCCTGCGCCACATCCCCACGGAGGAGATCACCTTCTTCTCCATCATCATCGTCTTCCTGATTATCTTAAGCTGGCTGACGATCTATCTGTTGTCGATCAAGCTGGCCAAGCCGGTTCAGCGGGTGGCGGCCGCCGCCGCGCAGATCAGCAGCGGCCAGTATAATATCGTGCTGGAGACCGGGGCCAAGGAACGCGAGATTCACGAGCTGCTCGTCTCCTTCCAGGAGATGGCGGGCAAGCTGCAGCAGTTCGAGCAGTCACGGGCCATCATGCTGGCGGGCGTGTCCCATGAGCTTAAGACTCCGGTCACCTCGATCAAAGGACTGCTCCATGCGGTACGCGAGGGGGTTGTCGAAGGCGAGGAGGCCGGGGAATTCCTCGATATCGCTCTGCTTGAGACCGAACGGCTGCAGCATATGGTCGCCGATCTGCTGGACTACAATGCGCTGACAGCGGGCATGGTTGCCGTCCGGCATGATCAGCTTGCAGCGGCCCCGCTGCTGGAGGAAATTGTCTATCAATGGATGCTGACCCAGAGCGAGGAGGTCTGTGAGCCCATCCTTCATCTGCCGGAAGCCCCGCTCCTTCTGCGGGGTGATCCGCTGCGCATCCAGCAGATTATCGTGAATCTGCTTGGCAACAGTGTGCAGGCGAAGACAGCGGACCGCAAGCTGCAATTGAAGCTTGCGCTTACCGTTACGCCGCAGGGACAAGCCGAGATCACCGTGACGGATAACGGGCCGGGCATCCATCCGGACAGCCGGGAACGGATCTTCGAGGCTTTCTACCGGAGCTCGGACAAGCAGAGCCTGCTCCGCGGACTCGGGCTGGGCCTGACCTTCAGCAGACTGCTGGCCGAGGCCATGGGCGGCAGTCTGGAGCTGGGCAGCAACCCGCCGCAGGGCTGCTCCTTCGTGCTGCGGCTGCCGCTGGCAGAGTAACAAGCCAGGGAGAGGCGCTGTAGTCCATTGTCCCGCTGCATGCTATAATCAACTGACTACAAGCGGAAACGGTACCTTCCTCATTAAAGGACGGTACCGTTTCCGCGAGAAATAGAAGGCTAATGTATAACGTGAAACCTATACATTTTTATATTTCAAGTGAACCGGAGGCTGTCTATGCTTACTTTTGAACAGAAATTAGCAATACTCGATTCCTATCCCCAGCTGGAGGCGCGGAAGGTCTCGCTCGGACGGGTGAATTATCATCTGGAGCAGAGCCGCCATGACAAGAAGACGGTGGCTTCGCATATTCACCCTAACGGGAACGGCTTCGTCTATGCCGGGCTGCTGCGGGGCTATGAGACGGATGATAAGGGACTGGTCAATATCCGCGATTATTCGGAGGCGGCGCTGCGCGAGCTGCTGGATGCGTCCATCACTTCTCTCTTGACGTACATTCCCCAGGCCCCTGCCCCTTCCAAAAGAAAGAAAAAAGCGCAGGCAGGCGGAGCGGAAGCTGAATCGCTGTGGAAGAATGAGGATGGGCATACGCTGAGCCTGAGATTCGAGGAGGATCTGTGGTATCTCTATGCCGGACTACAGCTGGAGATGGCCTTCGAGACGTCGGCAGAAGCGGAGGAATATCTGGCTGAAGAGGGCTTTGGCCGGGTAGAGGACGGACCACTGGAATAGAATGGGCTCAGGTCCGTAAATCGACACTTATCGGCGATTTACGGGCTTTTTTGCGTGCATTACTGCATATTCCGGCAAATTTATAGAATTTACCGGTGAGTCCCCTTATACTAAAGCCAATGGCATTTTCCATAAATTTCACAAGGAGGAATCAATCACAATGAACAATCCGGAAGGCGGAGCACCCTTCACAAATCCTGAGGGGCCAAACAACCAGCCTGGGCAACCGCAGCCTCAGCGCAAGGTAACCGAGCAGTTTAATAACCTGCTCAAAGATGAACGTGTACAGCAGGCACAGGCGGTAGGCAAACAGTATTGGAGCTTCTACCTGAGAGCCGTTGCCCGCCCTTACAGTACGATGAGGGACATTCCTGCGGCCCATTTCATAAACAGCCTGATCACTATGGGACTTACCGCATTACTGACAGCTCTATATTTCCTCATCTTGTTCATCAAATGGGATGTCTCGGCCATCTTTGGCCCCGGCTTCCTGAAGCCGCTGCTGTTAACGGCAGCCGGTCTTGCCGTTGCTTGCGGAGCTGTCTATGCCGTACTCCGGCTGGAGAAGGTCAGCTTCGACTTTAAATTGCTGATTACCCGGTTGGGGACGCTGCTGGTTCCGGCCGTGGCGCTGCTGGTGCTGGCGATCCTGTCGCTCACGGTCAGCCTGTTGTCCTTCTCGACCACACTGCTTGCGCTCGCCTTCCTGTTCGTCTTCATCAGCATGAATACGGTTCTGTTTCAGTATCCGCTGAACACAGGCGGCAGCCGGGGAATCGACACCTTTTACCCGATTGCCATCGCCAATATTGTGACCGGATATATTTTCTACAAGCTGATCACCTCCGTCATTGCCGGAGCAGCCTTTGGGATGATCAGCAACTCGTTTAATCTGTAAAATGACAACGCACACCAAAACCGGCGCTGCCGTCCTTAGTAGGGGCGGCAGCGCCGGTTGCATGTGTTGCACTTGTATTCAGCTGGGTATGCCTGTTACGGAGTGGTTGGGGCAGCCGGTGCTGCCGGCATTTCAAATTCCTTGGCATCCAGTACTTCCTGCGGAATCTTGATTTCCGTAACCTTGTTATGATCGCTGATAGTCGCCTTCATATCCATATCAATCGATACAGTCTGCTCTCCGCTGGTCATATCCATGACCATGGTCACATCCGTCTTGGTTGGATAATAGGTCTTCTTATCCACCGCATAAGCGATATTCATGCTCTTGATGTTCATCTGCTCCATCATGGCAGCCATCTGCGGATCGGAACTGCCGCCCTGGTTCATATAAGTCTTCGCCAGTTCTTTGACATCATCGCCCGATACCTCTGCGGCCAGCAGGTAATTGTCGCCATCCTCGGTGACCTTCGTCTTCCCGGCGATCGCCTTGAATTGCTCCAGCTGCTTCTCAGGGCTTGCAGACTGCTTCATGGCAGTTACGACCTGCTCCGTCATCGAAGAAGGCATCTTCATCCATTGTCCGCCCACCTGGGAATAGAAGCCGTCAGCCGTAACATATTGCTCCATCTTCTGGTCGCCTTGACTGGTCTTCATATCCACTTCCTGATGCATTTGCAGCGGGTCTTTGGTGTATTGGGATTTCATTGTCATATCAGTGTCTTGTTCTGTATTCTGGTCCCCTTGTTTAATCTTAATCTTCTGCTTCACCTGCGACTCCATGGCGAAGCCCTTCAGCTCAGCTCCCGCTTCAGCCGTCTTCTGGATCAGTTCTTCCACCGTTGGAACGCCGTCTGATGTCTGTTCAGCCGGCGCTGCCGATGCAGAAGCCTCCGGAGCCGTAGTTGCAGCAGCTGAAGCTGGAGCGGTGGCAGCCCCTTCTGATGGTTTGAGCTCCTCTTTATTTCCGCAGCCAGCCAAGGCAGCAGATAGCATAACACCCATGAATACCGTAGTCCATTTCTTCAAGTTCGATTCCTCCTAATGATATCAGCAAGTAGTATTGTTAAATCTTGTGATGTATTTAACCACAGGAGCCCCCCTTTTAATCACCTGTTTAAAAGTTACATCGAAAGTCATGGTTGTCCGGGCGGTAAAAGAACACTATCAACACAGGCAAAACTGTGCTTAGATGAGGAAGAAAACTTCAAAATCCTAAAGGGAAGAAGGTGGACCCGCATGAGTTTTGAAATCGTAGAGGCTACTATAGATGAGATTGGGGCTGCACTGGATTCCGGGGAGATCACCTCCAGACAATTAGTCCTGATGTATCTGGAGCGGATAGCCGATCATGACAAAAGCGGCCTGACCGTCAACTCGGTGCTGGAGCTTAATCCGGATGCGCTGTTCATCGCTGAATCTCTGGATGCCGAGCGGCTGCATCAAGGCCCGCGCGGTCCGCTGCATGGCATACCGGTACTGCTGAAGGATAACATTAATACCGGGGATAACATGCATACCAGCGCGGGCTCGCTCGCTTTAGCGGATTCTTTTGCAGGAGAGGATGCCTTCATCGTCAGCAGGCTGCGCGAGGCCGGGGCTGTCATTATGGGCAAAGCCAACATGACGGAATTCGCCAATTTCATGACGAACGGCATGCCCTCCGGCTACAGCTCCAGGGGCGGCCAGGTGCTTAACCCATACAATATCTCCACTCCGACAGGCGGCTCCAGCGCCGGGTCTGCGGTAGCGGTGGCCTGCAACTTCTGCACGGTCTCGGTTGGAACGGAAACCTCCGGCTCCATCCTCAACCCCGGCAACCTTGGCTCCATTATCGGCATTAAGCCCACGGTTGGGCTGATCAGCCGTTCCGGCATTCTGCCGCTGTCCAGCACACAGGATACCGCCGGGCCCATGGCACGAACCGTACGGGATGCCGTCCTGCTGCTGAATGCGCTGCTCGGCCAGGATACCGGCGATGCGGCCATGGGCACGAACAGAGGTAAGGTTCATGAGGATTACACCCTCTTCCTGGATGCGGGCGGGCTTCAGGGGGCACGGATCGGAATTCCGCGGGATTATTATTTCGAGGAGCTGACAGAGGAGCAGCTTGCGCTGTTCAATGCCTCGGTGGAGAGCATGCGGGAGCTTGGAGCCACGATCATTGATCCGGCCGAGATTACAACGGCGCGGGAGATCAGCTATTCGTCCGTGGTGCTGAATGAATTCAAAACATCGCTGAACGCCTACCTCGCCCGCCTGGGTCCGGGGGCCCCAATGCGCACCCTGAAGGATATTATCGATTTCAATCATGCCCATCCGGCCGAGACGCTGAAGTTCGGGCAAGCTACCCTGCTCGATGCCGAACTTACGACCTCGGGCACCTTCACCGAGCCGCAATATCTGCGTGACCGGATGACCGATCTCAGGCTCTGCAAGGAGCAGGGAATCGATGCCACTATGCGCGAGCATCAGCTCGATGCCCTGCTGTTCCCGGCCGACTTCGGCGCCCGGATTACATCAAGAGCCGGATACCCGTCCATCGTGGTGCCGTCAGGCTATACCTCAGCCGGCGCCCCCTTCGGCGTAACCTTCTCCGCCCGGGCCTATGAAGAACCGGTGCTTATCAGACTGGCCTACGCTTACGAACAGAACTATAAGGTGCGCAAGGCACCTTCGCTCCAGAGCTTTATCTGACCACTTTCAATTCCAAGTACTCTATTCTTCTTGATACAATGCCTAATCTGCGGCTATGCCCATATGCCTGTTGCCTTCACGGGACAGGCCCCAGGTGCGCAGCCCCTTCTCAATCATAATCATGCCGATTCTCTTCATCGGCAATGCTCTGAATCTCCTCGGCATGCATCAGGTGCAGCTCATAATCGCCTTCGGCATGCAGCTTGACGACCCGCTCTTTGGTGAATTTCGCACTGCTCTCCGCTGCATCCTCGTCGTAGAACAACAGAATCCCGTCGCTTTTGCGCAGCAGCAGATCATCTCTGGCCTTGAACTGCCAGCTCCCGTCATAGGGGGCATTGCTTACGGCTCCGTAGTAGTCGGCACCGGCCACAATCCGGCGGTATTCATTCTGCTTCTCCTCCTTCCATTTCTCCTCCGGTGAGGCATGTGCGGTGATAATACCCAGCTTAAGTCCCGGGTATTGCTGCTTCAGCTCCAGCACAACCTCGCAAGCCCACAGATCAACACCGTATTGTCCCGGAGTGATGACCCATTCCAGCCCGTCCTCCACCAGCGGGATAATCCGGTTTGCGAGTGCTTTTTTGATATAGGGAATGCCCGGATGCTTGCTGTCATAAATGCCGAGCTCATGGGCCCGGTAGCCTGTGACCAGTAAGGTTCTCATGCGCTGCCTCTTTCCTGATTGCTTCATTCCTGCTGCCTTAAACAGCCTGTTCTATTATGAATTATATACCACTTCTATCAATTATCCTTCTACTTC
Source organism: Paenibacillus sp. FSL H7-0756 (assembly GCF_038006765.1). Lineage (NCBI taxonomy): Bacteria > Bacillati > Bacillota > Bacilli > Caryophanales > Paenibacillaceae > Paenibacillus > Paenibacillus sp. FSL H7-0756. The sequence goes on along the minus strand of NZ_JBBOVT010000003.1, from coordinate 263,067 downwards.
ACTTTGATATGCCGCCCTGCTTATAGATAATCGCCCAAACTGTCTCTGCCAGAACTTTTTTCCTCCAGAATGAGTAAAATCAATTAAACTTTGGGAAACTTCATAAGCACAGATATTCTGTCAACACGGATGTTCAATTCTTACGGCTGGGGATGATCACACTGTTCGCTACCATTATATCGTTTGTACCCGGCTGGGCAGTCTTTGGACAGGCGGGTGCGGCTCTGCTTGTTCCATTGTTCCTTAGATTTATATATAGATCGCTCTACCGGTTCGTAGGAAGCGGGCGGGGGCAGATTGGCTATGGTACCAAAACCGCCCGCCAGTCACAGCCGCCGGTTCCAGCGCATTCTGACGCGCCACGCCCGGCTTCCTTCAGCGGCAACTATAATACAGACCTGCTTGCAGTGAAGGCTGCCATCGGAGGCAACAGCGATGTGCATTTCAGAGAATTCACGATTGCGAATGCCGGAGCCCGGGCTGTGCTTATCCATATTAACGGCATGCAGAATGACCGGGTGCTGAATATGAAGATTATGCAGTTTCTGATGTACGGCCTGCCCGCCGGACCTGTGGCTTCCGCAGACATTACAGACCGGCTGCTACCCTTCAGTGAGCTTAAGGAAGAGGCTGCTATAGACAATTTCAATAAACTTCTTCTCTTCGGACACGGCGGCCTGCTGATTGAAGGCCTGCCCTGCGGGCTCCTGATAGAGCTGCCCGGATCTGCTAACCGCACGATTGGCGAGCCAGTCTCCGAAGCACTGCTCCGCGGGCCCCGGCTGGGCTTCTCCGAGGTGCTCAGCGAGAATACGGCCATGCTCCGCCGCCAGGGCCTGAGCGATCAGCTTGAGATGAAAACTTACCGGGCAGGCAACACGATTGAACGGGACATTGTGCTCGCCTATATGAAGGATATCGTCAATCCCGACCTGCTGGAGGAGGTCCAGAACCGGATCTGCAAAATCGACTTTGATTTCCTGGCCGAATCCGGTTATATCGAGCAGCTGATTGAGGATAATTATCTTAGTCCCTTCCAGCAGCTCCAGAATACAGAACGGCCGGACAGAGTCATCAGCGCCCTGCTGGAAGGACGGGTTGCCATTCTGCTGGACGGCACGCCCTTCGTGCTCATCGCACCGGTGACCTTCAGTATGCTCCTGCAGTCGCCCGAAGACTATTATGAGCGCTGGCTTCCGGGCACCCTGCTGCGGATGCTGCGGTTCGCCGCCTCCTTCCTTGCCTTGCTGGCTCCGGCCCTGTACATCTCGTTCATCTCCTATCATCCGGGACTGATTCCTACGGAGCTTGCGATTACGATCATCAAGACCCGGCAGGGCGTACCCTTCCCTTCACTGATTGAAGTGCTGATTCTGGAGGTCTCCATCGAGATCCTGCGCGAAGCCGGTATCCGGCTGCCGAAGCCGATCGGTCCGGCGATGGGGATCGTCGGCGGTCTGATTATCGGCGATGCTGCGGTACAGGCGGGTATTGTCAGTCCGTTCCTGGTTATTGTGGTTGCCGTGACTGCCATCTCTTCCTTCTCCATTCCCATGTACAGCGCGGGGATCACACTGCGGCTGCTGCGCTTCGCTGGCATGCTGTTTGCGTCAGTGCTGGGGATGTACGGTACCATTCTGTTCTTCCTGCTGATCTGCTGCCATCTGAGCAAGCTCAAGAGCTTCGGCGTACCTTATCTGTCGCCGATCTCCCCTTTCCGGCTCAGTGACTGGAAGGATCTGTTCCTGCGCGCTCCGATGGCTCTGATGAAACGCAGACCTCTCATGATGAAGACCCGGCAGAACAAACGAAAGTCATAACCGCGCCTGCGCGTAAGGAGGACGTATCATGTTCATACGCACTGATGACAAAATCACTGCTGCACAAACGGCCATTTTCTTGAACAATACGCTGCTGGGCGCGGGAATTCTCACGCTACCGCGCAGTGTAAGCGAGAGTGTCAAAACTCCGGATGCCTGGATTTCCGTCCTGCTGGGCGGAGCGATTGTGATGCTCGCTGTACTTGTCATGGTGAAGATCAGCCAGCAGTTCCCGGGGCAAACCGTCTTCCAGTATTCCCGCCGGCTCACCGGCCGGTTCATCGGTGGAATCTTGTCCCTGCTGCTCATTCTGTATTTCGTCACTATCGCCGGCTTTGAGATCCGCACCCTGGCCGAGGTCACCCTGTTCTTCCTGCTGGAAGGGACCCCCATCTGGGCGGTTATTCTGCCTTTCCTCTGGCTGAGCACCTATCTGGTATGCGGAGGAATCAATTCTATTGCCCGTGTCTATACCATTGTGTTTCCGATCAGTGTTATGATTCTGCTGATCTCCTTCGTGCTCAGTCTGCGGATATTTGATCCCGAGCATCTGCGGCCTGTACTCGGCAATGGAGTAGCTCCCGTATTCGCAGGACTGAAATCCACAGTGCTTGTATTCACGGGCTGCGAAGTTACTATGACGCTCGTAGCGTTCATGCAGGACCCTAAGCAAGCTGTCAAAGCTATCCTTGGAGGGATGGCCATTCTGACGGCAATCTACCTCCTGACTGTTATTATAGTCATCGGCGGGATTTCTATCGGTTCCGCCAGAACCAGCACCTGGCCCACCATCGACCTGATGCGCAGCTTTGAGGTGCCGGGATTTTTCTTCGAGCGGATGGAATTCCCGTTCATGGTCATCTGGCTGATGCAGATGTTCTGCAACTTCAGCAGTTTCTTCTTCCAGGCCTCGCTGGGCATTTCACAGATCTTCAAGCTTAAGGTCCATCCGATTATTTATGCCTTGGTTCCGCTCCTGTTCATCTCGGCGATGGTGCCGAAGTCCTTAAGCGACCTGTTTGCACTTGGGGATGCCATCGGCAGGATGGGCGCGGTGCTGTTCCTGCTCGTGCCTGTCCTGCTCTCGATAGTGTGGCTCATCCGGACGAAGGGGTTGAAGCAGCGTGTGTAGACGAATTCTGGTACTGCTGTGCAGCCTGCTGATCCTTGCTACACAGACCTCCTGCTGGAGCAGCAAGGAGATTGAGGATCTGGCCCTATACTCAGGGCTGGCTCTGGATAGTGCGGAGCTGTCGCCCACAGAGCAGAAGCTGGAGGAGCAAGGCGCGACTTATACCAAGCGGAATAAGATTACAGCTACGGTTCAGGTGGTTCCGGCTAATTCGGTAGGTGGCGCAGAGAATACGAACAGCAACCAAGCCCCTTATCTGAATGTAACAGGAACCGGAGACTCTGTGCTGGAGATCTTCCGGCAGTACTCCATCCTGCGTGACCGGCCGATTATCGGGCATCACCTCAAGGTAATTGTCGTGTCCACCGAGCTGCTCAAGCAGCAGAGCATGAACCAGTTAATGGATTTTGTGCTTCGGGACAATGATATCCGCCCCAGTACGATGGTATTCATCAGCCAGGGCCGGGCGGAGGATACGATGATTTCCCAGCAAAAGAGTGTCATCCCTTCCTTTCACATCAGAGATATGCTGCGTAATCAGAAGAGAACCAGCAAGGTGCTCGACCCGGTTATTTTATCCAAGCTGGATTCCTTCATGTACTCCAAACGCAGTTATGCGCTGCAGAACCTGGTGTCGGCGAACGGCGAGGTTGAATTCTCTGGAGCCGGGGTGATCAAGGGAGGTACCGGGCGCTGGGTGGGAGCGCTGAATCAGGAGGATACCGAATGCCTGTCCTGGCTGACCAACAGGGGGCAGAGCGGTGTCATCAAAACCTATGATTGGAGCAATGAGCCGATAACCTATGAACTCAAGGCCATGAAAACTAAAATCACTGCCAAAGTAGACGATGACCATCTGTCCTTCGATGTCAAGATTTCAACGGAGGGACGGCTAAGTGAGACCTGGAACGTCGAGGAATACCCTGCGGCCACTCATCTCCCCCAAAAAGCAGAACAGCTGTTCAAAAAACGGCTGGAGCAGATGATGCAGAGCCTGTTCCACAAGGTGCAGTCCGATTACAAAGCAGATGCCATCGGATTCTCAAGCATGCTCAAGATTCAGAAACCCGCCCTATGGCGCAAGCTGGAGGATAACTGGGATGAGGTGTTCAGCCGGACTCCCATCCATCTTGAGGTTGATTTGAAGATTACGGACTTCGGTTCCTTTACGTCATAACACAAGCAAGATCAACTTAAGCGCTTGGATGGACGCTGCGTGAACGGAAAAAGGTTCTTCAATTATACTCAGTGAGTCTATTCGTCTCTTCAAACCGGCAACGACCCAACTTTCATACGCCCATAATCTATTGAAGCAAGCAGCAATGGACCAGAAACTAGAAAGCAGCGATTCTCCTATTACGGGAGAATCGCTGCTTTTTTAACGTAGGTACAGCCAATTACTGTTTGTCTGACAGAATCAGCACTCCACGGCCGGGAACTATAGTGGAACCGCTGAACTTCTGGCCGGTAAGCAGATCGGTCCGTTCGCCGGTACCGATGTCCGCACTAAGCTCCCCGGCGGTATGGTTCAGCAGGAACAGGTAGGATACGCCATCCTTCACCCGCCGGACAGACTCGATCCCCTCCGGTGCGCTGACCAGCGGGGCAATGCCGTTATCCCCGCACAGGTTAGCCAGGAATCCGCGCAGGAAGGCGGCATCGGGGCTTGTGGCCACATAATAGGCTTTGCCTGCGCCGAAGCTGTTCACAGTCAGGGCCGGCATCCCTTTGTAGAAGTCAGTGCCATACTCGGCCAGTACTTCTGCGCCTTCGGTATGAATCAGGTCACAGAGCAGATCACAGCCATAGGAACGGTTCAGTGCTCCCCATTCCTTGTTCATCACGATCTCGTTGCTCATGCCCGGCAGCAGGGCGTCGATCTCCTCTGCCCAGATGCCGAGAACCTTGCGCAGCTCTCCAGGGTAACCGCCAACCGTGACCAGATCATTCTCATTCACTATGCCGCTGAAATAAGTCGTAATGAAGGTTCCGCCGGCCTGAACGAAGGCTTCGACCTTCTCGGCAAACCCCGGCTTCACCATATACAGCACCGGTGCAATGACAACCTTGTATTTCGACAGGTCCTCTTCCACGCCGATCATATCCGCTTCGATATTCTGCTGATAAAGCGCATCATAATATTTATGAACCTCATTCACATAATTCAGCGCAACAGACGGGCCGCTGGAGAGGTCAAGAGCCCACCGGTTCTCCCAGTCGTAGATAATCCCGATCTGCGCCGCGCTGCGTGCATCCAGCAGCTCATCGCCAAGCTGCTCCAGCTCCCGGCCAAGCTCGGCACATTCACGGAATACCCGGGTATGCTCATGCCCCACATGCTCAATCACCGCTCCGTGATACTTCTCGCAGGCTCCGATGGACCTGCGGAGCTGGAAGAACAGCACGGTGTCTGCACCGCGCGCTACCGCCTGATAGCTCCACAGGCGCATGACGCCGGGACGCTTCAGCGTATTGTAGGGCTGCCAGTTCTGCTGGCTCGGCGTCTGCTCCATCAGCATGAACGGCTGGCCGTTCTTCAGGCCGCGCATCAGATCATGCGTCATGGCCGTGTGGCTGACCGGCGTGTCCAGGGACGGGTAGTTGTCCCAGGAGATCACATCGAGATATTTGGCCCACTTGAAATAATCCAGCTCCGGGTAGAAGCCCATCAGATTGGTCGTAACCGGGATATCCGTGCTGTGCTGCTTAATGGCCTCATACTCAAGGATATAGCATTCCAGCAGGCTATCCGACATGAATCTGCGGTAGTCCAGGGAAATCCCCTGGAAGTTCGTCCGGTTGCCGTTCCACTCTTCACTAAGCTCATTCGGGACTACGATTTCCTCCCAATCATAGAAGGTATGGCCCCAGAACCGGGTATTCCAGGCTCTGTTGAGCGCTTCCAGCGTACCGTAACGCTTCTTCAGCCAGACCCGGAAAGCAGCCTCGGACTGCTCGGAGTAATCATATCCGCCATATTCATTGGAGATATGCCAGGCCATCAGGCCCGGATGATCCTTATAGCGTTCAGCCAGCTTGCCTGCCAGCAATGTTGCATATTTGCGGTACACTGCACTGTTCGGATTGGAGTTGTGGCGTCCGCCGAATTTACGCTTCCTGCCCTGGACATCCACGCGCGTAACCTCAGGATAACGGTGGGCCATCCAGGCCGGATGCGCACCTGTACCGGTAGCCAGACATACATAGGTTCCATTCTTATATAAGCGGTCGATTAACTCATCCAGACCGGTGAAATCGTACGTATCCTCAGACGGCTGGATCAACGCCCAGGAGAACACGTTAATGGTGGCAACGTCAATTCCCGCCAGCTTGAACATCCGCTCGTCCTCAGCCCATACCGGGGCATCCCATTGCTCCGGGTTATAATCTCCACCGTACCATATCTTAGGTAACTTCTCGTTGATCACACTTAGCACATCCTTTATAGTATAAGTATATTCTTATTTTAAGATCTATCCGGGTCACTATAAATATAATATTAATGAATTTGAGTATAATAATATGGAACAACAGGAGTGAAGCAGCAATGTCAGTGGATGCCGTCCGCAGAATCGTATTCGCCCAGGAGAGCGGCCAGTTGCTCCCCATTACGCTAGACAGTATGGGCTATAACCCCGATCAGGAGAAAGTCTCCCGCCCGCAAGGCTATCACACCTATCACTGGCTGCAGACCGCATCCGGCGGAGGAATTATTCACTTCGACAATAAGAAGCTCACCCTCACCGGAGACAGCGGCATTCTGCTGATGCCGGGTACACCGCATCGTTATGAATCTCTCTCCTCCGAGGTGGCGTGGCGCACCTATTATCTCACCTTCGGCGGGACCTCAGCCCGGTATATTCTGGATTCGCTCGGGATGAATACCAGCCTGTTCTACCGCTGGGAGAGTGAGGCTCCGCTGCGCATGATGCTGAAGGAGATGCTGGACCGCCACGATGCTTCAAGCGACATGTTCAGCCTGGGAGAATCCAGCGATGCCTACCGGTTCCTGCTGACTCTGAACAAATACGGACAGCTGCATAATAACACGGCGATCTCCCGTAATGTAGACAAGCTGCAGCCGCTGCTGAAATGGATGGACAACCATTACGGCGATCCCGAAATAGGCCTGAACGATCTCGCTTCGCAGCTTGGGGTGTCCGGGAGATATCTGAACAGCCTGTTCCTGCAGACCTTCGGCCTCTCGCCCTATGCTTATTTCGTACGGCTGCGTATCCGCAAGAGCAAGGAGCTGCTGGTTGCTAAGCCTGGGCTAACCGTCAAGGCCATCTCACAGCAGGTCGGCTTCCGCGACGTCAGCCATTTCGTGGCCACCTTCCGCAAGCAGTCGGCGGTCACGCCGGAGCAGTTCAGGAAGCTGCACTAGCCATAGCCGTCTCTCCCGTCTCTCCCGTCTCTCTGGTATCTCTACTCTCTCCCGTCTCTTCCCGCTCTTGCTCCGCAGCTCCGCCGCAACACCTGACCTGTCCGCCGCTTCGGGGCCCAACCGGAAAGAACGCTCCCGCCCACCTCATATGCAGAGATAGACGGAAGCGTCCGGGCCGATCCATTTGAATCTATTTGTTATTTCTTCAGCTTATCCCAGGCAGCCTGCATACTCTTTTCCCAGCCTGCTTCATCAACTTTGCCGGCGATCAGCTCTTGAATGGAGCTGGCGAATTCCTGAGTGACACCATCCGGGAATTTGGACGCCTGCAGTCCGTATACCTTGTCTTCTTTTACATAATTCCAGACATCCGCACCCAGGAGACCGATATCTTCAGGGGTTGCCGGAATGGTCGACAGCGCAGGAATGAACTTCCATTTCTTAACGATATACTCTTTACCCATATCCGAAGTCACCAGCCAGTTCAGGAACGTCTTGGCTTCTTCCTTGGAGCCGGATTCCTTGTTGACTACCAGGTTCGCAGGAACGCCCACCGACAGCTTATCGTTCATCGCCGCATCGTCGTTGATTGGCATCGGGAACATCCCGATGTTCATGTCCGGCGTAATGTTATCTACCAGCGTCTGTGCCCAGTTGCCTTCCTGCATCATAGCCGTTTCGCCCTTGGCGAACAGCGCCAGGTGAGTGTTAGCATCGGTGGTCAGCGGATTCTTCTGGCCGTATTTTACCGTCAGGTTCAGCAGATTGCTCCAATCCTTGAACTTCTCATTTCCTACAATGGATGCAGTTCCGTCGTTCAGGCCCTTGATGAATTCATCCACATTATCCTGCTGTGCAAAAGCTACGCTAATCCCCTGAATCCCCAGCAGCCACCATTCCTGATAGGCGTTGCCGAACGGAGTTACGCCAATCGCCTGCAGCTTTTTAGCTGCTTCTTCAAGCTGTGAAATGGTTTTGGGCGTCTCTGTAATCCCGGCCTTGGCGAACAGGTCCTTGTTGTACACATAACCGATTCCTTCAAGGTTCATTGGCATCCCGTAGGTTTTGCCGTCCTTGGTCATAGGCTCTGCTGCAAGTGGAATCAGATCCTTCACCCAAGGCTGGTCAGACAGGTCTTCCAGTTTGTCTGCCCACAGTGCCATTTCGGCATACCCGCCGTTACTGAAAATATCAGGAGCATCGCCGGAAGCGAACTTCGTCTTCAGGGCTGCACCGTAGTCTGCGCCGCCGCCGACCGTCTGGATATCCAGCTTAATGTTCGGATGCTCCTTCTCGAATTCCACCTTCAGCTCATTGAGGCCTTCCACAATCTCTGTCTTGAACTGGAAAATCTTAACCGTCTTCACGGCTCCGCTGTTGCCAGCGCTTCCATTCGAAGTATTATTTGAGGCAGACTTATCGGCATTGCCGCCGCAAGCCGCGAGCACTACTGACATTAGCATTACGGATGACATCATCAGTGCAGAATGTTTCTTCTTCATTAGATATTTCCCCCTTGAATAATTTAACTGCTTCTTATGTGGAACGGGAGCCCGGTGAATTAACCCTTCACCGAGCCGGCCGCTATTCCCTCAACAATGTAACGCTGCATGAACAGATAGAAGATGACGATTGGGGCAATCCCGATGGTCAGGGCCGGAAGCGCCATATCCCACTGCTTCGTATATTGGCCGAAGAAGGAGAAGGTCGCCAGCGGAATCGTCCGCAGTTCAGGTGCCTGAAGAATCAGGGACGGCAACAGATAGTCATTCCAGATCCCCAGCGCATTCAGCACGATAATGGTCATCAGCATCGGCTTCAGCAGGGGCAATACAATCCGGAAGAACGCCGAGATCGGGTTGCAGCCATCCACCGTAGCCGCCTCTTCAATCTCCAGCGGTACCGACTTGATGAAGCCGTGGAACAGGAAGATCGCCATCGGAATGCTGAGGCCCAGATGGGAGATAATGAGACCTGTGAAGGAGTTGTTCACGCCCAGGACATTCACAACCTTCAGGATCGGAATCATAATGGTCTGGAACGGAACCACCATCGCCGCTACCATCAGCAGCAGCAGAATCTGGTTGAACCGGGTATTGGCACGCACCATGCGGTACGCCGCCATCGCGCTGAACAGCGAGATGAGCGTTACACTGATGATCGTAATGATCAGCGAGTTGCGGAAGGCCTCGGAGAACCGGGCCAGCTTCCACGCATTCGCATAGTTCTCCCACATGAAGCTCTGCGGCCAGCTGGCCGCATCGCTCAGAATCTCGCCGAAGGATTTCACCGAGTTCGCCAGCAGGAAGTAGAACGGAGAGAGGAACAGAAGCGCCAGCAGGATCATAATTACTTCAATCCCGATATTCCATCTGTTTTTGGTCTTGGCATTCATTAAGCTTCTACCTCCTTACTCTTCGTTATACGGACCTGAATGACAGTGATCAGCGCTACAATGAGGAAGAATAACAGCGCCTTTGCCGTACCCAGACCATAACGGTTGTTCAGGAAGGCTTCGTTATAGATGTTCATCGCTACAGATTCCGTCGATTTGAACGGTCCGCCTTTGGTCAGCGAGAGGTTCAGGTCGAACATCTTGAAGGACCAGGAGATCGCCAGGAACAGTCCGATCGTAACCGCAGGCATAATCAGCGGCAAGATGATGTTGCGCAGCACCTGCATCCGCGAGGCGCCGTCAATCTCGGCAGCTTCCAGCACTTCCTTGGAGACATTGCTGAGCGAAGCGATGTAGATGACCATCAGATAGCCGGAGGACTGCCAGATGAATACCATGACAATCGCCCAGAAGCCGGTGGTCGCATCCCCGAGCCAGGGAAGGTTGAAGAAGGACAGGCCTGTAAGGTCACCCATGGTGGCGAAGCCTTTGATGAAGATGAACTGCCAGATGAACCCCAGCAGCAGACCCCCGATCACATTCGGCATGAAAAATATGGTCCGGAGCATATTGCGTGTCTTCAAAGGTTTGGTCAGCAGATAGGCCAGGAAGAAGCCTACTATGTTGGTCAATATCACACCCAGCACGGTGAACCTCACGGTAAACCAGAAGGATGACCAGAAATCGCGATCATTCGTAAAAATACTTTTAAAATTCTCAAAGCCGACCCAGCTCACATTACCTGATACGCCGTTCCAGTCTGTGAAGGAGTAGTACATCCCCATCAGAAACGGAATAATCATGATCAAGGTAAAAAACAATAATGCCGGGCCAACGAAAAATACCTGCTGACCGAACTGGGACAATTTATTGCCGCGCATGTTATGGCCCCCCTTTCTTTTACTCACTCACTTGTTTATGATCTAAAGATATTATCTGTTTTTTGCAGAGCCGCTTACACCTACGCAAGTGATCTTTAGGGTGTAAAATATTGACCTGGATGTGACCCGCCCCATGAAATGGACCAGTATCCGCACGAAGCTGATCGTCTTCCTGCTCGTACCCACCTTAATCTGCATTATGGCTACGATGTATGTCAGCTATTCCCACACCACCAAGTCACTGAGGGACCGGGCGGTTGAAGAGAACAAGAATCTGCTCTATCAGGGCTACAAAAACATCGACAGCCTGCTCCAGGAGATCAACCGTCTGTCGCTAAATGTGTATTCGGACGGCGATTTTTACCGGCTGCTTGAAGCAGGATATGACGACCTGTCCTCCGATATCGCCATCTATAACTCGCTCAGCTATATCTCCACCTCGCTCCCGAATATCTCGCAGGTGTACTTATATGGTGTGAAAGACGCGAAAGCTACATTGATTACAGACAATACCACGCCCAAGCGCTGGCTGAGAAATACGCCATACCGGGAATCGAGGGTCACGGGCAGCACTCCGGTGGAGGTACAAAGCACGCATCTGAGCAACGCTTACGGGCTGAACCTGCCGTTAACACAGTTCGTGCCGGAGCCGGTTTTTACGATGCACCGCCGGATTGAGCGTATCCCCTCCTCAGAGGCCCTCGGTTATCTGTCGATTGATGTCAAGCTGGCCGCAATCGGTGATATTGTGGACCAGCTGTACGAGCGGGATCAGGAGCAGATCTACCTGCTGGACAGCAGCGGCAGACTGGTCTACGGCCAGGACACCGCTGCTCTGGGCCAACCGCTGGATGCAGCGTGGTACAACAGGCAGATCGCGGACCGCAGCGGGACCCAGGGGTATTTCGAGCAGGACGGCGCTGTGTTCATCTATCAGCAAATCGACAGCATTGGCCTCAGCTGGACGCTGGTCAAGCAAATTCCTGTCTCATATCTGTTCCGGGAAGCCAAAGAGGCTGCGGGGATCAACGTGTTACTGCTGGTCCTGCTGCTCATTACGATCATTGTCCTGACCGTTCTTGTCTCCTTCCGGATCACCGCCCCGATCAAGCAGCTGACCCGGTACATGAATCAGGTCCAGACCGGGAATCTTGAGATCGATATCCGCCCGGCGGGAAAAGATGAAATCGGCGTCGTCACCGAGCATTTCCGCAGTATGATGGACACGATCAACAATCTGATTCTGCGGGAGTACCGGCTGGAGCTGTCGAACAAGACCAATGAGCTGAGGGCGCTGCAGTCGCAGATTAACCCGCATTTTCTGAACAACACGCTGCAGATTATCGGTACGCTCGCCTTGGAGCTGAAGGTGCCGCAGATCTACGGCCTGCTCTCCGCGCTGGCCAAGATGATGCGCTACAGCATGTACAATGATGAGAAGATCGTGACGGTCCAGAACGAACTGGACCATGTCAAAGCGTATATTGAGCTGCAAAAGGAGCGTTTTGAGAATAAGTTCAGTTTCCGCTACGATATGGAGGAGCCGCTGCTCCAGGCGCTGATGCCCAAGATGATTCTCCAGCCGATTGTGGAGAATTATTTTAAGCACGGCTTCCAGCTTGACCGCCAGGACGGATGTATTGAGATTAGTGTGGCCGGGTTAACCCCGGAGCGGATGGAGATCAGCATCGCCAACAATGGCCTCCCCATTCCGGCAGGCAGACTGGAGGCGCTGCGCAAGGAGCTGGAGCAGCCCCGGTCCGCTGAGGAACGGGAGCTGCTCCAGAATGCCGGCCAGGACAGCTACAGCAGACGCGATGCTCCGGGGGCGGGCATCGGCCTAGGGAATGTGCTGGCCAGGCTGCGGCTGGTCTGCGGGGATAATGCCCTGCTGACGGTGGATAATCTGAAGGAAGGCGGAGTAATCATCCGCCTGGAAATCGATATCGTAGTGGAGAGTGAACGGATATGAAGGCACTGATTGTAGACGACGAAGCAAGAGTCAGGAAGGCGGTCCGCCTGCTGGTGGACTGGGAGGCCCATCAGATTGAGGAGATTCTGGAGGCCGGCAACGGCAACGAGGCCATCGCCCTGATCCGCCGGGAGAAGCCCGCGCTGGTCATAATGGATATGATGATGGAGTCGGGGAGCGGCCTGGAGCTGATGACCTGGGTGGATGAATTCGCAGGCAGCACCAAGTTCATTGTGGTCAGCGGTCATAATGACTTCGACTTCGTCCGCCAGACCGTCCGCCATGGCGGCATCGATTATATTCTGAAGCCGATTGAGCCGGATATGATTAACAGCGCGGTCTCCAAGGCAGTATCCGCCTGGCGGGCCGAGGAGGCGGAACGCAGCCACCGCCAGCACCAGAGCCTCCGGCTGAATGAGATCAAGCCGATCTTCGGGGAGAAGCTGCTGTCTGCGCTCATCGATGACAGGGTGAATGCCGAGGCCTCGCTGCGCCGCCTGATCCATGACGGCATCATTCCGCCGGACATTAAGATTTCGCGTCTGCTTCTCGTGCAGACGGACAGCGGCAACAATCCGCTGCTGCGGCGCTTCGGCGGCGACAGCGAACTGCTCTACTACGCCATCGTGAACATCTGCAACGAATTCCTGCAGCAGCAGGGCACGGGCATCGCCTTCCGCTACTGGGGCGGGCCGCCGGAGATTGCCATCCTGCTCTGGGAGCCGCATGAATCTGTCACTTCGCTGATTAGCCGGATGAATCAGGGCATCTTCCTGACGCTGCAGTTCCGTATGCATTTCGGAATCAGCACACCGGGCGCTTTCCCCGCGCATCTGCCGGCGGGACGCGCCGAAGCCGCCGAAGCCCTGCTGCGGCGGAATCTGCTTAGGCATGAGGATTACTGCCATTATGCGGGGGCGGAGGCGTTGCCGGGCGGGGGGCCGGGGGCGATGCCCGGCGGGAAGCAGCGAGATAAGCGGGAGACCGCGGTCCCGCTGAGCTTCGCCGATGTCCAGGAGGACTGGCGGCTGGCGGTCATCAGCGGGACGCCCGAGGCCCTGACCGCAGCGGCGCAGCACTGGACTCAGGAGCTTAGCCGCCGGGGGGTGGTTACCCCGCAGATGCTGAACGACTGGAAGGCCGATGCGCTGCTGCTTCGTTCCCGTCTGGTCCGGGAAGCGCTTGGCAGCCAGGCGGCTAGCGTGCTGGCTGAGCTTGAGCACGGGGACCAGCAGAACCCCTCTCCGCAGCCCAGCGGCTATTCCTTCTCCCTGTTCGCCTGGCGCGACTGGTCCCTTGCCTTCATGCAGCAGTTATCCCGGGCGCTCAGGGACAGACAGCAGAAAGAGCGGAACCCGATGACGGAGATCGTAAAATACATTGAGCAGAATTACCCCTCCGACCTCTCCCTTCAGGAGGTGGCGGGCAAATTCCAGGTCAGCCGCGAGTATGTCTCACGCCGGTTCAAGCAGGAATACGGCATCAACTTCTCCGACTACATCGTCAGCGTCCGCATTGAGAAGGCCAAGCTGCTGATGCAGAATCCGGGCCTCAAGCTGGCCCAGATCTCGGAAATGGTCGGCTTCCACGACGTCAAATACTTCAGCAAGGTCTTCAAGAAGCACACCGGCCACTCGCCGAAGGACTACCGGGATCAGGCGGAGCATTAAGCTCCGTCTGGGTGAGGGTACATTGGTGCCCTGGTGCTACGGTCGCTATCGTACGGGCATGGATGAACAATTCCCCTACCCGCTACTCCCGCCCAACGGCCAACTAACTCTTGAACGTTCACCGCCTGAGCTCGGCCAACAATTGGATAAATGCAGCTTATTTCCTCAATTCCCGCCGAATAGACTGAAGCAATTGGATTAACAGCATCTATTACCGCCAGATACGCCGCCCCAGGTGGAATCAGGCAGATTTAAGTGCTGGTTTTCCAACTGCCTGCCCCGAAAGGTTGCAATCACGCATCAGCAAGTGGACAAAATCCAACTACTCTCTCACCCTGTATTCCAGTTACTCCGCACCAGCTCTCACTTCCCCCGACACTCCTGCCGCCACACACTCCAGTACACACACGTATCCTATCCAACAAATATCGAATTTTCACAAACAAACATTTAACTCCACGCAATAGCTTAAAAGGCAGATCGGTCAGGATACCGATGGCCGTCCACCGTACCACGCCAGAAAAGCATCCGCCACCGCCTTGCCCGCCGCACCGTTCGGATGCGGGTCGAACTCATCGCTCATGTACTCTGGCTTGATCCGGTGATCTGCGGGAGCCGCAACGGAGAGGACGGCGGCGATGTCGAATACGCGGTCTACCCCGGCCAACGGGCTTGTACGGATGCAATCATTCACTTTGCGCCAATAGGTTTCCCGCTCCCCCTCGAAGTTGAACGGTGGCACCGTACTAAGAATTACCTTTGCCTCCGGCTGTGCTTCCTTGATGCTGGAGATAATGTGTGCGAGGTCCCCCAGCAATTCATCTGCCGAGCGTTGGCCGATATCCAGATCGTTCACCCCCAGCACGATCAGCACCTCATCCCCCTGCTGCGCCTTATGCAGCCAGGGACCGTCCGTGGCGACATCGTAAGCCCGGCCCCAGCCGGAGCCGATATTCCACACTCCATGCTCTGTTCCCAGCCCTTCCGCAATTCTTGCCGCCCAGTGTGTGTATTGATCCTTGGCCGTCCGTACCCCCTGCGTGATCGAGTCGCCCAGGAATACCAGCCTCTTCGCCACTTGTTTCTTGTAGCCCAGGTAGCTCGGAAGCACCTGCAACTTATCCGATGCGCTGAACCCGGCAGCCGACTCCTGGGCCGCTAACGTGCCCTGTGCATCATAGCCGGAGACCAGCATTCCTTCTACATTGTAGGGGAAGGACTTGCCTGCACCAGCCGTCTTCAAGGTCCAGGTGAAGGCCAGCAAGTGCCCCTCCGGCAGCTCCAGAAGTGCTTCGTCGCTCCAGAACTGCTCACCCGGCTCCACGCGCCGCGACCGTTCGCCGCCGAAGGTAACCGGCACCTGCGAGCCCGGCACTACGCTGCCGTCCGGAGCAGCTCCTCCGTCGGCGACATATGCCGCGTCGATGCTCCACTCGCCCCCCGGTTCACTGGCAATGGCATCCGCGCCCAGGTCCCAGGTCGAATCCACTGCATTGCTGTGCCAGAACTTCAGCATCAGCCTGCCGTTCTCCCGCAGCCGGATATAGGTGCGGTACGTATGGGTGAACGGTTCCGCCGCATTCATAATATAGTTAGCGGCTGTAGAAAGCGCCGTGGCCGAGCTGAACTCCGGCTGGCTCAGTACTCCGTTTGGACTGTTCTCAAGATTGTTCATAGTCATCAACTCCTTCTTTATTCTGATGTTGCTTCTCTGGCTGATGGGTGGTGGGTAGGGCGGCTGGTGCTGTACAGAAACTTAACTCGACACTAACTTGGCCCACTTTGACACGACTTCGACCCGACTGGCCCAACTTTGACACGACTTCGACACGACTGGCCCAACTTCTGCCCTGCTTCCTCCCGGCTGTAGCTCGCCTTTGACCAAACTTTGCCCCCACTCCTGCCCGACTAATGTTGCATTATCTGCAACACTGATGCCTGTGAAACCCACTATTTTAGTACAATGTTGCACAAAATGTAAGCGTGTTGATTTCCCATAAAAAGGGACAAAAAAGGCCGCCATTTCGGGTAATGGTAAGTACGACCAAACCAAACCGAAATGAGGCGACCTCATGAATAAATATACCCCATTCTTGGCCGTGTTCAAACAAGTATTAACTTCGGAAGAAGTCCAAAAGGTAAGCGGGCAAACCAAGGACTACGAGGATACGGGAACCAAAATGACCGTCGGTGTGTTGTTCGACTACTTTGTCCAAGCCTGCTACCACCAATGGGATGGCTTTCGTCAAAGTGCTCGGGTGGGCTCGAACTACGGTTTGCCCAAGGTTCATTACTCCACCCTTTCGGGCAAAGCCGGTGAAGTGCCTTACGATATCTTCAAGCGTTTGTTTCAAATGCTCGTCCAGAAATGTAACCGGCAAACCCGGCGGCACCTGAATCTGCCTAAAGATCTGCTGCTGATTGACTCTACGACGGTTACGGCAGCCAACTCCCGCATGTCTTGGGCTCCGTATAAAAAATTTAGAGGTGGCATTAAACTGCACGTTGCTTTTTCGCAGGGACAGCATTCACCCGTGAAGGTGGTCGAATCGATTGCCCGGCGTAATGACGCTCCATTTGGAGAAGTCTTGGCCGATAAGGACTACCTTTTAGTTCAGGATCGGGCGTATGGCAAAATCGGTCGATTGGATCAATATGTGCAGCAAGGTCAGTCCTTTGTGATTCGTCTGAAAGACAACCTCCATTTGGTGATGCCGCGAAAGCTTCGGCGACCGGCGGAGGGAGACACCCAAATCGTACGCGATATCACCTGTTATATTGGTCAAGGGAAACACCAATCCGCCCAGCGCCACCGCGTCGTTGAATTTGAAAATGACCGGGGTGAAGTCGTACGTGTCGTGACCGATTTGAGAAAAGAGTCCGCTCAGGTGATTGCTGAAATTTACAAAGCACGATGGGAGATTGAAGTCTTTTTCCGCTGGGTGAAACAGCATTTGAATGTCCCATGTCTATTTGGAACCACCGAAAATGCAGTATATAGCCAATTGTTTGTGGCCCTTACCGCGTATGTGCTTCTGAAATACATTTTTGATGAAATTCATCCGAAGGTACCGGTCTTTGCTAGGCTGACTCTTTGGGAATTTATGCAGTACTGGCGTATATTTAATCTTCCGCTGGAGTGGCAGATTCAGTTGAGTCTGCTCAGGCGTAAAGATCATATAGGTGTTTTTGAAATCCCATAATATAGGTAATCAACACGCCTGCACAAAATGCAGCAATTTCGCCACTTGTTCGCTCTGAGAAGCTGAAATGCTGCATTTTTGACAACAATTCGCTATAGCCCTGCTCCTGCTGAGGGGAATGTTGCACTTCTTGCAGCATTTAGCCCATTGTGCGCCATAGCGAGCAACAATCCCCCCAACACCGCCAATCCCCAAAAAGCTCCCCGATCCAGGAGACAAATGTCCCCTGTCATCAGAGAGCTTGGTTACTTAAGGGCACTGCCATAGGCTAAGCCAGTGTTGGAGTGTGTTAATTCAGCTTTCGGGTGTGTTAATTCAGCCTATAGTTGTGTTCATTCAGTCTTTAGGTGTGTTAATTCCGTCTTGCAGGTGTGTTCATTCAGTCTTTAGGTGTGTTAATTCCGTCTATAGTTCACTTATTTCAGCGTAATCGTGAACGATACGGACTTCTCGCCCGCGCCCACGCTCACTGTAGTCTCATCTACCTGCTCCGCACCTTCCACGGAGGCGATAGCGCCAAGATCCTTCACCGCCAGGGTGAATGCTTTGCCGCTGCCTTCGGCAGTTACTTTTACAGTGCTGCCGCTGCGTACAGCTTGCACTTTCAGCTCAGGAGCGCCGTGGATATCGCGTACAGTCGCCGAAGCAGACTTGCCGTCCTCCAGGGAGTAGAGGCCGAACTTCACACCGTCGGCAAAATCATAATCCGGACGGCTGTCCTCGCTGCCCACAGCCAGCAGAGTGTTCGGCCGGACGAACAGCGGCAGGCTGAAGAAGTCATGCTTCTCCTTGCGCCATGATCCGCCCTGTACGGTCTCACCGTTCAACAGATGTGTCCAGCGGCCGGCCGGCAGGTAATACTTCACTTCGCCGTTCTCCTGGAAGATTGGAGCGACCAGCAGGGAATCGCCCAGCATGTACTGGCGGTCCAGCACCTCGCAGGTCGGATCTTCCGGGAATTCCATCACCATCGCACGCATCGAAGCCCAGCCCTGCTCATGTGCCTGTCCGGCTACATCATACAGGTACGGCATCAGGCTGCACTTGAGCTTGGTGAAGAAGCGGGTAACGTCCACAGCTTCGTCGTCGTACGCCCAAGGCACACGGTACGAGGTGCTGCCGTGCAGACGGCTGTGGCTGGAGAGCAGGCCGAAGGCCAGCCAGCGCTTGAACACATGTGCCGGAGCGGTGTTCTCGAACCCGCCGATATCGTGGCTCCAGAAGCCGAAGCCGGACAATCCGAGCGACAAGCCGCCGCGCAGGCTCTCTGCCATGGATTCATAGTCAGCGTAGCAGTCGCCGCCCCAGTGAACCGGGAACTGCTGCCCGCCGGCGGTGGCGGAGCGTGCGAAGACAGCTGCTTCATTTTGGCCAAGCTTCTCTTCGAGCACTTCAAAGACAACCTTGTTATACAACTGGGTATAGTAGTTATGCATCTTGTATGGATCGGAGCCGTCGAAGTATACGACATCGGTCGGAATCCGTTCGCCGAAATCCGTCTTGAAGCTGTCTACGCCCATGTCCACCAGGTCACGCAGGTAACCGGCATACCATTCACAAGCCGCAGGGTTCGTGAAGTCGACCAGTCCCATGCCTGCTTGCCAGAGGTCGGTCTGATAGACGTCGCCGTTGGCTTTTTTGAGCAGGTAACCGTTCTTGCGGCCTTCTTCAAACAGCGGGGAGCGCTGTCCGATATAGGAGTTGATCCACACACAGATCTTCAGTCCCTTGTCGTGCAGGCGCTTCAGCATACCTACCGGGTCCGGGAACACACGAGAATCCCACTGGAAATCCGTCCATTGATATTCGCGCATCCAGAAGCAGTCGAAGTGGAACACATGCAGCGGCAGATCGCGCTCCGCCATCCCTTCCACGAAGGAATTCACAGTAGCCTCATCGTAGTCCGTAGTGAACGAAGTCGTCAGCCACAGGCCAAAGGTCCAGGCCGGAGGCAGCGCTGGCTTGCCAGTCAGGGAGGTGTATTTGGTGATGACCTCTTTAATCGTCGGCCCTTCAATCACGAAGTATTCCAGACTCTCGCCCGCTACGCTGAACTGGGCCTTCTTCACCTTCTCAGACGCAATCTCATACGATACCAGCTCCGGCTGGTTCACGAAGACGCCGTATCCCTTGCTCGTCACATAGAACGGAACGTTCTTGTACGCCTGCTCGGAGCTTGTACCGCCGTCTTTGTTCCACAGATCGACCACCTGGCCGTTTTTGACAAAAGCCGTAAAGCGCTCGCCCAGACCATACACGAATTCGCCAACGCCTAAGTCCAGCTCCTCACGCATGAAGGTGTTGCCGTCCTGATCTGTGATATAGGCCATCGATTTGTAACCGCTGCCGGTAATGCGCTCGTCGCCGCGGTAGAAGTCCACAGACCAGTGAGTGCCCTTGTTGATGACCACGCGGAGTCCGCCGCTGATCAGCACCGTCTGCGCCTCTGTCTCCTCGATTTCCACATGATCGCCGGTTCCCTCAGTCAGCTCGAACGAAGGTCCGCGCGGAATCACGCCGTCGTTATGAATAATTTTGACGCCTACCACGCCCGGAAGCGGGGAATGGAATTTCACCGTCAGCAGTGTGGAGTTGAGTGTCGCCGAACGTCCCGTGATGGGTGTCGTCTGCGTGACGGCGGTTAGGCCTTCCTCCGTTTTTTCTACCACATAGTTCTGCACTGCACCATTGATTGTAATGCCGTCACGAACCAGCCATAAGCCGTCTGTAAATTTCATATGTGCACTTGCCACCCTTCGATTTGGTGTATATAGTTGCATTATACCGACAATAAAAGTTCAAAACTAATAATATATAGCTTATTTATAACACTATTTTGATTCTATCTCACAAGGAGGCCCTCTAATGGACCGCACCTCGCAGCGCTTGCTCAAAGAAGACCGCGAACACGGGGATGTCATGTTCCCCCTGGCTGCCTACTGGATCGACCTTCCCGCCGGAGCGCATGTCCTGGACACCCACTGGCATGAGGAAGCCGAGTTCTTCCTGCTGCTGGAAGGCGAGATTCTGTTTCAGGTGGACAGCGACTATTTCACGCTTCGACCCGGCGAGGCTGTGTTCATTGAATCCGGGGATATCCATGCCGCTCATGCGCTTACGGAGACTCCTTGCCGCTTCTGCGCCCTTGTCTTCCATCCTGACCTGCTGGCCAGCGCGCAATATGATACCATCCAGCAGAGCGTCATTCTGCCGCTTCAGGAGAAACGCCAGAGCTTTCCGCGCCACCTCACCCCTTCTGTTCCCTGGCAGGCGGAGCTGCTGCAGCATCTGAACCGCATGATGAACGCGTATGATCAACAAATGCCCGGATTCGAAGCTTTTATAAAAGGAACCCTGCTGATTATGCTCTCGCAGATTGCGCCGCCGGGACGTTCGGTGAACCACAGCCCCTCGGAGGGCGCGGATAACACGAAGGCAGACCGGCTGAAGAAGATCATTCTCTATATCCAGGACAACTACCAGGAGCCGATCCGTACCCGTGACCTGTCGGGGCTGATTCCGATGAGCGAAGGGCAATTCTGCCGTTTTTTCAAAAGCATGACCCGCAAGACGCCCGTCGATTACATCAACTCCTACCGGGTCCGCCAGGCCGCAGCCCTGCTGAAGCAGGGGGACCGCAAAATCTCCGATATTGCCATGGATGTCGGCTTCGACAATGTCAGCTACTTCATCAAAGTGTTCCGCAAAATCATGAACTGCTCGCCCTCCGAATTCCGCAAGGACGCCAGTCCCTTCGCCGGGCAGAACCAGCTTTATCCGTAGGCCGAACCCTTCCCTTTCTTTTTCCTGCTTACGGTTGCCCGGATACGTTTAAGTTAGTGTATGGATGACCAAGGTACCTGCCGCTTCAGCGGTGGCTTAATGGCTCATTCCGGTGGACATGCCGTCCCCGCTAATCTACTTACAGGAGGCAGATATTCATGAATCAACATGTTACCTTGCCAATTGAGGTACAGGACTTCTACAATGCAGTGAACCAATACCAGCCCGACACTCTGATCGAATTGTTCGCTCCCGGCGCTATCGTGAAGGATAACGGGAAGTCGGCCGAAGGCACAGAAGCCATTGCGGCTTGGGGAGAATCCGAGCTTTTCTCTGCTAAGGTCCGCTTTACTATTATGGAAATTGAAGAAATCCAGGGCCGCATTGCGGTGACCGCTGAGATGGAGGGGGAGTTCAATAAGAACCGTGTTCCCGCCCCGCAGCAGTTCACCCATGAATTCAAGGTACAAGGCGGCAAAATCAGCGAGCTGATCATCACGCTAAAATAACGTCGAGCATGTTCAAGGTATAACCATACGTTATAAATCAAAAGACTGTCCCATAAGTCATGAATATGACTATGCGGGACAGTCTTTTGATTACATAGGGTGGGTTTCAGCACTGGAGTGGACGCGGCGATCGCCATCCTGTTGTGTTTTTCTGTTCCCTGATTGTATTATCTGCAATAGATTCCGCTCTATTTTCCCCTAAAACTCAATCTGTTGTATTTTATACATTAGATTTCTGGATATACGCTCCAAAAGTCCACTTTCAGGAAATTCTATTGTACAGAGTGCAATGGGAGCTATTTCACAATCGATTTTAGTGAGATCTATTGCACAAAGTGCAGCCGAACATAAGCATTTTAGTAAATACGCACATACAGTACCTGCAGAGGCCACTTGGCGGACGTAAAGTACCTGCCACGAAGCACGGACTCGCTGCCAGAGCTCCTATACAAAGCATGTCTTGAGCTGAAGACCTAAGCCCCCTTTTCAACCCTCCTTACGGATCACAATAAAGCAGGTGCTGTCCGGAAGCGGCACAGGCTCTCCGCTCTCACCCATAATTTTAACCCTGTTCTCCAGTGCCTCCGTATATCCCTCCTGCAAATAATGACGGAGGACCTCTATCTTCGCCCGGTCCCCAAGCGTCTGCTGAATGAATGCGGAGTACTGCGAGGGTGTGAAATAACCGAACTGCTCCTGAACCTCATGAATGTAAGCTTCCTCCCCCCAGGTGTAGGTATAGAGGAATTCCATCGCATCATTTACCGGCATCAGAACCTCCTGTTCGCCAAGCTGTTCATAACGGATATTCCGTCCGGCAAAATCCTTCGCATACCGTTCCAGCCACGCCATGCCGTCCGTCTCCAGAAACCGTACGCGGCGCTGCTGCTCCTCAGGCTCGCTCATAATACCGTCACGGATAATAATCGTCCCGCCATCTGCCAGTACATCGAAGGCGCTGGTCAGCGCTGCCGCCACCGTGCCGTGATTGAACTTCCGGCCGTCAAACGGCACATAGGAATACAGCTCATGCAGAATCGATGAGAAAATCACCGTGTCCACCGTGCCCGGCTCCACATAATCCTTCAGGTTCAGGGCATCGCCCTGGAGCACCTCCCAGCGGCGGCCCTCCCGCTGCTTGCGCTGCCGCAGCGCTTCAATCACATTGCTTGAGATATCAATCCCCACCGGCACGGCCTCCGGCATCCGCTCCTCAATCAGATCGAGCAGCACCCCGCCGCCGGGTCCGATGTCCAGCACCTTCCGTCCGGTAACGTAGTCCAGAATCACTGCCTTATAGTCAGCCGTATCATTCATCTGGCTTAAATACGTGTCCTCGTTGTGGAAGCGGTCGAAGGCGTCCCGCCGCAGATCGAACAGGTCGAACAGCAGCAGGACCGCCCGCTCATACAGCGCCGACTTCTCGGCCTCTATGCAGAACTCAATCAGCTTCTCCGCTGCCGCTGAGAACTCAAAATGGAAGAATAGCGTATCCGGCAGATGTTCCTTGCCCAGCAGCCGGTACGTAAGATGCGGGTTGCTGCCGGAAGGCTTCACGCCGCTGTAGATCTCCTCCCAGCCCAGCTCCGAGAGATATTTCTCAATAATCCGTTTTTTATAGACATTGATCTTCTTGCTGCCCTTGTAGTCATAATGAATACTGTTCATGACCGCCTCGAAGCTCAGATGGCTTAGCTGAAGCGGGCCGCTGCCGGCCACCAGACTCATGACCTTCAGGAACTGCTCCAGCGAGAAGGTCTGGAGTGCCGACTCCACATACCAGAAGGTGGCAGGCTGCAGCGGATCCAGCGCAGCAGGGAGGAAGCCCTCCTGTACCAGCCTGTCCCACTCCGCCTCATAATCCTCCCCCTGGGCAATGGACCCGGCGCGCATTCTCCGCAGACGCTCCTTCATCGGGACCTCAGGCTGCAGATTTCCTGAAGCAATAACAGCAATCAGCTCCATGACCTGCAGGCGGACCTCCTGCCACAGCTCCGGGGATACCGCAGCAATGATGCAGTGATTCAGCGCGAACAGAAGCCGCTCCAGCTCTTCTGCGCCCAGCAGTCCCTGCTCCACCAGTGCGGACAACGGAAGATTGACGGAAGGCGGAACCTCGCCGCGGATTTGCTGTCCAATCAGCCCGTGAGTCTCAATCAGCGTATGTATCACCCGTCTCTTCTCCGCAGAGCCTGCCTCGTCCCGCTTCAACCCTTCCGCATACCGCCGGTATAACTCCGCGGAGCCGATATTATGAACGAAAATATTAATGCCCTCTTCCTGCCAGCTCCGGCGCTGACGGAGAGTCCCCCCCTTGGCCGTCTCCGACCAGATCAGCGTCTCCTCGGCCAGCTCCTTGATCCAGTACGACAGCGGCAGACTGTCCAGCACCCGCAGGCTCCGCTCCACATAATCCAGCACCGGATTCTGCTGCGCAAGCGACTGCAGCGATTCTACCCGCTCCAGGTTCACAATCGTCTGCTCCGCCTGCACGATGGACTCCAGCCATGGATAGCCTTCTCCGGCAGGCCACCCTCCTTCACGATACGCCTCTATAGCCCGTAATGATTTCAGCATTTGCATGCCTCCCTATGTAATAGCAATCTATATACAATAGCCCATGTACTTCAGGTTTGAATCAGAAGCTCTGACGAATTGAACAAACCGCAAGCTTCTGGATAGAAGCTTGCGGCTGCGAAGAGCTCTTGTTCAATTGTATCAGATTTATGGCCGGGAATCAGATCCACTCATTTCACGCCTGCCATGAATTCTCTGTAATCCTTGGCAATCTCTTTGGACAGCGTATGGTGCAGATAATGACCGCCTTCGAGCGGCACCAGCTTACCGTACACGGAATCCTTCACCTGTTCTTCATGCAGCTGCATCCAGCCCTCAACATCGGTATTATTCGACTGTACGAAGAGCAGCAGCGGAAGCTCTTTGGGGAAGGTCAGCGCCTGGGCTGCTGTGAAATTCTCCTTGAAATGGTCGATCTCATTCATGACAGTGTCATTGTTTAAATTCTTTGTGGCGATCATTTTCATCTGCTGCTTGGTATGCTCGTCGAACGGAAGCCCGGCATACGGGTCGGGGCCTATCTTTTGGAGCAATCGCATGATGCCGGATTTGTCGAGGAACTTCAGCGTCCCCACCGGTATTTTATCGTCCAAGCCCCCTTGGTTCGGCACACTGCTGTCGATTCCTACAAAAGCCTGCACTTCATCCTTATACTTGTTCACATAATCCAGCCCGTAGATTCCGGCGATGGAATGTCCCATAAGCGTGTAACGCTTGATTCCAAGCTGCTGCAATGCTTCATGAATCTCACTGACGATATTGTCCGAGGTCCGTTCCTTATCTGTCCGGTCACTTAAGCCATAGCCGAACGGCTCCACCACGACTACTTTGTAATTAGGGGACAGCTCGTCTACCAGCGGTTTGAAGTCAAGTGCAGGCGCCCCGGTGCCATACCCCGTCAGCAGCACCACGGTCTCCTCACCCGATCCCTGGATGAGCACATTCATCTTCTTACCATCGACTGGCACAAGCTGCCCGTACTGATCAATCTTCTTCAGCTCCGATTTGCTGCTGATGATATTGACCACAAATACTACGGCAAAAAATAACACGATCACGATCAGCAATGCCGCTATAGATTTAAGCAGAATTCTGAGTCCTTTTTTCATTATACAATCACCTGTCCTTATGAATCGGATGTGCTGCCTTGATGAGGAGCTAAGGATAGTATATATAATGAAAATGTACTCTCCGTGACGGTAATATGAACGGAGGATGAACGGGAGAAACAAACTTAATTCGCCGGTATATTCAGCGGCAGCGTTACAATGAAGCTTGTGCCTGCGCCAAGCTCACTCTCGACCCGGATATCTCCTTGGTGAAGCAGCACGATCTGCTTCACGATCGCCAGCCCCATCCCGCTGCCGTTATACTTGTTGCTGTGGGAGCGGTCCGCCTTGAAGAAGCGTTCGAAGATCCGCTTCTGGTCCTCGGGGGCGATCCCGATGCCGGTATCGGATACACGAACGGTCACACTTTTATTATCTTGCTTCGTATGGACACTTATTACTCCCCCATCCCCGGAGAACTTGATGCTGTTGCCCAGCAGGTTCGTCCATACCTGGCTCAACAGGTCATAATCCGCCGTGAGCACGGCAGCCGTCAGCTGAAGATCGAAGTTGATGCGGCGGGCCGACCATTGCGGCTGAAGGGCAACGATCACGCGCCGGAGCTGTTCATCCAGGCTGAAGGTGGTGAACCGGAGCTGCTGGGACTGCGATTCAAGCAGACTCAGCTTCAGCAGGCTGTCGCTCATCTTGGACATCCGCTCGGCTTCCCCGATGATGATATCGATATAGCGGCCCCGCTCGCTCTCCGGGATATTCATCTGCTTCAGCGCCAGGGCATAGCCGGAGATGGAGGTTAGCGGTGACTGCACCTCATGGGATACATTGGACACGAAGTCACGGCGCATCTGCTCCAGCTGCTGCAGATCATGCATCATCTCCTCGAAGCTGCGCGCGAGGGCACCCAGCTCTCCCTTCTGCTTGATATTCAGCTTCACATTAAAGTCCCCGGCTGCGATCTTGCGTGTCGCGTTGGTCAGCTTCTTGATCGGCCGGACCAGGAACATGGCCGCTACCAGGATTATTAGACTCCCGGAGACCAGCGAATACACCACGAAATTCACCAGCCATTTCAGCACAAAGTCGGCAGACGGGGGACCGACAGGCTCTACGAACAATGCTTTTTTTCCCGTATCCGTAGTTAATTGCACTCCCAGCAGGCTGACGGAGATGCCTGTCGGATTGACCTGCACGATCCCGCCTGCCAGCACCTGCTGCACCTGCGCTTCAGTCACAGTCTCCAGCTTCAGTCCTTCTGGCCCGCCGTAAGACTGAACCCCGCCGTTCGCATCATAAATCCGCACATGGTAGGTCTCAAGCTGCTTCATGCTGCTTACGAACTTGTCGGCTTCCGTCAGCGGGAAGATATCATAGATCTGTACGACATCTTGTGCGAAGCGCTGCAATTGAACCTGCAGATTCTCGTTCAATTCGTCTTTATATATCCAAATCGCCAGATTGAAGGAGATCACTGTCCCCCCGATCACGGAGACCAGGAAGATCAGGACCACCCGGGTATAGAGAGATTTGATCATTCAGTAACCTCAAGCCGGTAGCCAAGCCCCCGTACAGTCTCAATCCGAAAATCCGGCGAAGCCGCAAACCGTTCCCGCAGGCGCTTGATATGTACATCTATCGTCCGGTCATCCCCGGCGTAATCAATCCCCCAGATCTGGTCGATCAGCTGCTCGCGGGTATAGACCTGTCCCGGTGTTCCGGCCAGCTTGTACAGCAGCTCGAACTCCTTCAGCGGCAGGGACAGCGCTTCTGTACCGTTCATTACCTTGTAGGTCTGCCGGTCCAGCGTTACCTCTCCGATACGGATCGTATGCGACTTGCCGATTCCCGAGCGTTTCAGCAAGGCTCTGACGCGGACCGTCAGCTCCAGCGGATCGAAGGGCTTGGTCAGATAATCATCAGTTCCCAGCTCGAAGCCCTTCACCTTCTCCCAGGTCTCCCCCTTTGCCGTCAGCATTAACAGCGGCAGCTCCGGGTCCGCTCTGCGGAGCTCCTTGCATAGCGCCCAGCCGTCCATCACCGGCATCATAATATCCAGGATGACCAGATCCACATGCGTTCTGGCATAGACCGCCAGCGCCTCTTGGCCGTCTGCCGCTTCAGCGGTATCGAATCCGTCATTGCGCAGAAATAGGCAGACAAGCTCGCGGATATTCGCATCGTCGTCTGCAACAAGTATAGTAGGCATCTATTCCCTCTTTTCGTATGATCCGGCCTTATAAAGCTCTCTTCTCTCTAGCATCACCCTGCTGCCTTGCCGGTATGCACTGCACCAGCATCCACTCCGGCCTCGCGCTCCGGCTAGGTGCCGAACCGCTGCCGGTAGCCGCATTTGCGGCACAGCTCCTCAACAGCTTCCCGCCGCGAGAAGCCGTAGAACAGATTATTCGCCCGTTCCCCCTCAACAATCTCGGAGAACGGCTGCTCATGAATATTGCCGAGGTTGATCACCCCTTCGCCATCCAGACAGCACGGCACAACGGTGCCGTCTACCAGGACCGCCGCCTGGCTGCGCAGCGCATGGCAGAAGCCCTTGCCGTCATCCTCCGGCTCATGCAGCGCCGGCCATCTGAACTCGTGGTCCTGGTTCAGGTACACGCGCGGGGCAATCTTCACGCCGCTGCCGGGGACGACCTTCTCCTCGATCCTGTAGCCCAGTCCAAAAGCCTCCTCCAGCAGCGCCAGCGTCTCACGGTTGCGCGCCTTCTCCAGATTCGTCCGGTTGTCCTCCGTCAGATTCCAGAGCCGGAACGAGACAATGACGCCCTGAGCTGAGATCTCCCGGACGAACTGGATGATCTCTGTGAGATAACCTTCGCGGTTCTCCGAGCCTGCATGGCCGTCGAAGCTATGCAGCGAGAAGTTCATCTGCCGCAGCGCCGGCTTGCCAAGCAGCTTCGGCCCTGCCTTACGGATCAAAGTACCGTTGGTCGTAATGTTGACCTTGAAGCCCTTGGCATGCGCGGCATCCAGCAGCTCGCCCAGCTTCGGATGCAGCAGCGGCTCGCCTTTGACATGCAGATAGATATGATTGCTATGCGGTTTGATCTCATCAAGGATGGTACCAAACGTCTCCAGCTTCATAAAATTCTTCTGCCGCTCCGTGGGCGGACAGAAGCTGCAGGCCAGGTTGCAGACGCTTGTGATCTCGATGTATACCTTTTTGAACGTCTTCAAGTTCCGCTCCCCATTTCAATATATAATGCAGGCCAGGCTGCCCGTTACGCTAGAGATCCGAAGCATACCGCAGGCCGATCTGGGCTCTCGCCTCTTCCATCAGCTCTGCCACCGCGAGGGAATTGGCGTGGCTGTTGGTCGCGCTCTCCCGCTGCCCGCTCTTCAGCAGATGAATGAACTCCTCAACCTCATAGTACATTGCCTCATACACCTGCGGGAGCGTAAGCTCCTCGACGGTTCCGTCGCGGTAGTGGATTTTGACCTGATAGGGCTGGTTAATCTTGTCGATAACCATTGTTGCATTCTCTCCCTGAATCTCGGCAGGCAGATAGGAGTCCGCAATCTTGGAATGCATAATGACCGCCCCCATGTCGGGGTAGCGCATCACCATGCTGCCTTCGCCGTCCACACCCGAAGCGAGCATCAGACCTGCCGACTTCACTGTATCCGGCTTGCCGAACAAGACCACCATCGGATACAGGCAGTAGATGCCCAGATCCATCAGAGAGCCGTTGGAATATTCAGGATTGAACGCGTTCAGCACCGTCCCCTGGCGGTAAGCATCATACCTGGAAGAGTATTGACAATAACCTGCGAAGTAGCGCCGGACTTGACCCAGCTTATATAAGTTATCCCGGATCACGCCAAAATTCGGCATGAACGTGGATTTCATCGCTTCCATGAACAGCACATCATTGCTGCGCGCTGCTTCAATCATCGCCTTGAGCTCCCGGCTGTTGGAGGCCGCCGGCTTCTCACAAAGGACATGCTTGCCGTGATTCAGACAGATCAATGAATGCTCCGCATGCATGGAGTTGGGGCTGGCAATATAGACCGCGTCCACCTCTGCGCTTGATACCATCGCCTCCAGATCCGTATAGATCGAAGCCCCGGCATACTTGGCGGCAAAAGCCTGTCCCTTCTCCTCTGTGCGGGAATACACGGCCGTAAGCAGAAACTCCTCATTCTCAAGTCCCGCCTGCACAAAGCGGTCTGTAATCCAGTTAGTCCCTACAACCCCGAAACGAATAGTCATGAATGATCCCGTCCTTTTTCAAAATATAAGAATTTATATGCTTCACGCTATACATTATCCTTCTATTTCTCGCCGAAACGGTACCGTCCTCTAAAAGGATGGTAAGCCCTTTCCACTTGAAATGTCAGCTATAACTGCTATTTTCTCATTCCATGATAGGTATGTCCACTTATATACCGTAATTTCCGACAAATTCCGCTAGATTTCGCTTGTGAAAAAAAGCACCTGAGGATTAACACAGAATTCACCTTCATTCGTCCCCCCATTAGAGATTCCACGCCAACCTAACACCCTGCATCAACTCCAACAGAGCCATTCTACTCCCACCTAGCCTTATATCCCCCACAGCCGAGCCACTCTACTCCCACCTAGCCTTATATCTCCCACAGCCGAGCCGCAATTGTACTTCGTACAATAGAATCCGGTGTAAAGCTCCCGTTTTGGCATTCTGCTGTATTTCGTACAACAGAATTTGCAGTTTGGGCCTGTAGCAGGCCTTTTTACATAAATCTGCTGTATCAAATACAATAGAATCGATTTTAGAGGTGTTTTGGGGACTTTCTATTGCACATAATGCAATCACCCGACTGGTGAAAGCGGGTTAGGCGCGGTGAACAATGAGTAGAACGCAATGGCAGTTGGACACTGGGCACTGGGCACTGGGCACTTGGCACTTGGGCAATGGTTTTGCGCAGCACAAAAATTCGGAGTTATTCGGTGTTAGTTGTACAGATTGCATTTCAGTATCCCCTTGCACCTTAACCGTGGAACAGCAAACCCTCACTAAGCAATTAGTTAACGTCCTTCTCACAAATTCACATCTGATGCGCTACTAGCGGACAGCAAACAGCTCACTTACCATCCATTTGTCCCATAATACGAGTTACAACGAACAGCTCACTTACCATCCAGTGTCCCATAATACGAGTTACAGCGAACAGCTCACGTACCATCCATTTGTCCCATAATACGAGTTACAGCGAACAGCTCACTTACCATCCAGTGTCCCACAATTCGAGCGACAACGAACAGTGCGCCCACTATCCAGTGTCCCACAATTCGAGCGACAGCAAACAGCCCCCGCTCATCCCGGCGGGGGCTGTCTTCATCCTGCGCGCGGCCCACTGGACACGCGCAGGATTTTAACCGTAAAAAGCCACAAGCTGGCGCACAATCTCCGCCTTATCATGATCCACTACAACCTGGTGCTGCGGCTGCTCAAACAAGGCTGAGATCTGCGCCGGGAACTCCTGCTTGATGCCGGTCAAGGCAATCGCCTCATCGAACTTGGCCGGATGCGCTGTAGCGTAAGCAATGCTTACCTCATCCGGGGCACTGAACTTCTCGTACGCGGCTACGCCACAAGCCGTATGCGGGTCGAGCAGATAGCCGGATTCCTGCTGGTACTTGCTGATAATCTCCAGACACTGCGCGTTCTTCACACCCAGCGCCGAGAAGTCCGCCTGTACCCGGGCCAGCAGTTCGCCCTCCACCTTAATTGCGCCCTCACTCTGCAAGGCTGCCATGTACCCGGACAGCTTCTCTGCATCCTCATCCAGCAGATAATACAGATAGCGCTCAAAGTTGCTCGCCACCTGGATATCCATTGACGGGCTGTAGGTGCCCGTGAAGCTGCCCGGCTTGTATTCACCGGTAACCACGAACCGTTCGAGGATGTTGTTCTCATTGGTGGCGATGATCAGCTTGTGGATCGGCAGACCCATTTTCTGCGCCAGGTAGCCTGAGAAAATATTACCGAAGTTACCCGAAGGCACACTGATGTTGACCTTCTTCTGATCGCTTCCCGGAAGCTGAAGATATGCATGGAAATAATAGACCGTCTGCGCCAGAATGCGCACGAAGTTAATGGAGTTAATTGCCCGCAGGTGATACCGTCCCTTGAAGCCGAGATCGGCGAACAGCTCCTTGATAATCTTCTGGCAATCGTCGAAGTTACCGTCTACAGACAGATTCAGCACGTTGCTGTCATCTACGGTGGTCATTTGCAGCTCCTGTACCTTGCTGACCTTGCCGTGCGGATGAAGGATACAGATCTTGATCCCTTCTTTGCCGCGCACTCCTTGAATCGCAGCCGCTCCGGTATCGCCGGAGGTAGCCCCGAGAATATGGATGATCTCACCGCGCACCCTGGCAATATAGGAATACAGCTCGCCCATGAACTGCAGCGCCACATCCTTGAAGGCAAACGTCGGCCCGTGGAACAGCTCCAGCACGTATAGAGAATCGTTCACCCGGTGCAGCGGCGTAACTTCCGGAGCGCGGAAGTTGCCATAGCTGGTGTAGACCATCGAGCGCAGATCTTCATAAGGAATTTCGTCATTGGTATAGTAAGAGAAAATCTCAAGGAACAGCTCCTGAAAGCTCAGGCTTCTCCATTCCTCCAGCTTCTCCGGGGAAATCACCGGAATCTCAGCCGGCACCATCAACCCGCCGTCATCCGCCAGCCCCATCAGAACTGTATCAATAAAGCCTCTGGCCGCTACCTTGCCTCTTGTGCTTATATACTCCATACCCGTCTCATCCTCCTGAACCCCTCTTTATTTACTGTACATAGTACCACGTTTACGCATTAAAGTCCGCTGATTCTATAAGATTAAGGCCCCGGAGCTATTTGCCCTGAAGCTCTTTCCAGACGGTTTTGTTGCTGTACTTCTTCTCTGTGCTGACATCCAGGCCGAACCACTCCGGGGCCGAGAAGCGCTCCGCTTCCTCCAGCGAATCGAACTCAACCTCAAGCACCGTAAGCTCCAGCTGGGTGTAGAGATCAATCTCCACCGTGGTACCGTTCCATACGCCTGTAATGCGGGTTTTGACCAGCGGGACCGCCTTCACAGCCTCAATCATCTGGTTATACAAGCCTGCGGAAATGAAATATTCAATCTCTTGGCGACTGATGCCCTTGCCATCCTTGAATGTATGCGTGTAAGTAACTTCACCCGTGTCCAGATCCGTAATCTTCCGCACCCGCAGCTCCTGCCCGTCCTCAATCGCAAGATACGTCTGGTCAATACTGTGACGGGTCAGCACCTTCAGCTGTCCTTCTTCAATCAGCCGCTCCGGGTATTCCGGCAGCAGGAATTTGCGTTCAATCTCCATAGCCATGCTGTTTCTCTCCTCTGTGTGCGAGCTTTGTGCGAGCGTTAATGGTACATATTATTTATCATCATAGGGGCGGGTCATACGCAAGTCAACCGGAGGGAACAGATTCACGGGGAAAATATTCCTATGCCTTTCCTGCTCCCGGGACATAAATGTTTTTGGCTCCCCAGGCTACGATCTCTTCAATTAACGGGACCAGCTCCTGCCCGGAGGGGGTCAGCGAATATTCGACGCGCGGAGGCACCTCATGATATTGCTCACGATGGATAATCCCATGGTCGATAAGATCCTTGAGACAATTCGTTAACGTGGTTCCGGTGATGCCGTTCAGCCTTCTTTTTAGCTCGTTATACCGGATCGGCCCCTCTTCGCTCAGTAAAGCGAGGATAGGCAGATTCCACTTCCCGCTGATGACATGAAAAGCAAAGGTGGCGGGGCACATCTGCGTTAAGTCGACCTCATATTTCATAGGGGATTCCTCCGTAAGTATATTTTATATACCAGGTATTAAAAACAATAGTACTTGTTAATCTGATTCCAGATATTATAATCATACTACAAGTGGAAACGACTTTGCCGTCCTTTTAAAGGATGGTACCGTTTCAGCGAGAAATAGGAGGTAAACAGCTATGAATACGAATCCTATGATCTGTGATTTGAAGACAGGTGTATGCGGGGTCAGCGACGAGGAGCCTACGCAAATTATAGATTTTAATCCGCAGCCGCAGCCCAAAGTTACTCTCTATTATGCGACAGATCCGATCTGTTCACACTGCTGGGCCATCGAGCCTACACTGAACCGGTTTATTCAGCAATATGGCAAGTACTTTGAACTACAGCCTCTAATGGGCGGGTTATTAGCGGGTTGGAATGGCTTTGCTGACAAGGCGAATGGAATACAGCAGCCAGCCGATGTAGCGGGGCACTGGCAGGAAGTCGGAGAGCATTACCGCATGCCTATTGACGGCACCCTATGGCTCCACAATCCGATTATGTCCTCTTATCCGCCCTCCAGAGTGTTCAAGGTTATCCAGCAGAGACATCCGGGGAAGGAGCTGGCCTACTTGCGGAGCGCGAGAGAAGCCGTCTTCGTCTTCAACCGGAATATCGGGGAAGACGGGGTACTCACGGATATTGTGGATAGTCTGGGATTACCCGGCGATGAGATCGTTCAGGGCGCAGGACTGGAAGCGGCACAGGAACTGCTGGAGGAGGATTTCCAGAAGGTAGCCCAGCTCGGCGTACGCGGCTTCCCGACCCTTGTCATGGTCAATGAAGAGAACCAAGGCATCAAGCTCGTCGGGTCCCGTACCCTGCAAAACTACGTGGACGCCTTGCAGCAGCTTATCCCTGAGCCTCTTGCTCCTGCTGCTCTACCGGCTATGCCGGAGCTGCTGGCCGAAGGACATCTTCTCTTCTCCAGAGAAATCGAGGCCATGTACGATATCGGGCAGGATGAGGTGGAGGCCTTCACCGCCGATGCGCTTCCTGCGCATGCTTACCGCACCCGGAAGATTCTGGGTGAGATGTTCATCGAACCGGCCTGAAGACGGCTGGGTATTCAAAAACAGCGGTCCCCCGTCATCGGAGGACCGCTGTTTGTTTGATTATACCGAAGCATGATGCCCATATACCGAAGCATGATATCCATATATCAAATCATAATGCCCATATAACGAAGCATGATGCCCATGCGGACTGAGAATCCGCTATTCGGCTTAAATAGCCGCCTTTGCCCAATCATATGGACTCAGAAGCCCCTATTCGTGCGATTTCACCTTGAAACGGCCAGCCCGGAAGACAATAAGGTCTTCTGAGTCCGCAAGAACAGAAATCAGGTTAGTTTATGAGCAAATAAAGTCATGTCAGTCCGCAAGGCCAGCTGAGGGTGAGGGGAGCCACGGCTTCGGAGGTGACTCTAGCTCCAATCCCCGCTGCGGCGGAATCACAGTGGCGGGCAAGTCCACGGTTGCGGAAGTGTCTGCATCTGCGTGAGAGTTCTTGATTAGATATAATCCGCCATCGAGCGGATCACAAGCCCCGTCGGAGCTGCCGGAATGAAGTCGCCCCCTCCATTGCCGCTGCTTCTGAGCGAGAAACCGACCGTCTTCGGCTCGCCCGGCAGCAGATCGAAGTAATTATCGGAGAAGATGCCCTCTTCTTCTACAGTCAGATGAACACCCCGCGCCAGCACATCGCTGCTCAGCGTGAAGCTCTTCCCTCCGCTCCCCGGTACTTCTGTCGCCGTAATGACCGGTTTGCTCAGCGGAATATCCTTCGCCCGGGCGAAGTAATGCTCCTTGCGCTCCAGCACTTGTTTTGTCTCCGGTCCTTGCTCCAACACTTGTTTTGTCTCCAGACCCTGCTCCTGCATCTGTCTTGTCCCTAGCTCTTGCTCCTGCCTTGCCTCCGACTCCAATACCAGCCTTGCCCCCGGCACCTGCTCCACCGCCTGCCCGCTCTCCAGCAGCGAGGCCACCAGCAGCACACTGGCCGGTTCGCGGCCCTCCAGCACTTCGGCCAGCGGCAGCGTGAAGACCACAGCTGACGAATCCGCAGCAAGGGTTACCGGCTGCGACCACTCACGCAGCAGTACGCCGCTGATATCATGCAGCCGCAGCACCAGCTCTGCGTCCAAGGCTTCCCGCCGGTCAGACACCCCATAGACCTTGACGCTCTCCCCGTCCGTGCTGTCTACAGACAGCAGTACCTCCTGGAAGCTGCGGCGCACCGTATATTGCAGCGCCTTCCAGCGCCCGTAATAATCCATGCCCGCCCAGGAGGCAACCGGCCAGCAGTCATTCATCTGCCAGTACAGCGTGCCCATGCAATAAGGCTTGTTGCGGCGGTGACTCTCCATCGCCATGCGGATCGCCTCGGCCTGAAGCAACTGGCTCATGTACAGGAAGCCCCGGAAATCCTTCGGCTGCGGCAGGTACATATCCATATACTCCTTAATCAGCTGATTGCCCGCTCCATTCTTCTGATGGGCCAGCATTACCTTCGATTCCAGCGCCAGCTCTGCTTCCTCTGCATAGCTCAGCACCGACTTCAGCTCCGGGAAGGACTGGAAGCCGTATTCGCTCATGAAGCGGCCTACCTTGAGATTATAATTCTCGAACGGCTCCTTGGCGTGCCAGACGCCCCAATAGTGGATATCCCCTTCGCCCGTAATCCGCGTTGCATGCTGATCCTGACCACCGGTAAGCTCGCGCAGCGGCGAGGACGGCCAGTAATCCATACCCGGATGGTTCGCGGCCACGGCTTCCGGCAGAATCCGGTGGAAAATCTCTTCGTAAGCCCGCCAGAGAGTCTCCCGGATCTCAGCATTCAGCTTCTCCTTCCAGCCCCAGCCCATATACTCCTCATACTGCGACCAGGCCGAGTCAATCTCATTGTTCCCGCACCAAAGCGCGATACAAGGGTGGTTACGCAATCTGCGGACATTATATACCGCTTCTGCGCGGACATTATTCAGGAACGCCTCATCCCCCGGATACATGCTGCAGGCGAACATGAAGTCCTGCCAGACCAGAAGTCCGTATTCATCACACAGCCGGTAGAATACCTCTTCCTCATAGAATCCGCCGCCCCACACCCGCAGCATATTCATATTGGATTCCACGGCCGTGGCAATCTCATGGCGGTAACGTTCTTCCGTAACCTCTGTAATGAAGCTGTCGTTCGGGATATGATTGGCACCCTTGGCGAAGACCGGCACCCCGTTCAGCTCAAAATGAAACGACGCCCCCTGCGCATCCGGCTTACGCACCAGCTTAATTTCCCTAAGCCCCGTCGTTGCCTCCGATACCGCTACAGCCTGCGCTTCTTGCAGCAGCTCTGCACGGAAATGGTACAGCTCCGGCATGCCCAGGCCGTTGCACCACCACAGGCGCGGGCGGTCAATCACCAGCTCAAGCTCTAGCGTCTGCTTGCCCGCAGCGAGCGTAACCGCCTTCATCCATTCCTGCCCTTCAGTGCTCACGCGCAGCATTCCGTTCCATGCTTCCGGTGCATCCGCTTCAATCACGGCCGTCAGCCGGGCCTCCTGCTCATTCACCGCATGCTGGCGAATGTACAGATCCTCAATCGCCGCAACGTTACGGCCCGTCAGTTTAGCTTCCCGCCAGATTCCGCTGGTCAGAAATCGCGGGCCCCAGTCCCAGCCGTAATGATACGGCGCTTTGCGGGCAAATACACTGATCCGCTGCTCCTGAAGGCCCCCTAACTCAGACTGGTCATTCGGTGCAGGCAGAGCGTAGCCCAGCGCCGCCAGCTTCGGCAGATCCTCCGTCACCACCGAGCGGAAGACGATGTGGAGCTCATTCTCACCTGTCCGCAGCAGCCCCTTCACATTCACGGTCCAGGACAGGAACATATTGTCTGCGGACAAGGCATGCACCCCGTTCACATACACATCGGCATACGTATCCAGCCCGGCGAACACCAGCTCAGTTACCGCCAGCGTCTGCCATGTCTCTTCTAATACAAATCCGGTTCTGTATTCCCAGTCCTTTTTATCAATCCATTGCAGCTCATGTTCATTCGTTCCATAGAAGGGCTGATCGATAACGCCATTGCGCAGCAGATCCGTATGCACCGTTCCCGGTACCACAGCCGTAAGCCATTCATCATCTCCGCAGGCTCTGAACTTCCAGTTCGACAGGTCGATTTGTAGTTGTTTCATAGTTCCTCCTATACTGTTTTTGCGCATTTCGGCGCTTAGCTACCCTCATTATATTTTGTTATAATAATGTTAGCAATAACAATATTCAAAGCAGCTACAATACAAACAAAACAAACATCTAACCAGACCCCTCAAACACATGCCCCCTATATTAAGCCTCAATCACCAATATTCAATTTGTTATTTTTGTTATCTTCCCCCTGCGCTTGCTTCTGCTTCTGCTGCTCCTCATGCTCCTTAATCACCTGCTCCGTCCCGAGCAGAATCAGCCTCAAGCCGAATTCAAAGGCCCCGTCAGTCCCCAGCAGCTCGAACAGTCCGTTCTTGAACATCCTGCGGAACAACCCAACCTCCTTATCGCTCATCGATTCCATCAGGCGAAGCAGTTCCTCACCCGGAGGCTCCTGTTGTTCCTTAGCCATCATAGCGACATTGCGCTCATGCTCGTAATCGTCCAGCACGAAGAAGAACACAAAGTTCACCAGTGTTGTGACCACCTGCACCTTCTGCGCCTCCTCAAGCGGCGTGGATTCCACGCAGTGCAGCATCCGGTTGTTGAACCGGATAATGTCCGGCTCGTGGGGCAGTGTCATCATCATAAGTTGGGTGGAACAGGAATACCGGCTGAGCACGCTCCGTACCGTTACCGCAAATCCTGTCAATTGTTCCTTCCAGTCGCCCTCCGGGCGGTGCTCCTCCAGGATGACTCTGGAGATGTGGTTGGACAGCCGCTGGTAGAGGTTCTGCTTGCTCTTGAAATACCAATACAGCGAGGGAGCCTGAATTCCCAGCCGGTCCGCCAGACGCCGCATACTGAATTTCTCGATGCCACCCTCCTTGAGAAGCTCCCACGAAGCTTCCAGAATCCGGTCCTCCGAGATTTGAGGTTGTGCTTTTTTCATCGCTATCCGCCCTTTTATCTAACAGTGTAAGTTTATGCTTTACAGTCTCTTAGGTTCATGATATCATCTAACACTGTAAGGTTCAATCTAACGCCGTTAGATTGACAAAAATCAGTGAAAGAAGTGATCCCTAATGGATACCGAAAACCTTTATTATTTTGAAAAAGCACCTATCACCAAAGCCGTCGCCCATTTCGCCGTGCCCATGATGTTAGGCACCTCCATGAACGTCATCTATTCGATTCTGAATGCCTATTTCCTGGGCACTCTCCACAATACGGCCATGCTGACCGCACTCGCCCTGACCCTGCCGCTGTTCGCCATCATTATGGCGCTGGGCAATCTGGTGGGCATAGGCAGCGGCACCTACATCTCGCGGCTGCTTGGTGAGCACAAGTATGATGAAGTCAAGAATGTGTCTTCCTTCGCCTTTTACAGCAGTCTTGTGCTTGGTCTCCTCGTCATGGCCGTAGGCCTGCCGCTGATCGGCCCCATCCTTAACAGCCTCGGGGCAACGCCGGATTCCTATGGATTCACGAAGGATTACGTCACTGTCATGCTGATTGGCGCGCCGTTCGTCGTCCTGTTCTTTACGCTGGAGAATATGGTCCGCTCCGAGGGTGCAGCCATCGTCTCCATGATCGGTATGATGCTTAGTGTGGTCGTGAATATCCTGCTTGATGCACTTGTCATCTTCGTGCTCCACTGGGGTGTAATCGGCGTAGCGTCAGCAACGGTTGTTGCCAACATGGTTGCAAGTGCCTACTATGCCTTCCACATGGGATTCAAAAGTCAATTCCTCACGGTCTCCTTCAAATGGTTCAAGGCCACCAAGGATATTCTCAGCAATGTGTTCAAAATCGGCGTTCCGGTCTTTATCATGAGTGTCTTTCTGGGAGCCATGTCGCTGATCTTCAACCTGTTCCTGATCGAATATGGGGATCCGGCTGTAGCCGCTTACGGGATATCCTCAAGATTGCTGCAATTTCCCGAGTTTATTCTGATGGGGTTGTGCGAGGGAGTGGTGCCGCTCATTGCCTTCTCATTCACAGCGGATAAGCTGCGCATGAAGCATACAATCGGATTCACGGTAAAAGCGATGGCCGCCATGGCTGCCGTATTCGGCATCGTCGTCTATCTGATCTCCGACCACCTGATCGGTCTGTTCACCAGAGACCCGCAAATGATTGAAATGGGCAGCTACATTCTGCATGTCACCTTCTTGTCCTTATTCATTTCAGGGCTGACCACCTTGTTCATGGGCATCTTCCAGGCCACCGCGCAGGGAACAGCCGCGTTCGTAATGTCGATTATTCAAGGGGTCACACTGATTCCTGTACTCTTCTTCGCCAACCGGATGAACGGCTTCCATGGCGTGGTGTGGTCGCTGGTCATTGCCGATGCCGCCGCCTTCCTGGTCGGTGCCGCCATGCTGTACGCCCTGCGGCACAAGCTGCAGCCGGAACTTGAGAGTCTGGTACATTAAGCAAACTTAAGCCGTCTCTGACCCACACAAGCAGCCGCAGGAAGGCCTTCCTGCGGCTGCTTTATGTTACTATGAAGGTTGTAACGAATTCCATCTGGAGAAGGAGTCTGATCCGCTTGCACGCACCATCCCATACTAACCACGACTCTCAGGACATCGAGGTCTACGATACAACCGAGCTATATGGCGAGACCGGCCGGTTCCGGGTTCTGCAATTCTCGGGGGAAGCCGTTCAGGGCGCACTGGATCTGGACCATCCGCGCCGGGTGATCTTCGAGTATCCCCGGGCGATGATCCATCTGATGGAAGCGGGGAATCCTTATTTCGAGCATGTCTTCCTGATCGGACACGGGATTGGTACGATAGCCGGTTATTTCGCCGAGAAGCAGTTTACGGTGGCTGAGGTGAACGCGAAGGTGGTGGAATACAGCAGAACCCGCTTTGGCTACACGCAGGATAACGTCCTGATCGGTGACGGCCGCAGCCTGCTGGAAGCCGCGCCGGACCAAGGCCATGACTATATCCTGCTCGATGCCTTCACCGCTGCCGGGACGCCGCCTCATTTCACTACGCTGGAATTCTTCCGCCTTACCCGTGCCAAGCTGAACGGGCACGGCCAGATCATCATGAATCTGATGGGCCGCAGCGGCAATGACCGCTTAATCAGTGCCATCCATACGACACTCTGTGAAGTGTATCCATATACCAGAACCTTCGTGCTTCCGGGAGAGGGCAGGGCTGATCTCTGCAATATCCTCATGACCGCCAGCGCCCGGCCGATCCCCTGCCAGTCCCGCCACATGGCCGGCTTCAGCGAGATCACACCAGGGCTGGGTCATGTGATCCGTGACCGGTAAAAATGCAGGTATCCAGGTCCAATATATTCTCCAGATTCAGCAAGTGAATAAACTGATGGTTGTCTTTATAGACGGCATCCAGTACCTCCGGGTTCTGGAGAATGTGATCCGGCGCCTCATCCATATGCTCTCTGGGCAGCAGCTGCACCGCTGACACCTGATCCACCCACACCCCTACCTCCTGTCCCGACACCTCACAGATCAGAATCCGGGAGCCGGCGGTCTGTTCACCGCAGTCCATTTCGAGCTTGGGCCGTATATCATAGACCGGGAACAGCAATCCGCGCAGATTGATCATCCCCAGGACATGAGCCGGGGCGGACACCAGCGAATGAATCTCCGGAACAGGCACAATTTCCTTCATTTGCCGGATCGGAATCCCGAAATCCAGCTTTTCCAGCTTGAAAGTAATGTATTTCTCGCTCTGACTATCCTGATTCTCTGCCGTAACTGTGTTCCCTTGGAGCAGTGTATCGCAGGCTGAGCCTGTTTCCCTTGCAATTGAACCTATATCCAGGATATGGGCCACACGGCCGTCGCCAAGTATGGTTGAGCCTGCGATATATGGAACGCCGCCTATGTAATTCCCCAGTGACTTGATAACAATCTCCTGATTGCCGATCGTCTCATCTACCACCAGACAGACCCGCCTATCCGCGAAGCCGACAATGACTACGAACAGTCTGCTGTTCACCGTAGGCTCTTCTTCCTCCACTTGCAGCATACTATGCAGACGGACAAGCGGAAGCACCTGATCACGGAAGTGGCAGACCTCCTGTCCCTGAATGGTAACAATATCCTCAGTCTTCATTCTGAATATTTCAATGACATTAATTAGCGGAATGGCAAAGGTGCTGCTTCCCAGCTTTACCAGCAGGGAGCGGATGATGGCAAGGGTCAACGGGACCTTGATCGTGAATACACTCCCCTGATTAAGAGCCGTCTCAATATCTATGATGCCATTTAATTTCTCTATATGTGCTTTGACAATATCCATGCCCACTCCGCGGCCGGATAAATCTGTAACCGTACGGGCTGTTGAGATACCAGAGCGGAAAATCAGCATCACCAGCTCTTTTTCCGTCATACGCTTCACTTCTTCGGCGGTGACGAAGCCTTTGCGCACAGCGGCTTCTTTGACCTTGCCGGTATCAATGCCCCTGCCGTCATCCGATATTGTAATTACAATCATATTCCCTTGATGGCTTGCCCGCAGAGTAATAGTTCCCTTGCGCGGCTTGCCCAGAGCTGCCCGTTCTTCCGGCAGCTCCAGTCCATGGTCCACGGCGTTGCGCAGAATATGAATCAGAGGATCGCTGATCTCCTCAATTAAGCTGCGGTCCAGCTCGGTCTCATTGCCCTCAATGATGAATTCGATCTCCTTGTCCGACTTCTGCGC
The DNA here is from genome assembly GCF_038006765.1 of Paenibacillus sp. FSL H7-0756. Lineage (NCBI taxonomy): Bacteria > Bacillati > Bacillota > Bacilli > Caryophanales > Paenibacillaceae > Paenibacillus > Paenibacillus sp. FSL H7-0756. The sequence goes on along the minus strand of NZ_JBBOVT010000003.1, from coordinate 220,989 downwards.
CAAATCCCGGATCATCCGGGGGAAGCGGCCGAACAGATGCTCCATCGGCAGCATCCGGGTCTTCATCATCCCCTCCTGAAGATCGCTGATAACCATATTCAAGTGTCCTGCGATATCATTCAGCAGATGAACATCACTATTGCTCTTGAACTGCTCGCTTAATCGGGAACGGACACTGTGCAGCCTGGTATTATCTATGATCAGCTCTCCTACCAGATTCAGCAGCCCCTCCAGCCGCTCCACATCCACACGGACGGTCTGGGCCGCATAGCTGCTGGTTTTCTGAGCTCCTTTGCCTTCTGTGAAGGTGTTCAGGTTCGCTCCCGTAATAAGCTCTGTATGTATAACTTCAATCTGTGAAATTTCCTGCAGACAGGCCATAATATTCTGCCGGGACTGCTGTGTAAGCAGAATATACGCAATGGTACCGGAGAACTGTGCATCCCTCTCGATGGATTCCAGCTCGGGGTAGGCGGCAACCACCTCGCCCGTTTCCCGCAGCTTGGCCTCTACAAGCTTCGCGCGGACATATTTCATCGGCTCCTCAGCAGCCAGTTGAATATGAACCGCTATAGCCATAGAGCCTTGATCTATGGCCGCCTGGATCTGCTCTTTGCGGATATCATCGAAGATAATATCCGGCGCAGCCCCCGCTCCTCCCTGCGGAAGCCCCTCTGTAACAGGCACGGGGGACTCGGCCGCTGTCTTCCGCACCTCTTTTAACCGGCGCAATAGCTCTGAGGTGTCCCCCTCCACCAATGTACCGCTCAGAATGGATTGACGAAGCTCCTTAATGAAATCTACGCAGTCAAAGAGAATGTTCAATAATTCGGAGGTTACAGCAAGCTGTCTGCCCCTGAGCAGTTCAAACACACTCTCCATCTGATGCGTCAGCCGGTTAAGCTGCTTGAATCCCATGACTGCGGATGAGCCCTTAAGTGTATGGGCGACCCGGAAGATCCTCTGAATAATGTCATTCTGATACCCTTTGCTCTCCAGCATGAGCAGGGCCTCATCCAAATACCGCAGCTGCTCGTCCATTTCATCCAGAAAAACGCCCAAGTACATCATATTATGAAACTCGTTCATCTGTTCTCCTCTCCTCCTTCATGCGTTAGCCTTCACCCGTCACTTAGCACACGCCCAATGTTCAGAATGCTGATCAGCTCCTCAGGGCACTTTCCGATTCCGTCCATGTACTGCACTCCCTGCATTTCATGAGCTTCCGGAGGAGGCTCCACCTGCTGGAAGGAAGCCACCTTCTCTACGGAATCCACCATAATGCCTATGGCCTCCTGCCGGTAATGCACCACAATGATCCTAGAGCGGGTATCCGGTGGAGATTCTGCAAGTCCAAACCTCCTGCACAGACTGATCACCGGTATAATTTTACCGCGTAAATTAATAACGCCCTTAATAAAAGACTTGCTGTTAGGCACAGCCGTGACAGGCTCCATCTTAATAATCTCGTCAATCTCCCGAATATCGATGGCCAGCTTCTCCTGTACCAGCCGGAATATGATGTACTGCTCCGTTCGTGCAGCCAGCATAACTTACTCCCCCCTTACAATCTGAACACCGAGACAGAGCTATTCAGTTCATCCGCCAAGGAGGCAAGCATTTGTGAAGAGGAGGCTGTCTCCTCTGCTGCCGCTGCGGATTCCTGGCTTCCGGCCGCTATAGCCTCAATCGACAGCAGTACCTCGTTCGTCTGCGCCGCCTGTTCCTCACAAGCCGCAGCGATGCCTGTAATCTGCTGGGCAGTATCATTGACACGGGTAACGATACCGTCGATCAGCCGCTCTGTACGCTCGGACAGGGCCGATACGTCACTAACAGCCTGCACACTCAGAACCGTATTCTGCTGCATCACCCGGATGATCAGGGCAATCTGCTTAGTCGCTTCACTGCTCCGTTCAGCCAGCTTACGGACCTCATCGGCGACAACGGCGAAGCCCCGTCCCTGCTCACCGGCACGCGCTGCCTCAATCGCTGCATTGAGCGCCAGCAGATTGGTCTGCTCAGCAATCTCATCAATGACCTCGATAATCTCTCCGATCTTCTGGGAATCCTGCTCAAGCAGTTCCATCTTCTCCGACAGATTGCTCATGCCGAGGCCCGATTCTTTTACCGCAGTGCTTCCCTCCTCAGCCCCCTGGCGTGTCAGCAGGGACAGCTCCGATGCCTGTTCGGCATTCTTGGCAACCTCATCAATGCCCCGGGTCAGATCCTGAACCAGCTGATTGATGTTTTGCGCCGCCTGAGCCTGGGATTGGCTGCCGCTGGCGATTTCTTCAGTCGTTGCGGATATTTCCTCAGAGGAGGCGGCTACACTCTGCGCAGCCTCAACAGTCCCGCCAATCAGCTTGCGCAGACTGGTAATCATCTCATTGGCTGCTGCGGCCAGTCTGCCGAACTCATCCCGGTTCTTAATGGTAATTTCTTCTCTGAGATCTCCATCCGCCATGCGGACCATGGCAGCGAGCAGCTTGGATACCGGACCGACGATGCCCTGCGAGATCACGACACCGAGCACAACGGCTGCAATTGCGGCAATGCTGGAGATGACCAGGATCATCAATCTTCCGGAATTAAAGCTGGCAACCGTGGAGTCAATCCGGTCGTCTGCGCCTTGGATGACATTACTGACGGCCAGATCAGCGGTATCCTGAGCCTTCTGCAGATCAGGTATTGCGTCGATCAAGACGCCGTAAGCCTGCTTATTCTGATCTTTATCCAGCAGTTCATGGACTTTGGGTACGGATTGGTTATAGTTATCCACGCTCTGCTTAATGCTCTCTAACGCAGCCCGTTGATCCGCATTCAGTGCGAGCTCTCCATAGACCTTCATGCGGTCAGCAATCTTGTCCTGATCCGCTTTAATAACTGCCTGAATCTCCTCCTTCACCGCATCATCGGTTTCGAGGACAAGCTTGAACAAGTCACCGCGCAGCTTATACAGCTCCGTCCGAATCTCGGCAACATTGACGAGCGCGGGGAAGTTGTAGCTCTGCATCTGTAGAGAGTTACTGTTCATGCCCGCCATTTTCATAATCGATAGCCCGCTGATAAATATAAGCAACGCTACAATAACCAGAAAGCCTCCCAACAATTTGGTGCGGATGTTTAGTTTCAAATGAAGCACTCCTCAATATGTATTTGTCGAGCCTGCAAAGCTTCCCCTATTATGTATAGCTTATGACCTCTGCGCCTATCGCCACAGCTTCCTAAGTTTCGACATTATATTCCTTTTTTCTACAGGCCTTCTTTCCTTTCATGCACAAAAAAAGCAATGTACGCTTACACCCTGCGTAATCATTGCTTTTTTAAAGTATCTCTTTTGCCAGTGGCCTGATACATTTGCGAGATAGCTTGTGATCTGCTGTGTACACCAAGCTTCTCGTAGATTTTGGTGATGTGATTCTTGACAGTATGCGTACTGAGAAACAGCTTCTCCGCAATCTGCTTGTTGTTGAGGCCCGTCAGCAGACCATCGAGGATATCCCTTTCGCGGGTAGTAAAGCCTACGCTTCCCTCTTGCTGCGCTGCAACCGTCGGAGGAGCTATCAGTTGCTCAAAAGAACGCATAAGCGGCTCGGGTACGGGTATAGGAAATGTTTCCTTCCATTGCCTGCCGCCCTGCTCCGTGTACTTCGTAAGCAAAAGCAAGACCTTCGCCAAGTACAGGTGGGAACTTTCTCCTATATCCTCCTGCCCATTGTAATCCGACTGGTAATAATGCATATGGCGCAGAACACATACAGCAGGAATGTCACCCAGGTATTTGATCAGCAGCCCTATAGGATATGGAGCAAGGAGCGCGGCCTGGCCAATCCATTCTATCTCTTCCGCAGAGTGATTTAGCGGCTCCAGCAAGTCCTGTGCAAGCCTTCGGATATCCGCAGCTCTGCTATGTACTACCGGCTGCTGCATCAGCAGATTATCCTGCAGCAGCCTCATAAGGTCAGTCACGGAGGGGGTGCCCTGAGGCTGCTGTGCAAGCAGTTTGGTCACTAGCAGCACATTGGTCATATGAAGAATCGATTCATATTCCCGCCGCTGCCCCTCATCAATGAACTGGACCGTAAATAACCCCAGCAGCCTTTGTTCAAACACCATTGGGTGCTCTACCAGCTGCCAGCTCTTCCATTCCCGGCGAATAGGCTTGTTCAGCAGGTTGAACCCCGGTATCCCATCAGCGAAATAGATCTGTTCAGCATCTTCAGCGTAAAGGGTATACAGCTCATTCGGGGCGGAAGAGGAAGAATAGATCCTCAGTCCGGCTTCGTCAGGCGTATGTAATAACAAGCACATGAACGGACTGCCGAGCTGCTGCTGGAAAAACTCAATGAACAGCCGCAGGTAATCCTCCTTATCCTGAGTAACCAGAATCCCTTGGACAATTTCTTTATAGGTATCATGCCTCTTCCTTTGACGTTCATACAGCGCTTCACTCTCCATATGATACATGGAAGCAGCGAGCTGATGGGCCACCAGCATGCCCATATCCGCCTGCTCCTCCGTCAGTTCCGGGCGGGCCGGATCTCCGGCATACAATAATCCATACAGCTTGTCCTTGTATTTGATGGGATAGCAGATTAACACCTTCGGCCTTAACCCATGCGCAGCAAAAAAAGAAATCCGGAGATCGCGGTCGGCATTTCTCCAATACCCCATTTGCTTGGAGAGCCCCACCTGCCCCAAAAATCCTTCTCCATAAAAAAAAGAAGACCCCTGCAGGGAGTTATCCTTAGGCATCCCGGTTGTCTCCACCACCGTGAATTGGCCCCCGTCTGTAGCATTCATGGCATAGCCCGCAAATTCTACTCCGAGAATGCGTACCATAATGCCCAGTATTCCTTGCAGCCACTCGGGGCTTGCCGGGTCCAGCAGATAGATCAGATTCAAAAGCTGCAGGTCATACGCAGAATATTCTCCCCCCTGCTCCCGTTCAAGCAGCGCCTGCACCGTATCAGCCAGTATATCCAATTGGGTAATGATCCTGGCAACGCCCTCCTGGTCCAGTACCGGTACCTTATCCAGCGCCTGTATCCAGTCCGCCCATTCCTCCGGGGGAACGCTCTCATGAATCCTCGCGGTAATCAGCTCCTTCGTACAACCATCCACCCAGACGCCTGTCAGAATGTAATACGGCCTTTGTTTACTGAGCCTGATGGAGGTAATCAGCATTTTCAGCCCGGAGCGGGTTTCATACACTATGGTTTTTGATATCGTTCTGACCTTTTCCAGCAGGTTGGCAATTGCATGTTCAGCGGTTGCACAAGGAGAACCGAACAACAGAGCTGCCATCTCGGTTAAGCCGGAGGGCTCTGTTATCCGTTGATCCGCTTGATCGGTAATAATAATTGTCAATCCGCATAAGGAGGCGTATGCGTCTTGCAACGACTGCAGATTTTGGCGGAGCCTGTTCTTCATTGCTCATTCCTCGCTTTCCCCTCCAAAATTCGCCATAGCCTGACCGATCCCCTGCTTTTCATCCCTTTTATTCTACAAACGTAGCATAATAGTCCAGGAATCTTAGTGGAAAAATGCGCATGTGCGAAAAATATATCGTCCGGCCGATTGACAGATATCATCTGGCCAACGCACCCTCGCCAGCAAAACGTGGTCGGTTTTTCGATTACATTTCGCCCAGACACCCCTCGCCAGCAAAATGTGGTCGGTTTTTCGATTACATTTCGCCCAGGCACCCCTCGCCAGCAAAATGTGGTCGGTTTTTCGATTACATTCGGTCCACGCGCCCCTCACCAGCAAAATGTGATCGGTTTTTCGATTACATTCGGTCCACGCGCCCCTCACCAGCAAAATGTGATCGGTTTTTCGATTACATTCTGCCCACGCGCCCCTCACTCAAAATGTATTTGGTTTTTAGCATACATTTGGCCCATGAGCCCTCGCCCAGCAGAAGAGGCACCTTCTCTCCCCCGCACCAAAAAAACACCGGTGCTGAAATCCAGCACCGGTGCCATACCTCCTGGCTAAGCAGACGCTTAGCCCTCAACCCTTACTGCACAGCAGCTCAGCTGCTCAACTGTGTCAGAATCTGCGGGTCTTTGATCTTCGTATCATCAGCCAGCAGCACGACCTTGGAGAGTACCTCCGCTGTACGCGGGTCCTCGTCCAGGAACGGCAGGAACAGCCGGCCCCGATGCTGCGAATGCACCGGAATAATGGACAGGGCACCCGCAGCCTGCTTGTACGCCTGGCCGCTGCCCAGATGCACAGCGTACTCGCCCAGTGTACCGTCTATACGCGCATAATTGCCGTCCAGCCGGACGTTCTCAATCTTCAGCAGCCGCAGCGACTCGCTGACGATCACCCGGCGCATCTCGACTGTCGTCAGGCTGGCCTCCGGATCGACGCCGCCGACATGAGCTACGCTGACGACAAGATCCACATCCCGCATAACCTCCGAGAACAGTACAGGCGGCACCTGATCCAGCGGCACGCCCTTGTAGGTCTTCCGGTCGAAGAACTGCACAGTTTCCAGCGTCGGCGCTTCAGTGTCCGCCGGCGAGAACCAGTCCGCCATGGCATAGAGCCGGACAATCAGGTTCTCGGCATAGAACACCTTCTGCAGCCCTTCCTCATAGCTGACCGTCCACTGCCGCCCCTTCAGGAGGGCGACCGTCTTGCTCGGCTGCACCTGATGGCCCGCATAACGGCGGGACAGCACGCCATGGGACAGCTCATCCTCATTTGGCAGATACAGCTCGCGGAAGACCTGCTTGAACGGCTGGCGGAGCTGACGGTCGAACAGATCCTTCTGATACAGGCTCCAATGTCCGCTGCGGTAAAGATCCAGCGGATGGGCAATCCGCAGCGCCGCATCCCCGCTCAGGGCCGTGGATTCGCCTGCAGGATTGACCAGCGCTCCCTGATCCGCATCGTAATACCCCAGCGCATCGCCGCTCATCAGCACCAGCTTGCTAATCAGCGGTGCCAGCACCGGATTCCGGCTCAGCCCGGCAACCTCTGCCGGTGTGAAGCTGCTGCCGGACTCCATCGACCGCTCCAGCTCGGCCCGGGCGCGCCGGAATTGTCCGGTTAGCTCACTCTTGGCCTCCTTCAACGCCTCGATCCACTCATGCTTCTTGAAGCGTGCAGGCACCGACTTCAGCGCCTTTCCCTTGCTGGTGACTACATAATCGCTTTGCCCTTCTTCATTGATACTAAGCGAGACGAAGGTCTCTTCGTCCAGCTCATAAGGCTCGAAGTACGCAGCATAATCGTCCAGCTTGCGCGCCTCCATATCCCAGATCAGACGGGTGACATCGGCATATCCGGCATTGCGAGCCAGGTTGCCCAGGGCAATCTGTGCAGCCTGGCCTTCGCTGGCACGGCGCTGTGCGCCGAATTTCTTACTCTCGGCCAGGAAGCGCTGGATGAATTCATACCGCTCGCGGATATCCTTCTCCCGGTCTGCATTCAGCGGAATCAGACTGTAGCTGAGCAGATGATCCTTGCCCCGCTTCTGCTCTACAGACTGCTTCATCTCTTCCAGGTTCAGCTTGCCGAGCGTGGCGTCGGCGAACAGCTGGGAACGGCGGTGGTTCGCACCGGCGGAGATGTATTTGGCACAGTCATAGAGCAGCTCGAACCGCTCTTGTCCAAGCTCCTTGTAGGCGGACTGGAACCAGTTCACATCGAAGGCACCGTCATTGAACTCCTGCGGCGTGATCGGCGAATAATGCGCCACCACCGTCTCTTTTTCGGCCGAGAAGCTCTCGTTAATATGGGCATGGAAGTACCAGGCGGCACTGCGCAGCCCTTCCCAGCCGAGGTATTCGGCAATAATCTCGATCCACTGCGGGGCGTACATGGCGGCCTCCAGCAGCTTTTGATCAGAGAGCTTGTATTCCTGCAGCAAGGTCTTCAGCCGCTCCGCATTGTCGCCCTCGCGCGGATAACATACCTTAAGGAGATGGCTGAAGGATTCCTTCTTCGTAATATTGTTGCCGTAGCCGTACACATATCCGCGTATGAAGGTATCCTTGTTGAGCCCGGACAGGATGCGGATACAGTACTCCAGGCCCTCGATCCGCTGCAGCCCCATCGTCATGCCGGTCACCTCGGTCGGCAGGTCGCCGCGCCCCAGCTCAATGGCCAACAGACGGTCAATGATCCGTGTACGCAGTGCAACCATCTGTGGACTGTTCTCAATCCAGTCGTACCGGCGTGAACTGATCCAGCTCATATGGTTGCGTGCATCCGTACTCAGCAGCAGTTCCTTAAGCAGCGTCTCTTCGCCGATGATTCCATCGTTGAAGGCCTGGACATAGTGCTTCAGCCCGATGATGCTGGACCGTTCTCCGTCCCCGCTGATTCCCTCGAACCTGTAGCAGGTACGGAACATCTCCTTGAACTCTTCTGGTCCGTTCCATAGCTTCTGCACCATATCGATCCACGGATCTGCCAGCACAGACAGGAAAGGCCAGTCCACAGCAAGCTTCTCCTCCGGGAACGCGGCCAGCAGCGCATTCACCGCACCATCGGCAAGACGGAAGCCCTCAGGGCTCTTATGGTCCGCGCGGAATGCATCCAGCAGCGACTCTACCTGCCATCTGTACTTCAGCTTGTCCACCAGCTTCATCACAGCCTGGGCCTGCTCCAGCGGATAGACCTCTCCCGCGAACTCCTTACGCCAGCCGGACAGCAGCTTCTGCTTGCTTAGTTCCTTATCATCGATCCCTACGGTATCGTAGCCGTCATAGTTCTCCAGGGTCTCATCCAGCTCCTCCAGGCTGATATAGAAGTTCAGCTCTATCAGATCCCGGGCGCTCCAGCCGCTCTTATCCCAATATTCAGCCCATACCTCATGCAGCGGGTACTGCTCAAGGGCGGATTTGACGGTCTCCTCATCGTTAATTAAGTACCCCTGCAGCGGTCTGAGGTTGGTCCCGATCAGCAGCGTATCCTTGTATCCGCTGTAGTATTCGACCTCATACTCCACATCGCGGTGCTTGTGGATCGTGTTGTCCAGTCCCTTAAGGAACGTATTGATCTGCTCCAAGGACAGCTTGAACACCTGATCCCAGGCGAATCCGTCAAGCACCGGCCCCTGCGTCAGCCACTTCTCGGACTGCTTGGGATCGAACAAGCCGAAGCCGTTCGCCTTCGTGTACTCGTTCTTCCGGCTCAGCCTGGCGATCAGCTCACGCTCCTGGTCAGACGGCTTCACCAGTTCATCCGCCAGCGGCCGCACCGCTTCAAACAGCGCCTGCCGCTCTTCATCCTCGAACAGCACCGTCATAATCTCCAGTCCCGCCTGCCGCTGCAGGGCATTCTTGCCCTGCACCAGTCTGCGGACGGAGTCCTTCAGCGCTTCATCCGGCTGATTCAGCAGCATCCGGGTCACGCTCTGCCGCAGCGTACCCGTCTTGAGCTTCAGCAGCCCTTCGGCCATCAGCAGCTCATCCTCTGCCAGCGTCAGCTCCTGCGCCAGGTCCAACGCCAGCTCCCGGTTCTTTATGCTCTTGTCAGAGAGGCTGACGAAGATGAATTCGCGCTGTACGGTATCCTCCGTATGCTGCACGAAGTAATTCAGCAGCTCCCCCCGTATGTCCGTGCTGAGCTTGTCCTTCAGCGCCAGCAATTCATTGACCCAGGCCGGGTCCATATCATAGGAGATCAGATAGAGCATCTTCTGGACCGGCAGATCACGGGTGTAGCTGACCTGCAGGAAATCCAGCACCTTGGAGGTACCGGTCAGCTCCCGGCTGTCCGGGTTCAGGAAGATGTGCTTCAGCAGACCGAAGTCGCGCTGCCGCTCGCTTTTATCCTCAAGCTGCGGGCTGGTTACGACCTCGATCTTCGGCCCATTATCCTTCGGCCCTCTCCACATCCGGTTATAATCATAATTATAGTTCGTCAGAATCCAGTACAGCAGCTCCGGCTCTTGCTCGCTCAGATACTTCCGGGCGCTGCTCAGGCGCACCTCCCGGTTCTGGCTGCCCGAGAGTACATACTGGGCTACGATTTTCTGGTAGGACTGGCCCTGTTCCATCAGGATATCCACCTTGCCAATCAGCTCATTCTCCTCATAGACTGCCGTCGCCCACAAGCTCAGGTAGACATGGTTGGCGTTCTCGCTGGTCAGCCATTCCCCGCGCAGCGCTTCATCTGTCAACACCTGATAGGCACCTTCAACCAGTTGCTTTGCCACCCGCTGGTTCTGCGCTTCCAGGCCCATCCCTGTCCATACGCCCAAGGCACGCACCACCGAGCTGTAGCGCACGAGATCATTGTCCAGAATCACCTTCAGCATATACAGGTTGTTCGCTATCGTTCCCTCATCCATCGTCTCCATAATGGACTGCCGCAGTCCCTCCTGCAGCCGGGCAGCGAGCAGCAGCTCGCCAATCATCTGAACAGCGGCCTGGTTATGGCTGAGGAATGCACCTTTTATCATATTGCGGCTGAGCATTGCCCCCTGGTTGTCCCCGTACACCGCATCCTTAAGCAGCTCCTCCATTCCGCTGCCGCTACGGTCCAGCTCATAGGCTATTACATCGGGAACGGCAATATCCACACGGTAGGATGTACTGTAATCCTTTTCATGATTCCCCTGCAGATACTCCGGCAGCGAGAATTCAATCAGCTCCATATAGATGAGAGCATTGATTTTGCGGAGGATCTGCATCCGGTGCGCCTGAACCTCCCTGGTCCGGAACGGCCGGCGCATATACCCTATGGAATAAGGGTACTCCACTGCATGATTAACTATGTACCTTGTAAGCTCAACAGTATGTGCGCTGTACAGCTGCTGCATGACCCCAATCAGTGGCCCCCAGTATCCGGTAAAATCAGCCTGAGCCGCCGCAGCGCGATCATCCATGATAACAAGGAAGCGGTCCAGCGAATCTTCCCCTTCATGAAGGTAGCGGTTCTTGCTGAACTCCGCGAGCAGGCCTGCCAATTCCGCGCCTTCCCCCTTCAGCCCCTTGGCTTTGTTCTCAACATCCGCGTACCACTGAGTCTCCCACTCTTCATTTCCGATCTTCATCCTGTCATCTCCCTCACCATAATCTTCCGGCCAGCATCGTGAACCGGATCAGCGTCAGCTCATTACCCTCTTCAATCTCCAGTGGTTCATCCAGCGCGGCGCATTCCTCTTCCTGTACGAACACCTTGTACAATCCGTCTTCGTAAGCAAGCAGTGCCGCAGCCGTAGCCTGCTCTATTTCAGGCTTCGTCTCACCGTACACCGTGCCGAACCCGACCTTGCCGTTATCGCCCTGCTCCGCAATTTCAGTTGCAGTCAAGTAGGGGATCAGTTCCCCCCGCTCCTGCCGCTCCAGCATAGCCTGCACCTGCCCGGCCACAATCTCCGTGATCAGCGCGCGAAGCGTTTGCGGACGGTCAGCAAGCAGCAGCTCCTTGCGCTCAAGCACCGGCCTGCGTTTGCCCAGGCTTTTGACGGTTACATACAGCTTCATGGCCTTCCCTCCTTACCTCAATAGATCCATTCGACAGATTATCTAGTTCATTACCCAATTTTGCAGAAATCAACCCGTTCCCCCGGACGAAAATTCAAATTTGTGCGGATACAGGGCATCCGGTATCTGTACAGCTCTTTTTTTGCTAAAATAGAAGGGTCGGCGCATTTCCGTGCAATCTTGGCGCCAGTCACTGAAACGGAGGCATTACCTGTGGATTATATTATTCTGGACATCGAATTCAACGGCCGCAAATTTGCCAGCGAGCATCCTATGGAGGTCATTGAGATCGGAGCGGTCCGGTTAGACGCTTCTTTGCAGGTTAAGGATGAATTCTCAGCCTTGATCAAGCCCATATACTTCTCCACCCTGAATTCATTCATCAAGAAAAAAACCGGCATCCCCCAGGAGGATATCGACGTCGCCAGCCGGTTCCCGAAGGTGATTACTGCCTTCAGAGCGTGGCTCGACCAGAGTGCTGACGGCGTGCTGCTCTTAACCTGGGGCGGCGAGGATATGAAACGGATTATCCAGGATGTGCGGATGCACAAGATGGATGATGCCTACTGGATGGAGGCCACCTACTTCGATCTGCTCAAGGGCGTCCTGCGCGCCCGCGGCCTCAGTAACGACATCAGCGTCGAAGGGGCTATGGCCCTCCTCGGCCTGGAGCCTTCCGGCTCCGCCCACCGCGCGCTGGACGATGCCAAGATGACGGCGGAGATCTTCCGCGCAGTCTTCAGCGAGCTGGACTTTGCGCGGTCGCAGCATTATGTCGATACCTTCTCGAACGCCAGGGAGCGTAAGACGGTTAAGATCGCTATCAAAGCGATGACTGCCCAGAAAATCGTCCCCACCTGGGAACTGGTCGCCGAGCATTACTTCCCTGCGGAGGATGCCCTGGCGGACCCCCGGAAGCTGGCAGAGCTTAAGGCGTATTTCGCCGCCCAGCTTGGCAAGAAATAACCCCATACCCGCTCGCAACAGCGGCAATCTCCCAAGGCATAGCCGGGGCGGTTGCCGCTGTTTGCTTTTCCAGTCGCTTTTTTCAGTCGCCCCGGTTACCCGCCCCGCAGTCTGGTTATTCTACCAAATAAGAGTTGACCTTGCCGTTACGTCAAAGTGTACAGTTAGATCTGTAAGCGGCCGCTTACCCGGCGGGAACGCCTTGAACCCGTTCTCTGCTGTATACGCCAAGATAGATTGGAGGCAGATTAGACCATGGAATATACGGTGCAAAAGCTGGGGACACTTGCGGGGATCAGTGCACGGACCCTGCGGTATTACGATGAATTCGGCATTCTGAAGCCGGCCAGAATCAGCTCCTCAGGATACCGGATCTACGGCCAGGCCGAAGTAGACCTGCTGCAGCAGATTCTGTTCTATCGGGAGCTGGGCCTCGGCCTTACGGCGATAAGAGATATTATCCATTCGCCCTCCTTCGACGGCGCCCGCGCCCTGCGTGAGCACCATGACCAGCTGCTTCAGCGGAGACAGCAGCTGGACCGGCTCATCGCGAACGTCGAGCAGACCATTGCACACACAGAAGGGAGAACTACAATGAGTAATCAGGAGAAATTCGCCGGCTTCAAGCAGAAGCTGATCGCAGATAACGAAGAGAAATACGGGCAGGAGATCCGGGAGAAATACGGCGCGGAAGCTGTGGAGCAGTCGAACCGCAAGCTGAGCCATATGACGGAGGAGCAGTACGCTGCCCTTCAACAGCTTGAGGCTGACATGTTCGCGTCCCTGGAGCAGGCGATGGAGGATGGCGATTCGGCCAGCGAGCTGGCGCAGAAGGCCGCTGACCTGCACCGTCAGTGGCTAAGCTTCTACTGGGATACGTACACCAAGGAAGCCCATGCCGGTGTGGCCCAGATGTATGTGGAGGATGAGCGATTCACCGCTTATTACGACCAGCGCTGCCCGGGCATGGCCGCGTTCCTGCGGGATGCTGTCCACGTGTATACGGGAGCGAGCCAGCAGACGTAATCGTTTGGCATAGCAAAGAGGCAGCTGGATTAACGGCTGCCTCTCTTTTATCCTGCTGGAACGCTCTTCTGGCTCAATCATCATCCTCGTCGGAATCGGTATCGGTGTATACAACCTTGGCAGAATACGCATCGACACCTACTTCTGTCTTGACCTGCCCGTTCCTGATTTCAACCTCATAGACAGCGCCCCCGTGATCCCGGTCCAGATCAATCTCGGTGACCGTCCCCTTCACAGCAGCTTGAGCCACCTCAGCCGCCTTGCCTGCGGTAATCAGCTTCCCGCCTGAGGCCGGAGCTGCCTTATGAGAGTCATCATCGTCTGCATCCTTGCGCACGCTGATCACTTTTCCCGAATATGCATCTACCCGGACATCTATCTCCTGCTTGGTCTGCTGAATTTCGATATCGTAAAACGTGCCGCTGGCCTTCTTCTCCAGATCGATGCTCTCCACCTGTCCCGGAGCTGCCTTCAAGGCAATCTGCTCAGCTCGGCTTACACTGATCAACGTTTGACTCTGGCTCTTCACGGATGCAGCTGCTTCTGCCGTACTCCCCTTCAGCTCCCCTATACCATAAGCGCCGCCGAGAATAAGTGCTGCCGCCGTGATACTGCTCCATATCTTTGTCTTCAATGTTAACGCCTCCTAAGTTCATTCTTCGCTGCTTCATGTAGTAACTATAACGCTACAATCTGAGAGAACAGCGGGAGCAACATTAGAATTCGCTGAGAAAACAAATAAACAGAACACTAGGAATCCTCTCCATCCGGCTCTTCCCAGGTCACAGACATAATATGGCCCGAGATTGCGTTGACCTGGACTACGGCCTCCCGTCCGTCTGAAGTATGAATCTCCACCAGATAATAAGCGCCCGCCGCATCGATTCCCGTATCCACATCATCCAGCTCCCCCGGTACCTCAAGCAGAGCCAGCCTGACAGCCTCTGCTTCGGAGACTACGCTCTGCGCCGCCGGAGAAGGTACTGGTGACGGGGTAACGGCAGCTCCGCCAGATGGAGCTGGAGTAGCGGCAGGCGTAGGCAGCACCGCCGGTTCGTCCGTGCGCTTCAGCAGCACGATGGAGAGAATCTCGCCGGTAACTCCGTCCAGCTTCAGCTCATACCGTCCCTGCTCCGTCTGAAGCTCTGCCACATAAGCTCCTGCTTGCAGCTTCAGATTGTCTACCTTGCCGGGATATTCGCTCAGCACAGCCATCGTAGCCTGATCTCTGGATAACAGCGGCTCCGAATCCTTCCTGAACATCCAGAAGGCACCCCAAGCCAGCAGCAGCAAGACAACCATACCTATGACTGCCTTGTACATCTTGCTCTTGTTCGTTGGTTTCTGCTTCATTGTCCACCTCCCCTGCGGTCCGCAGCCATGCGGATTGTCACCGAGGTTCCCAGACCTACCGTACTATCTATGGACAGCTCTGCTCCAATCGCCCCCGCGATCTCTGCGGCAAGCGACAGTCCCAGGCCTGCCCCTCCGTTCTCACGGGTTCTCGCCTCATCCACTCTATAAAAACGGTCGAATATCTTCGGCAGCTCCTCCGGCGCAATTCCAATGCCGCGGTCGGTAATCACAATCATCCGTTCCTGCCCGGAAGCCTCAATACGCACAGTTATCTGCTCATCGCTGTATTTGCGGGCATTGTCCAGGAAGATGAACAGCAGCTGCCGGAGCTTCGCTTCATCGCTGTAGCCCTCCGCCGGCCCCTTGACCTGAACTACGACCTCTCTCCCGTAAGCATTATGAAAAGCCTTCGCCGAAGAACGGGCCAGCTCCTCCAGATCCATCAGCTTCAGCTCCAGCTCCCACTGCTCCGGGTGCTTCGCCAGCAGCAGCAGCTGCTCCGTCATTTCCTTCATCCGCACAGCTTCGGAATGAATGGCCTCAACCGATTCCTCGAACAGCTCCGGGTGCTCCCGCCCTCTGCGCTTCAGCAGACTGGCATAACTCTCAATCACCGTCAGCGGTGTGCGCAGCTCATGAGAGGCATCCGACACAAATTTCTCCTGCTTCACATAATTACTCTCCAAGAGGCCTATCATTTCGTTGAAGGTATGCCCCATCTCCACCAGCTCATCCTTCGAGTGTGCTTCCAGCGGAAGCCTGCGGAATTTCCCGCTGCGCTGAATCTCCCGCATGGTCGCCGTCATTTGGACGATGGGCCGCATAATCAAGCCCGACAACAGGCGGCTGGAGAGCAGCAGCGGAAGCAGCGCAGCAAGCGTAGCCCCGGCCAGGACCATCCGCAGCACCCGCAACGTATCCATCGTGCTTTCCAGGCTTTTGGTCATCTGGAGATTCAGGACGTTCCCGTCTGTCCAGATGACCGGAACGCTCACGAACGCATACAAGCGTCCGTCCACCCGGACCCGCTCCACCTGCTTCGCGGAATAGTAGACCGGCTTCATCCGGCTGATCTCCTGCCCGGAGGCTGAGGTAACCGGTGCCGGTCCGCTTCCGTCTGCACTAAGCAGCCGCAGCATTCCCTCCACCGGTACATAAGCCCGGAGCAGCTCCGGTGCCGTTACCCCGTCTCCCGCTTTTCTCATCGCGTCAGCGATTCTGGCCGTCTCGGCAGTTGCCTGCCCAAGCTGGCTGTCTAATGACATCCGGCTGAACACGGCGTAAATGAACAGATTCATGAGGATAAGCAGCACGGCGAACAGCACGCTGGAATACAGATGAATGGTGCTCCGCAGCTTCATGGGGTATCCTTCAGCACATAACCAACGCCCCGCACGGTATGAATCAATTCAGGCTCGTGGTCCAGCGTAATTTTTTTGCGGACATAGCGGACATAGACATCCACAATATTCGTATCGCCGTAATAATCGTACCCCCAGACGGCAGCCATGATCTGTTCCCTGTTCAGCACCTGGCGCTTATTCTTCAGCAGGTAGACCAGCAGGTCGAACTCCCGGGGAGTCAGCTCGATGCTCCGGCCTGCCCGCTTCACCTCCCGCGTAGCCTCGTTCAGCTCCAGATCAGCTGCCAGCAGCAGGTTGACGGCTTCGTCTCTCCTCCGCCCCGAGGCCAGCCGCAGCGCAGCACGGACACGCGCCAGCAGCTCCTCAATTTGAAACGGCTTCGTAATATAATCATTGGCCCCAAGGTCCAGGCCCGACACTTTATCCTCTACCGAGCTTTTGGCTGTAAGCAGCAGAACCGGCGTATCGGGATCTCCCGACCGGATTCGCCGCAGCAGCTCTATACCGCTGAATCCAGGCAGCATCACATCCAGCAATAACAAATCGGGCTGCTGCTCCTGGTACATCTCCAGTCCCTGATGGCCGCTTCCGGCAATGGACACACGGTATCCCTCGCATTCCAGCTCAATCTGCAGCAGACGGGCAATTCTCACCTCATCCTCCACAACCAGGATCAATTCTGTCATCGGCGCTCCGCCCCTTCTACTTGGTTGCCTCCATTGTAGGGCATGGAGAGCTACAGTTTCAAACTCCGTCCGCCACTTGCAATACTCTCCATGTATGCAAAAGGGTGCTTCCACCGTTTCACCGGCCGGAAGCACCCCTCTATCCCCATTCCTGCTGCGCCTGAACCGGCAGCCGCTACAAGCTGCGGTGCAGCAGCGTAAGCACACCGCGCAGCTCGGCAACTGCCACCTGCCCCGGTGCCGAAGGCTTATGCGCCGCACCGAAGGTCAGCGCCGAGCCGAAGATCTCCCCGGCCAACCGGCTAATCACGCCTTCCCCGGCCATCGACATCGTAATGATCGGACGGTCCGCATACTGCTCCTGCATCCGGTTCGTCGCCGCCAGCAGGGTCAGCACATCGGCTGGACCTTGCGGCATTACGGCAATCTTCGGCAGATCGCCGCCCAGCTCCTGCGCCCGGCGCAGCCGGGAGACAATCTCCTCCTCGGACGGCGTCCCGTCGAAGTCATGATTCGAGAGAATCACGAACACCGCCTGCCCATGCGCTGCGGCAATCAGCTTGCGGACCTCCGCCTCCTCCTGGAACAGCTCCACATCCACAATATCCACCAGCCCGCTCTCTACCGCTGCCTGGATCAGCCGGAAGTAATAGGCTGAGGAGATCTCCTTCTCCCCGCCCTCCCTGGCGCTGCGGAAGGTGAAGATCAGCGGAATCTCCGGCAGCAGGCGCTGAATGTCCTCCAGCACCTGGGTCACGGCATTAATATCTTCCACCTCCGTGAAGAAATCACTGCGCCACTCCACCACATCCGGCGCCAGTGCGATTAGCGCCTCAGCTTCTGCACGCAGCTCCGTCCGCGTCGTTCCGACCAGCGGAACACAGATTTTGGGCATCCCTTCTCCGAGGGTTATATTCTTAACAGTTACTGTACCGCTCAAACGTGTCAGCTCCTTAGCGGACCCGGAGTCTCAGAGCTTCCTCTGACGCTCCCCGCTTAATTTGTCTATAAGCATCTGCTTCCTCTATCACACACCGAATCTACTGGCCACTACAGGTCTTACGGCTCCGCATCAGCAGCTGAACTCAGGAACTGCTCTACCTCTTCCAGTCTGGGCAGAGAAGCAATCGCCCCCGTCTTGCCAACCGCCAGCGCACCGACAGCATTGGCGAAGCGGACCGCTTCGTCCAGCGTCCTGCCGCAGGTCAGCTGCCAGGCCAGCGCCCCGTTGAAGGAATCTCCGGCTGCTACTGTATCTACCGCCTGCACCGGGAACCCCTGGATATGCCGGCTTCCGGCAGCATCCACGACTAACGCCCCCTTGGAGCCCAGCGTTACAATGACGTGCCGGACCCCTTTTGACAGCATCATCCGGGCCGCACGCTCTGCATCCTCCACACTCTCCACAGAGATTCCGGCCAGAATCCCCGCCTCTGTCTCATTCGGAGTCAGGTAGGTCACATGGTGCAGCAGCTCATCGCTCAGCGGCTGGGCCGGAGCCGGATTAAGAATCACCGGAATCCCGTGCCGGGACGCCATCGCTGCCGCAGCCTCGCACATCGCCAGATCCGTCTCCAATTGCATCACTACGATCCCGGCCCCGCTAATCACTGTCTCAAGCGCTTCAATATCCTCCGGTTTCATCTCCACATTCGCACCAGGCACTACGATGATCCGGTTCTCCCCGGACCCGTCCACCACAATGGAAGCAACCCCTGTAGCCTGGGATTCACTCTGTGAGATATACGCAGTATGCACCCGCTCCTGCTCCATAATCTCCAGCAGCCCGCTGCCAAAGGCGTCCTTCCCCACTCTGCCGATCATCGTCACATCCGCGCCCAGTCTGGCCGCCGCAACGGCCTGATTCGCCCCTTTTCCGCCTGGAGACAGAGCAAATCCCTGACCGAACAGGGTCTCCCCGGCCTCCGGCGCACGCTCTGCCCGCACGACCATATCCATATTCAGACTTCCAATTACGACTATACTCAATCCTTTACACCACCACTTGGTTTATTGTTTGATTTAGGGTTTAGCTTATGATTTAGATGAACCTTGTACATTTATTCTCCCCTTATCTTATGGCCTTCCGGCAGGTTAATCAAATTTTATTTATCGGCTCCGCAGGCGGCCAGCCGTCACCGAAACTTCGCTGTGCTTTTTAAGGATAATTATGCTAGAATGATGGTGCAATCGCTTCCAGATCCTGCCTTGCCTTATTGAGCAAACGTTTGCATCTTAGATACAGCCTGCAGCAATTCTTATTCGCATTACCATCTAAATCGCATTTAGGAGGCTTATCAAGTGAGCGACAACCACTTACCGTCAGTAGCTTATTTCAGCATGGAGTACGGACTGCATTCCGACTTCAAAATGTACGCCGGAGGCCTGGGCATCTTGGCCGGAGATTACATCAAGGGCGCGCAGGATATCGGGGCACCCATTATCCCCATCGGACTCAAATGGAAGCAGGGCTACACGGATCAGAAGATTGATGCGGACGGCAACCCCTACGACTCTTACCACAATTATGTGTACGACTTCCTGGAAGATACGGGCGTCAAGGTCACGGTAAAAGTCAGAAAGACCGATGTCGTCTGCAAAGTGTGGAGAACCGACCGGTTCGGCAACCGTCCGCTCTATTTGCTCGACACCGATATCCCGGAGAACAGCGATGCCTGGATTACCGGCCAGCTCTACGGCTGGTTCGGGGAAGAGCGGATTGCCCAGGAGATTGTTCTGGGCATCGGCGGCGTCAAGGCCATGCGCGCCCTGGGCATTAAGATCGATGTCTATCATTTCAACGAAGGGCATGCGGCGCTTGCTGCGATTGAACTGATCAGGGAGAAGATGTCCGGCGGCAGTACCTTTGAAGAAGCCTGGAAGGCTACACGGGAAGAGGTTGTGTTCACTACACATACACCGATTAAGGAAGGCAACGAGACCCATCCGCTGGACCGGCTGGAATACATGGGGGCCTTTAATGGCTTAACCCGGGCGCAGATGGAGCGGATTGGCGGAGAACCCTTCAACATGACCGTTGCCGGCCTGCGGCTGTCGCGGATCTCGAATGCGGTTGCCCAGCTTCATGCCGAGACCGCGAACACCATGTGGAAGGAAGTCGCCGGCCGGTCTGCCATCATCGGCATCACCAATGCGATTCACACCCCTACCTGGGTAGATGAGCGGATGACCCGCGCTTTTGAAGAGGGCGGCGACCTGTGGGCCGTGCACAAGGAGATCAAGCAGGAGCTGATCGGCTTCATCGAGGAACGCTCCGGCATCGCCCTGAATGCCGACCAGCTGCTGATCGGGTTCTCCCGGCGCGCCGCTCCCTACAAGCGCAGTGACCTGATTTTCTCCCAGCCGGACATTATAGAGCCGTACCTGGAGAGCGGCAAGATCCAGATTGTCTTCTCCGGCAAGGCGCACCCGCTGGACGACAACGGCAAGCGGATCGTCAGCAACCTTGTAGCTATGATGCGCAAATATCCGAAGAGCGTAGTCTTCCTGGAGAACTACGATATGACCATCGGAGCCCAACTGACCCGCGGCTCTGACATCTGGCTGAACAATCCGCGCAGACCGCTCGAAGCCAGCGGAACCTCCGGGATGAAGGCCGCCATGAACGGCGTCCTGAACTGCTCCATCCTGGACGGCTGGTGGCCGGAGGCCTGCATCGACGGCGAGAACGGCTGGCAGATCGGCGACGGCTTCGAGACCACCGACTTTGCGGTGCTTGACCAGCATGACAGCGATGCACTGTACGAGACCCTGCTGAACCGCGTCCTCCCGGTCTTCTATGAGGATCAGGCCAAGTGGGTGCAGATGATGCACCGCAGCATCGAGACCACCCGCATCGAATTCGCCACCAAGCGCATGCTGGATGAATACTATAACCGGATGTATATCACAAGCTAACTCGTATTAGTTTGGTATCATCAGCTAACTTGCAGTAGTTCTTGCTCCCGTCAACTTCGTCTCCTTACTGCTCCGCATTTGTTCACGAATGCCTCCTCCTGTCCGCTGCTGCGGGCGGGAGTTTTTTGTTGCATTAGTATCATCAACCATCCTTCTTCTACATAAGCTTAATTATAATAATTATAAAAAAGGATTGATTTTATTTAAATTATTGCTATTATAGAACTTATACTTAATCTAAAATCAAATCCTATACGAGGTGATTGTGTTCATGACCACAAACAATAACAACAAGCTAACGACTAGCTGGGGCGCCCCCGTAGGCGACAACCAGAATTCAATGACCGCCGGTGCCCGCGGCCCCGTGCTACTGCAGGACGTCCACTTACTGGAAAAGCTGGCCCACTTCAACCGTGAGCGTGTTCCCGAGCGGGTCGTTCATGCCAAAGGTGCCGGTGCCCATGGTTATTTTGAAGTCACCAATGATCTCTCCCAATATACGAAGGCTGCCTTCTTGTCCGGAGTCGGCAAACGCACCCCGATGTTCATCCGTTTCTCTACCGTAGCCGGGGAACTGGGTTCATCCGATACCGTGCGTGATCCGCGCGGCTTTGCTGTGAAATTCTACACCGAGGAAGGTAACTATGACCTGGTCGGCAATAACACACCTGTCTTTTTCATCCGTGACGCCATTAAATTCCCGGACTTTATCCATACCCAGAAGCGTCATCCGCAGACCCATCTGAAGAACCCAAATGCGGTCTGGGACTTCTGGTCCCTCTCCCCCGAGTCTCTGCACCAGGTGATGATTCTGATGTCTGACCGCGGCATTCCGGCTACTCTCCGCCATATGCATGGCTTCGGCAGCCATACGTTCAAGTGGGTGAATGCCGAAGGCGCAGCCGTCTGGGTGAAATACCACTTCAAGACAGAGCAGGGCGTCAAGAATCTCGATGTTAAACTGGCAGCACAGCTAGCCGGGGAGAACCCAGATTATCATACAGCCGATTTGTTCAACGCCATTGATTCCGGGGACTTCCCGGCCTGGAGGCTGCATGTGCAGATTATGCCTGTGGAGGATGCCGACACCTACCGCTTCGATCCGTTTGATGTAACCAAGGTGTGGTCACAGAAGGATTATCCGCTGATTGAGGTTGGCCGCATGGTGCTGGACCGCAATCCTGAGAATTACTTCGCCGAAGTGGAGCAGGCCACCTTTTCCCCCGGCTCATTCGTTCCAGGCATAGAGGCTTCTCCGGATAAAATGCTTCAGGGCCGCCTGTTCGCATACGGGGATGCCCACCGCTACCGGGTAGGTGCGAACCATAACCACCTGCCGATTAACCGGCCGGTCGCCGAGGTCAACAATAATCAGCGCGACGGCGCGATGAATGCTACGAATAACGGGGGAGGCTCCGTCTATTACGAGCCCAACAGCTCCGGCGGGGCAACCGAGTCAGCGCAGCATAAAGCGGCTGCTTTTGAAGTCTCCGGCCAGGCGGACAGCGTGTCTTATGACCATGACGACCACTACACCCAGCCGGGTGACCTGTACCGTCTGCTCAGCGAAGAGGAGCGGGCCCGGCTCGTAAGCAATATTGTAGGTGCCATGACTCCAGTAGAGTCTGAGGAGATCAAGCTCCGCCAGATTGGCCACTTCTACAAAGCCGATCCGGAGTTTGGCCGGCGAATTGCAGAAGGACTGGGATTAGCAGTAACAGAGTAACCCCTATCCACAGCAAAAAAGGGATAAGCATCGTCGCTTACCCCTTTTTTGCATGATATGCAGCTTATATTTCCAGATTCATGAGACAGAGAGATAATAGACTAGTGGCCTGCTCCGTGATTGTTAATAGAAATATTGCCGGAGGATGCGGATAAGTGACCGCCTGCGCTTGCCGTTGTAACCACTACGCTTGCGCTAATCAACAATACGGCTGTTAATAACGAGATCGCCTTTTTCATCTTTTAAAAACTCCCTCTCTAAGATATTTTTCATTATATTTTGATAAGATTCTTGTTGTTCTGCGGTCGCATGGCTTCGGATATGTTCATAAAACGACACGATCTTCCTAAAGCCTGTCCCGTCATAAAGTTTACTACTTATTACCAAAATATAGAGAGTCAAATTAATTGCATCATGAATTTTCTCCCTTTTATACAAATAAATTGCACTAAGATGCATGTAGTCTATGTAGTATCGGATATCTTCCTGTTTCTCTCTGCAGCTTAGTTCCTGTAGCGGCTCATTGAATTCATCCAGTACCCAGTCGATAGAAAAGTTGTACTTAATGGCAGATTCCAGCACAGTAATCAGGCAGGCAAGCAGCTCTTCCTGGTCCCCTGTGCGAATGAATTCAACATAATCAGGGAGAACTTCTACCTTCCCTTCCAGCAGATCAATGACGAAGGTGTTGGCTATCGCAATGTTCCTGTAGTATTCCACTTCTGCGGCAGCTTCCTGATCCTCATCCGTGATCCAGCTCAAATCCGAATACAAGCCTATACACTTTCTTGATTCAGCGAGGTTACCGAGCTTTTGATAGGCAATCCCCTTCATGCACGCACTGTAACCGAGATAATACACTATATTTTTTTTCAAATAATACTTCTTTGCACCCTGTTGATGGGAGCCGTAGGTTAGAACTGCAAGTTCAAAGAGCTTGTCTGAAATCTCGAGAATTGCCGCCCAGTTCTCCCATGAGAACGAGACCTTAAGCATATCTGTCAAAGAGTCTTCATTCATCCCATCCAGTTCCAGCAATTTCTATCTCGCCTCCTATCATTCCATTATATTCCAATAATAACCTGCTTCACCGCTCCGGTCAATTCATTCCAGACATATATATCGCTAAAAACCTCTTTATTCTCCAGTTGAGCTATTCAATCTAACCTTTTCGACATTTTTATTCCATATTATGTAATATTGTAGTCTGCGGCTACTGCTGATACACATCCAGCCACTGCTCCAGCCGCTCCTTCAAGCGCTCCCTGGCCGACACCGGCTCCAGAATCTCCGCATTCGGGCCATACTGTAGAATCCACTTGATGAACTCCTTCTCATTATTAACCGTGACTTCAAAGAGCAGCGTTCCATCGCCTTCTTCGCTCATCCGCGGCTGTACGAACAGCTCCTCTTCCTTAATGTAACGTGCCACCTCCGGATCGAACCGTACCTTGAACGTGACATTCCGGGTCCCCCGGTTGATCGACCAAGTATTTTTCAGATACTGCTTAATATTGAAATTCCCTTTATCAAAAGTGGACGCCGTCATCTCCACCTGCTCAAACCGGCTGATCCGGAACGTGCGGATTGCGCCTTTCAGATGGCAATAGCCAATGAGATAAAAGCGCTGATCCCGCGGAATCAGATAATACGGGTCAATCTCCCGCGCTGTAGTGACATTGCTTGATTGCGAGTGGTACACCGTGCGGATACTGCGCTGCTCCAGGATTGCTCCAATAAGCGGCTGCAGGAAGTTCCTGCTCTCCTTGCGGTAGGCCGGGGTACCCATTTGAATAATATCCGCGATATTCTCCAGCAGGCCATTTTGCCGCGATTTCTCCTTCTGATGAGTACCCATCACCTTGTCATACGCAGAATGAAACCCCGGTGGAATTCTATCCTGGTTCAGCACCGAAGGCAGCAAAGAGAACGCCAGCGACTCCTGCTCCGAGAAATCCAGCGGATACAAAAAGAATTTCCCCATGAACCGGTAGCCCGTACCTCTTCCTTCATTCGTAACCGGTGCAAAGTGGCTGATCACCTCAAGATCCCTGTAGATCGTTCTAATATTCACCTCGCACCTAAAGGCCAAATCTGCTGCGGTAATCCCCGGGTTCGACTGAATGGCGTTAATGATTCTAAAAATCCGTATTACTTTGTCTGTCATAACAAATGCTCCTCAGCTTCCAAGTAAGTGTTGCCTATGATCCAATAGTCCAATAGCTATACTATATCAGTTCTATAGAAACATAACGCCCTTCAATACTATTGCAATCCCGGCCCTTACAACAAAATCCCCCAGCGGGTAAACGATATTGGCACCTCTATACCACGCTTACAGGGAGCACACTTTTCTCCATCAACCTGCCTTCTCACCATCTCTCTGCCTTTTGGCGGCCGCTTAACAGCTACAGCCCTTTGCGCTCTGGCACATTGATACCTCTGAATTCGATTGTGTTCGGTTTTTCGTATAGCATCCGTCCCATATAGCTCCTCAGCAGCGAATGTATTCGGTTGGTCGCACACATCCGCCTCCATATAACTCTTCAGCAGCGAATGTATTCGGTTGGTCACACACATCTGCCCCCATATAACTCTTCAGCAGCGAATGTATTCGGTTGGTCACACACATCCGCCCCCATATAACTCTTCAGCAGCGAATGTATTCGGTTGGTCACACGCGTTCTGAAGTATTTTTCCTTTCATGGTGGCACTCCTGTCCCTGCCTCTTGTCAATTCTAAGCGTTCTCTCTCACCGCCCGCTTGATCGGAGCCGAATTGTTGCACATCTTACAGGATTTCTCTAGAAATGTTACGGGCTACGGTACATTGTTGCATCATTTGCAGGAATTCCGGTGTTTAGTACAAATTAGCGCTGGCAATGTTGTATTTCATGCAGGATTTCTGAATCCGGCGCTTCTATTGAGCAGTATTCCTGCACTTCTTGCAGGATTTCTCTAAATGTTACGGCCTGCGGAGCGTAGAGCCCATTTCTCATTGGAGCAGCATCAATTGTATTCGGATTTCCGCACACATTTCCTAAATAAAGGACAAGACAAAATCATCCTAACGGATGAATAAAATTACCTTTGCGCGAACACAATGTATGCTGTTTTCCACATATATTTGATCCATATGCCTACTTACGAGTACAATGTATACTGTTTTCCACATATATTTGATCCATATGCCTGCTTACGAGCACAATGTATACTGTTTTCCACATACATTTGGTCCGTGTGCCCGCTTGCGGGCGCCATGTATACTGTTTTCCACATACATTTGGTCCGTGTGCCTGCTTGCGGGCGCAATGTATGCTGTTTTCCACATACATTTGGTCCGTGTGCCTGCTTGCGGGCGCACCGAATGTATGCTGTTTTTCACATACATTCAGGCCGTATGCCGCTATGCCTGCCCATTGTATTCAGTTTAAGCATACCTTTAGCCTTCAGTCACATTCAGCATCGAAGTCATTCTACGAATCCTTCCAAGAACTCTCATCTACAAATTTACACACACCTTTTCCACAGCAGCAGGAAACTATAGTTTCCTAATACAACAAAAAAGTCCGTCTTCCCCATAGGGCTGACGGACACAGATGATACAAATATAAGCGGGTGATGGGAATCGAACCCACGCTATCAGCTTGGAAGGCTGAAGTTCTACCATTGAACTACACCCGCATAGGTGAAATGAAATATCGGGATGACACGATTTGAACATGCGACCCCCTGGTCCCAAACCAGGTGCTCTACCAAGCTGAGCTACATCCCGTTAATAAAAATGGCGCGCCCTGAGAGATACGGATGCTACGCATCCGATTGCGAAGTTGTGCTATCGAAGCTTATGCTCCAACGAACTCGTTCGAATCTGAAGGACACTTTGTTAATTCAATGAAGTAGTAATGGCGCGCCCTGAGAGATTCGAACTCCCGGCCTTTTGATTCGTAGTCAAACGCTCTATCCAGCTGAGCTAAGGGCGCAAAATCTATATGGAGCGGACGACGGGAATCGAACCCGCGACCCTCGCCTTGGCAAGGCGATGCTCTACCGCTGAGCCACGTCCGCAAAAACATGGTGCGCGTGAAGGGACTTGAACCCCCACGTCGTGAAACGCCAGATCCTAAGTCTGGTGCGTCTGCCATTCCGCCACACGCGCACACGTTACAAGAAAATGGTGAGCCATGAAGGACTCGAACCTTCGACACCCTGATTAAAAGTCAGGTGCTCTACCAACTGAGCTAATGGCTCTCATAAGAGAAACAATCCGAAAAAGATGGCTGGGGATATAGGAATCGAACCTATGAATGACGGAGTCAAAGTCCGTTGCCTTACCGCTTGGCTAATCCCCAATATTATAATTAGCAAAGTACTACGGAATCGGATGGATACTCTATACTTCGAGATATAGGATGCTCAATCCCTTAAGTCTTAATACCATTTAAAATGGCGGAACCGACGGGATTCGAACCCGCGATCTCCTGCGTGACAGGCAGGCATGTTAGGCCAACTACACCACGGTTCCAGATTTAGCGTTTGGGGCCCCCCGGAAAGTATTCGGAATATGCTATAGAGCACATCTTCACTTTGTGGGGAACAATTGCGGGGGCAGGATTTGAACCTGCGGCCTTCGGGTTATGAGCCCGACGAGCTACCGGGCTGCTCCACCCCGCGTCATTGTACAAAATCTATTCGGTTAAGATAGATGGTGGAGGCTGAGGGGTTCGAACCCCCGACCCTCTGCTTGTAAGGCAGATGCTCTCCCAGCTGAGCTAAGCCTCCATATATGACTCGTATGGGATACTCTTCACTCCGTTACGAGATTGCGAAGTATTCCTTACGATGCCTAAGCTTCAACGAACCCAGGGAATTCTCATCCCATCATTCAAAGAAAATAGTGGTGACTCGTATGGGATTCGAACCCATGTTACCTCCGTGAAAGGGAGGTGTCTTAACCCCTTGACCAACGAGCCATGCTGTATGAAAAGTATTGCTACGGAGAGAGGGATACTCTTCACTTCGTTACGAGATTGCGATGTAGTGCTAACGAAGCTTATGCTCCAACGAACCACGGAGGGTTCTCATCCCTTTGCAGGGAGGTAACGCTACGGAGAGAGAGGGATTCGAACCCTCGAGACGCTTGTGGCGCCTACACGATTTCCAATCGTGCTCCTTCGGCCAAACTCGGACACCTCTCCATATGGCTCCCCGAACAGGACTCGAACCTGTGACAACTCGATTAACAGTCGAGTGCTCTACCAACTGAGCTATCAGGGAATATGTAACCAATTAGGGCAAAAAAAATACCACAGTGTGTGTGGATGGTCCGCTTGGCGGCGTCCTACTCTCCCAGGACCCTTCGGTCCAAGTACCATCGGCGCTGGAGGGCTTAACGGTCGTGTTCGGGATGGGTACGTGTGGAACCCCTCCGCTATCGCCACCAAACGGGCATTTACAGCGTAAATGCTTCAGGAATTTGATTCCTGAAAACTGAATCCGAAACGAATCTGCGTGATAGAAATTTTGGATAAGCCCTCGACCGATTAGTATTGGTCAGCTCCATGCATTGCTGCACTTCCACCTCCAACCTATCTACCTCG
This sequence comes from Paenibacillus sp. FSL H7-0756, assembly GCF_038006765.1. NCBI lineage: Bacteria > Bacillati > Bacillota > Bacilli > Caryophanales > Paenibacillaceae > Paenibacillus > Paenibacillus sp. FSL H7-0756. The sequence continues at coordinate 192,889 of NZ_JBBOVT010000003.1, read as the reverse complement.
TCGTCTTCAAGGGGTCTTACTAATTGGGAAATCTCATCTTGAGGGGGGCTTCACGCTTAGATGCTTTCAGCGCTTATCCCGTCCGTACGTAGCTACTCAGCCATGCTCCTGGCGGAACAACTGATGCACCAGCGGTACGTCCATCCCGGTCCTCTCGTACTAAGGACAGCTCCTCTCAAATTTCCTGCGCCCACGACAGATAGGGACCGAACTGTCTCACGACGTTCTGAACCCAGCTCGCGTACCGCTTTAATGGGCGAACAGCCCAACCCTTGGGACCTACTTCAGCCCCAGGATGCGATGAGCCGACATCGAGGTGCCAAACCTCCCCGTCGATGTGGACTCTTGGGGGAGATAAGCCTGTTATCCCCAGGGTAGCTTTTATCCGTTGAGCGATGGCCCTTCCATGCGGTACCACCGGATCACTAAGTCCGACTTTCGTCCCTGCTCGACTTGTAGGTCTCGCAGTCAAGCTCCCTTATGCCTTTGCACTCTGCGAATGATTTCCAACCATTCTGAGGGAACCTTTGAACGCCTCCGTTACTCTTTAGGAGGCGACCGCCCCAGTCAAACTGCCCGCCTGACACGGTCCCCGTACCCGATAAGGGCACCAGGTTAGAACCTAGATACGATCAGGGTGGTATCCCAACGGCGCCTCCGCAGAAGCTTGCGCTCCTGCCTCCACGGCTCCCACCTATCCTGTACAGATCGTACCCAAATTCAATATCAAGCTGCAGTAAAGCTCCATGGGGTCTTTCCGTCTTGTCGCGGGTAACCTGCATCTTCACAGGTATTAAAATTTCACCGGATCTCTCGTTGAGACAGCGCCCAAGTCGTTACGCCATTCGTGCGGGTCAGAATTTACCTGACAAGGAATTTCGCTACCTTAGGACCGTTATAGTTACGGCCGCCGTTTACTGGGGCTTCGGTTCACAGCTTCGGACTAAGTCCTAACCGCTCCCCTTAACCTTCCAGCACCGGGCAGGCGTCAGCCCGTATACTTCGCCTTACGGCTTCGCACAGACCTGTGTTTTTGCTAAACAGTCGCTTGGGCCTTTTCACTGCGGCCCCCTCGGGCTATTCACCCTACCGAGGCACCCCTTCTCCCGAAGTTACGGGGTCATTTTGCCGAGTTCCTTAACGAGAGTTCTTCCGCGCGCCTTAGAATTCTCTTCTCGCCTACCTGTGTCGGTTTGCGGTACGGGCACCTTCTCCTGACTAGAGGCTTTTCTTGGCAGTGTGAGATCATGACCTTCGCTACTGTAATTTTCGCTCCCCATCACAGCCCAGCCTTACGGTGTGCGGATTTGCCTACACACCAGCCTCACTGCTTAGACGGACATCCATCAGTCCGCGTCACTACCCTCCTGCGTCACCCCATCGCTCATAGCGGATTACGGTGGTACAGTAATTTCAAACTGTTGTCCTTCGACTACGCCTTTCGGCCTCGCCTTAGGTCCCGACTTACCCTGAGCGGACGAGCCTTCCTCAGGAAACCTTGGGCTTTCGGCGGATCAGATTCTCACTGATCTTTTCGTTACTCATACCGGCATTCTCACTTGTATACTCTCCAGCGCTCCTTACGGTACACCTTCAACGTATATACAACGCTCCCCTACCCCAGATACAAAGTATCTAGCCATAGCTTCGGTGGTGTGTTTAGCCCCGTTACATTTTCGGCGCAGAGTCACTCGACCAGTGAGCTATTACGCACTCTTTCAATGGTGGCTGCTTCTAAGCCAACATCCTGGTTGTCTGTGCAACTCCACATCCTTTCCCACTTAACACACACTTGGGGACCTTAGCTGATGGTCTGGGCTGTTTCCCTTTTGACAATGGATCTTAGCACTCACTGTCTGACTCCCGGCAAGAAGTAAATGGCATTCGGAGTTTGACTGAGCTTGGTAACCCTTGCGGGCCCCGCACCCAATCAGTGCTCTACCTCCACCACTCCATTCACCGAGGCTAGCCCTAAAGCTATTTCGGGGAGAACCAGCTATCTCCGAGTTCGATTGGAATTTCTCCGCTACCCCCACCTCATCCCCGCATTTTTCAACATGCGTGGGTTCGGGCCTCCAGTGCGTGTTACCGCACCTTCACCCTGGACAGGGGTAGATCACACGGTTTCGGGTCTACGTCCACATACTTAGTCGCCCTATTCAGACTCGCTTTCGCTGCGGCTCCGGCTTCTCACCTTAACCTTGCATGTTAAACGTAACTCGCCGGTTCATTCTACAAAAGGCACGCCATCACCCATAGACAGGGCTCTGACTTTTTGTAAGCACACGGTTTCAGGTTCTATTTCACTCCCCTTCCGGGGTGCTTTTCACCTTTCCCTCACGGTACTGTTTCACTATCGGTCGCCAGGTAGTATTTAGCCTTAGCAGATGGTCCTGCTGGATTCATACGGGGTTTCACGTGCCCCGCACTACTCGGGATCCGTCTCGGAGAGAATACCATTTCGGCTACAGGGCTTTTACCTCTATCGCGGGCCTTTCCAGACCTCTTCGCCTACCATATTCCTTTGTAACTCCATGTGAGACGTCCCACAACCCCAAGAGGCAAGCCTCTTGGTTTAGGCTGTTCCGCGTTCGCTCGCCGCTACTGACGGAATCACTATTGTTTTCTCTTCCTCAGGGTACTTAGATGTTTCAGTTCCCCTGGTCTGCCTCTGCGTATCCTATGTATTCAGATACGAGTAACTGCGAATTACCACAGCTGGGTTTCCCCATTCGGACACCCCCGGATCAAAGCTTGCTTACAGCTCCCCGAGGCAGTTTCGTTGTTCGCCACGTCCTTCGTCGGCTCCTGGCGCCTAGGCATCCTCCGTGTGCTCTTAGTAGCTTAACCTCGATTTTTCCGTCAGGAAACTATCGGACAATGAATTTCTTCAACGTCTGTATTTCCATCAAGATCATCGTAGCATCGCCATTAATTCAAAACTTGTTTACACAAGTTCAGCTTAAAGGAATGTTCTAAAACGCAAATTCGTTTCGGTATCCAGTTTTCAAGGATCAAAGGTAAAGATGAGAGCTTAAACTCTCAAAACTGACCAACGAGTGAGTAACAGGCCTAAACCTGATTGGTTTGGAAGTTAAACTTCCGATTTGAATGTCTTCATTGCAGAAGACGATTCTCCATAGAAAGGAGGTGATCCAGCCGCACCTTCCGATACGGCTACCTTGTTACGACTTCACCCCAATCATCTACCCCACCTTCGGCGGCTGGCTCCCTTGCGGGTTACCCCACCGACTTCGGGTGTTGTAAACTCTCGTGGTGTGACGGGCGGTGTGTACAAGACCCGGGAACGTATTCACCGCGGCATGCTGATCCGCGATTACTAGCAATTCCGACTTCATGCAGGCGAGTTGCAGCCTGCAATCCGAACTGAGACCGGCTTTGCTGGGATTGGCTCCACCTCGCGGCTTCGCTTCCCGTTGTACCGGCCATTGTAGTACGTGTGTAGCCCAGGTCATAAGGGGCATGATGATTTGACGTCATCCCCACCTTCCTCCGGTTTGTCACCGGCAGTCACTCTAGAGTGCCCAGCTTCACCTGCTGGCAACTAAAGTCAAGGGTTGCGCTCGTTGCGGGACTTAACCCAACATCTCACGACACGAGCTGACGACAACCATGCACCACCTGTCTCAACTTTCCCCGAAGGGCACCTGATGCATCTCTGCTTCGTTAGTTGGATGTCAAGACCTGGTAAGGTTCTTCGCGTTGCTTCGAATTAAACCACATACTCCACTGCTTGTGCGGGTCCCCGTCAATTCCTTTGAGTTTCAGTCTTGCGACCGTACTCCCCAGGCGGAGTGCTTACTGTGTTAACTTCGGCACCAAGGGTATCGAAACCCCTAACACCTAGCACTCATCGTTTACGGCGTGGACTACCAGGGTATCTAATCCTGTTTGCTCCCCACGCTTTCGCGCCTCAGCGTCAGTTACAGCCCAGAAAGTCGCCTTCGCCACTGGTGTTCCTCCACATATCTACGCATTTCACCGCTACACGTGGAATTCCACTTTCCTCTTCTGTACTCAAGTCACCCAGTTTCCAGTGCGACCTCAGGTTGAGCCCAAGGTTTAAACACCAGACTTAAATAACCGCCTGCGCGCGCTTTACGCCCAATAATTCCGGACAACGCTTGCCCCCTACGTATTACCGCGGCTGCTGGCACGTAGTTAGCCGGGGCTTTCTTCTCAGGTACCGTCACTCCGGTAGCAGTTACTCTACCGGACGTTCTTCCCTGGCAACAGAGCTTTACGATCCGAAAACCTTCATCACTCACGCGGCGTTGCTCCGTCAGGCTTGCGCCCATTGCGGAAGATTCCCTACTGCTGCCTCCCGTAGGAGTCTGGGCCGTGTCTCAGTCCCAGTGTGGCCGTTCACCCTCTCAGGTCGGCTACGCATCGTCGCCTTGGTGGGCCGTTACCCCACCAACTAGCTAATGCGCCGCAGGCCCATCCCCAAGCAGCAGATTGCTCCGCCTTTCATTCTCTCCTCAGGAGAAGAAAGAAATTATCCGGTATTAGCTACCGTTTCCGGTAGTTATCCCAGGCTTGAGGGCAGGTTGCCTACGTGTTACTCACCCGTCCGCCGCTAAGTTTGAAAGGAAGCAAGCTTCCTTTCAAACTCCGCTCGACTTGCATGTATTAGGCACGCCGCCAGCGTTCGTCCTGAGCCAGGATCAAACTCTCCAAATTGGTATTTAGAAAGAGCGATTGCTCATTTTGAAACATCTGACGAGAATTTACATTCTCATTTTTGGATCTCACCGAAGTGATCTCCAGATACTCACTCGTTGTTCAGTTTTCAAAGATCAAGCTCGTTGTCAGCGCCGCTCACTGCGTCACCAGCAACTCTTATAATATATCACATCCAGCCGATCAATGCAAGCTCTTTTTTCAAGTTCTTTTCGAGCTCGGCGTTGATGTTTCGCGGCCAGAAATAGAATATATCACGGATAGAGATTCATTACAAGCATTATTTTATAAACAACATCTCAGAATGATATTAGCCGCAAATGGACAGAATAACCGAATATCTAAACGTAAGCTATGGAAAGCCATAAGCCTGCGTTATCTAACCTTCTAGGGGGATTGTTATGGACACTCATGAATTCGTGGAGAAGTTCCAGGAGAATCAGCGTAAAGCGCTAAAGAACAGAAATCGCGGCAAAGGAACCCCAGGCGCAAGACTGGCCAACAAGCAGCATAGCTCTAACAAATAACAGTAACAAGCATGCCACAAGTGAAAACGGCTTTGCCGTCTCTTTTTTTAAAAACAAAGCAGGGATGTCTGCGCAGCCAGTTACGGCTCTGCGGACATCCCTTTTGCATTCTATTCTATAGAAGCAGTAGTAATTATTTGCTCAGTTTCGTTACACCTACAGCCACTTTCTCGATCTGTGCTTTGCTAAGTGATTTGTCAGCCGAGCTGATGGTTACAAAACGGTCTGCCAGCTTGAAGGTCAGCATTGGCGTATCCGAAGGGGTGTACCATTTCGCCTCAGTTCCATTGGAGAGCTTCACTGTAGTGCTGTCATAACCATCGGAATAGTCACGCGGCGAGACATTTACACGCATTTTATTGAACAGGAAGCTTACGCCGTCATCACCGCCCGCAACCTTCTGGAAGGCATCTCCGCTGACCATCTGTGTAGGGGCATAGGCTGTCTCAAAGCCCTCAAAGTTCGCAAACGCCTTAGCAATCTGCTCCTTCTGCGCTGCAGTGTATTGTACCGCCGTCAGCTTCACAGCTGAACCATTATCCGGCGTTGCGGCCCCTGTTCCAGTTCCAAGGATAACTTCATTCGTGGAGGCATTGAATGTCACCGGCACCTTAAGTGCATCTGCCATCGCCCGGACCGGAAGATACGTTGTATCCTTATAAGTGATTGGCGCCATTGTTTTGCCGTTGTTATCGACGGGGGTATAAGCCGCTCCGTTAACTTTGAACCCGATGCCGTGGTTAAGATAGGCGCTGATCTTCTGCATGTTCGTTCCTGCGTAGACCCCTGCTGAACCTGTAACGGCCATTCCGAATACCATAGTGGCTATGATCATTTTTTTGCTTTTCATTGAATATCGTCTCCCTTAGCCTGTGATGTTAGTGTGTTCCTTGCTATGAATTCATTAAACCATTAACTTGTTTCTAACTTGTATCCGGATTGTAAAGAAGTAATTCAAATGCTCACCCCATACACCTCTGTATACAAAATATCTCTGAATCGGCGGAACTCCTTCACCGTCACCGGCTCCGGGTAGGTCATAATCCGCAGCGGAAGATCAGCTTGTCCCGCACGCAGCGGCGGCTGCATATAGTCATAGGGATTCAGGTAAAAGCCCAGCCGCTCGTAGAATCCGATTCTTCTCTGTTCCAGCTCACCGTCCGGCGGCTCTACCTCAAGCAGCACCGGCTTGTCCGAACGCATAAGGTAGCTGCTCATCAGCTTACGGCCGATCCCTCCGCTCCGGCACCCGGGATTCACGGCAATATGCTCGATGAACCGCAGCTCGGGTAACTCCCATGCCGCCAAAAAAGCCAGTATCTCCCCCTCCGCATCCTTGCTGGTATACAGATGATAATTCGGCTGATCCAGCAAAGCCTGCTGCCCGCTGCGGGTTCTAAGCTCACTTACCGGAAAAGAGGCTTCCATGATAGCGAATATTTCATTGAATTCTGCTTCACTAATGCCTGCTTCATTAATAGATGTCTCAGTGATCATTGTATTATCGTCCATTGCAATGGCCTGCTTTCTGCCGCTTCGCTGCGTGAAGGGCTCTAATGTATGGTTCCCTTATCCGGTTAAAAATACCTCCAGGGAGTGTGTACGCATCAAGTTGTTTCAAAATAAAGACTGTCACAGAACATTCTCCGATATCACAGGGTCCGTTTAGCATCTGGTACTAGGAGAACGTGCTATACTGTAATTAACAGATACATCATTACTTATAATAGGAGAGGTTCATTTGGATAATCAACGCTGGATCGCACCTGAATTCTACAATCTCACTTCGGAGATGGAGCAGCATCCTGAAGACAAGATTGCAATTAAATGGTTACATGAAAACGGGAGCCTGGAGCAAATCACCTATGGTGCGCTCATGGCTCAGGCTAACCGTCTCGCCGGCGGACTGGCCGGTCTCGGACTTACGCAAGGCGACCGGGTCCTAGTCATGGTCCCCCGCCGCATCATCGCCTATGCGATATATCTGGCCTGCCTGAAGCTGGGACTGGCTGTTATTCCTTCGTCTGAAATGCTGCGGGCGAAGGATCTCTCATACCGGCTCCGCCACTCTGAAGCACGGGCCGTTATTGTCTGGTCTGAGGCTACCGGAGAAGTCAACAAAATCTCCGATGATCTTCCCGCACTGGACTACCGCTTGTCCGTCTCCAGCGGTGCGGCTGAGCCTGAAGAAGGCTGGATCGACCTGGAAGGTCTAATGGAAGGACAGGCTGATTCTTATCCTACGGTTGCCAGCCGCCGTGATGATATCGCCATTCTGGCCTATACCTCCGGAACCACCGGCAATCCCAAAGCAGTAGTTCACACGCATGGCTGGGGATATGCCCATCTGCGGATCACGTCCTCCCTCTGGTTCGATATCCGAGAGTCAGATACGGTCTGGGCTACAGCCGCACCGGGCTGGCAGAAGTGGATCTGGAGTCCGTTCCTGACGGTACTCGGCAACGGGGCCACCGGCTTCGTCTATAACGGAGCCTTCCATCCGGAGCGCTACCTGCAGCTGCTGCAAGATGAGAAAATCCAGGTATTATGCTGCACACCGACGGAATACCGCCTGATGGCGAAGACTGAAGGTCTGACAGACTACGATCTGTCCAATCTGCGCTGCGCTGTATCCGCCGGTGAACCGCTGAATCAGGAAGTGATTCATACCTTCCTGCAACACTTCAATATTACAATCCGTGACGGCTATGGACAAACAGAGAGCACACTCATCATCGCAGCGCTGAAGGATGAACCGATCCGGGTCGGCTCCATGGGCAAATCGATTGCCCCCGGCATTGTCGAGGTAATCGACGAGGACGGACATCCGCTGCCGGCCGGAGTGGTTGGTGATATCGCCGTACACCTGAGCATGCCTGCATTGTTCCAGAACTACTACAAAGATCCTGAGCGCAAAGCGAACTGCTCGCATGGGGAGTATTTTGTAACGGGCGACCGGGCACGCAAGGATGAGGACGGCTATTTCTGGTTTGAGGGGCGCGGCGATGACATCATCATCAGCTCGGGCTACACGATCGGGCCGTTCGAGGTCGAAGAGGCGCTGATGAAGCATACCCTCGTCAAAGAATGTGCAGTAGTCGCAAGCCCGGATGAGATCCGCGGGTCAGTCGTCAAGGCTTTTATCGTACTGAGGGACGGCCATGCCGGAACACCGGAGCTGACCAAAGAGCTGCAAGCCCATGTCAAGGAGCAGACTGCCCCCTACAAGTATCCGCGCAAAATCGAATACATTACGGATCTGCCGAAGACTACCTCCGGAAAAATCCGCAGAATCGAGCTGCGTGAGCAGGAGAAGCGCGCTAATCTGTAGCAAAAGCTACTCAGCCGAAATTATAAAATCCCCGTTCCTGCAGTGATGCAGGACGGGGATTTTTGTGTTTTTGGAATGCTAAGCACGCAGGGCGTACCTTACTCGGACCAATACTCCGCTTCCGGGTTGAGCGTAGCGCCTACTTCGCCTTCTTTTACCAGATCGCAATCCAGGTAGCCTTCCTCATCCAGGAAATAAACCTCCTGCTTATAGAATTCACACAGTGTCTCCAGGAACTTCTCCGGTGAATCGTACATCACCACCAGATCGCCGTAGTCGTGCAGCAGATCGCAGATCCGTTCCACGCCTTCTTCAGAGCGGTAGTAGCAGATATAATCACTTCCATAGTTCGTCAGCAGCGGCAACACGGTTCCACCGCCGGTATATCCCTTCTCCTGCAGAATCCCTGACAGTATCTTCACTTCATGGCCGTATTCTCCGATATGAATTAGCCGGTAGCCCGGAATGAACTCTAGCAGACTGGGATCTTCCTCGGCACCGCCCGTTCCAAGAACCGTATCATAGACCGCACGCAGAAGCGCAGGTACTTCGGGTGTAAACTCTAATATCGCATCGCTGCCCCCTGCCGGAGCTTCGCCCAGACTGGCGGTGTACCCGGGACGCAGCTGCGTGGACAGCTTAAGGAATTCCTGAAATGTACCGGTAAGCATGTAATCATCCTTTCTCACAAAAATATAGCGGAGCCATAAGGAACGCCCCTATCTCTCCGCCTGGTGCTGTCATGCTAATGTGCTATGTTATTGGAGATTGGTTACTTGGCAGCCGAAGCCCACATCTTCTCCAGCCACTGATCGAAATCCGCGCCCTTCTCGCCTTCATAGGCATCGTAGACATCAACCCGCATCTTCTTCAGCTTCTCTTTGAACTCTTCGTAAGAATGGTCCTTGGGCAGACTCTTTTTAATCCGCAGGATGATCTTGGACACTCCTTTGAACAGTTCAGCTTTGTTCTTCGATGGAACCTTGACCTCTTCGCCAAAAGCCACCAGCTTGTGATATGCGGCTTCTTGCACGGTATATACAGGATCGCTGATCATCAGCCGATTAAGGATATCGATAATTTGTTTGTGGTTGTAGCGGCCCAGCTCTTCTACCGCTTCAAGACGCGCTCTCCAGTCTGCGGAACGGCCGGCGGCTTTCTTCAGTTCGTCATAGTTCTCTGGCAGCTCTTGGATTACTTCTTCATTATTCAAGCGTTACAATCCCCTTCTTGGTTAAATCTGATATATAGAACGTTACTTAGTGCAATTCTACCGTACTGCGCTGCTTGATTTCAATCTTTTGTCCAAACATTCATGGAAAAGGACTTGGAGGACGGGTTTTGACTAACGATAGCTGTATGCGTATAGTATGTACCAAATCATCCGCCATTAGATAAAGGAGGCCCGCTATAGATGAAGGCCATTGCTATACATATGAACGGACCGCACGGCGATCTAACGGAGATAGAGCTTCCCCTGCCTGTTCCGGGTGAGCATGAGGTGCTGATTAAGATGTATTCGACCTCGGTGACTCCGGCAGATTGCAGGATACTCGAAGAAGCACGGATTACCAGCGGGGAACGCCCTGCTGCCAGTCCGTTCACTCCAGGCGTGGTTGTAGCCGGAATCGTTGCGGGCACCGGCGCAGGGGTGAGCCGCTTCAAGGCTGGCGACGAGGTATTCGGCCTGAAGACTGTAGCCGAGAGCGGAGGTTACGCGGAATATACTTTGGCTAAGGAGGATGAGCTTGCACTTAAGCCCCCGGGGTTATCCTTCACAGCAGCCGGGGTGTTACCCGCTGCCGGGCTTGCGGCCTGGCAGGCGTTGGCTGCCGCTAAGGTCGCAAGCCGGGACCGCGTGCTGGTGCAGGACGGTACTAGCGGAACCGGCAGCTTCGCAGTACAGCTGGCCAAGCTCAGGGGTGCTACGGTGATTACTACTGTCAGCGGTGATGATGAGCTGGATGTTGCCTGGGGCCTCGGGGCCGATCAGGCGATTAACAGCAGCGTGCAGGATTGTGCCGCGATTCTGGGACAGAGCATCGATGTGGTGATTGATACCGCAGGAGGCAGTGTGCTAAGCAGAAGCTGCGCGGTACTGGCTCCGGGCGGAAGGCTGATCTCCACTGCTGAACAGCCTGATCCTGCCTTGGCAGCACAGCAAGGAGTTACATCAGCTTATCTGACTCCCGTTGCCGATCCCTACCAGCTGAGCGAGCTGGCCCGGCTGACGGCCGGGCGGAAGCTGCAGCCGCTGATCGGCGGTGTTTTTCCGCTGAGTGAAGAAGGGCTGCGTACTGCACATGCACTTAGCGTAAGCGGAAGGGCGCGGGGTGTTATTGCTATTACGATAATTGAAGAGCAACAATAACGGGATTTTCTTTTTCCAGCGTAGAGAAGGTCTCAATTCACTTGAAAGTTATGTACCAGCACGACCAGCAGCACAGCCACCAGGATCCCGGGCAGCAGGTTGGCTACCTTGATCTTGGTGATCCCAAGCAGGTTCAGTCCGATTCCGATAATCATCACTCCGCCTGTAGCGGTCATCTCTGCAATACAGTCGGTCAGCAGCGCATCAGGCACAAACCGGGTTATCTGCGTAGCCAGTAAAGCGATGGCCCCTTGATACAGAACAACAGGAATGGCCGAGAACATCACGCCGATGCCCAGCGTTGAAGTCAGAATCATGGCAATGAATCCGTCCATGATGGATTTGGCGTAGAGGATCTCATGATTGCCTTTGATACCGCTGTCCAGCGCACCTAGAATAGCCATCGCTCCCACAACAAACACCAGGCTTGCCGTAACAAAGCCCAGCGAAATACTCCCCCGTCCGCCCGCCCCCACTCTGCGCTCCAGCCAATCGCCCGCACGGGTGAATTTGTCTTCAATGTTGATCCACTCCCCGGCCACAGCGCCGATCACCAGACTTAGAATGACAATGAGGAAATTCCCGCTTTTCAGACCCATCTGCACCCCTAGCAGCATAAGCGCCAGCCCAATCGCTTGCATCACGGTGTTCTTCATACTCTCCGGTATCCGCTCCAGCAGCTTGCCCAGCAGAGTTCCGGCAATAATAGCTATTCCATTCACGATTGCTCCGAGCAGTACCATTCTTCAGCAACTCTCCCGTCGATTCTTTTCTCTCTTAATCTGCATTATAAGGGCAGCCATCAATGTGGAGTCAAGATGATTCTCTGCTGGGAGGAATGACAGATTCCAAGACGCACCGGCGAAAAATTGACAAATTTCGGTTATCGATGGTACGCTCACTAATAGAACAACTCAGGTAAGGAGCGTCTCTATGACTGACCGGATGATTCTTAATCAGGCAAGCTTAACCAAGGAAGTACGCCTTATTCTTGCACTTCTGAATTCCGGAAATCCAGATGAGACGGCGCGGAAGCATCCGCAGTTGTTCACAGAGGTGAACTGGGACTTATTCGTGGAGCTGAACCGTCAGCACAGGGTGTATCCCTATCTCTATTCCAGGCTGAGTAAGATGGAGGAGAAGGTGGTCCCTTCTGACGTTCTGGAGCAGCTGAAATGGCAGTACCGCAGGAATACAGTGCAGATGCTCCAGCTTAGCGGTGAAATGAGCAATATCGCAAGTCAGCTGGCTGAGCTGAATATCCGCTGTCTGTTCCTCAAAGGTCCGGTGCTTGGGCAGGAACTGTACGGCGACCTGTCGCAGCGCACCTCCCGGGATCTCGACTTCCTGGTGCCGATTGAACAGCTGGAGGATGCTGAAACCCTGCTGATCCGGCTGGGCTATGAGAAGGAAGACAAGTTCGAGAGCCTGCTTGGCGACTGGAAATGGCGGGAGCATCATTCGACGTTCGTGCATCCGCTCAGCAATGTTAATCTGGAGCTGCACTGGCGGTTAGGACCGGGTCCCGCCAAAGAGCCTGCGTTCGACGAGCTCTGGCGACATTCGCGGACCAGCAGCACCTTCGGCCAGAATGTCCGCTATCTGGGGCCGGAGGATCTATTCATGTTCCTGGCTGTACACGGTGCCAGACATGCCTGGTCCCGGCTAAGATGGCTGCAGGACATCAAGATGCTGCTAATGGGCCAGCAGCCGCCCGACTCCGCCAACCTGGTCCGCTTACTACAGCGCTATGATCACAATGCCATAGGAGGACAGACGCTGATTCTGGCCAGAGAGCTGCTGGAGACACCCGTCGATTCCAGACTCGCCCCTCTGATGGACAGCCCCAAGGCCCGCAGGCTGGCGCATGATATTCTGTTCTATCTCCCGCGGATTGTGAATTTGAATACCCCTCCGCTGGAGCCGGAGGTGGAGCAACACTTCAAGCGGTATTTGCCAAGCATTCTATCCACCCGAAGCCGGATGCTCCGCTCCGCCAGCTTCCTGTACCCTTATGCTGCGGATGCCAAGACGCTGCCGCTGCCGAAGCTGCTGCATTTCTTGTATTTCCCGCTGCGGCCTTTGCTGTGGAGCTGGCGGAAGATGACGGGGGCGGAGAAGGAGATGTAGGCAGGGACAGCCATACCAAAAAGGCAAGTGCTGCGTTAGATTAGCAGCACTTGCCTTTTTACGGTTTCGGAGCCGGGTGGCGGTCAGCCAATGTAATCGGTTTTTCGATTACATTTGGGCCACAACCTCTGCGCTCGCCCAATGTGATCGGTTTTCCGATTACATTCGGGCCACAACCTCTGCGCCCGCCCAATGTGATCGGTTTTTCGATTACATTCGGGCCACAACCTCTGCGCTCGCCCAATGTGATCGGTTTTTCGATTACATTTGGACCACACACCCACGCAGCACCGAATGTGTTCGGTTTTTCGCCTACATTCGTGTTTTAGGTATACCCTTACCCGGCCTCTTCCTGCCCCTTCAATAGCCGGCTGAACATGCCGCCCTTCTCAGAAGCCAGACCGCTATAGACTCCCTGCTGGATGACCCGGCCCTGGTCAATGACCAGAATCTGATCGGCTCCACGGATTGTAGACAGGCGGTGGGCAATGACGATGACGGTCACCGATGCCTTAATCCGCTCCAGCGCCTCTTGAATCCGCTGCTCGTTCTCAGTGTCGAGCGCACTGGTCGCCTCATCAAGCACCAGAATCGACGGCTTGCGGATAATGGCGCGCGCCAGTACCAGACGCTGCCGCTCCCCGCCTGACAGACGGACGCCCCGGTCTCCGAGCAGTGTATCCAATCCGTCCGGCAGCTTGCGGACAAAGTCCGCCGAGGAAGCAAACTCCAGCGCCTCCCACAGCTCAGCTTCCTCCGCATCCGGCTTGATCATCATCAGATTATCCCGGATGGTAGCGTTGTACAGGAACGGGTCCTGCGCCACATACCCGATGGATCTCCGGTAGGACAGCAGCCGCTCCCCTGTGACCGGCTCGCCGTCCGCCAGAATCTCCCCGTTCTCCGGCTGCATCAGTCCCATGAGCAGATCGACAAGCGTGCTTTTGCCGGCTCCTGAGCGTCCAACAATCGCCGTCATCTGCCTGGCGGGAATCTGCACATTGACGTTCTGGAGCGAATATTGCGGCTCGTCCGCATGATAACGGAAATCGACATTCCGGGCCTCCAGACCGTACTCCAGCGTCATAGGCAGCACACGTTCTCCGCCTTGATCCGGCTCATGCTCGACAGCAGCCAGACATTCTTCCTGCAGCGATTGCAGCTGTTTGAAGGATGGCACTACTGAGGCCAGCTGTTCCAGCAGCGACTGTAGCGTCGAGAAAGTCGGCCACAGCCGGGTGAAGACGAGAATGACCAGCAGCAGATTCGGCCCCTGCACTTGCATGAACTGGAAGGAGACGAAGATAAATACAGCAATCAGCAACGTGGAGGACAGCTTATACAGGAGCTGGGAGTTAGAGCGCAGGCGTGTGTAGTCGAGCTGCTCCTGCTTGACCTCGCCGGTGAAGGCATGCAGCCACTCGAGGCGGGACTGCTCCAGATTATTGCTTTTGATATCCTTGATCCCGTTCAGCTGATCGGTGATACCGCCCAGATACGTCTTGCCCAGCTCCGTACTGCGGCTGCCCAGCCTCTTCGCCTTACGGATGAACCGCCGGGAGAAGATGGACAGCAGCGCCGCACAGACGAGCACCGCCAGTGTCATCTTGGGGGACAGCCAGAAGGCAAAGGCAATCTGCACCAAGGTGAACAACAGCGAAGTGAGAAACTGCAGGAAGCCGCTGATACCCGCCAGAACTCTGGCTAGCTCCGTGGTCATCATATTGATCAAATCAGAGGTGCGTTTTCTCAGAAAAAAAGACCACTGTGCCCGCAGCAATGCGCTATACACCTCATATCGCAGTTGCCTGCCATAGGTCTGCTGAATTTCTACATTGCGAATCGCTACAAACCTTGCAATCAGATTCTGACAGAGCACAATTAGAACGTAACTGCCCAGCACCAGCAGCAGCGCTGTGGATTGCGGCAGTTCACTGATGAATCCGAGCATAGGCAGATGATAGCCCGCCGCCGCGCCGCCCAGCTGAATGCCGGCCATGCCAAGCATGGGAACAAGCAGCAGTATGGCAGAGCTCTCCAGCAGACCGCTGATCACCATGCCCAGCAGATTAAGATACAGCTTCACGCCCGACAACCGCTGTAGCTGCCGGACGTAGTAGATTATGGCTTGCATGGACCCACCTCGATTACTCGGCTTGTAACACCTTCGCGAACTTCTCCACCACCACGAAGCCTTGCATAGCGTCATCCCCCGAGACATAATGGGCTCCGCTGCGCAACCAGGCGTGGGCAATCATTTTTCCCTGCTTATCGCGGGCCACCCCCATATAGAGGGTACTCTCAATCCCCCGCTTCTCCAGCATCTTCAGGGCGGCTACCGCCCGGACCATACAGGTGCTTTTCCAGGGAGTATAGCGGCTCATCACCCGGATCGCCTTGGTAATCTGCTGGATGCGGCGAATATCGGAAGTTCTGGATACTTCGGGAGTCTCCATGGATTTCACCCCCAGCTGCGGGGCGGTCCTGGCAAAGGGGAACAACAGCTGGATGCGGACCAGCATCAGCCGCCATAACGTCTCGGGAATCAGCGCAAGCAACGCCTTGTCATGCACCAGCAGAAGACGGAGCCGCCGGAGAGTCATCATGGCCCGCTAACGATAGAGACAAGATCCTCATTCAGCAGATTCTGTACAAAATCAATGACATCCTGCTGCGCCAGCTCTGCCGGTACCTCAAAGATCTCTTGCATCTTCCCGGCAATCTGCCGAATCGATACCGGTGAAGCCAATGCTTCCCAGATCTCACCGCCGACTTCGCCGAGGTTGTAGTATTTCCCGTTCTTCACGTTCAGCATGACCTTCTCACCGTCCATGTCACTTGCGATATTGCCTTCCCGTTGAACCAGTACCGACTCCAGCGACAGCACTTCTGTAGTATTCATATTCATAGGTTCGTCTCCTTCATCTTAGGCATAATCGTCTCCATAATCATTTCCGTCTGCTGCGGTGCACTGAAGCCCTGCTCAGGGCGGGTCAGCCGGTACATCGGCAGCCGGTTTACGAACGAGGCCAGCAGCCCAAAGTGCCATTCTCTGACACCCATCGGGTCGACCAGCGCTTTTTGATAAGTATGATTGTATAAGGTATGAAGCCGGTCCAAGCCGCTTATAGCCTCTACGGCCACCGGCCCGTCCTGCACCACAGACAGTTCAAAAATGCCGGCCAGCGGCAGCGGCTCACTCTGGAACCGGTCATGCACCGGTACCGCGAACTTGGTCTCCCGCTGAAACAGCGGACGGTACGCAGACGAATTCATTCCCAAATAGTCCAGGCTCTGCTGCCACAGCTTCTGCTGCGGATAACCTGGAACAGCTAATGGATGTCCATTATGCACCAACACGGGAATAACGTCGTCACTGACCAGGAGATGTCCCTGATCCATCAGATAGGAGGCAAGCGTGGATTTACCCGCACCTGAACGCCCCACCAGCGCATAGGCTTTATTGTCCAGCACAAGCGAGCTGCCATGCAGGGCCAGTATGCCTTTTTGCATCAATACTACACCCATACAGCTGCCCAGAATGAACAAGCGGATACTATCCGGATCGGCGCCTGCTGCTGGAGAGACTGTAATCGTACTGCCGTTCTGTATGGAAAAAATAGCAGTGCCCTTCACCATGAACATCACTTCATGCTCCGCGATGCCCAGGTTCGGCGTAATTTTCGGTATCGCTTCCCATCGTTCAGACAGAAGGCCTTCCACTACCGACAGGCTCCCTATCCTTCCGGGTTGATCCGTACAGGGGAGCTCCGGCAACGGGAACTCACTGAGGATATGCAGGCCAAAAGCCTTATAACCGAGGCATTGCACTGTGCCAGCCATACTGCTCACTCCATCTCAGTCAATTTCACCCGTTGTCTTGCGGATGACAAGTGGAAACGGCATTGCCGTCCTTTGAAAGGATGGTACCGTTTCGGAACGTTACTTCGGATAAAGGGATAGCCCTGATCCCCCTCCAGCAAGCTAAGAGGGATTAGGGCTGAGCGGTAATGCAGGAAGACTAGGAGTGACTAACGATTTCATCTGGATCGGCTTGGAACGCATCGGCAATGGATACCCCCGGGCCAGCCATAGTCATTTTCACATCCAACACTTCCAATGCAGGCTTGCTGTATTCCTTTTTCATCTTGTCACCCCCTTTCAAGAAACGTCCTTCAGGAGAGCCGCTTCAAAAAGCGGTAGAACACCAGTCCTCGCGTAAGAAGGCGGAAATCTGTGTTAAAGATTAATAATGGTTCGGGCTCACTACCCAGCCGGTCCAAGCATCCGGCGAGCCCGGGACGATTCAGATAAGACGAAGTACGGGGGTCTTGCAGCATCTCCCTCAGCTCCTGCTGGAACCTCTGCCACTCGGGCAGCATACGGGTAATGCCGTCAGCTCCCTGGATACCGCGGCGGGTCTGGTTAAGCCTGACCTTATCCGGCAGCCGCCCCTCCATCGCCCTGCGGATGAGCGAGCGGTCCATTCCGTTCTGGACGTATTGCTCCTCAGGCACCGACATACAGAAGTTGATGACACGCAGGTCATTCGTCGCATCCCGGTCCCAGACCCTGTACTTCAGCGACAGCTTGGTAGCCGCCGTTCCGTTCACATTCCAGACATGCGGCTGGCGGAAATGCTCTCTGCGGATATCGTACACAGTCTGGGAGGCTGGCGACTGGTCCAGCTCCTTCAAGCGCTCCTGCACCCCTGTCCGCCGGGCAAATTCAGGATGGATCAGCTCCGGCGGAGCCTCCTGCTTCCCGGTCATCAGCTGGCCCAGGGCAGGGAATACCTTGCGCCCGGCAATCTTCAGCATTCTTTTGCGGCTGACGCCCATCGAATGGCTGTACAGCTTATTCTCCCGGTAAAAGCGGAACCAGCGGAACTCCCGCAGCAGCTTCGCCTGGTAATCCAGCGCCGGCCCCCAGGAGATACTCCAGTTGCCCCGCTGTCCGCTGAGCAGCACACCAGCATTCTTCAGTCCGGCTTGTTCATATATGCCTCTCAGCCAATAGGAATTCTCTATGAATTTGTAGGGCATCTCCATAATATCGAGCCATTCGTCGATTTCGCCATAAGAGCTGCGGTCAGGAAAATTGTAAAAGCCAGGCTCAATATTCCCGACGTAGTCTACGGTCTCCTGAATATATGGACGCTCATCGGTCACCCGCTGGCCCAGCTTGAACCCTGTAAAGTGATCCAGGGGATATGAACTGAAGGTGTAGAGCGGCTTACCTTCGCTGCGAAGCGCCTCTGCCGCAAAGCTCACCACCGCCCCTGAGTCCAGTCCGCCGCTTAAGTTCGCACCCGCTTCAAGATGGGTACGCAGCCGGTCCCGGACTGCACGTCCGAACACTTCACGGAATGCCTCCTCATACTCGCCATTGCTGCGCAGCCGGAGTGGAGACGGGGTCTGGAAGGTGTAATACCTGGAGAAGGTTATCCCCTTCGCGCTGACTGTCATTGAATGCGCCGGGGGCAGCTGCTCCACACCCTGATAGACCGTGGAGAACATATCCGCGACATCCATCCGGCCCTGGCCTGCCAGGTATTCAGAGATCCAGCCTTCATGCAGTGCGTGTGTTCCATCCATTAGCGTGAGCAAGGGATGAATCACGGTGCAGAAGGAGAACTGTCTGCCAGAGCGGTGAAAGTACAGCGTCCGGCTCCCCGAGAAATCCCTCGCTCCAAACAGCGTCTGCCTGCCGGCATCCCAGATCATGAAGGCAAAATCTCCGACCAGATGCACCGGAGCCTGATCTCCCCATTTCTCATAGGCCAGAAGAATCAGCAGACTGTCCGGCATCGACTCCTGATCCTCCCGGACCACCTGAAGTTGTCCGAAGAGTTCGCTGCGGTTATCAATGATGGCGTCCGCTACGACCGCCAGCTTCCGCTGCGGATCATAATAGGGAAGCACCTCGCCCCGTGACTGCGGAGTAATCCACTGTGCGTGGCACCCGAGGAACAGCCCTTCCGTATTCCAGCCCCGGGCATCATCCGCCGGATAACGCTGCAGCTCCTGCATCAGTCGCAGGCCAAGCTCCGGGTCCAGCGGCCCATGCTGCATAGAATAGATCCCGGCGATTGCACTCATGGGTTACCTCCAGCTGTCTATAATTTCGCTACCGTTTCATTACTAGGTTCAATACAACAGGTTCTTAATAGTGAACACTTCTTATTACCTAAGATAACGTTCTTGCCATTAAATGTGAATAGTACCTGAGAGTACTTTTAGGTATCCTTTAGCGTATTGACTATAGTTAAAATCTATGGTATTAAAACCCTGAAATATGACCTATGGTATATAATGGCTTATACTAAAAGTGACTGATTCACCAACGGATTATTTAATTCAACTTAACTAATACCTGTCTAACGGAGATGGAGTTTAATATAATAGGGGTTAAACTTTCACCACGATACAGAAGGAGCAACTACCATGGATAGCTTTAAATTTGTCTACAATTATAAAGATATAGCTCCGCTGCGCAGCAGCTTTTTCGAGCTGGCAAAAGATACGTTCGGGCTGGAGCTGGAGCGCTGGTATGAGGAGGGCTTCTGGACGGATAAGTACGTTCCTTATTCTTATGCGGAGGGGAGCCGGATCGTGGCGAATGTCTCGGTGAATTTAATAGAGCTAACCATTAATGGAGTGAAGTTCCCTGCCGTGCAGATCGGCACGGTGATGACTCATCCCGACTACAGAGGACGGGGCCTGTCTGCCCGGTTGATGGACAAGGTGCTGGAGGAGTATGGACAAGCGTGTGAACTCATGTATCTTTTTGCCAATGAGTCAGTCTTGGAGTTCTATCCTAAGTTCGGCTTCCACCCGGTGGAAGAGCAGATCTTCTCCATAGCCTGCCCCGGAGGTGCAGCAGGATCTGCAGCAATCCGCAAACTGGATCTTGCCAACCCGCATGATCTGAGCCTGGTCTCTACTCTCGGAGCGAAGCGGATACCGGTATCTGAGCGTCTTGGCGTCAGCGGTGCCCATGGACTCCTGATGTTCTACTGCCTGAATGTGTTCAGCGATCAACTCTACTATTTGGAGGACGAGAATCTCATTGCCATCTGCCAGCAGGAGAATGGGCAGCTTGAGCTTTTCGATCTGATCAGCACACAGCCCGTCTCCTGCCGCGACATCGCCCTGAAGCTTGCGGACAGCGACACGGAGACGATCATCTTCCACTTCACCCCGGATGACCCTGGCCTGGAGTTGTCAGGCACCAGCCATTCAGAGGGCCTATTCGTCCGCACTCAGGGCGGGCAGCAGTATCCTGCTAACGTCAAGCATCCGGCTACTTCCATCGCCTAGTGAAGCATCGGATTGCAATATGTGAGAACAGCTTTAACTAAGTCGCTTGCTGAAGGTGTGCCATAGGTCACAGCGTCATAAACTGCCCCTGCCGGGCCAGGTACGCTTCCTTCTCCTTATAGTCCGGCATGATACTTCCCAGGCGCCGCCAAAAGGAACGGTCATGATTCATATGCAGCAGATGACACAGCTCATGAATGATGACATAGTCGATCACTTCAGGCGGCGCCATGGCCAGGCGATAGTTGAACGTCAGCTTGCCGTCAAAGCTGCAGCTCCCCCACTTGGTCCGCGATTCCACAATATCGACACTCTTCGGCTTCACTCTGAGCTGCGTCTGATAGGGCTTGATGCGCTCTGCGATGATTTTTTTCAGACTGGCCGTATAGAACTTCTTCAGCGCAAGCTTCAGCTCCTCCGCATCCGCCTGCCGTTCCCCAATCAGCTCATGCAGCGCATATTCCTTCCCCAAGTACAAGAAGGCTTCTTCGCCGCCCTCATAAGCCTTAACCTTCGGCACCTGCCGGGCCGCGGCATTGCTGCGCAGCTTCTCCAGAATCTTCGGGCCTAGACTTGCTACCGCACCGAGGATCGTCTCTTCACTCGTTCCCTTGGGCGCTTTAACGGTAATGAGATCCGAGCCGTCCACCGTTACGGAAAGCTTCTTGCGCTTGGCATACTGGACATGTAACGTCACCATCTGATCTTCTAGTTGAATCTGCATAGCCACCATCGTTTCTGTAATTTCTAGTACACACTAATATACCGGATAACCGGATACAAACACCGCCAGATACAGGAGACCCCCCGCAATAAATAGCGTCGTGAGCAGGATATCCTTCCACTTCTTATCTTCCGTCAATAGCACAGCGGCGAAGGCCAGCGGAAAAGCTACAGCGAAATAACGCGGAGCAGACAGCAGCCAAGTCGGGGCCACCACATAGACGAAATAGGCGATCATGTACGCCATATAAGCGGGATTAAGCTTCTTCGCACTGCGGAGCATCATGAAGAGAGCCAGGAAGATTGCGCACAAATTCGGCAGCCATAGTCCCAGGAACGACCGGTAATCGGCATCCTTGAAGGTATTCACCGCATACTCCATCTGATATCTCACGGTATCGAAAAAGAAGTAGAACCGCTGCGACCAGTGCTCCCGCTGATAAATACTGAACTGGAACGCGTTGCCCGTCACATTGTAATTGATGTAGAGATAAGCCAGCAGACCGAACGAGACGCTCACCAGGGAGAGGACAGCCAAGATCAGCTTATTCGTAAAAGCCTTCCGGTCCATTGACCTGTAGCCAGCAGCCAGCTCCCGGGCAAATTCCACGGCAATCGGCACGGCCAGCAGAACCCCCGGGGAACGGGTGAATCCGGCCAGCGCCGCGCAGAGGCAGCCAAGCAGCCAGCGCTTTTTGCGCACAAAATACAGCGCCATCAGGGAGAGCAGCAGGAACAGCGCCTCCGTCATGGGAAGGAAGAAAAAGAAGGCCGACGGAAAGATGAAGATGTACTTCACTAACCGCAGGGCATTCCTGCGCCCCATATCCAGCCGGGCCAGTTCATAAGCGAACAACGCCGCAACAAGCGTGCAGAGATTGGCTACAACAAATCCGGCAGCCATATAATTTCCCGTGAAGAACTGCGCCAGCTTGATCATAACGGGGAAGAACGGCAGAAATACAATATGAAATCTGGGGTCCCCTTCCGTCACATACCACCGCTCGGCAATGCCCAGATAGGACATCGCATCAATTCCGCGGATATGCCACATCTCAATGAAGCGGGAGAACAGGCTGCCGGAGCCTCCCTCCCGAAGCACCCAGATTACATAAGCCGCAAGGATCAGCAGCACCCGGCTGAATATCACCCACAGTACAATCTTCAACCAGGTCCGCTGCCGTTCCTCCGGCGAGTCGTCCATATTCACCGTCCGCAGTGCGCCTGGGCTCATAATGTATCCGGTTATAGCGGGTATGGCCCGCAGGCCCGTCCAGATAAACAGGGCCAGACAGAGCAGCGAAGCCAAGGTCCCCGCCAGGGTCCAGGTATGCACGGACACAGCCCATACCCAGACAGCTAATATCATAACAAGTATAAAGAGCGCTGAAATTGCTGTATTGACCTTTTTCACCATAGCCTCCGGTTCCGCAAACTTTGCGTTGTCTTTTTCTCATTTTCTTATAGAAATGCCTGTAGCACAATGATTAGTTTGAGTCGGCCTTACAAAATAACCCCACAAAGCGGGACTTTAGCGTAGGTGATGACTCAGGTACTTTGCGGGGCCCCAAAATCGAAAAAAGGAACACTGCGTAAGATTTCAGCAGCGTTCCTCTTCGGTACAGCATAGGGTAATCCTTAATCAGGATTTGGGAAGCAACGGGAAATGACAAGCTACCGGACGGCCCGGCAGGACCTCTTCCAGCAGCGGCTCCACTAAGCGGCATTTGTCCTGAACGAACGGGCAGCGGGTATGGAACCGGCAGCCGGAGGGCGGATTGGCCGGCGAGGGCACATCCCCCTCCAGCATAATACGCTCCTGCTTGCGCCTTGGCGTAGGCTTGGGAATAGCCGAGAGCAGGGCGGCAGTATACGGATGCAGCGGAGCCGCGAACAGCTCTTCCGTCTCTCCCACCTCCACCAGCTTGCCCAGGTACATGACCCCAACGCGGTCAGAAATATGCCGGACTACGTTAAGACCATGTGCGATGAACAGAAAGGTTAGGCCCAGTTCCTTCTGCAGCTTCATCAGCAGGTTAATGACCTGGGATTGCACGGATACGTCCAGCGCAGACACGGCCTCATCGGCCACAATAAACTGCGGATTCAGTGCAATCGCCCGGGCGATGCCAATGCGCTGGCGTTGTCCCCCGGAGAATTCATGCGGGTAGCGGTTCCGGCGGCTGGCATCCAGACCCACCAGCTCCATCAGCTCCACCACCCGGGCATCGATCTCCTTGCCGGACATCTTCCAGTGAATGCGCAGCGGTTCGCCGATAATATCCTTGACGAGAAAGCGCGGATTGAGCGACCCGAACGGGTCCTGGAAAATGATCTGCATCTCTTCCCGCAGCTTCCGCATGTCACGCGAACCCAGCGAATGGATATCCTGGCCCTTGAATAACACCTGCCCCCCGGTCGCACTTTGCAGCCGGAGGAGAACCCGTCCGAAGGTTGATTTGCCGCAGCCGGATTCCCCGACCAGCCCGAACGTTTCACCTTGGCGGATCGCCAGATTGACTCCATCTACCGCCTTCACCTGCCCGACGGTCCGGTTAAGCAGGCCCTTGGTGATCGGAAAATACTTCTTAATATCCTTAACCTCCACCAGCACTTCCGAGGAGACTGCTACTTTACGGTCCGGCTTGGACAATGTCTTGTTCATCATGCGCGCTTCGCCTCCCTGCTGGTATCCGCTGAAACCGGCTTATCCTTGAACAGCCAGCAAGCGGCCCGGTGTTCATCAGAGATCAGGAAATCCGGCGGCTCCTGGTTCCGGCAGATCTCCATCGCATGCGGACAGCGCGGGTGGAAGCGGCAGCCCGCAGGCAGCTGTCCGATCGGCGGAATTGTTCCGCTGATCGTATAGAGCTCGCCTCCCCGTCCGCCTTCGAACCCCGGAATTGACTGGAGCAGACCTATCGTATAAGGATGGCTGGGATGGTCGAAGATCTCTTCCACACCGCCCTCTTCCACGATAGCACCCGCATACATGACAGCAATTCGGTCCGCCATCTCAGCGGCCACCCCCATGTCGTGGGTAATCAGCAGGATGGACATGCCAAGCTCCGACTGAAGCTTGCGCAGCAGATCCAGTATCTGCGCCTGCACAGTAACATCAAGCGCGGTGGTCGGCTCATCGGCAATCAGCAGTTCGGGGTTACAGGCCAGTGCAATCGCAATGACTACGCGCTGGCACATCCCGCCGGACAGCTCATGCGGGTACTGCTTCGCACGGATCTCCGGTGCGGGTATGCCCACCAATCTTATTAGATCTACCGCCAGCTTCAGCGCTTCTGCATCCTTCTTATTCTGATGCAGCCGCAGACTCTCAGCGATCTGCTCGCCTATGGTGAAGACCGGATTGAGCGAAGACATCGGGTCCTGGAAGATCATAGCGATCTGGTTGCCGCGGATTTCCCGCATCTCCTCCTGGCTCTTCACCCCCAGATCCTGTCCATGGAAGTCAATCTGTCCATCCAGGATCATACCGCCCGCATAATCGATCAGGCGCATGATCGCCAGCGAGGTGACACTTTTGCCGCTGCCGGATTCGCCTACAATACAGACCGTCTGACCTTTATTCACCGTAAGGGAGATGCCGTCAGTTGCTTTGAGCAGCCCCTTCTCTGTCGCGAAGCCGGCGGTTAGCTTCCGGATTTCGAGTAGTTTTTGCGCCATTGTTCCAGCCTCCTCCGGGATTTGGTCACTTGCTGTCTGGGATCAAGGGCATCCCGGATGCCGTCGCCGATAAAGTTAACCGCCAGCACCACCATCAGGATGCAAAAGCCCGGATATACCGCCTGCATCGGATCAATCAGCATGAACTCCTGCGCGTTGCTAAGCATCAGCCCCCAGCTCGTAGCCGGAGCCTGGATACCAAGCCCCAGATAGGACAATGCGGATTCACTGAGAATCGCGCCGCCGACCATCAACGTGGCATTAACAATGATCGGGAAGCTTGCATTGCGGAGCAGATGCCGGAAAATGATTCCCCAGCTGGATACCCCGATTGCTCTGGCCGCCTCCACATACTGCATTTCCCGCAGCTGCAGGAAGGTTCCCCGGACCAGCCGGGCAATACTCATCCAACTCGTGAACGCCAGAATCAGGATCATGAATTTAATCTGTGTTCCGAACAGCGCCATCACCAGGATATTCAGGAAGAGGGACGGCACGGAGTTCATGACGTCAACAATCCGCATGAATACCGTATCCACGAATCCTCCGAAGTAACCTGAGATCGCACCGACCACCGATCCGACCAGTACGGATACAAAGGCAACAGAGAAACCGATAAGCAGCGAGATCCGCGCACTGTACAGCAGTCTGCTGAGAATATCGCGGCCCAGCTCGTCGGTGCCGAGTGGATGCCCCTCCGCCCCCGGCTTCAGGTTGGCGAACATCAGATCAATCTTCTCCGGCCCATAGGAAGTCAGAAACGGTGCGAAGATCGCCAGCAGCACAAAGATAAGCAGGACGGCCAAGCCGCCCATGGCAAAAGGATTGCGTGAAAACTTCTTCCACAGCACTCTCCACGGGCCGGGAGGTCTATCCATATCCACCACCGGAATTTCCGGGTCGGTCCCGCCCGGCATCGGACTCATATCCGGCGTTCCCAGCGGCTTGGAGACCTTCCCTTTGTTAAGCTCTGTATTATCTGTACTCATGCTGCCTTCCCCCCTTGCTTGCCGAGCTTCACCCGGGGATCAACTACGACATACAGTATATCTGCCAGAAGATTGCCAATGACGACCATCACAGCCGTGACGATAGTCACCGCCATCAGTGCCGAATATTCGCGTGCAGTGGCCATCTCTACGAACCAACGGCCCATTCCCGGCCAGTTGAATACATTCTCTGTTAGTGCGGCCCCTCCCACCAGGATCGGAAGATCAAGACCTAGTATCGTAATAATTGGAATTAGTGCATTGCGCAGGGCATGGCGGAAGACCACCTTGCGTTCCTTGACGCCTTTGGCCCGTGCCGTCCGGATATAATCCTGATCCAGCACCTCCAGCATACTGGCCCGCGCATACTTCATATAAGAAGCCAGGAAACCAAGTGCCAGCACAGTTACCGGCAGCACCAGATGCATGAATAAATCAGCTATACTGTCTTCCTTGCCTCTTGTATGCATATCCGACAATGGGAACCAGTCCAGCTTGAGCGACAGCCACTGCTGCAATAGAATCCCGAACCAGAAGGTCGGCATGGCGAAGCCCAGATAGGAAATGAACGAAGCCGTCTGATCCGATAAACCATAGACTTTGGTACTATTGTAGATTCCCCAGGGGATTGCGATCAGCAGGGATACCAGCCAAGCCGCCCCCATCAGGATTATGGTATTGCCGATACGCGGCCAGAGCAGGTCCGAGATCGCAATATGGTTCTTGAAGGTATATCCCAGATCCCCTTGCAGCAGGTCGCCGATCCAGTGGATGTACTGGATATGAATCGGCTGATCCAGACCCAGATTCTTGGCCTGCTGCTCGAAGATTTCGGGAGTCAAGCCCGGGGCCAGCATCACTTGTGTGGGTCCTCCCGGAGCCGCATGGATGAGAAGAAAGGTTAGTATGGTAATCAGAAAGATGACCAGTACCGATTGAAGCACTCTACGTATCAGGTATTCTGTCATTGGCTATCCTCCTAGAGATGGTAAGGCGATAGATTACGGAAGGCCCCCCATTTATACAAAAGGGGGAGGTGAAAGAGAATTCTCTTTCACCTCCCGCAAGTCTATTCAGTTAGTCGGTACGTTACTCGGTTACCCACCATTTGATAGCGTGGAAGAACTGTCCATAGCCCAGTGACGGCTCTGGAGCATCCTCCTCTGCCCAGTGCACTCTAGGTCCTGTTCCGATCGCCTGACCATACTGATACAGGAAGACATAAGGAAGGTCGGTCGAGATTTCCTTACCTACTTCTTTGTAGATTTCTTTGCGCTTAGCCTGATCTACCGTAGAATATCCGTCTACCCACAGCTTATCCAGCTTCTCATTCTTATACCAGCCGCTGTTCTGTCCAGCCGGCGGGAAGTACTTGGAGGAGAAAATGCTCTCTGCATCCGGGTCTGGTGTATTCAGGGACCATGCCAGCAGCAGCGCCTGGAATTTACCCGGCGTAACGTTCTGGTCGATCCAGGCAGCGAAGTCAATCGCCTTCGGTTTCACTTCAATGCCGACATCCTTCAGGTTCTGCTGAATAACCGAGGCAACCTGCTCACGGCGGCTGTTGCCGGCGTTATATTGAAGCTCGAAGGAGAACCGGTGTCCGTCTTTAGTAAGAATGCCATCCTTGCCGGCAACCCATCCGTCCTCAGCCAGGAGCTTCTTGGCCGTCTCAGCATTGTAATCATAGTTCACAGCTGCATCGCCCGGATCAGCCCAGGTATCCGGCAGGAACGGAGCATTCATCAGGGCGCCTATGCCCTTCAGGATATTGTCCACCATCCCCTGACGGTTCAGGGCATGGGCAATCGCCTGTCTGGTCTTCTGTCCGGCGAACAGACCGTAGTTATCCGGGAAGTTCTTGCCGTCGAAGTTGAACATTACATATTCATATTGCGCGCCCGGCTTCTGGATGATATCAATCTTGCCGTCAGCCTTGACTGCTTCTACCTGGGTTACAGGAATCGCACTGATATGGTCTGTGTCACCCTTCATAATGGCCTGAACCTCAGTGTTCTGGTCGGCATAGATCTTATAGATCACCTGAGCGATATGAGGCTTCACGGTTCCCCAGTAGTTCGGATCAGCATCCATGGTATGACTCTCGCCTTGCTTCCAGGCTGTCCACTTCCACGGTCCGCTTGTAACGGTCTTGGCCGGATCAGTACCGAAGGGGTTCTTCTGCATTTCGGTCGGCTTCACATCCTTCAGGACATGGGCCGGAACAATCTCCTGAACGAGGGCGTACAGGAATGGGGCGTAAATCTGGGACATTGTGAATTTCACCGTGTGGTCATCGACCTTCTCCACGGTCTTCACCTTGTCATATTGGCTGATCAGGGGCGAGCCTGTCTCTTTATTCTTGGCCGTTTCAATGGTATAGATTACATCATCTGCAACGACGGGCTGGCCGTCACTCCATTTGGCGGTATCCTTCAGCTTCACAGTATAGGTCAAGCCATCTTCAGAGATCTCCGGCAGCGCGGCAGCCAGCGACCAATCCTCGGCCTGTACATTGCCTTCACGGTCCAGGTTGTACAGCTTGGCGAAGACGAACTGGGCCACATCACCAGACGCGGTGTCATTAACTAAGAGGGGATTAATATTAACAATATCGGAGAATGAGCTTGTAACTAGTGTTCCGCCGTCAACAGGCGCGTCAGCCGCAGGTGCTTCCGTAGCCTCAGGAGCCGCACTCTCTGCCGGAGCTGTAGTGGCTGCAGGCGCATTTGTTGAAGAACCCGCAGTGTTATTCGTACTGCAACCTGTGAATAGAACCCCTACCAACGATAAGACTAGTAAACCTGACCACCATTTTCTCTTTTTCGCCATTCCTTTACTCCTCCTTAGTTAAGTGCTTGTTCCTGCTCTTCAAAGCTTCTCGGGAGACTGGGATGCTCCGGATCGTTATCCGCCTAAGACCACTAATGACCGTCTTCGCATTACATGTGATATAACATCACACCTAATATATATGGAAGGAATGCGATGAATAGACCGCAGGTCAATTAGGGTCAGGGACAACTTTCCCGGCGGGAAGCCTTACAACTTCCCTCATAAATTATGGTTTATATTACATGTGAATATATCTTACGTCAATATATTTATTTATCGCTATGAAATCTTACTTTTTTGCTATGGAAACATTTACTTCCAATGTATCTTGGAATAACTGTAAAAAAACCTTTTACTTATTATTTAAATGAGTTTAATCGGGTTAGTTTTTATGACACTTTCTTATCATTTTTGCGGTTTTTCGACACGATTCATCATATTTCCGTAGGATTCAGCGCTAATCCTCTGGCTACCCGGCCCTTTCCAGGCACAAAAAAAAGAAGAACAAGGCTCCGGGCGCCCTCTGCCCTCGGCTCATTATCCTTCCTTGTAATGCTGATGCTTTTTTATTTTTTGACAAAGTCGTGACTGAACTACTCTACCGACTTCAGCGCTTCAATCATATGAATCCGCTTGAGCTTGATATGCATGAAAGCCATTACGATCCCTGAGAATAGTAATGTCAGCAGCGCTGCATAGATATAGCTCTGCCACTTGATGAGCGGAGCGAACATGGTGGCATCCAGCTCTGCGGTCGACAGGACGAACCGGTGCAGGATCACACCCAGGGCACTGCCGGACAAGATGCCGAGCAGCGTTAACAGAATATTTTCCCGGTAAATATAGAGTGTGACTTCCTTATCATAGAAGCCGAGCACCTTAATCGTAGACAACTCGCGGACCCGCTCGGACACGTTAATATTGGTCAAGTTGTACAGAACTACGAAGGCCAGCGCGGCAGCAGAGACAATCAGCACCACCATGACGATATCCATACTGTCCATAGTTTCCTCGAAGGCTTCTCCCACACCGCTGGAAAAGCTGACCAAGGCCACCTGTCCATTCGCAGTCAGCTTCTCCCCGAAGGCGCTCTCCCACGCTTTATCCTTGCCGCTGTAATTCAATAATTGAGTATTATAGACCGGCTCCTTGCCGAACACCTCCGTGTAGTAATCCGGGGTCATGTATACATAATGCAGTACATAGTTCTCAGTGACCGCCGCTACCTTGACCTGCAATGGCTCATTGTTGCTGTCCAGAAGCGTCAACGTATCCCCTGGAGCAACATCATACAGCTTAGCCAGCTTCTCAGTAATGACCGCGCCCTCGTCACTGAGTACTCTCGGCTTACCGCTGCTGCGGTCCTTAAGATTAACGAAAGACGCCAGTGCAGCTGTATCTGAGGGAACAAAGATCCGCACTTCCTGGTCGTTCACGCCTTTGGCCCGGGCCGTCATAGCCTCCTGCAGCACATTCAGCGTGCCTGTAACTGCAGTCTCCTGTTCAATCAGCTCCATATAGGAAGCTTGATCTGCAGGAGTTGCATTATCATGCAGAGCTACCAGGGCGCTGTATTTCATAATCCCGCCGAACTGCCGTTCAGCGATGCTGCCGATGGAATCCTTCAGCCCAAAGCCGGTCAGGATCAGCGCGGTACAGCCTGCCACCCCGATAACGGTCATGAACATCCGCTGCTTGTAGCGGAACAGGTTGCGGGCCGTGACCTTTTGCACGAAGCTGAGCCTTCTCCACAGGAAGGTGAAGCGCTCCAGCAGGATACGCTGCCCGCTCTTCGGTGCCTTGGGCCGCATCAGCACAGAGGCGCTACTCCGCAGCTCCACCCGGGAAGCAATCATCGCCGTCATCGTTGTACAGACCAGCGCCACGATGATGGAAATAACAGCGTAAGAAGGGTAGAAGCTCTTGATCACATCAGGCAGGTTATAGAGCGAGCTGTAAGCATTATAGATAAGGTCCGGGAAGAACGTGAAGCCGACCGCCAGACCCGTAATAGATGCCGCAAGGCTGGCGAGTGTTCCGTATACCAGAAACTTGGTCATAATGTCCATAGCGCCGTATCCGAGTGCTTTCAACGTCCCGATCTGGAGCCGCTGCTCCTCCACCATGCGGGTCATTGTCGTTAAGCTGACAAGTGCTGCGATCAGGAAAAAGAATACCGGAAAAGCCGACGCAATCGCGGACAAACGGTCCGCATTATCCTTGTATTCGGCGTATCCCGGGTTAATCGTGCGATCAGCCACATATACCTTGGGCAGCTCCGGCTGGCTCTGTGCCGCGGATGCTGCCTGTTGTTGTTGCGGCTGCTGTTGCGTCCCCCGCTGAGCCGCAGCCTGCTTGGCCGCCGCTACCGCCTCCTCCTTCAGCTCTTCCAGGCGCTGTGCCGGGTAATCCTTCAGCGCTACCTCTGTCTCTGTGAGGTGGCGCTCAACCAACGTGTCGTAGGCCGGAGTATAGGCCGTCTCCGCAGCCGTATCCTTGAAGCTGAGATAGGCCTCCGTATATACCGGAAGTGTGAAATCCCCTTCCGGGATGACGGCGAACGCATCAAGGGTCCCTTTGCCGATGCGGCTGGTTCCGCGGTTCGCGGTCTCAATATACTGCGGACTCTGCGCGAAGCCTACTACAGTATAGGTCTTGGTCCGGAAACTCTGTTCGGGCTTCTCTCCGGCCTCTCCGCCGAAGATAATGGAATCGCCAAGCTTGAATTTCTCCTGTTCGCGCAGGTGTTCATCCAGTACAATCTCTCCGGAGGCTGCCGGGAGATGCCCGGCGGTGAGCTTGTAGCCGTTCAGTTCATTCTTGTCTGTATATGAATAGACCTTGGCAATCAGCCCGCTGTCGCCAAGAAAGACATCAGAGCTGTATACAGGCTGAACCGTCTGCACTCCAGGTATGCCCCGCAGCTGCTCAATCCCTTGCTCCGACAGGCCATAAGTGGACTGGACCCTCAGATCCATCAGCCGCAGATCCTTATAATACGTTGCTGCGGTGTCCAGCATATCCGGCCCGGCCGACTTGATCCCGGAGAAGAAGCTGACCCCCAGCATAATAATCGCAAAGATCGAGAGGAACCTTGCCTTGGTGCGGCCGATCTCCCGAAAAACATCCTTCCATAGTGCCCGTTTCTTCATCATTTCCGGCTCCTTACCATTCGATATCTTCCACGGATACCGGTGCTGGATTCTTCACCATTTTCCGTACCTTGGCGTTGTTGATCTCAATGACCCGGTCGGCCATCGGAGCAATCGCCAGATTATGCGTGATCACAATCACCGTTGTGCCGGTGTCGCGGCAGGTATCCTGCAGCAGCTTAAGCACCTGCTTACCGGTGTTGTAATCGAGCGCACCTGTCGGCTCATCACAGAGCAGCAGCTTCGGCTGCTTCGCCAGTGCTCTGGCAATAGCCACGCGCTGCTGCTCCCCGCCCGAGAGCTGGGCCGGGAAGTTATTCAGCCGCGCGCCAAGGCCCACATCCTCCAGCACCTTCCGGGCATCGAGCGCCCTGGGCGAGATCTGCGAAGCCAGCTCGACATTCTCCAGGGTGGTCAGATTAGGGACCAGATTATAGAACTGAAACACGAAACCCACGTCATTACGGCGGTAGCCGGTCAATTCCTTGGCGCTGAAACGTGCGATGTCAGTACCGTCCACAATGACCTGGCCTTCGTCGGCGGAATCCATGCCGCCCAGTATGTTAAGCACCGTTGATTTTCCCGCCCCGCTGGGCCCTACTATTACAGCAAATTCACCCTTTTCAATCTCGAACTCTATGCCGTCATTGGCGACAATCAGGGTCTCCCCCATCTTATAGCGCTTATATTCGTCCTTCACCGTTACGAATGCCATGCCGTCTCCTCCTGTCTTCTTCACAAACCGCTAATGCACCAGAACTGGCAGATACGATTCAATTACTCCAGTGTAGCATATGAACCCCCTATGATTGCAAAAGTGGAGGCATCACGCATTGCTCCTCCCGGCGGAAAAGGAAAACCGCCGCTTCGCGGCACGTACGCGGAGCACGTGCGAGTACGTGGAGCAAGTGGAAGGACGCGGAGCACCTGCGAGTAAGAGGAGCAAGCGGAAGGACCCCGGAGCAAAACAGGCGGGGCGCAGCAAGAGTAAGCAAATGGAAAAACGTATCTTAATTCCCGGATTACCGATATATTTCCGGAAGCAAGTGGAAAAACAGCATCTAATCAGGTCAATTTTGCTATTTTAGATGAAACGGGCGGATTTAAGTGGCTTTTTTCCAACTGTTGTCTGTTATTAGACCCAACCTTAATTAGCAAATGCCATTCATCCAACTAATTCCTGCTGATCTGCCTGCCAGTCTCTTCTCCAAGCCCATTTCTCCCTCAAAAGAATGAAGCTTCATCCTCCGGCTGCCACGGCAGCTAAGTCCCCGCTGAATTCATGCGGCCCCGGCTGCCAGCAAGTATTCCCCTCACAGCAAAAAACCTCCTGACGGAGGTTTTTACCCGATGTTCTTGCCCGATGTTGTTACTCAGCCTTATTTATGGTGTCGGCATTCCGCCGTTAGCATTCAGGGTCTCGCCGCTGACATAGCTTGATTCCTGGCTGGCCAGGAATACATAAGCCGGGGCCATTTCAGCCGGTTGGCCGGGGCGTCCCAGCGGAGTCTTGGCTCCGAACTCCTTCAGGACTTCCTCCGGCTGTCCGCCGCTTACCTGAAGCGGAGTCCATACCGGTCCCGGTGCGACAACGTTCACCCGGATTCCCTTAGGTGCGACCTGCTGGGCGAACGCTTTGCTGAAGGTGTTGATCGCACTCTTCGTTGTAGCATAATCCAGCAGAATCTCAGAAGGCTCATAGGCCTGAATGGATGAGGTGTTGATGATCGTGCTGCCCGGCTTCATATGCTTCACCGCTGCTTTGCAGAGCCAGAACAGCGAGTAGACATTCGTCTTGAAGGTAGCATCGAACTGCTCTGTGGTCAGATCTGCGATGTCCTTCACGAACTGCTGCTTACCGGCAATGTTAGCCAGGATATCAATCCCGCCCAGCTCCTCTACGGCCTTGGCAATCAACTGCTCGCAGTACTTCTCGTCCTTCAGATCACCCGGCAGGGCCACCGCCTTGCGTCCGGCTTCCTCGACAAGCTTAACCACTTCCTTCGCGTCAGCTTCTTCCTCCGGCAGGTAGGCCAGCACCACATCCGCGCCTTCACGGGCAAAAGCAATCGCTACCGCCCGCCCGATTCCGCTGTCCGCTCCCGTAATAACAGCCTTTCGTCCGTTGAGTTTTCCGCTGCCTTTGTAGGTACCCGCCCCGTCATCTGGACGCGGATGCATCTTCGTCTCCAGGCCGGGGCTGGGCTGCTGCTGCTCGAATTCAGGTGTAGCCTTTTCATATTGCTGCACAGGATCTTGAATCTTATATTGATTACTCATGATAATATTCCTCCTCTGTTCGCTTCTGATTGTGTAGGCTTCTGACTCTTTCTATGTAACCAGCTTCCCTTTTTCTTAAACGAATTATGTATGAGTGCAGCCACAAAAATAAAAGCCCCCTGCCAAAAGAGCAAGGGGCCGCCACTGTATATCATTTAATGAATCAGAACTCTTCGTACACGGCCGGGTCCTGCTCCCACAGCGGGCCGGTGGTCGGAATGTCCGAGATCATCTTCATCTCTTCCTCCGACAATTCGAAGCCGAAGATATCTATATTCTCCCGCTGATGCGCCTCCGACTGCGACCTTGGAATCGGAACGGCTCCCAGCTGCACATGCCAGCGCAGAACAATCTGTGAGACGGACTTGCCACGAGCAGAGGCAAGGGTCTGGAGCTGTTCATTCTTCAGCAGATCCTCGCCGCGTCCCAGCGGACTCCAGGATTCAGTAATGATTCCGTGCTTCTCATGATATGCGCGCTGCTCTGCCTGATTATAGAAGGGATGCAGCTCAATCTGGTTCATACTCGGCACCACACCCGTCTCCGTGATCAGGCGCTCCAGATGCTCCGGCAGGAAATTGCTGACTCCGATCGAACGGATCAGCCCTTTTGCCCGCGCATCAATCAGTGCCTGCCACGCTTCCACATACAGGTTCACCTTGGGATTCGGCCAGTGGATCAGATACAGATCATAATAATCCAGCCCTGCCCGGTACAGCGATTCCTCAATGGTCTTGACTGCTTCCTCATACTTGTGATGGCGTCCGGGCAGCTTGGAGGTAATGAACAGCTGGTCTCTGGCTATGCCGCTCTGCCGCACCGCCTCTCCGACAACCCCCTCATTCTCATAGTTGAATGCGGAATCGATCAGACGATAGCCTAAATCCAGCGCTGTCTTCACACTTTCCACACCCTCAGCGCCTCTGATCCGCGCAGTTCCAAAGCCAATTGCAGGTGCCTTCCTTCCATCATTCAGCAGTATTTCCGGAATATGATTTGTCATGTTTAAGAGCCTCCTGTGTGAAGATCATCGATCTAATGCTTCGTTATTCCTCATTCAGACGGATCAAATGCCGGTACTGCCATTCGCGCTCCTGCATCACGGCAGAAGCGGCCAGGCCGGGTCCGGCTGCTTTGTACACCGCCTTAACCGCATAAGTGGCGGCATGCACCGCATGGGTGGCTACATGGGCGGTAGCCGCTGCATGACCCGCAGCGCGGCAAGCCGCGCAGGCCGCTGCCGGACTTACCTCACGCGCAGCCGAGTGGGCCGCGAACGCAGCTTGCCGTGCAGCGGTCATCTTCAGCTCCCTGCGCACCCAGGCGCGTCCGGCTTCTACTGCCTGCCGGGGCCGCTTCTCTTCCGGGGATGCCGCCTCCACATAAGGCAGTACCCGTTCTGCACAGTCCCCGGCCCAGGCAGCCAATACTTCGTGCTGACTTGTGGCGGCCAGTGCGGCGATGGATTCATCCAGCCCGTCAGCGGCCAGTTTGGCCTTCACTCTACTCCTCCAGCAGCCTCTGCCGGAATCTTAACCCGCACATGATATTGCTTACCCGGTTTCAGTTCCTTCAGAACACCGTCTTGCACAAGCTGGCCGTCCAGATAGACTTCGATTGCCGCTACATCAGACTCACACTTCATCTCAATCTGCAGCTCAGCCCCTCTGAAGCTGCGCTTCACGGTTGCATCCTGCCAGCCGGACGGAAGCTGCGGCTTCACCTGGAGGCCTTCCCGGCAGCCTTGCAGGCCGAATAGCCCATCGATCAGGCAACGGTACACCCAGGGAACGGTTCCGGTGTTGAACAGGTGGCTGGAGCGTCCGGCGGTCTGCGGGAACTGCTTGTAAGCGCCCCGGTAATAGTTAGGGATGAATACCGGCAGCTGGCCCCGCCGGATGATATCCCCGATATCAGGCCCGGGGAGCATTTTGCGCAGCAGACGGTACGCATGATCCTGCTCACCCACTGCATACAAGCCATAAATATAGAAGGCAGCGGCATGGTTGTAGACTGCACCGTTCTCGGCTGTCCCCGGATGCTTCTGGGTGACCCGGCCCACATCCTCGCGCATGGCGGTATAGGACGGGGCGAGCTTTTCCACTCCATACGGGGTCTCCAGCTGTTCATGGACCGACTTCATCAGCTTCGCCCGCTTCTCCTCATCGGCCGCACCGCTGAGCAGCGCCCAGCCCTGGGGATTAATGAAGATCCGGCCTTCCGGATCGCTGCTGATGCCGAATACCACATTGTCATCGGTAATCCCCCGCGAATACCACTCGCCATCCCAGAAGTACTGATTGACGAGCGCATTCGTCTCCTCCGCCGCATGGCGGAAGGTCTTGGCGATATCCGTACGGCCGCTCCGCTCGCAAATATCCGCCCAGACCATACATGCATACGCGGTAGCGATGGTCAGCCATCCGGACACGCCTTGTCCCTTGTACCCTACCATATTCATCGGGTCGCACCAGTCTCCCTGATTGATATAATTCAGGCCGCGCTCATCCCGCTCATGGAGCAGCCACTGCACCGCCCGGTCGATATGTTCATGCACAGGTCCTGTCTCCAGCCCGCCCGCATACGATACTTCCTCATCCAGAATGCTGTAATCATCCGTCTCATCCAGATAGGTACTAAGGCAAATCGGGAGCCAGACACAATGATCCGTATGCGGAACCTGATTGATATATTTCAGTTCAGCCGCTTCATGCAAAATAATGCCATCCGGCATCGCTCCGCTGGCCTCCTGCTGGCTTAAGGCCGTCAGGAACGCTTTTCTTGCCGTCTGCGGCTTAAGGTAGCTCATACCCATATTATCCTGCAGATAATTCCGGGTCTGCGGGTCGGTGGTCAGGCGGTTGGTCTGACCGTGATAATACATCTGCCGGGGCAGCCAGTGGTTGACCAGATTGTCGAGGTCCGCATCCGGCGTGGAAATCTCAATGCTCCCTCTGCCTTCCGCAATGTACTGCGCATATTCCCGCTCAGCGCGCACGAATCCGTCCTCGCCTGCCGTATCGGTATCCAGAAACAGCCTCCGGCGGATCTCCGCGATTCTCTGCTCACTCCGGGCCGGGCCGAAGATGAAGCGGTATTCACGCTCTTCCCCCGCAGCCAGGTCCATACTGTATTGAAGGGCGGCAACCGGGGTCTCATAACGGGCTTCGCCTTGCGCCAGCCGCTGACTCTTAAGCGCTGACGGCGAGCCTATTCCTCCTTCGCCCTCGAAGGCTTCCTGATTCACTTCCCAGGAGTCCGGGGCATGGTCGGCGAGCAGGAAGGTTTTGTCCTTCAGATGCTTGATTTTGGCATAATCCTGATATTTCTGATAAGGCGTGACCGCTGTAGCCACGATTCCCTGCAAAGCTTCCTTATACTCGCCCGACTGATTCATCCATGACATGTAGCCGATGGTGAAGTAGGGATAGATGCTGATCTTGCGGGGAGCGTCGGACAGATTGGTCACCTTCACCCGCCACAGCTCCATCGGGTCATCTTTAGGCAGGCTTAACGTCATCTCTATAGCGATCCCGTTCTTCTCGATGGTCCATACAATATTATGTTTACCTACCGCAAAAGTGTAATGATCCGGAGGGTTGCGGACAGGCTCATAAGGGGCAGAGAACAGCTCCCCGTTCTCCTCATCCTTAACATAGACGAAGCGTCCGGGGTGGTGGGCATAATAAGGCTGCTCCGGCTGCATGAACGTCTTGGCCTCCAGATTCGGCGCATAGGAATACTTCGCAGGCTCGGGCTGCATAAACTGGGCTACCGCATATCCCCGGCAGTTCATATGAATCATCATCTGCTCATTCCACAGGAACCCCGAAGCCTTGGGGAGAATGGTGGGACTGGACAGCTCATAATATTCATTATCTTCAGATGCTCTGATCATTCTCGTGCCTCTCTTTCCGGAATAAATATCCATCATTCTAGTATACTTTATTCAAGAATACGCTCTCATAGGTTTGGGGGCAAGTCTAATGGAAGAGTTTCAATTTCATCGTTTTGGTTTTTATAGTAGAATATACCCAGATTCCCTACCACTAGATGAGAGGTGCATGAGATGAAGCAATCGTACATAGCCAGACTTGAATTATTCGTAACCAACGCCCAGCAGATTAAACAGGAATTCCCCTGGCAAAATGCCTCTGTGAACCGGCTGGCAGCCTTGCTCTACGCCGTGGAGGACAAGACCGCCAATGTGCAGGCAATCCGCATGTATCATGAGATGGTCAAGGATAACACCCGGGGCTTCTCGTCCTTCCGGGGAACCTCTGCCATCTGTATTGCTGCGCTGCTCTCCCTGTCCCCCCAGCCGGAACAGCAGCTTGCAGCTACGCTGGCTGTATATGACCTGCTCAAGGAACGCAAATTCCGGGCCTCCGACTACCTGGTCATTGCCGCCTATCAGATCGCTGCCCATACCCCGTACGATCAATATGCCGCAGCCATAGACCGCACCCAAGCCTTCTACGAGGGGATGCGGTCGAAGCACCGTTTCCTCACCGGGCGGGATGACTATATCTTCGCTGCCATGCTCGGACTCTCCGATATCCCTGTAGAGCAAGGGCTGGAGCAGCTGGAGCAGCTCTATGCTACGCTTAAGCCCGAATTCTTCTCCGGCAATAGTGTTCAGGCGCTGACACAGGTGCTGGTGCTAGGCGGAGAGGATCTCACAAGCCGGGTGCTTAGCCTGCGCGAGGCGTTCCGGGCAAGGGATATCCGGCTGGATAAGGAGTATACGCTCTCGTCCCTTGGCATCCTGTCCCTGATCCCGTACGAACAGCAGCAACTGGTAAGCGATGTCTCAGACACCTATGAATTTCTGCGCCCGCAAAAGGGCTTCGGCGGCTGGTCCATCAACAAGCAGGAGCTGCTCCTGCTGTCTGCCGCACTCGTCTCCTATCAATATATAGTCGATGTGAGAAACGGTATTATTGAATCTACCCTATCTACCAGCCTGACCAACATCATCATTGCCCAGCAGACAGCGATTGCTGTAGCTGCAGCCTCTGCTGCTGCGGCAGCTTCTTCTTAGGAAGTGACATGCAAAAGGC
The DNA here is from genome assembly GCF_038006765.1 of Paenibacillus sp. FSL H7-0756. NCBI lineage: Bacteria > Bacillati > Bacillota > Bacilli > Caryophanales > Paenibacillaceae > Paenibacillus > Paenibacillus sp. FSL H7-0756. Next base: position 153,781 of record NZ_JBBOVT010000003.1, on the reverse strand, counting down.
CTCCGGAGCGTAATTGCTTCGGAAGCCTTTTAGTTGGATTTCAGGCACTTGTTAACCAGCGATCTCCCGTGTGACGGAAATTAGTTGGATTTATGACACTTAACTCTGCCCATATCTGCGATGTTACCTATATCCGGCTGGATTAGGTGTATAATTTCCAACTACAATTCGCCAAACAACGATTTTGTTATAATTAGATGACGTTTTTCCACTTGTTGTTATGTTAGATAGCTGCGGCCGCTTGCCTGCCACCCTTCCGCAACAACCCTACACTTCCTCCCCATCCCCGGGCATCCGGCGTCTGCCGATCCCAAACGCATAGTACCCCGCCACAACAACAGCCAGGAACGACGCGCCGACGATCAGCGACAGATGGGTATCCGGGTTGAACCACATGCCGATGATGACCAGCGACAGGAAGATAATGATAATGTAGTTACTGACCGGGAAAAAGCGGGACTTGAACGGATGGACTGCCATCTCGCCTGCCCATCGCTCTCTGAATCTGAACTGGCTGAAGGCCAGGGCGAACCACGGAATCATTCCCGGAAGCACGCTGGCACTGTAAATATAGAGAAACAGCTTGGAGTCCGGTATCAGATAGTTTAACAATACGCCTACCAGCAGCAGGGAGATCGTGGTAATAATGCTGTTCCGGGGCACTCCGCTGGCAGAGACTCTGCCGAAGAACTTCGGAGCCTGTCCGTTCTGGGCCAGCGTGTAGAGCATTCTTCCCGCACTGTAGATTCCGCTGTTGCAGCCCGACATCGCCGCTGTCAGCACCACGAAGTTGATAATGCCAGCCGCAGCGACAATCCCCACCTTGGCGAAGGTCAACACGAACGGACTGCCGATCTCGCCGATCTCATTCCACGGATAGATGGTCACAATGATGAAGATGGCCCCCACGTAGAAAATCAGAATGCGCCAGATGATATTCTTGATCGCTTTGCGCAGCGTTTGCTTCGGATTCTCGGCTTCCCCTGCCGTAATCCCCACCAGTTCAATCCCCTGATAGGCCGCCGTGACAATGCAGAGCGCGAACAGAAATCCCTTCAATCCTCCGGCAAAAAAACCGCCATGGCTATACAGATTGGACAGACCTAGCGGCTGCCCGCCATTCCCGAGACCGAAAAAAATCACCCCGGTGCCGATCACCAGCATCACAACAATGGCAACCACCTTGATCATCGCAAACCAGAATTCAAACTCCCCGTACAGCTTCACCGCCGCCAGATTGGCTGCCGCAATGATGCCCACCCCGATCAGCGCCGGAATCCACTGCGGGATATCCGGGAACCAGTACCCGACATAGATACCAATTGCCGTAACCTCCGCCATTCCGACTGTCACCCACAGGAACCAATAGCTCCAGGCGGTCAGGAAGCCGGCCAGCGGGCTGATATATTTGTGGGCAAACGTGGCAAAAGAACCGGTCACCGGCTCCATCACCAGCATCTCCCCCATAATCCGCATCACAAAAAACATAATGATTCCTGCCAAAAGATACGCAAGCAGCACGGAAGGCCCCGCCCACTTAATCGTACTTGCCGAGCCCATGAATAATCCCACGCCAATCGTGCCGCCCAGTGCGATCAGCTCGATATGCCGCGGCTTAAGTCCTCTGGTTAACTCTTTGGATTCCAACGAAATGCTCCTCCTCATATGTACACCTGTACACCTCACATGTACTCCACGCAATCTATCTTAATATGTAAGCATCATTGTAAGCTGTGATCTACATTAACGCAATGCAGAATTACTGGATTACTCCAGCAGAAAGTTTCACCATTTGTAACAATAAATTGCCCCAGAACCTATACATTTTGGTTCATAGTGTTATAATCACTTTGTTTATCACAAGACAACAGGAAACAGGTGATCAGATGTTTGAAATCAAATGGCTGTGGCAGAACCTGGAGGGCAACCGGGCGCGGTATATCGTGGCGCTCTGCCTCTCGGTGGTGGGCTCAAGTCTTACGATTGTGAACCCCTACATCAGCCAGCGCATCGTCGATACGTTCATTGCCGGTGACCACGCAGGAGAGAATCTTGCTACAGGACGCGGACTGCTTATTGCACTGTGCCTGGGCATGATCGGCTTCTCTCTGCTCCGTACAGGGCTGGCATACTTTACGACCATGCAGTACGAAATTTCTTCACAGAATATGATGTACAATATCCGGATTTATCTGTACAACAAGATTCAGGGCCAGGACCGGGAATATTATGACCGCAACCGCACCGGGGACCTGATGACCAAAATGACGGGGGATCTGGATATGGTCCGCCACTCGATGGCGTGGATTTTCAAAACGATCATTGAATCGCTTACGATTTTCCTGGCAGCCGTCATTTATTTCCTCACAATTGATGTGAAGCTGACGCTGTGGATGCTGATCCTGTCCCCGCCGATTTTTGTAGTGGCCTTTATCTTCGCCAAGCGAGTGCGCCCGATGTACATCGACCTGCGCGAACGGCTGTCCCAGCTTAATACGACGACCCAGGAGAATATCTCCGGGAACCGGGTGGTGAAGGCTTTTGCCCGTGAGGAGTTCGAGATTGCCAAGTTCACAGAGAAGAATGTCAACTACGCGGTGGCGAATAAAAAAGCGGCCCTCGTCTGGCTCGACTACTTCCCTTATCTGGAGTCGTTCGCCCAAGGCTTCAACGTGGTCCTGATGCTGGCCGGCGGTTACTATGTGATGGAGGGCCGGATTACCTTCGGTGAGTTCACGGCGTTCTCCTCGCTGATCTGGGCTGTCTCGAACCCGATGCGCAATATCGGGATTATTATTAATGATATCCAGCGTTTCTTTGCCAGCTTATCCAAAATCGTCGATATCTATTACGCCCGTCCGGCAATTGCCAACGATCACAATCCGGTAGAGCACCGCCGCTATGAGGGACGGATTGAATTCGACCATGTCCGGTTCAAATATGATAACGCTACCGTGCTGGATGATGTGAGCTTCACGATCGCCCCCGGCGAGACCATTGCGATTATGGGGGCCACCGGCTCCGGCAAAACCTCGCTTATCAACCTCATTCCCCGCTTCTATGATGTGGCTGGCGGGCGTGTGCTGGTGGACGACAGAGATGTCCGGGAGCTTGAGCTGGATGAGCTGCGCGGGAATATCGGGATGGCTACGCAGGATGTCCTGCTGTTCTCCGATACCATTGACGGCAACATTGCCTACGGCGATCCCGATCTGCCTGAGGAGGATGCGCAGGCTTACGCGGCTCTGGCCGCTGCCCATGATTTCATTGTCAAAATGCCTGAAGGCTACGATACCGTAGTCGGGGAACGCGGTGTCGGGTTGTCCGGGGGCCAAAAGCAGCGGATTGCGCTGGCCCGCGCCCTGGCGGTCCAACGTCCGATTCTGATCCTGGATGATACGACCTCAGCGGTCGATCTGGAGACCGAGGAGCATATCCAGCGCAGCCTCCGGGAGCTGGAGTATCCCTGCACGAAGATCATCATCGCACAGCGGGTATCCACTACGGCCCAGGCTGACCGCATTCTGATCCTGGAGGGCGGGCGCTTGATTGAGGAAGGGACCCACGCCGAGCTGCTGGCGAAGCGGGGTTATTACTATGATGTATTCATGCTTCAGAACGAGGGCATTGGAAGGCAGGTGACCGAGATTGGCCAGGAATAAATTCGATGTCGATGAGAATCTGGAATCGCCGTTTAATATCAAGCATTTCCGGCGGGCCATGGTCTATATCAGACGCAAAAAGAAGCCGATGCTTATCGCATTCGCGCTTAGTGCATTGTCGGCGGCAATCGCCTTGTCGGCTCCGCTGATCATGCAGCATGTGGTGGATGTGACCATACCCGCCAAAGACATGGGAGCACTGGCAGGCTGGTCCCTGCTAATGCTGGCGACCATCGTGGTCAGTGTCATTCTGGCGACTATCCGCTCACGGATTATGACCCGTGTCGGTCAGGATATTATTTTCGATATCCGCACCGACCTGTTCAAGCATCTGCAGGAGCTGCCCTTCAAATATTATGACGACCGGCCGCAGGGCAAAATCCTGATCCGGGTCGTGAACTACGTCAACGGGGTCTCTGACGTGTTGTCCAACGGGATTATCAACTTCATCCTGGAAATCGTGAACCTGATCTTCATCGCGGTGTTCATGTTCGCCGTGGATGTGCGGCTCTCCTTCATCATTCTGGCCGGACTGCCGGTATTCCTCGGCGTCATGCTGCTGATCAAGACCCGGCAGCGCCGGGCCTGGCAGGCCGTATCGAACAAAAGCTCCAACCTGAATGCCTATCTGCAGGAGAGCATCAGCGGCATCGGCGTCACCCAGATGTTCTCCCGGGAGACACGCAATGAAGGGATCTTCACCCGTCTGGCCGGCAACTTCCGCACGGCCTGGATGAAGGCGCTGCGTTACAACATACTGATTCCGTTCAGTGTCGATAACCTGTCTACCATTGTTACGGCTATGATCTTCCTGGTCGGCCTGCTGACCCTGGACCCGCAGAATATGACGCTGGGCGTCATTCTCGCGATGAGCAGCTATGCGGCACGCTTCTGGCAGCCGATTCTGAACCTGTCGAACTTGTACAATAACTTCATTAATGCGGTCGCTTATCTGGAGCGGATCTTCGAGACGCTGGATGAGCCGGTGACGGTCAGCGATATCCCCGGTGCGAAGACGCTGCCGCCAGTGGAGGGCCGGGTGACGTTCGATGATGTCACCTTCGCCTACGATCCGGGCCTGAATATCCTGGAGAACATCTCCTTCGATGTCGCAGCGGGAGAGAGCATCGCTCTGGTCGGTCCGACCGGAGCGGGCAAGACCACCGTCGTCAACCTGATCTCACGCTTCTATAACCTGACCGGCGGACGCATTCTGATCGACGGGCAGGATATCTCGCAGATCACGCTGAAGTCGCTACGCGGACAGATGGGGATTATGCTGCAGGACAGCTTCATCTTCTCGGGAACCATTCTGGATAACATCCGCTATGGCAGACCGGATGCCACCGAGCAGGAGGTTATCGCCGCTGCGAAGGCGGTTTGTGCGGATGATTTCATCCGCGAATTCGATCAGGGCTACCAGACCGAGGTGAACGAACGCGGCTCCAAGCTCTCCCAGGGGCAGCGTCAGCTCATCTCGTTCGCCAGAACGCTGCTGGCCAACCCGCGGATTCTCATTCTGGATGAAGCCACCTCCTCTATTGATGCACAGACCGAGCGTCTGCTCCAGAAGGGGCTGAATGAGCTGCTTAAGGGCCGGACCTCGTTCATCATCGCGCACCGCCTGTCTACAGTGAAGAACTGCGACCGGATCATGTATGTCTCGAACAAGGGCATTGCCGAGAGCGGCTCGCATGATGAGCTGATCGCCCGCCGCGGCCTGTACCACCGGCTGTATACGGCGCAGAAGATGGAAGCCTGACGTGCAACGCAAGTAAGGCTATATAGATTGTACTTGTAGTTCAATTTATATAGGTTCAAACAAGTGGAAACGGCTTTGCCGTCCTTTTAAAGGACGGTACCGTTTCAGCGAGAAATAGAAGGATAATCTATCGTGTGAAACATATAGATTCTTATATTTTAAGAAATCGCCAAAAACCGCAGCAGGGGCTCCCCTGTCTGCGGTTTTTGGCATGCTTAGTTGGACCGTACAGCACATCTTCAGTGAAGATTGCGCCCTCACGTAAGATCCGTTACCGCCTAAGACTACTGTTACTGGCTTTCTCAATTTCGTGCAATTAAGCAATACTAATACTCCTGCTGCGATCCATGCGGACTGGAGAGCCGCTATTCCTGTACATTGCACCATTTCACGGGCTAAGCGGACTCACATGCACTTAACTAGCCGCTCTTGCCTCAATTCCATCACCAACTGGCCTTATAACGGCCCCTCAGTCCGCGGACGAGCGGTAAAGCAGTCTTTTTCACAAAATAAGGGCCTCATGGTCCGGTTGTAGAACCTTCATATACTCTTCCCTCAGCATACTATAGATCTCCAGATCGACCACGCCCTTGCCGGACCAGAGGGCCGCCTGCCGCAGCATCCCTTCCTTGACATATCCGTTCTTCAGCAGCACCTTCTTGGAGGGCTCATTATTCAGCATCACTTCCGCCTGAATCCGGTTCACCTGAGCCTGCTGGAACAGAAATGCTGTCAACAGCTCAACGGCCCTGGAGGCGAGGCCCCTCCCCCACTGGGCTTCCGCAAGGAAGTAGCCAATGGTGACCATATTAACCCTCTGATTGAAGTCGCAGGCTTCAATGATTCCGAGCAGGTGCGTATCGTCCGCTGGAGCGAAGATGCCCCACTTGATCCGCGATCTTTTGCCATAATCCCGCTCATAATGACCGATCATGCTCTTGACTGTAGTCTTATTGTGCTTGGGGATAATCCCGCAATATTCGAACACATGGTCATTGCTGTAAATCTCGAACAGCCCGTCCAGATGCTGCTCCTCAATCTTGCCCAGCACCAGCTCCTCTGATCTTAAGACAGGGAACTGGTCAAATACAATCTCCATCTTCACCCGGGGCACTCCCTTCTCTGATCCTTAAGCGCTTGGCCTAATGGGGACGTACAGCTCAACCATGCACTTGCCCTGCGGGTCCTGCGCAGGATCATTCAGACAGAATTCAAGACATGGCCGGTCATCGGCTTCATAGCCGCTGCGGGGTAACCATACGCTGAACATCGTATCATACGCAAGGACAAATCTCTCTAACGTATCATAGTAGGAATACACCGCATACTGCCCGCCGGATAGAGTCTTGTATGCTACCTCCTCCCGATGGGCCTCCCGTTCGAATCCCTCCGGAAGTGTAACGCAAGCATCATAGCGGCATACAGACTCTTCCGTAAGTTCCCCGTCATCCAGTGAGATTCCGATGAACTGCTGATTCGCCGGATGCAGCCCCTTCTCAGTAGCCCAGCCGGTTAGCTTGTCCCATGCGTGATGCGTGTCCAGGTAACTACCAATATGCCTGACATAAGCGACTTCAACTTCTGCAATTACTCTAAGTTCCACCATACTGTCCCATGCCCTCCTTAACAGCGAATTACCTTCGGCTTTATTGTAATCCGCCAGGGCGGCCAGCTCTGCCTGCTTATTGCTGAGGAGTGATGGGAAATTGCTATGTTTCTGCCTGCTGTTCCTGACACTGCTGGGCGTACAGCCGAAATGCCGTTTGAAATGGACATTCAAGGCGGAGACCGATTCAAAGCCGCTCTCCCCTGCAATCTCCAGAATCGTCTGATTCGTCCGGCTAAGCAGCACCAAGGCCTGCTCGACGCGCTTCCTGGTTACGAAGGCCATGGGCGTCATGCCGGTGAAGGCTGTAAATATTCTGGTGAAATGATATTTGGAGAAATGGGAGATCTCCGCCAGCTGATCCAGCCGCAGCGGCTGGCTGCTGTGATTTTCTATGTAGGCAATGACCTGCTTGATCCTCTCTCCATACTGCTCCTTCATCACTGAATCCCCCGTCCTCTTCGTGTTACAATACTGTATAAATATTAATAGATGAGGCGATAGTGAATGATTACCACTCTGTACTTCGTACGACATGCTCACTCTACTTATTCTACCGACGAATTGAATAGACCTTTATCCGAAGATGGACGGGCAGACGCACAGAGAGTTACCCGTCTACTACTTCATGAGAATATTAACATTCTGATCTCTAGTCCCTATAAACGGGCTATACAAACCATTGAGGGGCTGGAGAAACCGCTCAGGACTAGGATTGTAATTGAAGATGATTTTAAAGAAAGAATCTTATCTGCTGAGCCTGTCGCCGATTTCGGGCTTGCTATGGATCAGGTCTGGGCGGATTATTCCTTCGCCTGGCCGGGAGGAGAATCCAATCTGGTTGCCCAGAAGAGAGGCGTACAAGCACTCTATAAAGTTTTGCAGCAATATAAAGGAAATTCAATCGCTATCGGAACGCACGGTAATATGATGGTCCTGATCATGAATGCTCTGGATAAGCGTTATGATTATAGCTTCTGGAAGCAGTTAGAAATGCCCGACATCTATAAGCTAAGCTTCGTTGAGAACAAGCTTGTGAGTGTACAGCGTATTTGGCGCAAGACTCCCCCTTGGCCACACATATAGTTTCGATGCACCCGGTTAAACTGGACAGACTGTTGTCACAACCCTGTGGTATAACCAGAGGAAAGGAGTGATTGTTATGGCAAGCTATGAATACTCATCCCGGCAGGAGCTGATGGACTCGATCCATAATCTGTACCTGCTCTTGGATGCCGAGTATGATGGAATTAACAATACATATAAGGATATGCGAATTCCCGAGGTGGACAAAACCCCTGCCGAGATCATCGCTTATCAGCTGGGCTGGCTGGATTTGGTTAGGGGCTGGGACCGGAGCGAGCTGGAGGGACAGACCTTCTCCATGCCCGCTGCGGATTTCAAGTGGAATCAGCTCGGCGGGTTGTATCAGTCCTTTTACAGCAAATATGCGGAGTATTCTCTGCCTGAGTTGCGCGAGCTCTTCCGGCAATCAGAGCAACAGTGGCTGGACTGGATCGAAACATTGACGGAGGAGGAGCTGTTCATCCAAGGCGCGCGTAAGTGGACCGGAACCAAGGAGAACTGGCCGATGGCCCGGTGGATTCACATTAACTCTGCCGCTCCGTTCAAGACCTTTCGGGGGAAAATCCGGAAATGGAAAAAGCATTGTCCTGAAGGACTGGCAGAGTGACAAAGCGGCAGTGTCACAAAGCGGATAGCGGGATAACAGCTCAGCGTCCACTGCTTCGCAATCATTGCGTGCTGTCTGCCCTCCCGTCTGGCCTTTGCATCCCCCTCTTGCCAGTGCCTTCCCGGTTCATTCCCCTGCTCCCGTCCCTGAAGCCCGCGCCGCCGTTCATGCCGGGGAATCCGCCGGGCCGGGAATTGAAGTCTGCACTGGTGATATTCTGAGCCGTGACTGCTTCGCAGGAAGTGAGCAGCAGCGAACAGCTAAGCATACTAATGATTAAGGTGATGTAATATTTCTTAGTCCGCATCATGAGACCTCCTTCTGCCGGTCAGCAGGGCATAGGCATCTTGGAAACCCAGGTAAGACAAGACAAGCAGCAGCGGATACACGGGATACAGATACCGGGACTTAATCTCCCAGAGCAGGTAGAACCCGATGAAGCCAAGAATCACCAGAAGGAGCGGGGTCTCCGCGAAGCGCTTAGCCCGCAGTCCCCGGATTAACCGGATCAGAATGAAGACGTACATCAGGAAATTCTGGACATATAAGGCCCACAGCAAGGCGCTCCGGTACATAGAAGCACCTTCAAACAGCCTGCTTGCAGCTGTGGAATAGCTGTAATGGCCCATCACCATGCCGCCCCTCCCGCCAGTGGAGGAGGCTCCTTCATTTCCTATCCCGTAGCGCTCTATCTGATACGTTCCTTCCGTCCAGGTCCAGACCAGCTTTTTATAATACATTCCTGCAAGCTCAGTTAAGGTCGCGTCAGAGAGCTTGCTGCGGATGGACGCCTTGAACAGTTCTACACTCTCCGCCTTGTTATAGCCGGCCTCCTGCTGGTAGATATTATAGCTCTCCCGGTCATCCCAGAACCCGAGTGTCTCCAGATTAATCCCCATATTCAGCCACATGTACACTGGAGCAGAATTGCTGGACGGAGATTCGTCCACAATGCCTGTTGCCTGAAGCGCCGTATTCTGAATCCAGGCAGGAAGAACCCACAGCAGCAGCGTTACTCCAACGGCGGCAATGACCTTCTTCACGCCAATCGCCCGCAGGTTCAGGAGCAGACTGAGAACAATGGCAATCAGGAAGATCATACCTATACTGCGGAAGTAGTTGCCAAGTGTCAGCAGTACTGCCGCGAACAGCATATCCTTCATGGATCTTCTGCGGATGAACCTGACTCCGAAGTAGAGCGCGCTGGTGAGCAGAGCCGTGGCAATTCCATCATTATAGATGAAGTTGCTCATGAACAAAGCCGGAACATAGGTCGCAGCCACGATCAGAAGGCCATAGTCCTTCCGGTCTGATTTGGGCTTCAGCTCTTGGCAGAGCAGATAGATAACCAGCGTGGTGACGAGCGAGAACAGGATGGTGAAGCTTTTGATCACCAGATAATTGTCCGGGAACAGCAGCAGCAGCGTCTTCAGATACAGCACAAAGGAGAAATTGAACGGGAACATATACAGGTATCCGCCTGACTGGAAGGAGGAATAATCCTTGTCATAGAGCATCGCCCAGGCCAGGGACAGCACCGTCTGTGAATCATCTGTAGGCATGCGGGTGAACAGGAAAATAATCACGGCCTGCATAATACAAGACACCAGCAGAACGGCGGGAATAACCTTGGCCCGGCTGTACCCTTCAAGCTTCCGGGAGAGTCTGTACAGCACGTAGCCCAGTCCCAGAACAACTACAATCCATAGCAGGAACACAAGCGGCTGCTGCCCTTCCAGCACCGCCCGGTCTCCATACACGGAATAATTATATTTCGCCCGGAGAAAGAAGGATGAAGCGATGAACAGCCCAATGAACAAGGCGAGGATGAGTGTTACGATTTGCTGGATTCTTTTTACCATGATACCCTCCTGACCGGCAGCGTCCGGGGAGTCCTTCGCACGTGCCTTAATCCATATACGGAGTATACATAGTGAATCTGAATGTTAGTTGAAAGGATTCCTGGGATGCGCCAAGTGGAAACGGCCTTGTCTTACAAAAAACCTCCGGGTCCTCTCCAGCCGCCGCATTCATAGATGCGCTCATGCCGGATTAGCTTCCCGAAGGCCTGCTGCTTAAACTATTCTGTTCTGTTGAATACTCATGGATGAATCACTTGTCAGCAACAGCACGAACCACACGAAACCCCTGGTCATTCCCCCGGCTGCTCGGCTCGTATTGACCCCGGAAGGATACCTCTGTGTTGTTCACCCCGCCGATCCAGCCGCCGCCCTTCACCAGCCGGACAGAGCCGGTCTTGCTATTCGAATCCCCTTCACCGTACCAGTTCCAGCACCATTCCCTTACGTTCCCTGACATATCATACAGTCCCAGCTCATTGGGTTGCTTGAGGCCGGTATTTCTCGGCTGGCTATGGTTGTTCTCAATCGCAGGCCAGGTCCAGTCCCCGGTCAGGAATTGATCACCGGAATTCCTCCAGTACCAGGCCACCTCCTCCGGGTTGTCGCTTCCGCTATACGGGTAGCTTGTGCTCATCTGGCCTCCGCCTGCTGCATATTCCCACTCGGCTTCTGTCGGCAGACGGTAACCGTCCGCCCCTTCATTGGCCGTTACAGTCCATTTCATGAAATCCCGGTCACTTGTATTATTCGGATCGACCGTACTCTTGTCTATATTATAATAGGGGGCCAGGCCTTCCTTCACACTCCGCTCATTGCAGTACTCCACGGCATCATACCAGGTTACGCTCTCCACCGGCAGCTTGTCTCCTTGGAACTGCGAGGGGTTACTCTTCATCACTTCCAGCCATTCTTGCTGGGTGACCTCATATTTACCGATGTAGAAGTCCGGGAGGGTCATCTCTGTCCCGTAGTAATTGGATTTCGTATCTTTAAAAGTACCGCCTTCTACCCGTACTAAACGCTCATCCGCGGCAGGCTTCTCCTGAGAGCAAGCAGTGGCTATAGCCGCGATTGCCATGCACAGAATCAGAATCATTAATGGTTTTCTCATGAATACCTCTCCTTTGAGCAGATGGGCAAGGTACAGGACCTAAGCGCAGTTCAGTGTGTGAAAATGATAAGGCCGGCAGCTTGTCCACCCGGCCGGCCTTAGCCCTGTCTAGCTGAGCTCTGCCATTGCCGGAACCGGCAAAATGGCGTTCAGCTGATCCATTACCACACAGTTACGTTGGAGCTGCCGCTGCTCTGGTATCCTTCGGTAGCCAGTACCTGATAGGACCAGCTACTTCCCAGATACATCGATTTGCTCTGCCAGGCGTTCACGTGGTTGCTGAACGTAATCTGGACATTGCTTCCGATTGGCCGTTTGGATTGTCTTACACTCCAGTACTGCGGGAACGTAGCATTTCCGTCAATGGAAGGAGCATCGTAACGCATGGTACGATAGATATCATAAGTGCCGCCATCACTGTTCACCGTGCCTTTGTAATCGCCGGTTGGTCTGTAAGTTCCCCAGTTGTCTACCACGTAATATTCAATAAGGGAATTCCGGGTCCATCCGTATAAGGTCAGGTAGCCGTTGCCGGAAGGCGCGAAAACCCCTGCATTATAATTTACAACCCGGTTCGGTGATCCGTAAGTCCAGCCTTTGCCCACTACGAAGTTCCCGGTATTGTACCAGTTCACACTGTAATTCCCGCCACTTCCGTTCACCGCATTCACAGTTCCGCCGCCATCGGTCCAGTTTTGCCAATAATCTGTTGCGCCTGCAGTCGCTGCGAACGCGCTGAAGCTCAGTGCTGCTGTCATTAATACCGTAAGAAGTTTCTTTTTCATTGTAAATTAATACCTCCCGATTATAATGTGTTTGCTTGCAGCTTGCTTCTCCCCGTAGGATATAACTTATCCTGAGGGTTATCCCATATATTTACTTGTCCTCCTTTCGAGAAAATTATATCTAGTAAGCGTTTACATTACTCTCTGCAAACTAAAGATTAACCCCCAATTTTTATTGATATTATGAAAATAATGGGTCAAAATCAAGGGAATTGTAACCTCCTGGGGGATATGTGGTGAAAATTCGGGGAATTTCGGCAGTGGCCGGTGGCGCACAAATATTTGCTCATCCGGCCCACTTTTGCCGAGATCAGGTGCACTGATGCTCCTCATTTGCTCATCCGGCCTACTTTTACCGAATTCAGGTGCACTGATGCTCCTCATTTACTCATCCGGCCTACTTTTACCGAATTCAGGTGCACTAATGCTCCTCATTTGCTCATCCGGCCTACTTTTTCCAAATTCAGGTGCACTAATGCTCCTCCTCACGCCAAAAAAGCCGCCCCAATGGGGCAGCTCTGTACTGTTCAGCTTTACTCACTTGTCACTATTCATCCATTGCTAATCTATCCACCAATCCTCTATCGTCCCTCTACCCCATCTTAATGACGGCCTTAACCACATCCTCCTTATTGTCGATTACATAATCGAACGCTTGTTGCGTCTCCTCGAAGCCAAATTCGTGGGTGACAATGCCCTTGACGTCAATCTTTCTATCCGCGATGGCGCCAATAGCTGCCGGATACAGGTTGCGGTACCGGAATACCGACTTGATGTCCGCCTCCTTGAACATAATCTGCATGAAGTCGAAGTCGATGATATCCTTAGCGGCCAGGCCGACCAGGACGATGGTTCCGCCTCTTTTGACCAGATATGGCGTCTGCTTCACGGTATGCTCGCTGCCTGCCGTCTCAATCACCTTATCTGCACCCGCACCGTCAGTCCAAGCCGCAATGGTCTCCAGCACATTCTCCTGCTTGGCGTTAATGACCTGTGAGGCCCCCAGCTTCAATGCCGCCTCCAGCCGCTTCTCAATGATGTCCACCACCACAATCTCCGTAGCCCCGTAAGCCTTGCAGGCCAGTAGTGTAACCAGTCCTATGCAGCCCGCCCCCAGAATCACAACCCTGTCTCCCAGCTTAACGCCGCCTTGCGCCGCAGCATGAAGTCCCACCGCCAGCGGCTCCACCAGCGCGCCCTCCTCCGAAGACACATTATCCGGCAGCTTGAACGCCATGTTCTCGGGATAAGCCATATAATTCACCAGGCAGCCATGGTAGGGCGGAGTCGCTAGAAACTGTACATCCGGGCACAGATTATATTTGCCGCTTTTGCAGAATTCACACTGTCCACAGGTCACACCAGGCTCCAGCGCCACCCGGTCCCCCACCTTCAGGTGCTTCACACCAGGGCCAAGCTCCACCACTTCACCGGCGCATTCATGCCCGAGAATGAAGTCCCCATCCACTACGAAGTCGCCGATCCGGCCATGCTCCAGGTAATGCACATCCGAGCCGCAGATGCCGACAACCTCCAGCTTCACAATAACCTCGCCCTCTTTGGCTACAGGCATGCTAATTTCCTTCATTTCCATTTGCTTCAGATCTTTCATATAAAAAGCTCTGTTCTTCATCTGTTTCTCCTCCTCAGGAACATTAGTGTGCTCTTATAAAAACTACTGTTACTTCAAAATTTCTGCGTTCTTCAGCTTCACAATAATAATATACTTTTATAAAACTATTTAAATAAGATTATAAACAGAATTGGGATGAAGTCAACAAAAACTCCCCCAGAGAAGGACAAGGCCGCGATTGCAGCAACGTCCCTCTTCCGGAGGAGCGGGAAAGCAGATATTATATTAGGGTAAAAGCAACCCGGATCTAGATGCTGTCGATAAATTCAGTCACCAGCTCCAGGGCAGCCCCCACAGCGGTGGCCTCCAGCTTGTATTTGCAGACCCGCAGGTAGGAGCCATCCTGCTCGAAGGTGTTCTTGCGCGCTGCCAGTGCCTGAAGTTCACCGATGTATTCCTCCATGTGAGCCCCGGCATAGCCGCCGAGAATCACATCGCAATCGTACAGCATCCGCAGGTTATTCACTGTAATCACCAGATAGCCTACATACTCCTGCCAGATGGCCTGCTGCTCCTCCCTGCCCTCTCCCAGCAGCCGGAAGAATTCCGCAATACTGCCCCCTGTACTATCCGAGAGAATTCTCGCTGAGCAATAGGCATCTACACAGCCCTTCTGTCCGCAGTAGCAGGTACGCCCTTCAGGCAAAATCGTCATGTGCCCGAACTCCCCGCTACGGTGGTTCTGGCCTGCATAGATCTGGTTACCGACTATAATGGCACCGCCTACGCTATTATTAAGGGACAGATAGACCACATTGTGTATGTCCTGCTCTCCCCACAGTTCAGTGAGTCCCGCCGCATTCGCATCATTGCTCAGGACGCAGGGATAAGGGATGTATTTGGCGAACCGCCGGACACTGCCTCCCTTGAAATCTATGACTGTAGCATAGCTCACGGTCTGCCGGTCCCCGGATAGAATCGCGGGCAGCGCAATCCCTACTCCCAGAATCCGGCTGCGGTCCAGCTGGCAAGCCTCTACGAACTCCTCCACCAGCTTGCCTACCCCCTGGAAGTAGGTCTCCTCATTCGCAAACGGATAATGATTCCTGACATTCTTAATGATTCTGCCGCTCAGGTCAATGACGACAATCCCCACATGATTCAGGGTAATATCCAGTCCGACGGCATATCCCGCCACACTGTTGCAGGCCATCGACTTGGCCTTACGCCCACCGGTGGATTCATACAGCCCGGTCTCCTCAATCAGCCCTCGTTCCTGCAGCTCCTTGAGATTCTGTGTCACGGTTGGAAGACTGAGACCCAGCGCCTGTGCAATCTCCTGAATGGAGGTGGATTCACGGTGATACAGGTACCGGTAAATGGCGTTCCGGTTCATCTTTTTAACTTCCATACTGTTCAAGCGATGTGTCGCCATTCCAATCCCCCTCACTTTTACAAATGTACTTTATAATTTTATACATATAATATGCAATCACATCCGTTATAGCAATCATTAGCCGCTTTTATTGTGAATAATTTCACGTAAGTGGTTTTATTGTATCAAGAATTGGAAGTCCCGTCATTAATCTTTTGGGAAGATGGCCTTAATCGGTCCCTCTTATCGCAATCATTCGCATGTTAACGCCAAGCATGACGAACCAGCCGGCGAACAGTAACTGGGAGATCAGGATCATTCCCTCACCAAGTAACCATGGATAGGAGCCGATAAGATCAAACACGCCGGTCAGAAGCCCGAGGGCTGCCGTGAATATTCCCAGTCCACTCTTCCAAATTACAAGGCTCAGCAGAATCGTTGCGATTCCAACGACTAATGCAACACAATGCACGCCCCCGTAATAGAAGCTGATAATCAGTCTGTAGCTCTCCGGCGTAAGCTCAATCCCATATACCGGATAGACCAGCCTCCCCAGAATAATAACCAATACGATATAGACAGGAACGCTAACCGCCAGCAGGCCGCAGCCAAACACTGTCAGGACCGGATTCACCTGCACCAGCAGCCGGTATAATGCCGCGATGGAGGGGATGAGAAGTACCGCAGCGAAGAACAAGACCTCATCTGCCATCGACAACTGGAACCGCCACTCGCTCAGCCAGGACAGCAGCGCAGCAGCTTGCAGCGGTGGAGACGGTACCGGCCTCAGGAACAGATATTGGGCCAGAAAAAGCAGTCCGGAGCCGATCAGGGTAATCCCGCCAAACTTCAGCAGGCGATGGTTCGTCTTCATACGCTTCATCTCGATTCTTGTGTATTCTAAATGCTATACTCTAAAAAAATAGATTAAGGAGAACGCTAACGCTATGAACCCAAACCCGATAAAGATCCTTACAGACCAAAATCGAAACCAGACACTCTCCCAAGAACTGCTAGTCATCTGGGAGAACGCTGTGCGGGCTACGCACCTGTTCCTCACCCCGCAGGATATTGAAGACCTGCGCCCCTTAGTTCTGCAAGGGATTGCAGAGATCCGGCATTTGATCACGTATACCCATCCGGAGGGGCATCCCCTCGGCTTCATCGGGATTCAGGATCAGAAGATTGAAATGCTGTTCGTAGATCCGGCTGTCCGGGGACTGGGTATCGGCAAAAGTCTCGTGGACTATGCCCTACACCACTTGAATGTGCATTCCGTCGATGTGAATGAAGACAATCCCCAGGCTGCCGGATTCTATGAACATCTAGGCTTCCAGGTCTACGGCCGCTCCGAACAGGATGAGCAAGGCAAGCCTTGGCCCATCCTGCATATGCGGTTATAGCATGAACAGCCGTGACTCTCTCGCTGTCCAAATATTCAGCGCCTGCGTGCGGACTGCGGGATTCGCATGATTCCTGTACTCCCGCAGACGCTCTGACGGCTCAGCGCTCCAGCGCAGCGCGCTTCCTGCTGCTTCCAGCAGAGACAGTCCGAGATACGGGGCTTCATAAGACGGTTCTGCCCGCAGCACATCCACAATCTTAAGCAATGTCTCCGCTGTCCAGTATCCGGCGCTGTTCTCCAGGCTGACGGCAAGCCCGCGGTACAACTCACTCAAGAGCTGTGGTTGACGGGTTACCTCCCGTGCGATCCGCTTCACATACCCGGACGCCTCCTCAGCGTTACTCCAATCGATCACTGCGATATATAAGGTCAAGACAAGCTCTTGTAACGTCTCATCGGCGGCCAGCGTGCCGGCCAGCTCCAGGTACAACGGGGTAAGCTGCACCCTTGTACTCTTAGGCAGACCTGTTAACTGCTTGATGAGTACCTGCAGGCGCTGCCGGTGCGGCAGGTCTCTATCCGCCGCTGCATTCCATTCCTGCGTCACGGGCGTCGCCGCCAGCTCCCGGCAGATACCGGCTACAACCGCGTTCACCTTGCCGTCCCGGGCGGCTTCAATCAATGTCATCATCGCGAACTCCCAACTGGAGCTGTCCTTCAGACCCGCAACCGCCTGAGCCGCAGCCGCCGCAACGGCGCCTTCATAACCGCTTGTCCACCACTTCATGGAAATATAAGCCTGGCTGATGACGGATACATCCGGGTGAGCGGCAATGGTTATGATTAAGTCCAGATAGCGCGGTCTGTAAGCAAGCGGAAGCCCAGCAGGCTGCTGGGACAACAAGCTCACTGCGATATCACGCTCTGGAGAAGCAGCGATGGTGCGCAGCACCTCCCAGCTCCGTTCATCATCCAGCAGCCCTCTGGCAGCATGCCCTATAGCAATCACCACATCTTTATGCACAGCAGGCTTCGCGAATTCATTCAACAGCAGCGGAAGGCTGTCCTCACTTCTATACGCACCAAGCAGGCGGATGGCTTCCTTACGGACGGTAATTTTCAGCTTCTCACGGTCCAATAGCTCCTTCAGCACCAGGGACAGCAGCGCCGGACGGACCCGGCGGATACACCTCGGGATGGAATACATCGCTACACGGGCCCGGTCGCTATCCAGATGCTCCAGCAGCACGGGCAGGGACTTCTCCGGCTCCTCCAGCAGGGACAAGGCATGAAGTGCCGCCTCCGCCACAGCCACCTCTTTGTCCTCAACCAGCTCATACAGCCGCTCCGGATTCACATCCGGCATAATCGCCAGCATTCTAATCGCTCTGGAACGCTCAAACAGGCTGTACTTGGGACCGAAGGCAATGGTGCTTAACAGGGCAGCATACGCCTGCTGCTGGCGGGGCAGCCAGCGGTAGAATCCGTCCGCAGCCGGAACAGGATAGACCGTTTTGCCCGAGAGGAACTTACCCTTGATCGCAGCCCCCGACAGATAAGGGTCCAGCCATTCCTGGCGCTTCAGGTGCAGATGCTGAAACACCTCGTGGATCGTAATGTACGATGGATCTGCATCCAGCAGCTCCTTCACCCGTTCATCGCGCGTCTGCAGCGGCTCCAGCCAGAGCCGGGTTGCCCGGATCGCGGTTCCCTCGGTTTTGGCCCGGGTGGCTTCCCGTAAGAGCTGCTGTAGCTTGACGATCCCGTACCCCCTTTTCCCAAAAGAATTCGCCAGACTCAGCACCAGGTTGTAATTCTCCCGCTTCCCCGCCTGCGCAGCGTAGGAATAGATGCCGTCAAAAATGATCTCTTCCACGCCCCGCGGCATGTTCTTCGCAAGTGATGGCAGGGAGAGCTGCCCGTCCTGCTTCGCCAGCTTCTGGAGCGTATCCAGTGCGAAGGTGAACAGCTCCCCGCCCGGCTCCGCCGCCTGATGGCGCAGAATGGAGAAGGCCAATTGCTGCACAGAGTATCTCGTACCGTAGGAGGTATCTCTGGCATCAATCACACTGTCTACCAGCACAGTAAGCGCAGGGACATGGGCAGCCTCGTACACAGACGCCGGACTCTCCGACAGCTCCTTGAACACCGCCCCCCGAACAGGGTCCTGATCATTACGGATGCGGCCTAAGGTCAATAGTGTAGCATCCATGCCCTGCCTTGCCAGAACTGTGCTGCGGACCAGCTGCATCAGCGCCGTAGCGCGTTCATCAGCATTCGATACCCGGATTGCCTGCTCCAGCTGCTCTCTGACCTGAAGAATCGGGCGGGCGGCGGTGATACGCAGGGTGCTCTCCCGGTTCTCCCTGATCTCACGCAGGCCCAGCATCCGGGCAGCCTCCCCGTCACGCAGCGCATGCGGCAATACATACAGCAGCATTTCCGGAAAAACCCGCTCCCGGCGCTTCTCCTCCTCATACGCAGCATCGAAAATCTCCTGGCGCTTAGAAGGCGCAAGATGTTCCAGCAGCCGCGCCACATGGTAGGGCTCGTCCGCCAGCAGCTTGGCAAGCTGCGACCACTGGTCCATAGAGAGGAGCTTCGCCCGCTTGAGCACAGCTTCAGGCACACCATAAGTCATAAGCTCACTACGCGTCTGCGTCCGGATCAGCAGCTCATACACTGCGCCTGGTCTCAGGCGCATCAGTGTGCCAAGATTCGCCTTAAGCGCAGGCGGCAGCATGTCTGCCGGTCCATGGTCCACCGCATAGGCCAGCACCAGGTCAGGCTTGCGACTACTCAGATGCTCCATCGCGGAGGAGAACTGCGACCAGACCAGCCCCTTAGCCCTTAGCGGGGCCGCCTCCAGCTCTCTGGTGAAATACTCAGCAACCACCTCCAGATGGCGGCTGGACAGCTTTTTCCAATCCTTAATGGCGTACCCCAGCTCAGCCAGCCGCGCGCGGACGGTTTCCGCAGAGCAAGCCTGCAGTACAATCGCTGCCTCCTCCGTGCCCCACCGGGCCTGTACCACTGCTAATAGCCGCTCCGCCAACTCCTGACGGTTCATCAGGGCTACCGTACGCAGCAGCTTGCGGCGGCAATCCTGTGACAGCTGCGGAAGCTCGCGTTCAATCTCTTCGGCTGAAGCTATTTTGGCTGCCAGACCTGCTGCCGTATTGCGGATGCTGGCCATCGGATGCTTCAGCCCAGCCAGAATCACTGGCGCATCCAGCGTAGCGATCGCCCCCATCAGGGCCAGACGCGCTTCATAAGCTCCGCCCCCAAGTAAGGAGGTAAGTAACTGTGAGTATTCCGGGGACCCCAAGTGATCGCGGCCTAGTCTTGTGATTGCTTTGATCCTATCGGAATACCCTAGGGCATCCAGCTCCCGCAGTAAGCGCTCTTTATTCAATGGATCTCGTCTCCCAGTCATAAGTCCTCCTCTTGAATCTGTTCTGAGTTCTTCCTTATTTTACAAAAAGCGAGCTTCCGCCCGCAAATAACAAAAGGGTAACCCCGAATCCGGCGTTTCCACCATCCTCAAGATTACCCTCTGTACTGCTCACTCTATCAGTCTACTCTTTGTTTTGTTTGGCCTGGACGAACACATAGGTGTTCTCATCTGACAAAGCCGCTTCATACCGGAAGTCAAATCCGCTGAAGCCCTGAATCTCCTCCACGCTGGTAATCTGCTGCTCCGCCATGAACCGGACCATCTCCCCCCTGGCCATCTTAACCAGTGTCGCCCGCTCCACCACCTTGCCGCCGATCTCCTGCCCGAATACAACGCTAACCATCCGGACATCGTCGCCTAAGTAAGGAGAGACGCATTTGCTGTATTCCTTGGAGGCCAGATTCACAATCGTGTCGGTCTCTGCGAACAGCTGATCGGCCAGCTTACGGTTCCAGAACTCATAGAGGGTACTGAAGCCCGGCCCGCCGAGCTTGGCCTGCATCTCCAGCCTGTAAGGGACCACACCGTCGAACGGCCGGACGATCCCATAGAACCCGGACAGGATCCGCAAATGCTGCTGCAGATAGTCCAGCTCCTCCGTCTGAAAAATCCCCGGCGCCATGTACTGGTATTGGATGCCCTCATAAGCGAAGATCGCCGGGGTCAGGTTCCGGGTCAGGTCCATCTCTTCAATCCGCTGCATATTCAGCTCAGCAATAGCGTCATTGCATTTCCACAACGCCTTGGCTTCTGCGTAACTTAATTTACGAAGCAGGGCCAGGAGCGTCTGTGACTCGTTTAAGAACTGCGGAGCCTGGCGGGATTCCAGGAAATCCGTGTCCGTCTTCATCTTTTTGGCAGGTGAAATGATGATTCTCATGATACGCTCTTTTCTACCCCTACGGGAAAATAATGTACCTCTATATATTACATCAAATCTTCATACTTGCGCTTCCCGTGAAGCACCCGTCTAATCTCAACAATATCATCTAGTACAACATAGAAGACTATGTAGTTGTCCACAACCAGAGAACGGTATTCATCCTTTAAGCCATTCATGTTACGGGCAACAGGACCTGAGAATGGAAATAACTCTAACCTGGCAATAGCTTCATCAAACTTATCCAACAGACCATTAGCTGCATCCGGTGCTGCAAGCTCATTGCTAATGCCTTCTCTCACTGGCCGCTTGTAGAGAGAATTGTTGCACTTTTTGCAGGATTCCTCCACACCTATTTCTGGCTGAATTACAATGTTGCATTATTTGCACAATTTTTGGTGTTTTGGGCAAGTTATCGCTGGATTTGTTGCATTTTGTGCATGATTTCAGGGATAGACCGCTTCTATGGGGCAAGATTGTTGCATTTCTTGCAGAATTCTTCTTACTTCCTCGGCTAAATGATGCGTGCCTGGACACGCAAATTCACGCAAATAAAAAACGCCTTGGCAGGGCGTTATTGATCTGATTTACTCCGAATCTGCTATCGCAAATTATTAAATACTTCAGAGTGAGTATAGCGCTCCTTAGAGGTATCGGCTTCATGCTCAGCTTCTTTAAGTTTCATGATAATCTCTTGATTCTGCTGAATATTCTCATATTGTTCGATACTCATCACTACCATATCCCCATAACCATTTTTGGTTAAAAAAACAGGCTCATTATTCTCATGAACAATCCGGGATATTTCAGCAAAATGGTTGCGCAAGTCGGATACGGGCCGAATCTGTGGCATTAAACTCCCCTCCTTTTAGCGCCATGTTATCATAAGTATGATAACGATTCAATTCCTACCCATCACCCGAATCACCGTATCAAAAGCTTCCAGCTCCACAACCTGCGGACCGTAGTCCGTCCCGATGGTGGTCTTCTGCAGCTGGTCGCTATTGTTAATCACAACCAGGTGCCTGCTCTCAGGGTAATACGCGCACTCGGTATAGAGGTTATCCGGGAGGTAGCGGGTCTCCTCCAGCTCGTTGCCGGCATAGCGGATCAGATTCAGCAGCAGGCGGGCATTCTCCCAGCTGAAGGCAAAGGACGGCAGGTAGATGCCCTTCCCTCTCCCGAAGCTATTCACAGACAAGGCCAGCTTGCCCTCTGCCTCCAGGATCACCGCAGCAGCCCCGTCAGTCAGATAGACCCCGTTCTTCGGTGTGAGACTGACGCCATCCGGCACCAGATCCGGCACCGGCTGAACCTCATAAGCCCATTTGCCATGCGCTACCCTTGCGCCGGTGTCCTCATCCACCCCGAGAACATGCGCCATCCGGAAATAATGATCGTAGCCATCCACGGCGGAAGGCTGATTCACCCCGATGAGCGTACCGCCCTTATACACCCACTCCGTCAAGGCATCCACCGCTTGGCTGTCCTTCCAGTGGTCCCCGCCGCTCCACGCCGAACCGGCACTGCCTGCATTAATCACCACCTCCACATCCTGTAAGATACCCTGGCGGACATCCTCGAAGTCGATGAACTGCACCTCCACCGGCAAGCCGGACAAGGCCTCATTGATATGAATCAGGTCATGCATATACGTCTCATGGAAGTGGCCGGAGAGGGTCCACGACCGCAGCTTGCCCCACGAGTGCAGAACAGCTACCTTAGTCTTGATGTGATAAGGCTCCCCCTGCCGGTGCAGCTCCTTGATCTCCCTGAATTCATCCGCAATCTTCTCAATATACGCGCAGAAATCCGGGTAAGGCTCGACCAGATGCAGATAGCCGCCCAGGCCAATCCGGTCGATTGGCTCACGCAGGAGGGCGCGCCGGATGTTAATCCAGTATTGCTTCGCATCGAGTGTGGGATTGCCCCCTTCCATGAAGGTAGGTGCGCCGCCCAGGCCAACCGGGAACAGGTACGGATGCAGCCGGATCTCATGCGTCTCCACCTTCACCCCTGAGCAGAGTCTGGCTTCATAGCCCGAGAACACGCATTTGATCATCCCGTCGAAGCCGAACTCCCCGAAGCGGTCATTGTAGGGCTCAGCGCCCACCCAGCTGTCATCATAGAAGACATAGGCCAGCTTGCCGTGCTTATGAACAATGTCAATTAACTGTTTGCCGAACCCGATGACGAAATCGTTGATAAAAGCCATATAGTCGAGCTTACGCTGCTCCGCCGGAATATGACTGACTCGGTATTTGCCGCCGTTCACGAAATCCTCTGCGCTCAGTGAATAGCCGTATTGCTCTGCGAACAGATCCAGTCCCCGGGCGCTCACCGTGAAGTCGTAGGACCCCCAGTCCGAGAACAGATGGCGGTTCCGCCCGTTGCTGCCCCAGATCCAGGCGAAATTGTAGAACAGGGAGGTGAACCGGACCACGGTCGTCGCCTGATGCTCCCCGCACCAGTCCTCCATCCAGTCCAACAGGTACTGCCGGGTCTCGGGATACATCGGATCGATCTGCATCAGATGCTCTTTATCCCAGTGATTCGTCGTGTGGTTGTACATGGAGATCTCTTCCCAGATCCGGTAGGCCATGAAGCTGACGGTATATTTATGCCAAGGCGTAATGCCGGTTAGCACCACATTGCCGGACTCCCGGTCGTAATTCCACTGCTCCCCCGGCACCTCCTTCCCGGTTGTCCGGTCGTACACCTGCCAGTACTTGAACGCCTCACGGGAATCATTCACCCTGAATTGCTCCGCGAAGAAATCCTCCAGCAGATAAATGGATATGTAATCCTGCACAGCCACCTTCGGACTTGTAATCAGGAAGGTCTGCTGCAGCTTGTCCGGGTTCCTCGACGCCCAAGCGTTATGGTCGCGGATGATACACAGGGTCGAATAGATGCCGTAACCGGCACTGATAATCTCTTCCGACAACTGTGTACCGTCACTGTCACGAATGACATCGGCTCCCCAACGTTCGGCAAGCTTCAGGGTCAGTGCTTCATAACCGGCTTCCCCCGGCAGGGTAAAAGCTCCTGTGGAGCCTGTGGATTTATTCGCCATCGCCTATCCCTCCTATTTAAGCAGATCCGACAGGAACGCAAGCGCGAGGCCTTGGCCCCAGCCCTGAGTCCAGTCCTTGGGAATATGGCGGTACCCTTCACGGTCCTTCATGACAGCGGTGCCACCCGATACGTTCAATACACGTCCGTCTTCCGTGATGTTCTCCAGAATGCCTTTCAGGGCCTTTTGCACATATTTGGTATGCAGCGGATTGCCGTTATTCACCATGGCCGCCGCGATCCCGCAGGACGCCGACACCTCTTCATAGGACTCCTCATCGTCCAGCAGCGTGCGCCACAGGCCGTTCTCCGTCTGCACCAGCTTCAGCGCCGCCAGCTGATCCCGCAGCGAGCACTCCACATCCATACACTGCGGGTACAGATACCACTCCTTAAGCAGCGGCTTCACCTGCGACATGGTATAGGCTCCCCAGGCGTTCGCCCGGCCCCAGTACAGCCCGGACATATGGTCCTGCTTCACATGGTTATAGCCGTGGAACCAGAGGCCGGTGCTTGGGTCCTGCAAGTATTTGATATGCCAGTAATACTGGTTAAGCGCGTCCTGAATCAGCTCCTGATCCTCCAGCTTGCTGCCCACACGCAGCAGGAAGAACGCCGCCATGAACAGCGTATCCGCCCAGGCCTGCTCCGGGAAGTCATTGGATACCGAGACCGTATGCTGCAGCACCTGATCCCCGAACCGCAGCGCGCTCCCCCGGATATAGCCGATTTTACTCAACACAATATCCCAGTACTTCTGGTCCCCCGTCTCCTCATACAACGTGATCAGCATATGGCCCATCGCACAGGTGTTGACCGTAAAGGCGGGCAGTCCCAGCTCAATATATTCATCTACCCACTTCACCAGCTGGTCCAGGTAGTCCTGATTCCCCGTGGTCTGGTAGGCTCTGGACACCCCGTAATACGCAACGCCGCATGGCCACTCCCACGTTAAATCCATCGCCAGTGTCTTCCTGGCAACCTTATCGATTACGCTTAAGATTTCTTCCCGGTTATATTGAACTTGAAGCATGTGTATTCCCCTCTCCTGTTCCTTGCGTCTCTTGAAGGCAGCTATCATCCGTCCATCCGCTTGCAAGCGCTTTACAGAATCTATTGTAAGCAGTAAAATGTTCTACATCTAAGCACATTCACATCAAAACTGCGCAGTTTCGACCCTTTATTCTTCATTCCTATTCTAACGCAAGAAGGACAGGAGCTGCTGAAGATGCCCAGAAAAAAGAAACCCGTCATTGAGTACCGCCACTATAGCCTGCCGATCCATTTCCCGGTCCTGCTGCTCAGCGGCGAACGCTGGAAGATCTCCGATATCAAGAGCGAGCATCTGCATTTCCACAACCATCTGGAGATCGGGATCTGCTATTCAGATAGCGGGATCATGGAGATTAAGGGCGAGAACGTGCCTTTTGCCGCCGGAGATGTAACCTTCCTGCCGCGGTATCTGCCCCACACGACGTACAGTTCTCCGGGAGAGGCCAGTCTGTGGTCCTATTTGTTTTTCTCGCCGGAGGATCTGTTTCAGCATTCCTTCAAGAGCGCCTACGCCGGCTTCGAGCCGAATCTCTGGGCAGTGCAGGGCAGCAATTGTATCCTAAGCAGGGACAAGCACCCCCTCGTCTATACGCTGGCTACCTCCATCGTCCTCGAATTGCAGCAGCAGAAGCCTTACTATCAGGAGAGTGCGTACGGCTTATTGCTGTCCCTGTACATTGAGCTGCTCCGCATTCATTCTACGAACGAAGCCTTGAGCGGGCAGGAGGCCGGGCATAGCCTGAAGGGCGATTTCGTGATCTCCCCTGCGCTGGAGTATATCACCAGGAACTATATGACGCCGATGACCATTAATGATCTGGCCGAGCTATGCCACTTAAGCACCACCCACTTCCGCCGCAAATTCCATGACATGATGGGCACCGCCCCCCTCGATTTCCTGAGCAGCACCCGCATTGAGGAAGCCTGCAAGCAGCTGAAGAGCACCGAGGATTCGATTCTGGAGATCTCGGAGAAGGTCGGCTTTCACTCGATCTCCAGCTTCAACCGCTGCTTCTCCAAGCTGATGGGCGTCTCCCCCAAGGAATGGCGCAAGGGTGCGCAGTCTGAGGCACAATCGGCGAAGGCGAGTATTCTGGAGTTCACGGGGTGGGTGTGAGTTCAGGTTATTTTCTTGCCAGCGCTACTCTTCGAATACTCTCTTGGGTCCAGGGAGGAGCCAGGGGATGCTTCAGGATCTCATCACAGGTCAGCCAATGGACGGCTTCCACTTCATCAGGACTCCGGTTAGTTGCTGTACCACTCTCATATTCACATAGGAACACCATATTGATGACATGGCGACCATCCTCAGTTACGAAGGAGGAGCTATACACAAAAGTAACCGCATCCTTGATCATGATGCCCACCTCCTCCTCGCATTCGCGCTTCACCGTCCGTTCGAGGATTTCGAGCGTGTTGCCCTCCATATCCACTTTTCCCCCTACAAGAGCCAGAGTCCCTCCTGCATGCTCTTCTTTGGTACTCCGTGTAATCACAAGCCACTTATCTTCCTTACAGATTGCTGCTTCTACGTTAACAATGAACATGCCACCATGACCCTCTCCTGAAAATTCTGTTATAGCCAATTATAGCAAATACCAGACCTTATCTAGCAAGCACCAAGCTTCCAATCTCCCGGGTAACCAGCAAGTGGACAAATGTATCTTAATTTATCGATTTCCGGGGATTGTACGCAAACAGGTGGAAAAACAGCAGCTAATTCTTGGGATTGTGCCAATTTCGCTGAATAGTGATCCATTAAGTATCCTTTATCCAACTGCTGTCCCTTTAGGACTCATCCGTTCTGCAGCAAGTGTATAAAATCCAACTGCTTCCGCCCGCCATCCTGCTATCTCCCTCACCACAGGTTATCCAAGGTCCAGATCGAGCCTTATCCTAATTTGCTATACGCCAAACCCTAAACTTCATCGGTCAAAAAAAAAGCGAATTCAGCACAATGTCTGAATCCGCTTTTTCTGATTCGAATATCTTAGTCTAATCCGTTAGTCAATCAGCTTCGACTTCTGGAGCAGACGCTGAATCAGCACCGCCACTTCTGCGCGGGTGACGTTAGCCTGTGCCTCCAGCTTATTGCCGCCGCGGCCGGTGATTAAGCCGGCGGAGGCTGCGAGCGCCAGGCTGTCCTTCGCCCAGGCTCCCGTGCGGCTTGCATCCGTGAAGCCTGCAAGCACGCCTGCGGTGTTCACTGTGCCGGTCTGTTCTGCGAGACCGGTCAGCTTCATCGCCTTAGCGATGATGTTCATGGCCTGCTCGCGTGTGATCCGGTCTCCGGGACGGAAGGTTCCGTCCTCGAAGCCGTTGATCAGACCCGCCTCTGACGCTGTTCCGACTGCTGCTGCATACCAGCTATCCGCCGGAACATCTGCGAATTCCGCAGTTCCCTCTCCAAGCTTCAGCCCCAGACCGCGTACGATGATCGCTGCGAATTCTGCACGGGTAATGTCCGCGTTCGGGTTGAACTTGGATGCGTTCACCCCGTTAATGACCAGACGGGAGCCCATGTCATTCACTGCATTCTTCGCCCAATGCTTCTCCACATCCGCGAATGTCTGCGGGTGCCAGACCACCGAATAGGTACTGTTCGTCAGACTGTTGATCTCTGCATAATATTTACCATCCTTCAGGATGATTCGGGTGGGTACATGACGCACCGTTCCATCCGGATCGACAACGATACCTGTTGTAAGCCGGGTAGGGTTAATCCCCTGCGGAAGCGCCAGGGTACGTGTTACATAAGCATTGAACCGGTTCAACTCTACTGTTGAGGTCCCGGAAGAAGCAGTAACTGTGAAATCCAGGGCTGGCGCTGCAAGGGTGAGGCCGCCTCTGCCTGCTGCAGCGCTAACCACCTGGTTCATGGCGGCCGAAGCATCACCAATGGTAATTCTCAGCGTTATGTCATCCAGCTTAGCCCCGTTACCTAATCTTGCGGCCAAGGCGCCAATGTTAATCTCGGATGCAGGCAACGTATAGCTTCCCTTGCTGGTCTGAAGCACCAGGGTGGCCGCCACATTCTCCATATTCTTGATCATCTGGCCGCTTAATTCGCCGATAATCACATTCGAATCCAGCATCATCGGAATAGTTACTACAGCCCCGTTCTCCTCAGCATCCAGCTTCGCCTGCAATCTGGCCGGATCTACCGCGATGGTCGTTGTTCTAATGTTACCGGAGGTCGTGGTCGTTGCTTTGCCCGCGTTCTCCTCCTTACCGTTTACAAGGACAATCACATCGGTGACCGTACTGGCCGGATTCCCGGAAGGAGTCCCGCTGTTCGGGTTACTTCCGCTTCCCGGGCTGACCGGATCGGGAGTTGGTGTTACCGGAGTAGTCACCGCAACTACTGCCATGACGCTGCCGTATTTTACCACAATACCTTCCGCATCTACCTCAGCAATCCCAAGCGTGTCACCATCGGCTGCCGGAATCAGCCCTTCACTGCCTACAAGAGTGTATCCGGTCAGGAGATCTCCCACATTCGGCACGATGATGCTGCCAGCACCAAAATTCTTATACAGCAGCTTATGCCCTTCAGCCGGTGCAGGCGTAACCTTGATTTGTGTATAGCCGTTACTCTCTGCTCCACCCGGATCACTGGCACTCACAGTCAAGTCCCCGGCAGGGATCAAGACATTCGTTGTAAAAGTCAGCGTAGCTGCCGGTCCTGCCGGAACTGATCCGCTGGCCGCAACCCGTAACTTCACAGTATGCTCGCCGCTGAGATCCGGCAGGTTGGTTCCGTCATATCGTACGAAGGGTCCGTCATCCACGGAGAATTCCATGCTAGTGTTCAGGCCCATTATCGTATTGTTCAGATCATCCGCTACCACTTCTGGAGCCGCCGGGATCACGGCATCTGAGTCATGCACGGTCACCTGAGCAATAGCAGAAGCAAAGTCCGTTGACGTAGCCTTCACCCGCACATAATACGTGCCTGGTGCAAGACCGGTAATCGTAGTGTCTGTAACTTCTGTCCAAGCCCCTGTGTTCCCCATCTGGTATTCCATCTGGACGGTCAGATTCTGCAGTGTTCCGTCATTGGCCCCGTTATAGGTCACATCCGTGACACTCACTCCAACCGGAGCAGCCTGACGCGCGGGAACACTCAACACTTGCGCATCACTATCGGTAGTGGTTACCCCATTGCCTGTCTTCACGATATTCAGTGTGGTTCCCAGCCAGCTGCTGTCTAGCAGGAGCATTCCGTCCATAGTAGCCGTTACAGCCGTACCATTTACGGTGTATACCCCTTCTGGAATCAGACCTGTCAATCGCTCAGCGTTAAAATCAATCACCGCCGCAGGCGTCACTTCCGCCGCAGATGCAAAAGAGGTCACTGTCACTTCCACCGCAGCTGAGCTGAACGCCGTTGCTGTCGCCTTCGTGCGGACAACATAGACGCCTGGCGCAAGGCCTGTGACGGTAGTGCCTGGAACATCTGTCCATGCGCCTGCTGTACCTTGTCTATATTCCATGGCTGTTGTCACATTCGTGAGCGTGCCATCCTTCGCATGAATCGCCGTTTCGTCTGTTGAAGCTACACCCGCAGGCGCTGCCGGACGGGCGGGAATAGTCAAAGTCTGCGCCGCACTATTGATGGTTGTGGAGGCATTCCCCTGCTTCACCAGGCTCAGGGAGCTGCCCAGCCAAGTGCTATCCAGCGCCAGCTTGCCGTCTGCATCCGCTGTTAGGACCAACGAACCATTCAGTGTATACACGCCGTTTGCCGTCAGACCGCTCAGCTGCTCAGCTTCGTAGTCAATGACCGCTGCTGGTGTGGCTTCCAGAGTGGGTACGTAGGCATTCACCGTTACAGCTTGTGCTTCCGAGGCAAAAGCTGTAACCGTACCCTTCGTACGGACATAGTACGTATCCGGGGCCAACCCGCTTACTTCAGTGCCTGTGACATCTGTCCATGCGCCTGCTGAACCTTTTTTATACTCCATGGCTGTTGTCACATTCGTAAGCGTACCGTTCTTCGCGTGAATCGCCGTCTCATCCGTTGCCGCTACTCCGGCAGGCGCTGCCGGACGGGCAGCAATCGTCAGGGTCTGCGCCGCACTATCTATAGTAGTTGACGCATTCCCCTGCTTCACTAGACTAAGGGAACTGCCCAGCCAAGCGCTATCCAGCGCCAGCTTACCGTCTGCATCTGCTGTTACGTTCAACGTACCGTTCAATGTATACGTACCGTTTGCCGTCAGACCGCTCAGCTGCTCAGCTTCGTAATCAATGACCGCTGCTGGTGTGGCTTCCGGTATCGCTACATACGCAACCACATTCACGCTGTGTGCTTCCGAGGCAAAAGCCGTCAAAGTCGCCTTGGTCTGGACGTAGTACGTGCCCGGAGCCAGCCCCGTCACCGTTGTACCTGTTACATCCGTCCATACGCCTGCGGCCCCTTGCTTGTACTCCATAGCCGGAGTCACATTCGTAAGCGTACCGTTCTTCGCGTTAATCGCCGTCTCATTCGTTGCTGTTACTCCGGCAGGTGCTGCCGGACGAACAGGGATGGTCAAGGTCTGCGCCGCACTGTTAATCGTCGTGGACGCATTTCCCTGCTTCACAAGGCTCAGTGAGGTTCCGAGCCAAGCGCTATCCAGCGCCAGCTTGCCCGCCGCATCCGCCTGTATCGATAATGTGCCATTCACCGTATAGAGACCATTCGCGAGCAGACCGCTTAATTGCTCGGCCCCATAGTCAATCACCGCTGCCGGGGTTGTCTCTACTATTGGCACATACGCATTCACCGTAACACTATACGCTTCCGAGGCAAAAGACGACGCCGTCAGTTTCACACGGACCTCATACATACCCGGAGCCAGTCCCGTCACAGATGTCCCGGTCACATCCGTCCATACTCCCCCGGTACTTAGCTTGTACTCCATTGCTGAAGTCACATTCGCAAGTGTTCCGTTGTCCGCATCTATCGCCAGTTCATCCGTTGCCGTCACACCAGCAGGTGTTGCCGGACGGGATGGAATGACCAGTACCTGCGCCGCACTGTCTACCGTTGTCGAAGCATTCCCCCGCTTCACAATACTCAGGGACTCTCCAAGCCAGCTCTGCTCCAGCGCAAGCGTACCATCCGCAGTCGCCGTTACCGATGTACCGTTTACGGTATACATACCATTCGCCGTCAGACCGCTCAGTTGCTCGGCCCCATAGTCAATCACCGCTGCCGGGGTAGCCTCTGCCGTTGGCACATACGCATTCACCGTTACACTATGCGCTTCCGATACAAAAGACGACGCCGTCAATTTCACACGGACCTCGTACGTACCCGGAGCCAGTCCCGTCACCGTTGTACCTGTTACATCCGTCCATACTCCACCGGTACTTGGCTTATACTCCATCGCTGAAGTCACATTCTCAAGTGTACCGTTGTCCGCATCTATCGCCAGTTCTTCCGTTGCCGTCACACCTGTTGGCGCCGCCGGACGGGATGGAATGACCAGCACCTGCGCCACACTGTCTACCGTTGTCGTAGAATTCCCTTGCTTCACAATACTCAGGGACTCTCCCAGCCAGCTCTGCTCCAGCGCCAGGGTGCCAGCCGCAGTCGCGGTTACCGCCTTACCGTTCACAGTATACGTGCCATTCGCGCTCAGACCGCTTAGCTGCTCGGCTGCGTAGTCGATCACCGCTGCCGGGGTTGGCTCCAGCGCTGGCTTGAACAGCGAGACGGTTGCCGTCAGCGGCGAACCGCTAACTGAGTATCCGCTAGGCGAATTCACAGCCACGGATACATCACCCTCGCCAGTCACTGAAGTAAGCGCAAGGCTCCAAGCGGTCCCCGATCCGCTCAAGGACCCTTTTACCGCAGAGCCTGTGCCATCTGTAATAATGATATCGTCTGCCGTCAGTCCGGCAATCGCAGCATCAAAGGTCAGGTCAATCTTCGTTGAAGTAGTGGTTCCCGGCACACCGTCCGCTACAGCCGATTGCAGCACAACCGGAGTTAAAGCCACCCTGTTAAACAGCTTGCCGGTAATTCTGAAATGAGTGGCATCTGTATTATCCGTTGTGATGAAAACAATCTTGTCGCCGAAGGCCGGATATACAGCGAACTTCGCATAATATTCCACATTGAACACCCAGTTAGCTGCATCGTAACCCTGAAATACAGCAGGAGCGGAATCCACCGGCTGATCCGTTGTATACAGCAGGGTCCCGTCATTGTCATAGTAATTCAGGTAGGCGTACTGGGTTCCCGACCACTCTGTGCCATAGTTATAGGCATCATCAATGGCCTTATTCGACGCGGCGTCCGTGCTTACCGTTACGAAACCCGGCAGTGTGCCCTTTTTGTAGATAGCAGCGGAAGCTGTTTGCAGAGCCCCGTTAACTGTAAACGTACCTTCATAGCTAGCATTGTTGTCATACAAGGAGACACTCGTGATTCCGGTCTGCCAGGCATATTGACTGAACATGAAATTCCCGTTGCTCAGCGTAGACAGATACAACTGCTTCTCATTCGTTCTCGCCCCAACATTAATGGTGGTTATGGAGGTTCCGCTGTTATTGAATAACTGCAGATAGATATTATCGTTCGGAGCCCCTGTATTGTAGGCCGCCATGTACACGCCGTCACCAGCAGCTACGTAGGACATGCTCGCATTGGCAGCTACCAGCAGGGTTTCGCTTGACACCGGTGCGCCCGCAGCAGTGAACACGCGGGTAACCGTGCTTACATTATCATTTCGTTGCCAGGAAAAAGCGATATCGCCGTTAGACAGCTCAGCCGCAGATATAAAACGCGTTAGCTGCGGCTGACTGGCCGCACTGAAGGTATTCAGCCGGGTCTGGCCGGTCACCTTCTGACCGTTCTTATCCAGCACCATGAAATAGGCATTGGGTGTACTCTCGGTAACTGTGCCCAGCTGCAGGTTGTACTCGCTGGAGTCGCTTTTACTGTACATAATCA
Source organism: Paenibacillus sp. FSL H7-0756 (assembly GCF_038006765.1). Taxonomy (NCBI): domain Bacteria; kingdom Bacillati; phylum Bacillota; class Bacilli; order Caryophanales; family Paenibacillaceae; genus Paenibacillus; species Paenibacillus sp. FSL H7-0756. The sequence goes on along the minus strand of NZ_JBBOVT010000003.1, from coordinate 120,594 downwards.
GCAGATTTCCGTTATTGAGAGCAAGCATACTCACATACGTCATTTTGTAATAGGTGTCCATCAGGTTGCCCAGGTTAACGTCCGTGATAAGCGTTCCTGCGCTGTTATAGACCCTTAAGAAATTAGAGGCCGTGTAAGAATTCCCCTGATAGACGAATGAATTCAGCAGCACCGCCGTACTTCCATCCTGTAGGCCCTGCGCATCCGTAAGACTTTTACCCGCCGCATACGTAACCGGAGGCTCAATTACAAAATCAGCCGCTTCATTGAATGACGGCACCGCCGCATAGGCACGGAGTGACATCATGGGCAGCAGCCCGATCACCAATACCACAGCCAGCCCGATCTTCCCCAATTTCTTAAACATCGCTTTCCTCCTTGTCGAATGACCATTTCCATAATATTGATAACGCTTCCGCAAAACTCTGAACATGCTGCACACGCTCTGCACATGCCCGGCATTAGCAAGCATTAGTTTTCTATACTGGTTTATCGACATTTTTCGCGATTAAGTTAACTAATTCGACAAATTATTTTTAGTTTTTTCGCCAATAAATGTGTATTAAGTCCTTGCGTGATTTGAAATGACGCAAATACGCGCACCCCCCCAAAAAAAAGTGGGGCTTTAGCGTAGGTGATGACTCAGGTACTTTGCGGGGACCCCAAAACTTATAAATTCTATCAAAAAAGCCCGCTCTGTCGATTGCACAGAACGGACTGTTAAATAATCCTCTACATTTCTTCCACATACCGCTTGGCTTCGCCAAGGGGCATATCCGTATGCTGGCGGACCAGCTTGATGGCCGGAATGAGCTGTCCATCCTTTTTTAACTGCCGTACATGCTCCTGAATTTCCTCGGGAACGACCTTCCGTGAAGTGCTTGCAGCCTCCCGGCGCTTCAGCTCCGCGGCTACCCGCTGCTCCATATGCGGTGTCAACGTCTCGTCTACGGATGTGGAGGTGAGCGGCAGGCGCTCAGGTCCTTTGCCCCGGATCGCACTAAGCAGGGTGCCTATAATGGAGTAGAGCACCATATACTGGGCCAAGCGGTACAGGTATAACCATACGGTACTTAGTGTGACCATCTCCCCGCCAGGCTTCAGTATAGCTAAGTTATCCGAAATGACATACTGGCCTGGCGCATAATTATTGACATCCTGGTTCAGCTGCAATTGACCTATAGATGAGACGATCCATTCCAGCGGCTTGTTATAGACCGGATTGCCCGCCGAGTCGATGAACATGCCGAAGAAGGAAAACAGCGCAATGATATAGACCAGCCCATTTGACCAGTTCCACCGTTTGCCGAACACCACCAGACTGAACACCACCAGCAAGATAACACTTCTCGCATAATCATTATGTAGGAATAATTGAAAAACTACCGGCAACCCCCAGCCGAACAGAACCACCATAACGGCAGCGAACCCGAATACACCGAGCAGAATTTTAACATTTTTCATCACTTACTCCATTCTCCTTTCTTGCCTCCTATCCTATATTTACCCAGAATGAAGTCATTTGAGATTATTCTGTTTATAGTACATTATAGCTGTCAGCCCACATGTTATAATATGCAGTCTATGATCACCAGAGGAAGGAGGATTACTTACTATGCAGGAATTGTTAGATATGCAGGAATTGTTCAAGCAGATCATCAAGCAGGACGTCAAACCTTTTTTCTCCGCACAGGGCTACCGTACAAAGGATCTGAACTTCTACAAGACAGAGGGCCAATTCAGCTATAAAATCAATATCCAGAAATACAAGTACAATACATACAAGCAGCTCAGCTTCTATGTGAATTACAATCTTCATTCCGAAGAGCTTGCGCAGTATAGGCCTGCTAAGTCTCTGGGCTTGGCTCACTTCTATGCCCGGATCAACCAAATCGTCCCCGCCGCTCCGGAACGCTACTTCCTGACGCCGGAGGTAGATGTGGACAAGTTCACGGCAGACCTGCTGCTCCACTTGGATCAGGGTCTTCAATTCTTGTACACCTTAACAGATGCCAGGGCCATTATTGAATACTATATGCAGCGGACAGCACTGCATTTAAGTGAAGAGACCTTCGGGTTCCTGCTGGATACAGGGGAGACAGAGACTGCGGAGCAATACCTGAAGCAGCTCCAGGCGAAATACGGCGCCGAGAAGCGCTGGGCAATCTGGGAGCAGAAATATGCAGCGGTCTGGGAGAAATACGGAAGCTCTTCCTAGCGAAGGAGATTCTAGTCGCTTTTTCGACTACATTTCGCCTTCGCGGCGCACACGGTTCAATTGTAGTCGCTTTTCCGATTACATTTCGCCTACCCAGCGCACACGGTCCAATTGCGGTCGCTTTTCCGATTACATTTCGCCTACCCAGCGCACACGGTCCAATTGTGGTCATTTTTCTGTGAAAATACGTTTGGTACAACCTGCGATAAACTCTTGCTACTCATTTTCATGGGCATAGGTTGGGCCATGTGCTCTCGCACCAACCCTACACCTACACAAAAAGGGCTTCCCGTTCTCCTAAGGAGACATCGGGATAGCCCTTTTTCCAAAAAAACCTTCTATACAGATTAGGATAAGTTCTCTGTCAGCAGCGTGAAGCCTTCGATCACCGCATCCTCATCAATCTCAATCATGATGCAGCGCTTGCCCTGGTAGTTCACCTGCCGTACATATCTCAGGTCCTGCGGGCTGATCGTGATCGAAGCAACCTTCGTATCGATCTTGATCGACTTGGAGGTGAACTTGGGGATGACGCTGCTGGCCTTCATCTCATAGTGCTTATTGTCCACGATGGTCTCGAACGCGCGCTCCACCTTCTCCGCCGTCACATCCTCCACGCCGCTGGCCTTCAGCACACGCTCCACATCGCGGTAATCGAGTCTCGGCGGTTCTTCCTCCTCCGCGTTGTCCTCAATCACCTGATGAATCTCCTCGTACACCTGGGCAATGGTCGCCACATCGATCTGTTCGCCCGCCACTTCCTTCACAATATCTTCAAAAATAGACCGTTCCTCCAGTGCCGTCACCGACCGCTCCGCATTCAGCACCTGCTCGATGAACTGCGGGTTCGGGTTATTCGCGCTCCCTGTGCAGTACAGCACACGGTTGATATCCGAATAGTTGTCGGTCACACTCGGGTAGAAGAAGCCCTGCTCCGGCGTACTCAGCTTGATGATCGGATCAACCATGATATTATACTTGAACTCCCGTTCTACATAATCGAACAAAAGCGTCTTACGCTGCTGCTCTGTGGAATTCACGCTGCACAGAATGAACGGATGCGCGAAGACCTCGTCCTTTCCGGTCTCCTCGGCTTCATCATTACGCGCCTTGGTCGGCCGGAAGTATTGCCCCCGCACGAACGTGACTACGGCATCCTTCTCATACTTGGCATCCACCAGCATTTTGTCCACCAGCATGAGCATCAGGTCCTGCCACTCCTCCGGGTCACCGGTTATCAGCCCCTGGTGCAGCATCACCTGCGACGGCTCCTCCGCTTCCTCCAGGAACTTGAGCTCGAACAGCTTCTGATCCAGCTCGCCCGTCAGCAGCTTCCGGAAGTTACTCATATACAGCTCCTGCTTCTCGCGTTCCAGCATGGCGAACGGCTGGCGCTCGAAGTGGTAGATTTCGTTCGTTTCTTTCATAATATAGACATTCAGAATATCGTACAGATTCAGCTGATCATGGTCCATCTTGAACTGCTTGCGGATATGTGCGGCTTCTTTCTTGATCATGGTATGTGACACAGCTCCTATGAAATGAATTGGTCAGGCAATAGCTTCCTTAATTATAGCACGTACGTTCTCCATGCAGTTGAAAATTCCGATTCAGCCCCTCACCTCAATGGAGGTGAATTCTCAACGTTGGTGATAAATAAAACCCCTTCGCCAGAAGGGGTTTTATTTATCAGTTCTATTCATTTTTTGTAGGCGGCTTCAAGATCCAGCAGATTCTTATCCGAGATCACCTGGTAATTACCGTCCTGTTGGGGAAATTCCAGGCTTGCCATAACTTCAGCTTTGAACAATCCATTCTCCCCCTCTGCTGTCTTGTCTGTTCCTGAGGATATCTTTATCAAGACCCAGCCGGTGCGATAATTTTCCTCCTTACGGATAATGTTGATCCATGAGTCTCCAACATCAATGGGCTGTATCTGCGGGTCTCCATAGAGGTAGTTCCAGTAGAAGCGTTCCCCGGATTTCTTTGTGTTTCCTCCTTTGCTGAGGCTTTCAAGCTTCCCCCCAGCATCAACACATAGGTAAGCAGTATCTCCAGATAATTCATAGATAACATCATCACTGCCGCGCAGCTCAAACAGAATGCCTGGAGTTACGCTGATTGCTGGTGACCACCCAGCATTCCAGGATATATCAACTATTTCGTCAGCAGGCACATCAACAGCATTCAGTTCCTTCACTTTTTCCTCCGTATTGAGCGAGCACCCGGTACCAATCAGAGCCAGCGTAAGGAATACATAAATAGATCCCCACCTTAATCTGCCAACTTTGATTTTGTTGAATACCATATTCAGCACCGCCTCTATGCAAGTTGGATATGTCTAATTGTTACCTATACCTACTACACAATAACCATATCCAAATATCGCCGCAGCCCGCCCTCAGTACCAGGGTCCTGCAGCCAGGCCCCCAAGCTCCAAGTCATATAACGCAAGCCGAGATAACGCGAAGCAGCCCGATATCTCTGCTCAAACGTATCCGCAGGAAGCACCCATCCCAGCGAAGCCAGCACTTCACGGTATTCTCCAGCTTGAGACCGGTCAACCCGCATCGGGATGTCCAGGAACAGGGAGCCGTACCGCGCTTCTTCCCAGTCAATGAACATAACGTCATCATTATTGTGTACCAATATATTTCCGGGGTTCAGATCATTATGTATAAGCGTGTGAGTGGTCTCATCCTTCCAGACGGCTTCAAGCTCGTCCACGATTTTCCCCGATATGGCATTGACCTCAGATATGTACGTCCCGAAGGTCTCCACGAACCGTTCATTATGCTTGGCCTCTTCCCATGCGGGTCGCCATACTCCATCAATTATAGTCTCTATGTATGCACGGTTAACCCGGGGGAGCCAGGCTAACTCCTCCTGCAATCCACGATTACGGTTATGAATATAAGCCAGCGCCTGCATTTCCTTGTGCTGAAGCATCGCGATATCCAGATTCTGATAATCCGTCTGATAATCTACGTCCTGAATACACAAGAGCCCCCGATGGTCCGAATCCAGATTACCCGCTCTATTAAAAGGGACATTAGCCCCCTGATCCATTAACCGGTTCATTACCCGGCGTTCAATTCCATTCGCCATTTTGGTAATCACAGAGCTGTACTCTTGTCTGCCTTCACTCTCTACGAGAATCCGGTGACGGAATAAGTCCACCGCCTGATAACCCGATTGTAGCGAAGTGCTCTCGATATCAAGGACCCTTGCCGTCTCACACAGAAACTCCCGCACGGTTTCCTCAATTAACGACATCTCCCCGCCAATCTCAAATCTCATGATTCCCCTCCGCCTCTCCCCGCTTGATCGCATACATCCGTCTGTCGGCTTGGCGCAGCAGCGCGTCCGGGGCCGTTCCGTCCTGCGGATACAAGCTGATGCCGATGCTCATATCGATCTTCAGCTCTTCGCCTTCATAATCCAGCGTGGCCTGTGCAGCCGCCGCCAGCAGCCGGTGCTCCAGCTCTGTGGCGGTCAGTCCGTCCCCGCCTACGGGGCAGAACAGCACGAATTCGTCGCCGCCGAAGCGGGCCGCCAGCCCGTCCGGCTGGACCAGCTGATGGATCATGCCCGCTACCTTGCATAACATCTGGTCTCCGGCCTCATGACCCCAGCGGTCGTTCACCTGCTTGAACCGGTCGAGATCCAGCAGCAGGATAGCTACTTCCCCGCCGCTGCGCTCTGCTTCCGCAAGAGTCTCCTCCAGCTTATCATAGAATTGCCTGCGGTTCGGCAGCCCTGTGAGCGGATCATGGTAGGCCATGAAGGCAATCTGCCGTACATGCTGATTGCGCAGCCGGATGTCGCGGATGAGCAGTACGGCATGAGGCTCATGATCCACGGTCACGTAATCCCCGTTAATCATCACCTCGATTAGACTATCCCCGCTATGCAGAACCATCTCCAACTCACCGATATCGTCCTGCGTCTGAAGCTTCGCTACGATCTCCGCACCGCCCAGATCAGCAAGGTTAGCCTTCTCCAGGGTCAGATGGTCGAACATCTTACCGGCACTCGGATTCGCTTCCTTAATGCTCCCGGACAACGAGACGAGCAGCGCAGCCTGCGAGTTGATCTGGAACATTTTTTTGTAGCGCTGTCCCGCATGATTAAGGAACTCATACCTCTGCATGGACAGGCGCAGCACGAAGCACCAGATCAGCCCTCCATAGATATACGTATACGGCGGCAGCACTTCATTGAAGCGGAAATAGCCGAATACAGCGACCCAGAGGAACGTCACCCAGGAGCCGTACTCCAGCAGCTTGAAGATACCGCCATGCTCCTGATAGTCAGGATCGGCGGTACTCCACTTGCGCGCACTGCGCAGCATAGCAATCGGGACGAAGCTCAGCAGCAGGCTGGCCGTCAGAGTCCCGTAGTAAGCCCCGTTCGCCACCGGCCATTTCCATACCCCGCTTACGGTGAACAGCTGCACAGAAGTATAGGAACGTTGACCAAGGAGTCCAGCCGGGATCGCCAGCGTTAGGATATGAAACAGATAGGGATACCACGGCCGGGACATCCGCTTATGGAGGCCAATCAACCGGGCAATCAGATGGAAGCCAAGCCCTGGAATGAGGATACCGACATTGGCGAACCAAACCGCAGCCAGCACCGGACTGTATTCAATCGGCAGCATATACCGGATGTACTCCTCCAGGAACATCAGGAAATAGCACAGAATTGTAGCGCTTACCAGACGATGTTCAATCTTCCGGGGGTTGCGCAGCAGCACATCCATTCCCATGTAGAAAAAGAAGAGCATCGGCAGCCAATAAAATACGACAGGTATCCACACATGGATCGGGCTCATTTCTCTTCTCCTCAACAGTCTGTCACGGACATAGTTAATCTTAATTTTAATATATTACCGGGCGGAGACGCCGTCAATGAACAAGTTCTGTGGTATGGCTTAAGGCGGCGTATTGGCTGCGGAACAGCAGATCATACGCTTCATTCCGGTTACGCAGGTTGGCATGGGTATCGCAGGCTGCCACCTTACCGTCTTGCAGAACCAGCACCTTGTCACAGTCTTGAATTGTAGAGAGGCGGTGCGCAATCGAGATCATGGTGGTGCCGGCCGACAGGCGCTTCAGCTCATTCCTAATGCCGCTCTCATTCTCAGGGTCCAGGGCGCTTGTACTTTCATCGAAAATAATAATGTCCCGCTGCTGCAGCAGCGCCCGCGCAATCGACAGCCGCTGCTTCTGGCCCCCGGAGAGCTTCATCCCTTTCTCCCCGACAACCGTATCCAGCCCTTGCTCGAGGGATGCAATGAAGTCATAGATATTGGCGCTGCGGCAGCAGGCGATCAGCTCTGCTTCCGTTGCCCCGTCCCCCGCCAGCAGCAGGTTCTCCCGGATCGTCATATTGAACAGAACAGGCTCCTGCACCACGATGCTTACCTTGGCCGCCACACTCCCGCTGTTCACCGCATGCAGATCCGTGCCTCCGATGCGGATGCTCCCGCCCTGAGGCTTCATCTGTCCGGTCAGCAGCCTGGCAAGCGTTGACTTGCCGCTGCCGCTCTGCCCTACGATGGCCAGATGCTCCCCCTTCCCCACCGAGAACGAAATTCCGTCCAGTGCGAAGGCCTTCGTCCCCTCATAGCGGAACTGCAAATTCTGAACCTCAATCTCTTGTCCCCTAATGCGCATGTAAGGCCGATGATCCGCCTCTGCCTGCAACAGTCCAATCACTTTACTGATATTCACCGAATCATTCTTGTAATTCATCAGGCCGTTGCTGATCGTCTCAATGAACCCGAAGAACTGCCCGTAGAAGCTGATGAATACCAGCAGCACACCGACCTCCGAGTAGCCCTTAATCACGAAGAGTCCGCCAATGAAATAAATGAACAGCTGGGTTATGAAGTTCTTGGTGAAGAACGAATAAGTAACGCCCAGATGCTGATAGAGCTGGCTGCGGAACCACACCGGACGAATAGCCGCATAATGCCCGTTCAATTCCTCTAGCTGGGCCTCCTCCAGATTATTGGTCTTAATATCCTTCCAGTTCTGCAGACTTGCATGTAAAAAGGATTCGTAACCGTTCTGCAGCCTCCATAGCTCCTCCCCCGCCTTCCTCGTCTTCTCGCCCAAGAGATTCACCGTCAGTAAGGAGACCGGAACGAAGACGAAGCTAAGGAGGGCGATCCGCCACTCATAGCTTACAAGAATCCCAGCCAGCGCAGCAGCATACAGGACAGCGTAGCTGAAATCTAACAGATGAACCGTGAAAAACCGTCCGGCTGCGGCTGAATCCTGCTCGATCCGGCTTTTTAGATCACCAATGCTGTACCCGCTATACTCCTCATAATCCAGGCTGCTCACTCTATTCAGCAGTTTGCGCTTAAGCCTCAGGTCATACTTCAGGAGCAACTGGTTGGAGTAGCGCCTGCTGACCGCAATCCCGGCCGTCGTAAGCAGGAATACTCCCAGATATCCCGCGATAACGGGCCATAGCTCATTCATATGCTCCTCTACCAGCACACGGTTGACGAGCACAGAGTACAGGAATAACGGAAGCAGTCCGCAGACCAGATTCCACAGCTTGAACAGTGCGAGCGCCAGCAGCGGCTTACGGACCCCTTCAATTCCTTGAGTCAGTGCTTTATAGGCAGCCCATCTTGTCATAGTCATACCGCTTCGCCTCCTGCACAGTGTTCGCTGAACAGATCTATGTACGTTTTATTGCTTCTGATGAGTACCTCGTGAGTATCGTAGCCTGTGACCCGGCCGTCCTCCAGCACTGCGATCCGGTCACAGCCTCTAAGCGTGGACTGCCGATGGGCGATGATGATCAGCGTCCGGTCTTGCGCAAGCTCACTGGTCATCTGCCGGATCAGCGCCTCATTCTTGCTGTCGAGGGACGAAGTCGCTTCATCGAAGACCAGAATTTTCGGATTCTTGACCAGGATTCTTGCAATAGCCAGACGCTGCTTTTGGCCGCCCGATAATTCCTGCCCTGAAGTCCCCAGCACCGTGTCGAGTCCATCCGGGAGATTCTGGACCAGCTCCTGCAGCGCAGCTCTCTTAAGTGCTTCGAGTAACAGGCTGTCCTGATCACGGTTATTCGTAAAAGACAGATTATACCGCAGCGTGTTATTGTACAGAACCGTCTCCTGATGAACCACGCCCACCTGACTCCGCAAGCTGTGCAGATTATACTCGTTCACGTTGCGGCCATCGATCAGAAGCTCGCCGCCTTCAACGGGATAGAGGCTACATAGCAGGCTTCCGAGCGTTGTTTTCCCGGCTCCGCTCCTTCCGGCAATGCCCACGGTGCTCCCTCCCTCCACACGGAGATTGAACCCGTCCAGCACCCGTCTCTCTTCCGTATACCCGAAGCTGACATTGCGAAATTCAATGGTCCCCTCCTTAATCAGTGTGGGCAGAAGGGCTTCTCTATAGTCTTCCTCCTGCTCATTCAGGAGCTCCGCCACACGCTGCAAGGACACGCTCTGCCCCCAGGTATCGGTAATCTTGCCGCTCATCGAGCTGAAGTAAGTCACAGCCATATTGAAATAGCTGGCGGCAGCCACAAAAACACCAAGCTGCATCTGCCCCTTCACAATCAGCCGGGCGCAAATGATGAACAGCAGCAGCTGTGCGGCAAGCGTGATGAATGCGTTCACCCGCTCGGTGGTCACTTCGATTCTTCCATTGTCCACATGCTTGTGATGGATAGAGACTGTCCGCCTGAGATAGGTGCGGGTCACCAGCCTCCCGGCATTCAGCAGCTTGATCTCCCGCATATTCGCCACAATTTCAAATAAGTAAGAGGACAGCCTCCCCTGCTCCGCCGCCAGATCCCGGTTAACGCTAAGCGCCCGTTGCTTAAAGTATTTCGAGGCCAAGAACACGACAGGCACCAGCACCACCGTGAACACTCCCAGCAGGATATGATAATAGAACATGAAGCCTACGGCGAACACGATATGCAGCAGATTGGAATACCCCCACAGTCCGCTCCAGAAGAGGAGATTCATAATGTCCTTGGCATCGCGGTTCATCCGGCTGATCAGGTCGCCGCTGTACATCCCCGAGAGATCCTTCCCCTTTTGATGCAGGATTTTGCGGAATAGCGCCCGCCGGATATCGAACACGAACCCCGTCATCATCTGGGAGGAGATCAGATTGTTCAGCGTCGCCACAATAAACTGATTGAACAGGAGAATTCCGGCATAGATCAGGCACAGCTTCAGGAAGGTATTCAGATCCTGATCATAAAAAGCGATATTAATCAGCCGTCCGCCCAGGAACGGATACATCAGGTTCACTAAGGTCATTAACGTAGTTACTAAGAAACCGCATACAAATACCAGCTTGTGCATCCGTATGAAGGTCATCACCCAGCGTCTTGCAGTCACTGCTCCACCGCCTTCCATATATTCACAAGGAATATTGTAGCACGGACGTTCGCATAGGTGGAGTGAAGAAGTTCTCCCACTCCAAAATGGAAAGTAAGCTTTACATTCAATGCAACATGCAGTACACTCCTTATGTAAAGTTAACTTTCCATAAAGAGAGGGATTCCATGAACAACCGTTTGGAAGAATTACGCAAGCAGCGCGGAATCAGGCAGGAAGAATTAGCAGCGGCGCTTGAGGTGTCCAGGCAGACGATTGGTTCACTGGAGAACGGCCGCTACAATCCGTCCATCCTGCTGGCGTTCAAGATCGCCCGTTATTTCGGGCTGAGCATTGAGGAGATTTTTATTTATGAGGAGGAAGAGAATTCATGAAGAAATCCATCTCGGCTTATCTTCTGGTTATTGCAGGTGTAGTCCTGCTGGCTGGCAGTCTGTACCTTATTAGAACCAATTCAGACCCGGAGGGGTTAATGCGGACACTGCCCTATGTCTGTATCGGGCTTGCTTCCGGCATGTTCGGAAGTGGCATGGGAGAGCTCATGAGCCGGCAAGCGATGAAGAGTAACCCTGCCGCAGCCAAGCAGGTTGAGATTAACAAGAACGATGAGCGCAATGTAGCCATTGCAACCCGGGCGAAGGCGAAGGCCTATGACATGATGGTATTTGTCTTCGGAGTCTTGATGCTGGCCTTCGCCTTGATGGAGATTGAGCTAACCGTGGTGCTGTTACTGGTATTCGGATACCTGTTCACGATTGGATACGGCATCTATTACCGGTTCAAGTATGATCGGGAGATGTGAGCGGCTTCGTACCAATAGACTGGTTGGCATGGGTTCCGTCTGCCGCTAGTCCGCTCAAGCCAGTAAGGCCTGGGCCACCTGATCCAGAATGCAGTTGATGCCAGTCGGTCCGTAACAGCCGATCCAGGTAGCAGCATCTACCGGGTAGATAAGCTGCCGCTGATCTGCACCCAGCATGCCCCTCACACTGTGCTCTGTTATCGATATTCCCTCCTGCATCCTTTCATTGCTAAGCAAAAAGTAGTAATTGGCATGCACAGCAGGAAGTCTGTCCACGGAGATATGATAGGCCGTGTCGGAGGCGGGTTCCGCTACAAATCGCGGAGCAGGCAGACCAAGGTCGCGGTACAGCACAGCGCCTGTGCGGTGAGAAGCCGTATGTACCCGGACGATGGACTCGCGCGGACGGATCAGCGCCACGCTTTTACCCGCGAGGACCGGAGCAAGCTCTGCGGACAGCAATGCCGTACGGCGCAGATAATCGGCAATAATATGCTCTGCCTCCTCCTGCTTGCCGGTCAGTTCGCCGAACAGGCGCAGAATCGTCTGCCAGCTCTCATTACGTTTGAACATGATCGTTGGCGCTACCCTTCTTAAGCGTTCATAATGCGGAGCATGAACCTCGGTGCAGATAATCAGATCCGGCTGCAGCCGTTCAACCGCCGGCAGATCCGGGTGCTCATAGGTGCCGAGCATTTCCGTTGCCATTAACCTCTCCTGGAAATACGGCGGGAAATTCAGCGCCCCGCTTCCGAAGCCTACGCTTCCTGCGGGGGATATCCCCAGCGCATGCAAATGGTCAGCATACTGGACGTCAAGCACAGCGATCCGCTGCGGAGCAGCGGTGACACAATATTCGCCTCGCAGATGATGGATTACCGGACCTCGTGGTGAACCGTTCAGGGAGGCCAAGCGCTCTGATCGTCCCGGAGGAACGATAAGCGTACCCGGATCTGAAGCGGCAGTACGCCTGTAGAGCTGAGGAGGGACTCCATAATGCTTCTTGAACGCCCTGCTGAAATAATACATGTCGCGGTAGCCTGTCCGCTCAGCGATCTCGCCGATGGAAGCATCCGTATAACGCAGCATGCGCTCCGCGCTCTCCATCCGCAGCTGAATCACGTATTCCATCGGGCCGAGCCGCTTCTCCTGCTTGAACCGCCGCTGAAGCTGCCGCACGCCGCATCCGGCCAGTGCGGCCAGCTCCTTAAGCCCCAGCTCCTGACGATAATGCCCCGCGATATAGGCGGCAACAACCTCCACCATATCCGGCTCTCTGCCGCCCTGACCACGTTCATGCTCCATAATAAGCTCGTAGAGCATACCTTGCAGCAGCGCATTGGCATGGAAGCGTTCCAGCCCTTCTCCCAGGCTCCATATTGCTGCAATTCTCTCCGCTGTCATATGCAGCTCCGCCGGGGGCGCAGAATGATGGACAAACGAAGTCCGCAGCGGGTGATTGTGCTGCGGGAAGAGCACATGGGCGGCTCCCGCAACAGGAATGGCCTTGTAGCTAATAGCTGTATAATGAATGTTGTCTGATCCCGCACTCAGAGTATAGGCTGATCCCTTGGCAGCATGACAAGCAAAAGAGGCCTGGACATGGCTGCCTTCACCATTCATCACAAGCCCTCCCTGCCCGCCGATGGCCAGCAGCAGCTGATTTGCCGCCAGTTCCGTTTCGCTCAGCACGCCGCCGGGCGGCACAGTACCACTGCGCACATCAAGCATCTTGACCGCCGTATCACTCCATAGACTCGCCTGTTCTTGTTGCGGCATTTCTCTCATCTCCTGACAACAGTATCCTTTGCTAAACGGATAGACCTGCTGTCATTTTAATTGAGATTCATTCTCATTGTCAATTTTCGGGCACTTTCTGCAATATTCCCCGGACATCCGGTAGTAAAAGCAGCACGTGATACGCTTGCTCTTCGCAACCGGAGCCTCGTCACTCCCCTCGGTGAACCGGGTGAACGGGTTGCGTCTTGCGCTGAACAATGGACCGGCGGCCATCCGGGTCAGATACGCAAAATCCTCTTGAATCCGCAGCCTTTCTTCGCCGGATTCGTCTGTTCCGGGCGCATACAGCGGGGCAATGCGCACCATAATATTCTCCCACAGCACGGCCATGGAGACGGGTCCAACCGTGGCAAGCGTCTCCAGTATCGGCGCAAGCCGTACCGCAAAATTCTCCTTAACAACAGCTTCGCGCCACTCCCCCCTATCCCCCGGCGGTGAGGCTGACCGAATCCCGTCCAGCGCCAGAAAAGGGAAGGTCGTATCTTGCGCAGAAGCCGGATGGTAGAGGAAGCTTCTGTCCAGCGGGAAGAAGACTTCCCGATGATGAAAGGTCATGGCGGTCAATATTGGCGCGATCCACAGATAGCCGATCCGTTTGGCCAGCATGGAAGCCGCCACCTGCATGTCCGGCGCGCCGATATAATCCTTCAGCCAGCTGACATATTCGCGGCAGGCGGCTTCGTCTTGCAGCTCACTCAGAGCGATGGTGCGGACGCAGCCCGCAGGCGGGCCACCCAGCCTCATCCGGTAATCCTCCGCCAGTTCCCTCCAGGGGGCCGACGATAGATAGCGGTCCATCTTATAGCGGTCCATCTTAATGAGCTTCAAGCAACGCTTCCGAGGCCTGATCTACAATAATATTGATCGCCAGGGGACCATAATACGCGATCCAGAGCGTTGAATTCACATCATAGGCACGGTTATTCTTGACTGCATCTAGGGATTTCCAGATTGGACTGCTTGCCAGAACCTCTGCCTCTTTGGCGAATAGATCATCGGAGAGCAGGAAATAGTGATCTGCCCCGATATCACCAACAGTCTCCATCGATATTTCAACCGAGGTGTCATCTTTAATCGCCTGAACGAAGGCAGGAGCCTTTAAGCCCAGATCCTCATACAAAATGCTTCCGGTCCGGTGCTCTGGACCATGTACACGAATCCCTTCCGGTCTCGGACGAATCAGCGCAACCGTCTCGTCGCCCAGTTTCGCCGACAGCTGCTCACGCAGTCCGGTGATTTTGTCCTCATAGGCCTTCTTCACCACTTCAGCCTCTGCCTGCTTGCCTGTTATGGTACCCATGGTAGCCAGCGTATCCCGCCAATCCTCATAGAAGTCCAGGACGATAGTAGGCGCAATTTTACTCACACTCTCATAAGCTTCTTCCTGAAAATCTGTCATCAAGATCAGATCCGGGTTCAATGCCACTATCGCTTCCAGGTTGGGCTCATCGCGTGTACCCAGGACCTTCACACCGTCCATCTGAGCACTCAAATATTCCGGGAACTCGTCCTTGGTTCCGGCAACCACGCTGCCCGCCGGCTTCTCTCCAAGCGCGATCAGCTGATCGGCGAATTTCACATCAAGCACAGCAATCACCTTCGGCTTCTCCGTCAGTGTATATTCACCCTTGATATGTGTGAAGGTAACCGGATAGGCTGCTGTAGCCTGTGCCTCCGGTGATGCCTGAGCCTGCGCTTCAGACGACGGGGACGGCTCCGCTGACGCAGACGGCTGTGCGGTTGTGCCGGCATTAGCTCCCCCTCCAGATCCGCAAGCTGTCAGAACCAGTACCAGCGCCAGCATCCATACCATGAATAGTCCTAATTTTGGGGCGGCGGATTTCTTCCTGCCTGCCTCTTTTCTATGTGTTACTCTGTTCACGCTGACTCCCCCTGTTATGTATTGTGTGATAATGATTTTCATTATCATATTTGTTACAGCGAGTATATCCGATCTGCTGCCTCTGTTTCCATGTACTTTTGCGACATTGCAGCCGGATAAATGCGACATGGGTTGCTATTAGTGTGTGTATCTAGCAGGTCATATAGACGGAAACATTACAAAATCACCCTAACGGGTGAAGGTTGCTGATGCCTTCTCTCACTGACCGCTTGTAGTGAGAATTGTTGCATTTCTTGCAGGATTCCTCTATACATGATGCTGGCTGAAGTAACAATGTTGCATTATTTGCACAAATTTCGGTGTTTAGAGCAAGTTAGCCCTGAATTTGTTGCATTTCGTGCAGAATTTCAGCGTAAGACGCTTCAAATGGGCAGCAATGTTGCATTTCTTGCAGGATTTCTCTATAAATGTTACCTAAACAATCAACAAGCCCGCATCCTGTGGTCAGATGCGGGCTTACTTTTATGAACAGTTGCTACCTATTAATGAAGTTAACCCCAATATTGCCGGGCAATCTCTTGCCCCTGTCTGATCTTCGCCCATTGCTCCGCTTCCGTTAATTCGTTGCCGCCGTCGCAAGAGGCGAAGCCGCATTGGTGGGAGAGCAGTAATCTCTCCTTCGGAATGATCGTGGACGCTTCATCCAGCATGCGGAGGACACGGGTCTCATCGTCAAGCGTACTGGTTTTGGAAGACAGCAAGCCAAGTACAATTTCCGTCTCCGGTCTATCCTTGAACACAGCAAGTGCCTCCAGCGAGCCAGCGCGTTCGTCGTCCCACTCCAGGAAGAAGCGGTCGTACTTCAGCTGCTTCAGGAACAGGTTGGCAATCTTCACATAAGAGCCGCCGCCCATATTCCGGGAATCATAATTGCCGCGGCAGTTATGGGTCCACATTTCCAGCCCCAGGCTATGTCCGTAATCAATAATGGTGTTATTAATATCGATGAACTCTGTGGCGAGACTCTGTACTTCTTCATGGTTGATTTTCTCGCCGGTAAAGGGCGAATTCGGATTATCGTCCGCGAACAGCTCCCAGAGGCAGTCGTCGAATTGCAGAATCTTACCGCCAGCGGCTGCGAATTCCCCTACGAAATCCTTATACGCCGTCACCAGACCCGCCTTCAGCTCATCACGGTTCTGGTACACTGCACCCTCGCCGCCAAGGTTATCCGACCAGGACAGCTCTCCGAAGATATGGGACGGCGAAGGCACGCACAGCTTCGTCTCCCGGTCTCCGGCATGCTCCTGAAGCTGGCGGTACGCCTGAAGGAAGTGGTGATTCTTCCCGCCCAGCTCGCCTGTGATGCGCAGACCGATGTCTTTTCGCGTCTCGTATTTGGAGGTGCCGTCAATATCTCTGAAGAAATACCCGTGAGGTGCAATATAGCGCTCAATCCCCTGGAAGCCCCAGACGAAGTCCAGATGCCACATCGACTTGGAATACTCCCCATCCGTCAGAATGCTCAGCCCATTCTCGCTCGCCTGCTCGACTACCGACTGAATCGCCTTCGCCTCACACTGCTCATAGCCCTGGAAGTCCTCGTAAAAAGGATACTTGATATCGTCCCGGTGTTCGATTTGCTGCTTATATTCTAATAGCTCCGCCGGACGCAGCAGGCTGCCTACGATCTGAAATCTGTCACACATGGTTAGCCCTCCTCTAGTTCCACTGTTCTGTCTTTGTGTATAAATTCTAGCATGGAGGGCATAGAGGTACGTAACACTTAAAAACGATACCTGGTTATAGTGAAAGGTTATAGTGCGGCAGTTCGGATCTACAAGCTCTGCTGGCTTCGTAAGACAATCGTAATACTTCGCTTAGAGAATCGTAAGCTCTCTCCCTTATGCTGTTCCATGTAAACCACTAAAACGAAATGGAGCGTGATTAGCATGGGTAACAGCAAAACAGGCAAACGGTTCATGATGACGGCAGTATTGGTTCTCTCTCTGGCGGTGTCCGGCATCGCCGGTGCGGCGGCAGGCATCAAGACGATGAAGAAAGACGGCATGGAGCTGATGAACCTGAGACAGGCGGCGCAGATGTATGGCTATAGCATCGAATGGAACAGTAAAGACCGCTCCGTCTCGCTAATGTACATGGACAAGATGATGGATGACGACAAGATGATGGACGATGGCAAGATGATGGACGACGGCAAGATGATGGACGACAGCAAGATGATGGATGACGGCAAGATGATGGATGACGGCAAGATGATGGACGACGGCAAGATGATGGACGATGGCAAGATGATGGACGACAGTAAGATGATGGATGACGGCATGAAGCCGATGGGCAAGATGATTAAGGTCATGATCGGGTCGAAAAAAATGATGGTCGACGGTAAAACAATCAACCTGAGCATGGCTCCGGCACTTTACGATGGCAGCACTTATGTGGCGGATACCGTAGTGACCATGTATATGAAGCCTGCCAAGGCGATGAAATAAGACGGACTGAGCAGGACCATCACCATATGATATGATGGAGTTATATGTAATTTTCCGGATATGGGGTGGGTTAAGATGAATGAACGGGTGCTGGTTGCTGATGATGATCCGAATATTACCGATGTATGCCGCAGGTATCTGGAACGGGAAGGGTATCTTGTGTCGACTGCCAAAGACGGATTAGAGGCGTTAGAGCTGTGGCGCACTCAGACACCGGGCCTGATTGTGCTCGATCTGATGATGCCCCATAAGAACGGCTGGGAAGTATGCAACGAGATCCGGCAGACCGAAGATGTTCCGATCATTATGCTGACGGCGCGCGGGGAGGAACAGGACCGGCTGATGGGGCTGACGATGGGGGCGGATGATTATCTGACCAAGCCCTTCAGTCCAAGAGAGCTGGTACTGCGGGTGCGGGCGATTCTACGCAGAATGCGGGTTGTGCAGGTCTCGCCTGCTACTGCCGCTGAACACACGATCAAGTACGAAGGACTTACCATTGACGTTGCGAAGCGGACGGTGGAGATCAGCGGGCAGGCGATTGACTTGACCGTTACCGAGTTCGAAATGCTCTACCTGCTGGCGAGCCATCCCGGCCAGGCCTTTTCCCGGACTCAGATTCTCAGCAAGCTGTGGGATTTCAGCTATGAAGGGGATACCACCACCGTGACCGTCCATATCCGGAGATTGCGGGAGAAGATCGAACAGACGCCCTCCGACCCGAAATATATCAAGACGGTCTGGGGCATAGGCTATAAGTTTGCGGGTGATGGCATCTAATGAAACTGCGTACGTATCTATTGTTGTCCAGTCTCACAGGTATCGGTGTGTTGCTGATCTGTCTATTCGTCAGCTACTCCAAAATGCTGCTCACGATTGATCAGTTCTATTATCTGTCCGGCATCACGGCCGGGATCGGCTTGTTCTCCTTCGTTCTCCAGCATCTGCTGACACGGCCGGTGGAGAAGTCCATTGCCCGGATCACCGAGCAGACGGTGCGGATTGCCGATGGGGATTTTCATACCGAGGTCCCCTTAATCGGTCCGCAGGAGTTCAAGCTGATGGCCCGGCAATTCAATGAAATGAGCAGTAAGTTAAAAGATAGCTTCGACCATCTGCACCAGTCCGAATCCGCCCGCCGGGAGCTGATTGCCAATGTCTCCCACGATCTGCGGACCCCTCTCGCCTCCATCCAATCGTTCGTTGAAGCGCTGGAGGATGATGTGATTAAGGACGAAGTGACTTTTCAGCGTTATCTGAATACGATCCGGCTGGAGACGAAGCGGCTGGCGGGCCTGATCCATGACTTATTTGAACTATCCAGTCTGGAAGCGAGCGGCGGGAGCTTCGACCCGCAGCCATCCCATGCCGATGAGCTGCTGATCAGTACCCTGGAGAGCTTCTCGTTCCATCTCGCGGAGAAGCGGCTGAAGGTCGAGATTGAGCTGCCGGATAAGCTGCCTGCGGCCCTGATGATGCCCACGCAGATCAAGCGGGTGCTGTCCAATCTTGTGCAGAATGCGATTCAACATTCCCCTGAAGAAGGCCATATCGTGCTGTCCGCCGTCGAGGAAGGCCAGTTCCTGCGAATCTCCGTTACAGATGAAGGCCAGGGAATCGAAGCTGCGGAGACCTCACGAATCTTCGAACGGTTCTACCGGATCGATAAATCCCGCAGCAAAAATAGCGGCGGCGCCGGACTCGGCCTCGCCATCGCCCAATCGATTGTCGAGCTGCATGGCGGCGAGATTGGCGTAGACAGCAGCAAGGGCGCCGGGAGCTGCTTCTGGTTTACGATCCCAATGTATACCAGCCGATAGGCGCAGCGTCCAGTAAGCCGTATCTCACAAGGTGGTGACTGATTTGGCTGGTGATTTTGTATTCTTGTCCGGTGTATTTGGTGCCGGGCTGTTATCGTTCTTCGCACCATGTATCCTGCCGCTGCTTCCGGTCTATGTGTCCTACTTGTCCGGGGGCATAGCAGGCAGTACGAATCAGGGAGCGGCTGACTCCGGCTCCTTCCGCTTCCGTTCTGTATTCATGCTGCGGACTCTACTGTTTGTTCTTGGACTGTCCGTGGTCTTCGTTCTACTCGGCTTCGGCTCAGGCGCCCTGGGCAATATCATTTCAAGCTCCAGGTTCATTGCCATCTGCGGAGCCATCGTTATCTTATTCGGGATTTATCAGACGGGATTCATTAAGCTGCCCTGGCTGGAACGTGAAAAAAAACTATCCAGCAATCGTGTGACAAAAGGCGGTTATATCGGAGCCTTCCTGCTCGGCCTGACGTTCAGCTTCGGCTGGACGCCCTGCATCGGCCCTGTACTGGCGGGCATTCTCAGCATCGCGGCCGGGGAAGGCTCCCCTGCTTATGGAGGATTCCTCATGTTCCTGTATACGCTGGGTCTGGCGATTCCCTTCCTGATCATGTCCGTCTTCTCGGACTATCTGCTGCAGCGGATTCGCCGCTTGTACAGATACATGGGAGGCATCAAGATAGCCTCCGGGCTTATGCTTATCGGGATGGGACTGCTGCTAATGACCGACCAGCTGAATACGATTGTCGGCTGGATTCAATAATGGGAGGAGGAATCAGGCATGAAGAAGACATGGAAGTGGATGGGATATATGCTGGTGATTGGCGGCTTGCTGTCGATCCTGGCCGCATGCGGCGCGAAGCCTGATGCGGGAGCAGGCAAGGCAGACTCTGCCGCAGCCATGAGCAAGGGGAAGCCTGCACCCGCCTTCGCCTTGAACGATCTGAAGGGCGATTCACTCAAGCTGGAGGACCTGAAGGGCAAGAAGGTCTATGTGAAATATTGGGCCTCCTGGTGCTCCATCTGTCTGGCTGGTCTGGAGGAACTGAACACGCTGGCCGGCCAGGAGAAGGATTTCCAGGTGGTATCGATAGTAACCCCCGGCTACAAAGGCGAGAAATCCGCCAAGGAATTTACGGAATGGTTCAACAAGCAGTCCTACGGCAACTTAACCGTGCTGCTGGATGAGGATGGGGCATGGGCTAAGGAGTTTCAGGTACGGGCATATCCCAGCTCTTTTTATATCGATGAAGAGGGGTTGCTGGTGAAGTCTCTCCCGGGCCATGCCTCCAATGAACAGATTAAGGACACGTTCGCGGGAATGACGTCCGCTTCAGCCGCTGCCCCGGTTCCGGCAGTCACGACCACCAATATACCTGACAAGGATCTGCGGAACCTGTATCTGGCGGGCGGCTGCTTCTGGGGAGTGGAAGCGTATATGTCCCGCATTCAAGGGGTTCAGGATGTCACCTCTGGCTATGCCAACGGGGAAGGAGAGAGTCCAACCTATGAAGATGTCATTCGCGGGGACCGGGGGTTCGCGGAGACTGTGCATGTGAAGTATGATCCGAAGCAGGTAACGCTACAGCAATTGCTGGAGTCTTATTTCAAAGTGGTTGATCCGACCAGCCTGAATAAGCAAGGCAATGACAGAGGCGTTCAATACCGGACAGGAATCTACTATTCGTCCCCGGAGGATGCAGCCATCATTCAGCAGGCCGTAGCTGCGGAGCAGACGAAGTATGACAAGAAGATCGTAACGGAAGTCCTGCCGCTGAAGAACTATTATCTGGCGGAGGAATATCATCAGGATTACCTGGAGAAGAACCCGAACGGATACTGCCACATTGACTTAAGTATTCTGGATGAGCAAGCGGTTGTAATTGATCCCGCCCAATATCCGCGCCCCTCCGATGCAGAACTCAAGGCGAAATTAACCGCCGACCAATATGCGGTAGCCGTCAATAATGACACAGAACGTGCCTTCAGCAACGATTATTGGGATAACTACGAGCCTGGCCTGTATGTCGATATTGCCACCGGCCAGCCGCTTTTCTCCAGCAAGGATAAATACGATTCCGGTTGCGGGTGGCCCAGCTTCACGAGACCCATTGCCCCGGAGGTAGTCACCTACGACACGGATACCAGCTTCGGCATGGAACGCACCGAGGTGCGCAGCCAATCCGGCGATATCCACCTGGGTCATGTCTTCGACGATGGTCCTGCGGACCGCGGCGGCAAACGCTACTGTATCAACAGCGCCTCCATCCGCTTCATCCCTCTCGACAAGATGGAAGCAGAGCACTACGGGTATTTGACGGGGCTGGTGGAGTAGATTAAGCGGAATCTCGTACAGATGAAGGAGCTCCTCAACCAAGAATCGCCCTCCACTAGCTCATAAGCTGAGCAGTGTGGAGGGCGATTGCTGTCTATTTAGCCGTGCCGATGAGTGAGCTTAACCGCTCCAGCAGATCGCCGCCGCCTGTGACCGAGATGGAGCCGATCTTGTCACAGATCTTCTCCAGGAATTCCAGCTCCTTGAGCCGGAATAGCGTCTGGTTCTCGTCCATCAGCTTCGCCGTGTTCAGCAGGCTGCGTGTTGAGGCTGTCTCTTCCCGGCGGGTGAGCAGGTTGGCCTGGGCTTTTTTCTCAGCGAGTAGAACCGTATTCAGGATGTCCTTCATGTCTCCCGGCAGTATTACATCCTTCACCCCCGCCCCGAGGAAGCGCACCCCGAACTCTTCTTCCTTCTCCCGGATACGGTCCAGAATGAACGTCGCCACATCCTCCTTCCGCTTCAGCAGATCATCCAATCTCAGCGTCCCGGCATACTCCCGCAGCAGGAGCTGAAGCTGGATGTGGATCTGCTCATCGAAATCCTTCATCTCCAGCACGCGGTGCGGACTTACGATCCGGTACTGGCAGACGAAGTTCAGGCGCAGCGTAACCTTATCTTCGGTCATCATCTCCTGTCCCAGCAGGTCCATCTGCTGCTGTCTGAGATCGACCTTCTTGGTCAGCACCGAGACCGGTCCCTTCCAGAAATAATATTTCCCCGGCGTCAGCTCCCGCTGAAGCGTATGGTCATAGAACAGGAACCCCAGCTCGTGGCTGGCGATTTCGCAGCTCTGCAGGTGCGGTGTCAGCCGCGCAATAATCGAGCGGTCGATGCCGGCAGGCAGCTCCGGCACACGGATGTCCGTGCGTACGAAGGTGTGCTTCCGCAGCAGATTCCAATACGCATACACCCCCGGCTTCAGCAACTGCATGAACTGGCCATCCTCATAGTGCAGCACCAGCTCATGATCCTGTACCCGTACCACCTCCAGCTCCCGCAGGAGCTCATCATCCTGTAAGAACAGCTGCAGGTCCTTGCCCCCGGCGCTAAAAGGCTTGGCAAGTTCCAGCACCGCCACAGTATGCTGCGACCAGGAGAAATAACGGTAGGTTCCCGGCAGCAGCCGCTTCACATAACTTCCCTTATGAAAGAGCAGACCGCGCTGGTCCGCTTGAATCGTGATTGATTTCAACATCGTATGTACTACCCCCTTCATGATTGACCAATGGATGACAGAATCCCGCTGCGGACCCGGACGGAATCACGCTTGAGACAGCCGGTCTGCCGGGAGTTCCGGGAGGACTACCGGTGTACAGAGCCACCCCGCTTTCAGGCGGCTGCGTACACTTTGGTCCGGCCACTGCCTCCCGGGCAGTCCTTCAGTCGGTATCCACGGATTACAAAGCCCTGCCGCAGTGCGCTATACCAGCCGCCAGGGATTCTGTCCATTGGTTTCTTTACTCTGATTGTGCTTCAATAATCGCTCGATGGAAATCGAGTAGTGTAACCAACGTCGCTGTGAAGGCGATCGGGGAATCGAACCCCTTGGTTGCTCTTACCGCAACGGACTGTACAGGATACCGTGACATACATGCCGGCACTGCGGGATCACCAGAGATCCCCGCCTCGTTACGTCCGCCCGGATAAGAACCGGATGTAGGATGAACGCGCTCAGCGTTATCTACAGGCTCTATCATCGCTGATCTGAGCGGTAACGAACATGGCGGAAGTATTACGATGGAAGAATAAATTTCCAGAGGGGAGTTTTTAGAGGCATGATAAAAAAGCCCAAAGGCAGGTGGGGGAGCCTGCTTTTGAGCTTGGGTAGGGATTTGGTTTGTGTATTCAAAATTACTACAAAAAAATAGACCGCCCTTCTGAAGGGTAGCGGTCTATTCTTTAACTGCCTTACCTCTTTGAAGCCACCGCCCTTAAAAGTGGATACTGCTCCGAGAGTCGTGTTTGCCGCACGGCTCTCTTTTTTCATTATACTTTCTTCTGCCTATTGTACCACTCTCTTAAAATCTCTCATTAGCCTGAGCCCACTCTTCCGGCGAAATCCATTGTAAGAGTCTGCACTGTTCGTATATTCAAATTTTTCCATTCATGGTATAATCGCTGAAGCAATAGAAAGGCTTATATGGGCGGTCGGCTAATCTCCCGGGAGGGAGGTGACGCCAATGGAGGTTTATCAAGCATTGTCCCTGATGTTCATGTTCGGCATGTTCATTATCGCGCTGCTAAATTACCTCAATAGGAATAGGTAAGACTTTGAAATTATCTCCGTCTTTTCCCCTCCTCCACACCGTGCTTGCGACTTTCACCGCACACGGCGTTCCATCTTCTTAATTCAATATATCAATAAGTTCCAAGTTGCACTTTTTACGATATAGGTTTAATGATTTCATCATTTCAGATGATAAATCCAATCGGGTTTTGAGTTCAACAATCGTTTTTTCAGTCGTTGCATGTATGAGCCTGTGCACATCACGATGTAAAATACGGAGGTTGCTGAATTTATCGCTCCCTCCATTTTTCATCTGCTGGTAGTGGTGGCAATGGACTTCCTCTGCGTATAAGAACAATCCTGTAACTTCGCATCTGCCCATCTTCATACTGTATCTACTAATACGATTATCCATATATTCCACACTGCGACCATGTATGTTGGATTTCATGAGTTTAGAAATTTCTCTGAGAATATCCGGACTTAGCTCTTTGTGGATGATCCTTCTTCCTTCTTCGGTAAATGGACTAATGGACTGGTCGAAATTTGTGCTGATCTTCCATCTGATATCCGGAAGTGGAAAAAGGTAGACTCCGCATATCCTAAACGTTTTATAATTCTTACTATAAAATTTCGAGTAGGTTGGTGGCGGGATACACGGATATTCGTAAGTCGCGACTGAATTCAGACGATTAAAGGTGAACCGGCGTAGATCATGAGCAAGTCGTGAGAATTCGATGCTAACTTGCGTAGCTCGGCTAAAGTAGTTATGAATACCCAGGACGTAACTATTGAATAAGAGCGCATTTTGAGCAGTAGGTGACTGACGTATTTTCACGATACGCACTTTCGCTTCTTTCTTTATCTGCTGTTTTTTCCTGTCGCTTAGGCCCGTACGAGCAACTCTCTTAGGTCCTTTCGTTATCGCACGAATAGTAAATCCAAGAAATTCGGACGCTCGCCTTCTGAGGTTTACAATTTGCGATTTTTCCGGTGAGATTTCTAGTTTCAGACGGTCATATAGATAAAGCTTTACGGCATGAAACCACTTTTGGGCAGTTTTCCAGTCTCTACAAAGGATTTTAAAATCGTCGGCGTAACGGACAATGTACCCTTCCTTGAGATTGGTCCTTTTTAGGGCTGCACACTTCCCATCATTCCGTGCATATTTATGTCTAGAAGGAAACGTATCCCATTGCCCCGATACCCATTGATCCAGATCATGCAAAACAATGTTTGACAGGAGTGGCGATAATATCCCGCCTTGTGGTGTTCCCTTTTCAGGTATACCTTCGCCTTCAATCTCGGCTTTAAGCATTTTTCCTATGATCCGTAAAACTTTGCGATCTTGTATCCCCATATTCCATAGTTGTTTGATAAGTCTGGTATGGTTAACGTTATCAAAGAAACCTTTAATATCAATGTCCACAATAAAGTGAAAACGATTGAAATTAATAAGGTGTTGTACCCGGGCTACAGCGTGGTGGGTAGTACGCATCGGTCTGAATCCGTAGCTGTGTTTATAGAATTGGGCTTCAGCAATGGGTTCAAGTATCTGTTTGAAGCATTGCTGGATGATTCGGTCAACTATACTCGGAATACCTAATGGTCTTTGTTTGCCGTTTGGTTTGGGGATGAAGACTCTTCTCACTTTCTTAGGACGATAGTTCAATAGTTTCCCAGTGATAAGCTCTACTAATTCTTCTTCGGATGCCGTTTTAATATCGTCAATAGTTCTGCCGTCTGTACCTGCTGTTTTGGAACCTTTATTTGATTTAACTGTGCGGTAGGCCAGAAGAATATTTTCCCTAGAAGTGATCATATCGTAGAGATTCGTGAATATTTCCTTGTTTTGTGCTCTTCCATACAGTTCACTAAAGATTCCGGTCATGCCGTAATAATCCCAGTATCGTACCGCCGACATTGTGGTATCCCTCCCAACGGAGTAATATTCCCACGTTCTTACCCGATCGATGTCGTTCACTTTTGGAAAATTGAATTTGAATTAATAAGACTTGGGGCTGTTCCTCCAAACCCATTACAGGTGCTTCATTGGTCGTGCCCCTACTCTCATAGGGGTAAATACATTTCGAATAAGAACCCTTATAGTAACCGTCTTGGTTGGCAGACCATGAGACAACGCCCCCTGCTTTCCTTGTTCCTAGTGGCCTAGCTATCCATTCAAAACCTTAGGTGCTGCCTTTAAGCCTGCGAGTTCGATACTGCCATAGTTCAGTATAGCGAGTTTCCTATCTTTTATATTGTACTCTTCGCCGCTCACCTAGTATTTACTAGCCCACCAGTTTCCTAGCGGTCCTATTATAGACCTGTACATTCGGCAGTTCGTCAGACATGCGTGTCATTCTCACCATAGCTTGTTTTTCAGCCATCCGGCATATCGGCTAACATACCTTCTCTTGCGAGTGGCTCTAGTTCTCCTTCTGCCGCCTTCACCTGGCTCCATACGGTATATGCTGCCTAATACCGCATGCAGGAGTATTAATGAGGTCGTTTTGGGATACATGGTTCCCTCATTCCAACCTTCGGTCACTAAGTTAGATGCTTTGCATCCTTACGTTTCCCACACATGATGGTTATAGTAAAACAAGTCGCACAAAAGAAATAGACCGCCCTCACCAAGGAATCGGTCTATTTCTTAACTGATATTCCGAAAGCCACCGCCCTTAAAAGCGGCTATTGCTCCGAGAGTCGTGTTCCCGCACGGCTCTCTTTGTATTCTACGTTTTTTCTGCCTTTACTATACCACAAATCATTTCATAAAGTAAGAAAATGTATAGAGATATCTATTTTCTTAGAATTACTCATTAGCCCGAGCCCACTCCTCCGGCGGGTTAAAATACGCATCATACTCTTTCAGAGCTTCCGGTGACTGCTTCCCTCTCCATTCCTGCAGATGCACCAAATAATCTTCTCCCGCCCCCATTCTCCAGCCCATACTGGAGGGAGGAAGATCAGGATACACCATCCATTCCGGCAAAAAGAATTCGGCGCTATATCCCGCAAGGCTGCCCCGAATCTCCATCAGCAGCTTCCCCAGCATATTGCCGCCCTGCCCGTCCCCGCCGTCTCCCCAGTAGGCATCATTCGAGGTATGTTCAACAAGGGTACAATCGCCTGTAGATAGCAGAATGGACTTGATCACAGAATGCTGCTCGACTTTGGCGACCAGGGCCTCCCGCATCACCTCAACCTTGCACTCCTCCCAATCCGGGCGCAGCGGCCGATTCCGCTCCCTCCCCATCCTAGCGGCTATCATCGGCGTACTGGCAAGCCGAATTTCCTCTTCATGCTCTGTTCCTGCGAACTTTTGGGCCTGGAAATAATGCTCCGATGTCGCCCACTCTTTGACCTTTAACATTATGGGATACTTCGCAAAATTAGAAAAACAACCATAAGGCTTATCCGTCTCATAGAAACGTATTATACGTTCCTCTGGCTTAGCCGATAACCATTCCTTTCTATGTTCATCGTGCAGCTTCTGAATGTGTTCCGGGGTGTCCATGGCAGGCCTGGCCTCCTTATGTTTTCACTTGATCCGTGAATTGAAAATCACATAATCCGGCGCTGTGGGCACATTAATCGTGAATGACAAGGCCCCTGCCTTAGGAGTCGCCTGTGAAGGGCCGGGAAGCTGCCGGACTACGGCCTGGCCTTGGCTGTTCACAGCAACGAACTCCAAGCTGGAAGCCCCCTTGGGAATAACAAACCCGGAATCATTAAGCACGCTGAGGCTTAGCCGGAAGCCTTTCCCGTCGGTAGACTGCGTCAGCAGTGTAGGGTAAAAGGGATTCTGGTGCTCTCCAGGCACATCTCCAAACGGAGTCACGCTCTGCCACGACTTGGCCTGCGGCAGCACTGTGTCACTCCGGCCCTGCACTATCAGTACATGGCGTCTGAGCACGTTAAACATGTTCTCCCATTTCAGCTTCTTCAGCCCGGTGAGGATTGGGTTCATGGGTGCAAATAGCACACCATCCTGCAACTGCGGGGACACTCCCAGCGCTATCGTACTGCCGTCTCTGGTTACCGCTGTGGCCTGCCCGGCCCGCAGTTTCCCCACACTCTCCCCAAGAAGCGAGATCGTAGAGCTTTTGGTGGCGGCATCATAGGTCAGCTGTGCACCCAGCGCACCTGCGAACGCACGGACAGGCACCATTAACTTACCCTCCTGGATATAGGGTGCCAGCTTGCCTGGAAACAGCACATATTGGTTATTAATCTGCAGTGGCCTGATCTGATTCCCCACTACCGGTGCAGCCTGCGCCGGAGCCCCCGTGTGTACGAGTGGCAACAGACCAGCGCACAGCAGCATAACTAAGGTTTTCATAGCGAGCCGAAAGAATGGATGATGGCGATGATTCATAATTCATTTCTCCTTTTTTCAAATTAATCGAAAGATCTACGCTTCTCCACGTCTCTTTCAAATATTCCTAACCTCCACAACCCGACCCAAATCCACATACTCCTCATGATCCAGCCTCACCTTCACCCGGCCCTTGCGGCGCTTCTCCCGCCATTCACGCAATTCTGCGTCCGTATCCAGACGAAGCTCGGCAATCTCCAAGGCCCGGTCCAGAATGTACTTGCTGGTATGGAGCACCGTATAGATTCCTTGTCCCCCAAGAGAGACCGGATCGGCTAACCTCTTCCATTCTTCAATGGTGAACCGGACATACAATTCCTCTTCTGTACCCGGCCGGCAAGGAACCTCCGTAATCTCCTTACGCCGCAGCACCTTCCAATCGGCCACCTTGCCTACCCAGTGAATGCCTGTTTTGGCCGGATCGATGAACTTCTTGCGGGATTGGCACATCGCGATGTATTCGATCTGGGTCAGCAGCTTCTGGCTGGCAAGATTCTTAAGCGGCATATGATAAAAAGCTTCCCGCAGCGCCACCCTCACCTGCTCCGGTCCCCGGACAGAGCCCACAAGCACATTCTTGCCCGCAAGCTGATTGGCATAGTATTCCTTCGTACCGCGCGGACGAGTCGAGCGTTCATAAGCCTTCTCCGGACTATCCTGAATAATCTCAGCCAGGAATTGCTCCACCAGGCTTGTGGAATTCGGCAGGAACGGCAAGGCGCCAATGTTCAGCAGCCCGATGCTTTTGTAGAAACGGTGGGACTTGTACCGCTCCTCATCAGGGTACGGAAACAACACATATGCCCCGAACATGCTTCGCTCGTATTCCCCTGAGCCTGTCTCCTGATAGACTATCGCGTCCCGGTAGCGGTGCATCGTGTTAATGTCATCCTCTTCCGGCCCGGGCTGACCATATTTCTGCTGATAAGACGTCCCCTCATACGCCGGATTCAAGCGGTACTTGGCATCGAACACATACTTATACTCCTTGATCTGACCCGCATCCTTCTTCTTCAAGGTGAGCACATTATCGGGACGTTGACTGAGCGTTGGGGTCCTATCTGTTCCAGGAATCGCATTATAGTACAGGATGAACTGCTCTCCGTTAACCGGATTCTCATAGACCATCTGCGCACTCTGCGAGCGGTCCAGCGTAACGAAGATCCCGTTCCGGTTCACCTTAATGATATCCTGCTTCACCAACGTATACTTTTGCCCCAGGAGCTGATTCAGCTTGAGGAAGCACCAGTATTCATAGAGCTGTGCGACATCCTTCATGGATAGGCGAAGCAGGTCGCCTTGGATCGACAGGCCTTTGAGCAGCATGAGATAACAGCGATAGACCTCCCGGTATCCGGGGGCCATCTGTAGCACCAGCGTAACGGACATCTGCTTCAGTGCTCCAGCCTCCCGCAGAAAATCTATCTTAAGCACCCGCTCCAGCTGAGTGAGCATCGTGTCGATTCTTCGGATGAGCAGCGGATCTGAGGTCCGGCTGTTCTCCTTCCAGCGGCTCTTAAGCTCCTTAAGTTTGCCGTGAATACGTTCCAGCATCCAGCGGACGAAACGGTTCTCACTTGTATCATAGGCGAGGCGCTTCCGAGTCTCCATTAAGTGCGATGCTATGTAGCTCCGGTTACCGATGGTTAAGAATCCATGGTTCATGTCTTCTCTTAACCGTTCAGGATGCTTCGCGAGCTCGCGGATGTTCTCTCTTCCGGCTTTTTTGACCCGGCCTGCATCCATTAACCGCCGCTCCTGGAGCAGCGCAATATTAGGATTCTTGTTGATCCGCTCAACGGCATCCAGAAGCTGTCTGAATACATGCTGTAGGATCGCGAAGAACTCCGTCAGGCTCTGATGCTGCGTCTCCCGCAGTCCGGTTAACTGGTACGTCCGGCGCAGAAAATCAAAAGCCAAATTATAGATCTGCGCATTCACCTCATGCAGAAGGTTCTGGTAATCCCGCTTATAATCCATCTTCGAAGGGAAAATCTCCATCTCCACCCACAGCAGCGTCTGCCCCTCGCCCCGGATCTCCCATTCCGTCAGCCCAACCTCATTCCCAAAGTTCAGCACACCCGCAAGGATCGAGTCACCCAGCGGCTTAACCGCCTGCCGTAGCAGTACATTCTCATGATAGAAAGTAAGCTTGGCCGCCTTCTTGTTCTGAATCACCAGTTCATACGGTTGGGTCTCATAAAAACAAGGAAAGGACGACTCCCCCGGCTGCCAGTCGATCAGCCCATAGGCTTCAGGCGAGAACACTTTAATCTGTACATCCCCAAGCCGCTGCGAGCAGGTAATCCCAAGCTGAGCATTCACCCACTCCTGCTCCGGGGAGCGATGAAGCTGCAACGTCTCCACCGTAGGATGATAGGGCCGCCCCTGCACATATAGCGTAAAAAGCTCCGTCTCGATACGGAGCAATTCCACCGCCTGATTAAGAGAGCCAGTATGAGGTGAATCCATCTTCCTCCAGCCTCCTCAGCATATAAGCCAGTTTACGGGCACTTTGCGGATGCTTAACCCCAGGTGGATTCTGCCCAGCAGCCCATCTCAGATAGAGCGGCGAAGCATCGTCGTCCATGAGTTCTTGAACATTAACTGTAATGCCAGCAGCGCTGCCTATCGCAACCTTCATCAGGCCCAGCAGAACCCGGCGCACCGAGGAATGACTCCCCTGGATACGCGGCAGAATCTTTTGCAGCAGCTGCCAGTCGAACGCCTCTTCCTCATCCATCAGGCCAAAGCGCTCGTTATAGATCATATAGAAGCAAATCGCATCCCGCACCCGGAAGCCCACATGAGCATGGATATCCTCCAGCAGCGTATTGATCTTCACCAGTCTCTCCGTCGTCCGCACAACGAGCTCCTGATGGGTATCATAGGCATCCACCAGCTGCAAATAATCGGAACGGAGGAAGAGATGATTCAGATCCTTAAGATCAGCGGGATCACCCGCGTCCTGCTCAGCCCCTTGCGGGTACTGCTGCAGATTGATGTAATTGAACTCCAGGGTGCTTGCGCGGTCGAGAACTTTTTTGCTAAAAGGATGCGTAGTCTCGTCCATATTCACCGTCCCGATCAGGAATACATTCTCCGGGATCCCCAGGCCGCCATAGGTCGCTCGATCCTCAGGTGTACCCAGCAAGGCACGAGAGATCAGCTCCTGCGTCTGAATCTCACTCTCCCGCCACTCCTGCGTCTCCAGCACACTTAATAGATCACTGAAATAATGCTCCACCCGGGCCAAATTCATCTCATCCAGGCAGATAAAATAAGGCTGATGCCGATTCTCCGGCTGCCGCGCCTCCACGAACACCTGCGTCAGCGGCCCCGGCAGGAACCGCCCCGCCAGATCCTTATACCCCAGCAGATCCGCAGGATCACTCCAATCCGGCCGCACCGGAATCAACGTGAACTGCCCATTATCCCGCGTCGCCCCCAGCGCCTCTGCGAACAGCTTCACCAGCCTCGTCTTCCCCGTCCCCGAGATTCCCGCCAGAATCACAAACGGCTTCGCCTTCAGCGCCAGGTAGAAGTTCTCAATCAGATGCTCCGGGAAAAAGAAGCCTTGGCGGCGGATGTTGGATTGGATTTGGTGGAGGAATGCTGTAATGCTAGAATCGGATGGTGGTAGAATAGGAATCACCTCACGCAAGCTCTCCATACTGGAGGCAACTTCATCTTGCTCTAGAATAGTAAAACCAGGCCAATTCACTTCTGTCGTGAGTGACTGAAGCACTTGAAGTCCTTGTCTTGAAAAGCGGAACAAATACCCTTGATTCACTCCGCCTCCAGTATGGAGCGGTGCTTGGGTTATATTCAGTTGCATAATCTGCTGATTGAACTGTTGTAGCGCAATGGACGGAATGAGCTCTACATAATGGGTGCGAACCATTCTTCCTTCCTCTTGCCAACCCGTATTAGCCATAGAGCCTGGTTTCCGTGCTTCGACTGCCGCAGCTGTAACCTGGCTAACATAACGAATAGCCTTATTGGAGTAATGTAGGATGATATCTCCTTCCTTAACCTCCTTCATCGTCTCCCAGTGATACAGCTTACGCCCTTGAGTATTCAGTAGGGGGGCCCACAGAATTCCCGCTTCCTTCTCCGCTTGAATGGTAGTCCCCTGATTCACCCACCACACACTTAGGTTTGGCTGATAGGTACTGAATTCTAGACGGTATTCAAATGGAACACCTGTCGCATAGAAATCTATGTATTCCGCTTGATCTTCAGGGACGACAACTTGGGGCTTCTTCACTTCTGCATCCGATTGTTGGTTTTCTCTTTCTTGCATAATGTAAGAGTAAGAATGAGCGAAGACCTCAATTAGAAAATCCTTCAATCCCTGGTTTCCGTTATAACGAAGCTGAAGAGCCTCCCGGCTAGCGGATGCTTGATCTAATTTAAATAGCTTGGCTTCGTAATCTCGCTCTTCATAGATGAGCTTAACATTTATACCTTCACCCAAAGTAGGCTGTTGACCTTGATTAGCTTCTAAGAAATCCGGATGAAACTCCACCGGAATATGAGTACCATCACGAAAGATAGAAAAATCTACTTTCTTACGCCCAATTAAGTTAGGAATCTCTGTATCCTTCCACCAGCTTCGTAGTTGTTTGATCATCTCGGTTAACTCCAGTCATCAGGATTTACAATAAGTATGGTAATTCGACAATATGGGAAGGATTCCCTGCCATTAATGAGCATAAGAAAAGGACTGTCGCATGAACAGTCCAAACATGAGTATGCTTATGCTTTTATCTATTCTTATTCCGAGAGAACAGAAGGAGCGTTAAAGGATTGTGCAAGCTGCATTCCATCCTTTAGTCCCTGAAGATATAAGCGTTCATAAAGAACGGATTGCTTTACCTGGAGTTTATTTTCCCAATCCTCAAATTTTGGCATACGTGCGATGTCTAAGGAGTCAAACAACGCTTGAAACGCCTCACTTTCCTCTTCAAAAGCTTGTCTAGGCTCGGACTCATATTCTATTTGTGCTGTAACCTCATTTAATCTACCCTGAATTGTTTGTATAAACCACGCTGGAAAACTCACCACATCTCCCCCTGGACAGAAGTTTAAACGGAAAACCTCTGAGTATCCGTTCCTTTCTTGATACATCTGATTAATAAGTTCATCCACCTTGCGACTCTGAGCCTGAATCGTCTCATTTGTGCTTAACGGAACCCCTTCTTCCAGTAACCTCTGCCCAAGTTCATTTAGCCTGCGCTTCTCCTCCTCATACTTGTGGATAAGATTCTGCATTGCACCCTCACCTTTCTGGCAAAGCTATGGTTGTAGACGATGTATAGAATTTTAATGCGTTTATCGGTTTATTTCATTTTAATTCGATATCCGCATTAAAACAACTCCTACCTCGCATACAATTTGGGTAATATTGTGAGGTGACACGGAAATGAGACATCGCAAAGAGCCCCCAGGTGACAAAAACATCATCGGGAGCCGAGTCGTAGCAATTCGCAAAGCTAAGAAAATGAAGCAGAAGGATTTCCTTGCGAGGTTGCAGACCTTCGGGTTAGATATTAGTCCCACAAGTTTATCTCGATTGGAAGGTCAATATAGGCTCGTGCAAGATTATGAGGTTGTTGCTATTGCGAAGGCTCTGGAGGTTTCAGTTGGGGAGTTGTTGGGGGAAGAAGAATAATATAGGCGGGGAAAAGAATAAAAAACAGAATTCAAAAACTTTAATTCCCTGCTTAACGCTTTTTATTTTCAGTTTCGCGAGTCCATTGGCTAAATTGACACATAAACGCAATTGTATTGTTGGTCCTGAAATTAGTTTACTTATGGCCTTATTGCTTTTCAAGATTGAACTTACTGAGCTAATGATAAACTTTAAAACATGCAATTTCGCTCTTTTTATGATACGGGTCAGCATATCATATATAAGGCGAAAATCTTCTATAGCACGCTTAGCATTTCACTACCTGCTTTTTATGCATGAAAGTAACTATCAGAGCCCTGAAGTTTTATCGTATGATTTATAATACAAGCAAAAGAGCACCCTTAATGAGTGCTCTCCTACCTACATCGCTAATCCGAAACCTTATATAAGCGCCCTCCATAGAGGGTCTTCACTAAGAGTCAGTGAATCTATTATACCTTTCATTCTTTGAGTATGCTTTCTCACAGGTGTATAAACATTCCCCTCTCTCCCTTTAAAGACTTCAATTATTTGTTCTCTTTGCAACATATTAATTATTTTATTGGCTGCCTTTTTATCAGCAGAAGTTCCAAGTCCTCTTAAAAGAGCTTCTTCCATTCGGCCAGCCCCAGGCTGAAAATAAATTTTCTTAATAATTACAATAAAAACCCTCTGCTCAAGAGTTAGGGGTGCATTTTTAATTCTAGTAACATTATCTATTGTTTCATACATTTCAATACTGCAATTTTTAATCCAGTCAGGAAGACCCTTTTCTGAAGATACACCAATTAATTTTTTTATAATGCAGTTACTAATCACAACATTTTCAGCATTGCTGCTAGTTATGTCCAACTTATCAATAACTGTGTTATCAATAGTCACATTGCGTATAAAGCTATCCGATAAGTTAACAAAAGATATATGTGAATTTTCTACAAATAGGTGTTTGAAATCCAAACTGCTCTGGTCACTTGAAAGTAATGAAGCTATGATGTCGCCAGTCAATATAGTGTTTTTCCAATTAAAAAGTTTGGTAACAAAACTTTTATAACGGCTCAGTCCATTATCATCAAGAATATCATTTGCTACAAGTGATAATCCAAAATCGCTTAAAGGATTAATCCAGGCCATATCTTTCAATTTATCACTTTGGGTTGACACAGTCTCAATAACATCCTCAGCGCGCAGTCCATCCAGTATATATTTGTCAATAAATTGCCTGTCATGGCTTTCTGAACCTACTCTACCAAGAGCGGGTAATCTTTGCAGCATTGTCGCCGACTCGTCAACTGCAGGCGTACCTACAACAATTTCAAAGGCCTTATTCATCTCGGTTATTGTAATAGGTCCTAAATCCTGGAGTTTGTTTCGAGTCATACGCGCAATTTCAATAAGTACTTTCTTAATAGTCAGTGCGTCCAATGAGATATTGATATCACTTTCTCTTTTACAAATTGCCTCTATTAAAGCACGCCAGAATTCAATCATTCCCAAGGGCTCATTAAGTAATTTTTCAAGATATGTTACATCTAGTTCACTTATAATCTGGCATATCAGAGCACGCTTTGGTAACCATTCAGGAAGATGCACATTATCCAAAACACTATCTAAATATTCCTTCATCTCCAAATCTGTAAACTCATCCGGACACTCTATAATTAATGCAGTCTTTGGATCCAACCCCAAGCAATTAAACATTTCCTCGTTGCTATTGAAATAATGCTCTCGTCCAGTTACTATCACTCCCCCTTTTACATTGCGAATAAGATCCTTAACTCCTTTTAAAGACTCAGCCCTAATTTCCTTAAGTTTGTTAACATTATCACTCCATGACTGAGCACCAATCTCGTCAAAGCCATCAAGCAAAAACATTACACTATCACTTCCAAATATTTTTATTACATTCTCGGCCTCTGCTGATAGACCTAGATCATCAAAATGTCTCCTTATTATTTCTTGTCCTCTTTTAACCCCCCAGTTATCACGCAAGTTAATTGCAAATGGATATTTTAAATTACCATCACTGATACGCTTTAATTCAGAAAATATCTCTCTAATAAATCTGCTCTTCCCCGTTCCGTAATTGCCCAATAAAACTATTTTTCTGTTTTGTTTCAACATTGTTGCTATCTCTTCCAGACTATATTCTCTTCCATTCTTAAACTGCCTGTATTTAATTGGTATATACTTTCTTTTATCATTATCTCCAGATTTCCTATCTACTGCACTTCCGAATTTCTTCTGAGATCTTATATAATAATATGAATCGTAATTAAAAAATTTTTTTGAAAATGTCTCAATAGATAGTACATCTACAAAGCTAGCTGCACCTGTTTCTTTTAATGAAGGGTTAGGTTCATCCTCACACACAAAATAGCATTCTGCATAAATACCTTTGGCAAGTAAACTGGGTTTTACAACGGCAAATTTAGCAAGGTCATCCCTCAGTTTCCCCAAAGTTTCATTTTGTGTTATTTCAATTAATATCCAATAGTCTGGTCGATATTTTATTACAGCATCAATATTGACACCTGCAACATGCTCAGGCTGTGCACTACTGTTCCACATATAAGATGCTATTTTTCGTACGTTCTTTTCTGTGTCCTGCCAGGTCACGATTATTTCCTCCTTAGTTATCACCAATTGGATTTTCATCAAGAGATATTTCTTCAATGCCTACCACTAAGTATTAGGCTCATTAGTTCTTCCTCTGACTTCCAAGCAATACAGCCAAACTGGGGCTGGCTACTCTGTTGAATTAAACATTCTAATAGCCTCTCTATTATGTGAAAAGAGGAATTACTGCTTTGAATTTGAAGTAGTGCATATATAAGGCTTCCCATTGCTCATCTTTAGCTGATTAAAATAAGCTGCCTCAAAGTTTAGAAGTGATGATAAGTGTCTTACATTACCTGAAGGAGCTGCTTTAACCACTTTGAGTATAGAAGTATTATGTGCCCGAGTCGGATTTTTATTTCCATTGGCCAAAAAAGGGAAATCAGTATCATGAAGCACCGAGTAACCGCTACCAAAATGATTTAAAATTTTGCATAATGATACTATGGTTGACTTGCCTCTGGCTCTGACAATATGTATATTCCGATACTTCTCAGGATTTTTGGAGATGATATATTTAAATGATGTGTATTCTGTATCCCCTTCGACTATTATCGTATGACCTCCAAAGAAAAATTCGGCAACATGGGGATCAAACAAATTTAGAAGTTTTAGTCTTTCACGATCATCTTCGTCAAGTTGTACTTTTTCTGGACGGAAAACAGTTGTACCAAAAATATCACCGTGTTCATTTCGCTCAACACGGACAATTGTCGTATTATTACGTGATAAATCAATGAAAGCAGGAGAATGAGTTGTAGGCATATCCTTCCAGTTCACTTGCTTTGGCAAGTCGTAGAGAACTCTGCTCGCCTCTGTTAGTGCGTTGGGATGAAGACATACTTCGGGCTCGTCCAACAAAAGAACATGCGGCCTTCCGTTTACAGCCTTTTCGCCGCTATGCTTTGCACAATTAAACGCAATGCTGACCAAAGCAAGGTTCTTCTTGCTCCGCTCCCTTGTTTGTCAATTGCACCTT
Organism: Paenibacillus sp. FSL H7-0756; assembly: GCF_038006765.1. Taxonomy (NCBI): domain Bacteria; kingdom Bacillati; phylum Bacillota; class Bacilli; order Caryophanales; family Paenibacillaceae; genus Paenibacillus; species Paenibacillus sp. FSL H7-0756. Next base: position 82,985 of record NZ_JBBOVT010000003.1, on the reverse strand, counting down.
GATAACCTTGACTGGACCCATCAAGAGTTTTGAGGAACTTTTAAACAACGATATGTCGTTCTCAATATCATCCTCTGCCCTTGGATCAAACTTTACCACATAGCCTGGGAACAATTCGGAAATTGCTGAAGAAAGATCACTCTCAATTGTTTGTATCTCGTTTAGAGAATCATCAAGAATCTTTTTACGTAAATCAGTGATTTGTTTAGAAGCCGTGTATAATCGGATAATTCGCCTTCCTTATCTTGAATTATCTGTATATTTTTAATTCGGTCTTTTATAATGGCATGTAACAGATCAAGGACTTGCTTCTCCAGCACCTGTGGATGAGTAAACGCTTCAACCATATGTGGTTATGGACATTTGGACTGCGCCACGCCGGGCGCTCCCCAAGGCACTTGTTCATCCCAGTCTCGCTTTTGAACATCGTAGCCTTGCCGTTTGGGCTCGGCATTCGCCGAATACCAAGTCCATCGCTCTTTGACAATGGCTTGTCGTTCATTTTTTCAACCACCTTAAAGCAAGGGTGGAGTCGCTATTTACTATAGTGTGCAATTCAATTACAGGTAAAGCACTGGTATCTACGTTTCCACCAGGGAAGTCCGATTCACTGAGCAAGCACTTCTTTGAACCGTGATTCATAACCAAATCATTGGCTTTTATAATGGAACTTTTTCCTGCATTATTAGGGCCTACCAAAACCACGATATCATCCAGATCAATTGTAACGGTAAGCGATCCGATACAGCGGAAATTTTTAATTATCATTTACGCAATTTAGGCTGGCTCTGTTCAAACCAACTGAACAGTTCTTCGTCATCCCCTTCTTTTTTTCAATTTTAACCACCCCTCACTATTGGGAAATATAACTATTTATAGTTTACCATTTGTAACTATAGACAGGAAGACTTTTGGCCTATAAATTCTATGATCCGACTACTTATTTCGTTCCAATCATTTTTACATCTCCCTTTCCCCCTATGGGCAATTTAATTGGATATATTTACAAATTACTTGGCACGGATGAAACCTATGCGCAGGGAATTGGAAAGAAGCAACGAGATAACACATACGACGATGAAAAGGAGAACGATGTGTTTGGACCGCTCACCCTTTGTTTTAGCTTGAAGAAGGCTTGGGACTGTGACAGGGCAATATGAGCGGTTTTTCACGCATTTCGAGGGGCGAATGTCAGATATGAAAACATGGTATTTATTGAAGAGCAGGATGGTCTGACAATTTTTACTTTTGCTAATTCTTTTTTTTAGAATTTGCCTTTAGTCCGGTCTTTACTTCTTTTCATCTGCTTGTATTACAGTCTTTCAAATCAACCCTAACTTGAACCTTCCGCTTTACCACTACTTATGATAAGGTTCCCTTCAACTAATTTGAAACTAGTCTGCATGTCCAGGAAAATAAGTTTCTGTATATTTACTAATGCTTATTACTCGGAAGACGTTGAGATATACCTGCATCTTCGAGCCTCTTGTTCCATTGATACAAGGTTTCATCTGAATGAGATGCTATTAACCATCTATACACCATGTGTTCATGCGTCATTTTCCATTGATGTCCAGCCTTCGAAATGAAATCATCAGCATAAAACTGATGTAGATTTAATCCAATACATAATGCCAGAACCGCTGGTAACTCCTTTGTTAACGCTTCCTTATTTCTATAATCGCTTATTATTCTAGCACTTAATCCAGACCGTTCAGCTAGAATCTCATTGGTTATGCCTCTTCTTTTTATATGACATTCCAATGTTCTTGAAAAACTTCCTGGCAGATTCAATAGTTCATTTGAAATTTCTTTGGAGAAAACACTTATTTTTGCGGTCTCCTCTGCACGCTCTTGTGCATTTTGATTATCTATATAGTTGGGATTGTACGTTGCCTCAACAAAATTGATAGCACTAACATCCCTACAGAGAAAACACCTTCTATAAAAGGAATCATCATATAATTTGCTGATTCGATTTGTTCTATCAAAGATCAAACAGCACTCATCAACATGCTCTATTGCATACTCAGTCAACTCTATTGAGCCATCTTCGTGACGTAGTACATATTGGGGATCGTTAATACAAAACATGGCATTTACATAAACAACTTTACCTGAGAACACCATATCAGAAAGAACTTCTGACATTTTTACTACATTAAAAGCATTTATCTCATCAATGACAAACGTTTGATTCCTTCCTAATGTGCCACTTCGGAAGGAATATGGCGAGTAGTATCTGCCATCGACATATACAAAAGTCCCTGCTGCCTGCTCGAACCCAATGTCAATCGCTCGTAGTTTTGCTGCTAATTTGGATACGCCAAAAAAATAAGCGAGTTCATCAATCGCAAGCTGCAGGTTCTCAGCATTTCGTAGATTTTGCTTTTCACCATGTAACAGTACCAATATTTCATTCAGTTTCTGTTTTGTAGTTTTTAAAGGCATTAAGATTCTTGGTGTTAGAACGTTTGCTTGCCATTCCATCCAGTGTAAAGCTTTATCAATCCCTACCGTATCTCTTCCGTATTCCTCAACTACTTCACAATTTAGTGAAACTACGTCATTATTCAGCAGCTTCTGTAATTCGAAAAAGTTTGCATGGAGATCGTGATGAACACATTCATGAACAATTGTATTATTCTCAGAACCAATATTTCTCATAAAAAACACATTGGGATTTACCAATATGGTTCCAACATCAACATTTTCTGTTCGCGTGTGTTTCATGTCTTCCTCGAATACTTCCACCTGAGCCTCACCAAAGTATGACTGACCAAAGATGTTATCTGGCAAAGGTGCATAATGCATAGTTAGACACATATTGTCCAGCAGTTCGGCCATGTCTAATGGCATTGGATTCTCCAGTGCTTCTGGATAATACTTTTGCAAGAATTTTTCAGCTTCATTATCCAGATCTTCCGAATATAAATAAGGGACAAGGTACTTTGATAGTGCGCTTTCTTTGCTAAACCTCTCTTTACTGTAATTCCTAACATCGATTATCATGACTTTTCGAAGGCCTGATATTAGATGTCCGTAGAAGGATAAAATAAACCATTTAGAATGCCTATCGGCTACATAGTTTTGTTTACCCATCCCTTTTAGAACAATTTCAGCATTGATAGTAACATTAAAAAAAATCTGACGGTGTTCTATACCATAGAATGTTATGCTTCTTACACGTATGTTCTCTATATCAATATATGATGGATCTAATACATAATACGAATTAAGATCAAACGATCTTCCTTTTTGAAGGATAGCTTTTTTTATTGCTTGATGCATTTCATCATAATAAATGTTTTCGAGGTAAGCTTCGAATGAATTATAGTTATTATGCACCTTGTCCCCCCTACCGGATTCTCATCACATCTGGTCTACGAATTAGTAATATTGCTCAATGTACTGATAGGCTTTATCAAAGACTTCTTTGTCCTTAATTTTATATTTGACCCAGACAACACTCCGAAGAGCTTTTTTCACTTCCTGTTTTCCTGCAGTTGTCCCCTGCCAACCATCGAAACGTACAATCTTAACGATATCATCTATATCGCTAACAATTCGCTCGACTATAATTGGTGTCTTTGAATTCTTCACCTCATCAAAAAGCCCTGTCAATGCTGCCTTGCCTTTGTCCACTTCTTCCTCAGGCACTACTTCTTTTTCAGCTTCTGCTGCTTCCCGCGCAAGTTCTAATAGCAGTTTTAGAAACTCAATACTGGTTATTAGCCCTTGTTCGTGTTTTTCACGGAGATTTTCAAGTTTTTCTCCTAACTTAACGAATTTAACATCATTACTGTGTTTTCGAATTTTCGCGACCAAATCAATTTCAACTTTGATCGTGGTCTTTCTCAGATCCTTTTGTTTTTCAATGAATGCATCGATTAAATCTGCATCCATCGTAAGAATCTCCATGTCATCATGTACTTCTCCCACTTGCAGATTCTCGTGAACCAATTCCAAAGTCTTCGCTCCGAGTGCTGCCCAAATCAACCCGCCTCTTCCATCGGTAGGCTTCACCGATTCGAATACTCTTGTCAGCCATTGAAAATCGTATTTCATTGAATTCAGAAACGGATCTGGCGATATCGCATCCCACGCTCTATTAAGTACTTTATAATCTGCTCCAAATTCGTCTTTGATTTTATTAGTTGGCAAACATTCTTGTGCAGCAATCAAACCTTCCCAACCATCTATTGTACGGTCTACTCCCATGAAATAACTCAAGCACTTACGCATTAAAGCAGGGATCTGCTTTTTGACCTCTTCGATATTCGAAATGACCTTTTTCATATTCGATTCATCAAAGTCCAAAGCTTTAGCTACATTATCAAATATACCTATGTAGTCAACAATCAAGCCGTGTGACTTACCTTCATCATAGGTTCTGTTAGTACGACAGATGGCCTGCAGCAAGTTATGATCTTTCATTGGCTTATCAAGATACATAGCCTGCAATATAGGTGCATCAAAACCAGTAAGAAGCTTAGACGTAACTATTACTAGTTTCAGAGGGTCATTAGGTTCTCTGAATCTATCTAGAACCTTCCCTTCTGCGTCCCTATCACGTCTGAACGCTCTATATTTATCTTCCTTGTCATTGTTGGTGTCCATAACGATTGTAGTTGCATCCGGACCTAGCAATGTATCAAGCTCTTCTTTATACATAAGACAGCATGCTCTGTCATAACAAACAACCTGACCCTTGTATCCATTCGGCTCAATTTTCTCCCGGTAATGTTTGAATATATGCTCGCAGACCTTTCTGATACGCTTGCGGTCATACATAATCGCTTTCATGTTGACCCTTCGAGATAACTCTGCTTTATCTTCTTTAGACAAAGTCTCTGTTAATGTTTCAAATTCAGCATCGAGCTTTTCTTTATCAACATGCAGGTCAACTGGTACTGGTTCGAAGTTCAATGGTAGCGTCGCATTGTCACGGATTGAATCGGAGAAGGAATATTTGCTCATATATCCACTCTTGTCCTCGACTGCACCAAATGTATTGAAAGTATTTTTATCAATACGGTTAATTGGTGTACCTGTAAGGCCAAAGAAAAAAGCATTTGGAAGAGCAAGACGCATTTTACTACCTAGATCGCCTTCCTGAGTTCTATGAGCTTCATCCACCATAAGTATGATATTGTCTCTAGGGTTAAGTTCCTTTTTAACATCACCAAATCTAAAGATTGTTGTAATTGCAATCTTTCTCTGGTCCCCTAAGAAGAAGGATTCTAAGTCGTCCTTTGAGCCAAGACTAACAAGATTAGGAATATCAGATGCATTAAACGTTGCAGTTATCTGCGTTTCCAGGTCAATCCGGTCGTCAACTATAACTATGGTTGGATTGTTTAATTCAGGAATCATTCTAAGTTTCTGTGCTGCAAAAACCATCAGTAATGATTTACCCGAGCCCTGAAAATGCCAGATAAGACCTTGTTTTGGGTATCCGGTCTTTACGCGTTCCACAATAAGATTCGCACCTTCATATTGTTGATAACGACATATGACTTTATATTTGCGATACTTTTTATCGGTTGCAAATAATGTAAAGAACTGAAAAATGTCCATGATCTTTTCAGGTGTAATCATATCTTCAACACTGATTTTCACATCAGTAAGACTACCTTCACTTTTATGATCCGAAGTATGCCACGGCCCCCACATTCCAACGGGCATGCAAACTGAACCATATCTGTAACATTTGCCTTCTGTAGCGAAATTGAATATGTTAGTTACAAACATGCCTGGTATACTTTTTTCATACGCAGCTATATCTCCTGCAGCATCCAACCATGTAATAGAATTACGAACAGGCGTTTTCAACTCACCAATCGCCACAGGGAATCCATTAATCAATAGAACAATATCTAGTCTCTTACCACTCTCTTTTTGTGGAAATACCCATTGGTTGGTGACAACATATTCGTTAAGCGCCAAGTCTTCTTTCGTCATTGTTCCAAAGAGTCGAATGGGAATCATTCGTCCATCTTTGCCGAATGGGTAAGAATTCTCTTCAAAAACCATCTTCTTGAACATTTCATTCTGCGTTACTAGGTTGTGCGGCTGAACCGTCAATATTAACGTGCGCAGTTTATAGATAACTTCATCTGCGCGGGACGGTTCTTCAGCAATTTCAGGATTAAGGCGGATGAGAGCCTCTTTAATCATAGTCTCAACCATTACATCAGAATATTCACGTTGTAATTCTTCGGCAGGCATATACTTCCAACCATTGTTTTTGAGCGATGTAAGAACCATTTGTTCAATCGTATTGTCTTCATTAAACATCAAGTGACCCCCAATCTTAATAAGAATACCGATATTAATTATGCGGAAAATAATTGTAATTCGTTTCCATAATATTCTACGATATGTATGGTCCGGCGACATTGGTTCAGTAATTCTTGCTATACTCTATGATCATAAAAATTAAAGAAATCATTTCATTATATTGATGTGTCAAACTACTGTTTTGCTACATGGTAATATTTTATTAATCCAATAGACAATTTCGAGTGTATTCTTCGAGCAACCTTCTACTCGTTTATTAGCGAAGAACAACGGCAACAACATGTTTTCTACATTTTCAGTTGCCGTGTATTCATCGACCACAAATGTTGCTAAGTGCTTGTTCAACACCTTTACCAATACTTCAAGTTGAGTGGAGCTCAGTGTTCCGATAAGTTCCTACTATTCCTTATAATTAACTTTTCGGCCATAGAATCTTCTCCTTAATGTTGTAACAACTTAAAACAGGAAGAAATCAAATAGCATAATAAGTCAGCCGAGATTCTCGGAAATGATTCTCCTGTAAGTGAAATCCAGATCTTTTAGCGATTGTTCCAGTTCAAATTTTGATTTATCGGACAACCGGACGAATTCGTCGAAGCGTTTCTGCAGGTCGATTGGGGGTAAATTGATTTTCAAGTTTCGAATTATCCCAAACTCTATGTTATCTGCTGTCACTGCTCGTACATTGCTCAGGAGGTCAGCTTTATGAGCTTTGAACGTGTGTAAAAGAAATTCAGGTGTAATTCTCTCGCCGACTATAAAGGCTTTCATATCTTGATTAACTGTGACTGGCACTGTATTAATGGCGAGAGGCAGGTCATGCTTCAATATCCCACTCCGGATGACCATTAAGACTGAATGCGCTGGAATTAACTTAGCAGGACTGTTATTAACCGCTTCTTCGGTAATATGATCAATACTGTCCTCAATCAATACAGTTTTCATATCTTTAGGTGTTACCCACGGTATTTCACCAGTATAGTATTGTGAAATGCTTTTTGAGGGGGTACCACCTCCCATTATTCTACTGCAAACTTCTTCAATAGTGCATTGCTCCCACCTTCTTTCATTTCCCACTGGATCCCCAAACATCTCGATAAATTGCGATTTCACCAACTCATCCGTTTTCTGCAATAGTTTTCTATATGCCTGCTTTGTATTTTCTATTGCCCAAAGCAAATCGCTTAATTCTCGTTGCACAGTAATGCTTGGAAGTTCAAATTCATATTTGGCAAGTGTGCTCCAGTTAATAAAATAATTCACCGATCCACTTTTATTGGCTTCAGCATATGACCAAAAATCATTGCTCTGAAGAACAAAGGGCAGATAACGCTGGAGTAATACATTCTCATCTTTTGACTCTAGTACAAAGGTTTTCTCAGAACAAATTCCATCAAAAGTGACCATACCAGCTTTTTTTAGGTGAGGATTCCGAGTAACAAATAAAACTTGTCCAGCCTTAAATCCAAAATAAAACATTGGACCTATAGTGGAGCCTGCAATTACTCCACGGTCTTTAATTAAAACTTCGCTGCTTAAAATATGCTCTCCACCCACATAGAATTCTTTTTCAGTATTATCTTTGTCTTCTTTTGTGTTGGCTCTGATAACAACATCTGCGAATTTCACTCTATTCATTGCTCTGCTCCTCTTCAATAAATGATCGCATTAATGCAAGCGATTTATGAAGTCGTCTAGATTGAGTTATCCATTTTTCAACAAGTATGTCTGAAGATTCATTATATTGCTCTTGCTGTGGGTTGGTATGAGCAACATACATGTTTATTGCTAAAGAAAACTCTTTTATTTTCACTTCTTTGGCATTTGCAACATATGACAGTCCATCAATTGAGTGGAAATTATCATATATTTGTGCGATTTTATCTATTTCCTCTTGTGCTAAAAAACTCTCAGTGCCACGTCGAGTTACATGTGCACGGCCATCGATAAACAAAATTCTTCCTTTTCTTTCAACTTCCTTTTTTGAGCGGCATATTAAAATACAAGCCTCCATAGGTGAGTTGTAAAATAGATTTTTACCAACGCCGATGACACATTCCACTAGATCATTATCAACAAGTCCCCTTCGCATTTTCGCTTCTTCTTGTCGATTAAGTACACCGTGTGGAAGTAAAATTGCACATCTTCCAGAATGTTCATTCATACTTTTAAGAATATGTTGAATGAACGCAAAATCAGCTCTATTTTGATTAGGTACTCCAAGAAAGTTACGACCGTAATTATCACTTATGAAGGATTCACGATCCCACTGGCTGATAGAGTAAGGTGGATTAGCAAGGACTAAATCAAACTGCCTTAACTTGCCGTTTTCAATAAATGCAGGTGCTTTCAACGTATCACCGTTGACTATATCAAAGTCTTTCACACCATGGAGAAAGAGATTCATTTTACCTATAGCGGACGTTAGAGCATTAACTTCTTGGCCATAGACCGCCACGTTACGCCATTCTTTTTTCTGATCTTTCAAGTATGCAATGGCAGAGATCAACATCCCAGCACTGCCGCATGTAGGATCGTATATGGATTCGCCGGATTCGGGTTTGAGCATTTCCGTCATCAAGTGCACCACCGTGCGATTCGTATAGAATTCTTGCGCGGTGTGGCCGCTATCATCAGCAAATTTTTTTATCAGGTACTCATATCCCTGACCGAGCTCATCCTCCGGGCAGTTCTTAATAGAGAGTGTTTTAGTGCTGAAATGTTCAATTAACTCTTTTAGTAACCGATCAGGGAGCCGATTTTTATTTGTCCATGCGCCATCGCCAAAGACACCTTGCAGTTTGTCAGAGTTTGCATTTTCGAGTTTTCGAAAAGCATTCACAATTGCAACTCCAACATTCTCAGATACTGCTCTCACATCACGCCAGTGAGCGCCTTCCGGCACGATGAAACGGTGATTCTCCTCCCACTCGAGAGCTTCTTCATCCCCACCGTATTCTTCAAGAATTTGTTCACATTCCTCGTCGAAAACATCACTGATACGCTTGAAGAACAACAGCGGAAATATGTACTGCTTATAAGCCCCAGCATCGATATTGGTTCGTAATAAAACAGCAGAATTCCAAAGGTAGGACTGCAATTCTTCAATTCCAATACGCTTACTCATTGACATACCCTCCTTCCAGGAGTAATTTCATCATTTCTTCTTCAGCCTCTATCATTTCGTCAAAAGCCTCATAATACTCTCTACGAACCTCAGCAGACGATACTGTTTCTTTTGCTTTCTTTACAATATAACTGTTGATTGCCAGCGTATAATCCTTACTGCGAACATCATCTAAATTGATGATCTTCACGTGTTCGATTACATCCTCGTAATCAGTGTAGTAATCAAACACCTTCTGGATGTCATTATCAGTCATAATGTTCTGTGCACGCTGGGGAGTATGTATGCTTGAAGCATCAATCATGCATATTCGACCTTTATGCGTATTCGGTTTGTTATTATTCAGGAGCAGGATACAGGCCGAGACACCCGTTGAGTAGAAAACGCCACCTACTAATGTAATGATGCATTCCAACTTATCGGATTCAACAAGTTCTTTTCGAATCTCGCCTTCTTTACCACCACGGAACAATACACCTTGAGGAAGAACAACTGCACATCGCCCGTTATTAGGATCCATGGATTTTACCATGTGCTGCAACCAAGCAAAGTCTCCATAAGAGTCCGTAGGGCATCCCCATAAATTGCGACCATATATGTCCGAACTAAACTGTTCAGCGCCCCAATTCTTTAAGGAAAATGGCGGATTCGCTATGACACAATCGAAGGTTTTCAGCGTGCCGCCTTCCAGGTAATTTGGCGATCGAAGCGTATCACCTTGAGAAACTTTAAAATCATGCGCTCCATGAAGGAACAAGTTCATTCTGGCAATGGCAGAAGTGGCAAGGTTCTTCTCTTGACCATAGATACGGCCATAAGTAAGTTTATCACCCTTCATATAATGGATCGCCTCAATGAGCATCCCCCCAGTACCCGCTGCGGGATCGTATACGGACTCACCAACTTGAGGAGCCAAGAGCATAACCAGAAGCTTTACAATTGAGCGAGGAGTGTAAAATTCGCCAGCATTCTTCTTTGATAAGTCCGCGAATTTTTTAATTAAGAACTCATAGCTGTCTCCCATAACATCAGCAGAATAGTTGCTATTTCCGACCTTTATTTTCGACATATGTTCTACAAGGTTTTTCAATCGTTCATCCGACAACTTTGACTTGTCTGTCCAGTTTGCATCGTCGAAGCTACTAAATACACCGTAAAGGGTGTCCGGATTGGCACGTTCAATGCCGTTCATAGCATTGATTATTGCTACTCCAACATTCTCGCTTACTTCACGAACGTCCTGCCAATGGCAGCCATCGGGGATGAAGAAACGATGGTTTTCGGGAAAAGCAGCAAATTCTTCATCACCGCCAGACTCCTCTAGTGCCACTTGTGTTTCCTCGTCATAAACGTCCGATAATCGTTTAAAAAATAGAATTGGCGTTACATAGCTTTTATACTCATCCTGATTAATTGGACCACGCAGAATATTGCAGGCTTCAAAAAGGTGAGAAAAGAGTTTTTGACTTGTTGTTTCCTCAGACTCTAAAGTACTGTTTTTTAGCGCTTCATCAGCCGCATCCATTGCTGAACGGATCATTTCTTCTCTACCTCCCGTTTTTATTTTTGCTCCTACAGACTCTTCTTTAATGCTAACGCTCCCTGAAGACTGTATTTTTTCCATCTTTGCTGGGTATATGTTTTCAAACTCAAGCAGTATCTTCAGAAGCCGCACATCAAGAAATGTCAGTGCGTGCTTTCTGATATGTGTCGGCACTCCGTAGTAGGCCTCTGCCACACCTCCCGTAATTGCAGCCAACGTATCACTATCTCCACCAATAGAGATAGCGTTACGAATTGCGTCTTCGAAATTGAATGACTCGAAGAATGCAATAAGTGCTTGCGGAACTGTTTCTTGGCAAGTCTCGTTAAATTGGTATGTTTCCCGGATTCCATCAAGTGTGAAATTCATGGGGTAGTAGTGCTTATCAATGTAATCGCGAATTTCTAAGATATTTTTCCCGCTACGAGCCATAAAGACTGCAACAGCAATAGCCTCCGCACCTTTTATCCCCTCAGGATGGTTATGTGTTACAGCTGTCACCTTATGTGATAGTAATGTAGCTTCTTCAATGGAAGTAGCTACATAGCCACAGGCGCTAACTCTCATTGCTGCACCGTTTCCGAAACTGTAATAAGGCTCCGGCGAATCACTGTATATCCATTTATAGAACATCCCTCCATACCCGCTACTCGGGTAGGGTCTTCCAATAACTTGCATGGATTTAACAGCTTGATCACTCAAGTCACTAAAATCACGTTTACAGATCATAAGTGCTTCACATATCGCTAATGACATTACCGAGTCATCAGTGAAAAAACACTTATATGTTAAAAAATCAAAATCTTTCGAGCGATGATTATCCCATTCAAATCTGGAACCGACAATATCGCCAATGATGGCCCCGATCATGCAATTTCCTCCCTGGTGCTGGGTCGATACTTTTAGTGAAGCCTCAGCATATCTTTTTTACCGACTCTCCGACTCTTTATATAACTCTTCCTCTTTATCACAGTTATTTAGGCCAACCATATTATTGTTTTACATTCATAATAGTTTTTTGAAGACGCTCCATAACTTCATTCCATCTATCCTCAGCAAGACGAATACTTTCTACATATCTGGAACGTTCATGCTCATATTCTTCTGCGATCACCTTTTGTTCTTCAACCCGGAGCAACGGGATTTCTAGCGTCTTCAAGTCTTTATAGCTAATATTAATGACGACTGTTCCTTGCTGCTTTCCTGCTAAAACTTTGTTCCCCATCGGGCTATCTAAGAAAACTTTTAGGTACGTTCCTAAAAGCAGTTTTTCATTCGGTCTTATTACAATAATGTTTGATGATGCGATGCAAGGATACTTCTGTTCTTGAAAAACCGCAATTCTGATCGCTGTTCCCCGTGCTGGCAATAATAAATCCCCATCTCTTAGTAAGTAATTCGCTACTTTACGCTCTTCCTCTTCGATGTGATCAAGGCCCGCATAATCAATGTCATAATCATTAAGGTTCGATATATTTACGACTCCAATGCTACCATTAGCATCTTTTTTGTTGATCGCCTTACCGCGAAATACTTCAGCAACATTACCTAATTCTTCTTTTTTTATGCTTGAGTTCTGATAACGCTGCCAATCTTCATCTACCATCCCAAAGATATGATCAACATTCCAGTAACCCATTTCCATCAACTCTTCCAGCATAACAAATGTATCATCAATGAGAACCAGTTCATTGATTTCGTTTTTTTTAATGTCGCTTTTAGCAGCGCTATATCTTTTAATCATTACATCTTCTGTTCGGCCCGTTGTGATCGTAAACATATAGGTCTTAATAGCAGTAGATGCAAACATTCCAGTTGGCAGCTCAGCTATTTCTTCGAGTTTATACATGCCTTGTATAAAATCTCTTAAGTCCTTAATCGATCCCGCAGCAAAAGTTATCCGGGCTGGAAGTACAATTACCAGTACTCCAGAGCTATTCAAGTGTAATAGTAAATTTTCTACAGCTATCATTTCATATTCCCTACAAATGAAATCTCCATTATCTTCTCGTCGTTCTCTTGCTCCAAATATAGGTACAGCCAGAATTAAATCAAACTTCCTTGTTGAGAACTCGTAATCATAAATACTTGTTTGCTCGACAATTACATTGACATACTCATTAAAAATTTCGTTGAGCAGAACTTTACTCACACTATTCATGGTAGTTATGAAGAATTCACAATCAGAATGTCGAGTTACTAATTCAGTAAGGTAAGGTACAAATTTTTCAGCTTCAGGTATCAACACCTTCTTAGTGTTTGGATTAAAATGTTTTTCAAATTCTGTAATCAGAACTTTTGGTATGTAAAACATCCCTTTAGAATCTGTAGATGCCATTACCATTTCCCAATCAATATCTTCATCATCCATAGCCATAAAAGCACCAAAAAACGTCTTAGAATCTGGGTATGGATTTTTCATTCCGTAACTGTTCGATATTGAAAGCATTAGCTCATAAGCTTTCTGCTCAGTAGGCTTTCTTGAACTTAATAAAAATTCATCTTTTGTCTTTTTTAAAAGGAACAATGCAACTTGCAACTCTGACTGAGCAGTATATCCCCTCAACGCATTATAACGATTCCAAATATAGTTCACCTGCTTGTCGTTGCGCATCTTTATCCCTCCCTTACAAAACAACTCACTGTTATTTTCATACAAAAAACATAGCATCACACATAATTTGTGTCAACCAATATTTATTTTTGGTATGTTAATACCAAAAATAAAAAAAATCATAATATCTTCTTATTTTATTGTTTCATACGCTACAATAAAATAATTTTGAGAAAACATGAAGTCCGACTTCGTGTTTCTTTTCAAGCATTATCAGAGAGCCCTTGCAAATAAACAGTATTTTGTTTATTTGTAAGGGCTCAATTTTGTCCAATAACATGAAGTCCGACTTCCTGTTAGGACGATTATGGCTGAATTACTATTAGTACATAAATTGAAACTTTCACACAACGGCCACCTGCAGTGCATTCCAGTTGTGTGAACTACAACTAAATATTCGCAATCGACTACCGCTTTGAAATCTTCGCTATCTCTAATTTCGTTACTCAAACTGACAGGTTCTGTCCTTGGATAGTGAAAGAGCAAATCTCTGCCATTTATCTTCAGAAGGTTCAATATGAAGACCCAAATCACCTTAGGAAAGGAAGGATATGCAAATGAATATACTTTTCGATATCATTCATTGGTTATTAAATAACATAGATACACTTCATAAAGTTCATGATAATTTGGTGGAAGAATTGATAAGATACTTCGAATTATATGTAGTGTACCGTCAATTCCGCAAAACTCGTCAAGAGCACAGTTCCCTTAACCAAGAACAAGTGGACTCTTCCGAGAATGACGTCAACAATAGTGACAAAGCTTAAGTAATAGCTACAATCTGTAAAGTCATTCCCCTGAATCTTAAAAGTATTCGGTAGCTTGTAAAACTGTTAATGCCGCAAGTCACCGGTTCCTTTTTTCTTTGTTATGAACTTCACCCTAGTTTAAATCAAATAATTACGCCCCTGCTTATAGTCGGTCTACTCACTACAATATGCGATACATTATTGCACGACGGCGTCCTGTCGAGCCACTTTTCTTGCACAGCAAGTGCCTTTCTATATCTACACGGTATCGACTCGAGAAATAAAAAACCATTTTATTACCTATCTGTTTATCAAAGTGGATCAGACAATACAGTAAACGGACGGATCAAGGCCATAAAGCAGTTTTTCAAGTACTTATTTGAAGATAAGTTGGCTGATAAAGAACATTATTCATCAATGAAGAATACCGAGAACCGGGAAGCTCGGATGATCTCCATCGTCTGATTAATCCCTTTATTTTTGAACAGACCGGACTTCTCATTTAGGCGGTGCGCCTCGTCCACAATCAGGCAATCGAATTCATCTGGTAGTGCATCATAATACACGCCTGAGCCCTTGAACAGGTTATCTATGAACGACTTCTTCACGTTCTGCTGAAGCTTCTTCATGTATACGGAGCGCGGGGCGCTATTCTTGGTTACATATTGGCAGACGAGTTCCCGGGCGGTAAGCTCTACCAGAAGATTAATGCCAAGCACCGACTTACCTGTCCCCGGGCCACCTTCGATAATCAGGACTTGTTTTTTTCCCGACTGGGCTTGCTTCGCTAATCTTAACGCTTCTTGATACACAACATCCTGATCGTCGATCATAATGAATTCCTGATTTCCCTGGAGCATACTGAGGAGTGAATCCTGCAGCGATTTGGAGGGTTTAATTTTGCCATGCTCTATAAGGTACAGTGATTTGCTTCTGTCGGTCTTTTTAATATAGGTCGTGATAAACCCTCTTAGCTTCAGTGCATCTCCCTTGGAGAAAATCGACGCTTCCTCAATGTAAGAGTCGTAGACAGGATGCAATAAGGGATCATTATCTTTCCGAATATAGTTATGTAGATACGCACAAGGATATAGCTGGACCGCTTCGTTCTGTACGCTCTCGTTGTAATCGCGAATTAGCCTGGCGTAGGACCATGCCTGCTTCGAAGGATGCTGTGTACTTGTCTTTGTTCTGTTAAAAACGGTTTTAACGAGACCATCCGCATCCTCAATCGCTTCAATGCTGGTCCACTGCTTAAGTTCGATGATGACGACAGAGTATTGATCCTGTTCATTCAAGCCTGTAATCATGAAATCGACTCTTCTCGGGGTCGCTGGAATTCTATATTCAATCGCAACTCCTACGTCATCTGGAATGTCCGATGTGTTCAGTACTTTATATAAATAGTTCATGGAATTGTTCCAGGCGTTGATTTCGCCCATGGCAACTCTGCCGATTTTTTGGACGTACTGGTTATGAATCTTTACCGCGATCGTATCCTCGGTCACATCATCCATAAATTGCTGCTTGGTCGATTCATAGATAATCATAGAACTCTCCCCTATTCAATCACTGCTGTGTGCTTTTTTGTGAGCTTCCCTTGGAGCTGGATATGGGGTATTTCTTCGCGTTTTTGTCTATCTTCTGAAGGATAGCATCCTTAACATCGATTTGCAGATCATGCGCAAGCGTAAGCGTGTAGATGAGAATATCAGCGATTTCGTCCTGCATGCCGGAATAATGTTGCTCTATAGCTTGCTGGCTGTTCTTCCATTGGAAAAGCTCCAGCAGTTCGCTAGACTCCAGCGTGATCGAGAGCGCCAGATCCTTGGGATCATGGAATTGCTTCCAGTCCCTATCGTCACGGAATTGGATGATTCTCTTCATTAATTCGTCCATGTGTACCCCCATCATGTTGGTCAAATTCAATTTTCCACAATTTCTCTGTATGTATTGATGATAGCCCAATCCATAATGTAAATCTATGATATTCCTAAAATTACACATAAAAGGACTCCTATTGGAGCCCGGCGGCGTGGTTTGAACCATATTAGAGTTGGAATTCCGAATTGGAGCTGGTAACTGCCAATGGAATTATTGCCTTCACGAAGGTTTCTTTATCAGCTTGGATCGCTAGCTCTTTTAATTCGTCTTTCCCTTTAATAATGAAAAAAGGTGTGCCTGTACCATAATAATTCGAAAAATTGTTTGGTGTTATTTCTTCGCCTGCAATAGAGTAACTGGTGACTTTTCCGATCTCCAATTCAACTTCACTGGCAGATACATTTTCGTCAGTTATTAAATAAATTTGGTCATTCCATTTCAAAATAGGAGCCGCGTTACTTTGAAAGGTTTTAATTTCTGTATAGGTAATGTCCTTCGTTGTTGTGTTAGATTCTTGAGGATTTGAGCAAGCGGTCAGTAGTAATAATAGAGAAATCCCTATTAATTTGTTCATGATATTCCTCCGTACAAATGTTTGAGAGCTTATTCTAATGTATGCTTAACATATCAGCGTTAGCGCTATTAATATCATGCTTCGAAGCCAATAGGATCTGCATCTGCTAACTGGGAAGGCAATAAACCCAAGGAGGGTTACGATGAACAAAATCGCGAAGGTTATAGCGGGTTCTTTAATTATAGGAATCTTAGCAGGCTGTGCTGGGAATCCCAATGCTACCCCCAAACAAGCTGCTACAAGCCAAAAGACACAGCCTTCAGCGCCACAATCATCACCAGACCAGGGCAATTTTAAGACAGGAATATTTGTTGAGTTAAGTGATGTAAATGATACGAAGTTGAATGAACAGATTACAGATAGCTTGAACGCAGTAATGAACGCTCTAGTGAATAATAACGAGGAAGAATTCAGGAGTGCCTTTGCAAATAATCAGTCGGCTGACGCGCACAGCTTCATGCTTGGGAAAGAGTACTCTTTCGAGAAGCTAATGTCTGTTGAAGAGGATTCTGCTGGCAGAACTGTTGTAACTCTAGAGGTTAAAGTTAAGGATGGTTCCGATATTAAAGAAAACCATCTTTCCTTTTACTTCGTGAAGGATGATACAGGCAATTGGGGGTTGAGGACGATAGATTAATTGCTGACCTTGAATTAAAAACAGTGAAAGAAAAAGGTGCTCTTTCGAGAACACCTTTTGGTCCATGATCTATTTAAAATAATTCTCCAGCTTACTTATTATTTCAGCATTATTGGTTGAATACTCACGTAGTCTATTCTTGGTCTTACTACTATCATACAAGGAAATATTATATTTGTTAAATATGTCAATTCCGAATCTAGTCTCCTTATTTACGCCATGTCCTTCTCCACAAAGAACAAAATCATCCTAACAGATGAATAAGATTACCTTTGCGCAAACACAACGTATGCTGTTTTTAACATACATCAGACCGTATGCCTGCTTGCGAACACAATGTATGCTGTTTTTCACATACATCCAGACCGTATGCCTGCTTGCAAACACAACGTATGTTGTTTTCCACATACATTCAGGCGTGTGCCTGCTTGCGAGCACAACGTATGCTGTTTTTCACATACATCCAGCAACAAAGTTACTCTTCGAATCATTCAAGGAATTCTTTTCCACAAATTTACACGCACCTTGTCCACAGCAAGAGGAAATTATAGCTTCCTATACAATTAAAATAGCCCCCATCAGCAGCGGGTTGTCGCTGTTGATGGGGGCTCTTGAAGTAGTGCAAACTTCCAATCCTCTATCTCACCCGCACCCGAAACTGCGGCAGATAATCGGCATTCTGCTCCAGAATGTCAGCCAGCACTTCCTTGGCGAGGTGCTCGTCGCCTACGAGGGGGTGGATGGTTAGGGCTTGCAGGGCGGAGGCGTAATCTCCTCTGACGGCAGCCTCGATTGTTAGCTCCTCATAAGCCTTCACGACCTGGAGCAGGCCCCGGATCTGGGGAGGGAGGGGCTTGGTGGGGGCGAGTGCGTGCGGGCCGTCGGATTTGATGACGCAGTTGATCTCGATGGAGACATCGGCGGGCAGATCAGGAATGATCCCCTGATTGCGCACATTGACGGTCTGGATGTCGCCGGTGTCGTTGTAGATCGACTTCATTAATTGGACTGCGGCTTCTGAATAGTAGGCGCCGCCGCGCTTCTCCAGTTGCGCCGGCTTGCTGTGGACTTCGGGCTGCTTGTAGATCTCGAACAGCTCGGCTTCGACTTCCTTCACTTCATCGGCGCGTGTCTTGCCGGTCTCGCGGTAATGCTCTGAGATCTCCCGGTACATCTCTTCCTTCATATAATAGTAGCGGTGATACGGGCAAGGCAGTGCCCCCACGGACTGAATGAATTCGGAATCCCACTCCAGATCAGGGATGTTGGCCATGGATGGCCCCTTGGCTCCGGCCAGCTTATGCAGGAAGTCCTCGGTCACATCCTCGCCCTGCATCATCACCCGGGTCGTCCAGTTGAGGTGATTGATGCCGACAATCTCAATGAACATCTCTGCTTGGGGAACTCCGTACAGCTCAGCGATCTGCATCTTGGTGCTGATCGGCAGATTGCATAGCCCCACAGACTTGACCCGGGAATGCTTGGAGACCGCTTCTGTAATGATACCGGCCGGATTGGTGAAGTTAATCATGAACGCATCCGGCGCCAGCTCCTCGATATCCCGGCAGATGTCCAGAATGACCGGAATGGTGCGCAGCGCCTTGGCGAAGCCGCCCGCTCCGGTGGTCTCCTGGCCGATGAGATGATGGGCCAGCGGGATCTTCTCATCTCTGGAGCGTGCATCCAGCATGCCGACTCGGATCTGTGTGGCCACGAAATCCGCACCGCGGATGGCCTCGCGCCGGTCCAGTGTCGTATGTAGCCGGATCGGCTTGCCGCTGGCATCAATCATACGCTGGGCGAGTTCGCCTATGATGGCCAGCTTAGCCGCCCCCGCCTCAATATCGGCCAGATACAGCTCCGCAACGGGAAATTCATCATAATACCGGATCAGGCCCTCCACCAGCTCCGGCGTATAGGAGGAACCGCCTCCGATCACTGCAAGCTTCAAGTGCTTCTTCTTCATCTGTGATTTCCTCCGTCTCTCTTGAATTGCTCTAGTATTGCACTGGTTACAGGGATGCCCAGCCGGTCCATCGCCAGCATTACGGCACCGAATACAGGCGGCAGCTCCGGAATGACCAGTGTGCAGCGGGGATGCTCCGCCCACACTGCCTCAAGCAGTGCATCCAGCAGCAGCGGACTTCTGCCCGATTGCAGGATACTCCCGGTCAGGACGACCGGCACCTCTTCGTCCCCGAAGCCGCCCAGCCTGCGGATGACAGCCGCCGCAGCGATCCCCAGCTCTCTGCCCATGTCCGCCAGCAGCTGGCGGGAGAGCCAATCCCCCGCCGCTGCCGCTTCATGAACAACCAGTGATAGCTCCAGCGGCGCCGCAGTCACCTCGTCATTGAGGTAACGGTCCACCATCTCTTCGAAGCTTGCAAAATCCAGCCTCTGCGGTATCCGTTCCACCAGCTCGCTGTACGGCTCCCTTCCTTCCCAGCAGCGCACCGCTCTGCTGAACGCCTGCGCCGCAAGATAGAAGCCGCCGGCCCGGTCACCGAACAGAGTATCGAAGCCGCCTATCTGTACCGTCTGCCCGAGCCGGTTGCGGCCGGCCGCGTTCGTATTGCTTCCGCAGACAAGCACCACTCCTGTGTTATCCGGGCTCCCGGCACGAAGCCCCTCGAACGTATCGCAGACGATATCCCAGCTCCGCAGATCTAATTGACTGCTGATCTCAGGATATAGCTTGTCCATATCCGGCCTGCGGTCAGCGCCCGCAAGACCGAACTGCACATGATCGAGCTGGTCAATGCCTACCCCTGCCTTCGCAAGTGCACCGAACAGCGCTCCGCGAATGTTGAGCACCGCCGCCCGGACTCCAATGATCTGATGGTTGCCGCAGCCGGTCACTGCCGACCCCAGAACCCTGCCGTTATGATCGGCGATAACAGCGATGGTCTTGCTTCCGCCGCCGTCTACACCTGCTAGATACATAGCTTCCACTCCTGATTGGTCCATTGTTATTTAAATAGTCATAATTGTAGACATTGTTCCTACAAATACCCTTTCATTGTTACGCTGATATTGCATGTACAGCTTTCCTTCAGCTTGAAATCTCAGTTGTTACACAGTGGTTTCTCCGGCTCCTGTTCCGTGATATAATATAACAAATTGCCATCGGAGGACACTTGTAATGACAAAGAGAACAAATAATACATTATATTTCAATATTAAAGAACAACTGCTTAAACAGATTCAATCCGGAACCTATGCGGTCGGAGAGAAGCTTCCCACCGAGGCTGAATTATGCGAGATGTTCTCCGCCAGCCGGACCACCATCCGCCTCGCGCTCAGCGAGCTTGAGATGCAGGATATTCTGGAGCGGCATCAGGGCAAGGGCACCTTCGTCAAGCGCAAGGAGCTCCAGCTTAACCAGAAGCGCAGCTTCACCGAGGATGTGCTGATGAGCGGCAAAGAGCCCACAAGTAAGATCATCGAAGCCAAGGTGACGCCTGCCGAGATCCCGCTCAATGAATTCCTGAATATTCCTGTCAAAGCTCCGGTCAACCAGTTACTGCGGCTCCGCTACGCCGATCATGAACCGCTCCTGTACGAGACCACTTATATCGCCTGGGATCTGGCCCCCGGGCTCATCAATGATTATAAGGACGGCTCGCTCTTCTCCTTCCTGGAGTCAGAGTACAACCTGAAGGCCCACCGCTCTGTGGAGCAGCTGAAGCCGGTCCTCGCGGACAAAACCGCCAGCAAGCTGCTGGGTGTCAAAGAAGGCTCTCCTTGCCTGCAAGTGAGAACTTTTACTTATCTGGCTGACGGCTCGCCGCTGGAGTACAGCTTCGGCGTATTCCGGGGAGACTTCCCCAGCTATACGATTGAGAGACAATTCGGATGAAGGTAACCTTCGTCCCGGTATACTCTTTTACTCTTGAATGATCCCGAAATATCTCCCCAGCCAGTAGGGCAGCGTGAATACCGAACCCGCCTCAATGCTGCCCGAACGGTAGTTATACCCCGGATTGGCACCGGTCGTCTGGCTGTCATTCTCGAACGGATTCGAGTTATGCTTAATGATGCGCCGCTCGTCTGGAGCCAGTGCGTAATTCGTCTGTTTATAATCATCGCGGTCACCCGGTTCAATATAGAGGACATCCTGACGGTCCCATTGCACCGGGAATTCAATCTGGAATTCCGGGAAGCGGTACAGGAAGCGGACCGCCGACTGCAGATCGACATCGGTCTTGTCCGGGTGCGCCAGCTGGTAGAGGAAGGTGTAGAACGGATTCTCCTCCCGCACCTCATTGGAGTACCACTGATCATAGGCGGCTACAATCTGCGCATGTCTGTCTGCATCCTGCTCAAGAGTCACCAGGATGAACACCGGGAACCAGCCCAGCTCTTCATCCGAATAATTGATATATTGGGTCCAGTCATTATGCAGCGTAGCATTGGTGTTAGTGCCGGCTCCCACATTGTCCATCGTTACCGGCTGGTTATCGTTCTCGCTGTAAGCATTGGTCGCCTGACGTACGAGTCTGCGCTCAATATATTCCTGCGCCATCGCCATGTAGCCCCGGCCGTTGACATACGGCTCTTCCTTACTGTAGCTGCCGGCAAAAGCCTGTTCATACGCCAGCTCATACTTGGCTGAATCAGCCGGATAACTCTCTGCGACAATGTAGCTTGCCGATTTCAGCGCAGCCATGACCTGGAGTGCGTTAAGCGGGCCGTCCTCGTAGCCGTAGGACAGCGCATCGTCCCCGTTCTCGTCAACGCCGATCTTGGACTTCCACTGTTCCTGCTTTTCCATGGTCCCAACGCTGTCGTTGAAGTATTTGGCGAACCATCTGGACCACTGCGTCGATTTGCCGGTAGCGTCCTCAATGTAATAATGGTCGTCCTTCAGGATCAGCTCGGTCATGCGGTGCGTCGTTTCTTCGATGAGGGCTTTCAGCTCAAGCAGCTCAGGATCGGTGCTGTCCCCGATCAGATATTTATAGGCGGTATAGAACATGGCATAATGGCCATCCACCTCATCTGCCGAAGTATCGGCCTTATACACAATCTGGTTCATGTCGATATGGCCGTCCACAATGGCGCTCTCCGGGAACAGATCATTGAAGAATGACGGAATCTGCTCATATACGGGAGCTGTCAGCTGGAACAGCGGCTTATTATGAAGGCCTGTTGTTTTGTCTTCCTTGGCGTCCTTATTGTTCGTGGCGGCTGTAATGACTGGCAGCACCTGATACACTGCGCCGGTTACGGACGTTCCAACCCGGGTCTTGATATCAATCCCCAGCTTCTGGCCTTCGGGACGCGTCAGATTCAGCTCGTCAATGGCGGCTTGGCTAAGGCCAAGTCCATTGTAGTTCAGCACATCCGTGCCTCCGCTCGGGAACAGGGTGGAGCCTTTTTTGTTCTCTGCGTCTTTGGTTACTCTGACCATGGAATAGCCGATCGGCTCCACTCCGTCGTCACGCTGCATGCTTGGAATGATTCCATTCGGGTTAATCATGTCCGGCCCGACGAAGTTCTGGAACCAGAAGCCGTTCTGGGACTGGTAGCCATACACTGAATTATCCACTGTAGCCGCACTCGCTTCACTGGTCAGCATATAGGAGCGTGCGGGGAACCCGTTGCCGCGGCCGGAGACATAATCGAGCAGCAGTACAGCCTTGGTCGCTCTAAGCGCTGCGGCTCTGGCTGCGGCAATCTCTGCCTGCTCCCCGGAAGCCGGGCTCGTTCCGTACTGCTCCTGCAATGCCTTGTAGCGGAAGATTTCGCCCATCGCATACATCGCGGTCCATAGACCGTCATTATCGCTGGTGGTAGGCGTGGATGTGAATACTCCGGTCTCGGAGTTGTAATTGACCGCATCCAGCTTGCTGTCTGTCTCTGTGAAGGTGAAGCCTGCGCCATGAACCATGCCGCGCCGGTCCAGGATCGACTGCACGAGATCCTCATAGATAAACGATTTATCATGCAGCGTCTTCTCCGGCATCGCAATATGCGTGACCCCGCTCGCCGTACGGACCCAAATGCCGTTCTGACCGTCACTGGCCAGTCCCGTCACATGATCGTCTCCGCCATACAGATACCTTGGTCCAGCCATATACTGAACAATATCCTTGGTGTCGCTTGCGCTGAAGTCCACCCGCTGTAAGCCGGTCTCCGTTCCAATCCAATAGACTCCCCCGTCCAGAACCACACTGGTTACATCGCCGATGACCGAGAGCGGCAGGAATTTGAGTGCTGAAGCATCGGTGACCCATTCAATGTTGCCCGGGATAGAAGCCGCTCCGGCTTTATAATAGGTCATTTCTTTGGTCTGCACAGCCTCCAGCTGAACCGGAGAGTACTCCGAGCCAGGCAGCTTCTCCGCAAGCACGGGCGCCGCCGGCAATACGAATAATGTTAAGGCAAGCAGTCCACCCGTGATCTTCATGCCCGTTCTTTTCATCTTGTCCATGGTAAGCTCCCCTTTCCTTATTGGTAGATATGCGATACGCCGGTTCGTGTGATCACCAGTACCCCCGTATTCTCATCCGGCACAAGCAGCAGCACCTTGTCATCGTACAATTGCTTGCCTTGAGCGGTATAACCGGTCATTTCATTCGTGGCGAGATTAATTCTGGTGACTCCACTGTCTGTTCCAATCCATAAATAAGTCCGGGTCTTATCTAAGACAGAGGTGTTAATCCCCCGCATCGAAGCGAATATGGAAGGCTTGATATTAAATTCATAGTTAACAAAGGTTACGGCGTTCACAAGGTCTGGCATAACGACATCCTTGTTAGCGATCGGAGGATTGTAGGAAGGGTCCTGAAGGAAGGTCAGGTATTGCTTAGCCAGCCCTTCTGCTCCTGTGGAGCTGAACGAGCTTAATGCTTCCGCATAGGTGTATAACTCGGCAGCTTTAGGCTCTGGCGTTGGCGTTGGTTTTGGCGTCGGTGTTGGTGTCGGCGTTGGTTTTGGCGTCGGCGTTGGTGTTGGCGTCGGTGTTGGCGTTGGCGTTGGTGTTGGTTTTGGTGTCGGCGTTGGATTCCCCGCACCCGGGCTAAGGGTTGGATTCGGAGATGAGGTTGGCGCTGGAGTTGGAGCCGGAGTTCCTGTGCCGCCGCTTGAACCCGATCCTCCCGGGTTGCCGGCCGCAGGATGGATGAGCTGTCCTGAAGCGTTATAATCTTGCCCGCCTATCGTTACCTTGGCAGCATTGACCGTCAGCTTGTCCGGCTTGACCGGGAAAGACACGCCTTCTCCATTGACCACCGCTTCGGCGATTGTCCCTTCACCGGTGATCACTACGGCACCGTTCAAGGTCATTTTCGTGACAACACTGCCTGTGTTCAGCTTAATTGTTGAACCGCCTGCCTTAAGGGAGAGGTTGAAGCTGCCAATCCGGCCGCTCTCCAGTGTGAAGCCCGCCGGTGCAGCTACATTTAATTCATTGACATCTCCAGACACGGAGACAGCATCGGAAGCCCGCGTAAGCAAATTCATGGTACTGATCGGCTGGCCGGATTCGTTAACAATTCTGGCGCCCGAGGTTACATCTATCTTCCCGGCAGTGGTCTTCCCCTTGAGGATTACTCTTACCGGAGAAGCAGGCTTGCTGATCACAATGCTGCCCACTTGACTGTCTGTCAGCGTAATGCTGTTCACACCGCCGCCGTTGATGTAGACGACGCCTTCAACCGCTGCGTTGTTGAGGCTCAGATTCCCTTCGCCAACGCCGGGCGTAATATATACATTCCCTGAGATTTTCAGATCGGATAACGTACCTCCCGCTGTGTTAACGATCAGGTTGCTGCCGGAGATGCCTGAATGCTCTCCCCCGTCTGCCACCAGGGTTCCCATGGCATTGTTCATCATCTTCACCGCCTCGGCCCGCGTCAATGCCTTCTTCGGCTGGAATGCGCCTTGCGGTGTGCCCGCTACATAACCTGCCTCCTTCATCGCATAGACCGCTTCCTTAGACCAGCCGGCAATAAGGGCGTCATCTGAGAACGGGGCATATGAATTTCCTGATGCGGCAACATGGAATACTCTGCTGAGCATCAGCGCCGCCTGCTCACGGGTCAGGATCTCCAGCGGCTGGATCTTCCCTCCGCCATCGCCGATAAGTACGCCGGCTGCGACCGCCTTGCTGATGTCAGAGGAATACCAGGCTGTCTTAGGAACATCACTGAAGCTCTGGCCGCTCTCCTCACTGAAATTAAAGATCCGGTTAATCAACGCGGCGAATTCTGTTTTGCGGATTCCCTCGTTCGGGAGCACAAGGCCATCGGGATTCCCCTTCAGCAGCCCCATCTCCTTCCACGAGGCCATTTCCTCAGCGGCCCATGCAGGAATCTTCTCGGCGGTTTCTGCCGATACCGTGGATACACCTGTCAATGCCACGGATGACACGACGGCGAATACTCCGAGCATCTGCTTCCATCTGAACTTCATATGCATTCCTCCTCAAAGTGTAATCGTTAACGCGATAAAGCCGGCTCCGAAGCAACCCTAACCAATGTCACCTCCATGTCAGTTTATTAATGTTGTTGTAGTAACATTTACACACATTCTATTTTTAATCATAACAAATTGTCAACACATTTATGAAATGGTAATCTGCAGCCGCCCCCATTTTCCACATCCTCCCATAACATCGTATATTTCCTTGTGATATCAACGTTGTTTACGCTTACAAAATTTTACGAAGGAAGAGTTTTATCCTACTTCACTTTCGGTTAAAAATGAATTTTCTCTGTCTTTTTGCCTAAAAAAACAATTGACAGGGCCTTGGCTATACTTAATAATGAAAACTATATTGTTACTACAAATTACTTATTCCGCACAAATCTTAGTCCAAATCGGGAATACCTCACTCTATTGAGTTAAGTAATATTACATACAGGAGTGTGAAGGCGAAAGGGAGAGCAGGGATAAGAAGGAATCGCGTAGTCGCATCAGCTTATTGGCCCATATAAATCGAAGGAGCGATGAACGAATGAACAAAAGGAATATTGCACTGGTCTCAACGATGCTGGTTACCGCCTTGACGGGCTGCTCTTCTGCAGCCTCTAATGACAGCTCAGCCAATAACGGCGGGTCCGGTGCTAAACAGGAAACTCTCCGGATTGCTATGGGCTCGCCCGGCGAAGGCTTGATCAAGGTCTGGGAGACGATCGGCAAGGAGTTCGAGGCACAGCATCAGGGGATTAAGGTGGAATTCAACTACCAGGACGATGACACGTATCAGACGATCGGATTACCCAATCTGCTAAGCGGCAAGAACGCTCCTGACCTGTACTTCGAATGGGCCGGACAGCGTCTGCAGACCAGAGTCACGGATGGTTATGCCGCAGATATTACCGGACAGCTTGAGAGCTCCGGACTGAAGGATATGTTTGCCGAAGGTACCTTCAATGGTATGGTGATCGACGGCAAGACGTATATGATTCCTACGGCGGGCGATGTGACGAACGTAATCTTTTACAATAAAAAGATGTTCAACGATCTGGGCCTTCAGCCGCCAGCCACCTGGGAGGAATTCCTGAAGGTATGCGAGACCGTTAAGCAGGCAGGCATCACCCCGCTCGTCATCGGCAACTCCGATCTGTGGACGGCAGGCAACTGGGTCGCCCATATCCTCTCACGCGTTGCGGGTGAGGATGCCTACAGTGAGGCCATGCAGCTCAAGCAGCCGTTCAATTCCCCTGATTTCGCCAAAGCCTATGGTTATGTGAAGGAGCTCTGGGATAAGGGCTATATTAATGAGAACATTACTGCCGCAAGCGACAGTGAAGCGGATATGCTGTTCCTGAACGGCAGCGGTGCTATGCATCCGATCGGCAGCTGGCTGGCTGCGACCGCAGTGGAAGAAACCCCCGACCTGGAGCTGGGCTACTTCAATACACCGGCCATGCCGGACGGCAAGGGCAATCAGGAGAGCGTCATCGGCGTGTTGAACGGAATGGTGGTCAATAAGAACTCCAAGCTGATCGACGAGGCCATCGAATTCATGAAGCTGTACAGCTCCCCCGAATCCTCGAAGAAGCTCTCAGACGCTGGTGCCGTACCGATTACCAAAGACGGGATTAACAAGGAGACCATGCTTCCGCTCTCACTGGAGTTGAACGATCTGATGGAGAACGCCCCGGTGCTTGTATCGCCGCCCGATACCGGCTATTCCATTGAAGTCGCCAACGCGCTTAATATGGCTACCTCTAAGGTTATCGGAGGCGCTGAGTCCCCTGAAGCTGCTCTGGCTGAGCTGGAGACCACCATTGCCCCTCTGAAAAAATAACGGTGAATCCGCCCGCAAGGCGGCTTCATCCCGAAAACGGAAATTATGTACTACCTTGTACATCGAGAATTGGAGGTGGCCCCATGTCCGGCCGAAGCAATAAGCTCTCTCCCTACCTGTTCATCTCTCCCGCCCTCCTGCTGTTTGGCTTCGTTGTTCTGGTCCCCGTGCTGATGACCTTCGTCTTCAGCTTCTACGACTGGAACGGGATCGGCACGATGCATTTCACCGGCTTCGACAATTATATCCGCGCTTTTCAGGACCAGGTCTACCTTAACTCCTACGGACACACGCTTATCTATATTGTTGCTACGGTCTTAGTTGAGGTTATTGCCGGACTCGGACTCGCAGGCTTAATCACGATGGGCCGCAAGGGCAGCGGACTTTTCCGGCTCGCCTTCTTCGTACCCGTCATGCTGCCAATGATTGTCGTCTCCTACCTGTGGAAATTCGTCTATAATTCCGATTTTGGCCTCATTAATATCCTGCTGGAGAAAATTGGCCTGGAGAGCTGGACCCGTGTCTGGCTGGGCAACCCCGATACCGCGCTTTATGCCATCTGTATCGTCTCCGGCTGGGTGTATGCAGGCTTTTATATGACCATCTTCTATTCCGGAATCCAGCGCATCTCCAAAGAAGTCTATGAATCGGCCTATCTGGACGGCGCAGGGGAAGCACAGATCTTCTTCAAGATCAAAATCCCCATGATCCGTAATCTGGTGGAGACAGGCATCATGTTGTGTGTGCTCACCGGCTTTCAGTCCTTCGATCTGTTCTATGTCATGACTAACGGGGGACCGTATAATTCAACCGAGATTGTGACCACCTATCTGGTCAAGGTCGTCTTCACCCATATGAGCATCGGCTACGGCTCCGCGCTGGCCGTCATTATGACGATTGTAATCGCGGTGATCGGGCTTGTGGCCGGCAAAATGAAGAAGAAGGACGACGGTGTCCTGGAGTATTAGCGGGGAACCCGGAGCATGTAAACTGCGACATTATGAGAAAGTGAGGTGTATCCCTTGACGACCACGGCCCTGGATATCAAGAAACAATCCTATAACAGCGGGGAAGCCGCCCGCCGCAGACCGTTCCCGCATATCCTGTATTATCTGTTCATGATCGTCATCTCCTGCTTCTATGCCTACCCGATTCTCTGGCTTATCCTCTCTTCCTTCCGGGAGAACCGGGAGATCTTCTCCTCTCCCTTCGCACTGCCGGAGCAGATTAATCTGCAGAACTGGTCCAAAGCCTGGACGGTCGGCAATATGAGCACCTACGCCAGCAACAGCGTAATTGTCACCTCGGTCACCGTTGCGGGCATTCTACTCTTCGCCAGCCTTGCAGCCTTCGCTTTCAGCAAGCTGCGCTTCCGCGGCAGCAGCCTGCTGATGCTGCTGTTCGTCTTCGGATTGTTCATGCCGCTGCAATCCTTTTTCATTGCTCAGAGCTATATTTTTGAGCAGCTGAATCTGAAGGATTCTTATATGGGCTTAATCCTCCCTTATATCGGCACCGGACTGCCGCTGGCCATCTTCCTACTCAAGGCTTATCTGGACTCGATCCCGAAAGAGCTGCTGGAGGCTGCCCGGATCGACGGCTGCGGCGACTGGCGGATGTACGGCAGAATCATCCTTCCGCTCTTGATTCCGAATATGGCCACCGTGGGAATCTTCTCAGCACTGAATGCCTGGAATGAGCTGCTGCTGGCTATGCTGTACATCCAGGACGACTCCTTGAAGACGATTCCGGTAGGTCTGCTGGCCTTCTCCAGCCGCTATATGACCGACTATAAGCTGCTGTTCTCCGCACTGGCGATGATTACGCTCCCGATGATTATTGTCTACCTCTTCTTCCACCGCTATATCGTAGCTGGCCTGACCGAAGGGGCGCTGAAATAAGCGGCCGGCAGTAAGATCATTCACAATAACAACAAATAGCCCCTTCAGCAGACGTAACCGGAACCATCACCTCATGAGATTCCAAGGTTATTCTGCCCGAAGGGGCTATCTTGCGCTAATGGATCTGGTAACCAATCCCGGCTTCACTCAAAACCCGCAGCACCCGCCCTCTGGCTCTGGCAATATACTGCCGGACATGCTGCGCGGGAATATTCACAAGCTCCCCGATTTGTTGATCCCCGAGCTCCAGCTTGTATTTGAGGTAGAGCAGATTCCGGTCGCGTTCCGACAGCGTCAGCATGGCTCTCTCCAGCGCTCCAATGGCTTCAGCCTGGATGTAATTCTCTTCTGTCGCGGCTGTGAGATCAGGGATTTGCTCCGCCACATCGTTGCTCAAGCCGGTATAGACCTTCCTGGAACGGCGGGTACGCCTTCGGATATGGTCATAACAATAGTGCTTAATGGTGTTGACGACATAACTGGTAACTTTGCAGCCGTTCAAGGAGCGCAATAAGGCGGTCTTGGGAATCAGCCGGATGAACGCTTCTTGAATGACATCCTCAATGACCTCCTGATCCTTCAGGATGGTGTATGCTTTCTTCCTCATTAAGAAATAGTGGCTGTCGTATAGATTCTTCAGGAACGTGGTATCATCATCGGGTTCACGGGTATGCAGAACGCGAAGTGAAATTTGTAACCCCTCCCTAATTACACCAAATTAGCAGTATTTTATTCATTATACCCTTTCTGCTTAGGGTTCGGGCTGGTGAATCTTCTGTATAGCAAAAAGAACGCCAAGGCGTTCTCTCCATCAGCTAATATCATGACCCTGCACTCTCATGCTATCTTCGGATTCGGGGAAACCATGAGTTTGGCCTTAGCAGGACAATGGTGATCACCAACACGGCCCCCAGCAGCATCATATTCCAGCGGTCAAAGGTGCGGTATGGCAGATCCGGCGAGAGGTACGCTCCATTCTGATACAATGCCTCGTCAATAAGCCGTGCGAAGGCATGCGTCCCCCGGTTCAAGGTCCAATATTCCTGACGTACCGCAGTGAGAAAAGGCTTGTTTGCTCTAATCGCTGATTTCATTACAGCCTCTAAGCTGTCTATTCTAATATAATAATACTCCTCGCCCAGTCCAGGGCTTGCCGCCTCTGCCGTCTTGAACGGCCGGACATACCGCCATCCCTTCTCATACGTAGGATAGCTGGTATACCCGTACCCTAACTCATAGAATGAAGACCCCGGGGAATGCTGGGGAATGGCCTCAATGACCGTCCCCTTGGGGATATGTAGGGCCACCGCCGTATCCTTGCTTGGAATCTCACTATAATATTGTAGAGACACAGGCGCTTCTATGAAATGCGTTATCACATAGGCAGGCTCTCCAGAGATGCCGGGAAAATAGGAGCTATAAGCGCTCAAATCCATCTGCTTCAGCGGAATGCCTTGTTGATAGGGACTGGCTTCAGCTGCAGCTGAGAAATCCTTGCGCAGCTGGTGATTGTGATACAATGCGGCCCCTGTCCGGTAGACAAGCACACCCAAGAGGATAATGACCGTCAACACGGCGCACCACCACAAGAATGGTCTAGAGATTGAGGGAACAGACATGTCATTATCCTCCTTATGGGTACAGTATAACTAGTTAGTCTTAACGGTGAAGCCGGCATGCTCCGCATAATAAATCGGGGTGGAATACATGATCTTAGCAGGCCCGCTCGTTGGATTGCTTCTGGCCGTTACTATACCATGCAGCTTATTGGCACTTCCATCCTTCATGTAGACCGGTCCGCCGCTGTCTCCTCCGGCAACGGCATCCGTACCGGAGGAATTCTGCATCAGAGACTGATACAGGCCGTTCACGCGATAGGTATTGAACAGGCCATCGGAGTAGACGACGTTAATGCTCGCTTGCGACACCGTCCCCCATGAATACCCGGTCGTTGCTCCGTATTTATAGATCGTGGTTCCCACAGGAACCGATGAATAGGTGCCGGTTATGGATACACTTCCATACACTTTGTTCGTCGCCGTATCACTTCCGGTTAACTTCACCATCGCGAAGTCGCCCAGGGAATCAACGCCAGTCGCACCGACGGCTTGATTCGCACGCTGATAAGTAACCTGTCCTGTCCGGGTCCCCGAATACTGGATATAAGGATATCTCGGAGATAAGAAGCCGACCTTCTCATTGCTGTGTCCAGCCGTCAAAATGGCATTACTGCCGCCATAGGTTCCTCCGATACCGACACTTAATCCAGCACCGTTATCTTCATTGGTAATCCGGTCCCCGCCCCATAACTGGGCTGTACTTATATTAGGCGTTCCCGGCTCAATGCGGACAGGCAAGCTCTCCGTTGTCTTCTGGAGGGTCTGAGGCTGCTCATTCATCAGCTTATTGTAATCCTCTTCGATCACTGAAACATAGAACTGGTTAGCCTTCCGGTCCACACCGTAGCTGCCGATGCTATAGTTCTGCTCCTCCAGCTGCTTCGCGACTTGATCTAGACTATTCAAGTAATTCAGTGAATATGAAGCGCTTTCAAATGTGACATGCTCTTGATCCTGTGCCCGCTTGATATAATCTGCCTTCAATTCCTCAGAAGGATTGACCAACATAATGACCAGCTGATCCCCGCTGACATATTCACCTGCATAATGATCGGGGTACACTGGTAAGCCTAGTTCATCTTTATCGAAGCTCTCCCAGAGATTCTGATAGGCCCGAAGGGCCGGCTCTTGCAATTCCATTGCTTGTATAATCGCTTTCGGTACGGTATGGGTTAAGTCAGCATTTCGATCAGCGCTAGAAGCAGCGACACTCATTGGAATCATTAATAACACGAGCATGAGGCCTAGAAAATAACGTATGTTCTTTTTCAACAAACTCATCCTCTCGTAATCTGGTTTTGTCTACTATAAGCGGTTATTCAAACGGTCCTTCCCTCCCTCCGCTATGAATTCTGGCGTTAGTTGTCGAAAGGGCTCGTGCTGTCTATTAATAGATGACGCATAACCCGACTAAATGTAACACAATTTTGAATAATTTTACTTTAATAACTAAAAATCCTCTTCCTCCGGCTCCCCCACCGCAAACCCCAACGCTCTCGTCGCTTCAGCCTTGAACCTTCCGATCCATGCGTCCCACTCGGTCTGCTCCATCTGGGCATAGAACGACAACCCGCTCGGCTCAACGGAGGCCGTTATGAACATCTCATCTGTTTCCTGTCCGTACCAATAAGGAATTACGCCAGTGTACCCGAGCCAGCCAGGCATCGACTCATATATATCAGCTACTTTCGTCCATATCTCATCCGGCAGATGCGCCCAGATATTCAGGTTGCAGTTATGGTTGTCCATCCGATCATCCCCTTACTAATCATTTCATTCCCATCCTATCAATAAAAAACGAATATAATCAACAGTTCCATTCCCGCCTATGAACAGCTATGCTATCTTACCTTTATGTGTTTATATTGTATTGCCAAGGAGGGGCTGGCATTGACTGCGCACAACAATCTGGAAGAGTACCGTGACCCGATCAACTATGATCTGGAGTTCGGCGGGGAGACACGGAAATATCAGTTCTATCTGGAATGGGCCAAGGCGTCTGCCGGAGAGGTTTTGGAGCTGGCTTGCGGAACCGGACTTACGACTCTGCCGCTGGCTCAGGCGGGAGTGGCCATAACTGGCGTTGATATTGCTTCCTCTATGCTGGCTTATGCGCGGGTGAAGGCCGGGAACTTGCCTGTAGCGTTTATTGAAGCTGATGCACGAACCTTCCGCTCCGATAAGCGGTTTGCCATGATCTATTTAACGGGGAATGCGTTTCAGGCTTTTTTGAGTGATGAGGATCAGGCCACCTTACTCTGTACAGTCTACAATCATCTGGAGCCCGGAGGACGTCTGATCTTCGAGACGCGCAATCCCGCAGGAACTGACCTGTCCGATGAAGAGGAGACGGATTGGGGCCAATTCACCGATTCAGACGGCAACGTAGTCAAGGTATCGGGCACACAGACCTACGATACGGAACGTTCCATCATGCGCTGGGTAACTTTTCGCGATTGGGGCAATAAGCGGACAAAGTCACGGATCGACTGCCGGTTCACAACATACGCTGCGCTGACGGAGTTATTGAACCGTTACGGATTCCGTATCGAGCATAAGTATGCGGACTGGGATCGTACCCCGTTCACCTCCAGCTCCCCGCTCCTTATTAGCGTATGCAAGAAATCGTAAGCTTCAATCTGTTCTCTTTTCCAATATTAAGCTCAAGATCTGATCCATCTCCTCCTGGTTAAGGACAGAATACCATCGGGTGGTGGTGTTATCCTTGCTAACTTTCAGCAGAAGCAGCTCCTTCTTATCTTCGGAGACATCCAGAATCACTCTTAGGCCGCCCTGGACGCTTAAAAATATGGAGTCGAATTGATCGGGCTCTTTTTGGTTACTTTTGTTCTTTTCCTTGATTTGCAGGCTGGAGAGACGGGTTATGAGATCGCTAAGATCATCATCACGGGTAATCTCGAATTCCCGCTCTGCGTCATTTCCAGGAATGAAGGTCAGGGTAGTAATCTCCTTGTTAGGCAAAATGGGGGCTACCTGCCCTATCGTTGTTGTTACAGGATGGAGCCAGATGCGAATGGTGGTACCATAATTTTGGATCAACAGGACAATAGGCAGAACGGCAACTAGAATTCTCAGTATTAAAAACCCTTTCCCTTTACGCATAAAAGGTTAACCTCCTTGTCTGCTCATTCATCTTGAGGATCATCCTAAAATTTACCTTCAAGTATATCATAAGTCAGATTGCAGTTATGGACGCCCAGCCTAGCAATAAAAAACAAATATAGTCAACGGTTCCATTCCCGCCCATGAACAGCTATGTTATCGTACCTATTATACTTTGATAAATGAGGGAGCGATCTGCGATTGGATAGACACTTGAATACCGCAATGGAAGCACTGGAGCACTACTCTATAAGCTGCAAATCGGTTGATTTCATTGCACAGAGCGGCAATACGATCTACAAGGTTACTGATCTGGACAACAATTGTTACAGCCTCCGGTTACATATCTCTAAGAATGACGCACTTGAGCCAATCTGGAGTAAGCGGGAAGTCCTGCAATCCGAAATGGTCTGGCTGGAAGCCTTAACCCTGGATACCGATGTGACCCTGCCTTCACCCTGCAAGAACATTCGCGGAGAATTCATTACGGACGTGAACCATACCCAATGCACTTTGTTACGATGGGTGGAGGGTGAACAGAAGCCTTTTATTCCTACTATAGAAGATGCTGGGGCTCTAGGTGAATTGATCGGCAAGTTACATAAGCAAGCCTCAAACTGGACTATCCCCGATGCTTTTGAACGCCCGGCCTTTGATGGCTCCCGGATCTTGCAAGCCCTTAACATGCTGAAGGAACGCGCTAATGCCGGACTGCTTGATGTAGGAGATACGGAGCTTCTGCTGCATGCAGGCGAGCGGGTTATTCACATGATGAACGCTATGGAGCGGACGGCCAGCCATTGGGGCATGATTCATGCCGATCTGATTCCAAGTAATCTGGTGTTTGCTGGAGATGAAGTACGGCCCATTGATTTCGGCGCTTGCGGGTTCGGATATTACTTAATCGATTTGGGCTGGACGTTCTCCTACATCCATCCTTCGTTCAGAGAACAGCTGCTTCATTCTTATTCCAGGCACCATCCGTTACCGGATAACTATATCCAGCGGTTAGAAGGATTTTTTATTGCAGCACAGCTGGAGACGATGAATTTCTGGCTGGGTCTGCCGGACTGGCAGAAGTGGCTGCCTGAGCATATCGGTAAATTAGCCGGTAGAGAGATTAAGGCCTACTTAAACAATGAATCGTTCCTCTTCAGCGGCGTGCCGTATTGGGAATGACCCTTCACCCGGGTGGTGCAAAAGCGCGCAAAAAAAAGACGCTGCGGGGTAACTCCCCGAGCGTCCCTTTGCTTTCTTCAAGGGAAGGAAGTACTCCCTTAATTCTTCCCCCCGTACCCCTTATACGTCCCGTACACAGCATTCGCATACTGATCCGCCAGAATCGGGCGGCCGTAGGAATCGGTGGCGCCTGGATACCAGTTGTCGCCTCCGTTGTAGTGTAAGAGTCCGTTGTAGATATTGCCGAATCTGGAGATTTTCTCATCAAGAATAAGTCCGCCTAGAGCTACCTGATCCTGTTCGCTGCTGTGATTATAGGTGCGGCCGAATTTGGCGCTGAATTGGGAGGCATACGCGGCGCGTGTATTCGGCTCGACCTGCATCAAGCCGTCACCGGCGGAAGGACTGCCCGGCAGACCTGCTCCGAAGCTGCTCTCCTTCTTGATCACCGCGCTCAGGAGTAGTGCGAAATCTCCGCCTTTGCCGAATTTATTATCCACGTTCATGGCATACGTCCAGATCTGGCTGGGCACCTCGGAGGGGCGGGTGACGCCGGTTGCGGGCGGTGAACCGATGTAGATTTTGACCGAAGACATCTTGTCATTCACACTGTCGCCGACCCAGGAGGAGCTGGATGTATAGGTCCACTTCGTGCCGCCAAAATTATCGTCCGCATACACCTCCACTGTCCAGCCGCTGGGCACCTTGAGCGAGGACATCCAGTCATTCGGAATGCCCGCATTGTTCAGCTGGGACAGTGCATAGTTGCCTGTTCCCAGCGTGACGGCTTTGCCGCCATAGTCCCTGTCTGCATAGAAGGTGGCTCCGTTCGTGGCGGGAGGGTTGGTAGGCGTCGGAGTGGTCGAGTTCCCGCTTTTCCACAGGGCAGGGACATTCACCGGCTCCCAGCCGGTCAGGGACGTATGCGCCTGCAGACAGGTATATGTACCTCCGCCATAGGTTACGGTGTCATTCACCGCATAGGCCGTGTTCGGCGACCACGCTCCTCTCGCGGCTGCATTTGCGTTCGGTAAGGCGGTGAAGAACACAGAGATCAATAATGCGAATGCGGCCAACAGGGATACAGCTCTAGCTGACACTTTGGTATACAATAGCCAAGCCTCCTCAGATCGTTTCCCATAGAATAACCCCACAAAGTGATGCTAAGCTTCGATGCTTACTCAGGTACTTTGCGGGGGCCCCAAAACATAACACTAAAAAAGGCCCCTCAAGAAGCCATCCACAGGGTACTATATTTTATTACCGATTTTCTAATTCATTCCAACATTTCTGTAGTTCTTAAATAGCTTGCTGAAAGGATTATATTCCCATATATTAAAAGTTAAATGCTCCTTATCCCACAGAAACGAGGATGCTCCTTTCATGAAATTCAAAATAATGTTACTTCTTTCTATATTCGCTATCTTGTTTGTGGGCTGTGACATTAATGATGTAAATGATCCTCTCCCTCAGGTAGAACTTTATCACCCGCCTTCATCTCTGTTAGAGATTGCAATTGTGGGTAAAGTCCCTTTTGATTCCGTCAGAAATGTTAACTACATCCCTATGAACCTCAAGGATATTGTTGAAGACCCTGCTATTCATTATGACGGATTAATTATTACTGAGGATTATCTGGCTGAAGCAGGAAAGCAAGAATACAGAGATTTCTTTAGCAACCTAACGTATCCGGTATTTTTCATGGGGACGGAGAATTTGTTAGCGAAGGTATTTATGGATGACCGGTTAACCCTTGATGCAGCAAGAATAGACGGCTTCGGCGCTAACGTATCCGGATTTGTTCTATCGGAGGGTAAGCATTTGGAGTGGGGCTTGTATTTACCAGACAACCCTACAGAAGCAGATAAAGATAGTAACATGATTCTAAGAATCTCCAATATATTAGAAGATTTCAAGCGCAAATGAACAAGGGGCTTCACAGTGATTGATCACTGAGAAGCCTCTTGTTCCATTAAATTATTCATCGGAAGGGCATTATGGGGAAGCTCCCCTTGCCCCCCTGTGCGATGGATAACTCCGCTCTTACCCACCAACCTTACAATTTTCGACATCCCCATCTCCTTACCTAGCATTCTACACAGGAATTCAGCCTGTTCATGAAAGAAAAGAAAACTTAAAATAGTGCAATTTCACACAATTTTCGGCAATGATGCTATCATTAAGGCATTGAGCTTAAGAATGACGAATTTTGTAGATTGGGGTCGGCTTCATGATGAGGGGTATACTAAAATCCGGTTCTCGTAATATCTGGTTACATATCGCTGTGGTCGTAGTTATCGGGCTGATCGCAAGCTATGCCATCCTGTCTGCAACGCCGGATGCCCCCAAGCCTCGAAGCAAAGAAGGCCTTCTGGATCTAACGCACGACTCTATCTATCAGAATCCGCTGAAGTTACAGGGTGAATGGGACTTCTACTGGCAAGAGCTGCTCTCGCCCGAGGATATACAAAGCCGGACGGCAGGCGGGGAACCGGCTGCGCGGGACCGGTATATCAACATTCCCAGCTCCTGGCTGGGCTACCAGTTGGATGGTCAAGCGCTGAAGAGCGAGGGCTATGCCACCTTCCGGCTGGTGGTCCGCCTTAGTGAGCAGGATAGCAAGGAGCGGCTGGCTTTGCGGCTGCCTACTATTTTTCATGCCTATAAATTGTGGGTGAATGGAGAGCTGCTGACAGAGGTCGGTGTGGTGGATCAGGACAAGGAGGGCATGACGCCGAGTCTGGCGACGAGACTGGTGTTCTTCCAGCCTGAAGGCGACACGGTGGAGCTGGTGATGCAAGTAGCGAACTTCCATCATAAGCGGGGCGGCATCACCAAGGATATCGAGCTGGGTGGCAGTAATGTGTTAACGGCCCGGACCCATCTGAAGATTGCTGCGGATATGTTCATCACGGCCAGCCTGCTGGTGATCGGGTTGTATCATCTGCTGCTGTTCATGCTGCGGCGTAAAGACCGGGCCCCGTTATATTTCGGCCTGTTCACCGTGATGTTCGCTATCCGCTCCCTGCTGAACGGCGAGCTGATGCTTACCCAGTGGCTGCCGCATTTTCCGTGGGAGTTACAGTTCAAGCTGGAGTATCTGATTCTATGCCTGGGCGGGTGGATGATCACGATGTATTTTGAGTGCATTTTCCCGGATTATGTGTCGCGGTGGTTCCGCTATGGCTCCCGGATCGTCACCAGCGCACTCTGTCTGGTGGTTATGGTAACGCCTGCCCTCGTCTATTCCCGGATGCTGGTGCTGATCGGTGTGGTCGTGGTTCTCCATATGGTGTATCTGATGGTCGGGCTGGCTCATGCGGCCTGGCGGCGGATGGAGGGAGCGCTGATCTTCCTGCTGGTGTCGGTGGTGGCTCTGGCTACAGTGATCAACGATTTCCTGTATTACAACGAATGGTCGCCCATCGCAAATACCTCCCCGTTCGGACTGCTCATCTTCACGGTCGCCCAGATGCTGCTGCTCTCTTCCAGATTCACCCGGGCAGCAACGAATGAAGAGCGGATTGCCCGGGAACTGCAGGAGGCCAACCACAAGCTGACCGGGATGAATGCCAACCTGGAGCAGATCGTGCTGGAGCGCACCCATGCCTTATCCGCAGCCCACGAGGATCTCCGCCTGTCGTATGAGCGGTTACTGCACTCCGAGGAAGGCCGGAAGAAGCTGCTAGCCTACATTACGCACGATCTGCGGATGCCGCTGTCCAGTATGCTTGGTTATGTCGAGACGGTGATGGATATGGTGAAGCCGGAGCGCAATGCACAGTATCTGCAGTATATCCGCGATAACACGATAAGGATCAACCGCATGATTGGGGAGCTGAGCTTCTTGTCGCATCTGGAGACAGGGCAAGTCGAGTACCGGATGGAGCCGGTCCAGGTGATTCAGTTCCTGCGCGGCTTCTATGAACAATATGAGCTGGTGGTGCGTGACGCGGGGCTGGATTTCGCTCTGGACATCGGGGATACAGCAGCTTCAAGCGCGGACCAGTCTATTGCCCGGATCGATACCCAACGATTAGAGCAGGCATTATTCAATCTGGTGTCGAACGCGATGAAGTTCACGCCTGGCGGCGGGTTGGTGCGCCTTACGTTAGGCGTGGACGAAGTGAACGGTACACGGTGTGCGGTCATCAGCGTGCAGGACTCCGGCATGGGTATTCCTCCAGAGCAGCTGGAGCAGATCTTCGACCGTAATTACCGGGTGGACCGGCCGGGATTGGACATGGGTGTAGAGGGTAGCGGGCTGGGGCTGGCAATATGCCGGGAAATTGTACAAGCGCATGGCGGGAGTGTCCGGGCGGAGAGTGACGGGAAGACAGGGTCGATTTTCCAGGTCATTTTACCGTTGATCTGAGAAGCAGGAAGGTGACAATAGAATGGACACATACCGAATTATGATTGTCGACGACGATCCCCACATCTGTGAGATTGTTCAGCTATACTGCCAGCGGGAGGGCTTCGACTCCTCGTCTTGCCATAACGGCGCCGATGCTATGCTGCTGCTTGCTTCATTTAATCCAGACCTGATCGTACTGGATGTGCTGCTGGCGAATGAGAACGGCATTGACTGGTGCAAGAACGCACGCCATTACACGAATGCGCCGATTGTGTTCCTAAGCAGTCAAGAGGAGGATGAGGTGAAGATCAGCGCCTTATCGTATGGCGGGGACGATTATGTGACCAAGCCGTTCAGTCCGGGCGTACTCATGGCCAAGATCAAGGCCCATCTCCGCAGGGTATCCACGGGCAGAAGGGAACAACTGCTGGAACTGCCGGGACTAACGCTTGATTTCTATGCACAGTCTGTCCATATGGGCAGCCGAACGATTTTTCTGTCGAAAAAAGAATTCAGCCTACTCTCTTACATGGCACAGAACGTGAATCAAGTGGTCACTGCTGATACGCTGTTTCACCTCATCTGGGGGATGAAGAGTCTGGAGGATACGCGAACAGTGGCGGTCCACATCAGTAATTTGCGCAAAAAAATCGAGGAAGACCCTATCCATCCCGAGCGGATCATTACCGTCCGGGGGGCCGGATATATGCTGGTTGCCGGGAAACGCTGAGTACAAGCGGAAACGGCTTTGCCGACCTTTTAAAGGACGGTACCGTATCAGCGGCTGCGGCTATAACAATCATCGTGCCCCGCGCCGCAAATCATAGAAATACTCCACCGCCGGATGCTTCCGCTGCATCTTCCCGGCCATCCCCTCGATCCGCTTCCGCCCGACTCTCCGGTCCAGCAGGGCCAGAATGTTCAAGATAATATCGCTGCTCTCCAGGCTCTCCTCGATAGGAGTAACCAGGAACTTGTTCGCCACCACAATGAAATTCGATTTCGTCAGGGCAGCCTGGGCCAACATTAATGCCTTAGCGTGTTCGGTGGTTAAGCGGCTTCGGGCCATGATGACTAGGCGGTCCTCAGGGATCGGCCCCTTGGCCGTCAGTCTGATGGCTTCAATGTCTTCATGGGTGACGGAGATATGCAGCTCCGGGTCATTCTTAACCTCCAGCTCGGACGAGTACCAGCGGATGGGGCTGGACTTATCGGTCATGGTGAGGATGTTCTTCTTGTCCACCGTAATATAACAGGTGCCTGATTTATCAGGCGAATAGCGGTAAGCGGGCGCACGGTACTCCACCCGGCCCTCTACCGCAGGACTGAGGAAGCCCTCCAATTGTTGCTTGAGTTTGCTCCAGGACATGTATTCACCTCCGTAAAAATGGGAAAAGGCCTGCCGGCCTCTTCCTGAAATTCTATGTTACCATACTTCCCGTCCTTGCTGCCCGCCTTTGGAAACTTCGAGATGGATATCCCCCTCAATCCTTATACGGATCGAACTCATCCGCACCCGCCATACATACGCCCACCGGCTTCAGCACATGCATAACCTCAATGGTCCCGGCGTGTGCATCCAGCACTTCTTGCAGCTTCCGGTAGACAAAAGGACTCTCGTCTGTCCCCGCTCCGCGCAGCTCTACGCCAAATTCCCGGACCACAGCTAACATCTGCGCTGTTGTGATCTGGCCGCCGCTGCGGGTGCGGGTTTTATAGTTCATACGGCCTGCCGCCTGGGTCCGGCTCATGATTCGGCCTGCTCCATGAACGGTGCTATAATACGCCTCCCGGTTCTCCGCGCTGTCCTTGCCCTGGACGATCACGGAGATGTCTCCCATGCTCCCGCCGATGAAGCCCATCTGGCCGGGTGCGGACGGAGTAGCTCCTTTGCGGACAACGATGACTTCCTTGCCGTCATGCGTCTCTTTCCAAGCATAGTTATGATGGTTATGCACCGCAAGGTCCGCTTCCGTTCCCAGGATAGCCAAGACCTGCTGGATAACATAGTCTCTTCCTGCATAGGCATAACGCCCGGCCAGCTTCATCGCTCTGTAATACATATCGCCCAGCTCACTGTGCAGGTCGAGCAGTACGGGCGGCTGATCCATCTTTTCCCCGGGGGCATTCGCCAGGAAGTCTCTGCCTGCTGCCAGGTTAAGGAAGCCGCTCGCTGTCTTATGCCCGAACCCTCTGCTGCCGAAATGATTGGCAATCCACACCCGGCCGGTTGCGTCTTCTTCTAGTATGTCTACGAAGTGGTTCCCGCTGCCGACGGTACCGAGCTGATTCTGCGCCAGGACCTTCAGCTTATCATGTACTCCGCTGCCCACCGCTTTGAACACCGCCCAATCCGGGTCGTCGAACAGCTCATGGTCCACCCGCTCGTTATTAACCCGCCCTACACCGAAGGAGAGTCTGCGGGCAATCTCGTCCATGACCCCTGAGAGTCGCGGCCGCAGCTCCTCTATCTTCAAGCCGGTCCGCACCGCCTTATTCCCGCACCCGATATCGTAACCCACGCCAGACGGCGAGATCTGTCCGTCGTACACGACAACCCCGCCAATTGGCTGGCTGTAGCCTTTATGATGATCCGCCATGAGCAGCGTCTGCACTACATTTCCGTTCTCTGCACACATCCGGGCCTGCACCAGGGCTCCGTCGTCC
Source organism: Paenibacillus sp. FSL H7-0756 (assembly GCF_038006765.1). NCBI lineage: Bacteria > Bacillati > Bacillota > Bacilli > Caryophanales > Paenibacillaceae > Paenibacillus > Paenibacillus sp. FSL H7-0756. The sequence goes on along the minus strand of NZ_JBBOVT010000003.1, from coordinate 40,444 downwards.
GGCTTCCCCCAAACACGCACACCGTCAATATTTTGATAAGCCATATCCCTCAACCTCCTATGATCGGGATCACTGCGATGGTGCCGCAGCGTCCTCATGCCCTCTTAAGCTTCTGTGTCTATAATCGCTTATCCGGGACCCCAAGTACATGGCGGAAGTATTACGAACTGGGGATATCTAACAATGTAGCATACGCTGCCGGAATTCGAGAACATAAATAGACCGCCCCGGTAACGGAATCGGCCTATTTACTATCACATAAGATTTTATTTAGTATTTATGGTTGCAATCTTCTTCACATTATCCCAGCTTATCGTTGCCCCTATGGCTTGGCTAATAAAACGAAGGTTCACATAAACTGTTCCTTCAGGAGTATTAAATGGCGTTTGAGTTAAAGTGAATTCTTTATCATTGACCTTGGCCTTAAGGCTATCCACGGTCATTTTAATCGTTGTCCCTGTACTTTGGGCCGTAACATTTCCGGTTTTGGAATCCCATTGGACATTCATATTTAAGGCTTCAAATATCTTACGAAACGGCACCATCGTGTTCCCATTTAGGATGATGGGCTTAGTATCGAAGCCAAGTGGCTTCCCGTCTAAAACAACGGAACCATACGTAGTAGGTGTTGCTGCATTCACTCTGGAGACTGAAATACAACCTACCGAGGCCATGATGAAGACAAGAAACGGTATTATAAATTTCATTTTCATAAGGCTCTCCTCCAAATTAAGAGTTCATCCCTACGCATTCGAATCCAGCATCGCCGGAATATTAATCTCCTTCACACAGGAGGCCTTGGACAGGTTCATGACGCATTGCACTAGGGAGACGATGTCCTGAAGCGGAATCTGCGTGCCGTTGTAGGCGGACAAGACAGGCTCTACCCCCGCTTCCAGCGGAATTCGGGTAGCAATCTCACCGGGATTGATGACCGTCACACCAATGCCATACGGCTTCACATGCTCCCTGACCGCATTGGCGATCCCGCGCAGACCGAACTTGGACGCGGTGAACGAGACTTGGGTGTAATCATTATGATCGAGGCCTGCCGTAGAACCGATGAAGAAGATGTTGGCATGCGCAGACTGCTTGAGATTCGGCAAAAGCTTCTGAATGCACGTAATCGCCGCAGTCACGTTAATGTTAATGATGCTGGCAATCTCAGCCGGATCGTCCTGTTCAAAATCATAGTCATCGCTGAACCCCCTGCTCTCCCATACGCCAACATTATAGATGAATACGTCCAGGGGAACGCCGTTCAATGTCTCTGCAATCCGGCCCGCAGCATCAGGCTTCCCCAAGTCAGCCTCAATCCAGGTCCGCTGCACCCCATCCTCCAGCTTCAGGCTGTCCGGGCAGGTTCTGGAGACCACCCAGACCTGATCGCCTCGTTCCGGCAGCGCTTTGACGAAGGCCTCTCCTAAGCCTTTGCTTGCTCCGAAAATAATAAAGTTTCTCATACGCCCTCCCTCGATTCCCCAAGTTCCCCGGCCCCGTCCTGCTCTTTGCTGGCGAATTCATCCAGCAGCGCACGCACCTCACGGGTGGACTTGGTGTTCATTAGATGATTTCTGAGTTCACTGGCGCCGCGGAAGCCGCGGACGTAGATTTTGAAGAAGCGGGGCAGCGGCTTGAAGGAACGGGGTTCCAGCGCCGAATAGTGATCATGGAGATCCAGGTGCAGCCGTAGCAGATCCAGGAGCTCCTTGCTGCTATGCTCCCTCGGTTCCTGCTCGAACGCATACGGATTATGAAAAATCCCGCGCCCGATCATAATCCCGTCCACTCCGTACTCTGCGGCAAGCCTCAGGCCCGTCTCCCGGTCCGGTATGTCCCCGTTGATCGTCAGCAGCGTATCCGGCGCGATCTCATCCCGCAGCTTCTTGATCTCTGGAATCAGCTCCCAGTGGGCATCCACCTTGCTCATTTCCTCTCTGGTCCGCAGATGAATCGACAGATTCACAATGTCCTGCTGCAAAATATGAGTCAACCAGCCCCGCCATTCGTCCACATCTGTGAACCCGAGCCGGGTCTTGACGCTGACGGGCAGTCCTCCGGCCTTCGCCGCCTGGATAATCTCCGCTGCGAGTTCGGGACGGCAGATCAAGCCGCTGCCCTTGCCATTCTCGGCTACATTCGCAACCGGACAACCCATGTTCAGATCGATGCCCTTGAAGCCCTCTTCGGCCATGCTGATGCTCATCTTCCGGAAATACTCCGGCTTGTCCCCCCAGATATGCGCGACCATCGGCTGTTCATCCTCGGTGAAGGTTAACCGCCCCCGCACCGCCTGCTTCCCCTCGGGATGGGCATAGCTCTCTGTATTGACGAACTCCGTAAAAAACACATCCGGCCGGCCCGCCGCACTCACCACATGACGAAACACCACATCCGTCACATCCTCCATCGGTGCCAGTATAAAGAAAGGGCGTGGCAATTCACGCCAGAAATTATTTATCATCTGAAGTACCTCTCTATGCGTGCCGGGATAATCCCTTATCCGGCTGTAGTAAAGCTAAATTATATCATAACTCCTTGGGATTTGTAGCCGCCAGCCAAGGGGCCTCCCCCTTCTACAGACAATAAGCCCCAGAGGAGTCTCTGAGGCTGTGTGTGTATATTCACTGCTATTGAATTCTGCCTAACCATACCTGTGCGGCTTGGGACCTCGGCTGTCCTGGCAAACAGTAAGGCTCCGGCTCAACAGCCGGCTCCCATATGAAGCCCTGGAGACCGGGCACTGTCCCGTACAGCTCCCAGGGGAACTTCTGGCTCCCTCCTCCTGCCTCGAAGGTATTATCGTAGAAATGCAGCACATCCCGGAAGGCGACCACGATCTGCGACTGGATGAAGTTCGGATGATAGAACCAGATTCTCAAATAAAAAGGTTCATTGAAACTTGCCATCTGCCGGGACCAGGCATGATACACCTCAATCATCGCCTCCAGCAGCAAGCGGGAATACCACACCGGCGGATTGCGCCTGTTCAACCTGTAGAAGGGGTCGATCCATAGCTTCACATAATCCCGCTGCGCGCTTCGCAGCTCCTCCAGGTCCAGGTGCATATTATGCTTTTTCCACTGGTCAATCTGCTTCATCCTGCGCTTCCAGCCGCGTATTCTCTTCTTGTTCGAGAGTGGATTCGCCATAATCTTATACGCCCTCCGTTAACTCTTGGGTTTCAACTGCTTAATTACGGACATCATCAGAATAATCATCCCCGTGCCGAAGCCTGACATCGATAGGGGAGCCAGCACAAACCGCATAATCTCTCCCTGTATCCAGAAGCTTGCCAGCATGATCACCATACAAATCACGGTGAAAATTCCAACCGTCAGCGTTCCCACGAAATCCGTCAGACTATGATTGTCCTCACGCGCCAGCGTGATCCGGTTCTCCTTCAGCAGCGGCAGCTCCAGCAGCTTCGGAATATAATCCTCCAGCCGCCCCTTCACCTTGTTGAACTGTTCCTTGACGATCTCTCCCTGATCCATCTGACCGGCGAAGGACTGGCTCGCTGCAGATAGAGAGTACGACTCATCTACTGAGGACAAGGTCCCGTCTAGGGTAATAATCGCCCGGAAGGCCCCGGCCACCGTCGGCTTCAAGGACATGCCCAGCTCGGTAATCATCGACATCAGCCGTCTCATCATGACACTGGTAGGATCAGGGGAGAAGGAGGCTTCGGATAAAAGTCTGCCGAGGCGCCGCTCGATCATTTTGACATCTAATAGCTCCCCTTCCTCACAGACCCCGGCCAGGCCCTGGGCCATCTGCTTCGTCTCCTTCCGGCTGTAGCCCATCAGGAAGTTCAGCATCCCGCCCCGCTCCTCTTCTGTCAGGTAGCCCACAGAGCCGAAGTCAATCAGTGCGACCTTCCCGTCCCGGGTCAGCATCAGGTTACCGGGATGCGGGTCGGCGTGGAAGATGCCGATCATCAGAATCTGCTGCAGGAAGGCGTGCATGATCATTTCCGATACATCATTGGTCACCTTCCGGGTGAACCGCTGTCCTTCAATATATTCCATGGTCAGAATTTGCTTGGTCGAATACTCAGCGTAAATCTTCGGCACTTGGATTGGAATATCGTGTTCCAGGAACGCCTGGCGCAGCAGGTTGGTATTCAGCGCTTCAATATCAAAATCTGTCTCTTCGATCAGATTGGTTTTGAAGCCTTCGGCGAGCTGGATTAAGCCGAGTCTCCGGATTTTAGCGGAGCGTTCGGAGAGCCGGGTCACGAATTGGATTAACAGATCCAGGTCCACGCTCATTTTCTGCTTCACATCCGGCCGCAGGATTTTGACGACTACCTTCTCTCCAGTAGACTTCAGCCTCGCCAGATGTACCTGCCCGATCGAAGCGGCTGCAATGGGCTCCATCCCGAAGTCTTCATACGTCTCCTCCAGATCGCCGATCCGGCTGTCAATAATCTCCTTCAGCTGCTTCTGGCTGAGCGGCTTAACCTGGTCGTGCAGACTGGAGAACGCCTCGATGTATTGGGCTGGCAGCAGATCCTTCTTGGTCGATAGCACCTGCCCGAACTTCACGAAGACCCCGCCCATATTATCGAGAATGACAGCAATCACCTGCGGCAGCTTCGCATGATCCTGCTGGAGCAGATGATTCAGCCCTTTGCGCGAAGCGATCCAGAGCAGACGGATCATACGCCTGAAGCCGCGCACCTTGCCCATCATATACCCGAGCGGGTTCCCCGACTGCAGCAGCTTGAAATTGAACACGCTAAGCAGCATGTAGGTATAGCAGGAGATAAATAGAATCAGCAGCGGGTAATAGATGAACATCACCCTGACCATCTCCGCTTCGGAGGGAACCACGGGCTGCTTGAAGTAGGTTGAGGTTATGATAAGAGTTACGACAGATGTGCTGAAAAGAATCGCCACCATCAACTGGAACTGTTCATGCTTGAAGGTCCTGATGCTGCTTATGATGAAATACAGAATGAACGCCACGACAATAATGCTGCTCATGTAGAATTGCTCCAGCACCTGCACCAGCATACTGACCGCCACCGCGCTGACAAGCGGCATCACGATCTTATGCTTCGCGTTAAATACATAGGCAAGCGCTGTGAACACGCCGAAACATACAAGCATTACAATGAAAAAGAACATCCTCCAGCCCCCTGTATCCGCTTCATTATCCTCACTATAGCACACGAGGCTGAAGATGCGGAAACAGGATAAAGAACGCAGCCGCCTCACCGCAAATAGGGAAGGGAGCATGGGGAAATAAGTTTAAGAAAGCAAATAGACCGCCTCCTCTACAAAGGCATGCGGTCTATTTCTACATATGTGTTGAATATCTGAATTTGATCTGGATATCTCAGTTAGTATTACTCAAATCACGTAATTCTTCAGCGTATCTATAACTGATCGGTTGTTTTTCTTCTGTCTCCAGCCATCCCTTTTCATAATGGGCATACTCACTAATTTTACGGGAACCATAATCTCGAAAATAGGCTTCAATTTCCAACATCGTCTCTAACTCATCATCAGAGAACACTGAAGAATCAAAGGGCTCTGAAGCTTTAATCATCATCATAGTCCATCCTTCATCATTGGTACGCTCATCAATCTCAATTACATTCATATGTTGTAAATGGGCTAATACCATATCGTGATCTTTGGGCACTGGGCCATATGGATATTTCACATAGGTTACCCCAGTTATAGAGACCGTTTGCCTTTTGAAAAATAGAAAATCGCTGTACCATAACAATTTCATCAGCTTTGTTTTCAGAACACCATCTGAAGTGAAATACAATATCATATTAATTAATTTTTCTAAGGAAAAATCACTGTATCCTGCTAATTCTGTTAGTTCATTTTTTTTATAGATCGCTTCAATAATTTGTTCATCTGTTTGAAATGACTGTTCAGAATTTGTCCAAGCTTGAAGTGAGGTTTCCACCATTTTCAATTCCCGCGCAGTAAGCAGGTCTTTATTCCTGTTGTAAAATTCCAATATAGCCTGCGGATGCTGCTGTAGTCTCCTGTAAAGCTCCAAATGGGTGGCTTGCGGCAAGCTCCCTGATTCATATCTGGTTACACTAGCGGATCCAATGTTTAACAGTTTAGCAAAAGGCCTGATGCCTAAGTTAAATTGTAGCCTAACGTTACGGATTTCAGGTGATGTCATTCCGTATTTTTCAGAATAGATTTGTGCAACATTAGCCATGGTTTCGTTCTCTAACTCTTCAACATCAACCAATGAGCCACAGTTGTTACAATAAGCTACACTTCGTTCAAGTTCTATTTCCTGTCCCCTAAATCTGAATACATGAGGCTCTTTTTTTATGGTAAAAGGATGTTCTGCACGACAAGTTTCGCAATAATTCATTATTCTTCCCTCCTACAATGGGGCTTACTATAAATGAAGAAGATGACAAGGGGCCTCTAGAAGCCCCTTTATCCTATGTATTAATTATGTATGTATCCTTCAGGATGAAATGAGATGCATATACACAGATTTTGATCGATGGTCAGCTTGATGTAGGCAATTTTTCCACTAAATTCTTTTTTGAAAAACCAGACCAATTCATTAGACCCTCTGCGATCCAACTCAGGCGGCTTATATTGGTCACGGGGCTTTAATTTCATAATCTCCCGCCAAGCTCCTTTTCTGTCTTCGATTCCTAAGTCAAAAAGAGCCTGAACCGTATCATAATCATTCCTTTTGGAAAAGTAGGTGCGCCCGCTAGAGATCAGTGCTTTTGCCTCGCGCAGAAATTCTGCTGTCGTCATCTATAATATTCACCCCCTGCGGGTATAATATACCATCACCATTCAATAAGTGCAATCATTTGATAACACTTATCTCCACATTTCTTCCCTCCTATTGACACCTCTAACATTCCAATGTTAAGCTCCAGCTATAAAATTCGAGGAGGATGGCAGCCGATGATTCCACGTATATGGTAAGCACGCCCAACAAAAGCTGATTTCTCACCAAGTGTGGGCTTTTTTTGAGCTGCTGCTATTTACGTTAAGGACATCGGCTGCGATCCGCTACGGCTTATTTCATTATGCCCGGTTTCGCACTGTCCCGTTATGTAATTGTTGCAGACCCAAGCCCCTATGCGGACTTGGGTCTGCTTTTATTTAGGGAGGGTACAAACTTATGAATATTCAATGGAAAAAGACGTTCGCCTTCATCTTCAGCGGACAAATCTTCTCGATATTAACCTCTGCGATGGTTCAGTTCTCCATCATCTGGCATCTGACTGAGACGACAGGGTCGGCTACCGTGCTGATGCTGGCCGGTCTGGCCGGGTTCCTGCCGCAGGCGGTTTTAGGCCCGTTCATCGGAGTCTGGCTCGACCGGTGGAACCGTAAGCTCACCATGATCGCCGCGGACAGTGCCATTGCACTCACCAGCCTGATTCTGGGTGCTTATTATCTATGGGGGGAGCCGAGCTTATGGATTGTGTATGCCATCCTGCTCATTCGTTCGGCAGCCTCGTCCTTCCATGCCCCTTCGTTCCAGGCGGCGATTCCACTGATAGCACCGGAAGACCAGCTCACCCGGGTGGCAGGCTGGAACCAGCTCATCTTCTCTGCTTCCAGCGTACTTGGACCGGCGCTTGGAATTGCGGTATACTCGGCTACTTCCCTGGGAACCGTATTGCTCCTAGATGTGGCAGGCGCTTTAATCGCTAACCTTATGCTTTTGTTCGTACAGATCCGTCAACCGAAGACGGAAATCGTAGAGACCCCCTCGTTCCGTAGGGAGTTTATGCTCGGCTGGCGGGCCTTCCTGTCGCAAAAGTCCATTGTCACAGTAACGGTTGCCATGGCGGTCTTCAGTGTGGTATTCATGCCGCTGGCGATGCTGTTCCCCTTGATGACGCTGTCGCATTTCGGACGCGGCGGCTACAGCGCCAGCCTGATTGAGGCCGTATTCGGAATTGGGATGATCCTTGGCGGTGCCCTGCTGTCCGTGCTTGCTTCCAGATGGAAGGACACCACCTACATGAGTCTGAGTCTGGTTGTGATCGGACTCACCTGTGTCCTGAGCGGGGTGACCGGGCGCGAGGCCTTCCTTGCTTTTACCGTCCTCTCGTTCCTGATGGGTGCCGCTGCCCCCTTGTTCAACGGCCCTTACATGGCGATGATCCAGAAGTCTTACGAGCCTGAGCTTCTGGGACGCGTGCTCTCCTTCGTGACGAGTATCGGACTCTTGTCTTCGCCGGTCGGGCTTGCGCTGGCGGGACCTGTAGCCGACCGGTTCGGCGTTCCGTTCTGGTTCTTCTGGTCAGGGATAGTCGTGGTTCTGATTGGAGTATTCCTATTTGTCAGGTTTGCAGGAACAGATACAGACAAGGAACCTGCTAGTGAATAAGTGAAGGTAAATAGACCGTCCTCCCTTTAATGGGATGGCGGTCTTTTTTAGGGGTTGTGCATGCAGAATGGAAGAATCTATAATATACGCGACTGGGAATATTCACTTTTACTTAATGGGAGGAGTTACGATATGGCTGATCCAACAAGCAGCAAGCATGTTTATATTGTTCATGGTTACGGAGCCACCCCGGCGAATCATTGGTTTGGATGGTTACAGAAGCGGCTCGACGCAGACGGGATCACCTCGGATATTCTGGAGATGCCGACGCCGTTATCGCCTAACCTTCAAGAATGGCTGGAGCATCTGTCCAGTAAGGCCAAGCTGCTGAACCAAGACACCTATTTCGTTGCTCACAGCTTAGGCTGCGTCTCTCTGCTCAAGTATCTGCTCAGCGCGAGGCCGCAGGAACCGCTCGGCGGTCTGGTTCTCGTGTCCGGCTTCACCAAGCCGTTACCCGGCCTGCCAATGCTTGATGAGTTCACGCAGGATCAGATCAACTACAGCGAGGCCGCAGCGCTGGCCCCCAAACGTGCAGTGATTGCCTCTAAGGATGATGCCATTGTGCCAGTCTCGCTCAGCAAGGAATTGGCACAAGTCATTCATGCCGATTTTCACGAGGTAGAGCACGGCGGACATTTTCTGGACAGCGACGGCTTTACCACTTTACCTATTGCCTATGATGTTCTTCGCGATATGATAGGGCATGGAGCCAAATAATCCGCTTATCTCTTACCCGACTCACATCCCTATACGCGCTTCAATCGTCTAGATCTGAGCCATAATCCGAATCCAATGAACAGAATCGTCGTTACCACGCCGGTGGTCGGGCTGAACCATAGTTCGCCTGCCGGCGTGAATGTAATGATCCCGGCAACCGATACCAGCAAGGTAGGTACTCCATCCTCCACCGCATGCATCAACACACATGGCCACACCGATTGCGTAAGACGATAGAGTTCAACGTACATAATGGACCAAGCAACCATAAGCACACAGCCGATGAAGACATAACCCCATCTTGATGTAGTCTCAAAATAAGTATCCGGCAGGAAGACCAGATAATAAGCCGTATGCCACAGCGCCCAGACCAGACCGGACACAAGATAGATTATCCAGTCATTCAGCTTCAGCTCAATCAGCTTCGGAGTCAGATAGCCGCGCCAGGCGAATTCCTCGAAGATGTTCTTGATCAAGCTGCCGGCGAGCGATACCCCGACCAGTGACAGAACCGTATGTAGTTCAATCTCTGAAGCGCTGGCGCTATTGAACAGCAGAGCAAGCCCTACCGCAATTACCATGATTACCGGATAGACAGCAATGGCTGCGCCGTACCACTTCCTATTTTCTCGAAAATTGAACCTGACGCCCATATCCCTCCAATCGCGGTTCACCAGCCGCAGGACGAGCATTGCGATCACCGGCAAAATCAGCCACAAGCCCATGCCCGGCGAATTCCCTTCCGGCTGATCCGGCAGCTTCGTATCCACCCATACCCCAATCCAGCCGCACGCCAGTACAATAACGATGAACAATAAAAGACTAAGCCTTGTTCTGCCTGCTGTCATATGACCATCCCCTCCGGGTTCAGGATTGCTCCGTGCTGCGCTTCGCTGTGCTGATGACATCCTCTGCCGCGCTGTTCAATAGCTGAATCATCTGCTCCTCTGTATAATGGTCCGGCAGCAATTCGTTCGCAACCATCACACTCATCCCGACCTGGAACATCTTCATCTTGAGCAAAATCATCCCCAGTTCATCATCAGATAATCCGTTCAGATCAGGGTCCGTTCTCATCATCTGAATGAACCCTTGCGTCTCTGCCTCATTATGCTTCACCTGATCATTCTTCTTCATTACCAGATCCCGGAACAGCACCGGATACTCCCGGGCAAAACGGATGCTGGCCGCCCCGATATCGTGGAACGGATGCCCGGAATTCTGCTCCTCCAGAATCTGCCTGCTCACCGCCAAGGTTCTCTGGTGCACCTCCTCCACCAGCTCGCCAGCCTCTTTGAAATTGACATAGATGGGGGCGATGGAGCCCCCCAGCTTCTCCGCCACCTTACGGATGGTCACGGCATCCACTCCTTCGGTCCTCGCAATTTCGAACGCCGCATCGATGATTTGTTCTTTGGTGTACTTTTTTGGGGGTGCCATAGGTTTCCTCCTGAAATAAAACAATTCATACAAATCATATGATATATATCGAATGATATACAAAATCTATTCCAGGTGTCAACCTAATCTTAACGCCTTGATTCTCCTTTTTAACAATTGTTGTGTTCTGAGCATCTGTTCATATAGAATCAAATTATCAGCTTCACTCCAAAGAATAATGGAACAAATCAGCGGAACCCACGTAAATTCGATAAGATCACTGGAATATCATTACATCATGAAGGAGGCGGCTGTCTATGGCTTTTATTCCGTTGAACTGTCCCAATTGCAGCGGACGTATTGAATACAAGGAAGGGACGATCCTCAAGTGCCCTTATTGCCAGACTGAGCTTCTGCTCAAGCAAAATAATGTCTACTATGTGGATCAGACCATTAATCATTATCACGGGACACCCCCTCCTACGGCCGCGCCGAAGCCACCCGTCTCCGTCTCGGTCCCCATTAGACTGGTGCTGGTTCTGCTGCTGGTGCTGGGGGGCGCTATCGGTACATATCTGTATTACAGCCTCGGCTCCCCGCAGCAGGCAACCAAGGCTACTCAGTCTGCGCGGAAGATGCCCGAAAGCGAAGTCCTGCTCACCTTCCTGCGGGAGACCCTGGGTAAAGGCTCTGCCATGCCGACCGAGGAGGAAATTGCCCGGCTGCGGTATTTATCGGTGAAGCATTCAGACAATGATCATTGGCAGTTCACCTACAGCTTCTCCGATCCCTTCAGCGATGCACAGGCCGAGAAGCTCACTTATGTGATCCAGGATAAGCGGCTCAATACCCAGCGGATCGACCAGCGGGACTTCGAAGCCTTCACGGGGCTGACGGCACTGGACTTGAACGGGACCTACGAAATTGACCAGACGGATCAAATCAGTTTTGCCCATATTCCCGGATTAAAAAGCTATGGCGGCGCCTTCAACGAATCCTTCAGCGCCTTCTCCGGCTACTTCGGCGATAAATCCAAAATCACGGAGCTGTCCACTCAGCTGCGCAGCAATCAGGAAGTGGCTCTGCTTCTGCAATTCCCTAATCTAAGCTCACTGTCCATTACCTATGTGGATGAGTCTATAACGGATTTGCATCTGCTGAGTAAGCTGCCGCTGAAGTCCCTGTCCCTTACCTTCGTCAATGACCTGGGGTGGTTATCGTCCATGACGGGGCTGTCTTCTCTGGCTATCTATCACAGTGAAACCACAGATCTGCAGCCGTTATACGCCTTAACCGGGCTTCAGGAGCTTAAGCTTTCCTATTTGTCCAATGTGAAGTCGATCGACTTCGTGCAGAACATGCCTGCTCTGCAGACGCTGGATATCGAGAATCTGAATTTCTCCAGCCTGGAGCGTCTGGCCGGGAAAACCTCCATTACCAGCCTCCGGCTGGCGTCTTTAAGCAAGCTAGGCTCGGTAAAGGCCGTGAACAGCCTGCCCTCGCTGCGGGAATTCACCTTGGACGGTTATTACGAGGAACCAGACGCACTTACCTTACCGGGCGTCAAACGGATGGAGATTCCAGCCTCCTTCCTCTCCGGGCTGAAGGCGCCAGCGGTAACAAGCCTGAAGCTCCGGGGAGGAAGCGGGGAGCTGAGCATGGCAGAGCTGAAGAAATTCCCGGAGCTTGCGGAGCTGTCCCTCTGGGGGAGCGACGACATCATCCAGCTCCGTGCGCTGGACAGCTTGCCCCGTCTGAAGACACTAAGCATCTATGATTCATCACTGTATTCAGAGAGCGATGCCTTATTCGGCCTGAAGCAGGTGAACACGCTGGTGTGCTCGGAATGCCGCCTGAATTTCAAGCAGACAGCAGCAACGAATAGTGTGCTGGAGCATTTGACCTTGGACCGGCCATACTTCTCCTTGAACAACAACTCCGTTAGTGAGGTTGACCAGGTGATGCCTTACTTCGCGGGCCTGACTGCCCTGCGTTCCTTCACCCTGCAGGACAACAACCTGGCTTCTCTTGCATTCATGAGCAAGTGGCAGGCCATCGAGGAGCTTCATCTGGAGAACAATGCAATTTCCAATATAGAGCTTCTGGGCAAGCTGCCCAAGCTGCAACAGGTATTCCTGGCCGGCAATTCCGTGGCGAACAAGTCCGTGCTTGATGCAGGCGTACGGGTATATTAATTTCCGCTACTATGATATGAGAGAATAGACCGCCCTCCTTAAAGAATGAGGCTTGCGGTCTATTTTTGTTGGGAGCGCAGTTATAGGCAATACTTATTAATCGTATAGAAACTATATATTTCATTTATAAGCTATACAGCACTATACTGGACTTCATAAGGAGGGGAAGTACATGAATCAACCGGCTTCCAATAACCAATGGCAGGCAGACACATATGATCACAAACTGGATTTCGTCTCCAAGCTGGGCGGTGATGTTCTCTCGCTGCTCCAGCCGCAGCCCGGTGAACGCGTGCTGGATATCGGCTGCGGAACAGCCGATCTTACCGCTAAGATCGCGGCCGCCGGAGCGGATACAGTGGGCATCGATCTGTCACCCGAGATGATTGCCCGTGGCCGCAGCAAGTATCCGCACCTGAATCTGAGCGCCCAGAATGCATACACTTACCGGACCGCTCAGCCCTTCGATGCCGTGTTCTCCAACGCTGCGCTGCACTGGATGAAGGACGCGCATGCAGTCGCGGTAACGGTAGCAGGTGCACTTCGGACCGGCGGGCGGTTCGTCGCCGAATTCGGCGGCTACCGCAACGTTGCCGCGCTGGTGAATGCGACCGAGGCCGCACTGGCCGCGCATAGCTATGACCCGCAGGGACGCAATCCATGGTATTTTCCCACCATCGGAGAATATGCAGCAGTGCTGGAGGCGCATGGCTTCCTCGTCACGCTGGCCCAGCATTTCGAACGTCCGACTCCCTTGCAGGGGGAGAGCGGAATCCGGGATTGGCTCGACATGATGGCCGATGACTTCTTCTACGATGTCAGTGCAGAAGACAAGATTGCGATCTATCGCGAAGTGGAAGAGCAGCTGCGTCCGGAGCATTACCGGCAGGGCCAATGGATCGCCGACTACCGGCGGCTGCGGGTCTGTGCCGTGAAGATGGCGGAGTAAGTATTAGATACGCGGAGAGCCTTCAGATTGTCTGGAAACCCAGGTCCTTTCGAGACCTTGGGTTTCTTTTATATTGCAATGATAGAGAATGCTTGGGAATATATGTTTCTCCTCATGCAGATTCTGGGTAATACATAGAGTTGTCTCTGTCTACATAGAAACTGATTGTTGGCATGAAGCACAAGCAAAATGATTACAGAACAGGAGAATCAAGATGGAGAACCAAAACCCGGATACGTACCGCTTTCAGGTGAACTTAAGCGGTATGATCAACATTTTGTCTAACCATTTGTATAGCAGCCCGAAGGTATTCTTAAGAGAGCTGCTGCAGAATGGCATAGACGCGATTACTGCACGTCAGGCATATTCCCCAGCAGGCTACGAAGGTAAGATCCATGTCGAGGTAAGCGGAACCTCCACGGGGGCAACCTTATTAGTAGAGGATAACGGGATCGGGTTAGATGAGGCAGAGATTCATGAGTTTCTGGCCATGATTGGACAATCCTCCAAGCGGGGCGAAGATTTTCTGTCGACCAACACCTCCTTTATCGGGCGGTTTGGCATCGGGCTGTTGTCCTGCTTCATGGTGAGTAACGATATCGTCATGGTGACCCAATCCGCCAAGGGCGGGCCTGCTCTGGAATGGCGCGGGAAGCCGGACGGCACTTATACGATCCGTAAGCTCGAAGGGGCACATGCTCCGGGCACCAAGGTTTTTTTGCGTTGCAAGGAAGGGTCGGAAGCTTACTTCGAAGAAGAGAACCTGCGGGAAGGTCTATTCCATTACGGCGCTCTGCTGCCTTATCCGATCCAGCTGGTGTCGGACCGCAACACCCGCCTGATTAATCCGCTGACCCCGCCGTGGGTCAAAGATCCGCAGCTGGCCCGGAAGCACCGCGATGAAGTACTGTCCTTCGGCAAACAGGTGCTGGGGGAGACGTTCCGTGATTTCATTCCCCTGCACACCGCCTCGGGCCGGACGGGAGGCATCGCCTTCATTCTGCCGCACGCAGTGAACCTGAACGCGAAGCGCAATCACCGGGTATACCTGAAGCACATGCTGGTCTCCGAGGCTGCCAGCAATATCCTGCCGGACTGGGCGTTCTTCGTGAAATGCCTGATCTGGACCGATGAACTCCAGCCAACCGCTTCCCGGGAGCATTTCTATGAGAATGCCCAGCTGGAGCAGGTGCGGGAAGAGCTGGGGAATGCCATTCGTCAGGAATTGATGCGGATGGCCGAGTATGACCCGGACCGCCTGCAATCGATCATTTCGCTGCATGCCTTATCGATGAAGGCGCTCGCGGTGGAAGATTCGTCGTTCTATTCGATCATTCACGAGTGGTTGCCGTTTGAGAGCACGTATGGCCGAAAGACGCTTGGCGAGCTGAAGCAGCAGCCTCCCCTGTACTTCACGGCGACGCTGGACGAATACCGCCAGATTACCCACGTGGCTTCGGCCCAATCCATGCTGGTGGTGAATGGCGGGTATATCTATGATGCCGAGCTGCTGTCCCGGCTTCCGCTTATTGACCCGGAGGTGCAAACGGAACGGCTGCTGCCGGAAGAGGTGTCCTTATCCTTCACCGATATTACGCCTCAAGAGCGGCTGGATTACTATGAATCTGTAAGACTCGCAGACAGTGTCCTGCAGAAGTTCCGCTGCCAGGTGCAGCTGCGCCGCTTCAAGCCGGAGGAGATTCCGGTGCTCTACACACTGTCCGAGGAATCCGCCCAGTGGCGTGTACTTGAGGCAACGAAGGAAGTGAGCACCGACGTTCTCTCCTCCGTGCTAGGCAGCCTGGGCGCTTCGCTTAAGGATACGGCATACGCTACACTTTACTTTAACCTGAACAATCCGGTCATTGAGAAGGTATTCCATCAGGGGAATCAGGCCACGCTGCCTTCTATTGTCGAGATGCTGTACTGCAATGCGCTATTGATGGGACATTATCCGATGAACCGCCAGGAGCTCGCGCTCCTGAACAAAGGCATTATTCAATTTATTGATTGGGGATTGACGGCCAGTCGATCCGCAGAAGGAGAGAAATAAATGAACGTTACCGAGATGGATTTCGACGATTTAATGGAAGAAGCCTATGGCCTGCCGGGAGGCAAGGCCAAGCTGGAATTGCTGGAGCAGGCGGTACGGGTAGCAGATGCCGCAGGAGATATCGATCAGGGCTATGAGGCCCGCAGCGAAATCGTAGAGCTGGGCAGCTTCCACGGCTATCCGATGAAGGCGCTGGTCGCCTTTTCCTGGCAGCTGGGGCAGTATGACAAGAACCCGGGCCGGTTCGATGATTACAGTCTGATGTGGTCGTACAAGTGGGTGCTGGACCGCATCACCGCTTTTGCAGATATTAGCCGCACTCAGATTGAGAACCTGCTGGAGGATATGAAGACCCGCTACGAAGCCGAAGGCTACAGCAGCCGGACCTATCACTATTACCGGGCGAATATTCTCGAAGATTTCGGGGAGCTGGAAGCTTCACAGGCCGAATGGGCGATTGTCCAGTCCATGGACCGTGACGAGATGAGCGATTGTGAGGCTTGTGAACAGCATGGCCTGGTCGAGTTCCTGGCGAAGCAGGGAGACGATGAAGCAACCGTTAAGGCAGCTGAACCGATTCTTCAGGGAAAAATGAGCTGCGGCGAGGTCCCTCATGTGACTATCACGAAGGTGCTGTTCCCTCTCCTGCGGCTGGGCCGCCAGAAGGAAGCCGATAAGCTGCAGAAGAAAGGCTATAAGCTGGTAAAAGGAAACCGCGATTTCCTGTATCACCAGGGAGAGCATATTGGCTACCTGACCCTGACCGATCCGGTCAAGGCCCTGGAGGTCTTCGAAGAGTACATCGCCTCCTCGCTCGATCATGAAAACCCGGCCGACCAGATGATCTTCAACGCTTATTCGGCCAAGCTGTTCCGCCGTCTGTCTGAGGAATCCATCCGCTTCCAGGTCAAGCTTCCGGCTGGGCATCCGTGTGAACGCCAGTCCGAAGACGTAGCTTCGCTTGCGAAATACTTCCAGAAGTTAGCGCTCGCTACAGCGGAGAAGCTGGATAAGCGGAATGGCAACGGCTATTATACTGAGCTGATAGAGAAGCTGTAGGATGCGTTCCTACGGCATTGAGTAAGAACAAGCGCAAATAAGAGCAGCTCCCGTAATGGGGGCTGCTCTTACCGCATTTTAAATACGTATTTACGTCAAAAATTTTCCAAACATAGGTAATCATACAGCATTTGATATGTTATACTGATTGAGCAATAGAATAGGCTTAGAAGGGTCGGTCGGCTACCTCTCTCAGAAGGGAGGGATGCCTTGTGACAGTGTTTGAAGCAATGATGCTGATGCTAACCTTTGGTTTGCTTATCGTAGCGATACTGTCCGATAAACGCAAATAGACCGTCCATCTCGCAAAGGTATGCGGTCTATTTGTCGTGTCCTATTTGCCAGAGGCCTACTGCCCTTAAAAGCGGCTATTGCTCTAGAGAGTCGTGTTGGAGCACGGCTCTCTTAGCATTGTACGCCTGTTCTGCTTATACTATACCACAGGTGTTAACGCATGTTAACAGTGATTAATAAATTATGGGAGCTGCTCATATCGTTCCCAGCCTTTGCTTAATCGAACTAAGCATTTGATTATCGTGATAAGCACTGGCCCGTATCACAGCATTGATTTTATGAAGATTTTGTACACTTTCAATGGGATTGGCATCCAAAAGGACCATGTCGGCGATTTTTCCAATGTCTACGGTGCCCATATCGTCCATCCGGTCCAGAAATTCAGCCCCGTTCAGCGTGGCCATCTGAAGAACATGCAGCGGCGGGATGCCGGCTCTCTCCAGCTCGTCGAATTCCTCGTGAAGGGAATAGCCCGCAACCTGCCAGCTGTCTCCGCTGCCCCCGTCTGTACCCGCCAGCATTTTGACGCCCTCCGTATCATAAGTCTTGACGAGCTTCAGGTACAGATTGTAAAGACCCTGGTCGGTGGCTTCACTGCCATTGGAGAACAGGCCAGACCGCATACGTATCATAGTCGGACTCTGCCAGGTATTGTATTGTACATACACATCTGCTAGTTCCTTAGCCTTTTCCCCGCTATACGTATTGATGATATGCATCAGCTCCGCCTCCTCCTCTTTACCGCCTGAGGTTTTGATGGCCGTCTCCAGCACCTTAGCATTCACGAAATCCCGCAGTCCCTTGATCTTCATCAGTTGCACAAAAACCGGATTCCCCGTGATTGCCGGTACTCTCTTGGCCTGCGCCCGCAGCCTCTCTTCATCCGTGGAGCTTGAGATCAGGCTCCCGTTGTTGATGCCGAAATGCTCCACACTCTTGAAGCCCTGCCTGGCGGCCTCCTTTAAATCCATATCGGACAGCACATGTCCCGCAACCGGCAGATTCAATCTGTCCGCTTCCGCCTGAATGGCCTGGAGCACCTCGGGTGTAACACCGCCCACTTTGATGAAATCAGCCCCTGCCTGCTTTTGCAGCCGGACAAATTCAGCAGCAACCGAGGGCGTCGGCGCATTGATTGGTGTCAGCACATCGCCAGGCATGGTGAGGAGCGCAGCCCGGTCTATGGAATGGGTAAAAGCACCGGAATGCCATTCCTTCAATAGCTCGTACGAGCCGCTCATCTGTCTGAATCCTGTGATCCCGTTAGACAAAAGACTCTCCATCGTCTCGTCTGTATGCTTGTCTCCGATGACATGCATATGCATATTCAGATAGCCGGGAACGGCGTATTTCCCCGCAGCATCAACAACCTTAGTATTCTCACCCGCCTCAAGTGTGCCCGTTGGACCAATGGCCCTGATCACCCCGCCGGCGCACAGAATGCTCATGCCCGAAGTTAAGCCGCCGGTGCGTGTATCCACAATAGTGACGTTATTCAGCAAAAGCTCATAGGACGCGCTTGGCTGTTCCAGCTGGAGTCCGGTGTAGGTGCCGATAACGGGCAATGGCTGCCCTGCGAACAAACCTGTCCAAGCCACAGCCAGAGCGACGACCCAACAGAGCGGGACGCGCCACCCGTGCCAGAAGGCCGATCTTCTCACAAACACTAGCCCTCCGATACAGGCTGCCAGTATCAGATATGCATACCAGCGTTCGCCGCTGCTGATCATCAGCAGGAGCACAATCCCAAACAGGAGCACAGACAGCAGTGTGAATCCACCGGTCTTCAAAACGCTTTTTCTGATCTGATTCTTCATGCGTTAACCTTCCTTGATCGTTGTATGATGGGGTAAAATTATGATACAAATATATCATAAGTCTGCATGTGATCAACGGAAGATCAAGAAGTGGAACAGGAGCGGCGCTAATGTATCGTATTGGCAATGATAAACGGAAGACACAATCGGCCAGACTGGTCTGTAGGGGCCTGGAGGAATTGATGCGGACGCATAATTATAACGACATCACCGTTACCAGCCTTATCAACACCTCCGGTGTCGGCAGAGCGACTTTTTACCGCTTGTTTGACGACAAGTCAGATGTAGTTCTATACCAGATGGAATCCGTCTTCACTGAATTATTAAGGAGTGTCGGCCCTTATTCCGACCCTAACGCGATGGTCATGGATTTATTTGAGCTTTGTTTTGGTCGAAAAGAGTTCTTTCTATCGATCATCCAAGCCAATTTGTACGGAGAGTTTCAAACCCGGCTCGCCAGCATCCTCAGTCAAAAACTGAGCTTCGTTCAAGAACGGACCGGCTTGGATGACAGGAATTGGCAGTACTTTATACAAGTCCGCACGGCGATGCTGTTGTCGGCTTTGCGCGTTGCCATTACTCAGTTTAACGAGGACAATCCGGTGGAAGTGCTGGAGACACTGAACAAGCTTTTCGGCAAGCAGCCGGCGTTATTCCATGAAGCGGGGACAGCCGCGGGAGCTCAGGAGTGAATGCCTGCAATTCCTGCGGCTCATGGCATGACCTTCTAATCCCTCATGCTTTCAATTTGTCTTAAGCTCTCCGTGTCACGGGCAGGAGATGCACCGAAGAACCGGGAATACTCGCGGTTGAACTGTGAAGGACTCTGATAGCCTACATGGTATGCAGCACTTGCTACCGGATAGCCCTCGAAGGCAATAAGGTTTCTGGCCTCCAGGAGCCTTAATTGCTTTTGAAATTGAATAGGACTTAACCCCGTAGCCCGTTTAAACTGCCGGTGAAAGGTATTTATAGCCATGCCCGATTTCGATGCCAGCTCACCAATGTCTATGGGCCTCATAAAATTACTCCGGAACCATTTCACAATTTGGGATATCCGGGATAGGTCACTTTCCCGCTGACCCAATTGCCTCAGCTCCCCTCCTTGTGGTCCCATCAGTACGCGATACAGGATTTCGCGCTCATAAGCCGGTGCAAGAGCCGGAATATCTCTTGACGCTTTGGATAATCGCAATAAACGCAGCCAAGCCTCCATCAATTCAATATCCATGCCGCAAGCTGCGAATGGCCCGGAAGCAGCCGGTAATAGATTCTCCTGGAGATCTCTTAGCAGACTCTGAAGAACATTCTGATTCAACTTCAGACCAAGGGACATATAAGGATGGCCATCACGGTCTGGATGCACAACCGCCGTTGCAGGAACATGTACCGGTAACACGTAATAAGAGGGTCCTGCCAGTTCTGTGCTGCGCCCCCCTATGGATAGAATCTTTCTTCCTTGAACCGTAAAACCAATCATCGGCTCGTACAGCGCTGCAAGCTGATGATTGGGGATCTCTCCTTTAATCATACTCAGCCCTGGTACTCCGGTTTCAATCTGCCTGGTGCCCGCATCCTTCATCAGCTCCATTATTTCTTCAAGGACATTTTTCATGCACATAGTTTATCACACGAATGGTGCTTTTAGGCAATCAATAGGCATTTTCAGGTCTATTTTGAACCGTCAGCTGCGGCTACAATTAGAACCAAGCCGAACACAAAACAAGGAGGTTCTTATGACAATTGCGATAATAACGGGTGGAAGTAATGGTATTGGAAGAGCGGCGGCGCTGGAGCTTGGCAAACGCGGGATTAGCGTCATTCTCACCTACAATTCCTACAAGGAACGTGCGGAAGATGTTGTAAAGGAAATTGAGAAAAATGAAGGTGTCCGGGCAGTCGCACTGAAGCTGGATCTGACGCAGATCTCAACCTTTGCAGGCTTTATTCAAGAAGTGAAGGAGAGTCTCCGTAACATTTGGAACCGGACAACCTTTGATTACTTGTTGAATAATGGCGGTATCGGCGGGCCCATGCTGTTCAATGAGATGAGTGAAGAATATTTCGACAAGATTCTGAATACGAACTTCAAAGGACCTGTTTTTCTAACACAACAGCTTGCCGGATTCATAGAGGACGCCGGAGCTATTGTCAATACCACGAGTTCATCCAAAAACCAATCATTTCCGGGCTATTCCGTCTATGGCTCGTTAAAATCAGCATTCTCAACTTGGACCCGCTACATTGCCAAGGAGCTTGCACCGCGCCAAATCCGGGTCAACGCCGTGTCTCCTGGTCCTACGCACAGCAATTTTGGCGATGGAGTATTCGATAAACATCCCGAATTCATTAAGCCGCTGGCTGAGCAATCTGTATTCGGCAGAATCGGCCACCCCGAAGATATAGCGAAGGTTATTGTAAGCTTGTTGTCCGATGAATTCGGGTGGGTTACAGCCCAGGACATTGAAGTGTCTGGCGGGCATTTGCTTTAATTCTGCTTGAAAACAAGGTCACGGTCCCATAAAAGCCAAAAGACCGCCCTCCCGGCAAAGGAGTGCGGTCATTCAGACATATCCTGTTCTTATGCGAATCCCTTACTTATTGTACAATCTGTAGAGGAATACCGCCGCTTCTGCTTTGGTGGTATTGCCGGCCGGATTGATCTGGTTACCGCTGCCTTGGATAAGCCCTTCCTTCACCATGGCGGCTACGCTGCCCAGCGCATAGGAAGCCACCTTGGACTTGTCGGAGAATTTTTGCAGATCCGCAGCTGTACCCTGGGTATTCAGCTTGTTCTCCAGCTTCAAGGCCCGTTCGGTCAACACCATCATGTCCTGCCGGGTGATCTTCTGACCGCTGCCGAAGCTGCCGTTGTCCAGGCCATTCGCAATTCCAAGCGCTTTGGCAATGGCAAGTTCATTATAGTAGTAGGCATTCTTCTGTACATCGCTGAAATTGTCCTCTACCTTCGCAGTCAAACCAAGTGCTCTTACAAGGGAATACAGGAAGTCTGCTCTGGTGATATCTGTTGACGGATTGAAAACCTGTCCCTCTGTCTTGAGAATATCCTTCGATGCAAGGACTTCGACCGCGTTCTTGGCCCATACTGCTTTCCCAAGATCTGTGAAGGTCTTAGATACATAAGATACTGCGAAATCGCCGAGATGAGTAGTTGTGAAGGTTACCATACCGGTCTTGGAAGCATACCGTCCATTTGGTACGGTCATCACCTTTCCGCTTTCGTCGATGTAACGGATAACTATCATTTCAGGATTCTTCAATTCATCGGCAGACGGCTGATAAGGCACGGATACGGTTACTGGTGAACCAGGATTGCTCCAGGCTGTTTCTTTGCCGTCTACCTTAAGGCTAAGCTGAATGACCGGTCTATCGCCTAGACCCGCCTTTACTTCCGCCGGGAGCCCCGACTTGTCGCCTTTTCCAATCTCCAGCGCTACTTCCTTGCCGCTGCTTTCAGGTGTGCCTGTCAATAGATTACCAGAAATGACAACCTGACCGAATTCGGTGGAGATGGTGAGCTTATCTTCCTTCGTCCCGCCAGTCAGTGCAGCAGCAGGCAAGCTAACCGAGTAGGTCGTCGCTCCTTGCACGGCAGGAATGTCCAGCGTCACATTTTTCCCGATGAATTCCTTGGCTTGTGCCAGATCCGATACCTTAACGGATGCAGTCGCATTGTTCACTGTGGCCTGCAGGGTTACTTTCTGGCCTTCTACAACAGGCGCTGCTGGTACAGGGGTTGCAGAGGCTGTTGGCGCAGACGTGTAATAGCCTCCAGGTGCAGGCGTTGAAGGTGTTCCAGGCTCAGTCGTTGGTGTTGGAGATGGCGTTGGTGTTCCTGGTTCCGGAGTGGATGGAGTCTCCGTCTTACTGTTGGTTACTTTCAGGGTATAGGTCTTTACCCTTCCGTCTACCCCTGTCACCTCAACCTTTATATTTGTTTTGGTGCCTGGTGTCAGCGTTATAGCTTCGGAAGCTGCACCACTGGCAACCACCGTATCGTTGACTTTCAGGGTTGACCTGCTGTCTGCCGCCGCCGCTGTCACGGTAATGCTGCCGGCATCCTTTAAGGAAACATCATACTCTGTGGTGGCCGCATTGAACGCTGGCTCTAGTGTTCCTGCACTCAGGGACAAGCTACTGAGGTCAGCGTTCACGCTATTAGGTGTATAGACTCCAAGATCGCCAAGGTCGATGGCATTATTCCCGATGGCCTGATATTCGCCAGCAAAATAACCATCCAGATACGAATGTCCCAGAATGAACCGGTCCGGCTTCATAGCGCCATAGTACCCGGCATTCGCATTACTTTGGCCGTCAAACAGGACATAGCTTCCCTGCCATCCGGAACCGGTTACGCCCCAGCTAATGATGTGATCAATATACGGAGCGAACTTGTTAAACATTTTGTAGAGCAGTGCGTACTGATAACCAAGAGCGTCCGACTGTTTGACATTAAGCACTGCCGGAGCAGTTGCGCCTCCTCCGGGAGCATCGGTCGGCACCTTAAGATCCAGCTCTGAATAGGTAATACCCGACAGCAGGCCCCGGTCCACCAGCGAGGCATAGAGGGCCATCGCATATTGGTTATCACTTGCCAGGGTTTTACCTACTGCGTCATGTCCCTGGATACCGATGTCTTCGATCAGGGGTCTTCCGTCGTACAGCGGATCAGAGCGCCATGCAGTATTTAACTCAAGAACCATATTGTATACCGTTCTCGCTTTGCTGCGGGTCGCAAGCCCGTAATCGTTGTAGGTCAGCTTCGGAGGATTGTCAACGATGTAGCTGTCAATGCTGCCTTTAGTGTCGTGTCCATCCAGCTTCATGTACTCTGGAAGGTTAGCATAATTGACTTTGTAAGCTTCCGCCATCTTGGCGTTGGGCGCCGCGATGTGCGCGTTTTTGAACAGCAGGTAAATGTAGTGATCGGTGATGTCGCCGCCAATCTGATCATCCGACATGGCAGCAAGCCAGTTGGTGTGCTTCAGACTCGTTCTCCAGCTGTTTGCATCCTCCGGGATGAGTTCGCTGTGGCGGCTTTCGTGTACCTCCTCGTTGAGTACATCCCATGAATTGAAAGGAATGACGCCACGGGCTTCGCTTGAGCCGTACTTCGTATCTGTAGTCAGGAAGTGCCGCATCACATACATGGTGTGGTTAAACTGCACTCTTCTCGCCATATCTTTGTCTACCTTAACCGTAGTCGTAACGCCGTTGCCAAGCCCGTAGAACTCGGCACTGCCGTTATACCCGGAGGGCAGGCTTGCAGGGACCATCTGCGCCATCCAACCAGGAGCCTGGTTATACCATGCCAGAACATGACCGTGAGACTTATACTGTCCAGGAGCTCCCGAATCCCGGATCGCCTGATAAGAGTTAGTCGGGAAGCTGTATTCCGCTAAGCCAGGGGCAGTGGTTGCGCCATTCATGGCCTCGCCGTTCACGTTCTTCAGCCATTCCGGCCCACGGGGATGCGTGCCATCGGCCTTCAGATTGTTGCCGTCGACGAAGATCTCATAGTGATTGGCTCTGGTTCCGGTTACGGGCCCTGTTCCGATGGCGCCGACCATGAACAAACCATTCTCCTTATTGTACTTACTCTTTAAAGGATCTACGGCACTCTGATGTTCCTTATTGACTACACCCGGAAGCGGAACGCCATCAGGATCAGGTGCGGTTATTTCGATGTTAGCAACCAGCAGCATACCAGTCTCTTCTGGACGGGCATTCTCGCCATGCAGCTCAAGAATGAAGTTCGAGGAATTACCCGATGAGGCGGTAATGCTGTGATGCGCCTTCAGCCAGGATTCACCGTTGTAGCTGCCCACCCAGTCAGGATTCAGGTTGCTATACTGGTAATCCCTGAGGTAGCTGTCAAGGTTTTCATTGGTATTTCTGACTCTCCATCGCATGAATTTGCCTTGCGCACTCTTCGGATAGTAGACATCGAATTCAATCGTTGAACCCGCTGTGACATTAACGGACGGGGACAACGGGGATTCCAGACTGATGCCGCCGAAGGTGCTTTTCCCATTGTGGGCGTAATTAATCTGAAGTACTTCCGCTTTACCTTGGGCATCTGCAAAAGGATACGCGATCGTCTTGAATGTGCCGCCGGCAAAGTCGGCAGGGACACGGTTATCCAGCGGAGTTCTAGCTTTCCAGGCATTCGTGGGCGCGGTAACTTTTACAGGAACCTTACCCGGACCCGGATCAAGCCGGAAATAAGGATCGGAGCCGTCGGATTTGATATTTGCAGTAAAAGTGGTGATTGCTTCTTTAAGAGCAGCGATTGCTTCGTCGGCTGGTGTATTTGCGTTACGTGCGAGCTCAATCGCATCATTCAGAGCTTGGAGCTCGTCAACATGCACCCACGGCCAGGCCTGCTGCACATCAGAACCATAGACCGATCCATACACAGAATGGCTGACCTGAAGCGGGAATTCCGTATTTCCGGTTTTTAGCGCTTCGGCTTGCGCGATCAGATCGCTCAGTTCCACTGGCGCTTCGTCTGTAGCCGCAGCAGCCGGGGCAGGAGTATACGTGAAGATGGAGAACAACATGATGATGACGAGAAGACGGGAGATGCTGATTACATATTTTCTACTGTTCATCTAAGTTTGACTCCTTTTCTTATGGAGATTCTTATCTTACCCTTGGTTACGCCAAGTCTGGCTTGACAGTCAATCCCGCACCTCCCTCTGAACCTAATGGCAGACAATGTTTGTAAACGCATTCACAAAAACGGATGATTAGGCTGTAACAGCTTTCATATTAACAATAGGAGGGCAAAGTCTAAATACGGGTAATGCACGAATGATTTTAATATATTACGAAAATGGACACACTTCTCATCTCTCACTTCCAGGAATAAGGATTCCTGGTTTATCAATGGAATATCGCCAGTGAAACGCAAAATAGACCGCCCTCCCTGCACAGGCTTGCGGTCTTTTATTACGGCGGATGGCTCGTGGGTTCAGCTTAACAATCTCGCAGCCTTTAACATTAAATAATATTGATTATGAAAATGCACTTCATTCGTATATATTTTTGTAAAATATTCAACGCACTTGTCCATGATTTCCCCGGTGAACTTATGGTGCATGATGGCTTTATTCGAATAGAACCTTACCATCTTCCAGTCATTAATAATTTGGTCCAATAACGGGTCAAGCGTATCTTTGGCATCGATAAGATCAAGGTTGTACTTATAGAGAGTATTTAACCTGTACTTCTCAGAGCATTTTCTATAAATAGTACTGCTCAGGGTTTCTGTAATGGTCTCATTTGTGATAATACGCCCGAAATTTTCGGCCAACAACAAGATATTATTCAGACCTTCCATTATTTCATGCTCGTACCTGCACATATTCTCTACAAAGGTATGGATGGTTGTGTGTGCTGACTTCTGATTGTTCAACATCTCATGATTACTTGGGGGCACTAGCGCATATTCCCAAAAGTAGTCCGGCATCTTTACGTGCTCCGAAGTCATGCATGACAATTTAAATTCTGAGAATGGCAGAGAATATTGCCTGTATTCTGTAATATCATCAACCGTATATATTTCCCCGTTAGTCCGATTGAAGCCATAGACAAAAACAGGGTGCAGTCCATGCTTTTTGTTATAGTAAAAGTCTCTCCCGCGTTGATAGAATAAATCAATAAAAATGGAAATCGGATGCCCCCTGGAAATAGAGCTTATGATCTCATCTTGTAACGTATCTAGTGCAGGAGACTTTTTGCGAACAGAGATCCCCATTTCCTCAAGGATCTGATCTCCCTCCTGAAGCTCCAATACCTCTAACTTGAAATATCCTCTTGCTTGTATTTTTTGTTCATTAAATCTATAAATACTAATCACATTATTCAAAATCGGCAGCTCATCTTTTTTAAAATATCTGGCAAGCGTTAAATACAAATTGTAGTCGCAACTAAAGTATGGAAAATTATGATGAGGAAACATTTTGGTCATGCCATCAAAGGGTTGAAAGGTGTCCAGGGATATCATTTCTTCCATACAATAATTCTCCTATTCTAAAAATTATTGTCGATATTATAGATTTATGACCTCTTAACAAGGTTCATCATACGGTATTGCCGCGTTCCCGCCTTCATCTCTTCATATTTCTTCGAGCCGGGCAATGCGATGAAATCATTAATATCTCCAATATTCGTACCCGCGCCTACGTTGCTTGCAATCCCTTGTGTGCCCGTACGCTGCTTCGCATTCTCATCACACGATAAAAGAACATTCGAAGTCACATCCTGATCGCGGATTACAGACAGACCTGCTTCCTCTAACAGCCTCACATTCTGCGCTACCTGATCACCCGGCATCAGCTCCGTATACAGAAATACGCCGCCAACTCTCATTATCCGATGCACCTCTTCATAGAAGCGGGAACGGTCCGGATAGGCATGCGCGGATTCTATATTTAACACCACATCAAAGCTTTCGTCTGCAAACGGTATATTCTCCGCATCGCCGACGAGATACCAAAATTCACCCCCTCGGGATTTGGCATTGCAATAGGCAATGTTCGCCGGGCAGATGTCGAGACCGACAATAGACAGCGGCTTGAAATATTTAGACAGAGCTGCTATATTCCCTCCCCTGCCGCATCCGATGTCAATCACCTGCCGGTCCCGGATCACCGTCCTGCCCACTGTCTCAAGCAGCAGCTTGATTGAATTTCTGTTCCATGCATCGCCGGGCTCGATCACCGCATGCTGCTCACTCCCGTGCGGGACGTAACCATAGTTTAAGAAGGTGGCGAATCGGCCTATACCGGACAGCGCAAGGGATTGCGAAATCTCGCTGTAATCCCGAATTTCAGCCTCTTTCCGGTTCCAGCCGGAAGGGCGGTCCACCTGCTCACGCCGGTCGAGCATCGATACATAAGTGTCATCGATCGTATATACCGCATTGCAGCTGCAGCATTGCAGCAATGCCTCCGACTGGACCAGCGCGCCCTTGCAGCTGGAGCATACCAACCTTGGATGCAGATGCTGTAGCATGACTACCCCCCAGCCGATGTATGCATTTGATTCAATGCGTACACATTGAAGTAATTGGGGATATTTAAGTCTTCATAGTAGTCGATCGAGACATTGAAGCCGTTGGTCCGGAAAATGTTCTCGAGCCTGCTTATCTGCTCTCCGTCCAGTCCGTGTACCTCCATTACAATTTGCCTGATTTTGCCCCAATCCTCCGGATGGATGCCTTCCAGGACCTCAAATTCACTTTTTTCCACATCGATTTTGAGCAGATCAATGGGGTTCAGATCATAATAGCGGATCATTTCAGAGATCGTGGTCAGCTTGCATCGATGGATCTGTTCATTCAGAAGCTTCGGCGACATCAGTTGATCCACGAACCGGTTCAACATGCGCGGGTCAGCGAAATGATCCCGGTAATGGTTGATTAACCCGTACCGGAGATCCTGGTCGTGGTTCTCCCGGTATTTGATCTGGACAGAATCCGTGGACATCGTAGGAAAATAGGCAAACTCCGCTTCCTTGATCTCATTAGAAAGCCCGACGTTAACCGTTGTTACGCGTGGCAGCGAGTCCGTATTCATCTTCAAGAGCTTAAACGTCGGAGGCAGCGGCTCAAAGGCATATACCCTGCAGTTGCTCTTGCTGTTGACATATAGGGTGAACATGCCGATATTAGCCCCGACGTCCATGACCGTTCCATGATCCGGGAGCGTAATCCCGTGCTTGAAATACATCTCCTTCTGGAAAATCTCGTTATAGAGGAACTCGGTCTCGCCTTCGTTGTTCTGATAGATTTCGAGCCCGTTGTGCAGCTGCTTCTTAGTAGTGTCTGTCTGCGGCGAAAAGCTCTTACGCTCCATCCTGCTCATCCGATTCACCTTCTTAACAATTTGTTTTTTGGCTTTTCTCTAACTGCTGGCGCTCTCATAGTGTCTGACGGCCAGCTTCCAGAACAGCCTGACCACTAGAAGCGATATCACAGGAGCTGCAAAAATCCATATTCCTAGGAAGAAGTCCAAGCGGTCGATCAAATAAACCGATGGCATGTTAGTGATAAACAAGATAGGCACGACATACAGCCCTAATCTCCGCAGCCATTTGGGGTATATGTACATCGGCATATTATTCAAATCCCAGCATTTATCCAGTATGTCGAAGATTGCACCGGACTTCACCGTCCAGAAAGCGAGAATTTGCGGAAGCAGAAGCACCGAGTAGGTCACGATCGTGCTGCTCAAGATCACGCCGATATATCCGGCCAAGTGGATAAAGCTTGGTTCGATGCCAAGCCGCTGCCAGGCTATTACGATCATTGTGATCCCGGCGACCAGGTTGGGAATCGGAAACGCGAAGTTAACATTCCGGAATGAAATCATGAACTGCAGCGATAACGGCTTCGTCATATACAAGTCCAGCGTCCCGTTGCGGATATGGCCTGCGAATCTATAAAAGTTATCCATAAACAATCCTGTATAGATTGCGATCATAATCGTATAGGTCCCGGTGAAGATCATCATCTGGTCAGGAGAAATTCCATTTATTTCGATCCCCAGCTGGTAAACGAAGATGATATAGATCAGCTTGGTGAACAGAAATACGGTCTCCATAATCAAGCCGGAGTAGAAATTCGCTTTGTATTCCATGTAACCAACCAAACTGTTCTTTGCGAAAATAAAAAACATACGTATGTGCTTCCGAATCTCACTCAAGCGGATACTCACAGGTCTAACCTCCAACAGCTACATATTTCTTCATCCCGGAATCCCAAGACAACTTGGAAATGATCAAAAGCACAATGACCCAAACCGCCTGTATGAGGAGCCCGCTAACGATCTCATGAACCGCCAAGCTCCCGTTGATGATCTTCACCGGGAAGAATACGACATACTGAAACGGTAAATAGCTGGAGATTCTGGCAAACGTATCTCCGAAAATATTAAGCGGAAAGATGGCGCCGCTGAGCAGATATACGCCTTGGTTGAACGCGATAAAAACGCCCCAAACCTCAGTAATGATGAACGCAAGTGCACTAATCGAATAAAAGAGCAGGAAGTTGATGAGCAGCCCGAACAGAATACTGACCAGGAACATCACGATCTGCCCCGCTCTAAGCTGAAACTCCCAAATTTGAGTAAACACGGTCATCAGGATGACGAATAAGACAAGGACGACCCCGGTCTGAACCGTTTTCCCACCGAAGAAATTGCATATCCGATAGCTGAAATAATGAATAGGCTGAGCGATAAATTTGCTTAGTCCGCCCGTCTTGATATCATTCGCAATCTCCCCTTCGAAGCCGGCAGAAACCAGCTTGGAGACGACGCCGGACAACACGGAATAAATGATGATCTGCGAATACGTATAACCGTTAATAATCTCTTGCGGCGAACTGCGGAACACAGCTGTCCAGAGGAAGCATTGGACGAGTATGATAAAGCCGCCGCTGATAATACTCATCAGGAAATCGGTCCGGTACTCCATCGCATTCTGAAGTGCAAGGATGTACGTTCTGTTATACTTTTGCAAGGCTTTCATGTCTGACCCCATCTTTCTGATATAAGCTTTCGATGCCCCGCTCGACAGGTATATCTTCAACTGTGAAATCAAGGATCGGGAACCGGTCCAGCAGCATCTTGGAGAGCCGCTGAAGTTCAAGCTTATCGATCTCCATAACAGCATTCAAGCCGTCGTGTTGCGTAATAACGCCGTAGTCACTTAACGCTTGCCTTGGCACTTCGTCCGTAAATTGCAGCTTGATAATCTTCTTGGCATGGAACAGCTCGTTCACACGCCGGAGATCGCCGTCGTATACGATCTTCCCTTGATTGATGATGATCGTCCGTTTGCACAGATCCTCAATATCCGCCATGTAGTGGCTTGTCAGAATGACCGTTGCCTTCGTCTGCTGGTTATAATACTTCAAGAACTCCCGAATGCGCTTCTGCGAAATCAGATCGAGTCCGATGGTAGGCTCATCCAGGAAAATCACCTTGGGCCGGTGGATGAGCGACGCAATAAGCTCCATCTTCATCCGTTCCCCCAGCGAAAGCCTCCGCACCTGAATGTTGAGCAGGTCTTTAACGTCCAGCATCTCCGTAAGCTCATCCAGGACAAGGTTGTAGGGCTCATCCTCGACCTCATAGATGCATTTGTTCAGGTACAACGATTCGTTCGCCGGTAAATCCCACCACAACTGCGATTTCTGCCCCATCACGATCGAGAACTGCATCTTGAATTCTTTTTTGCGCTCCCAAGGGACATGGCCTAATACCGTCGCCTGTCCGCTTGTCGGATACAAGATCCCGGACAGCATCTTAAGCGTAGTCGTTTTGCCGGAGCCGTTCGGGCCCAAGAATCCGACCATCTCGCCTTGCTCGATCACAAGCGATATATCGCTAACCGCTTCCTTGATCAGAGATTTGCGCTTCACTAAATTTTTGAGCGACTTTTTGAGCCCCAGCTCTTTTTCGTAATACTTGAAGCTTTTGGATAAACCTTTCATCTGGATGATACTCACTTGCGCACCTCATTTATGTGAATTTAGGATAATTACACACCGTGCAAATGCAAGACGCTGCACTTGGAACATGCCGGTGTCAGCCGTTCGTCCATCATTTCCCTTATCCTTCTGTAGTTCATGCTATGCCATAACTCCTGTACAGACGATTCATGTAATCTGCCGATCTCGAACTCCTTGAAGAATTTGCATGCGATAATGGTTCCATCGGGCGTAATGTCCATCCGGTTCGAGAGCGCCAGGCACTTCTTGTTCATCGTGCCTTTGCCCTGCACCTCTTTGCCGAGCACGAAATCCTCGATCTGGTCATGATCCAGATTCGGCTGGTAGCGCAAGCGCATTTTCCAGACCCGTTGATTCACCCGGTCCAACTCATTCATGAGAGCAGGGATACGTTCCGGATCGAGCTTGTAGTTAAAGGCGTGCCAGCTTCGTTCGCCTCTGTGCCCGCTCGCCGGAAGGAAGCCGAACTTCTGGTCGAAGTAATCATCCATCCCCTGAGAGCATTCGTCCGAGATGTACCACGGGAAGCAGACGATGACCAGATCTACGCCGACGCCCTCCAGAAAGTCCAGCAGATCGTACAGCTTGTCGGTCATACCATCGTTAACGACGGTATGGATCGAAATTTTGCCTCTGAACTTGTTCTCCTTGCGCAGCTCGACCAGCATCCGGATCGCATCTATCGCCTTGCTGAATACCCCTTTGCCGCGAAGCGCATCGTTCTCTTCTTCGAATCCATCAAGCGCGATGAGCAGCTCCAGGTTATCGGAGATTCTCTGCAGGGCGTCCAGCTTGCGCCCGATCAGCACCGCATTCGTGCAGATCGTCGTCTCACGGGGATGGGCTTCAAGCAAATCGGCCAAACGGTCGAAATCGCTGTATACAAGCGGCTCGCCTCCCCAGATATAGAGTCTCGACTTGGCGGGTTCCGTCTCAAGGATCAGCTTCTCCAGCAGCTCGTAGTCGAGCTGTTCCCGCTGCTGCTCCAGTGTCATGAAGTGATGGTAGCCGGTGTCGTTCCATTGATAGCAATGCTTGCAGCGCAGGTTGCATTGGTTCGTCAGTTTAATCCCGACCGACTCTGGCAACGGTGTCGCGTAACCCGCAATTTTCTCCATATTCCGTTTGGTTTCCAGCGTATTCCTGATGGTGCGTTTCAAGATTTGCAGATCCTTTGCGGAATGCTTAATCTCAGATTTCGGATTCATATCAACACACCCTTCTTAAACGTAATAGGTTATTCACATGAATCAGTAGATATAATACCTTGAACAAGCCGTACAAATCGGAAGCATATTTTTTTTCATATACGCGCGATACTCTTTGTATTTGTCACTGCGCCAGATATCCAGCAAATTCTGTTCGTTCACGTTGCCGAAGGTCAAATCATAGAAGGCATGGCAGGGTGAAACGTCGCCCCTTGCCGTAATCTCCGCATACACCCATGGAAGAGAGCACTGTTTGCGTTTATCCGCCATCTGATGGAATTGCCCCGAGAAGTAGTTGGCCAAATTCTGTTCATCTGTCGTCTTCGGATAGGTGATCACATGGATACCGTTTTTCAAGCAATATGCTTTGACAAGATTGAGCTGTCTCGTCAATTCAGGAATATCGATCTGGCTGAACGAACTGATGTCCTGCCAGACCATCCCCTTGGCATACGGAGCTCCATGCACGCCGAATTCCTCACTGAGAACCTCCACATATTGGTCATACTGCTCTTCCGTAGCATAGAGCTGTACTTCCATGCTGATATGGTCGAGCATCGACAAGTCGATATGCTTAAAGAAAAATTCCTCGATATACATATAGTTCAAAGGCGTAATGATAAAGGATACACCCATCTTCGGAAATTGCTTGCCTTTGCTTTGGCGGAGCTCATAGAGCTTCTCGATGCCCTTGATTACTTTCTTGAAAACGCCTTTGCCCCTCTGTCTGTCGTTGATTTCCTCGGGGCCGTCGAGCGACACCCAGATCTTATTGGGCGCAGTCTCAACAAGCATCTCGGCATGCTTCTCAAGCAGTGTGCCGTTCGTGGGGAAGTCCGCTATGCTTCCATAATGATTGATCATGGCAAGAATGTCGCTCAGCCAAGGGTACATCAGCGGCTCACCGCCGAAGAAGTCGTAATACGGCTTGCCGGGGCTGCACTCCACAATGATCTTTTTGATCAGCTCCGGGTCCAGCTTCTCTAATGTTTTTTTGCTTTTATAGGGTCCTTCGAGTCCCCATTCATAGCACATCTTGCATCGCAGATTGCACTCCTCGAGCAGCTGCAAGACGATCCATCTCGGATAGCTTATCGTATCATGGGCAACACTCAATTGTTGTAAGCTCATAGCATAACCCCTTCTGCCGTTAAATTTTCACCTCTTCAATAACGCAACCCTCGAACAATAGTGATCCACATAATTCGTCCGTTCACCAGGTCTGTTCTTAATCGCCTGATGCATCTCCTTAAGGACATCTATAGAAAAATCCATCTCCCGCCACTTCTCGTAGCGTATTCCGAACCCGAGCGACTCCCACAATTCCAAATTGCTAAGCTCATGACTGCCGAACGGCTCCAGCAGAATAAGAGGGGTTTCGGAGGCAAGCGAGTCGATCAATGTGCCCGCTCCCGGCTTGGCCACGATAGCCACCGCCTCCGAAGCGACGTCAAATAACCAATGATGATCCGCCTCAGCAGCGTATGAATTCGTATCTTCTCCCGCGATTTCAATATATGGCGGGAACTCATGCAGGCCGTTTGCTCTTTTCACCCATGCACACCACTCCGGATCGTTCATCCAATACCGGTGATCGGGATCGGGCTTCGCTTCCTTCCAGTCATACGCTACGATATCAAGCCCATAGTTATGGCCGGCAAGTTCTGGAATTGCACTTTGATAAGTGCCCATCCCCCAGCCGCCGCCATGGACAACAAGCCGCCGCTTCCTTGATTCGAAGGGCATTGGCGTACCCGAAAGAACCGGGATTTCACATCGAATCGCCATCCTACCGGTGTCATAGAGACAAGCATTGTAATAATGCTCGTCATACCGGGGATGAAACTTCTTCAGGCTCTTCCAGGACGGGGCCAGATCTGAATCGACGTAGAGCAGGTCTACATGAATTGGCTTCGGCAGCATCTTCTCCCTATACAAATCCAGAATATAGACCCAGTGTCCGGATAACGATATGAATTCGCAGCGTTCTTCCGCTGCCCACGCCTCCAGCAATAGCCCGACCTGGGCGTAATCTATGCTGCCCCGGATATCCATCGGCATCCGGGCCGAGAAATTAGCAAGTGCGAAATTATTGTGGTACGCCGTCCTGCTGTCTGCAATATGCTCCCTCTTGTCATGCTCCAAATAGCTTTCGAACACGAGCACTTCCGTGGCGATATCCCTTTTATTGAAATCGCTTGCAGCTAACAGGCCGGGAATATAGAACCCCAGACCGAAACCCGAGCATAGAATCGTTACTTTCCTCTTCCCCATAAGCTCTCTTCCTCCATCCATGGTTTCAAGGTCCCGCTAATGAGCTATCGTTCATGCAGATGCCGTCTTCTGCAGCTCCGAGATATAATTGCAGAAGGCTGTAACCGATTCCAAACAATCGAAGTCGAATTGATCGAAATCGATTTCAACACCGAAACGCTCTTCCACCTTCAATAAGAACGTAATTAGCTGTAAAGAGTCCATCCCCCCGTCTTCCATGATGCTGGAATGCCTGGTCAGGCTGATTGCCAGCTGGGCGTCGTCCTTGACTTCGCTTATCATCGCTATGATCTGTTCGTGCATAGGTACCTCCCGTTTAATGGATATATTGACCCTGGTAATAATGGATCGTTCTAGCGAGTGCATCCTGCAAACTGATCGCCGGTTCCCAGTCCATGATCGTCCTTGAAATGGTTATATCCGGATTCCTTCTCCTGGGATCGTCTTCCGGCAGCGGGAGAAACTCGATCTGCGCGTTGGAATTCATGAGCTCCTTCAGTATTTGGGCGACTTCAAGGATGGTGACTTCCTGCGGATTCCCCAAATTGACTGGCTGTTCATATGTGGTGCCCAGCAGTCTCATAATCCCTTCCAGCAAATCGTCGATATACTGAAAGCTTCTCGTCTGACTCCCGTCGCCATATATCGTAAGGTTTTGCTTGGACATGATTTGATGAATGAAGTTGGTAATGACACGTCCGTCATATAAATCCATCTTCGGGCCGAATGTATTGAAGATACGGATGACCCTTACCGGCATGGCGTATTTCCTGTGCATCCAGTAGGTAATCGCCTCTGCATACCGCTTAGCTTCGTTGTAGCAGCTTCTTGCTCCAATCGAATTCACGTTGCCATAATAGCTCTCCGGCTGAGGGTGAACGGTCGGGTTCCCGTAGATCTCGCTTGTTGAAGCCAAGAAGAATGCAGCGTGCTTTTCTTTGGCCAGTTGCAGCAGATGCATCGTTCCTTCGCTGTTGACTCTCATCGTTTCGATGGGATAGGACAAATATTTGGGCGGGCTGGCAGGGCTTGCGAAATGCATCACCCAATCAACAGGGCCTTCAACTGCGAGCGGATAAATGACGTCATGCTCGATAAACTTGAAATTTGGCGACCGTAAAAGATTGTCCAGGTTGACAGTGGACCCGGTCAGAAAATTATCGACACCGACAACGGTATGGCCTTCCCGCAGTAGCCTCTCGGCAAGGTTGGAACCGATGAAGCCTGCGACTCCTGTTAATACAATGAATATAAAGATCCCCCCATTGCTCAAGGTTAACAAGCAGGAACTGTGCGGAGCTTACTCAATACGCTGTAGAGCAACGACTATAATCCCGGCATCACTCCCTCCACAGATATACCTGGCTGACATCCACTGCGCCCTCGATGTTACTGAATGCCTACCTCATTCAGCCATCGTTCAAGGAATATGGATTCTTCATTTTCTATATTCGTAATCAGCGTTTGTAGGCTTTCGGAAATCCTCGTATCCCTTGTCAAATTATATTTCATCGCTACATTCACAATGATCTTTGCCTTAAGCTCAATGGCTGTGAATTCATCTATATGCTCTTGATTTAATTGATTTAGATGCCGATGATCGTACAAATACTTGAATCTTAGCGTCATTATCTTCTTATGATCATAAAGTAAATGAAAGGGTCTTATATCAAGCATATCCTTATGTTCCGCTGTCTCTCTCACATAATTAATTAGAGTGGTGTATATTTGCATGCCGAAGTCAAGCTTATCCCTGTCGCCCCCATAGTTGAACATCTCCCAATACTCGGGCGTTTTCTTAGTAAAATAGTTTCTTATAGAATTTACTAGGGTATCAGCACTGAAGTTATCCTGATGTTGCCCATTGAATGTATACAGATACACCATTTCTCTAAGATAATCATGATTGGTTGTCAGATGATTAGTGTTGAACGCAAGATCGAAATCGGCAAATGATATCTCAGCCTGACTATACACGCCGTTCTTGAAAAAATCGGAAACATACAATATCTCCCGATCTAAATCATAGCCGTACACAAATATGTCATGATGCAATTGGAGTTTCTGATACCGGTCGCTTAGGGGCACGTAGAAATAATTGATCATGGTGTGGATATAGTTATTGGCATTAATATTTTCTATAATAAAATGAATAACCGAGTCCCATTTCGTTGTTACAGTATCTCTATGTATCTTCTGAGTCGAAATCCATTTGCAACCATCCGAAGGCCGCAGCTCATACGTCAGAGGAAAATAAAAATCCCCCCAATGATGTTTATAATCTTTGTTAATAAATAATTGAATATAGTTGCTGAATATCCATGGGTGCGCGCACTCGTAGTGGGTAAGTATGGACAAGAGATGGGCATGCTGCGTATAGGTTGTAATCATCGGATAACGGACCGGCAATCTTTCGCTGCGCAAAGTTTGAGTTGTATCCTTCAACTTTTCGTTCCCCCCTATTCCTTTAGCAATAAGCGCTTCGTACTTGCCCTGTCCAGTTTTCCTGTTTTTGTTTTTGGAATGTCATCTATAATCCTCCATTGTCTCGGAACTTTATAAGATGACAAATGCAGGTTGCAATGTTGGGTCAGCGCATCTATATCAACCAGACATTCATCCACAACTTTCAGAAATGCGATGGGTACTTCGCCCAATAGATCATCTTGCACACCAACAACCATGACCTCCTCCACTTCTTTCAAGCCATACAAAAACTCCTCTATTTCTTCCGGATAGATATTGATACCGCCGGATATAATGATATTCTTCTTACGGCCTGTAAGTATGAGGCACCCTGCTTCATTCCAATATCCCAAATCTCCTGTCTTTAGCCAACCCTCAACAATGGTAGCGTTCGTTAACTCCGGGTTCTTGTAATAACCGAGCATCACATTCGGGCCGTTGACCCAAATTTCTCCTGAAGCAGCAGGTCCTTTAACCTCATTCCCTTCTTCGTCAACAAGCCGGACAGACACGCCGCTGACGGGTGTTCCGCAGGAGAGACTGCGGTCTCCCCGTTCCATCATGCTCACCCGCGGAGAAGCTTCTGTTAAACCATAGGCTTGAATAATGTCCGCTTGTGGAAATACAGTCTGAAGCTGGTCTACTAACTTCTGGGGAACCGCTGCACCGCCAATCACAATAAACTCAATCGAATCAAAGGCGCTCCAGTTTGTGGTCTGATGATAATCAGAAATAAAGTGCATCAATTGCGTAGGCACCGCAGAGAATGCCGTGACCGCCTTATTCTGAAACAGTCTAAACGCTGTGCGCGGCAGCAAGGGCAAGCTGATCAGCTTCATTCTGGTGCCATAAAGCATACAGGAGATCAATTGCGTGACAATCGTAGAACTGAAATGCACGGGCATCGTGACAAGAAACGAATCCTGAGCCGTATACCCGACCTTTTCACCATGGGCCAGCGCATTTGTTAATACATTCCGATGGGATAACATAACGATTTTAGAGGGTCCGGTTGTGCCCGAGGTAGGAAGGAGAATCGCACAATGATTGGGATCGGGCGGATTCGTGAACGAGATCGATTCGAACGAAGGCATCGGTTCTTGCGAGAAATCCTGCGCGGTGACCCAATGAATATCACCATTTAACTGCGCAGGCTGTGCATATTTGCTGATAACCAGTTTGGTATCACTGGCATGTAGGATATGTTCAATCTCCATGATGGAAGCCGAGTAAGGAACCGGTACCAGTACATGACCGCAGAGCAGAAGGCCAAGCGCCGCAGTAAGGAACAAGGGCTCATTATTGGTGTATACTGCAAGATGACTTCCGGCCTCAAGGTCAAAATTCTTTTGGACATATAGAGCAATTAAGTAGGCCTCTGTCATTACCTCTGCATAAGTCCATTGCTGCTGCAGATCTTCAAGGATAATATGATCTTGGCGGTCACAGGCCTCCAGAAATAGACGCTGAATGATAGTCATCATAGCATTTTTCCGGTCAAATAATTAAGGATTAATCCAGCCGTGGAGAACTTCTCAAACAACAGATCCTCATCAGGGACCGAGATGTTAAACTTCGATTCCATTGAAACAATAAGCTTGATGAAGCCTGCCGAATCGATCCCCAGGTCCAGCAAACGGGTATCGGGGTCTTCCGGATACTCGATGCCCGCCTCAGCAAAAATTTCATCTTTCAAGATAGATTCTATTGATTTAGACATCCTGTTTCCTCCATTAGATAATCTTTAGAAAGGCTGATTAAAGAGGATAACCTACATGGTGATATTCAGTGATGAGCAAGTGAAAGTGAAGTGAGAGTGATTGTGAAGGAGAATGAGTTCTTAACGATGGAGGCGGAATATGACAAAATAACTAAAGAAAAAAAGCATTTTCCCAAGCAATGAAGCACTGCTGAAAATGCTCTAAATAACTGCAAAAAAATGTAATTCTCAAATGGACATGTTTAGTATAAATTACAAATATAACAATTGTCAACAATTTTAAATAAGTCTGTTTATGCCTTCTATATCTGGCGTGACCAGAGGTTGCGATGGCGGTAAGGTGGATAGGAATAAAAAAATTGGCCTCCCGTTTGGCAGTTTAGACTTAGCAGTTGTGTCACGAAAGAGTTGACTCCTTCCGCCAACACAGTACAATGAAGACGCGAAGATAAAAACACAGTTCCGTTGGTAGTCCAGACGCGGTGCAGGACACCAGTAAAGGTTGTCTGGAGGGCAAAACCTCAACAATTGGAGGTATGTATGAGAATTCAAAATATAAAAATCGGCAACATCCCATCCATTATTTGGGGTGATAGATCAGACAAGGTATATGTCCATGTTCATGGCAAAATGTCATGCAAAGAACATGCTAGAGATTTTGCTGAAATCGCTGTAAAAAAAGGGTATCAAACGCTTAGTTTCGATTTGCCTGAACACGGGGAACGAAAGGACAGTAGTTATCGTTGTGATATTTGGAATGGCATTAATGACCTTACTCTAGTTGGAAACTATGCCTTTTCAAATTGGGATCATGTTTCTTTGTTTGGGTGCAGTTTGGGAGCGTATTTCAGTTTGAATGCTTACACAAATAGTAATTATGTCAAGTGTCTTTTCCAATCACCTATATTGAATATGGAATACCTAATTAAACAGATGTTTAATTGGTTTGATGTGACAGAAGAACAACTGCGCATACAAAAAGAGATTGTTACCTCTGTTGATTTGCTGCGTTGGGATTATTATCAGTTTGTAAAGAAACATCCGGTTAAACAATGGAATATTCCAACTTCAATCCTTTACGGCAGAAAAGACAGTATGCAATCTCTGGAAGTTATTAAGGACTTTGTGAAATCACATGATTGCAAGTTGGAAATCTCTCAAAATAGTGATCATCCTTTTATGCAAAAAGAGGATGTAAAGATAGTTCACACATGGCTTGAAGCAAACATATGAGACTATGCGCTATTTTCATTCTTCTACACAAAAAAGCGCAGAGCACAGGGGTAGACTGTGCTTTGCGCTTTGAAAAATGCTTTGCTTGATTATATCTACAAAGGGTACAAACGGCGCCCCAATAAACGGTTTTCATCCTTTTCCAATAAAGTCCATCCGAGCCACGCA